>CAWICO010000010.1:0-170458 GCA_963834615.1 uncultured Actinomycetota bacterium
GGTCGGAGTCACTGTAGTGACGGCCGTCGGGCCCGATGTAGTTGCCGGTCAAGGGATCGTAGGGGATGGCGATCGGCGGCTTGACCGGCTCAGCGGGAGGGTGCCAGTGCTCACCCGGAGAATACGGTGGCCCGCCCTTCGGGTACTGGGGCACACTCTGACCACTCAACGTCGCGTTCGGATCGCCCTTCCAGAACAGGCCGTCGTTCAGCGGGACGTACTGCTCGTCGCTTTCACACATCTCGACCGTCGGGGCGCGCTTGCCCGGCTTGGTCTCGCATGGAACGTTACGAACACCGCGGACGTTCATGTCGGAGTTCTGCGGGATGCGGCAGTACAACTCGCCGTTCGGTGCGGTCCGGATAGTCCTCCCGGACGGGGATCCGCTGCTGTTGCACCGGTAGGAACCCGGCGTTGCATGGAGGCGGCGAGTTGAGGTTCAGGTTGAAGTCGAGATAGATGCCTTTGTAGTCCATCTTGGCAACCCTGTCCGGCACGATGATCGACGACATCACCGCGGTCCCCTGCGGGAACATGACCAACAGCTGCTCGAGGTCGTTTCGGTAGGACAGGGCGATGTTGCCCAGGCTGACCAGATTCGCCAGTAGCACCGGCAGCGTGGGAGCCAACCGGTCGAACAGCGCGGTGCCTTCGTCGAGCGCCGGGCCGGCGGTGTTGAGCAAGTCCGCGAACCTGTCGTCTTGTGCCTTCACCTGACTGGTGATCGCGTTCACCCGCCGCGCCCACGTCGCGATCGAATCCGACGTTCGCACCTGCGAGCTGGCCACCGGCGGAAACTCGTCGATCAGCCGAGAGAACGAGTCGCTGGTCTTGCCGGCGTCGATCGCCAACGCGGTGCCGCCGTCGACAAGCCGGGACAGCTCCGGCCCCAGACCTGCAACGGCTTTGGAGGCTTCGTCGACGACGGTGTGCAAGTTGTCCTGCGGGATCGCCGCAAGAGCCTTGTTGGTTGTGTCCAGCAGGGATCCGATGTCGACCGGGATCTGTGTTCTGCCGACCGCGATCACGTCGCCGTCGCGCAATTTCGGGCCGGTGTCCTGCACGGTGCCGGAATGGGGTGTCAGCTCGAGGAATTGCTCGCCGATCGCCGAGCGGCTGTGCACTGCAGCAGTGACGTCGGAAGGAATCGCGATGGCGGATTTCAGCGAAAGGTTTGCTCGAACTCCGTTTTGGGTGACGTCGACCGACTTGACGCTGCCGATCTCGCTGCCGCGATAGGTCACCACCGACGTCGGGTACAACCCGCCGGAGGCGGGCAGGTCGACCTTCACCGTGTATCTGCCGACTCCGAGTAGCGCAGGCACTTTGACAAAGCCGAATGCCATCACACCAATCGACAGAATGGTGACCGACGCCAGGATCGCCAATTGCGTCCATATCCGGCGGGACAGGCGCAGCGAACTCGACCGGGCCATGCTAGTAACCCCCCCAGTGGTACGCCGCGATCAACGGATTGACCGCGGTATACGGGCTGGGCATCTGGCCGATGGTTCTGCCCCACTGCATCTCGAGTTCGGTGAGGTTGCCCTCCCATCTCGACCCGGTGAAGAAACCGCTGTCCAGACGGCTCAGGGTCAGGTCGACGATGAGCGAGATATTGGCGAAGTCACCCCGAAACCAGTTCGGGACGGTGCTTTTCACCCACGGCAGCGTCGTCAAGAAGTCCAGACCCCTGGTCAGCGCGGGCCCGGCGTTGGCCAGTTCGCGCAGCGCTGGCGCGAGGTTACGGAAGTTGTCGACGAGCGATTTCTTGCTCTGATTGATCGTGGAGGCGGCGACCGCGCTGAACTGGCCCACCTTGTCGATCGCATCGACCAATGTTTTCCGGGTATCTGAAAGAACTCCCAGCGCCTGCGGGATCGTCGTGAGCGCCTTGTCGACCACCGGGTCTTTGTCGGCCACCTGGCCGACCAACGAGTTGAGATTGTCGATGGCCGTGATGATGTCGTCAGTCTGTTTCTTTGTCTCAGTGACGAAGATGTCCAGTTGAGTCAACAGGCTGCGCATCTCTTTTTCACGACCCGTCAACGCCGTGGCGAAAGTCCGGGTGATCTCTTGAAGATGACCGAGTCCGCCGCCGTTGAGCAGAATCGCGACCGATGCGAGGGTCTGCTCGGTGGTCGGGTACGTCGCAGCGCGGGACAGTGGAATGACCGAGCCGTTCTTCAGCTGTCCGCGTGGCGCCTCGTCTTTCGGCGGCGCGAGCTCGATGTGCATGGAGCCCAGCAGGCTGGTTTGGCCGACTTTGGCGGTGCTGTTCGCCGGCAGGCGAATGTCGCCGTTGATCCGCATGGTCACCAGGGCATGCCAGTCCTGCACCTCGATCTTGGTGACGTTGCCGATGTTGACGTCGGCGACCCGCACCCGGGTATTCGGCTGAATGACGACAACGTCGGGCAGTTGAGCCGAAATGGTGTACGCACCGTCGCCCTTACCCTGGGTTCCCGGCAGCGGCAGCGAGTTGAGACCGCGCCATCCTCCACAACTCGTCAGCAAGCACACGCACGAGATAGCAAGCGCCGCAGATACTGTGCGCGTCACGGTGTGCCCTTCGGCGGCACGGGCGCGGCCGCAGGCACCATGAGGCCCGGCAGTCCCCCATGGGGGTCGGTCGAATGGACGGCGACCGGCCCAGGCGGTACAGCGCCCCCAGGCAGTGCTTGAGGCGACGTCGGCGGTGAGCCCGGGCCTGGACTGTCGGCGGGGGCGGGCCACCCGGCGCTCCCGGCGGCGGTATGTGCGGGTTGAGCTTGTCCTCGCTGTAGGTGATCTCGTTGGGACGTGCCGAGGCACCCACGAATGGGTTGAGACCGATTGGCAGGTAGTTGTACTGGCGGTTCTTGATGATCGGAGCCAAATACTGCTCGCACAGTCGCGCCGATTTCTTAGCCCCGACACGGCCATCGGACTCGATTGAACCGCAGATGGATTGGACGGTGTCGGCAAAGTTCGACAGGGCCAGAATCCCGGTGACCGCGCTTTGCGCCGGTTGATAGATGTTGAGGAAGTTCTGGAACACGTTCGGCGCGACGTGCAGGGTTTGCTTGACGTCGCGGCGGCTGTCGTTCAACGCCGTGGTGATCTCGTTGAGGTGGTCGAAGGTCGTGCCGATGGCTTCCCGGTTCTCGGCGACGAAGGGACGCAGATCGTTGACTGCGCCGTCCAATCCCGCAATGGCCTGGCCCCACTCGTTGGGAGTATTGGTCATCACCGTGGTGATGTTGGCCAAGTTCTTGTTGAACGACGCCAGCAGCTCACTGCTCGAGGTCAGCGCGGAGACGAACTTCTCCAGGTTGCGCAGCGTGCTGAAGATGTCCGTGCTGTGGTCGCCGAGCGCTGAAACCGCCTGCGAGAGCTTGATGACGGTGTCACGCGCGGTGTCGCCCTCACCGCGCAGGTTCGCCGCCGAGGTGTTGACGAATTGACCCAGCGCGCTGGTGCCGCCCTCGGTCGTGGGTTGCAGAGACTCGGTCAGCTTCTCCAACTGCTTACGCAGGTCGTCCCACTCAACAGGGACCGCGGTCCTGTCCTCCGGAATGGTCCCGCCGTCAGCGAGTTTCGGTCCACCGGAGTAGACCGGGACGAGCTGGATCGCGCGCGAGGTGACCAGTGACGGCGACAGGATCGCTGCGCGCGCGTCGGCGGGCACCGGATATTCCGACTCGACGGTGAACGTGACCTTCGCCGCGTTCGGCTGCGGCTCGATCTTCTCGATTGTTCCGACCGCGACACCGAGAATGCGGATCTCGTCGCCGGTGTAGACACCGTTGGTGTTCGGGAAGTAGGCGATGTAGGTGTTCCGGGTGACCTGTTTCCACCACGGCGTCACCATCATGCTGATCCCGACGGCCAGGATCAGCACCAGGCTGATCGCGGTCCCGATCTTCGTGATGCGTCGATGGTTCTCGATCCACACGCCTGAGTTTTCCAGCCTGTTGCCGACATTCTCGCGGACATTCGCGAACGCCATCAGCGACCCCCGTTCGCAGGCACTTCATTGGGCGCAGGCACATACACCGGCGTTTGCTTGGGCGGCGGCTTGAGATCCGCCGGCGGGCCCGGCGGTGGTCCACCTGGCGGCGGCGCAGCCGGCGGCGGCCGGTACGGGTAGCAGCCTGGGCCGGGCAACGGTGTGCCGGCCGGACCGCACGATTGCTGGTCTGGGTTGCCGGTGATTGCATCCGGGATTGACCGCCGCGGCTCGCCGCCTTGTCCGGTTCGTGGGTACGGCAACGGAAGCAGCGGTAGGCCAGGCTGGCCGTTGCCCGGGTCGACAAGTTGCGAGGGCAGCAGCACATTGGGATCAAGTCCCAGATCAGAGAACGCCGCGTCGGTGAACGGCTGCACGAATTGTCCCAGTGTCAGGTTGGGCAGCGAGGCTTTGAAGAACGGCCCCGACCCCAGCACTTCCCCGAACGACATCGCGTACTTCGGGATGAGGTACAAGGTGCGCTGCAGTTCCTTTTTGCGGTCGTCCAAGACTCCCAACACACTGTTGAGCTTGTCCAAGGCGGGCTTGAGCTGCGTCCGGTTGTCACCGATGACAGCCGAGATCTCGCGCGTCGCGGCGCCGACGTTGGTCATCAGCGCGTCAACCGCATTGCGTTGCGTCAGAAGCTCGGCCAGCAATGCATTCGCATTGATGACCAGGTTGGCGATCTGGTCGCTGCGCTTGCCCAGCACCCCCACGACCTTGTTCGCGTTGGTCAGCAGGCTGCGCAGTTTCGCGTCACGGTCGTCCAGCGTGCTGGAGAATTGCGCAACGCCCTCCAGTGCGGCCTTCAGATCAGGTGGAGTGTCTTTGAAGGTGTTCGCCAACGTCGTCAGCGCCGAAGAAAGCTTTGCGGTGTCCAGTGCGCTGACGGTACTGGTCAAGTCGCCCAGGGCATCTGGTAAGTCGTACGGCGAGCGAGTGCGCTCGACCGGGATAGCGCCCTGGAGCGTGCCGTCTCCGCGCGGAGTTATCTCGAGCATCTTCGTGCCGAGCACGGTCTCGGTCTTGATCGACGCCTCGGTGCGGTTGCCCAATGCGACATCGTCGTCGACGGTGAAAGTGACCAGCACTTTGGTCCCGTCCAGTTTGACGCTGGTCACTCTGCCGACCGACAGCCCCGACACCCGCACGTCGCTTTCCGGTTTGATACCTCCTGCCTCGGTGAAATAGGCGGAGTAACCAGACTTTCCAGTGAGGAACGGAATTTTCTCATAGGAGAAGACAGCGGTGACCAGGGCGACGACGATGCCGATGCCAACCAAACCGACCGTCACCCGGTTGCGGTCGGCGAGCGGTTTGACATCGCGTCGCTTGATCTTGTCTTTCACAGCGCCGAAGCGGCTTTTAATCGAGGTCATTTTTTCGGCAAGCACCGCCCGGTTACCTGGCTCACGAACTTGACGAACGTGGGTTGTCCGTTGCGGCCGTTGAGCTTGATGATCACATCGCAGATGTAGAAGCCGAAGTAGTCGCCGTAAAGACCCTGGCGGGACAGGGTTTGATAAACGTCGGGAAGTGTTCTGACGAGGTCGTCGAAGTAGTTGTGATCGGACTCGATCTGGCCTGCGACGCGATCCGTTTGCACCACAGTGTCTTTGATCGGTTGTCGCGCGGCCGTCAACAAGTCGGCTACCGATCCTGTCGCGGCATTGATGTAGGCCACGTCCTTGGTGATATCCGTCTTGCGCTCGGACAGTGCCCCGACGAGTTGAGACAGCTTGTCCAGGCCGTCGGAGAATTGTTGGTCGCGAGTGCCAAAGGTGTGCAGAACGGTGTTGAGGTTGGTGATCACGTCGCCGATCAGCTTGTCGCGGTTGGCCAGCGTGGTGGTCAGCGCGGACGTCTCGCCGAGCACCGACGAGATGGTGGCTCCCTCACCCTGGAACACCCTGAGCAGTTGGCCGGACAGCGCATTGACCTGGTCAGGATCCAACGCACGGAACAGGGGGCGGAAGCCACCGATGAGCGCGTCGACGTCGAGGGCAGGCGAAGTACGGGCCAACGGAATCGTGGCGTTCTGCGGCAATTTCTGGGCGGGCCGGGGCCGTCCTCGAGAGCGAGATACCGGTCGCCGATGAGGTTTTCGTAGCGCACCGACGCTTTGGTGCCTTCGGTGAGCCTCAGTCCCTGGTCAATGGCGAAGTTGACGTGAACAGTGCCGTCTTTCTCCAGCTTGAGGTCACTGACCTTTCCGACTTCGACCCCGGCGATACGGACGAAGTTGCCACCCTTGAGCCCTGAGACATTCGAAAACACCGCGCTGTAGGACGCGCGGGTGTCAAACCGGAACTGCCCGAAAACCGTCACCAAAATGAAGACGAAAGCAAGGGAGACAACGGTGAACGCCACCACACGCGCGATGGCGCCGAGTTGGTTCTCATTGCAGTTCCTTGCTTGTCGTAGGGTCGGGCGGCTTAAGGCGACGGAGGTGCGGGCGGCGCAGGTGGCGTCCCGGCACCGGCGTAATCCGCTGCACCGTAGGGGGGTTGGCCAGGGTAGGCCGGCGGCAGACCCGGCGCCGGACCGCCAGGGTAACGGATCAGCGGCGGCTGAGGCGTTCCCTTAGTCACCGGGAAGTAGTTGACATAGCCGGGGAAACCGATGCCGGAGTTAGGCCGGATGTCCAGCCCGGTGCCGAATCCGGTGTCGGTGACCAGATACTTCACTGGGAAGTTCGCGCTCGCGTCAGGCAACGAACCACAACTCGGCCTGCCGCCGGGGCCGCCCTTGGCCTGGACGCGCGGCAAGTTGTCGGGAAAGCGGTACGGGTCGTCGCCGAAGAGCAGCCCACCGTCGATGTTGAGGGACTTGCCGTTACCCCCCATGGCGGCCCTACCGCCGTTCTCCAGGTACCACACCGCGCCCTCGAAGGTGCATTTGTAGGTCGGTGAATATTTGTTGAGCAGCTCAAACGTCGGCGCCACCAGGTTGATCGCGCTGACCAGGTTCTGCTCGTTGCGGCCGATCGTGTTGATCCCGGCGTTGGAGAACCCGATCGCATCCAGCAGCAGACCGTTGAGGGCTTTTTTGTTCTTGGTGATCGTTACGCTCGTCGTCGAGAAAGAATCAAGCGTCGACAGAATATCTTGCGCCGCAACCGAATAGGCCGCAGCGGTCTTACCGAACAGCTGCCAGTCTTTGCGGATGGTGGCTTGTTTGGGGTTCACGGCAACAAGGAATTGGTTGCCTCCGCTGATCGCCTCACCGATGCGTTCACCCTTGCCGCGGAAGCCGTCCGCCAATGCCGACAGCACACCATTCAGCTTCGCCGGGTCGATCGCGTGAACTATTGACTGCAAGTTCTCGAAGACGGTGTTGACCTCTACCGTCACGTTGCGGCTATGTAGCACAGCGCCTTTGGCCAATCCACGATGACTGGCGCCCCCCGCGGGCACGATGAGGTCGACGTATTTGGCTCCGAACGCCGTGCTGGACCTTATCTCTGCCTCGATGTTGCTCGGCAGGTAGCGGAATTCGTTCGGATAGATCTTCAGCTTCAGCTTCGACAGATTGGTGCCGGCCGAATCGGCGTAGGACTCGACTTTCGTCACTTCGCCGATCTGGACGCCGCGTAACTTCACCTTCGCGTCGTCTTCCATGACCAAGCCAGCCCGGTCAGAGATGACGGTGAGCGGAACGGTCGTCTTCAGCGTTCCTTCGAACGCCATCGCCGTCAGGGTGCTGATCGCGACGACTACTGCAACGAGTATCGGTGCCCACCAGATCGGATCCACTCCCCGGGCCTTGTTCTCTTTGCCTCCGCGGGTCATGTTGTCTTTGCTCATCTCACCCCCCCGACAAGTGGAAGTTGCCGGACTGTCCGTACACCGACAGCGTGATGGTCAGCAGGATGAACACTCCGGCGGTGATCGACGAGCGCACGGCACGACCGACAGCTTCGCCGACGCCGGCCGGCCCGCCGGTCGCGTTGTAGCCGTAATACGTGTGAATTGCCATCACCGCGGCCGCCATCGCCAGCGCCTCGGTGAACGACCAGAGCAGGTCGGTGGGGTGCAGGAACGACGAGAAGTAATGGTCGTACACGCCGCGGGATTGCCCGTAGATGATCGTCGTACCGAACCGGGTCGCCAAAAACCCCATCAGCATCGCGATGGTGTAAATCGGGATGACCGCGACGACTCCAGCCACGATGCGGGTGGACGCCAGGTAGGTGATCGGCCGGATGGCCATCGCCTCCAACGCGTCGATCTCTTCGTTGATACGCATTGCCCCGAGCTGCGCGGTCGCGCCGGCACCGATGGTTGCCGCCAGCGCCACACCGGCGGTTGCCGGCACGATGAAGCGGACGTTGAGAAACGCGCCCAAGAATCCGGTGAGGGCTTCGATACCGACATTGGACAAGGTGTTGTAGCCCTGCACGGCGATCAAAGCGCCGGTGGTCAGAGTCAGAAATCCGACGATGACCACCGTGCCGCCGATGACGGCGAGCGCTCCGGTACCCATTCCCAGGACGGCGATCAACCGCAGGACTTCACCGGGATAACGGCGAACCGCGTCGACGGTAGAGGCAAGCGAGTTGCCGATGAACGCCGTCTGCTCGCCCAGAGTCCGAACGGCGTCGACCACGCTATTCAGGAAATCGCGGCCCGGGATGTAGGTTTCGTCCTCGTCGGTCGTGCTCATGGCGACACCTTCACGCCGAACGCGGTGGCCAGGATGTTGATCAGGAACAGGGCCATGAAGGCGAACACCACGGTCTCGTTGACGGCGTTCCCCACCCCGGTCGCACCGCCGCCAACGGATAAGCCCTTGTAGCACGCGATCAGACCCGCCGACAGCCCGAACAGCAGTGCTTTGACGAGGGACACGATCACCTGCGGAAGGCCGGTCAGGATGGTCATTCCGAAGATGAATGCTCCCGGCGTGACGTGCTGGACGTACACTACGAAGAAGTAGCTGCCGGTGAGTCCGACCACCGCGACCGCCGAGTAGAGCAGCAGCGCAACGAAAGTCGCGGCGATCACCCGGGGCACCACGAGAGCCTGGATCGGGTTGATGCCGATGACTTTCATCGCGTCGATCTCTTCACGAATGGTCCGGGCGCCGAGATCCGCGCATATCGCTGTAGCACCCGCGCCAGAGACCACGATCGCCGTGACCACCGGTCCGACCTGGGTGATCGAGGCCAGCGCAGCACCGGCGCCGGACAGGTCGCCGGCGCCGACCTCGATCAGCACGATGTTCAAGGTGAAGACGATGAGAACGGTGTAGGGAATCGACAGCACCAACGTTGGCACGATCGATACCCGGGCGACGAACCAGATCTGGTCGATCAATTCGCGCATCGCAAAAGGCCGGCGAAAGGCGGCAGCGAATGTCTCGCCGGCCAGCACGACGAAGTCACCGACCGCGCTGGCCGGCTTTGACCACTCGACCCGCGACAGGGCCGACTCCCCCGAATTTGCCGGCACCCGGCTTACCCGCTGCACCGGTTGCGGCGGCTCGGTGACGAAGGCCACGAACCTAATGCTTGATTAATTTGCTGAGCAGAACGAGACCCGTGCACCGGACGGTTCGTCCGGCAATCCAGAAATGCCGCATTGAACTGGGGAAACAGAGCGTCGCCTTTCGACAGATATCCGGCATCGACGAGATTCACCGGGTTTGCTCGCTATACCGATTGTCGATGCCACTCATCGCGCTCCTCTGTCGAAGGGGAAGGCTCGGGATTCGGATTCAACCTACGTTTGGAGGCACGGACGCGCGCACCCACACGACCACAAGGGCGCCGGTTCACTACGCACACAGACCACGTCCGTAACTTACGGACGTGGTCTGTGTCGCGGGAGAGTTGTAATCAACCAGAGAAAATGTTGCCTGAGCCCGCAAAGTGCACTACGACCTGCGCGAACACCGCACACCGAGGATCAGCGCAGCAAACTCCGACCGGGTTCAGCCGACTCTTGCGCCGCCCTCGGCGATCCGGCGGACCGCTTTGAGGAAGACGTCGATCTCGTCGTGAGTGTTATAGAAGGAGAACGATGGACGCACTGTCGCCTCCAGTCCCAGTCGCCGCAGCGCCGGTTGCGCGCAGTGGTGACCGGCCCGCACGGCGATGCCTTCAGCATTGAGCGCCTTGCCCACCTCGAGGGGCTCGTGTCCAGCCAGCACGAACGACAGCACGCTGGCCTTTTCCGTGGCGGTGCCCACCAGACGCACTCCGGGGATGTCAGCCAACCTCGGCGTCGCGTACTCGAGGAGCGTCTGCTCGTAGGCAGCAATCCGGTCGAGTCCCAACCGCTGCACGTAACGCAAGGCCTCGGCAAGCCCGACGGCGTCGGCGATGTTGCCGGTGCCGGCCTCGAACTTGGTCGGCGGACCTTGATACAGCGACCGTTCCAGCGTGACGTCGGCGATCATGTGGCCCCCGCCCTGCCACGGCGGTGTCTCGGTCAACGCCTCCTCGGTGCCGTACAACGCACCGATGCCGGTGGGCCCGTAGATCTTGTGTCCGGAGAACACGAAGAAGTCGGCACCGAGTTCGGCGACGTTGACCGGTATGTGCTGGATCGACTGCGCGCCGTCGATCAGCACCCGAGCGCCGTAACGGTGACCCAACTCGACGATCTCTTTGACCGGAACGACGGTGCCCAGTGCGTTGGACACCTGGCTGGCCGAGACCAGCTTGGTGCGCGGGCCCAGCAGATGCTCGAACTCGTTCATCAGCAGGTTGCCCGCGTCATCGATCGGAGCCACCTTGAGAATCGCGCCGGTCTTCTGCGAAATCAGCTGCCAAGGAACGATATTCGCGTGATGCTCCAGGTGGGTGATGACGATCTCGTCACCCGGCTGCAGATGCTTTCCGCCCCACGCGTGCGCCACCAGGTTGATGGCTTCGGTGGTGCCCCGCAGAAACACGATGTTCTCCGGAGCTCGGCGCGCCGATGAATTCGGCGACGGTGTCGCGCGCCTCTTCGTAGGCGTCGGTTGCGCGCGCTGCCAATTCGTGCGCCGCACGGTGGATATTGGAATTCTCGTGCGAATAGAAGTGCGCGAGCCGGTCGATCACCGCCTGCGGCTTCTGCGTGGTCGCCGCGTTGTCGAACCAGATCAGCGGCTTTCCGTTGATGACCTCTTTGAGGATCGGGAAATCCGCCCGGACCGCGTTGACGTCGAAGACCTCGTGGTCATCCGGTAACAGCGGCACCGGCTGACCATGAGACAGGAAGTAATAGTCTTGCTCATCCCCCTCGGCGGCACTCGCCCCACCGGAGCTTGGGTGCACGGTGTCGGACCAGCCCAGGTCGAGGACCGATGGCGCCTCAGCCGGCCAGTAGGGTGCCTCGCCGCGCGGTGCCACCGGAACGCCTGCGCCCGCCCCGGCCAGCACCCCGGGCACGGTCGGAACGATGCCCGCGGTGGGCACCGCGAACGCGCTCAGGTCGGTCGGCGGGAAGTAGGGATGTGCGATTCCTCCGGCCGTCGCCGCGGCTGAGGGCGCTGCCGTCGTGTCCGGCACGTTGCCCCGAGGGGCAACAGGCGCCGTCTGCGGCGGTAACTCAGGCTCTGGCGACGTCGGAGCGGGGAGATAGACGTCGGAGACGCCGAGCAATGGAATCGGCGTCGGATACTGGGTCGCGGAACCCGCCGCTGTCTGACCTGCCGATGTCGCCGCCGTCGTGTCCGGCACGTTGCCTCGGGGGGCAACCGGCGCCGACTGCGGTGGGCTGTCGAAGCCCGGCCGGATGCTGGAGGCATACAGCTGGCTGGCCAGCGCCGCGAGATCCGTTGCGCTGATTGGCAAATCGCTTTCGGCGTCTACCGCTCGGTGCTCACTTGTACTCATGGAACTGATCCACGGCAGCGCCATCTAGCACGGCGAGCGCGTCGTCGGTGAGCACGGCCAAGGAGGTGTACAGAGTGACGAGATATCGGGCGATCGCCGACGCGTTGATGCCGGTGAACCGCACCGACAGCCCCGGCGCTTGTTCGCCGACCAAACCGGGCTGGAACAGACCCACGACGCCCTGGCGCTCCTCGCCGGTGCGCACCAGGATGAACTTGGTCTTGCCGTCCTCGACGGGCACCTTGTCCGAGGGAATCAACGGGATACCGCGCCAGGTGATGAACTGCGCCCCGAACAAGCTCACGACAACCGGCGGTACTCCCCGGAGGGTGGCTTCCCGGCCGAACGCCGCGACGCCCAGCGGGTGGGTCAGGATGAAGCTCGGCGTCTTCCACACCTTGGTGATCAGCGAGTCCAAGTCATCGGGAGTCGGTGCGGAGCCCCGCGTCTGGATGGTCTGTTCGGGAGTCACTTGGGCCAGTAAGCCGTACTCGGGGCTGTTGATCAGCTCGAATTCCTGGCGCTCTTTGATCGTCTCGATGGTCAGGCGCAGCTGCTGAGCAATCTGGTCGTGCGGGCTCGAGTAAAGATCGGACACCCGGGTGTGAACGTCGAGCAATGTGGAGATCGAGCGCAGCGTGTACTCGCGCGGACTGGTCTCGTAGTCGACGTAGGTCTCCGGCAGCGGCTCTTCGGTGCCGCCGCCCTCATCGGCGTGAATCGCCACTTGCTCCGGATTGACCACGCGGTTCACCCGATAGATGCCGGCCTCCACGGGCACAAAGCTGAGCAGATGCAACAGCCAGCGGGGCGTGATCGTGGCGAGCTGCGGAACCGTCTTCGTCGCGTTGGCGAGCTGCCGGGCACCGAGATCACCAAGCGTCTGAGACTCGTTTTGGGCCGAGGTCATCGTGGTCCTTCCGTCTTGGTCGAATGAAAGAACGTGTCGGACGTGAAGACTCCGACCGAGAGCGCCGCACTGAGCCTAGGCAAGCTTAAAACTCAGCGAGATTTAATCACCGGCGGGGGCCGGAAACGGTAGAAACGGGCCCGCCGAGAATGATGCCTTATAGTGAAAAGCATGCAACAGGCTGCACAGCTGCGCTTCACCCCTTCGCGCTGCCTTGACGTGCGTTGCTGTTGTTGTTGTTGATTCCCTGACCCCCCTCTGACGTTCAAATCGTCGCGCATTAATCCCGCAAAACGGGCAGCCTCGCCGGCCCTGCGGTGACGCCAGACCGCGCGCGATCGCACATCTTCAGGAAGATCAACCACTCCCATGACTCTGTTATCGATGCCTGCGACGACGCAGGTGACGACCAGCCGACGCGCCGTCGCTCACCCGGCCCACGAGCTGCCCCGGATGACTCGCTATCGCGGCGGCACCTATTCGCACACGGTGGACAGGATTGTGTTCTCCGACGGGACCATCGCGCGCACCGACCTGATCAGACTCAACCCCAACCTGGACGCGTACTCACTGGATTTCAGCGCCATCGCGCCGCGTCTTCCGTCCCGCTATCAGCTGGGAACCTGGCCGGCACTGCCACACCTGCGAGCTCACGATCGCGAGGCCCAGATCGGCTGGATCCTGGGTCATTCCTTCCCGATCATCTCGACCGCCGAATTGAGCCGGAACCTTCGCGCTGCCGGGTACCCGCTGGGGGCGGGCAACATCAGCGATTACGAGGCCATTGCGGCGACTCAGGCCGCGATTTGGCGCTTCACCAACGGCCTGGCGCTGGACACCCAGCCGCTCAACGTTCCGGTCGCCGTTCGGCGTGGCCCGGGGCCGGTCATCAGCTACGAGTTTGACGGGGAGCCGCAGATCGGCGGTTACTCGGTGTGGACCACGTCGGACGCACCCGTTGGCCTGCGACTGCAGAAGTCGGTCAATGGCGTTGATTGGCAGGATGTTTCGGGTTCGCGGCTGACTACCGGTGAAGCCAAAGGCCGCTACCAGCGCCCGCTCGGCGTTGGTAGCACCGTGTCGTCGAGCAGCCACGGTCGGCGAGGTCGCGGCTTCCGCTTCTACCGACTGATCATCGCGGCGCCTGGCGGCACAGCCAGTGTCGGTCACGTCAGCTTCTGGCTCAACGGCACACGGCACTACCGCAACACCGATCGGACCGTGCACCTCTACAACTACCTGCTCGCCGGGGCGAACGCAGCCGGGCGTGACACCAGCGACCCGCAACTGGTCAGCAAGCACGCGGTAGCCGAAGCCGGCCTGGTCGGACCCTTCTATGTTCGAATCCCGTTGACTCTCAAAGTCACCGACGGAGCGCTGGTCGACGCGCACGGCGCCGCCATCGACGCGCCGGTCCAACCGGGCCGAGACTTCTACATTCGAACGACGTCGGGCACATCGACGACAACCCTGGTCGCAACGGCAGCGCAGGCGATTGCCGGCCGGGTGTTGACGGGAGTGGCTGTCGAGGACGGGCCACAGCAGTTCACCCCGGTCGCCTTGGCGGTTCCGACTGACATTGCAATTCACTTCGATATCGACTGGGATTGCAGTTGTGACTATCGCTGACGACATCACCCAACTGATCGGGCACACGCCGCTGGTCCGGCTGAATCGTGTTACCGACGGTGTCGACGCGCAGGTTGTCGCCAAGCTGGAGTCCTTCAACCCGGCAGCCAGCGTCAAGGACCGTATCGGTGTAGCCATGATCGATGCGGCCGAAGAGGCGGGTCTGCTCAAACCGGACACCATCATCCTCGAGCCCACGAGTGGCAACACCGGCATTGCGCTTGCGATGGTGGCCGCGGCCCGTGGGTACAAGCTGACGCTGACCATGCCGGAAACGATGAGCGTCGAACGACGCAAGCTGTTGCTCGCCTACGGCGCCGAACTCATCCTGACCCCGGGGCCGGAAGGCATGCCTGGCGCGATCGCCAAGGCCGAGGAGCTGGCCAAGACCGACCAGCGCTACTTCATCCCACAGCAGTTCGAGAATCCGGCCAACCCGGCGATCCACCGCAAGACCACCGCAGAAGAGGTGTGGAACGACACCGACGGCAAGATCGACATCTTCGTCGCGGGAGTCGGAACCGGTGGCACCATCACCGGCGTCGCGCAGGTCATCAAGGAGCGTAAGCCCTCGGTGCAATTCGTCGCGGTCGAGCCGGCTGCCTCGCCGGTGCTATCCGGCGGCAAAAAGGGGCCCCACCCGATGCAAGGCATCGGCGCGGGCTTCATCCCACCGGTGCTCGACACGGACCTTGTCGACGAGATCATCGGCGTCGGCAACGACGACGCGATCAGCCTGACCAGGCGACTGGCCCGCGAAGAGGGATTGCTGGTCGGCATCTCCTCGGGCGCGGCGACGGTCGCTGCCCTGCAGGTCGCCCGTCGTCCGGAGAACGCCGGGAAGCTGATTGTCGTCGTGTTCCCGTCTTTCGGCGAGCGCTATCTGAGTACGCCGCTCTTCGCGGACGCCGACTAGCGATGCTCGCGGCCTTCCGGGGCGACATACAGGCGGCCAAGGAGCGCGATCCCGCGGTTCCGAGCACGCTGCAAGTCGTCTTCGCCTATCCAGGTGTGCACGCCATCTGGGGCCACCGGGTTAGCCATTGGTTGTGGGGGCGCGGTGCAAAGGTGGTCGCCCGCACGCTCGGCGAGGTGACCCGGATTCTGACCGGAGTCGACATCCACCCGGGCGCGGTCCTGGGCACCGGGGTGTTCATCGACCACGCGACCGGGGTGGTGATCGGCGAAACCGCCGAGGTCGGCGACGGTGTGACGATCTATCACGGCGTCACGCTCGGTGGTACCGGCTCAGAGACGGGCAAACGTCACCCGACCATCGGCGACCGAGTCGTCATCGGCGCCGGGGCCAAGGTTCTGGGGGCGATCAAAATCGGTGACGACAGCCGGATCGGCGCCAACGCCGTTGTCGTCAAAGAAGTCCCGTCGAGCGCAGTGGTCGTCGGGGTTCCCGGCCAGATCGTGAGCCGCCACGGCGGAGACCGTGGGGACGCCTCGCTGCCCGACCTCGTCGGCATCAGCCTGCAGTCCCTCCTGACCAGGGTCGCCAAGCTCGAAGGTAAGACCAACGGCGAGGCGCAGATCGGTCGCGTTATCCGGCCGCCCGAGGCCGGCGTGTGGCACGGCGAGGACTTCTCTATCTGACTGTCGGTGCCCGATCAGACCATCGCGGCGCTCTCCCAGGCGCCGAATCCGCCCAACAGGTCCGACACGTTCTCGAAGCCGGCCGCCCTGAGCAGGCTCGCAGCTATCAACGAGCGATAGCCACTGGCGCAGTACGTGATGACGGGCGCTGTCTTGTCAAGACTTCCCAGCGAGTCGGTGAGCGACGGCAGCGGGATCTCCTGTGCGCCAGGGATCACCCCGTCTTCGGTCTCCCCCGGGTTGCGCACGTCAACCAACTGCGGCGCTGGTCGCGCCTTGAGCACGTCGGCGAGCTGCTCAGCGGTGTAACGCGATGCGGTGACGATGACGTCCGGACGTTCCGCACGAACACGTGCCAGATCTCGTAACTGACCGACGACGCGGTCGAAGCCCACCCGGGACAGGCGGGTCTTGGATTCCTCCGCAAGCTCCGCATCACCGACCAGGACGACGTCACGGTCGGGCGAAATGATCTGGCCGGCACCTTCGGCGAAGCGTCCCTGCAGGCCGATGTTGACCGCACCGCGCAGGTGACCGGACGCGTAGGCATCCGCCTCTCGGGTGTCGAGCAGAATCGCTCCCGATTCGGCGAGCTGGTAGACCTCGAGAAGATCCAGCGCGGGGGGTGGGCTCTCGTCCAACAGCGGACGAAGCTCTCTGTTACGCAGCGAGTCGAATTCGAAGTAGTGCGGCTGTGGGGACTGGCCTGCGGTGATCGAGGCGACGAACTCGTCGACATCGGTGAACTGCAATGCGTAGTTGTCCCGGCGCTGCTCCCCGATCGTTGAACTCGTCTCGCTCGACATCTGCTTGCCGCACGCCGATCCGGCCCCGTGCGCAGGGAAGACGCGGGTGGCGTCGGGTAGCTTCAGGAGCTTGTCGTGCAGCGACTCATACAGGCTGCGCGCCAGCTTTTCCGACGAGAGACCGGTGCCGGCGAGCAGATCTGGGCGCCCCACATCGCCGACGAACAGCGTGTCGCCGGTGCAGACGCCGTAGGGCACCTCGTCGTCGGCATGTTCGTACACCACGATCGATATCGATTCGGGCGTGTGGCCGGGCGTCGCGAGAATCTCCAACGTGACTTCGCCGAGCGAGATCCGCTGACCGTCGCGCAGTGGCACGAACGGGAACTCGATGTCGGCGCCTTCGCTATAGCAGATTTGCGCCCCCGTAGCGGCCGCCAATTCCAGATGACCGGTCAGGAAGTCGGCGTGAATATGCGTCTCGATGACACGTTCGATGTGCAGACCGTGCTCTTTGGCTTCGGCGACGTAAGCGTCGACGTCGCGGCGGGGGTCGACCACCACCGCTTGCCCGGTGCTCTCATCGCCGATCAGATACGAGCCCTGCGACAAGCAGTCCAGGTAATGCTGCGTGAAAATCATGTGTGCCGCCTCCCCGGGTTCTCAGACCCTGTTCCTACACCGTTCTATGGCCTTCTGAGGCCCTGGTGTGGCGGCCGCGACACCGACCACGACGCTCAGCGTCGCGATTGCGCGGCCTGATTAAGAGTTTCCCGCCGGTCGCGGTTACCTGCCACTTGGAATCACCCTGAGTTTGAGAATCGCCTGGCAACTACTGTTGCGCGAGTTCGATAACGGCAAAAGACTGACCCACCGGTGCGGTGGACGCGCGGTGAATTGGGTTCGTCCAGCCGGTGTGCGCCGATCACTTCGGAAATCGTTCTGCACGAGGAGCTTTCCGGCTTGACCCCGGCGGTGGTCAGATCGAACCAGCCGCTGATCAACGACGCCAACTCGCCGCCCCGGGCGAAGGTGAACCAATCCTGTTGATTGCGAACCGAACCCGACGAGAAGACGTGCAGCGACACCCCTGATTCGGCCAGACGTGCAGCTACCCGCCGTGCGGCTGAGCAAGATTGACAGGACAACCGCACGGATCTGAACGATGATGGAGCGATGAGACTACTTCTCGGGATCGCGGGTCTCGCCGTCGCCGTGGGCGCGGCCGTGCCTGCGTTGGCCGACCCTCCGCCTGACCCCACCCCACCGGACCCTGCTGCCGATGCGAATTTCATCTCCTCGCTCAGCAAAGCGGGGATGACCTTTCGCAACGACTCCGATGCCATCGCGGCCGGCAGGAGAGCCTGCGACATGATGAACCAGGGGACGGCTGAACAGGACGTCGTCAGCAAATTGAGCATGCTCAATCCTGGATTGAACACCACTGGTGCGATGAAATTCGCGGCGCTTGCATCGAGCGCTTACTGCCCGGATTACTTGAACAAATCGAGCACGAAGACCAGCTCGGCGTCGCCGTTCCCTGGTTTGGGTGGCGGGCACTGAAGACCTGCTCCCCCGGGTGGACTCGAACCACCAACCCTTCGGTTAACAGCCGAATGCTCTGCCAATTGAGCTACAGGGGACTGCCGTGTTGTCCGCCTGCACACTGGCGCGGATCGCTGGAGACTCTAGCGTACCGGCGTCCGCACGCCCAACCAGACTGACCGCCCGCCACAGGGCACCCGCGCGCGGGTATGGGGCAGGATGGACGCATACGCACCAACCTCGGAGGGGACCGTTTTGATCCGATACGTCGTCATGCTGGGACTGGGCTACGTGTTGGGCGCAAAGGCCGGACGTCGTCGCTACGAGCAGATCGCCGGCACCTACCGCGCGCTGACCAGCAGTCCCGCCGCCAAGTCGATGATCGAAGCGGGACGTCGGAAAGTGGCGGATCGCGTCTCGCCCGACGCGCGGATGGTCACGCTGACCGAGATCGAGGACGGGACCAGCGTCGTCGAGCCGCAGCGGCCCTCCCCCCACCCTGACCGGTCAGGCGGTGAGATTGTCGCCGCTGGCCTGCTGCAGCAGGCTCCGCCGGTAGGCCTCCATCGCGACCAGATCGCCGAACAGCGCGTGGTACTCGTCGCCCTGTTCGACGGGTGACATCCGCTGCAGCTTGGACTTGACCTCGGCGATCTGTCTGCCGATCCACACCTCTTGCAACCGGGCCAACACGCTGGCGATGTAGCGCGGTAGCTGCTCGTCGTCCTCGACCCGGATGCCTTCGACGCCCAGTTCAGAGATCAGCCCAGCGGCCGCGGGCGACAGCGCTTTCTGGCGCACCGCGTCAAGCCATTCACCTCCACCGACGCCGGTGCCGGTGCCACCGGCCGCGTCGATGGCCGCACGCACCGCCGAGTAGCCGGGATGAGTGAAGCTCTCCGCGGTCAGCGCGTCGAACACCGGGCCGGCCAGTGCCGGATATTGCAGCGCCGACTTGAGCGCTTCGCGCTGCGGCCACAATGTGGGGTCCTTCGGGTCCGGACGCGGCACTGCGGCGTGCTGCGCGGCGGCGTCGGTCCCGTTGGTGCGACGGGGTTTCGGACGGCCTTGGGCCGTCGGGTTTTTGGCTTCATCGCGCACCCGGCCGACGATCTGCGCGACGTCCGGCCAGCCGACCCAGCCTGCGAGTTGCCGCGCGTACTCGTCGCGCAACGTCGGGTCCTTGATCTGGGACACAATCGGCACGCACCGGCGCAGCGCGGACACCCGGCCTTCGGCGTTGTCCAAATCCACATCGCTCAAGGTGGCGCGAATCGCGAACTCGAACAACGGGGTTCGTCGTGCCACCAGATCGCGCAGCGCGCCGTCGCCGGACGCCAGCCGCAGATCGCACGGGTCCATGCCGTCGGCCGCAACCGCGACGAACGACTGGCCGGCCAACTGCTGCTCGCCGCCGAACGCCTTGAGCGCCGCCGCCTTGCCCGCTTCGTCGCCGTCGAACACGTAGATCAGTTCGCCGCGAAAGAAGTTGTCGTCCATCATGAGCCGGCGCAACATCGACATGTGCTCGTCACCGAACGCGGTGCCGCAAGATGCGACGGCCGTCGTCACGCCGGCCAGGTGCATCGCCATCACGTCGGTGTAACCCTCGACGACGACGGCTTGGTGGCCTTTGGCTATATCGCGTTTGGCCAAATCGAGACCGAAGAGCACCCCGGACTTCTTGTACAGAAACGTCTCTGGGGTATTGACGTACTTGGCTTCCATCGGGTCGTCGTCGAAAAGTCGTCGCGCGCCGAACCCGATCACCTCGCCGGCCGCCGAGCGAATCGGCCAGAGCAACCTGCGATGGAATCGGTCCATCGGACCGCGGCGGCCCTCCCGCGACAAACCCGCGGCCTCGAGCTCCTTGAACTCAAAGCCCTTGCGCAGCAGATGTTTTGTCAGCGTGTCCCAGCCTGAGGGTGCAAAACCGCAACCGAATCGGTGGGCGGCGTCGCCGTCGAAATTCCGTTCGGTCAGGTACTTGCGGGCCGGTTGCGCGTCCGGGGATTCCAGCGCGGCCGCATAGAAGACCTGAGCCTCGGTATTGGCCGCGAGCAACCGGCTGCGACTGCCCCGGTCGCGCTGGACGGTGGACGCTGCACCGGTGTAGGTGATCGTGTGCCCGACCCGGTCGGCCAGCAGTTCCACGGCCTCGACGAAAGTGACGTGTTCGATCTTCTGCATGAAGGCGTACACGTCACCGCCTTCGCCGCAGCCGAAGCAGTGAAAGTGGCCGTGGTTGGGCCGCACGTGGAATGACGGCGACTTCTCGTCGTGAAATGGGCAGAGGCCCTTCAGCGAATCCGCCCCGGCTCGCCGCAGCTGGACATAGTCGCCGACAACGTCCTCGATGCTGACACGTTCGCGGATGGCGGCGATATCGCGATCGGAGATGCGGCCGGCCATCGGCACAGTCTAGAGCCGGTGCCCGGCGACGATGCCCGAAGCGCAGCGAGGGATGAGAAGCCGGGCAATCAAGCATTGCCCGGCTTCGCCGGCTCGTTATTTAGCCGGTGCCGATAACGCCGCACGCGAACCGCTTTTCGGCGTCCGGGCCGTGCTCGGCGCCGTGCAGCAACAGCGCGGTCTTGCTGCCCGCCAGCAGGTTGTCCCGCGTGAACGCGTCGGTGGTGGTCACCAGGTAGCCGGCGCCGTCTTGACGCACCTGCAGAGGATCGAGGTCGCCGCTCATCGGCTCCCCGGTGTGGCCCGGCGCCTGATAGTGCATGCCCGCCGACAGGAAGTCGCCGGGCGCGCCGCCCGTCATCGGGTCGACCGAGTTCGGCTCGCACTTGCCGACGGCGTGGATGTGCATCTTGTGGAACCCGGGCGTCAGGATGTGGTCGGCGGTCGTTTTCACCGTGACAGTGGCGTAGCCGTTGGCGAATTCGAAGGTGGCCGTGGCCACCGCCCGGCCGTCGGCGGTGTGCAACTGGGTGGTCAGCGTTTGACCGGCCGGCGCAGCGGTGGTCGAACTCGCGGTGGGCGACGGCTCATGCGAGCTGCAGGCGCTGAGTGCGGCGACGATGCAGAGCGGAGCGATGCTGAGGAACACATTGGGCTTGAACATGAGCCGAGACTAGCCTCCGGCCTGAGTGGCCTCGATGCGTTCCAGACGTCCCTCGGTGCAGGACGCGATTTGATCGACGATCACCCGCAGCCGCGCGGCGTCGTCGGCCGCGGCGTTGAACTCCGGCACGAACACCGGGTCAAGGCTGCTGGGCGCCGCGGCCAGTAACCCGTGCGCGACCCGGTGGATGCGTTCGCGTTGGCGGGCCTGGATTAGCTGGTGCCGCGGGTCACTCATGATGAACTGCAACGCCAGCGTCTTGAGCACCGCCACCTCGGCGCGCACTACCTCCGGCACCGACAGCCCGGCCTGGTAGCGGGCCAGCGGGCCCAGGCCGGCGACCGCCTGCGTTGCCGCGATCGCCGCCGACGCGAACCGGCCGACCAGCTCACTGGTCAGCCTTTTCAGAGCCACCGCGGCGGTCAGTGTCGCGTCGTATTTGCCGACCGCAGCGACCGCCGGGAGCCCCGACAGCCGGTGCGCGGCCGCGGCCAAATCGTCGGCCCGCATTCCGGCGAAGTCGCGTTCACCGAGCGTGGCCAGCGCGGCGGCGCCGTCGTCGTCGGCGAGCACCCGCAGATCGATCCGCCCGGAGACGACGCCGTCCTCCACGTCGTGCACCGAATAGGCGACGTCGTCGGCCCAGTCCATCACTTGAGCTTCCAGGCAGGGCCGATCTGCCGGTGCCCGATCGCGCACCCAGCCCGCCGCGTCGCGGTCCACGTCGTAGAAGCCGAACTTGCGTCGATGCCGATCGCGCCTCCACGGATATTTGGTGACCGCGTCCAGCCCTGCCCGAGTCAGGTTCAAGCCGACGCTACGGCCTTGACCGTCAAGAACTTTGGGTTCCAGCTTGGTCAAGATGCGAAAGTTCTGCGCGTTGCCCTCGAAGCCGCCGTACGCCGCGGCGAACTCGTCAAGAGCCTGCTCGCCGTTGTGCCCGTACGGCGGGTGGCCGATGTCGTGCGCCAGGCCGGCCATGTCGACCAGGTCAGGGTCGCAGCCCAGCCCGATCGCCATGCCACGCCCGATCTGAGCGACCTCCAGCGAATGGGTCAGTCGCGTGCGGGGAGTGTCGCCTTCGCGCGGCCCGACAACCTGTGTCTTGTCAGCGAGTCGACGCAGCGCGGCGCTGTGCAGCACCCTGGCGCGATCCCGGGTGAAGTCGCTGCGGTGCTGACCGTCGGTGCCCGGCAGACCCGCCGTCTTCGGCGGTTCGGCAACCACACGTTGGCGGTCGAAATCGTCGTAGGGGTCGCGCTCACTCATCGACGCCCAGTCTGCCAGCCAGACCCAGTGCTCTGGGACCCGCTTCGGCACGGGCTAGATTGTCGAGCATGAGCACTGTCCGGTCGCTCGCCGTGTTCATGGCGATGCTGATTTCCGCGTTGGTCGTGGCGCCGTCGGCTGCAGCACAACCGCCGTCGCGGTTGTCGACCTACATCACCGACGAGGCCGGGGCGCTCAACGGCTCCGGTCGTGCCGCGATCGAATCGGCCACCGGGAAGCTCTATTCCGATCGCCGCGTCCAGTTGTGGGTGGTGTTCGTCGACACCTTCTCCGGGCAACCCGCCGTCAGCTGGGCGCAGAGCACCCGCGCTGCCAGCGATTTGGGCGACTTCGACGCAGTGCTCGCGGTGGCGACCGTCGACCACTCCTACGCATTCCTGGTGCCGAATCGGGTCAAGACGATCAACTCCGGCCAGGTTGACGATCTGCGGCGCAACCAGATCGAGCCCGCGCTGCGCCGCGGCGACTGGAGCGGTGCAGCGGTCGCGGCGGCCAATGGACTCGACCGGGGTAAGGAGCCGACGAATCCGGCGCCACTGCTGATCGGGTTGGGCGTGATCCTGGTCGCGGTGGTGACGTTGTACGTGGTCATGCGCTACCGGCATCGTCGGCGCCGCGCGGCCGAACTGGTTGCGGCCAAACGTGTCGACGCGACCGACCCTGACGCGTTGGCGGAGCTGTCGCTGGGTGCTCTCGACGACCTGTCCCGGTGGAAGGTCGTCGACGTCGACAATGCGGTGCGCACCAGCGTTAACGAGCTTGCGCTGACCATCGAAGAGTTCGGCGAGCAGCGAACTCAGCCGTTCAGCAGCGCGGTCGATAACGCCAAAGCTGCGCTGGCCCAGGCGTTTACCGTGCGTCAGCAACTCGACGACGCGATACCGGAGACACGGGAGCAGCGGCGCGCGCTGCTGACCGAGGTGATCGTCGCCGCGGCGCGAGCCGATACCGAACTGGAGTCGCAGCGCGAAGCTTTCGAGGAGATGCGCGACCTGGTGGTCAACGCGCCCATGCGTCTGGACGCGCTGACGCAACAGATCGTCGACCTGACTGCGCGCATCGACCCCGCCGAGCAGCGCATGGCCGAGTTGCACAACGAATTCGACTCCGCAGCGCTGAACTCGGTCACCACCAACGTCACGACCGCCAAAGATCGACTGGTTTTCGCCGACCAGAACCTCAGTCGGGCGCGCGATCTGGCGGCGAAACCGGTCAGCGGTGAGCAAAGCGCCCTCGTCGACGCCCTGCGTGCCGCGGAATCGGCGCTCGGACAGGCTCGCTCACTACTCGACGCGGTGGACAGCGCCGCGAACGATATTCGGCACGCGGTCGCCACCTTGCCGTCGCTGACCGCCGACCTCCACGCCGGCATCGGCCACGCCGACGCCACGTTGCAGGACGGGCAGAAGACCAAGACGCCGCACCTGCGTGACCTTGCCAGCGTCCGGGACGCGGCCGGCAGGGCTCTCGATACCGCCCGCAGCAACGGTTCGGGCGATCCGCTCGGCTCGTTCACCGCATTGACCAGAGCCAACGCCGAACTGCATCGGCTCTTGGCCACGGTGTCCGAGGAGCAGGCGACGGCCGAACGCCTCAACCGGACGCTGGAGCAGGCATTGTTCACCGCGCAATCACAGGTGCACGCGGTGTCTGAGTACATCGACAACCGCCGCGGCAGCATCGGGCCCGAGGCCCGGACCCGTCTGGCCGAGGCGAATCGGCAACTGGACGCCGCGCAGGACAAACGATCCACTGCGGTGAGCGAAGCGATCACCTACGCCAACACCGCCGCCAGGCTGGCCGCGCAGGCGCAGTCATTGGCCGACGACGACGTGCAATCCACCCAGCGCGCATACACCGGGCGATACGGCGGAGGCAACCACATGGGGGCGATGATGGGCGGAATCATCATCGGCGACATGCTCAGTGGAGGCATGCGAGGCGGATTCGGCGGCGGTTTTGACGGCGGCTGGGGTCCGACGTCGTTCGGCGGTTCGTCCGACTCTTCCGACGGCGGCTTCATGGGCGGTGGCGGACGCTTCTAACAACCCCGCAGCCGAGAACCCAGATAATCGGTCACCGCGTCGATACCCACCCGCTCCTGCGTCATCGCGTCCCGTTCCCGGATCGTGACGGCGTGGTCGTCTAGCGAGTCGAAATCCAGCGTCACGCAATACGGGGTGCCGATCTCGTCCTGACGCCGGTAGCGCCGGCCGATGGCACCGGCGTCGTCGAATTCGACATTCCAGTATTTGCGCAACTCGGCGGCCAGATCGCGAGCCTTGGGGCTGAGGTCGGCGTGCCGGGACAACGGCAGCACTGCGGCTTTGACCGGCGACAGCCGCGGGTCGAGCCGCAACACGGTCCGTTTGTCCACGCCGCCTTTGGCGTTGGGGGCTTCGTCCTCGTGGTAGGCGTCGATCAGGAACGCCATGAACGAGCGGGTCAGGCCCGCGGCCGGTTCGATCACATAGGGCACGTAGCGGGTGTCGTTGGCTTGGTCGTAGAACGACAGGTCGACGCCGGAGTGCTTCGAATGCGTGGACAAGTCGAAGTCGGTCCGGTTGGCCACGCCCTCGAGCTCGCCCCACGGGTTGCCCGAAAAGCCGAACTTGTACTCGATGTCGACAGTGCGGTCGGAGTAGTGCGACAGCTTCTCCTTGGCGTGCTCGTAGAGTCGCAGGTTCTCCCCGTTGATGCCGAGTTCGACGTACCAGGCCAGCCGGGTGTCGATCCAGTACTGATGCCACTCCCGTGCGGTGGACGGCTCGACGAAGAACTCCATCTCCATCTGCTCGAATTCGCGGGTGCGGAAAATGAAGTTGCCCGGAGTGATTTCATTGCGGAAGCTCTTGCCGATCTGGCCGATACCGAACGGCGGCTTTCGGCGTGACGTCGTCACCACGTTGGCGAAGTTGACGAAGATGCCCTGCGCGGTCTCGGGCCGCAGGTAGTGCAGCCCCTCCTCGGTCTCGATCGGGCCCAGGTAGGTCTTGAGCATCATGTTGAATTCGCGCGGCTCGGTCCACTGGCCCTTGGTGCCGCAGTCGGGGCAGACGATCTCGCTCATCGGCACTGAGTCTGGCTCCCCGCCCTTCTTGAGGGCGTAGGCCTCCTGCATGTGGTCTTGCCGATGCCGCTTGTGGCAGTTCAGACATTCCACCAGCGGGTCGTTGAAGACCTCGACGTGCCCCGAGGCGACCCACACCTCGCGCGGCAGGATGATCGAGGAGTCCAGGCCGACGACGTCGTCACGGCCGGTGACCACCGAGCGCCACCACTGCCGCTTGATGTTCTCCTTGAGTTCCACGCCCAACGGCCCGTAGTCCCACGCCGATTTGGTCCCGCCGTAGATTTCGCCGGCGGGATAGACCAGGCCGCGCCGTTTGGCGAGGTTGACGACGGTGTCGATGACGGACGCCACGAGGTGCTGACTCCTGTGTTGTGAAACGCGGACGATACCGTCATCGTAGCGATCCACCGGCGTGCTCTTTGACATGCGTGATCATGCATGTGACAGTGGAGCGCAGTATCGTCTGACCCTGCAATCGTCTCAACCGCAGCCGGCGGCGACGGCAACTGGTCGGCGAGCACCAGCGACAGTCGGACTGCTGCCGAGCTGCCGCGCACCGCCGCCGCGGGAGATCCTCGAGGCCGCCGGTGAACTGCTGCGCGCGCTGGCCGCGCCGGTGCGGATCGCGATCGTGCTGCAGCTACACGAGTCGCCAGCGCTGCGTGCACGAGCTGGTCGACGCGCTGGGTGTGCCACAGCCGCTGGTCAGCCAGCACCTGAAGATCCTGAAGGCGGCGGGCGTGGTCGCCGGCGAGCGGTCTGGCCGCGAAGTGCTCTACCGGCTGGCCGATCACCATCTGGCGCACATCGTCGTCGATGCCGTCGCGCACGCCGAGGCAAGGAGCGACGAGGAGCGCGCATGACCGCTGCGACGAGCACGGCGAGGAGCGACGGCAGACCGTACGGAGTCCGCGCACCCGGCAGCGGGCGGCGATCGCGGGGCTGCTGGACACCCTCGACGAATTCCGCTCGGCTCAAGAGCTGCACGACGAGTTGCGCCGCCGCGGCGAGAACATCGGCCTGACCACCGTCTACCGGACGCTGCAGTCGATGGCCGCCGCGGGCATGCTCGACACGCTGCGCACCGACACCGGCGAATCGGTGTATCGGCGTTGCTCGGACCATCATCACCACCACCTGGTGTGCCGAGTCTGCGGGTCGACCGTCGAAGTCGGTGATCACGAAGTCGAGACGTGGGCGGCGGAGGTGGCGGCCAAGCACGGGTTCGCCGACGTCAGCCACACCATCGAAATTTCGGGCACCTGCTCGAACTGCCGCAGCTAGAGTCCTTCAACCGGTCAGCGCGCGGCGGATTTCGGCGCCCTTGTCGAGCACCATCAGAACCAGCGTTCGCAGCGCCTCGTCACCGAGACCGCCGCCCGGAAAGTTGTAGCGCAACAAGACATCTGCGGACTTGCTGGAATTGCGCTTGGTCGCTGGCTCGCTCGGTTTCTCCACCAAGGTGATCGATCCCAGCAGGATGGTCTGCGACTGCCGGTCACGCGTGTCACGAATCTTCTTGTTCAACAACAGATCCCACGCCACGATCTGTGTCAGCGACACCAGGTCGAGGCCCTCGCTGATCTCCACCACCCGCAGCGACGCGATGGTCCCGGCGTGACGCACCGTCAGCGCACCGTCGGATTCCTCGTCGACGGGCATCACCGGACAGCACCGTGACAACTGTTGCTGCAACGACGGCATCAGCGTGAACCTGTGCCGCTGGGGGGAGACAGCCGTTGTGCCCGCCTCTGAGCGACAACAGGTGCGCGAGCGTCGACATCAGGCAGTCCCGAACCGTCGGTTGCGTAATGCGTACTCTTCGCAGGCGGCCCACAAATCCCGGCGGTCGTAGTCCGGCCACAGCGTGTCCTGGAACATGAATTCAGCGTAGGCCGCCTGCCACAGCATGAAGTTGCTGGTCCGCTGCTCACCTGAGGTCCGCAGCAACAGGTCGACGTCGGGAATGTCCGGGCGGTGCAGATGCCGGGCCACGGTCGCTTCGGTGACACGCTCCGGGTTGAGTGTGCCCGCAGCCGCTTCGCGTGCGATATCCTTTGCGGCTTCGGCGATTTCGGTCCGGCCGCCGTAGTTGACGCAGTAGTTCACGGTGATCACGTCGTTGTTCATGGTCAGTTCTTCGGCGACCGCCAGCTCGTTGATCACGCTGCGCCACAGCCGTGGTCGCGAACCTACCCAGCGAATCTTGACGCCCATCTCGTTGAGGTTCACCCGGCGCCGCCGCACCACGTCGCGGTTGAATCCCATCAGAAAGCGGACCTCGTCGGCGGAACGTTTCCAGTTCTCCGTGGAGAACGCATAGAGGCTCAGCCACTTGATGCCGATTTCTATTGCGCCGCAGACGATGTCGATGACGACGGCCTCGCCCATCTTGTGGCCTTCGACGCGCGCCAGCCCACGCTGGGTGGCCCAGCGGCCGTTGCCGTCCATCACGATCGCGACGTGATCAGGCAACTGGTCGGCCGGGATTTGCGGTGCGGACGCCTTGGAGATGTGCTGCGGCGGGCGGCGGGGCCCGCCATCCGGTGACGGCGGCAGCGCCGGGAAAGGGCACTGGCCATGTCGAGGTGTCCGGGAAGACCGGATAATCGTCAGGCGCCGGGGTGAGCTGCGGGAAGTCAACCTTCCGCTGCCGCTCAGCCCTCCGCTCTGAGCGGCTCACCCGGCTCGTCTCCATGGGCCACATCCTGCCTGACCAACGCTATGCGACGGTCGAGCAGGCTCTGGTCTAACTGTTCGACACGCCGCATCCGCTCGACGAGCGGCAACGTTCGCAGCTGCCGCTCCAAATGCCATTGCAGGTGAGCGGCCACCAATCCACTGACGTGGCTGCGAGCCGACTGCGGTATAGCTTCGGCGGCCGCCCAGTCGCCGTCGCGCAGCGCCGACATCAGATCCAGCACCCCCAGCGGCGGTGTCGTCGCGCCGGCGGGGCGGCAGAATCCGCAGACGCTGCCGCCTGCGGCGACGTGGAACGCCCGGTGCGGGCCCGGTGTGGCGCAGCGGGCGCAGTCGGTCAGCGCAGGAGCCCAGCCGGCGATGCCCATGGCGCGCAGCAGATAGGCGTCCAACAACAGCTCGCGGGGCCGGTTGCCGTCGGCCACCGCCCGCAGCGCGCCAACCGTGAGTCGGTGCAATTCCGGGGCCGGCGCCCGCTCCTCGCCGGCGAGTCGCTCGGCGGTTTCCAGCATCGCGCACGCGGAGGTGTATCGGCCGTAGTCGCTGACGATGTCGGTGGCGAACGCGTCCAGCGAGACGACCTGGGTGACGATGTCGAGGTTGCGGCCCGGGTGTAGTTGCACGTCGATATGCGCGAACGGCTCCAGCCGTGCGCCGAACTTGCTGCGGGTGCGACGGACACCCTTGGCCACCGCGCGGACCAGTCCGTGGTCGCGGGTGAGCAGAGTGATGATCCGGTCGGCCTCGCCGAGCTTGTGCTGGCGCAGCACAACCGCACGATCCCGGTACAGCCGCATAGATATCAGTTTGTCACCGCACTGCGACGGTGCCTTGTGCACGCGCCGATAATCTCTGTATTGATGAGTGACTCGCCGGCATCCCGCTTCCCCACCCTGACCGACCAGCTCTACCAGCTGGCCAGCGGTGAAGTGACCTCTGACGAGCTTGTTCGCCGCTCACTGCACGCCATCGACCTCAGCCAATCGACGCTGAACGCCTTCCGCGTCGTGCTCACCGAGTCGGCGCTGGCCGACGCCGCCGCAGCCGACCGGCGACGCGCTGCCGGGGATCTGGCCCCGCTGCTCGGTATCCCGATCGCGGTCAAAGACGACGTCGACGTCGCCGGCTCGCCGACCTTGTTCGGTACCGCCGGACATGTTCGGCCGGCCACCCAGGACGCCGAAGTGGTCCGCCGGCTGAAGGCGGCCGGCGCCGTGATCGTCGGCAAAACCAACACCTGCGAACTGGGCCAATGGCCGTTCACCAGCGGACCCGGATTCGGCCACACCCGCAACCCGTGGTCGCGCAGGCACACTCCGGGCGGGTCCTCGGGTGGTAGCGCGGCCGCCGTGGCCGCCGGTCTGGTGACCGCCGCGATCGGCTCCGACGGAGCGGGCAGCGTGCGCATTCCAGCAGCCTGGACCCACTTGGTCGGCATCAAACCCCAGCGCGGACGCATTTCGACGTGGCCGTTGCGGGAAGCCTTCAACGGCATCACGGTCAACGGCGTGCTGGCCCGTACAGTCGCCGACGCGGCGCTGGTGCTCGACGCGGCCTCCGGCAACGTCGACGGCGACCTACACAAGCCGCGACCGGTGAAGGTGTTCGAACACGTGGGCATGGCGCCCGGTCCGCTGCGGATCGCGCTGTCGACCCGGTTCCCGTTCACCGCATTGCGTGCTCGCCTGCATCCGGAGATCAATGCGGCGCTCGAGTCGGTCGCCGACCAACTGCGGCTGCTCGGCCATAGCGTGGTGCCGGGCAACCCCGATTACGGGCTGCGGTTGTCGTGGAACTTTCTGTCCCGATCCACCTCCGGGCTGCCGGAGTGGGCCGAGCGGCTGGGCGACGGTGTGGAGTGGGATCCGCGGACGCTGTCCAACATGCGGATGGGCCGGCTGCTCTCGCAGTCGGTATTGCGCTCCGCGCGCGCACACGAAGCCGCCGATCAGCGCCGGGTGGGCTCGATCTTCCGCATCGTGGACGTCGTGCTCGCACCGACAACCGCGCAGCCTCCGCCACTGGCGCACGCCTTCGACCGGCTAAGCGGCCTGGGCACCGACCGGACCATGATCGCTGCGTGCCCGGTGACCTGGCCGTGGAACATTCTGGGCTGGCCGTCGGTCAACGTCCCGGCGGGCTTCACCTCCGAAGGCTTGCCGATCGGCGTGCAACTGATGGGCCCGGCCAACAGCGAGCCGCTGCTGATCTCGCTGGCGTCCGAACTGGAGGCGGTCAGCGGGTGGGCCGGCAAACAACCGGCGGTGTGGTGGAACACCGGCCACGACACCCCACCCGTCACAGCGTCAAAAACCTAGTCTGCCAAGCTGTTTGGGGTCGCGCTGCCAATTCTTGGCTACCTTGACCCGCAGCTCCAGGTAGACCTTGGTGCCCAGCAGCTTCTCGATCTGAATCCGCGCGGCGGTGCCCACCTCGCGCAGCCGCTCGCCGCCCTTGCCGATCACGATGCCCTTCTGGCTGTCCCGCTCGACGTAGAGAATCGCCTGCACGTCGATCAGGTCGTCGCGCCCTTCGCGAGGGTTGGCCTCGTCGATCACCACCGCAAGCGAATGCGGCAGCTCGTCGCGCGCGCCTTCAAGGGCGGCTTCCCGAATGAACTCGGCCATCAGAACCTCTTCGGGTTCATCGGTCAGCTCGCCGTCGGGGTAATAGGGCGGCCCAGGCGGCAACGTGGCGGCCAGCACATCGATCAGCAGATCGACCTGCTCACCGGAGACCGCCGAAACCGGCACGATTTCGGCGGAGTCACCGACGAGTTCGCTCACCGCGACGAGCTTGCCGGCCAATTTGTCCTTGGTGATTTTGTCGATCTTGGTGACGACGGCAATCAATTGCGTTCTGGGCGCAGTAGATCGGATCTGCTCGACGATCCACCTGTCCCCCGGGCCGATCGCCTCGTCGGCGGGTATGCACAAGCCGATGGCATCGACTTCGCTGTAGGTGTTGCGGACCAAATCGTTGAGACGCTTGCCCAGCAGGGTGCGCGGCCGATGCAGGCCCGGCGTGTCGACCAGGATGATCTGGAAATCGTCGCGGTGCACGATTCCCCGGATCGTGTGCCGGGTGGTCTGCGGGCGGCTCGAGGTGATCGCCACTTTCGAGCCGACCAGCGCGTTGGTCAGCGTCGACTTCCCGGTGTTCGGTCGGCCGACGAAACAGACGAAGCCAGAATGGAATTCAGTCATGCGTTGCGCCAACCACTTCCACGCGGCTCAGCAGTACGGTGCCGATCCGGACCCGCCCGCGGTGGTCGGGTCCACCCTCGGCATGCAACAGCAGCCCGTGCGACACCACCTCGGAGCCGGGCAGCGGAACGCGGCCCAGCTCAAGGGCGAGCAATCCACCGACAGTTTCGACGTCCATGTGTTCTTCGAACTCCACGCCATACAGTTCGCCCACGTCTTCGATCGGCAGTCGCGCGGATACCCGAAAGCGGTTGTCACCCAAGTCTTCCACCGGCGCAACCTCGGCTGCGTCGTACTCGTCGGCGATCTCGCCGACGATCTCCTCCAGCACGTCCTCGATCGTCACCAGCCCGGCGATCGCCCCGTATTCGTCGACCAGCAACGCCATGTGGTTGCGATCGCGCTGCATTTCCCGCAGCAGCGCGTCGAGGGGCTTGGAGTCGGGCACGAACACTGCCGGACGCATCACGTCCGTCACGCCGGTGTCGCGTCCACCGGCAGATGAGTAATAAGTCTGCTGTACACAGTCTTTCAAGTAGACCACACCGACGATATCGTCGACGTTGTCACCGATGACCGGGATGCGGGAGTGCCCGCTGCGCACCGCCACCGATGTCGCCTCGTCAGCGGATTTGTCACTCTCGATCCAGATCATCTCGGTACGCGGCACCATCACCTCGCGAGCCGGTGTATCCCCGAGTTCGAACACGGACTGGATCATTCGCCGCTCATCGGCGGCAACCACGCCGCTCTGCTGGGCCAAGTCGACGACCTCGCGCAGCTCGATCTCGGACGCGAACGGTCCATTGCGAAAGCCGCGACCCGGCGTCAGCATGTTTCCCAGCACCACCAGGAGCCGGCTGATGGGAGCCAGCAGTACTGAGATCGCTTGCAGTGGAAGAGCTGCGACCAGAGAAATTGTGTAGGCATTCTGACGCCCGAGCGTGCGCGGACCGACGCCGACGATGACGAAGCTCGTCACCACCATGATCGTCGCAGTCGCGAACAGCGCCCAATCGCGGGTCACGCTGCGATAGAAGTAGGCCGCCAGCAGTACGGTCGCGCTGATCTCGCAGACGATCCGTAGTAGGACAACGAGATTGATGTAGCGGGGCCGGTCGGTCATCACCTTGCGCCAGCCGTACCGCGCCCGGTCGCTCGTCGCGGACCAGCTCTTGCACCCGCGCCATCGACACCGTGTTGATCGCGGCATCGATCGCTGCGAATAGACTGCCCAGACAGACCAGCACGATCGCGCCGAGCAGCGGAGCAGAGCTGTTCAATTCTCGAAATGCCTTGATTTGTCCAGCAATCGCTGGTCTCGCTCGATCTGCCGTTCCTTGCGGTAGACCTCGACCTGATCGGCCACCCACTCCTCGAGCAAGCGGCCCTGCAGAGTGAACATCTCTTTTTCTTCATCCGCCTCGGCGTGGTCGTAGCCGAGTAGATGCAGGACGCCGTGGATTGTCAGCAACGCCAACTCGTGGGCCAACGTGTGGCCGGCGGCCGCGGCCTGCTCGGAAGCGAACTCGGGACAGAGCACGATGTCGCCGAGCATCGCCGGTCCCGGCTCCGGTGCATCAGGGCGACCGCCCGGCTCGAGCTCGTCCATCGGAAAGCTCATCACGTCGGTCGGCCCGGGCAGGTCCATCCAGCGCATGTGCAGGTCGGCCATCGCCGCGGTGTCCAGCAGCACCATCGACAACTCCGCGGCCGGATTGACGTCCATTTGCGCGATGACGAACCTTGCGACGCTGACCAATTCGGATTCAGAGACGTCGATCCCCGATTCGTTGGCGACTTCGATACTCACGGCGCTGTCACCGACGGCTGCGGGCGCTCGGGCCGCGCCGCGCTGCCCGATTCATCGCCAGGCCGGGCTGCTCGTGCTCGTACCGTGCGTAGGCGTCCACGATTTCCGAGACCAGTCGATGCCGGACCACGTCGGCACTGGTCAACTCCGCGATGTGAATGTCGTCGATACCGTCGAGCACGTCGACCGCCGCACGCAACCCCGACCTGCCGACGCCCGGCAGGTCGATCTGGGTAATGTCGCCGGTGACAACCACTTTCGAGCCAAACCCGAGCCGGGTGAGAAACATTTTCATCTGCTCGGCGGTGGTGTTCTGAGCCTCGTCGAGGATGATGAACGCGTCATTCAACGTTCGGCCCCGCATATACGCCAGCGGCGCGACCTCGATCACCCCGGAGGACATCAGCTTCGGGATCAGTTCCGGATCCATCATGTCGTGCAGCGCGTCGTAGAGCGGGCGAAGGTAAGGGTCGATCTTCTCGCTCAGCGTGCCGGGCAGAAAACCCAGCCGCTCACCGGCTTCCACCGCGGGCCGGGTCAAGATGATGCGGCTGACCTGCTTGGCCTGCAGCGCTTTGACCGCTTTGGCCATCGCCAGGTAGGTCTTGCCAGTCCCGGCCGGGCCGATACCGAGCACGATGGTGTGGTGGTCGATCGCATCGACGTAGCGCTTCTGGTTGAGCGTTTTGGGCCGAATCGTTTTGCCGCGACGCGCCAGGATGTCGAGACTGAGGACCTCCGCCGGCGACTCGTTGCCAGTGCCGGTCAGCATGGCGACGCTATGGCGTACCGCCTCGGGCGTCAGAGGCTGGCCGGCGGCGACGATCGCGACAAGCTCGGAGAGCACCCGCTCGGCAAGCGCGACGTCGGCGGCCTCGCCGGTCAGCGTCACCGCGTTGCCGCGTACGTGCAGGTCGGCGGGCAGGATGCGCTCGAGGGCGCGCAAGTTCTCGTCAGCGGAGCCGAGCAGGCCCATGATGAGGTCGGGCGGAACGTCGATGCTGCTGCGGACTTGAGATGTCGACGAACCAGCAGCGTTGGTCTCGCGGGGCGTCACGTGGGTACTGATGCCTACTTTCTGCCGTCTGGCACGGTCTGCTCGGACGAGTCAGTCTACCGCCGAGATGTGAGCAAACCCAATGGTTAGCCGCCAGGTGACCGAGACCGCACGCCCGCCAGCAGCATGTCGAGGGCCCGATCGAAGTCCGCGGCGGCGCTGGACTGCTGGCTGATCACTGCCAGCGCCGCAAGCCTAGGATGCTCGGCGCCGGCCAACCGGCCAATCCGCGAGGCCACCGCGACCTGCTCAGAATTCCGGTCGGGTGCGGCCAGTGGGCCCGCCAATTCCGCCTGCGCGCTACCCATCACCAGACCGAGCACCGCCCGGAATGCAGCCAGCAAATCAGCGTCCTCGAGGCCGCCGCGAGCCAGCGCCTCCACGAGTCGTTCCGCGGGAGCGTAGCTCGAGGGCGACACGGTGCGGCGGGTAAGTACCAGCGGAACGACGTTGGGATGACGACGGACCGCCTGCCAGATCGCCATTGCGATGGCCCGCACGTCCTGCTGCCAATCCTGCGAGGGCGCAACCAGGTCCACGCTGTTGATCACGGCTGCGGCGACCAACTCTTCGAGCTGGTCGCGATCTTTCACGTAGTTGTAGACCGTCATCGGCCCAGTACCCAACGCAGCGGCCAACGTCCGCATGCTCAGGCCGCTGAGCCCGTCGCGATCGACGATTTCCAACGCCCGCGTCGCGACCTCGGTAACGCTGAATCGCGCCCGCATGCCTTGCGCCCTCCCGCTGTGCGTCACTTGACACGTACATCGTACGTCGTACAGTTCACGTACACCGTACGTAAGAGGGGTTGGCGGGATGCATTCATCCAATACAGCAGCGATGTCGTTCCTATCTGCCGGGCAGCGCTGCGCGGCCTGGCTGACCCTGCCGGGAGGACCCGGACCGCACCCGGTGACTGTGCTCGCGCACGGATTCGGCGCCAACCACACCATGGCGCTCAGCCGATATGAGCAGCACTTCGCAGCGTCGGGGATCGCAACCCTCGCCTTCGACTACCGACATCTCGGCGAATCAGATGGGCTGCCGCGGCAGCGGTTGAGCCTGCGCCGGCATCGTCAGGATCTCAACGCCGCGATCGATTTTGTTCGCACAGTGCCGGACGCGGACGCCAGCAGGGTTGCGCTGTGGGGCACCAGCCTGGGAGCACTGCATGTATTGCGGGTCGCCGCGGATCGGATCGACATCGCCGCGGTAGTGGTTCAGTGCCCGATCGTGTCCGGCCCAGCGACCCTGCACCACATCAGATTCGGCGCAATGCTGCGATTGACGCCCGCGATTCTCGACGACTCCATTCGAGCTGCGACCGGCCGCGGGCGCCGATATATCCCTATTGTGGGACCACCGGGAAGCCTGGCCGCCGTGACCGTTCCCGGGGCCGAGGAGGGCTGGCACTCGACTGTCGATCCGGGCGGCGGATTCGACAACCGGGTCGCGGCGGCGAACACCGTTGGGATTGCGCTGACGAGCGCCAGGCGCGCAGCGCGCCGCATCTCCGCGCCGCTGCTGGTGTGCGTGTCGCAACGCGAAACGCTGATAGACCCGCGTCATGTCGAGGACGTCGCGCGCAGTGCGCCACTCGGCGAGATGCGCCACTACGACGGCGGCCATTTCGAGGTCTACCACCGCCCACTGCTCGACGACCTACTCGTCGATCAGACCACATTTCTGCGGAGGCATCTTCATGTCGGCTGCGCATGAACGCCTGCGGGCCAACGATATTCGATTTTTCACCGTCGCCCGCAGCTTGTCCGATCAAGACTGGTCGCACCGCAGCCTGTGTTCCGAATGGACGAACCACGACGTGCTGGCTCACCTCGTCGTCGGTTGCCGGGTGCTGCCTAGGACAGTTGCCCTCGAGATGATCAGGCAACGCGGATCGTTCGACCGATCCAACGCCAGCACTTGCCCGAAACCTCGCCGCGGCACGGTCGCCGTCGGAACTCATCGACGACTTCGCAGCGTCGATAGACCGGCCACGCGGGTTGGGCCGGGCCTTTCCCCGAAGACTCCTGTTGGGCGACCACGTCATTCACGAGCTCGACATCGTCCTGCCGCTCGGGATGCAACCCGCTATCGAACCGAGCGTTCTGGGCGCGGTCCTGGAAACCCAAGTGCGCGTGCCTAATCCGTTCGTTCCCGCCGCGGCCCGGGCCCGCGGCCTTTGCCTTCGCGCCACGGATGTGGACTGGACCTACGGGGACGGCAGCCGTTGCGTATCGGGCAAGTCAGCACATCTGGCTTCGGTGCTGGCCGGCCGCTCGTGGGCGCTAGACCAGCTCACCGGCGACGGCGTGCCGCTACTGCGCGACCGCGGGTGAACTATGCGTCGTCGGGCAATTCCCACCGCGGTGTCAACACGCCCAGCGCGCCCAGTGCGATGGCGGCCGCGGTCGAAGTGCGCAGCACGGTGGGGCCCAGCCGGACCGCGACGGCGCCGGCATCCGTCAGCGCGACCAGTTCGTCGCGAGAAATACCACCCTCAGGACCCACCACCAGCATCACTGACTTCGCTTGTGGCAGAGGCAGATCAGTCAGCCGGCCACCGGCCGACTCGTGCAGTGCCAGCACCATCGCCCCCGACGCCACCGCGTCGCTGATCCGCTGGGTCAGCGTCTCGGTCGAGAGCACACCGTCGACCGACGGAATGTGCGCCCGGCGGGATTGCTGCGCGGCCGCGCGTGCGACAGCGCGCCAGCGGCGCAGCCCCTTCTCGGCGCGGGCCCCTTCCCAGCGAGCCACGCAGCGCGCAGCCCGCCACGCTACGAAAGAATCCGCGCCTGCTTCGGTGGCCAGCTCGATCGCGAGTTCGGAACGCTCGGTCTTGGGCAGCGCCTGGACGACCGTCACCGGCGGCTGAACCGGCGGGGTCTGCCAACGATCCACCACCCGGGCCTGCAGCCCGTCGCGGCCGCTCTCCTCGACCGCACAACGGGCCAGACCACCGGTGCCGTCGCTGAGAATCAATGTTTCGCCGCGGCGGATGCGGCGGACCGTGGCGGCGTGAAACCCGGCGTCGCCGTCGACGATGGCCAGCTCACCGGTCTCGGGGAGCGCGTCGATGTAGAACAGGCCAGGCATGCGGGCGGCTAGCGCCCCGTGAAGGTTTCGCGCAACCTGCTGAATAAGCCGCCGTTGGACGCGTTGCTGTGCGTCGAGCGGACCTCGGCGACATCACGGCTGCGCCGGCTCTTGAACTCGCGCAGCACGTCGGCGTCCTGGTGGTCGAGCCGCTCCGGCACCACAACCTCGACGTGGACGAGCAAGTCGCCGCGCGCACCGGAACGCAGATGCGGCATCCCGTGGCCGCGCCGGGTCGTGACCGACCCGGGCTGGGTTCCCGCCGGGATGGTGATTTCGGTCAGCCCGTCGATGATTGCGTCCACGGTCACCGAAGTGCCCAGCGCAGCGTCGACCATCGGCACCGAGATCGTGCAGTGCAGGTCGTCGCCGTCGCGCAGGAAGATGTCGTGGGGTTGTTCGTGGATCTCGACGTACAAGTCGCCCGCCGGTCCTCCGCCGGGTCCGACCTCACCCTGGGCTGCCAGCCGGACCCGCATGCCATCACCGACACCGGCGGGGATCTTGACGGCGATCTCGCGACGAGCCTGCACCCTGCCGTCACCACCGCACTGGTGGCACGGGTCGGGAATCACTTCGCCGACGCCGCGGCACGTCGGGCACGGCCGGGCCGTCATCACCTGTCCGAGCAACGAGCGCTGGACGGTCTGCACCTCACCGTGACCACCACAGGTGTCACAGGTGACCGGCGACGAATTCCCGTTGGTGCCGCGGCCCTGGCAGCGGTCACACAGCACCGCGGTGTCGACAACGACCTGCTTGCTGACGCCGGTGGCACATTCGGCCAGGTCCAGCCGCAGCCGCAGCAACGAGTCCGAACCGGGCCTGACCCGTCCGATCGGGCCGCGCGACGTCGCGCCGCCGCCGAAGAAGGCTTCGAAAACATCGCCCAGACCGCCGAAGCCGCTGAACCCGTTTCCCGCCGACGCGGCGCTTTCCAGCGGGTCGCCGCCCAGGTCGACAATGCGGCGCTTCTCCGGGTCCGACAGCACCTCGTAGGCGGCGCTGATCTCTTTGAATTTCGCTTGAGCGACCTCGTCGGGGTTGACGTCGGGGTGCAGCTCGCGCGCGAGCTTGCGATATGCGCGCTTGATCTCCGCATCGCTCGCGTTCTTGCCCACGCCGAGCAGACCGTAATAGTCGCGTGCCACGCTTGACCTTCCTGACCTTTCCTGGGCTACTGAGCCCAGGTCGGCCGCTCGTCGGCGGCCTCTAATAGATTGTGCATGCAGTGCGGGTTCATCGCGTACCCAGCACCTCGCCGATGTACAAAGCAACCGCAGCGACACTGGCGATAGTTCCCGGATAGTCCATTCGTGTAGGACCGAGTACCCCCATGCCGCCGTAAACAGTGTCGAGGGTGCCGTATGTGGTGGACACCACCGAAGTGCCCGCCATCTGCTCGGCCTCGGTCTCGTGTCCGATGCGGACGGTGATTTTGCCGGCTTCCTGCTGAGCGGCCAGCAGCCGCAGCACGACGACCTGTTCTTCGAGTGCTTCCAGGATCGACCGCAGCGAGCCGCCGAAGTCGGCGGTGTTGCGGGTCAGGTTGGCCGTACCGCCCAGCAGCAACCGCTCCTCGGTGTGTTCGACCAGCGACTCGAGCAGCACCGTCGCCGAACGTCCAACCGCGTTGCTCAGGCTCTGGGACTGTCCGCCTCGGCCGTCGAGTTGAGCGACAAGGTCGGCGACGGCAATCGACGCTGCGGAGAGCTTCTTGCCGTCCAGAGCCTGGCCGAGCATCTCGCGCAGCTGCGACAACTGGTGGTCGTCGATGACGTCGCCGAGTTCGACGACGCGCTGGTCCACCCGGCCGGTATCGGTGATCACGACCATCAACAGCCGCGCCGGGGTCAGCGCGATCACTTCCAGATGCCGCACCGTCGACATCGACAGCGTGGGGTACTGCACGACGGCCACCTGGCGGGTCAGCTGGGCCAACAGCCGCACCGCGCGACGCAGCACGTCGTCGAGGTCGACGCCGGACTCCAAAAACCCTTGGATGGCGCGCCGCTCGGCCGACGACATCGGCTTGACGTCATCGAGCCGGTCGACGAATTCGCGGTAGCCCTTTTCCGTCGGTATCCGACCGGAGCTGGTGTGCGGCTGGGCAATGTAGCCCTCGGCCTCCAGCACCGCCATGTCGTTGCGCACGGTGGCGGACGAGACTCCGAGGTTATGCCGCTCCACCAGCGATTTTGAACCAATCGGTTCCTTGGTGGAGACGAAGTCGGCGACGATCGCGCGCAGCACCTGGAAGCGGCGGTCGTCGGCAGTCCCCATCGGAATGCACCCTCCTTACCTGGTCCAGCTTACGGGGATCACCAGCGACTACCGCATCGTCGCGCGGGCGCGGCTAGCCTGTCCCTCATGGCCGCGTCGAGGAGGACTGTGCCGGAGACCGGCCGCAGATGATCTTCAAAGGTGTGCGCGAGGGCAAGCCATATCCGGAGCACGGCCTGTCCTACCGGGACTGGTCACGGATTCCGCCGTGCCAGATCCGGCTCGACGAGATTGTCACCACGACGAAAGTGTTGGCGCTGGACCGTCTGCTGTCCGAGGACTCCACCTTTTACGGCGACCTCTTCCCGCACGCAGTCAGGTGGAAAGGCGTCGTCTACCTCGAAGACGGCCTGCACCGCGCAGTGCGCGCGGCACTACGAAACCGCACCGTGCTGCATGCGCGGCTGCTCGATCTGGATGCGGTGACCCAGACCAGGCCTAATGACCGGTCGCCCGGCCAGCCGTTAGTTGACGGCGGCGGCGGCCTGCACCAACGCCAGCGCGGCGTCGTGCTGCAGCACCCAGGTGCCGCCCTGGTCGATGAAGGCAAGTTGTCTTCTCGACCGGACCGGCGAACTTAGGCCCCGTGATGGCGACGTCGGCCTTGACCCCATTCGCGCCGGATCGGCTCGATGTTGCTGAAGGCAAACTGTTCCGGGAAGTTCCCGTTGCGGAAGGCCTTGCGCAGGTCATGGTCAGCAACGTGGCCCTCGTCTGGGCGGGATGCCATTTTCCACCAGGCCGAACTTGGTCTCGTAACGACGACGCCGGGGTCGGTGACGCGGTTACGCACGTCGGACAACTGTTCCGGGCTCGGCAGCGGCGGCTGGCCCGGCGCGGGCGGCGGCGGGTCGAGCGGTGCGCTGAGCACGACGGGCCGCACCTGCGGCGCGGATGCATCGCCGCTGGCCAGTGACGTCACGCCGGCTGCGGCGGCTCCAATGGCGGCCACGGCCGCCACTCCGGTGGCAAACAATTTCACGGTCATCGTTGTCCCTTCGATTCGCACCTGAACATCGGTGTCATTCTGCTGGTCACCGCCTGGTCTGTAGTGACCCTGATACCGGCGTGTCGTGTCGCCTGTTGTCTTACATCAAAGCCACATGCGGACTGGCGCTGGCAAATAACGCCCCTAGCCAACGTGGATTCGCCACTCGGCCGCATCCCGCTGCTGCCGCCAGAATTCGTCGAAACGACCACCCGCGGTGAGCAACTCGTCGACCGTGCCGTCCTCGACGATATTTCCGGCATCGAGGAACAAAACTCGGTCGGCGTGACGGATGCTGGCCAGCCGGTGCGCGACGATCACCCTGGTCCGCGGTCGCGGGTCGGCGGTGAGGGCATCGACCACGGCGGCCTCGTTCTCGGTGTCCAGCGCGCTGGTCGCCTCGTCGACCAACAGGACCGGCGCCGGTTTGAGCAGCGCCCGCGCGATGCTGACCCGCTGCCGTTCACCGCCGGACAGCGCCGAACCGGCTTCGCCGACGACCGTGTCGACACCGGCGGGCAGCCTGCCGGTCAGTTCGTCGACTCGAGCCAGCGCGACGGCGCGGCTGAATTGATCGTCACCAGCGCCCGGGTCGCCGGCGGACACGTTCTCCCGGATCGTCCCGTGGAACAGATAGGGATGCTGAAACACCATGCTGCTCGCGGCGCGCCGGGCTTCGGCGTCCAGCGACGCGACGTCGACACCGTCCACCAGGACGCGGCCTCGGGTGGGCTCGTACAGGCCGGCGATCAGCCCGAGGATCGTGCTCTTGCCCGAGCCTGACGGCCCGACGATCGCCGTCGTGGTTCCGGCATCCAACGTAAAGCTCACACGAGAGAGCACCGGCGCGCTTGCGCCGCCGTAGCTGAACGCGACATCGTCGAACTCGATGCGTGGCGCGTCGTAGTGCGCGCGCGGTGTCTCGGTGCCGGCCGCCATGACCGGTGCGCTGAGCACCGCACGGATTCCGTCGAGGGTGGCGCGCGTGCTCTCCAGCGCCGGCGCCAGCTCGCTGATCGACGTGAACGGTTCGAGGTAGCGGGCGATCACGACGATCAGGGCGATCGACTCCGGGACCGTCAACGTGCCCGACAGCGTCAACGCGGTGGTCGCGCCGGCGAACAAGATGAGCGCCAGCTGGCTCGCCAGACTGAACAGCAACTGGCCGGGAACCTGCATGCCCAGCAACCGCATCGTCGCGCCGTGCTGCGCTGCCAACGCATCGCCGACCAGACTTCGGGCCGGCTCGACGCGCCGCGCGGCCCGCAGCGCTTGCTGAGTTCGGGCGAATTCGATGATCCGCTCGGTGAGCGCGGTATTGGCCTGCGCCGCAGCCCGATCGGCGCGACGGGCAAGTCGGGCCGAGGCCCACAGCGCGCCCAACATCACCGGCACGCCACCCAGGGCGGCCAGACCGAGTTGCCAGGACACCGGCAGCAGGGCCACCCCGATGGCGGCGGGCAGCAGCACGGCAGTGAGCAGTGGCGTCAACAGATTGACCGCGAGGCCAACCAATTCCGGTCCGGTCGCGGCGATCGCCTGCCGCGCCGTCGCGGTGTTCTCCGAGCTGAACCACTCCAGCCGCACATTCGGCAGCCGGTCAGCCACGTCGTGCTGAGTGTGATCGAGTACCGCGAAGCCCAGATCGAAACCGATTCGCGCCGTGACGGTGTCGATCACCCATCCGGCTGCCGTCGCCGCAGTGAGCCAGCCCAACCATCCCAGTGCCCGGTGTGGCGCGTCGCTGAACAGCGCCCCGACCAACGGGACCAGCAGCACGGTGCCGACGGCGCGCACCACCACCGACACCATCGCGAGCACGGCGTAGGCGACGACGTTGCCGCGCCGCTCCGCGGGGACCAGACCGATCCAGGTGCGGATCATCGGGTCGCCTTCCCCGCCGTCGTCGCGGTCACCGGGTCGCGACGTCCGCTGTCCCACAATCGCCGATACCGGCCGTCGGCAGCCAGCAGTTCGTCGTGGGTGCCCTGTTCGGCGATTTGTCCGTGGTCGAGCACGACGATCTGATCGGCACCGGCGATGGTGTGCAGCCGGTGCGCGATCACCAGGACCGTGCGCTCCCGGGTCAGCCTGTTCAACGCTTGCTGCACAAGGTATTCCGACTCGGGGTCGGCGAACGCCGTGGCCTCGTCGAGGATGAGGACGCCGGTGTCGGCGAGGATGGCGCGGGCGATGGTCAGCCGCTGGCGCTCTCCGCCGGACAGGCCGCTGGCCGCGCCCAGGACGGTGTTGTAACCCAGCGGTAAACGCAGGATCCGGTCGTGGATCTGCGCCTCGCGGGCAGCGGCCTCGACTTGCTCGGGTGTGGCGTCGGGGACCGCCAGCGCGATGTTCTCGCTGACCGTTCCGTGCACGAGTTGGGTTTCCTGTAAGACGAATCCGACCCGGGTGTAGAGCTCGTCGGCCGTCATCGACCGGATGTCTTGACCGGCAACGTGTATCGCACCCCGCTGCACGTCGTAGAAGCGGGCCAGCAGGGCGGCCAGCGTCGACTTGCCGGATCCGGACGGCCCGACCAGCGCGGTCACCGTGCCCGGCCGCAGCGTCAGCGACACGTCGTGAATCACCGGCACGTCGGGGCGGTAGCCGAAGCTGATCCGGTCGAACACCACGGTGGCGGAGGCGGCGTCGGACGCTTCGCCGTGCCCGTCGCGCACCGCGAGGTCGGACTCGTCGAGCGTGATCTGCAGGCGCCGCGCGGCCAGTAGACCGGCGCGGATGCCGCCGAGCCCGTAGGCGATGTTCAGCAGTCGCGCGCCGAATGTGGTGCCCAGCAGCAGAAACGGCAACAGGTTCACCGGGTTCATCCGGCCGGCGACCACCAGCAGGGTGCCGGTCGCGGCGATCAGCCACAGGAAAGTCGTTGGCCGCGTGGCCAAGTCCATCATCGTCTTCTTGCCGGCCAGCGGGCGCTGCCAGTCGATCAGGAAGCCGACGTACTCGTCCAGGCGCCGGCGGAAACTGGACGCGGCGGCACCGCCGAAGACCCGGATCACCGGCTGGCCCTCCAGGTAGGCGCCGGCCTCACCGCTCATCCGCTCGGCCCAGCGCTGCGATTGCGGGATACGCGGACCGGACTGGATCGTCATCGACGACGTCAGCACCAGGTAGAACAGCACCGGGACGAACAGCACCAACGCCACCCGCCAGTCGACGACGAACAGGTAGACCAGCACGGCCAGCGGTGCAACGGCGGCCGCGACCGCGTCCGGAATGGCATGGGTGACCAGATAGTGCAGGGACAACGTGTCGTCGGCGACCAGCTGCTTGATCGACCCGGACCCACGGGCGGTGAACCAGCCCAGCGGCAACCGCGACAATTTGCGCAGCAGCCGCGAGCGCAGGTCGCTGGCGAACCGCGCGTCGACGACGTGCAGCCACAACGTCAACGCGGCACCCAGCACGGTGCCAAAGCCCAGTAGCGCCACCGCCGCGAACCCGACCTCGCGTAGTCGCGAAGAATCGGCGCCGGACACCAGCAGCCGGGCCAGCTCGACCAGCAGCACGAACGGCGCCAGTTGCACCAACGTGATCACCGCCTGCAGCACACCGGAGGCAATCAGCGCCGAGCGCAACGGCGCGAGCAGCCGGCCGGCGGCCTGCGCGCGCCAGTTGCCACGTGGTGTCGCTATCGCTGACTCGTTCTGTAGCACAGCGATTTCCGGCTGTATCACGGCAACGGTGTCAGCGGGCGCGACGCTCTCTGCGATCTTCAGGGACGTCGGTTCGTCGCCGCGGCGGATGCCCATCGCGCGACCGGCGCTCCAGTAGGCCTGCGCGTGGACTTCGGATTTGGGAAAGCCGAAGTCGTCGCGCAGCCGGGTCCGGACGTGTTTGAGCGTGGTGGCTTCGGGCGTCGCCCACGCATACCAATCCGACCAGTCGCGGTTCTCGATCGCCGCGGCCAGCGATTTCTCGTCACGGCGTGTCACCCAGTGCACCCGCAGTCGCGGATGCTGCGCGAGCGGGATCAGCGTGTCGCTGTCGTCGTGCTGCTCGAGATACGCCTCGATCGGGACGTCGTCAGGGACGACGCCGATGATCCCGTTGATCCCCGGAATCGACGCTGAATCGCCGATCAAGAGGTAGCCCGCGGGCTGTTCGAGAGGGGTATCGAAACGTGACGAGCCCATCAACGACATCACGGCGATCGTCGCGCCGGGTTCGACGGCGCGGGCCCACAACGACGCCGGGCCAGCCGGGTCGTGCAGCACCACGTCGACCGCGAAGCGGCCGGCAGGCACGTCGGCTTCAGAGATCGTGTAGGCCCGTTGGAATTCGGTGCTCGAGCCCTCAGGATCGGGGAACCAGAACCGCAGCCAAGCGGCGGGCTCAGCCTGCGCGTCCTGGAACAACGTCGGCGATTCCATCCGTATCCGGACGAAATGCGGTGCGATCCTGACGGTTTCGAGAACCGTCGCGTTATGGTCGCGGGCGCCGAAACTCCGCAGCACCGCACCCTGAAACCCGCGCGCCATCAGTGGTCCATTGCCTCGCGGAGGCTCTTCGGCCGCATGTCGGTCCACTGCTCCTCGACGTAGGCCAGACATTCGGTGCGACCGGCCTCGCCGAAGATCTTGCGCCAACCAGCGGGAACATCGGCGAAGGTCGGCCACAAGCTGTGCTGGTCTTCGTCGTTGACCAGCACGACGAACGTGCCGATCTCATCATCGAAGGGGTTGGTGCTCATCATCTCTCCTGATCGCGGCTCTCTTGGTCGGGGGATCGGCGCCAGCGCCCAACTCGGCGCCCAGCACCCGGTCGGACAGCAGCCCCAGGCAACTGAGGTTGGGAAAGCCCGGACCCTGGTTGAGTCCGGCAAGGTTGGGCAAGAACAACTTCGGTGCGACGTCGGCAACCGCGAGGTCGTGTCCGATCGCCTCCTGCACGTGATCGCCGGTCAGCGGGCCGCCCAGTCCCAGCTCGAGCAGATCGAGCGCATCCTGGCTGAACAGCGTGGTGAACCAGAGCGGATCGGCGCCCGATCCATCGATGACCAAGTCGAAACCGTGCACGGTTTCCAGGTTTTCACTGCCCCGGTTGGTCGACAGCGTCAGACGGATCTGCTCGTCACGGCCGACGGCATGAGCGACCCGTCCGCGCAGATGACGGATGCGGTCGTCAGCCAGCAATGCGTCCTGGACGTTCGACGAGAACACCCCGCGGTCGGTCCGGGCGATCGCGTCGCGCCGTTCGTCGACCGTCAGCGCCGTCCAATCGCTCGGGTCGGAGAACAGCGCGTTCTCAAAGAAGCTCTCGCCGCGGGTGAACAGCGTCACCTGCGGCGAGATGACCGTGATGGTGGAAACCCGGTGCCGGAACAGCTCGTTGAGCATCGCTGCCGCTGTCTCACCGCCGCCGATGACCGCGACCCGCTCCGCGCTGATCCGTTCATGTTGGCCGGCGCGGTGCCAGAACTGCGCGATCGACAGCACACGCGGATTGCCCGGCAGCAATGACCGCTCGGCCTGTCCGGGGCCGGTGATCATCAAACCGTCGGCATGCACGGTGGTTTCATCGGTGTGCAGCGCCCACTGCGCACCGTCCACAGCCAGCTTCTCGACTTCGCCGTAGACGACGGTCATGCCGATCTGGTCGGCGACCCAGCGCAGGTACTGGCTCCACCGCCGGTGGGTGGGCGCTGGCCGGCCGCGGTCGATCCACTGGGCGAACTCGCTGGTGGCGATCAGATACGACTGCCAGCTGTAGCGCATCATCCGCTCGTCGAGCTCAGCGTTGCGGCGCGGCACCAACGACGAGCGGTAGGGGAAGCCGACGTCTTTTTCCGGGCTCGTCCCCAGTCGCTGTGCGCCGTCGGTCCAGCCACCGCTGGACTGCCAGTTGGCACCGACACCGATCCGCTCGACGGCGACCACCCTCGGCGCGTCGACTCCCATCTCGGCCAGCACGTGCGCCTTGGCGGCGACGGCCACCGCCTTCACCCCGCCGCCGAGGATGCCAAGTGTGGTCATGCCACCATCTCCTCGAGCGCTTGTCGCCAAAGTTCCTGCAATGCAGTGATATCCGACTCGCCGAGAATGTCGGGAAGCGAACGCCACTGTGTCACCAGCAGCTGATGCTCGCCGCTGCCGAGCACGGTTGCGAGCAGGCTCAGCTCGTAGCGCACTGCCAGATCGGGCTCGGGTAACGGTGATACGCCCTTCAGCAGACTACGGTCCAGCCACAGTCCGCTACTGGCGCCGATGTCGGCGTGGCCCAGATAGTTCAGCAGCAACTGCGGTCCGTCGAAGTCAGCGAGCCGGTTCGCGGTATCGCCGCGCAAGTACCGCAGCAATCCGTAGTCGACACCGTCGCCGGGGATTGCCGTCAGCAGTTCCCGCACCCGTCGCGGGTCCTCGGTGTCCACCCGCAGCGGATAGATCGCGCTCAGTAGTCCGACCGTCTCGGTCGTGTCGACACCGGGTGTGCTGCTGTCGAACAGGGCATCGGCCCGACCGTGGGTTTCCAGTGCGAGCAGTGGCGGCGGTGTCGTTTGGCCACGGCTTTGCCGCCACCGGGTGATCATCCGTGCTGCCGCTGCGACCAGTACCTCGAAGACCGGCAGACCCGACCGCATCAGCCGGGCGGTGGTCTCGGTGTCGAGTATCGCGGTCGCGACCAGCAGATCGCCGGCGCGGTCGCTCTCCGGCCGCAACCGCCGCCGGCCGAGGTCAGGGTCGTCACCGACGAGTTGCGCGGCCCAATAAGGTTCGCTGTCAAGGGCTTCGGCGCGTTCCGCCATGGCGTTGGACCCAACACCGGTAGCTGGTGTGCTCACGCACGGGCGCGGGCGTCATCCCGGCGCTCAGTGCATACAGGGTGGCATCGAGTTCACCGAGCACCACCTGCCAGGACACCGGGTCCATGGCTAATACGTGCGCGGTCAGCACCAGCACACTCTGACCGCTCGGGGGCCGCAGCCACGTCGCCGCCAGCAGTTTCCCGTGTTCTGGGTCGAGGCCGTCGATCGCGTGTGCGGTGTGTTCGCCGACAGCCGCCTGCAAATCGCCGTCCACCGCAACCTCGGTGAGCACATCGCCGGGCTGGCCGGCGTGCAGAGTCATGGTCGCGCGGTCCAGCCGGCTGCGCAGCACTTCGTGTCCCTCGACGATGATCGACAGCGCCGCACGCAGTTGCTCACCGGTCACACCGTCAGGCAACCGGATGGCTTCGGCCTGCGCCAACCTGCGGGGTTCACCGAATTCGTAGAGCCAATGAGCGTTGGCCAACAGCGGTATCGGCCCGGTTGCGTCGTCTGCTTCGAGCGAGACGTCGCCATGATCGTCGGCTTCTGCGGCCTCAGCCTCGATGGCGGCGGCCAGTTCGCGGACGCTGCCGCATTCCAGCACCAGTCGGGCCCGCAGCGCGACGCCGCGCCGGCGGGCCGACTGCACGACCGAGAGCGCGACGATGCTGTCCAGACCAAGCTCTAAGAAGTCGGCATTCGGGTCGATTCGGTTGACGCGCAGTAGTTCTGTCAGCACCTCGATGAGCGTGGACTCGGTGGCCGTCTGCGGCTCAGCTCCACCGGACTCCGTCGTGGCCGCGGAATCGATTGCCGCCAAAGCGGCTTCGTCCAGTTTGCCGTTGCTGGTCAGCGGGATGCCGTCGACGATGACGATGCGCTGCGGAACCATGTAGCGCGGCAGCCGAGCGACCAGCACACGGCGAAGCTCCAATACCGACGGCGAATCAATCACGGCCACATAGGCAGTCAACCGCGGAACACCGTGGCGCTCGTGTACCACGACGCTGGCCTGCCGCACTGCGCGATGTGACTCGAGTACGACGGCGATCTCACCCGGCTCGACCCGGTGGCCACGGATTTTCACCTGCGCATCGGCACGACCCACGTAGTTCAGCGACCCGTCGGGTTGGCGCCGCACCACATCGCCGGTCCGGTACATCCGTTCGCCCGCGCCGAACGGGTCGGCGACGAATCGCTGGGCGGTCTCCGGTGCGCGGCCCAGATAGCCGCGGGCCAACTGTGCGCCGCCCAGATACAGCTCCCCCGCCACCCCGTAGGGCACCGGCCGCAGCGCGGAGTCCAGCACGTAGCCGCGGGTGCGTTCGGTGGGGCGCCCGATCGACGGCGCGTCGTAGGTCGTCGATGGCGGCCACCACCGCTTCCACCGTGGTTTCGGTTGGGCCGTAACAGTTGAAGGCCGTCATCCCGGTGCGACGGCACTCCGCGCGAATGAACGACCAGGACGCACCGCCCAGCGCTTCCCCGCCCAGCGCCAGCACCGCCAGCGGGACACTGCTCAGCAAGCCGGCCGACCGCAGTTGGGCGAACATCGACGGGGTGGTGTCGATCATGTCGACACCGTGCTCGGCGATGACCGCGACCAACGCCTCTGCATCGGTCTGAGTGCGCTCGTCGACGATGTGTACGACGTGACCGGCCAGCAGTCCCACCAGCGGCTGCCAGGCCGCATCGAACGCGAACGACCACGCGTGCGCGATGCAGAGTGGGCGGCCCAGCCGCGCTGCCGCGGGGCCCAGCACACTGTCCAGATGGTCGTCGGCATAGGCCCCGACCGCCGCATGAGTTCCGATGACGCCCTTGGGTTCTCCCGTCGTTCCCGAGGTGAAGACCACGTAGGCGGCTTGGTGCGGGGTGACGTCGACGGGCCGGAAATCGCCGGGATGGTCGATGTTGTGGACGAAGCCGTCATCGATGACGATGCCGGCACCGCTTTGGCGCAGGATCGAGTTCACCCGTTCGGCAGGCATTCCCGGTTCCAGTGGAACATATGTCGCGCCGGTTTTCAGCACCGCGAGTATCGCGACGATGTAGTCCGGTCCACGGGACAGCGTGATGGCGACCGGGGTCTCCGAACCGGCGCCGCGGGCGGCCAGCGCCCCCGCCATCCGGTTGGCCGCGGTCTCCAGCTCACCATAGGTCAGGGCCCCGCCCGCCCAGGTGACCGCCGGGTTGTCCGGCATGCCGGCAGCGACCGCGGCGAACCGCGCGTGAATGCCCTGCCCCGTCGAAGGTTTCGCGGAACCGGCGCCGATCAGTGGCGCAGTCTCATCAGCGACCAGGATGCTGACGTCCCGTAGCGGACGGTCCCACTGGTCCAGCAGCCGCTCAGCGGTTGCCAACAATCGGTCGCCGAGCACCGCAGCGGTGGTGTTGCCGATCGCGCCGTCGATGACTTCGACCATCAGCACGAGCCCATCGTCGGCCATGTGAGCGGCCAGCACGATCGGGAAATGGGTGAGGCTTTCCACCGCGGCCGGCCGAAATGTCACACCGGTGCCGACCAATTCGTCACCCGCAGCCACCCCCCCAGTCGGGAAGTTCTCGTAGACCAGCAGCGTGTCGTACATCTCGCCGACACCGCCCAGCGCCCGCAGTTGCGCGTGCCCAAGATAGCTGTGTTCGCGTAGCATCGCCGAATCACGTTGCACCGCACGGCACTGCTCGCCGACAGTGGCTCTGGTATCGAGTCGCACGCGTAGCGGGACGGTGTTGATGAAGAGACCGACCATCGTTTCGACGCCGGCCAGTTCGGCCGGCCTGCCGGACACGGTGACCCCGAAGACCACGTCGGGGCGGTCGGTTACGCGCGACACGATGACCGCCCAGGCCATCTGAAGCAGCGAATTGAGCGTGACCCCGCGCGAGCGAGCGCCGTCGACCAGTCGCCCGGTCTTCTCGGCGCCCAGTCGCAATTCGGTGCGTCGTGGCAGACCGGCAGCCTCGCGCGCGGCGTCCGCACCGCCGAAAGCGGCAGCCAGCATCGTCGGACCAGGCATGCCGGCGAGGTGCTCACGCCAAACCCGTTCACTTGCTTGCTGATCACGGCTCGCGAGCCAGCCGATGTAGTCGCGGTACGGGCGCGGCGCCACCGGCAGCGCATCGGGGTCTCCTCCGGCGCGGTAGAGGATCATCATTTCGGTCACGAACACCGGCAGCGACCAGCCGTCGATCACAATGTGGTGTGCGGTGATGACCAACCGCCATCGCGCATCGGGCAGTGCGATGAGCAGGAAACGGATCGCCGGCAGTCGCTCGAGGTCGAACCGTCGTCGCCGCTCCTCGGCTTCCAGCGCCCCGATATCCGCTGCGGCAGCGGCGACATCCCGCCACGGCAGCGCGACCCGTGACGGGACGATCTGAACCGGTCGCGGAATGCCCCGGCTGAAGAAGCTGGCGCGCAGGTTGGGGTGCCTGATCAACATCTTCGATGCGCAGTCACGCAGTAGCGCGACGTCGAGTGCGCCGAAGATGTCGGCGGCCATCCCGATCACATACGGGTCGTCGGCAGGCTCGCCGTCGGCGAACTCGGCCAGGGCCGTGAGGGAATACAAGCCTTCTTGAAGTGGGCTCAGCGCCATCACGTCCTCGATGTCGGACGTGATGTCAGCCTCGTCGGTCTGGGTTTCGGTGGCTGTCATGGCGTTCCGTCGCGCGACTTCGACCACAGCTGTGTCACCGCAGCCAGATCGGCCGGTGAAAGTCCCGAGGTGGTCATCGGCTCAAACCGGGTCTCGCTCGGCTGGCCGGGTTCATCGGCGCCGTCACCCGAGCCGCGCACCTCATCGACAGCCGCGGCAAGTTGTTCGACCGTGGGGTTCTCGAACACCATACGCGGGCTGACCGTCAGCCCGACCGCCCTTGCGCGAGAGGCTAACTGGACCGACAGGATGCTGTCTCCTCCAAGTGCGAAGAAGTCGTCGAAGCGCCCGACGTCTGAGGTCGACAGCAGTTCGGCGAATACCTTGGCCAGCGCGCGTTCGGTTTCGGTGCGGGCCGGTTCGGTCTGACCGCCGGTGCTGACCGCCGGCCGCGGCAGTCCCGGCCGGTTCAGCTTGCCCGATTCGGTTGTGGGCAACGCGTCGAGCACGGTCAGCGACGACGGCACCATGTATCCCGGAAGCACCGTCGTGACCGCAGCCCGTACCGACGCCGCGAACGCCGCTTTCACGGTGCCGTCTGCGTCGTCGTTGATCGGTTGTTGTGGCACAACGTATCCGGCGAGGCTGGTGCCGTCGTGCACCTCCCAGGTGCGGGCCGCCGCAGCCGCGACACCGTTGGCGGCTGCCAGAGCGGCCTCGACTTCGGCGAGCTCGACCCGGAATCCGCGCACCTGCACCTGGTGGTCGGCGCGACCGGCGAACTCCAGTTCGCCGTCCTCGGTCCAGCGGGCCAGGTCGCCGCTGCGGTACAACCGGCTACCGGGCTCGGCGCCAAAGGGGTTGGCGACAAAACGTGACGAGGTCAGCGCGGGCCGCCTCCAGTAGCCGCGGGCCAGTTGGTCCCCCGCGTAATACAACTCGCCCACCACGCCGACCGGAACCGGACGCAACCCGTCGTCGAGCAGATACGCCGACGCCCCGGCTACCGGCGAGCCGACGAGCGGATTGGGCGGGCCCAGCCGACCGCGGCACACGGCGCCGGACGTCTCGGTCGAGCCGATGTTGTTCAGCAGCTGCGGTCCGTCACCGACGGTGTCCGCGCACGCGGCCGTCAACCGCTGCAGCAGCGAACTGCTCACCGGCTCTCCGCCGCACACCAGCCGGGCGAGCGAGCGCACCGAATCGGGGGCACTGTCCACCAGTGCCGACACCAGGCTGGGCACCGCGGTGATCTGCACGACCGATTCACGCTTCATCAGCGCCGCAAGGGCTTCGGCGTCACGGTGCTCGGCATCGTCAGCCAGGATCATGGTGGCGCCCGCCGCCAGACCGGCGAGCAGTTCCATGCCGCCCTCCAGGAATGTCATCGAGGCCTGCGATAAGCGGATGTCGTCAGCAGTCCGCGGTGGATAGTTCCGCAGCTGCCAGTCCAGCCGCGCCGCCATCGCGCGTTGAGTACCCACGGCGCCTTTGGGCTTTCCGGTCGACCCGGAGGTGAAGACCAGATACATCGGGTCGTCGGGGTGCGGCAGCCGCAGCACGGGGTGCGCGGCACCAGCTGCACTGTCCACCGTGGCACACACTGCGGCGTCGTCGAGCGAAAGGACGGTACCCGCATACCCTTCCGGCATGGTGTCGACCGCTTCGACCGTCGCCACCACGACCGGGGGCCGCACGTCGGAGAGCATGAACTGCTTGCGCGCCAACGGATAGTTCGGATCGATCGGGAAGTAGGCGGCACCGGCCTTGACGATGGCCACGAGCGCCACAACCATGTCGATGCCTCTGCGCATCGACAGCCCGACGAACGAGCCCGGCCGCACACCGCGATCCACCAGTAGCGCCGCCAGGTTGTCCGAACGACGGTGCAGCGCAACGTAGTCCAGATCATCGCCACCGCACCGGACCGCGACGCGTCCGGCCGCATGTTGCCGGCTCGGCTCGAGCAGTTCCGGAACCGTGCGGGCCCGGTCGGGTGGCGGCTGATCGCCTCGGCTCCAGCCGTCCAGGATTCGTTGTTGCTCGTCGGCATCGGTGAGCACCACATCGCGCAGACTCTGATCGATGTCGTCGGCGAACTCGGTGACGACCCGGGTCAGCCAGCCGGCCACCCGTTCGATGGTGTTCCGCTCGTACAATTCGGTGCGGAAGATGAGGTGCCCGTTGAAGCCGGTCCCGTCGGACCCGTCGGTGCCGAAGAAGTTGACGCTCAGATCGGCGTGCGCCATGTCGAACACCGGGTCCAGCGACGTGCATACCGTGTCCTGGTCGCCGTCTGACGACGACTCGATGATTCGCGTGGCGGGCAGGTGGTCTCGCACATGCACGACGACCTGGAACAGCGGGTTGCGCGACAGCGAGCGCACCGGGCTGACACTGTCGACCACCCGATCGAACGGCAGGTCCTGATGAGCGTAGGCAGCCAGCGCCGTTTCCCTGGCCCGGGTCAGCACCTCTCGCAATGTCGGGTTACCGGCCAGGTCATTGCGCAGGACCAGGATGTTGACGAAAAACCCGATCAATTGGTCCAATTCGGCTTCGGCGCGCCCCGCCACGGGCGTGCCCACCGGAATGTCGGCGCCGCTCCCTGCCTTGTGCAACACGACCGCGACAGCGGCCTGCAGCGCCATGAACTCGGTGACGCCCAGTTCACGGCACCGGTCGGCGAGCTTGGCGCGCGTCGCCGCGTCGATGCTGAACGTCACGGATTCGCCGTCACCACTGGGCAGCGGCGGTCGCGGAAAGTCGGGTCGCAGCCCGCTGTCCTCGGGCAGCCCGGCCAGCTGGCGCGTCCAGTAATCCCGCTGCTCGGCAGCGACTACGGTTTCCTGATCGCCCGGCTCCCCCAGGAAAGTACGTTGCCAGGCAGCGTAATCGGCGTATTGCACGCGAAGCGGGGCCCAGGCCGGGACTTGGCCGTCACGGCGCGCCCGGTATGCCGTGATCACATCGGCGAACAGCACGCCCGCTGACCAGTGGTCAGACGCGATGTGGTGAACGACCAACGACAGCACGTGTTCTGCGCCGGCTCGCAGTACAGCGACCCGGATCGGCCACTCGCGGTCGAGCTCGAAGCAGTGTCGACGTTCGGCGTCCAGCTGCTGGTTCAGCCACGTTTCGCCGTCACCCTGCGCGCGGTGCACCGTCAGCTCCGCGGCCGGTCCGACCACCTGATACGGGACGCCGTCGGCATCGATGTAGACGGTGCGCAGGATTTCGTGACGGCTGACGACGTCGCCGACCGCGGCGATCAACGCGTCGATGTCCCACGGCCCGGTCAGCCGGGCCGCGAACGGGATGTTGTTGACCGGGCTCGGCCCGTCGACACGGTAGGCAAACCAGCTGCGCAGCTGAGATGACGACAGTGGCAGCGGCTCGTCGTGCGTGGTCGCAATGAGTTTGGGCCGCGACTGCGCCCGGCCACCGCAGCGCAGCTCGTCGACTCGCTGCGCCAAAAGTCCGACGGTGCCCAGCTCGAAGATGTCACGGATGCTCAACTCGACGCCGCATTCCGAGCGAACGGCGGTGACGAGCTTGGTGGCCACCAGCGAGTGTCCACCCAGATCGAAGAATGAGTCGTCGACACCGACCCGGTCATGGCCGAGCAACCCGGAAAACAGTGCCGCGATGCGGCGTTCGGTCACGGTCGCGGGGTCGCGGTAGGGCGCGTTCGCCACGATCTCCGGCTCCGGCAGCGACGTGCGATCGATCTTGCCGTGCGCGGTGATCGGGATTTCGTCGAGCACAACATAGGCCGCCGGGGTCATGTAATCGGGCAGCGCGGCGGCCACCCGGGCCCGGATCCGGTCCAGGTCGACGGTGTCGTGGCCGGCACCGTCGACCGGAGTCAGGTAGCCCACCAAGCTCTTACCCAACTGCGGCAGGTCGGAGGCCACCACGACGGTCTGCCCGACGCTGGGGTCAACCGAGATCGCGGCCGCGACCTCGCCGAGTTCGATGCGGAAACCGCGGATCTTCACCTGCTCGTCGGCGCGGCCGACGAACTCGATATCGCCGTCGGAGTTGCGGCGCGCCAGGTCACCGGATCGGTACAACCGGCCGCCCGGGGTGAACGGGTCGGCGACGAAGCGTTCCGCGGTCAGCCCTGGCCTGCGGTGGTAACCGCGCGCGACATGTGTCCCGCCGATGTAGATTTCGCCGATCACTCCGACCGGGACCGGTTGCAGCGCATCGTCGAGCAGATGCAACTGGGTGTTGATCTTCGGCCGGCCGATCGGCACCACCCGGGTACCTTGAGCGCCTTCTACCGGGTAGCTGGTGGCGTTGACGATGGTCTCGGTGGGTCCGTAGAAGTTGTACAGCAACGCATCGAACGTGGCGTGGAACTTGTCGGCGATCTCGCCGGGCAGCGGCTCACCGCCGATGGGTACGCGGCGCAGTGTGCGCCACTGGTTGACACCGGGCAACGACAAGAACAGTCCGAGTAGCGAGGGCACGAAGTGCATCGAGGTGATGCCTTCGCGGCGCAACAACTCGGTCAGGTATCCGATGTCGCGCAGGCCATCTGGGCGCGGGATCACCAGGCGGGCACCGCAGATCAGCGTCCCGAAGATCTCGCCGATGGACACGTCGAAGCTCGGCGAGGCCACCTGCAGCAGCCGGTCGGTCTCGTCGACGCGATATTCGTCGCCGAACCAGACGAAGTATTCGGCGATCGGCGCGTGCGGAACCGGGACACCTTTGGGTAGCCCCGTCGAGCCGGAGGTGTAAATCAGGTAAGCGGTGTTGCCCGGACTCAACGGACGAACCAGCTCGTCACTCGCCGGGTCGGTCGCCGGATAGCCTGATAGATCGCCAACCGGCTCGCGCAGGACGAGTTTCGCGTCCGCGTCGCCGAGGATGAAGGTCAACCGATCTTCCGGATAGGTCGGGTCGACGGGCAGATACACCGCTCCGGCTTTGAGGATCCCCAACGCCGTGATGACCAGTTCCGGTGACTTGTCGAGCAATACCGCGACTCGGTCTTCGGTGCCGATACCTTGCTCGATGAACCAGTGCGCCAGCCGGTTTGCCTCGTCGTTGATCTCGCGATAGCTGTAATGGCGGCCTTCGTAGACCACGGCGACGGCATCCGGTGTCAGGGCGGCCCGTCGCGTCACCAGTCCGGGAAGCGTGCTGTCCGGGGTGGTGAAGGCGTCACCGGCCGACATCCGACGCAGCCAATCGGCGTCCGCCGCGCTCATCAATCCGCACGCGGACAGGGTGGTGTCCGGATCTGCCAGCGCGTTGTCCAACATGACGCCGTAATGCCGGAGCAGTTGATCGACCAGCGGTCGATCCAGCACCTCGACCAGGTATTCGGCTTCGACAAGCGCACTGCCATCGGAACCAGTTGCGGGGCCGGGCAATTCGATCATCAGGCCCAGCGGCAGCTGGTTGAGGTGGCCACGCAGTTCGGCGCGCGCGCAGCGCACTCCTGGCGGGCTGAACCCGCCGCCGTCGGGCTCGCGTAATCCGAAGCTGATCCGGGTCATCCGCTCGGCACCGTGTCTGCGATCGGGATTGGATTCTCGGACCAGCCATTCCAGGTCGACGCGTGAGTGCGCCATAGCGCCGACGGCGCTGTCCCGGGTCTGCACCAGGAGTTCGCGGAATGTCTGGTGCGGCTGCGGGCGCATCCGCAACACCAAGGTGTTGCCGTAGTAACCGATCACGTCTTCGGTGCCGGCGCCGCGATTCAGCACCGGGGTGGCGACCAGGAAGTCGGACGCGTGCGTGTAGCGATGTACCAGAGCCCCGAACGCGGCCATCAGCACCATGTACGGAGTCGCTCCGGTTTCCCTGGCGAGCAACGCGACGCGTTCCATGGTGTGTGCCGGTAACCGTGCCGTGGCGCGTTGGGCACGCCAGCTGCTCGGCACCACCGAACCGTTGGGACCCGGCAACTCCAGCGGTTCGGGCAGGTCGGTCATCAACGACCGCCAGTAGGACAGATCGTCATCGATGCTGTGCATCGGGTCCGTCGCAACGGCCGCGGTGGCCGTCGCTGGCCGCGTGATGCTGCCCGGCTCGGTGTATGCGCGGGTGAGATCGGTGAAGAACGGTGCCCACGAGCCGTCGTCCCAGGCGATGTGGTGGGCGGTCAGCAGCAAGATGAGCTCGTCAGCACTCACCCGCACGGCCGCGACCCGCAAGGGCGAATCCTCCGCCAAGTCGAATGGCTGCTGGAACTGGCGCTGCGCCAATACTTCCAACCGCAGCCTGCGGGCCTGCTCGGCTAGGCCCGACAAGTCATGCTCGGCCCAATTCGGCCGCAGATCGTCGACGATCACCGGACTCGGAACGCCGTCATCGTCGGTCTGATAAGTGGTGCGCAGCATCGGGTGTCGCAGCGCGACGGCGTCCAACGCCCGTGCAGGCGCGCGACGTCGACGTTGCCGGTGACGCGATAGGAGACGCAGATGTTGAGCAGCGCACTGCTCGGGTCAACCGACTGCACGAACCACATCCGGCGTTGGCCATCGGACATCTCCGGCACCTGGTGCCCGTCGGCCGCCGCCGCGGCGGGCTGTCGATCAAGACCGCGCGCGGCGATCTTGCGGCGCAACAACTCCAGGCGCTGAGCGTCAAGCGTGCCTATGGCGGTGGTGTCAGTCACGCGTGCGTTCCAACCTTCCTCAGGTCATGGCCGTTCGTCGGGGCGGCGCCCAAGACTTCGATCAATTCCATGACGGTGATGCCGCCGAGCATCTGCGCCACCGGAGCCGAGTGCCCCACGGCTCGGCGTAACCGCTTACGCAGGTCGAGCGCCAACAGCGAGTCCAGCCCGAGGTCGATCAGCGACGCGGTCGGGTCCATCGACACTGAATCATCCAAGTGCAGCGTTGCCGCGAGTTCGGTACACACGACTTCTGCGAGCGGACGCCCGCTGACTTCTGGGTGCTGCAGTCCCCTGTCAGTTCCCGGTGGCCCACTGAGCGGCATGGCAATTCCCTGGCTCTCCAAGAACATCCGGAGCCGGTCGAAGTCCGCCTCGAAGATCAGCGGATCGCGACCGTAGCGAGCCAAGCCGGCGTCCATCGCGAGTTCCGGTCGCATCGCGATCAGTCCGGATCGCTCGGTGCGGCCGATCTCACTTTCGTCGACGACTCCGGCGTTCTGCCACAGGCCCCAGCGGATCGCCGTGCAGTCCAGCCCCTTCGAGCGCAGTTGGGCAGCCAGCACATCGAGTAGCCGATTGGAAGCCGCGTATGCGGCGTGACCGTGACCGCCCCAGACCCCGAACACCGACGAACAGGCCAGGATTCGGCATTCCGGCTGCAGCGGCCAGACGTCGGTCATCGCCGCCAGACCCGCCACCTTCGCACCGCACACCGCCGCTACGTCGGCACCGGTGAGCTCAGCATGCAGGCGTAGGGTGGCGGTTCCCGCGGTGTGGATCAGTAGCGATGCGCCGTCGCCGGCGCAGTCCTCGGCGACGGCGGCCACCGCAGCCCGGTCGGTGATGTCGCACTCCGGTGCGAACACTTCGACATGATGCTGCCCGGCAAGTTCCTTCAGCGTCTCGGCTTCGATACCGTTGCGGCTCAACAGGATGATTCTGCGAGCGCCACGCTCGATGCAATACTGCGCGTAGCGCAGGCCGATAGCACCGCTGCCACCGGTGATCACCACATTGTCCAGCGTGGCGGCGCCCAACGTGCGGATGGCCAACGACCCAGAAGACTCCCGCAGGGTACGGACGTAACGCCGCGGCGATCCATGATCAGACGCGCCAACACCGTTGCCGCGCAGCGCCATCACGCCGGGCTCACCGAGCAGCACGTCGAGGATGGCGGGCGCGCGCTGCGTGTCGACATCGCCTGAGCGGATGTCGAGACTTCCGAACGCCTGCTCACCGAACTCGAAGCCGACGCTGCGGTGCATCGCGGCCAGGGCTGCCTGTGCCGGTCGGACGTCCGTGTCGTCAACATGGATTCGCTCGCCATCAGCGGTCAGCAGCCACACCGTTCGGCATCGCGGACCGATGACCGCGGCGTAGTCGGGCAGTCCCGCGTCGGGTCGGCCAGCCAGCTCATCGACGGCGTCGGCCACGTCGAGCTGATCAAGCGCAGGAGCGATCACCGCGACGACCTCTGCGTCGCTGGGCGATAACAGTTCACAGCCGGCACGTGTGCGAATCGTGTCGGTCAACAGCTGAGCCAGCGCCGCGTCCGTGTCGCCGACAATCGCAATACCGCACGGCATCCCACCGTGTGCGGTCGGCGACGTCGCGGGGTGCCAGTCCTCGACGGCGATGGTCAACGGGGTCGCGGGTTGTGGAGCCGACTTGGTCGACGGTTCCGCAGCGACCCAGAGATGCACGGCACGCATGGGCGCGTTGGGGAAGCCGCGCAACGGAGGGCGGACATCGGCTGGAAGTGTGTCGGCCCAGCGATAACCCGGGTCGGCGGCGGCCACAGCTGCGACGTTCGCGGAGAACATCTCGGTGATCGCGTTGTCGCGATGACCTGAACCCACGACTACCGCGGACTCGTCATCAACCGATTCGACCACCGGGTACAGCAGTGCGGGGTGCGCGGACATCTCGACGAATGTGTCAGCGCCGCACTTTTGGGCAGCCCGCACTGCGCGATCGAACCGTACTGTGCTGCAGAGGCTTTCATACCAATACTGTCTGAAATCTGCGTCGCCGGTTACTTCGGCGCCAGTTGCGGAGCCGACAAACGCCACCGGCCCGTCCTGAAATGCAGAGTCGGGCAGCAGCTCGGCCATTTCGGCTGCCAGCGGCCGCAGTGCGCTGGTGTGGCCCGGATAATCGACGGTGAGGTGATGGGTGAACAGGCCGCGTTGCTGTGCCAGCTCAGTCAACATGACCACGGCGTCGTGGTCACCCGACACCACCGTCGAGGACGGCCCGTTGACCGCGGAAATCTCCAGCCAGCCAGGTGCTTCGTCGATCAGTATCCGGGCTTCGTCGAGTCCGACGCCGAGGACAGCCATCGCGTATCGACCCGTCAATCGGTCGACGGCCGCGACGCGGGCCCCCACCAGAGTGACCGCGTCGGGCAACGAGATCTTCTCGGCAACATAGGCCGCGGCGATTTCACCGAGGCTGTGCCCGATGGTGACGGCGGGACGCACGCCGCATGATCGCCACTGCTGAGCCAGGGCGACCGCGTGCACGAACTGGGCGCCCTGGATCTGGGTTCTGGACCAGTTCTGGTCGTCTTCACCGCACAGGTACGGCAGCGGCGACGGTAACCCGGCCGCCGCGAACGCCGCTGCGCAGCGGTCGGCCTCAGCGCGATACGCGGCAAGCCGTTGGTAGGCCGCTGTTCCCATCGACTGCCACTGATTTCCCTGGCCGGGAAACACGAAAGCGACCGTCGGAGCAGCACTTGTCGATGACCCGGTCACCAGCGGATGGTCTTCACCGCGCACCAGCGCGGACAAGCCCGCCGTCAGTTCGGCCCGGTCTGCGGCCCGCAGCACTGCGCGGTGCCGCCGTATCCGGCGCAACCGCAGCAGGGTGGACGCGACGTCGATGGTTGGATCGTGATCGCCGTCGAACCGGTCCAGGAAATGCAGGATCGCCTGTGCGTCTTGACTGATCAGGTTTTTGTCGTGCGCCGAGAGCAATACCGGCACCCGGCCGTCGGGCAATGCTTGCGCCAGCATCACGCGACCTCGGGAAGCGAGACGATGACGTGCGCATTGGTACCGGCGATGCCGAATGCCGACGTGGCCGCCACCCGACGCCCGTCAATCGCGGGCCACGGCGTCAAGGTCGCAGCGAGGCGCAGACCCTGGTTGTCCCATTCGATTTCGGGGCTGGCGTCCGCAGCGTGCAGCGTCGCCGGTATCGCAGCGTGTTCGGCCGCGACCAAAACCTTGGCGAGCCCCAATGCGCCGCTGGCGGCTAGCGCGTGCCCGAGGTTGGATTTCACCGATCCCAATAGGGCGCCGCCGCCGGGTTCGGTGTCACCGTAGGTCTGTGCCAGCGATTGCAGTTCGGTGCGATCACCGAGCCTTGTCCCGGTGCCGTGCCCCTCGACCATGCCGACGTCTTCGGCCCGGACTCGGGCCTCGCTCATCGCACGGCGGAAGAGTTTCACCTGGGCGGTGCCGCTGGGTGCGCTCAGACCCGCACTGCGGCCATCGTGGTTGACGGCGGTGCCGAGAACTTCGGCGAGAATCTGCCGTCCGTCGCGTTGTGCCGCCGACTTCCGTTGCAGCACAAAGACTGCCGCGCCCTCCGACCAGACGGTGCCGCTAGCCTGGGCGCTGTAGGCACGGCAGTGCCCGTCGTCGGAGAGGGCATGTTGCTTGGAGAACTCCACAAAGAATCCGGGTGATCCCAGCACGTTGACTCCGCCGGCCAATGCCAGGTCGCAGTCGCCGTCCTGCACAGCGCGCACCGCGGCGTGAAAGGCGACCAGGGCCGACGCACACGACGAGTCGATGGTCACTGCCGGACCCGTCGATCCCAACGTGTAAGCGACCCGCCCGGAGATCACGCTCAGGGCCGTTCCGGCGAGCAGGTGTCCGCTGTACTGGGAAAATTCCGCCATCTGCGGTCCGTACCCGGTCGCCGACGCGCCGAGATAACAACCCAGATCATGGCCGGCCATATCGTCCGGATTGATGCCGCTGTTCTCCAGAGCTCGCCAGCACACCCGAAGTGCCACGCGCTGTTGAGGATCCATCACAACGGCCTCGCGCGGTGAGATCCCGAAGAACTCCGGATCGAACGTCGTAGCGCCGGTCAGGAAACCGCCGCGGTCGTGAATCTCTTTGAAGCCGCTGCGCCGTGAACCGGCGAACAACTCGCCGACCGCCCAGCCACGATCGGCGGGAAACGGGCTCAACGCTTCGCGTCCGTGGGACAGCAACTCCCAATATCCCTCGGCGGTATCGATGCCGCCGGGCGCTTCGATTGCCATACCGACAATCACTATCGGGTCAACGGCGGCGTCGACTCTGTTGTCAGCCATTGGCATTCACCTGCGCAGCGACGGCGTCGATGTGGTCGTCAAGGTAGAAGTGACCGCCGTCGTACCAGGACAGGTCGAACGCACCCGCAGTGTGGTTCCCCCACAGCTCGAGATTGGCGTGGCTGACACGATGATCATCGCGGGCGCCGAGCGCGGAGATGTCGGCCCCGATGCGGACGTTCGTGTCGCAGGTGTACCGGTTGACCGCCTGGTAGTCGGATCGGATTGCGGTCACCAGCAACTCGGCGAACTCGGGGTCGGCGAGCAGATCGGCATCGGTGCCACCGAGATCGGTGACATCGAGAATCAGTTCGTCGTGAGTGGTGGGTAGTTCGGGCATATCGGCGACTGCTGACGGCGCCGGAGCTGCCGATGCCCACAGCCGCTCCACTGCGGCACCGCGTGATTCGGCAAGTCTGGCGAACTCGAATGCGACGACAGCACCCATGCTGTGACCGAAGAGCCGCAGCGGCGCCACCCGACGCCACGGAGCGGCCACGAACAAGCCGCGGGCCAGATCGTGGACGGTGTTCGGCGCGGGATCGGAGAGTCGGTCTGCGCGCTGCGGATATTGCACGATGTACGTGTCGCCGCCCGCGGCCAGCGCGGTTGCGAACTTCCGGTAACCCACGGCGGCTCCGCCCGCGTGCGGAAACACCACGGTGGCACCGACGCGCTCTCCGCCGTCCCGGCCGGGTACCAGTTTGATCCAGGATGGGAATTCCTGCTTCGCCACCGTCGTCAGGTTATTGAAGATCATTGCGCTGCTTCAGCTTCGGCAATGGCTGCGACGACGTTGCCGGCCTCCATCTGGATGACTTCGAGGTACAGCTCGGCAACCTGCTCGAGCCGCCCGGACTCGCTTTCACGGCGGACCAGAACGTCGGCAAGAGCGGAAACCGTTCGGGTTGCGAAGATGTCGGCGACGATCGCGTCCGGGGTGTCCAGCCAGGTCCGGATGCGAGCGACCGACTGCGTCGCAAGCACCGAGTCCCCGCCGAGCGCGAAGAAGTCGTCGTCGACCCCGACCGACTCCGCTCCCAGCACGTCACCGAAGATCGCCGCCAGAGCGGACTCCAGCGGTGTCGACGGGGCGCGGTGGTGTGGCTCAGCCGAATCCGCGAGGTCGGCCGCCAACTGCCCTGTCACGACGCGCCGGTCGATCTTGCCGCCGTGAGTGAAGGGTATGCGCTCCACCAGTGACAGGTGCTGCGGGATCATTTGTGCGGGAACCAGTTCGGTCAGCGCCTCGCGTACCTGATCGACGGTCAACTGAGGGTCATCGGGGCGGATGGCGGCGGCGAGAACGTCGCTGCCGCTCTGCGAAGGGGTCATGGCCGCGACCGCGATCGCCACGCCGGAGACCTTCTGCAGCGCGGCCTCGACTTCGCCGAGTTCGACGCGGTAGCCGCTGATCTTCACGCGGTGGTCGGCGCGTCCGACAAACTCGCACGTGCCGTCCGGCCAGTACCTCGCCAAGTCGCCGGTGCGATACCACCTGCGCCCGTTGTGTTCGACGAAGCGCTGTGCGGTCAGATCCGGACGCCCGCGGTAACCCCGCGCAATACCGCGTCCCGACATCCACAGCTCACCGACGACCCAGTCCGGGCAGTCATCTCCGGCATCGTTGACGACCCGGCACGCAATGTTCGGCAGCGGCACACCATAGGGAACCGCTGGCGCGTTCGCGGGCAGGTTCGCGAGCTCGCCGTCAACGAAACGGGTCTCGAAGATCGTGGCATGAATGGCGGTTTCAGTCGCACCACCCAATCCGGCGACTCGCACATCGGGCGACTCGAACCGCAGTCGACGTGCCTGATCGGGACGCACCCAGTCGCCGCCGACCAACACCGCACGCAGCGACGAGAGGTTGTAGCCGCCGACGTCGAGCAGCATGTCCAGAGAGCCGGGCATGACGTTGAGCATGCTGACGTTGTGCGCGTCGATGAGGCGGGCCCACACATCGGGTTCTCGCCGATCCTCCTCACCGACAACGACGACCGCACCGCCGACCCGAAGTGGCGCGAAAATCTCCATCACCGACATGTCGGCTTCCAGCGCCGACAGGGCTAGGAAGCGATCGCCGGAGCCGATATCGAAGCGGGAGGTGAGGCACTCGAGAGTGTTCATCGCGGCATCGTGCGTCACCTCGACGCCCTTCGGCTCCCCGGTCGAACCCGATGTGAACAATACGTACGCAAGTCGAGTGGGATCGCTTGCCGCGCTGGTCGAATGCGGCCCATGTCCGTTGCAGCACGTCGGCAATCCGCAGCGCGGGCACCGGTAGCGAGATCTGCTCGTGGCCGCCGAGTCAGGACGAGGCGGACATCCCCGGCAACCAGCATGCGCTCCGCGCGGTCTCGCGGTTGGTCGGCGCGCGATAGGCAGATAGACAGCACCGACAGCCAAGATGCCCAGCAGCGCCGGCACTTGTGCGGCGGTCTTGGGACCCATCACCGCGACCGTGTCGCCCGCACCGATCCCGTTTGCACGCAACGCCGCTGCCACCGTCAGCGCTTGGTCGCGCAGTTGTCCGTAGCTGAGGTCACCTGTGTCGGCGAAGACCGCGGGCGCGTCGGGTTGCCGGTCGGCGTGCCGGAAGAAGCCGTCGTGCAGCGATTCTCCGCTCGGCTCGGCTCTGACGCCATTGATCGAGTCGCGCACCGCGCGCTGGCTTGCGGGTAGCGCCGGGGGATCCGGTGTCGTCCAGGCGTCGTCGACCGTGGCCAATCGGCGCAATTCGTCGACGTGATGAGCGAACATCGCGTCGATGACTCCGGGCGGGAAAACGTCCTCGCGGACATCCCAATTCACCAGAATGCCGCCGTCGAATTCGGTGACCTGGGCGTCGAGCGCGACCTGAGGTCCTTGCGAGATGATCCAGCTGGGGGTGCCGAAAGCTTCGGTGACGTTGTCGCAGAACAACTCGCCGAGCCCGAGCGCGCTGGTGAAGACGACCGGCGCCAGGACTGGGGTTCCGCGGTAGCGGCCCAAGTCGCGAAGTACCGACAGGCCAGAGTAATTCGAGTGTGACGCCGCGGTTCGCATGGCGTCTTGCACTCTCACAGCCCGCGACGCCGCGTCGCCTGCGCCGGCCAGATCGATGTCGAGCAGCAGCGACGAGGTGAAGTCACCGACGAGGTTGTCCACATCGGGATGGAAGGCCTCGCGGCCGAACAGCGGCAGGTTGAGCAGGAACCGCGAGGTGCTCGACCAGCACGCGAGTGTGTGGGCGAAGGCCGCGGCGAACATCATTGCGGGCGTGACGCCGCGGGATCGGGCGTTGGAGAACAGCGCGTCACGGGTTCCCGGGTCGAACCACTGCCATCGTCGAGTGCTGTTGCGGGATAGGGTGTTCAGGGACGAGTACGGCAAGCTGTGGCGGGTCCGGCAATTCGGGAATGCGCTGCGCCCACCAGTCTCGATCGGCCGCCACGGTCGGGCTGTGGTCCGGCTTCCCGTCGAGCAATCTCGTGACGATATTCCCGGTAGCTGTAGCGCAATTCCGGAAGCTGCTCGCCGCGATACAGCTTCGCCAAGTCAGCTATCAGGGTCCGGTAGCTCATCGCGTCCGCAGCTTGCATGTCCAAGTCGACGTGCAGGCGTGTGCTTCCGCCGGGCAGCAATGCCAGCGTCAGCTCGAGCACCTGTCCGTCGAGCTGTTGATGCGACTTGGTCTTGCCGAAGGTCATCGAGGCGTTCTTCGACGACGGATTCGGTCGAGCTCCCGAAAGTCGTGAACCGTGACCGGCAAGTCCGCGTGCCCGTGGACCGGATCGATCTGCTGGTTTCCGTCGGATAGAAACCGCACCCGCAGCATCGGATGGCGTCGTGCCAGGTCCGCGGCGGCGCTGTCGCAGGCGTTCGGGATCAATTGTGCCGCCGTCGAATTCGACATACAGATGGCCGGCGACACCGCCGAGCGGTTGACTGTCATGGCGTCCTACCCACATGGCGTGCTGCATCGGGGCGAGCGGAAATGCGTCGCAGGGTTCACTCATAGACGCCGCTGCTGACGTCAGCCGCCTGCGGGGTTCACCGAGTCATCGTCGCCCTCGGAAACGAGCAGCGACCAGGCTTCGATCGTGGGTTCGGCAGCCAATGCGGCGAAGTCGACATCGATGCCGCGGCGACGCCACCGCCCGGCGAGCGACATCATCCGAATCGAGTCGAGACCCTGGCTGATGAGGTTGCCGCCGGGGTCGACGGTATCGGCGCCGACACCGAGCAACTCGGCGACCTCAGCGCGCACCGCACTGGGGCTTCCAGCAACGGAAGCCCTGGCCCCACGACTCAACACACCCAACTCCTCCTACTAATTAGTGGAGGCTAGCCTAAATTGGTGGCAACTCTAGTTCCTGAGTGCTCGAGACGCTACCGTCCTCAGCCCCATTAAGGAACCAGCCCTCAGAACCCGATGATTCTGCGAAACCGACGCGAAGGGTCGCGGTCGAATTCCCGCATTCGAAGGGCCTGAGCACTCGTTATCCCGCGTTGATCGCCGCAATAACCCTCCCTCAGTGAGGTTAGGGTAACCTATTGTGCCTCAGTTAAATCTCAGGTATCGTCCGTCGCGCCCGAAGAGGGCACCACGTCCTTACGACGGTCACCATAAGGAGATTCCGTGCAGCCAGTCCCCCTGTCACAGATGACGGTCCACAAGAACCGATTGCTGGTCGCTGCACTTGCGGCGGCAGGCGCAAGCCTCATCGCCGTGAACCCAATGAACCCGAGCGCCGAGCTACCCGATGTTGCGCATCAGGCGGTCAAGCTGATGGCCGGCGAAGAACCCTGGTCCCAGGTCGTCGCGGCGGCGGAGATCAACTTGTCGGATGCTGCAGACCAATGCCGCGACCGCGAGCACCGAACTCTCGACAGCTCTGGCAACTTATCGGGCGAATTCAGCGGACAGATCAGCACCGCATTAACCGGCTTCGAGACCGGCGTCGCAGAACGCAATCGACGGCGGCTTTTACGGAGGTGACGACGGTTACGTCGAAGGGCTTTTCCCAGGAGTCATCAACGCCGGCCCCGATGCCCCTTACGCCAGCATTGGCACCCTGGCGGAGGTCTCGAACGCTCTGCAGGCTGGTGACAGCGAGCAGGCGTTCAGCTACTTGGACACCTATTTCTTGGAGACGCTGGATCACACCCTGAAACTGCTGCTGTCCCCGCTTCTCGACGAGACCAGCGGGTATGGCGCGAATGCGACGACGACGCTGTCGATCCCCGTGGAACTGTCACAACTCCAGACGAATCTGCTGGAGACGTTCGGTACCTACAACGAGCTCAAAGCCTTCGGCGACGCGACGCTGTCTCCGTTCCTCGGCGCAGGTTTCGGCCTCTTTCAGGACATCGGCAACATCCAAACCGATCTGGCCGGCGGGGACTACAGCCAGGCGCTGACGGACCTGCAAAACCTGCCGTCGGACGTGACCGGTGACTTCCTCAACGGTTTCCCCAGCGCCGCTGAACCGTTCACCGGCCTGATCTCGTTCGCCAACAACCCCGCAGACGCCAGCATCCTTCAGGACCTGCTGGTCGTGTGGCCGGAGCAGCTGGCCCAGGCGCTGACCGAGTCGACGAGCGCAGCAGCCGCGAAGCAGTGACCATCTCGCGGCTCCCGACCTGTTTGGCGGGCTGCTCTAGCTCTCAAGGATCGGACGCGCTGGGCGGGATGGACGTTCATCTTCCATCCCGCCCTTTGTGCGGAACCCACAGGACTGGGAGGCCAAGAGATGCCGTCGCCCCCGCTGGACGGCTTTGTGCCATTTCCCCCAGACCGCGCGGCCCGCTATCTAGCCGACGGGTACTGGATGGGTCAGACCGTCGACTCGTTGTTGACGACGGCGGCGCACCGCTGGCCCGCGCATGTCGGGGTGGTCGATGCCGATGACGCGCTGACATTCGCACAACTCGACGAGCGCGCCGATCGCGCCGCGGCCGGGCTGGCGGCACTGGGTATCACGTCCGGCGATCGGGTGTTGTTGCAGCTGCCCAATGGCTGCGCATTCGCGGTGGCGCTGTTCGGGCTGCTGCGCGCCGGCGCGATCCCGGTGATGCGCCTGACCGGCCACCGTGCGGCCGAGTTGGGACATTTCGCCGAAGTCAGCGAAGCCAAGGCGCTGTTAATCCCCGACGCCGCAGCGGGATTCGACTACCGCGCGATGGCGCAGCAACTCACCCAGGAGCACCCGGGCTGAAGCACGTCATCGTCGACGGTGAGCCCGGACCGTTCACGTCATGGTCACAGGTCTGCGCGAACCAAGACAAACGGCCCGCGACTAGCCCGGACCCCGAGTTCACCTGCCCTGCTACTCGTTTCCGGCGGCACGACAGGCCTGCCCAAGCTCATCCCCCGCACCCACAACGACTACGTCTACAACGCCACCGCCAGTGCCGAGCTCTGCGAGCTGACCTCCGACGACGTCTACCTGGCGGCACTGCCGTCGCACATAACTTCCCGTTGGCATGCCCCGGTCTGCTCGGCGCCATCGCTGTCGGTGCCACCACCGCGTTTATCGCAAACCCCAGCCCCGAGTCGGCATTCGGCGCCATCGCGCGCCACGGCGTCACCGTCACCGCGTTGGTGCCGGCACTGGCCAACCTGTGGGCGCAGGCCACCGAGTGGGAACCAGAGACGCCGACGTCGTTGCGGCTCTTACAAGTTGGCGGTGCCAAGCTGGAGGCCGACGACGCCCGTCGAATCCGCGAGATGCTGACACCCGGTCTGCAACAGGTATTCGGGATGGCCGAGGGACTGTTGTGCTACACCCGACCCGGGGATCCGCCCGAACTGGTCGACCGCACCCAGGGCCGGCCGCTGTGCGCCGACGACGAACTACGCATCGTCGACGAAGCCGGCGAACCGGTCGCGGCCGGCAACCGACGGCGAACTACTGGTTCGCGGTCCCTACACCTTCAACGGATACTTCTCCGCCGAAGCCGACAACGCGCGCTCCTTCGACCCGGAAGGCTTCTACCGCAGCGGCGACCTGGTCCGACAGCACGCCGATGGCTACCTGGAAGTCACCGGCAGAGTGAAAGACGTCATCCACCGCGGCGGAGAGACCGTCGCTGCCGCTGACATCGAAGAGCATCTGCATGCACATCCGGCGATCTCGTCGGCTGCGGCGGTCCCGCTGAAGGACCCGTATCTGGGCGAGAAAATCTGCGCAGCAGTCGTTTTCACCGGAAGCCCGGTGACGCTGACCGAATTGAATGATTACCTCGACCGGCGCGGGGTCGCCAAACATGCGCGGCCCGACGTGCTGACCGCGATGACGGCACTGCCCACAACCCCGGTCGGCAAGATCGACAAGAAGGCCATCGCCCGGCAACTGCAGCCTTGAGCAGTAAGACCCATTCATGTAATTCGGACAGAGATTACTTAGCTTTAGCCATTAGTCTCGGAGCCAGGATCGTTTTCGCCCTTCGAGGAGGTGAGAGAAGTGAAAGCAGGTCAGGACAGCAATTCGGCTGCGGTAACGGGCCGCGTCACGGCGCATCATTCAGTCTGGACGGGCGCCCTCTCGGTACTCACCACTGGTGCCGCCATCTTCGGCGCGGGAGCCGCGACAGCATTTCCAGTCTCCAAAGTTTCCGACGATATCCGTCTAGCGAGCTGAGTAGAGAAGTTCGACGGTCGCGTCCTACAGTCGCGACTCGCTCGTCGGCCTGGGCAGTCGCGCTCTCAATACCCTCGCCGATCTGGGCTTGACCGCGGTCCGTTACCCCAGCGACCCACGCCTGAAGCAACTTACACGCGACCTCGCTGCGCGGAGTCCGCGTTTCGAAAAAGCTCTGCGAGTCAGTCGCTCCCGAGCCAAAAGGGAGTTCGACGCCACCAGGTCATCGACCATCCCGATGTCGGACACCTAGCACTCGACGGCGACGGTCGTTCTCTCGCATCAGAACACGGCCAAGCACACCGCGACGAAATGGCACATCGCTGCGATCGCAGTGCAGGCATGGAATAACTCGTGATATCCGAAGGTCCTCGGCCACGGGTCCGGCCTACGTAAGGCGTAAACCACCGCGCCAAGACTGTAGAGAACGCCGCCAACACCCAGCAGCACGGTAGCGGCGACGCCCGCATTGTGCAGGATCAGTCCGGTATACCAAACCCCCACCCAACCCAGCAGCAGGTAGAGAATCACGCTCAGCCAACGGGGGGCGGCGGGCCAAAAAAGTGTCAGCGCAATGCCGGCCAGCGCCGCGCCCCAGACGATGGCCAGCACCACATGCCCGGTTGGACGTGGCATGTCCAGTCGTGCGAACGGCGTGTAGGTGCCGGCGATAAAGACGTAAATCATCGAGTGATCGAGACGTCGCATCCAGGCCCTGGCCCCATCAGAACCCCAGTTGACCCGGTGGTAAGTGGCGCTGACGCCGAACATGGCGACGATCGCCAGCGTGTATGCCAGCGTGGCGTGTCCGGCCAGCCTGGAGGCTACCGCCCATGAAACTGTCACCAGTGCCGAACCGGCCACGAGAGCCGCAGCAGCGCAATACACATGGATCCATCCGCGCAGCCGAGGTCTGACGGCAAGCGCGGTGAGGTCAACCGGCCGCCCGCTACCATCAGATGCCGTCATTGCCCTCGACGATTGAGCTGGGCCGAGCTGACTACTCACGATTTCGCTCCCCTGAACTCGTTATGGATGACGGTGAACTGTCTGTGCGCCCAACGTCGCCGACATGCTGGTCGCGCGATCTGGATTCTGAGGCCACCGGGATTAGTCGAGTCGGCATCAACGGTATTGCGAGCAGAGGAAATAACCCGCAGAGGACCCACGCCAGCTGATACTGTGACGCCGCGATCAGCGTCCCGAAAAGCGGGATTGCGACCGCCGCCACCAGTCGCTGCGCGGTATTTTGTACGCCCAAGGCGCGTCCACTCCAGGATGGACCGGCGATCTCGGTGATAGCGGTCGCTTCTAATCCGTTGTCCAACACCGCAATGACCGACACTGCAATCATCAAGAAAACTGCACTGCCAGAAGTTTCTTGATCCACAAGCGCTAGGGCGAACAGCATCGTGGCGGCTGTCGCGCCGATAAGTCGGACAGGCCCCATCCGTGAGCCGATCAGATCAGACCAACGCCCTACGGCCACGCGGCCCAGGGCCCCGAGTAATTGCGAAACAGTCACAGCGACACCCGCCGCGGCGAGTGACCACCCGTGGCCATGCACGAGCCACACCAGCATGAAAGTCGCCGTCACTGCCTGCGGCATCATCAGCAGGGCCGCGACCGCATGGATCCGCACTAATGTCTGACTATCGCGGTAGGGGTTATTCGGCTTCGGTCTGCGGGCGGCGTCCTTCGCGATGCGCGGCGGGTCGACTATCCGTGCGGCGGCGACCGCAGACACGGTGCACGCCGTCGCAAGAAACAATAGACCCGGCGACGGACTGTTTTTGGACAGCTGGGGTATCACTAACGCGCCCAGCGCAATTCCGAGTGGCTGGGCGGTCTGACGAATTCCCATCGCCAAGCCGCGCCGGTGATGCGCAAACCACCCGGATACCAAGCTGCCTCCTGCGGTGTTTGCGCTTGCGGCGGCCATCCCGCCGACAAACAGCAGCGCTCCCATCGCGAATGAGGAATCGGTCCAGGCGGCACAGCACGCGGCGAACCCGGTAAGAGCCGAGCCCGCGGTCATCACGACACGCTCGCCCAGCCTGTCGGTGAGGTAACCCCAGAGAATCAACGTGGCGACCATGCCCCAGCTGGGCATCGAAGCCAGCACAGCAGCTTCGGCCAGGGACATTCGGCGCGCAGAGGCCAGGGACGGGATCAGAAATGCGATCCCGCTGACGAACAGAAACGAGGTTGCCGTGACCCAGACCGAGATCAGCGTCACCGACCAACGACCCGATGCTGCTGCCGGCTGCGCTTGGATCGCGGTCGGGGCAGTCATCTGTCGTCTCCCTCTGTGCGTCCACGATTGGTGCCGCTGCCCTGGGCAAGCTCAGCACCGATCTCGCTCCGGCCATCGGTCTCTTTTGTCTCCGGTACAACGACTTCGGCGTCAACCGTCGGCGTCCAGGTCGCCGGTTCGGTAATCTCGAGGTAGTCCGGATTTGATTGGTTGAAGGCGCTGATCACCAGCGCCTCGCAATCATCTGGACCCGCTTGATGGCTGGCGTACAGATACGTTCCCGAGACGCGGCGATCGAAATGCGCTGGCGCTAAATATAATCCAGCACCTTGCATCCAACCCGCCGAGGAGTCCTCGACTACGACCGGCAGATGACCCGGAAGATTCGCGAGGATGCGACACAACTGGTCAACATTCATCGACAGCACCACGGGTCGAAACTGTGCGTAACCCCGGGACCGAGACCACCAATCACGCGCCTCGGCGGCGTGAAACAAGTTGCTGTCAACATGGGAGCCCCAGAGTAAGAGCGGGCCGCTGAGAAGACGTTGAGAGGCGTCACGGGTCGCCGTTCTCAGCGGCTTCTCAACGAACAAGTCATAGGCTGGCCGTTTCTACGACTGCTCGCCTTGCATCGGGAGCTCAAAGATGAAGATCGCATCCGTCGCGGCCCGCCAACTGCTGGACTGCAAAGCTCGGCCGTTGGTGGAAGTTGAAATCACCACCGACACCGGCCATGTCGGGCGCGGTGCGTCGCCGACCGGCTGTTCGATCGGTGCGCATGAGGCGTTTGTACTGCGCGACGGCGACCCCGCCGAATACAACGGCCAGAGCGTGCACCGCGCGGTCTCCGCCGTGGCCGACGAGATCGCCCCCGCTCTGTTCGGCGCCGAGCTCGACGACCCGCGGGCACTTGACCGCGTCATGATCGAACTCGACGGCACGCCGGACAAACACCGACTCGGCGGAAACGCGATCTACTCCACCTCGGTCGCGCTACTGCGCGCGGCATCCGCGGCCGCGGGCATGCCCACGCACACCTACCTCGGCGCACTGCTGGGCCTCAAACCGCCGACCACCCTGCCGGTGCCCTGCTTCAACATGATCAACGGTGGCCGTTACGGGGATATCTTCCAGACGTTCAACGAGTTCCTCGTCGTGCCTTACCGCGCCGACTCCATCGAGTTGGCGGTCGAGAAGGGAGTGAGCTTGTTCGCCGTGCTGGGCGAGGTGCTAGCCGAGCGGCTCGGTCGTGCTCCCCTGGTAGCAGCGTCTTACGGCTATGTCGCTCCGTCTAGCGACCCACGGGTGGTCATGGAGGTGCTGGACGAGGCCGTCGAACGCGCCGGCTGTGCGGACATCATGGCGTTCGCTCTCGACTGTGCGTCGAGCGAGGTGTACGACCAAAGTTCTCACACATACGCTTTTAACGGCGAACAAATTAGCGCGGAAGCTCTGATCGACTATGCCCACGCATTGTCGCAGGACTTCCCGATGGTCTTCATCGAGGATCTGCTCGACGGGGATGACTGGGATGGGTTCACCAAAGCGGTTCAGACAATTGACCACTCGATCATTCTCGGCGACGACCTGATCGTTACCAATCGCGACCGCCTTCAGAGGGCGGTAAAGACCTCAGCCGTAGAGGGATTCATCTTAAAGCCCAACCAGGTGGGGACCATCGCCGAGGCGCTGGACTGCTTCGAATACGCCGCACAGAACGCTATTCTTGCGATCCCGTCAGGCCGATCGGGCGGCGTCATCGACGACATTGTCATGGACTTAGCAGTAGGACTGGGGGCGCCATTCCAGAAAAACGGTGCGCCGCGGTCGGGCGAGCGGATCGAAAAGCTCAACTTCCTGCTCCGCGCGGCCGAAGATATTCCGGACTGTGCACTGGCTGACGTGCAGGCATTGGTGCGATTCTGAGTGCAGTCGGCAGTTAGCCGCCTATCGTGAGCTCTGCAGCTACTGCGGCCGCGCAAAACGCGAAGGTGATCGAGAGTGCAACCCAATCAACCTTTTTCGGCCGCGACTGGGCAGCCGAGATCTGACCGGTGCCGCCGCGGGCGGTGATCGCATCTCCCATCTCATCAGCGCGGCGCAGCGTCACGGTGATGACCGCGACGATCAGGTCGACCATGTCTGTCACAACTTGTCGCAACCGGGCACTGCGGGCTCGCGGTACCTCTTTGGGTCGCAACTGTCGGGCGGCGTGGAGCACCCGGAATTCGTCGATCAGCATCGGGAATGTGCGCAGGGCGAGCGCCGATGCGACCGACCAGTCATCGACCGGAACTCGCAACGCTCGCAGTGGGCGGCCCAAGGTGGCCATCGCGGGGGCGATTTCGGCGACATTGGTGGTCCATGACAGCAGCGCGCCCATGCCGAGCAACACGATCGACAGCGCAGTGATGCGCAGGAAGTCCAACAGGCCGCCGAGACCAAGTGACACCGCGCCCACCCGGATCACCGGACTGCCGCCGGCGAAGGTCGCGATGACACCGCCGAGGGCGAGCAGGATCCACAACCAGCGCGGCACCGACGGCAGGACGCCGTGGGGAATATGCGCGCCCCACGCACCCCCCAGCGCCAGCGCGGCCAGCAATCCTATTGCAGCCCATCCCGGATATAATGCCAACAAGACCGAAACAGCAAGAACTACAATCATTTTGGTTCCGGCCCACAGCTCGTGGACGGCAGACCGCCCGGGCACCGGCCGCAGCAGCGTAACGGGGCGAGGTGCGCGGCGGATCGGGTGCTTTGCCGCCGAGGTGGCGATGGCCGCATTGCCCGGGGCCGTCGCCGAAGCCGGTTCCAGCAGACCGTCACGCAGACGCAGGGTGCGTGGGCACAGCTCCTCCAGCCCGGCGAAGTCGTGTGAAATGACCACCACCGTCAGCCCGGTGTCACGGCGCCGATCTGTGAGCAGCCGCACAATTCCGGCCTGGCTGGCGGCGTCCAGTCCCGCCAGTGGCTCGTCAAGGATCAATACACGCGGCGACCGCGCCAGCAGTCCGGCCAGGACCACGCGGCGCATCTGGCCGCCGCTGAGCTGATCGATGGGTCGCTGCGCCAGTGCAGCATCCAGTCCGACGACGGCCAGCGCGTCGGTCACACGGGCGTGATCGTCGGGCGCAAAGCCGCCCGCCGAGGCCACTTCCAGGTCGAGCCCGGCTGCGCATCAACTGCAGCCTCGCCGCCTGGAACTGGAGCGCGACCGCGCCGACCTGCTCGGAGGCGCAGCGCTGATCAAGCAGACAGCTGCCGCTGGTCGGTAGCGTCAACCCGGCCATGATCCAAGCCAACGTCGACTTACCGGAGCCGTTGCCGCCGTGGATGAGAAGCCCGTCGCCTTCATGGACTACGAAGCTGATATCGCGAAGCGCGGTCTGCGACCACGGGGTGCCACTGCCGTATTCGTGGCCGACACCGGCGAGTTCGAGCACGGGCGCGTGAGATTGGTTGCCTGCTGGGGCCGTCGGCGCGGGGACGGGTGCGGTCGCGACCATGGCGGTGTTATCCCGCGAATCGCTGAGATTGATTGTGCGATCGGCATAATCGGCCTCGTTGTTGTAATGGGTGATATGTACCAGAGCGGTGTGGTGGCGGCGGCTGAGGCCGGACAGCACGGCTAGCAGAGCGTCTCGGCCTCGCTGGTCGACCATGCTGGTGACCTCGTCGGCGATAACCAGCTCCGGCTTCCGTGCCAGCGCCGCGGCCACGGCCAAGCGCTGCAGTTCCCCGCCGGATAGGCCGCCGGTGTCGCGTTCGGCGAAACCTGTCAACCCAACGTCGCCGAGTAACCGATCGACATCGATGGTCTCGCCAGGTGGCAGTCCCCAAACCACGTCGTCTGCGACACGGGTGCCCAAAACTTGGCTTTCGGGGTGTTGCATGATGACGGCAGTGCCGCCGAGTTGACCGAGGCCCACTGCGCCCGGGCGTTCGACGGTGCCTGATGTCGGTTCGCGGCCGGCCAGGATCAGCATCAGCGTGGTTTTCCCCGAGCCGTTGGCACCGGTCACCGCGATGTGTTCGGCCGGCCGCACGTCCAGGCTGATCGGGCGCAACGCGTCGCGGTCGGTGCGGGGGTAGCGAAGGCGCACCTCGTCGAGCCGCACGGGGACCGGCTGGATCGGCCCCGTGCTGGCCGGCGCGTGCAGTTTGTGCACATCGGGAATACCGCCCAGCCGATCGAGCACACGCGAAAGCGCCCACCATCCGATCAGCGAAGCGCCCATGATCGCGACGACGGCATATCCGAGAACGAACCATTGCCAGTAAGCCAGTCCTTCAGCTAGGAATCGCGCAAGCTCGTGCGCGATCGCCTGCAAGTGCGGCACCCGCGCCACGACAGTCGCGACTCCGTTCACGGCGACGGTCATCGCATGAAACACCAACTGCCGAAGCCGCACCAGGACCGTCAACGCGATGACCACCGCAACACCGACGACAACACCGGCGCCAAACGACGCCGCGATCACGGTCGGCCTGCCGTGGCGGCGGCGTTTCACGATCCCAGCGAGCCCGCCAACATACGCGCAGAGCGCGACTGCCGCGAAACCGCTCACGCCGACCACTAAGAAGCCGATCACGGCAGCGGCGACCGTCGCGTCGATCAGAACCCGGATCCGGAATCGATAGGCCAACAGCCCCATCGGCACAGCGCCCAACAGTCCCAGCACCCCTGCGTGCGGGAGGACGACCGCAACGATCGCGACCGCCGCGCACAGGGCACCCATCACCGATGCGTGTGCCATTTCGCTGGGTCGTAGCGATCGAGGTCGAGCGGGTCCGCTCACCAACAGCGCATCATCCCGCTGACGCGTCCAAACCATTTGCCGTGTCACCTGAGCGAGCCCACAACTCGTGTGGCTGCTCGGCGAAAGAAATCTGTTTTGAACATGGGAGCGCCAGCGTATAAACGGGCCGCTGAGAAGTCGTTGAGAAGTCGCTCCTCGACGTTCCTATGCACCCCGCCGTGTACGGGCTGCCATGTTCTCATCAGTTCCGCAGCCGTCGCTGAAAGCGGCGGATCTCAGGCTGGTGCCTGCGCGACGTCCTCGGCGATGCCGAGCCCGGTCACCAGAGCGGAAAACAATATCGTGGCGTGCTCGCGTTCGTGCACGCTTAAACGGTCGCGCAGGTCCTCGATTTCGTCGACCAAGGCGCTGTACCGCTGAGGCGAGATGAGGATCGCCGCCGGGCGACAGTTGTTCATCAGCACGATGTGGTGATCGTCTGCGTCGCGAACAAGTTTGCGCAACCGGGTACGGGCTTCGTCGATCGAGATGAGCTTGCTCATCGGAAGATGTCCGTTCTGTCACCGATGCGGGTGATGGTGATCGCGCAGGCTGCCTCGTCGACGATATAGGCGACCCGGAAGCCTGCGACCCGAACGTGATGTACGTTGTTGGCGTTGACATTCCGAATCCTGCCGGGTGGACGTGGTTGGACGGCAAGAGCGCCGATACCCTTGCATACGTCCACCTGGTCGCCGCGTTGAAGCTGCCGAATGGTGGTGGCGGCCGAGTTCTCGATGTACACGGTGTAGCCGTCCGGCATCTGTTCCCGATCCAAAGTTAATTGCTGTCCACGTGGGTGCGCCAGATTAGGAGCGGACCGCTGAGAACTCGCTGAGAGCCGACAAAGCTGGCGTTCTCAGCCGATACTCAGCGATGCACGATCAAACTATGTAGGTGTCTGCTATACGGCCGTTGCGGCGTCGCGCGTTGGCGCATCGGGCACGGCTGAAACGGCTGAGCATCTCTGCTCGCTCTGCCACGGTGTCGGCGGCCGTCGTGTTGGTGGCTCTGGCGCTGGCGGGCTCGGTCCTGGACGTCGCTCTTTACCGCTACCTGTTGGCCGGTGTCGACGATGCCACCGCAGGCAGAGTTAGCAGCATTGTCAGCTCCTTGACCGCGAACCCACCCGATGGTCTCGACGACGCCCTGTTGACCACCAGCCAGCGCGTCGTCGCCATTCAATTGATCGGACCGAACGGCGACGTGGTCAAGCGGGTCGGCGCGGCCCCCGCTACGCCCCTGGTACCGGTAAATCGCTTCGACCACAACTTGCTGCGCGGCATGTCCGACGACGCGGTAGCCAACGACGATATGCGGGTAAGCGGCCAAAGGGTCAACACGGCGCACGGCACGTATACCGTGATCGTGGGTGGAGGTAGCGAAGCAGTAGAGGCGATCGCTCGGACTGTCGCACTGCTATTGGCATGTGGCGCACCGGCTATCGTCGGGGTCGCTGCAGCGGCAAGTTACCGGCTCGTCCGGCGATCATTGCAGTCGGTGGATGCAATTCGCAGCAGAGTCGCCGAAATCTCGGCCTCGGACTTGGCTGAGCGTGTGCCAGTGCCCGACAGCAGCGACGAGATTTCGGCGCTGGCGGTCACGATGAACGAGATGCTCGCACGAATCGAAGCGGGTCATCGAGCGCAACAGCGCTTTGTCGGCGACGCCTCTCACGAACTGCGTAGCCCCTTGACCACAATCATCTCTGGATTGGAAGCAGCAGAGGACCACCCTGAGATCCTCACGGGGCTGGCAAGCAAAACCCTGCTCCCCGAGGCACACCGTATGCGAACGCTGATCGAGGACTTGCTTTTGCTGGCTCGAGCCGACGAACAACGCTTGGTGATGCACGCGAAGGAAGTCGTCGTGAGCGAGGTTGCCGAAGCCGAGGTGGGTCGAGCGCGCCACCATGCCCATTGCACAATACATTCCGTCGTGACTCCGGTGCGAATATTCGGCGACTCGACAGCGATCTCGCGCGTTATCCGCAACTTGCTAGACAATGCCGTCCGGCACGCGACGTCACGTGTGGAGGTCTGCGTCAGTAACCGGGACCGGGAAGCAATCATCGCAATCAGTGACGATGGCCCGGGCATCGCTCCCGAAGACCGGATGCGGGTGTTCGAGCGCTTCGTACGCCTGGACTTCGATCGGTCCCGCAGCAACGGAGGAGCCGGCCTGGGGCTGGCGATAGTCGCCGAAGTGGTCGCCGCGCACGGCGGCGCCGTCGCGATCGAAGATCGACCCGGCCGGGGAATCACGATGCTGGTGTCGTTGCCTCAGCACACCAAACGGTAACCGACCCCACGTACTGTCTCGATGGTGTTGGTACCGAAGGGCACATCGATTTTGCGTCGCAGGTACCCGACATATACCTCAACAACGTTGTCAGGTCCCTGGTAGTGCTCGTCCCACACGTTGCGCAATATCTCAGCCTTGGTGATTACTGCGTCTTTCTTCCGCATGAGGAACGCGAGTAACCCGAACTCCCGCGGCGTCAGAGCGATCGGCATTTGGCCGCGCTGCACCGTGCGTCGGGTGGGATCCAACGACAAGGTGCCGGCAGTCAGAATTACCGGCCGTTCCGGAGCTCCGCGTCGCGCTAGCGCGTGCAACCGCGCGACGAGCACCCTGAAAGAAAATGGCTTCGTCAGATAATCGTCCGCGCCGAGATCGAACGCATCGGTCTCTTCATACTCGCCGTCCTTGGCGGTCAGCATGAGCACCGGCGTCCAGACACGCGCGAACCGCATGCGCCGCAACACCTCGTAGCCGCTGAGACCAGGCAACATAATGTCGAGAATGACCACGTCGAAACTGTTTGCGGTTGCCTCTTGCAGCCCATCGGTACCAGTACCAACGGCCACAACGACGAAACCCTCAGCCTCCAGGCCCGCGGACAGCGTTGCCGACAACCGCATCTCATCTTCGACCAGTAGGACCCTCATGCCCGAAAGCAACCCTCGAAGTGACCGTTCTCGATCCCGACGGTCTGCATGAACGAATGCGCGACGACCGGACCGACGAGCCGAAAGCCCGCTGCCCGCAACGCCACTGACATTATCCTGGATTCCGGGCTTTCCATCCGGCCATCAGTCCAACTCCGCAGTCGATAGTGGCGGCGCGGCCGGTGTTCCCACACCAATTCGGCCAGCGAGCGTGTCGCCATCACGCGAGCGTTGTGCACCGTTGCTTCAATCTTTCGCCGATTGCGAACGATCGTGCTGTCAGCCATCAATCTGTCGACGTCGTGGGGTGTCATCGATCCCACAGCGTGTGGCTTGAATCCGCGGAACGTTCTGCGGAAGTTGTCTCGCTTGTCGAAGACGGTCAGCCATGACAAGCCATTCTCGAAATACGTCAGAGCGAGCGCCTCGAACAGCGCGACCTCATCATGCGTCGGCGTCCCCCACTCGACGTCGTGATAGACGGTCAAATCGCGGCCCGTCTCGGTAGCCCAGCGGCAGCGGGTGATTCCGTCGGCCGCGGTGATGACGGTCGGCAACTCTGGTGGCATGTCGATGCCGGCCATCGCTTTCATCCGCTCAACACTAATCGGCGGGTCAGCTATGTTTGGGCTCGAACGCCGAGAAAGAAGGACCTCGATGCACGACGACGACGTGCGGGCCGCCTTGGGGCGACACTGGGCAGCATCGGACGTCAACGACTTTGACGCCGAACACGAAATCTACCGTGCGGACGCGGTTCTCGAGTATCCGCAATCGGGTGAGCGTATCCGCGGCCGGACTAACATCCAGGCGTCGCGTACCGCGCAACCGAATTCGAAGAGGTTTACCGTGCGGCGCATACTCGGTGGCGGAAATCTCTGGATCACCGAACTTGTGATGACCTACGACGACCAGCGCTTCTACGTCGTCAGCATGATGGAATTCGATGGTGCTGTGGTGGTCCGCGAGACCCAGTACTTCAGCGATCCATTCGAACCGGGACCATCTCGCGCTCAGTGGGTCGAACCAATGTGACTATGCGTCACTGACCGAGCAGTTCGGTCCAGTTGCGCGGCACTCGACCGCGCGGACCCGGGACCGTTTGATCCTCGGGATGACATTGCGGCGGAACAAGTTCGGGACCGTCGTAGTAGTCGTTGGTCGCGTAGTCCCAGAACCAGGCCTCGCCTGGCTCGAATGACCGGATGATCGGATGCCCCGTCGTTCGCCAGTGCGCCGTCGCGTGTCGCGCGAGAGAATCGTCGCAGCAACCGATGTGACCGCAGGCCGCGCACCGCCGCAGATGCACCCACCAACCACCACTGGCGTCACACTCAGCGCAGCCAACGCCACTGGGCGGCATTGACGGGTCGATAGCAGCAGTCATCGCGACTACCTCCTTCCTGCAGCCGGTGAACTCTAATTCTTGATCGGGCTGAAAGGATTTTACGCGGCGCTACCTTCGACGGCGGCGTCCGCGATATGGGTGGAGCGACTCTGGTTTCCGCCGGCGCGCTTGGCGGCGTACATGGCCCTGTCGGCGACGTTGACCAGATCGTCGATGAGCTCGCGCTCGGCGGGGTCGAAGCTCGGGCCCAGCGGTGCGCTGACGATGCCGATGCTGGCCGTAATCGGGTAACGGGTGGCGGCGATGGCTTTGCGCAACTGCTCGGCGACGTCGTTGAGGTCGTCGATGCGGTAGATGTCGGCGACAACGAATTCTTCGCCGCCGAAGCGAGCGATCATCGTTGTCGGAGGGCAGACCAGGCGAAGCGCACCGGCCACCGCGACCAAGGCCTGGTCCCCGGTGGAATGGCCATGAGTGTCGTTGAGGCGCTTGAAGTTATCCAAATCGATCATCGCCGCACCGAGATAACTCGGCTCCTCCCTGCGACGCAGCAGCAACCCGTAGGTCGAGTGATGAAAGGCCCGGCGGGTCAACAGGCCCGTGAGCGGGTCGCGGCTGGATTGTCGCAATTCGTTGGCCAGCGCATGGATCAGCCATTGCACCGCAAACGGAAACGCCACATTGAGCACCAGGACGAGCAGAAACGCGCAGCCGGCCACGACGGTGCCGTAGGAGCGCACCAGGCGCTCCACGAGGATCACGGCGGTAGTCATCGCGATCGCGAAGTTCATCATCATGTACCGCGCGGTATGGAAGAAGGCGATGTAGCCGCCGAGCACGGCAAACGCGCCAGAACCCTGCAACCCCGCGAGCGGGTCGCCTTGCACAAGGCACGCCGCCGCGATGCAGACGCTCCCGGTGAGGGCGTACAGCACGGATTGGCCGCGGGTGGGCCAGCGGATAAGCCACAACAGCGCCACCGTCAGGCCGAGGCCGCTGGCAACTGGCGCCACGATGACCGCGACTGAGTAATGCGGCAGGGTCGGCCGGACTGACACCAGAGCCGGAACCACGGCCATCGACGCGATCACGGCGGCGATCATCGCCCGCCATGTCAGCCGGATACCCCGGGTATTCAAGTACAGAGTTAGCCAGTCGAAGTGGTCGCTCTGACGCCACCACCGCCTAACAACGTTCACACGCGGACCCCCGCATCGCGGTTCATGTCTTTAGGCGGGCGTTAGCTCGACCCAACAGCACGTCCCATGCTCTCAGATACTGCGCGGCTCAGCGGCACAGTCGGCCATACGTGTTGCTGACCGCGTGTACGGCAGCCGTTGCCAAACCGCGAGTCGCCAACCTTGCCATTGACTAATGTCACCATTTTGTGTTGACTCATTCGCATGACGGACCCAGCGTCGGGCCGCGGATCGCTGCGATCGCGTGGTGCAGCCCTCGTGAGCACGCTGACACTGCGACAGATCAGCGCGGTGCTGCCGCCCGAACACGTCTGGGGGCTCTTCCTGTCGCGCCGGATCCTGGCCGGGGTCATGGAGGCGTTCGGACCGCCGCTGGCCGGTGCCCGCGCCGAGAAAGTTGACGGCGTCCTACCCGACGGCCGTCGTGTCGTCGGCGAGTGGGTGCGCGCACCCGGTGTACAGACGACCGACAGCGCGATCTATTACGTCCACGGCAGCGGTTACGCGCTCTGCTCGCCACGCACGCACCGACGGCTGACGTCGTGGCTGTCGCGACTGTCGGGGTTGCCGGTGTTCGTCATCGATTACCGGTTGGCCCCGCGGCACCGCTTCCCCGCCGCGGCCGACGACGTCCGTGCGGGATGGGACTGGCTGACCGGTCACGTGCCGCCGGAACGTATTGTCGTCGCGGGCGATTCGGCAGGCGGCCATTTGACGGTCGATCTGCTGCTGCAGCCCGACGTTGTCACAAAACCCGCTGCGCTGGTGTTGTTCTCGCCGCTGATCGATCTCACCCTCGGCCTGGCTCGTGCCCGCGAGGCGTTGCGTCGTGATCCTGCGATCCGGGTCGCCGATGCCGGCCGCCTGCTCCAGCTTTACACCCAAGGAGTCGATCCCACCCACCAACGCTTGACCCTGGACGTGGCCGGCGGGCCCGCGCTGCCGCGGACCCTGATTCAGGCGGGTGGCGCCGAGATGCTGCTCGGCGACGCGCGACGACTCGCCGCCGATATCCGCGCCGGCGGAGGCCGTTGCGAAGTTCAAGTCTGGCCGGACCAGGCGCACGTGTTCCAAGCGTTGCCGCGGTTGTCGCCCGAGGCCGTTAAAGCTATGGCGCAGGCTGCAGCGTTCATCAGAACATCCTTGCGGGCCAGTGGTTTTGACGCCGTAGCAGGGAAAGCAGGCTAGGAATGATTGGACCGTTCGGAAAGTCACCCAAGGTGAGCCGCAATGCGCGTGCGGTGGTGACGGGCGCGGGCAGCGGTATAGGTGCGGCGTTTGCCGTCGAACTCGCCAAGCGTGGTGGCCGAGTCGTCTGCAGCGACATCGACGAGGTCGCGGCCAAGAGGACGGTGAGCGCGATCATTGACCACGGTGGCGAGGGGGTCGCCTTCGCCTGCGACGTAACGCAACTCGGCGATGTTCGCGAACTTGCCGTCCAGTCGCAGTCCTGGTTCGGCGCCGCACCGACGCTGGTTATCAACAACGCCGGCGTCGGCTCGGCCGGCGCCCCGATCGGCGAACTCCCCATCGAAGACTGGCAGTGGGTGCTGAGCATCAACCTGTGGGGACCCATTCACGGCTGCCACGTCTTCGCGCCGATCTTGCGATCCGCCGAGCCCACGAATATTCCGCGGGGCATCATCAATGTCGCCTCGGCCGCGGCATTCGGCGCGGCGCCGAGCATGGCGGCCTACAACGTGAGCAAAGCCGGTGTGCTATCGCTCTCGGAGACGCTGGCCGCCGAAATGTCCGGCAGCGGAGTAAGAGTCACGGCCCTGTGCCCCACCTTCGTCAAGACCAACATCCTTGAGTCCGGTCGCATGTCATACGAGACGAACCAGTTCGCGCACAAAATCATGCGCTGGACTGGAGTCTCGGCGGACAAAGTGGCGCGCACCTGCCTGGACGCCCACGATCGCGGTGACCTGTATTGCATGCCGCAGCTCGAAGCCAAGATCGGCTGGAGCATCAAACGCCTGGTCCCTGGTACCTACACCCGCGCCATCGGCCTGGTGTCCAGGGTCTCCCCGATGTAGGAATCCCGTCCAAAGGAGGGCGCAATGAGTATCGACATGGAAGTGATGCTGGCCAAGATCAAGGATCGCCAGTGGGCGCTTGCCGACATCGACTGGGACGCACCCGGCGCCGAGACCATTACGGATGAATTTCGACCACAGCTCAAGGCGTTCATGGCCGACCTGTGCTGGATCGAGAACATCGGCGCCCGAGGCTTCGCGGCGCTGGCGAAGAAGGCACCGACACCGACCATCGCCGAGATCTATCGCTACTTCCACGCCGAGGAGCAGCGGCACGCCAACGCCGAACTGGCGCTGATGAAGCGCTGGGGCATGCTCGAGGACGGTGAGGTTCCCGAGCCGAACGTGAACATCCGGCTGGCTATCGACTGGCTGGACCGCTGGGCCGACGACATGCCGCTGTCTCTGCTCGGCACCGTCATCCCCATGCTCGAGGTCGCCCTAGACGGCGCCCTGTTGAAGTTCCTCCTCGACGAGGTGCACGATCCCGTTTGTCACCAGGTGTTCGAAAAGATCAACAATGACGAATCGCGCCATCTGGTTGTCGATTTCGAGGTGCTCGACATGATTGGACACGCGAAGATCCGGCGGCTGCTCATCGACTTCATCGGTCACAACGCCACTCCAGGGCTCATCATCGGCGCGATCATGGGTGCACCGCTGATCAACCGGATCCGCAACGAGATCACCGAGATGGGTATGGAGCCCGAGCGGCTTTACCGGGCCGTGAAACGATTCAAAGAGCTTGGCGACCGCGGCGAACACACCAGTCGTGTCCCGACTTATCGGTTCCTGAGGCGCTACGCCGGCGTGGTCACAAATCCGCGCCACCCCTACCACCTACTGGCGAATTCGATGGTGTGGCTTTCCGACCGGTATCCACGGCCCCTGCTGCCTTCGGTACCCACCTGGGTCAAAGAGGTCACCCACGAGCCGGCGGCCTGATCATGCCGAACACCACACACACCTACGAAACACTGATCATCGGAGCCGGTTTCAGCGGACTCGGTGCTGCGATCAAGTTGGCGCAAGCCCATGTCGACGACATCGTCATCCTGGAGCGCAGCGACCGCGTGGGCGGAACCTGGCGCGACACCAGCTATCCGGGTGCCAGCTGCGACATCCCGTCACTGCTGTATTCCTATTCGTTCGCGAAAAACCCGGCCTGGTCACGGACATACTCGCCGGCCGGAGAGATCTGCCAGCACATCGAAGACATGGCCGATCGGTTCGACATCCGCCGCCACATCCGGTTCGGCCACGAAGTCACCAAACTCTCGTTCGATGAGGACGCCGGGGTGTGGACGGCAACGACCGCGAACCGCAAGCGCTTTCGGGCCCGCACCGCCATACTGGCGTCTGGACCGCTGCCCGATTCCAGCTTCCCCGACATGCGGGGCATCGACTCATACCGCGGGCACAAAATCCACAGTGCCCGGTGGGATCACGACTACGACTTTACCGGAAAACGGGTCGCGGTCATCGGTACCGGTGCCAGCGCCGTCCAGATCATCCCCGAACTGGTCAAGCAAGCCGATTTCGTCAAGGTCTTCCAGCGCACACCGGGCTGGGTGCTGCCCCGCTGGGACGTCGCGACTCCGCCGAGCGTGCAAAAGGCGTTCGCGAAAGCTCCTGCGGTTCAACAGCTTGCCCGCCAGGCGTTGTACTGGGGTCATGAGGCCAGTGCCACCGCTCTGGTATGGAATACCCCGCTGACCTCGGTGGTGGCCCGGTTGGGCCGCATGCATCTGCACCGGCAGGTCAAAGATCCGTGGATGCGCCGCCAGCTCACTCCCGATTTCACCCCGGGCTGTAAACGCATGCTGGTTTCCAGCGACTACTACCCCGCCCTGCAGCGCGAGAACTGCAAGTTGGTCGATTGGCCGATTGCGACGTTGAGCCCCGTTGGTATCCGCACCAGCGACGGCGTGGAACACCATCTGGACTGCATCGTGTTCGCGACCGGTTACGACGTGCACTTGGACGGTCCCCCGTTCCCGGTCACCGGGCTCGGTGGCCGCCAGCTCAGTGACGAATGGACCGGCGGCGCACAGGCTTACAAGAGCGCCAGCGCGCATGGCTATCCGAACCTGTTCCTCATGACCGGTCCGAACTCCGGGCCCGGACACAATTCGCTGCTGGTGTTCATCGAGGGTCAGATCGACTACGCCGTGCGCGGCATCACCACCATCCTCGACGGCGACCTGCGTTACCTTGATGTTCGTCACGACGTGCAGCGCCGCTACAACAAGCGGATCCAGCAGCGGCTCACCAAGACAACGTGGATGTCGGGCTGCAGCAGTTGGTATCTGACCAAGGACGGATTCAACGCCTCGATGTACCCCGGGTTCGCCACGCAGTATCTTCGGCAGATGCGGGATTTCCGATTCGCCGACTACAACGCGATCGAGCAGAGCGCTGTCCGCGTCAGCTCATCCGCCTGAACGATGTCCCCCGACCGACCACCGCGCGCAGAGACCGGCACGATCGCCGGGATCCTGGCCAACCTGCGACGCGCCCCCAAGCGCGTTCGGCGCCAGTCCCGAGAGGTCATCGAGAACGCGGTGTCGCAGTTGTTCGATGCAGCGGTCCGCCAGTCGCACGGCGGGCTGGGCTCCGGGGAGTACCGCATCGACGACTTGGCCCGGTTGGCCGGCAGCACCACCCGCAACGTCCGGGTATACCGCGACCGCGGGTTGTTGCCCCCACCGCTGCGGGTGGGCCGCATCGCGCTGTACAACGACACCCACTTGACCAGGTTGCGGCTCATCACGTCGATGCTCGACCGCGGATACAACATCGCGCACGTCCGGGAGATGCTCAGCGCCTGGGAGGAGGGCAAGAATCTCGGCGACGTGCTCGGTCTGGAAACCGCGATCGTCGGCACCTGGACCACCGAGAAGTCCGAGACCATGTCGCTGACCGAAGCGCAGCGACTCATCAACGACTCCAAAGCTTTTGACCGCTTGGAACGGCTGCAAGTGATCCGGGTCGACGGCGACCGGGCCAGTGTCACACGTCCCAAACTGATCGAGGCGTTCAACGAGATCCGTGGTTACGGCGTGAGCATGGACAAGCTGATCGACCTGCACGAGCAGATCGTTCCGCTGATCGACCAGATCAGCGAGATGCTGGTGCGGGTGGGTGCCGAACACGTCACCGAGCGGATCAAACCGCGCGAGGCCCTGCCCGCCGATACCGAGATCGCCCAACTGATCACGATGTTGGTGCGGTTGCGCACCCAGGCCGTCGCATCGGTGACCGCTACCCTCGCATCGTCGATCGAATCGACCATCGAGTCATTGGTCAGCAGCATCCTCGCCGACTACCTGGAGCGCTCCCCGGACGCCGAAGTCGGGTAAGGCGTTTCAGAAATCTGGCGAAGCGCCACCAGGTGCGGCGCCAGCGTCGTCAGCTTCTCGCAGGTCTCTTCGAACTCGCGGTCGGGATCCGAGGCGCCGATGATGCCGGCCCCGGCCCGCAGCCAGGTCCGCCCGTCGCGTTCGTAGACCGTCCGCAGTGTCAGCGCCGCATCCAGCCTGCCGCCAGCCGAAAACATCACCACCGCACCGGAATACAACTCGCGTGGTGCCTCGTCGAGCCGCAGGATGGCGTCCACGCTTGCCGCCTTCGGAATGCCCGACGCGGTGACCGCCGGAAACAACGTCTCCAACGCGTCCATTCGATCTTTCGACGCGTCCAGTCGACCGGTGACGGTCGAACCGAGATGCTGCACGCTGCCGCGCTCGCGCACCGCCATGAAATCGACCACCGCCGCGGTTCCGGGTTCGGCGACCTCGGTGATCTCCCGCAACGAGCTGCGTACCGACATGGCGTGCTCGACGATTTCTTTGCTGTTGGTTTCGAGATCCTCGCGGGCCTCGCGGTCGCGTACCGCGCCTCGGCCCAAAGCCCTTGTACCAGCTAATGGCTCGGTCACCACGATGCCGTCCTCGTGGACGGCCGCCACCAGTTCGGGGCTGTAGCCCGCCGCCCGGAATCCGCCCAACCGCAACAGGAATGATCGTGCAGGAGTGTTGTGTCGCCGGCCGAGCCGGTACGTCGACGGAAAGTCCACCGGGAATGGCACATTCACGCAGCGGGACAGAATCACCTTGTGGTAGCAGCCGTCGGTGATCTCACTGACTGCGGCGCGAACCCGGGCGCGGTAGTCCGAGGTGTCCGCGGCCACGTCGATCGCAGACGGGGTCGGTGTGTTCGGCGGGCCCGCGCCGAGCAGTCGACTCACCACGTCGCGGTGACGCTCTTCGGCGTCGACCAAGGTGACGGTGTCGCTGGTGACGACCATGCGGGTGCGCGGCCAGAAGACCCGGGCCAGTGGGGTGTGTGGCGCGAGGCGGTCCTGGAGACCGAACCGGTACGCCCCGAATTCGAAGGTGATCCAGCCGAAGGCTTGGTCGGTCTCCAGCAGGAGTCGGTCGACGGCCTCGCCGAGCACCGCTCCAGGTCGCCCGGACCACGCTTCGCGCTGCGTGATGCCGTCGCGGATGATGCGGAGCTCGTCGCTGTCCAACTCGATGACGGCCAGCGCGCCGATCGCCAGCACCCATTGACCGTCGTGCTCGTAGAGCAGGTATTCCTCGCCATCACGCTCTGGCAGCGCCGAAATCAGTTCGGCAGCAAGGTCGGCGGGGGCGATGTCAGCGGGAACCGGATATGACACCGCGGCGGCGTCTGCCTGGCTGGTTTCGACGCCGACATCGGTCACGGTTAGTAAATGTAGCCTAACCTCAGAATGGGTGGGCAACTCCGTGATCGGGTGGCCGCTCCCTGAGCGACGCCGAGGGGATCGAGGCCGCGGGTCCGAGAACGACGAGCCCACCGCTTTTTGTCAGTAGAGATCGCTAGGATCGAATGCATGTTCGAAACCTTGCTGGCAATCGACCCGGCTGCCGACGAATCAGTCCTGGTAGAGCGCATTGCCGAACTAGAGCTTCTCAAGTCCGCGGCGGCCGCTGGTCAAGCACGAGCGGCCGCAGCTCTGGATGCCACCCGCCGGACCGCAGAGGCCGCAGCCGGCGTACCTTCCGCACGACGGGGACGCGGGGTGGCCAGCGAAATCGCGTTGGCCCGACGGGACTCACCAGTCCGTGGGGGTAGGCATCTCGGCTTCGCCAAAGCGCTGGTCTACGAGATGCCGCACACCCTGGCCGCATTGGAGGCTGGGGTTCTGTCCGAGTGGCGGGCCACGCTGATCGTACGGGAGAGTGCGTGTTTGGACGTTGACGATCGGCGGACCCTGGACAGCGAATTATGCAGCGACATGGCTGCTCTGGACGGGATTGGGTGATGCGCGAGTGGCGGCGGCAGCCAAGACAATCGCGTATCGGCTTGATCCTCACGCGGTCGTCGACCGGGCCGCCAAAGCCGAAGCCGAGCGGACCGTGACCATCCGCCCCGCGCCTGACACGATGACGTATTTGACGGCGCTGCTACCTGTCGCACAGGGCGTCTCGGTATATGGGGCATTGCGCCGTGCGGCGGACACAACATTCGACGACCGGTCCCGCGGGCAGGTCATGGCCGACAGCCTCGTGGAACGGGTCACGGGTCGCAGCGCGGCGACGCCAACGCCGATCGCCGTCAACGTGGTCCTCTCCGACAGCACACTTCTCGGCAGCGACACCACGCCGGCGAACATCATTGGCTACGGCCCGATTCCAGCCGACGTTGCTCGCAGATTGGTATCAGACGCCGTATCCGATTCGCGGTCACGCGCGACGCTGCGGCGGCTCTACGCTCATCCTCGATCCGGCGCACTGGTGGCCATGGAATCACAAGCACGACGTTTCCCGAGCGGACTGGCCACATTCATCGGGTTACGTGACGAACGATGTCGCACACCGTATTGCGACGCGCCGATCCGACATCGCGACCACGCCATCCCGCATGCCCGCGGCGGGCCGACCGCCGCGGCTAACGGGCTGGGAATGTGTGAACGCTGCAACTACGTCAAAGAGAACACCGGGTGGCAAGTCAGCGCGCACGTTGACGAAAATGGCAGACACACAGCGGAATACATCACTCCTACCGGTGGGCACCACCGATCAGCAGCGCCGTCGCTGACCCCGGCATTGGTGATCAGTGAACTCGAAGTCAGCGTCGGCATCTCCCTGGCGCAGCACGCCGCCTAGCTCATCCCAGTAAGTTGCGGACGACGCCGTCGGCCAGCAGCCGTCCCCGGTTGGTGAGCACCAACCGTTCGCCCTCGCGACTCAATAAACCGTCCTCGACCGCGGTCTCGGCGCGCCGGCGCTCGGCCTCGTCCAGCAGGTCCAACGACAAACCCTGACGCAGCCGTATTCTCAGCAACACGTCCTCGGTGTGACGGCTGTCAGCCTCGAGCTGTTCAAAACCGGCCACCGGCAATTTCGAGTCGCTCAAAAGCTGGGCATAAGCGTTGGGGTGCTTGACATTCCACCAGCGCGTCGCGCCGACAAAGCTGTGTGCGCCGGGGCCGGCACCCCACCACTGGCCGCCGTCCCAGTACCCCAGATTGTGCCGGCACTGTCCGCCCGGGCGGCTCCAGTTCGATACCTCGTACCAGTCGAAGCCGGCCGCAGAGAGCTGTACGTCCACCAATTCGTAGCGGTGCGCGAGCACGTCATCGTCGGGAGCGGCGAGTTCGCCGCTGCGGACCCGGCGAGCCAGCGCGGTGCCGTCCTCGACGACCAGCGCGTAAGCGGACACATGGTCGACGCCGGTCTCGATCGCCGTATCGAGCGACCACAACAGGTCGTCGTCGGATTCCCCGGGCGTGCCGTAGATGAGGTCGAGGCTGACGTGGTCGAATCCTGCGGCAAGCGCCTCGCGGGCCGCCGCCGCCGAACGGTTGGGCGTGTGTATCCGGTCGAGAACGCCGAGGACCCGCGGCGACACCGACTGCATGCCCAGCGACACCCTGGTGAAGCCCGCCGTGCGGGCGGCTTCGAAGAAGTCAGGCCACGCCGACTCGGGGTTGGCTTCGGTGGTGACCTCGGCGTCGGATGCCAGCTCGAAGTTGTCGCGTATCGCGTCCATCACCGAGGCGATGCGCGCACCGCCCAACAGCGACGGGGTTCCGCCTCCGACGAACACCGTCTGCACCGTCGGTGAGCCCAGCTGCGACGCCGCCAACTCGAGCTCGGATCGCAGGACCTGCAGATAGGCGTCCGGGTTGACGCCGCCCAGTTCGGCAGGGGTGTACGTGTTGAAGTCGCAGTAGCCGCAGCGAGTGATACAGAACGGCACGTGTACGTAGATGCCGAACGGCCCGCCCGAACTCAGCAGCACTTCGGGTAGGCCGACTGCTGCAGGGGATGCCGTCACGTCGACTCAATATTCCTCAGTGGGGGCCGAACCTCCAGCGCAGCGGTGCATCCCTGACGCTTACCGCAGTTTCGCTCACGGTGAGCGAAAGTCCCCCCTGGTGACAGCGGCTCGTGACATCCGTGGCACAATGGTCGGGTGACCGTCGCCCACCACAGCCAGATCCGTATCGCGTTGGTGGCGCGCCGTCATATCGACTTCAAGCGCGTGTGCAGCTGTCGCTGTCCGGCTTGATTTCGTAGACCCGTCCACCTGCACTTCAGCTGGCTTCCGGATCTGCGCCGCCGGTACAGCCTCCGGTGATCTGCGCGCCCCACGCCGGCTGCTCCACAGAGGAGATCGCCGAATGACGTCCCCCCGCCCCGCCAAAAGCCAAGGCCAGTGGGCGCTCGGTGAGCGCGAGCCGCTCAACCCCAACGAGCAGTTCAAGCAGGACGACGATGCGCTCAACGTGCGCGACCGAATCCTCAACCACTACTCCAAGGCCGGTTTCGACAGCATCGAGAAGAACGACCTGCGCGGCCGGATGCGCTGGGCCGGGCTGTACACCCAGCGTGAGCAGGGCTACGACGGCAGCTACACCGGCGACGAGAACATCGACCTGCTCGAAGCCAAGTACTTCATGATGCGGGTGCGCTGCGACGGCGGTGCGATCTCGACCGCGGCGCTGCGCACGCTCGGGGAGATCTCCACCGAGTACGCCCGGGACACCGCCGACATCTCCGACCGGGAAAACGTCCAGTACCACTGGATCCGGATCGAGGATGTCCCGGCAATCTGGGACCGGTTGGCCACGGTGGGGCTGCAGACGACCGAGGCATGCGGCGACTGCCCGCGCGTAGTGCTCGGCTCTCCGCTCGCCGGCGATTCCCTCGACGCGGTGCTCGACCCGACGCCGGCGATCGACGAGATCGTCCGCCGCTACATCGGCAATCCGGAGTTCTCGAACCTCCCACGCAAGTACAAGACCGCGATCTCGGGCCTGCAGGACGTCGCGCACGAGATCAACGACATCGCGTTCATCGGCGTCAACCACCCCGAACACGGTCCAGGACTGGACCTGTGGGTCGGCGGCGGCCTGTCCACCAACCCGATGCTGGCTCAACGGGTCGGCGCATGGGTGCCATTGGACGAGGTTCCCGACGTCTGGGAGGCCGTCACGTCGCTGTTCCGCGACTACGGCTACCGGCGACTCCGGGCCAAGGCTCGGCTGAAGTTCTTGATCAAAGACTGGGGCATCGAGAAGTTTCGCGAGGTCCTCGAAACCGAGTATCTGCAGCGCAAACTCATCGACGGCCCGGCCCCCCAGCCACTCACCCGGCCGATCGACCACGTCGGCGTGCAGCGCCTGAAGAACGGGCTCAACGCTGTCGGGGTGGCGCCGATCGCCGGGCGGGTGTCCGGCACCATCTTGTCAGCCGTGGCCGACCTCGCCGAGCAAGCCGGATCGGGGCGGGTCAGCTTCACCCCGTACCAGAAGCTGATCATCCTCGACGTTCCCGACGACAAGCTCGACGAGTTGGTGGCCGGCCTGGATGCGCTGGGGCTGCCGTCGCGGCCGTCGCATTGGCGTCGAAACCTGATGGCCTGCACGGGAATCGAATACTGCAAGTTGTCGTTCGCCGAGACGCGAGTGCGTTCTCAGTCGCTGGTGCCCGAACTGGAGCGTCGACTCGAAGACCTCAACACGCAACTCGATGTGCCGGTCACCGTCAACATCAACGGCTGCCCGAACTCGTGTGCGCGAATTCAGATCGCCGACATCGGGTTCAAGGGCCAGATGGTCGACGACGGCGATGGGAATTCCGTTGAAGGATTCCAGGTTCACCTAGGGGGCAGCCTGGGCCTCGACAGCGGTTTCGGGCGAAAGCTGCGCCAGCACAAAGTCACCAGCGATGAGCTTGGCGACTACATCGATCGCGTGGTGCGCAACTTCGTCAAGCAACGCGACGGCGAAGAACGGTTCGCGAACTGGGCGCTGCGCGCCGAGGAGGCAGATCTGCGATGAGCAATTCCAATCAGGAGGCGATCGGCTTGACCGAAGCCGAGCTACGCGAACTGGCCGAAAAAGGCGCGGCCGAGTTGGAAGGCGCCAGCGCCACTGATTTGCTGCGCTGGACCGACGAGAACTTCGGCGGCGTTGGAGGACCTCGTTCCACCGCGACCTGCAACTACGTCGTGGCGTCCAATATGCAGGACGCTGTCCTCGTCGACCTGGCCGCGAGGGTTCGTCCCGGCGTGCCGGTGTTGTTCTTGGACACCGGATATCACTTCGTCGAGACGATCGGCACCCGCGACGCGGTCGAGGCCGTCTACGACATTCGGGTGCTCAACGTCACGCCCGAGAAGACGGTCGCCGAACAAGATGAGTTACTGGGCAAAGACCTGTTCGCCCGCAAGCCCAGCGAATGCTGCCGGATGCGCAAGGTCGCCCCGTTATCCAAGGCACTGCGCGGCTACTCCGCGTGGGTGACCGGTCTGCGACGGGTCGAAGCGCCGACGCGCGCCAACTCTCCCCTGGTGAGCTTCGACGAGGCTTTCGGATTGGTAAAGATCAATCCGCTGGCCACGTGGTCCGACGACGAGATGCAAGACTACATCGACGAGCACGATGTTCTGGTCAATCCGCTTGTCCACGAAGGCTATCCGTCGATCGGCTGCGCACCGTGCACGGCCAGGCCCGTCGAGGGCGCCGACCCGCGCAGCGGACGCTGGCAGGGGCTGTCGAAGACCGAATGCGGACTGCACGCGTCGTGAGCACCTTGGTGTTGGCCGCACATGGCAGCCGGGATCCACGGTCGGCGGCCAATGCGCACGCCATTGCCGACCGGATTCGCCGCATGCGGCCGACGCTCGAGGTGCGTGTCGCGTTCTGCGACCTGAACACTCCACGCCTGGTGGATGCGTTGACACCGGATGCTGTGGTCGCTCCGTTTCTGTTGGCCGACGCCTACCACGCTCGCATCGACATTCCGCAGCAGATCGCGAGCTGTGGCGTCACTGCGCGACAGGCAGGCGTGCTCGGAGAGGACCATCGACTGGTCGACGTCATGCACGAGCGGCTGGCCGAACTCGGGTTCAGCACAAGCGATCCTGAGCTGGGCGTGGTGGTCGTGGCCATCGGCTCGACGCACGCCACGGCCAATGCCCGCACCGCGCGCGTCGCACACAAGCTGATGGCAAGCAGTAAATGGGTGGCTGCGACAACCGCTTTCGCGACGGGATCCGGGCCGTCGCCGGCTGAGGCCGTTGACCGGTTGCGCCACAGCGGCGCCCGCCGCGTGGTGATAGCGCCATGGTTCCTCGCGCCCGGACGGCTGACTGATCGCATACTGGAATATGCTGCGGCTCAGGGCATTACGATGGCGGCACCGCTAGGGTCACACCGACTGGTGGCCGAGACGGTGCTGGACCGCTTCGACACAGTGGTTGCCCGGGCCATCGCCGCCTAAATAGACACGCCGAAAGCCCCTGCGGTTACTGCGTCGACGTGAGCGTGTCGCTGCCGTTGGCGGCTTCAGCGTCTTTGCGCGCCAAGGCCTCTTCGGCAATCGGCGGTATCCGGGTGGCACGCGCGTACACGATGTCCCCCGCCTTCAGTCCCAGCGCTTCGGCGTCGCCGCGCGTGATCTGGGCGATGAACGGCCCGCCGGTGGCCGCGTTGGTCAACTCCACGCGCACCTCGAAGCCCAGCATCACCACACGGTCGATGGTCGCCCGGACCACGGCGGCGGACGCCGCGGTGCCCTCGTCGCCGGCGAAATGCATGTCGGGATTGCGGCCGATCCGGATGTCGTGCGGACGGACCAGGGCGCCGTTGAGCGTGGACACCGCGCCCAGAAACGACATCACAAAGGGGTTCGCGGGGGTGTCGTAGACGGCCCGCGGAGATCCCACTTGTTCGATGCGACCAGCTTTGAGGACGGCGATCCGGTCTGCCACGTCCAGCGCTTCCGCCTGGTCGTGGGTGACCAGCACCGTGGTGACGTGCACTTCGTCGTGCAACCGGCGCAGCCATGCTCGCAGGTCCTCGCGGACCTTGGCGTCCAGCGCACCGAACGGCTCGTCGAGCAGCAACACCTTGGGGTCGACGGCCAGCGCGCGCGCCAATGCCATGCGCTGACGCTGACCACCGGAAAGCTGACTGGGGTAACGGGTCTGAAAACCGCTGAGCCCCACCACCTCGAGCAGGTTGTCAACTTTCTCGGCGATCTCGGCCTTGGGACGCTTGCGTATCTTCAGCCCGAAGGCCACGTTGTCACGAACGGTCAGATGCTTGAAGGCCGCGTAGTGCTGGAACACAAAACCGATGCCGCGCCGCTGCGGCGGGACGCCCGTGACATCTTGGTTGTTGATCGTGATGGTTCCGCTGTCGGGTCGATCGAGCCCGGCGATGGCACGCAACAGGGTCGACTTGCCCGAACCGCTGGGCCCCAGCAGCGCCGTGAGCGAGCCGTCGGGCACTTCGAAGTCGACATTGTCCAATGCGACGAAGTCGCCGTAGCGCTTGTTGGCGCCACGCACGACGATGGCGTTAGTCATCTGCGCCGCTCCTCCTCATCCTTCCTCTGCATCGTCATCGCGGCCGTCATCTGCGCCTCTTCTGCCTGCTTGGCAGCGCGCGTACGGCGCGCATCGAGAATCACCTGGACGATCAGGACCACCACGGACACCACCATCAGCAGTGTCGACAACGCGTAGGCGCCGTACTCGGCACCGCGGTTGTAACGGTCAGACACCAGCAGGGTCAAAGTCTGAGACTGCCCCGGCAGGTTCGACGACACGATGAGGACCGCGCCGTACTCGCCGAGCGTACGGGCGACCGTCAAGACGATCCCGTACGTGAGGCCCCAGCGGATCGACGGCAGCGTGATCCGCCAAAAGGTCTGCCACCAGCCCGAACCCAGGGTTGCCGCGGCCTGTTCCTGGTCGGTGCCCACCTCGTGCAGCACCGGCTCGACCTCGCGCACGATGAAGGGCAGCGTGGCGAACACGCTGGCGAGCACGATGCCGGGCAGACCGAAGATGATCTTGAACCCGAAATCCCGCTCGACGAAGCCCAGCAGACCCGCCGATCCCCACAACACGATCAACGCCACGCCCACGACGACCGGCGAGACCGCGAACGGCAGATCAACGATCGCCTGCAGTACGCCCTTGCCCCGAAATCGGTTGCGCGCCAGCATCAGCGCGGTCGGGATACCGAAGACCACATTGAGTGGCACCACGATCGCCACCACCAACACCGACAGGTTCAGCGCGGAGATCGCCGCCGGCGTGCTGATCCAATCGATGAACTGGCCGAAACCCGGGGCGAACGTCCGCCACAGAATCAGCCCCACCGGAATGATGAGCAGCACCAAGACGTAGCCCAGCGCCAAGAAGCGAAGCAGGTAGCGGACCCGTGGGGAGGTGTTCATGCCGACAACTCCTCACGCTTGGCCGCGCGTGACCCCACGGTCCGCAAGACGAACAGCACCACAAACGAGATAACCAGCAGCACAATCGATATCGCGGCGGCACCGACACGGTCGTCGTTCTCGATCAGGGTCCGGATCCACTGCGAGGACACCTCGGTTTTGCCGGGCACTGCCCCGCCGATCAGGACGACCGATCCGAATTCGCCGATGGCCCGCGAGAACGTCAGCCCGGCGCCGGTCAGCAGGACCGGAGTCAACGACGGCAGCACGACCGTGGTGAAAATCGTCGCGTTGTTGGCGCCCAGCGAGGCGGCCGCTTCCTCGGTCTCACGGTCGATTTCGAGCAGCACCGGTTGCACCGCCCGCACCACGAACGGCAGGGTGACGAACGCCAGCGCCACGCCTACGCCTACGCCGGTGTGTTGGATGTGCAAGCTCACGGGGCTGTTCTTCCCGTACAGAGCCAGCAGCACAAGGCTGGCCACGATCGTGGGCAACGCGAACGGTAGATCGATGACCGCGTCGACGATCCGCCTACCCGGGAAGTCGTCACGTACCAGAACCCACGCGATCAGCAAACCGAAAAACATGTTGACGACGGTGACGCCGGCAGAGATGGTCAGCGTCACTCGGAAAGACTCGAGCGCGGCGTTCGAGGTGACCGCGAGCTCGAACGCCCGCCAGCCGCCGCCGACCGACTGCCAGGCGATGGCAGCCAGCGGCAGCAACACGATCACCGAAAGCCACAGGATCGAGACGCCGAAACGCAACGATGCGCCGTCGTTGCGAAACCGGCTGCGCGCCGGGGCGTCACCGCGCCCAGTCACCTCGCGCGTGATTGCCGTCGTCATCCGGTGGCCTTCGTGTAGATCTTCGTGATGCTGCCCGAGCTCTTGTCGAACAACTGCTTGTCCACGCCTGCCCAGCCGCCAAGATCGGCGATCCTCCAGAGTTTGGCCGGGGTCGGGAACTGGTCACGGACCTCGGCGGCGACTGCGGGATCGACCGGACGGAATCCGGCGGCCGCCCAGACCTTCTGGGCCGCCGCGGTGTACTGGAAATTCTTGAATGCCGTGGCGGCGTTGAGGTGGGGGCTGCTGGTCACCACCGCAACCGGGTTCTCGATCTTGATGGTCTGCGGCGGATTCACGTGCGTGACCGGCTTACCCTGACGCTCGGTGGCGATCGCCTCGTTCTCGTAACTGATCAGCACGTCACCGCTGCCCTGAACGAAGACGTCGGTGGCCTCGCGTCCCGATCCGGGGCGAAGTTTCACGTGCTCGTTCACCAGCGTGTGAATGAAGTCCAGACCCGCCTGGGAGTCGTGGCCGCCACCGCTCTTGACGACATAGGGCGCCAGCAGATTCCACTTCGCCGACCCCGAACTCAGCGGGCTGGGTGTGATGACCTCGACCCCCGGTCGCAGCAGGTCGTCCCAGTCCTTGATGTTCTTCGGGTTGCCGGGTCGCACGACCAACGTCACGACCGATCCGAACGGGATGCCTTTGGTGGCGTCTTTGTCCCAGTCCTTGGAGACCTTGCCCGCTTTGACCAAACGGGTGACGTCGGGTTCGACGGAGAAGTTGACGACATCGGCGGGCTTGCCGTCGACGACGCCGCGTGACTGGTCACCCGAGGCCCCATACGAGGAGATCACCTGTATGCCTTTGCCTTCTTGCGAGGCGTTGAAGGCCGGAATGACTTTGCTCCAACCGGGTTCGGGGACCGAATAGGCGACCAGCGTGATGCTGGTGTTCGCGTTGGACAGGCCGCCACCGCCGACGACGTCGCTGGGCCCGCCGTGACACGCCGCGAGCATGCTGACGGCAACAGACAACGCGACGGCGTGCCGCAATCCGGCGACACTTCTGATGTCGTCGAACAATGGTCGACCTTTCAACGGTGGGGTTTATCGGCTGACGAATCCCGTCGCGGAAGGTGAGCGAATCTCAGCGCGGGGAGAAGGTCAACGACAACAATGCACGTCGGCTACGGCGCAATCGCCCACGGCAATGAGCGTCAAGACATGACACTCGGTGTTGCCGGACGCTGCGTGCATGGCGCGAAGCCTAACAGAATCCCCCGCGCCCGCAGCCGACCCGGCGCAGGTCAGCGGGTCAGCAGCCACGCGACGATCACCAGCACCACAAGTGCGACCAGCACCAACGTGACTTGCGATCGCGGCATCCCCGTCTTTGGACTCATCCGGTTTCTTCGTCGCTGTGCATGATGCGTCGCATCAGGTGGATACCGCGACCCAATACTGTGTCCAGCATGACCGCGATAATGTAGGCCAACGCCAGCACGACCGGCATCACCACCATGGTCTGCAAGACGAACCCCAGCCCGGACAGCCACAACTCGACGCCGTCCCACCAACTGAGGATCCCGTTCATCGGGCTCACCCTATTCCGCACGCCGGACGAAGCCAACCTGCTTCAGACCGCCGCTAACTCAGCGCGTCAATCCTGTTCATCATCGCGTGGACGATGTCGACGGCGCTGGTGTCCGGATTGGCCGATCCAGGATCCGACGGATTGCGGTCACCGAAGAAGACCACCTCGACCTCGACGATGCAGTTCAACCGGACGCCGACCGCGCGCGCCTGCGGCGTGGCCTGCAGCGGCTCCATGTTCGGCAGCTCGGCTGTCGCGGTATTGGTCGCCGCGACAACGGAATCGGCGGCGCGGATGTCGTTGATAACGGTCGTCGTCTTGATCGGGCCGGTCTGTTCGGTCGTCGTCGCGTCCTTGCACTGCTGCCACTGCTGCGGGAATTTCGCGAACAGCACCTGCGCCTGCGCCGCCGACGGCAACGTGGCCACGCCCTCGATCACGCTGATCACCTGGGCCGGATCGCCGTTGTTCCACCACGTCTCCCACATGACGTCCCGGACGTCGGAGGGCTCGTAGACGCTTTTCTGCAGCATCGCCGTCACGCCCAGGCATTCGGCCGATGACCCGGAACCGTCGGCGTCGCCGAGTTTGTCGGGACCGCCGAAGACCGGCTGCTGGCGGTTCACGAAGGGCTGGTCGAGCATCCGCGACAGCGCGGTGTTGTCCAGTGGCACCCGCCGCAGGATCACGCCGGTCAGCGGTCGCGGCTTCAGATTGGGAGCCGGCTTCGCCGTGCCGGCGACGACCGGACTGCAGCCCACCGCCAACGCAGCGAGGACCGCGAACGCCGTCACCGGTCCCACTCTTTGCATGGCTACTTCTTACCTTGGTTGCCGCCGTTTCTCTGTGTCTCGAGCAGTTTGCTGTTGCGGTGACGTCACGCTCGCGACACTCCACTAAACTGACTGCGCACGTCTCGTAGCGACAGGAACCCGGTTGAAGTCCGGGGCGGTTCCGCCACTGTGAGGGTCTCGGCGTTAGCCCGCGGGCCTGAGCCAGACACTGGCCACGAGGCACTCCGCCGAACGGGGCGAGAACCCCGGGGAGGAACCACGTGAACACCGCTGAGGCACCGCGGCGCGTCCATCGCATCGCCTTGCTGTCCACATCCGACACCGATCTGCTGTCGGCCCGCGCGTCGCTCGCGGCATACAACCTGGGAAATCCGGCGCGTCAGCCCATCGAATCCGCGCTCGCCGGTGCCGAAGTGGTGGTTCTTCGGGTGCTCGGATCCTCGGCGGAGGTCGCCGAGGAACTCAGCGAGCTGCGCGCCACCGGGTTGCCGTTGGTCGTGCTCGGCGGCGAGCGTGCGCCCAGCGCGGAACTCATGGAACAGTCATCGGTGCCGATTGGCCTTGCAGCGCAAGCACATTCGTATCTCGCCGAGGGTGGTTCGGTGAACCTCGCACAGTTGCACGCGTTTCTGTGCGACACCGTGTTACTCACCGGCGAGGGATTCGACGAGCCAGTAGTGATCCCCGAGTGGGGATACGCCGAACGCACCGCAACCGCCGAAGTCGAACCGCGGATCGGCGTGCTGTACTACCGGGCGCACGAGGTCAGCGGCAACGCCGGCTTCGCCCATGCGCTGGCCGACGCCATCGATGCGACCGGTACCGCGGTCGGCGTCCCGATCTTCGCCTCGTCGCTGCGAAGCGCACCGGACGAACTCTTCGGCGCGCTTGCCACGCTGGATGCCGTCGTTGTCAGCATGCTCGCAGCCGGCGGCTCGAAGGCGGCTTCCGCCGGCGCCGGTGAGGACGACGCCTCATGGGACATCGAACGCATTGCTGCAATGAACATCCCTGTATTACAAGGGCTCTGCCTCACTTCATCGCGAGATGAATGGGAGTCGAGCGACGACGGCGTCACTCCGCTCGACTCGGCGACGCAGATCGCGATCCCCGAGTTCGACGGGCGCATCATCACCGCCCCGTATTCGTTCAAGGAGGTCGACTCCGACGGCCTTCCGCACTACGTGGCCGATCCGGAACGTTGCGCGCGGGTCGCCGCCATCGCGGTCAACCATGCGCTGTTGCGCCGGATACCCAACGAAAACAAGAAGCTGGCGCTGGTGCTGTCGGCCTATCCCACCAAGCATTCCCGCGTCGGCAACGCCGTCGGACTCGATACTCCGGCGTCGGCAGTACGGCTGCTGCGGCGCCTCGCGGAGGATGGCTACGACATCGGCAACGGCTTCGGCGTGCTCGGGATCGACGACGAGACGCAGGCCGGCGACCGGTTGATCCACACCCTCATCGACGCGGGCGGCCAGGACGAGCAATGGCTGACCACCGACCAAGTCGCCGATGCACAGGTCACGGTGGCTGCGGCGGACTACGCCAAGTGGACCGGCGACCTTCCCGAGCAACTGCGCGACGCGATGGCCGCCGCATGGGGCCCGGAACCGGGACGTTTGTTCGTCAACGGCGACGGCGACCTCGTGCTCGCCGCGCTGCGTTCGGGCAACGTCGTACTGATGATCCAGCCGCCACGCGGATTCGGCGAGAACCCGGTGGCGATCTACCACGACCCCGATCTGCCGCCCAGCCATCACTATCTCGCGGCCTACCGGTGGCTGGAGCACGGTTTCGGCGCTCACGCGGTGGTGCACCTCGGCAAGCACGGCTCGTTGGAGTGGCTGCCCGGCAAGAATGCGGCGCTCTCAGCGGCGTGCGCCACCGACGCCGTGCTGGGGAATCTCCCGCTGATCTATCCGTTCCTGGTCAACGATCCGGGCGAGGGTGCGCAAGCGAAGCGACGCGCACACGCCACGATCATCGACCACCTGATCCCACCGATGGCGCGGGCCGAGAGCTACGGCGACATTGCGCGGCTCGAACAGCTGCTCGACGAGTACGGCAACATCGCCGCGATGGACCCGGCCAAGCTGCCGGCCATCCGCGGTGAGATCTGGAATCTGATGCGCGCCGCGGAGTTGCACCGCGACCTGGGGCTCGACGACCGGCCCGACGACGACGAGTTCGACGACTTCCTGCTGCACGTCGACGGCTGGCTGTGTGAGATCAAGGACGCCCAGATCCGCGACGGGTTGCACGTTCTGGGCGAGGCGCCACAGGGAGCGGCCCGGGTCAACCTGGTTCTTGCGATCTTGCGTGCCGCTCAGGTATGGGGAGGTCAGGACCATGCCGTCCCAGGCTTGCGAACGGCTCTCGGGCTGAAGGAGGGCGCCGAAACCGCGGCGGTCGACGACATCGAGAGTCGCGCCCGCGGATTGGTCGAGGCGATGGAGGCCGCGGGATGGGACGCCTCCGCCGACACCATCGATGCCCTGCACGAGGCACCCGACGTACGCATGTCTCTGCGGTTCGCGGCCACCGAAGTGGTGCCGCGGCTGGCAGGCACCGCAGGCGAGCTCGACGCCGTAATGTGCGCGCTTGCGGGCGGTTTCGTGCGGCCAGGCCCTTCGGGCTCGCCGCTGCGGGGCCTGGTCAACGTGCTGCCCACCGGCCGCAACTTCTACACCGTGGACCCGCGTGCGGTGCCGTCGCGGCTGGCCTGGCAGACCGGACAGGCGATGGCGGAGTCGCTGCTGCAGCGCTACCTCGACGACACCGACACCTATCCCGAGTCGGTCGGGCTATCGGTGTGGGGCACCAGCGCGATGCGTACGTCCGGCGACGACGTGGCTGAGGTGCTGGCGCTGCTCGGCGTTCGGCCAGACTGGGACGAGGCGTCGCGCCGCGTCAGCCGGCTGGAGGTCATCCCGCTCGACGAGCTCGGCCGGCCCCGCATCGACGTGACCATCCGCATCTCCGGATTCTTCCGCGACGCGTTCCCACACGTGGTGACGATGCTCGACGACGCGGTGCGGATGGTGGCGCTGCTCGACGAGTCGGACGAACACAATTACGTCGCCGCACACGCCCGCGCCGACCTGGCCGACCATGGCGATGAAAGACGCGCCACCACGAGGGTTTTCGGATCGAAGCCGGGGTCGTACGGCGCGGGCATCCTGCAGGTGGTCGAAGCAGGCACCTGGCGCGACGACAAAGACCTCGCCGAGGTCTACACCGCGTGGGGTGGGTTCGCTTATGGGCGCGGTCTGGACGGCGCCGCCGCCGCCGATGACATGCGCACGAACTACGCGCGAATCAAGGTGGCGGCCAAGAACATCGACACCCGCGAACACGACATCGCCGACAGCGACGACTACTTCCAGTACCACGGCGGCATGATCGCGACGGTGCGTGCCTTGACCGGAAAAGATCCCAAGGCCTACATCGGTGACTCGACCACACCCGACGCGGTGCGGACCCGCACGCTTGCCGAGGAGACCGCGCGGGTCTTCCGGGCGCGGGTGGTCAACCCGCGCTGGATCTCGGCCATGCGCAGGCACGGCTACAAGGGTGCCTTCGAGCTCGCCGCCACCGTCGATTATCTCTTCGGCTTCGACGCCACCGCGGGCGTCGTGCACGACTGGATGTACGAAAAGCTCGCCGAGAGCTACGTTCTCGACCCGGAAACCCGAGAGTTCCTCAACCAGTCGAACCCCTGGGCGTTGCACGGCATGGTCGAGCGCCTGCAAGAGGCGGCCGATCGCGGACTATGGGCCGACCCGTCACCGGAGACGTTGGCCGCGTTGCGGCAGGCCTACCTGGAGGTGGAGGGCGACATCGAGGGACGCGGTGACTGATCCGGTCCGGGTACGCATCCTCGGCATCGGCATGGGCCCGGCGCACGTGACACCGGAAGTGGCCGAGGCATTGCGGTCGGTCGACTATGTGCTGGCCGCCGACAAAGGCGATGATGACGGATTGTTGGCGCTGCGGCGTGCGGTCGTCGACACCCACACCGGCGGCACGGTGGAGATCGTGCACGTCGCTGACCCGCCGCGCGACCGTTCGGCCGAGCTGACCACCGCGGACTACGAGGGCGCGGTCGCGGACTGGCATGACGCCCGTGCCGCCGCCTACGCGGAGGTGCTACGCGAGCGCGGTGGCAGCGCGGCGTTTCTGGTCTGGGGCGATCCGTCGCTGTACGACTCGACCATCCGCGTGGTCGAGAAGATCGAGAAGCTTGGCGTACCAGTCGAATTCGACGTGCTGCCGGGGATCAGCGCCCCGCAGTTGCTCGCCGCGAGGCACCGCATCGTGTTGCACGAGATTGGCCGCCCGGTCCATGTCACCACCGGCCGCAGGCTCCAGGAGGCCGTCGCCGCCGGGCAGGACAACGTCGTCGCCATGCTCAACCCACCGCCGGACCGGCTGGACCTCGCCGGTCTGGACGACTGGGCGGTGTGGTGGGGCGCCAATCTCGGCGCCGCCGGTGAGCGGCTGATCGCAGGGCGGCTCGGCGACGTCGTCGGGCAGATCACCCAGGCACGCACCCAAGCGCGCAGCGAGGCGGGCTGGGTGATGGATGTCTTCCTGCTGAGGAGGCACCGGTGACGCCGCTGCGGGTGCTGCTGCTGGGCGGAACATCGGAAGCCCGCGCACTCGCCGCGACGCTGGTAGACGACGGTGTCGACGTGACGAGCTCACTGGCCGGCCGGGTCGCCCGGCCGCGACTACCGGTCGGGTCGGTGCGAATCGGCGGGTTCGGCGGAATCGACGGGCTGCGAAAGGCATTGGCCGACTTCGACGCCGTGGTCGACGCAACCCACCCCTTCTCGGCCACGATCTCCGCCAACGCCGCATCCGCGTGCGCTGACGAATCGCGGCCGCTGCTTCGCCTTCAGCGTCCCGGCTGGGCCGACCGGGCGCTGTCGTCGTGGCATTGGGTGAGCTCGCACCGCGACGCGGCCGAGCAGGCCGGAAGGCTGGGCGGCCGACCACTGCTCACGGTGGGCCGTCAGCAACTCCCCGAGTTCTCCGGCGCGCTCGGTGAGTTGCCGGTGCTCGCACGCGTCGTCGACAAGCCGGAATTCGTGCTGCCGCCGGCGTGGCGACTGCTCAACGACCGCGGACCCTACGCCTTACCCGGCGAGCTCGAGCTGATCCGCGAGCACCGGGCCGACGTGCTTGTCACCAAGGATTCCGGTGGCGAGTACACCTGGCCGAAGATGCAGGCCGCCGAGACGCTGGGGATTCCGGTCGTGATCGTCCGGCGTCCCGCCGTTCCACCCGGGGTGGCAGTGGTGCCACACATCGATGAAGTCATCGAATGGCTACGCGGGCTTGCCTAAGCCGCTGCCTGCCGATGGACGGCTCGAGCGAACCGCTCAGCGAGGGCGGGATGGCCGGCCCAATGCGTGTGCAGGTAGGCGGCGTGCAAGGTGGGCGTGGCGAAGCCCTCCGGGCCGGCGGGCAGAGTCCACGCTGCGCGGCCCTGCGATGGGCTGACTTTCGTGCGGTGGAATTCGTGACCTGTGACCTCAACACCTGCGCCGGCGAGCACGGAATCCGCAGGGCTGGTGGCGGTTCGGTAGCCGAGGGTCAGCCGGGTGGTCATCGCGGCGTCGGCAGGCACCGCCCCGACCATGGGCGTGCCGTCGAGGGTGCGACATAGGTAAAGCATCCCCGCACACTCGGCGACCGTCGGGACGCCTGCGGTGACGGCAGTTCGCAATCCGTTGATCAGCGACGTGTTGCCGGCGAGTTCGGCAGCGTGCACCTCAGGGAAACCGCCGCCCAGGTAGATGCCTGCGGTGCCCGCGGGAAGGGACGCGTCGGTGAGCGGGTCGAATTCGACGACGTCGCATCCGGCGGCCCGCAGCAGTTCTTCGGTTTCGGCGTACCGGAACGTGAACGCGCGACCACCCGCGATCGCGACGACAGGCCGGGCTCGAGTTGGGGGCTCGATGTGCTGTGTTGCATCCCAAGCTGTTTCGTGCAGAGGCGGGGCAGCGCCGGCGAGCCGAAGCACGGCGTCGACGTCGACGTGTGCGGCGATGAACTCCGCCATCCGCGCCAACGTGGCAGCCGACTCGAGGCGTTCGGCGGCCGGTACCAGACCCAGATGACGTGACGGAGCCTCGACGCCGTCGTCGCGAGGCAGAACGCCGAGCACCGGAATGCCGGTCGGGGCCAGCGCATCGCGGACCTCGTCGGCGTGCCGCGCAGTGCGCGCCTTGTTGAGAATCACGCCCGCGATGCGCACCGACGGGTCGAATGCCGCCAAACCGGCGATGACCGCAGCGTGGGTGCGCGACGCGTGCGAGATGTCGACGACGAGCAATACCGGCGACGCCGTAAGTGCGGCGACGTGAGCGGTGGACGCTTCCCCGGCGGTACCGAGTCGGCCGTCGAAAAGGCCCATGACGCCTTCGATGATGGCGACGTCTGCCGACCTCGCGCCGTGCAGCAGCAATGGGACGATGCGGTGTTCGCCGACGAGGAACGGATCGAGGTTGCGGCCCGGGCGGCCGGTCGCCAAGGCGTGATAGCCGGGATCGATGAAGTCGGGTCCGACCTTGTGGCCCGACACCGTCATGCCGCGCCCGGCCAGTACTGCCATCAATCCGGTTGCGACAGTAGTCTTTCCGTGGCCGGACGCCGGGGCGCCGATGACGATGCGGGGTAGGTCGGTGACTACCACTCGATCCCCCGCTGGCCTTTCTGGCCCGCATCCATCGGGTGCTTCACCTTGGCCATCTCGGTGACCAGGTCGGCGATGTCCAGCAACCGCGGATCGGCCTTGCGGCCCGTCACCACGACGTGCTGGTGGCCAGGCCGGGCGGCGAGAGTGTCAACGACATCGGCGATGTCGACCCACCCCCAGTTGATCGGGTAGGTGAATTCGTCGAGCACATAGAGGTCGTGGCTTTCGGTCGCGAGCCGCCGCTTGATCTCGGCCCAGCCGGCCGCCGCCTCCCGGGCGTGGTCGACTTCGCTGCCCGCCTTGCGGCTCCACGACCAGCCCGACCCCATCTTGTGCCATTCGACGGGGCCGCCCTCGCCCGTCTCGGCGTGCAGTGCGCCGAGGCGTTCCAGCACGGTCTGCTCGCCGATGCGCCACTTGGCCGACTTGACGAACTGAAACACCCCGATGCGGAAACCCTGATTCCACCCACGTAAAGCCAAACCGAAGGCAGCCGTTGACTTTCCCTTGCCGTCACCGGTGTGCACGATCAGCAAGGGACGGTTGCGGCGCTGACGCGTAGTGAGCCGGTCGTCGGGTACCGCAGACACCTGACCTTGCGGCATCAGGCCGCTCCGGGTGTTGCGCTGCGGACGATGTCGGCCAGCGCTTGGGCATGCACCTGACCGAGCGGCACGTGGTCGGCCTCGAGATGTCGAGCCAACTCCGCGGCCAAACCCATTCGCATCCGGCCGCTTTCGCAGTCGACGACGATGCATCCGATTCCGTCGTCGGCCAGGTACGCCGCGGCCTGCCGCGACCGTTCGACAGCGTCTGGTCCCGCCGTGGCGCGACCGTCGGTGACGATGACGAGTAGCGGTCGTCGGCTCGGGTCGCGAAGCCGTTCGCGGCGTACCACCTCGGCGGCTTTCATCAGGCCCTCGGCCAGCGGGGTTCGCCCGCCGGTAGGCAGGTCGTCCAGTCGTCTGGCCGCGATGTCGACCGAACCGGTTGGCGGAAGGGCGATCTCGGCCGCGCGGTCCCGGAAGGTGACGACGCCGACCCGGTCGCGCCGCCGGTAGGCGTCCAGCAGAAGCGACAGGATGGCGGTCTTGACTTGAGACATCCGCTCGCGGGCAGCCATCGAACCCGACGTGTCGACGACGAAGAGCACCAGGTTGGCTTCGCGCCCTTCGCGGACGGCCCGACGCAGATCGGTGGGAAGAAAGCGGAGCCGACCGCCGCTGCGACCACGAGCGGCCTGATGAGGTGCGGCGGTTCGCACGGTCTCGACGAAATGGATGCCGGATCCGGTGCCGCGACAGTGGGCTCGAGCCGGTGCGGTGACCGGTCGTCGTCCGGGCGCGGCTGCGGCGACCGGCATGCCCGTCCCCCACCCCCGGAACGGTGAAGAGCCGCGTCTTGTAGGGATCACCGGCCCCGACCGTCTCGTTATCTGTCGGTGCGGACGGGTGATTCGGCTGCTGCCCGCCGTTCCCGGACGGCGGAGGATCTCCGGGACCGCCGTCGTCATGCCCGCCGTCGGGACCGTCCGGGTCGGTGTCGGGATCGGGTCCGTCACCGGCTCTCCGGAGGCAGAAGCTCGTCGAGTTCATCCTCGCCGAGGCCGGGACTGTCGAATGGATTGCGCCGGCGGCGATGTGGCAACGCGAGCCGGGCGGCGGCACGCAGATCATCGGCGTTCGGCTCCACGCGGCCGTGCCATGCGGCGTGCGCGGCGGCGGCCCGCGCCATGACGATGTCGGCCCGCATGCCGTCGACACCGACCGCCGAGCACACTTCGGCGATTTTGAGCAGCACTGCCGGCGTCAGTTGGACTCGGGGCAGGATCGACTGGGCCTGCCGGATCCGGACGCGAAGCCGCTGTTCGGCATCCACGTACTGGGCTCGGAACGCATGCGGGTCCGCGTCGAACAACAGCCGTCGGCGCACCACCTCGGCTCGCAGCGCCGGCTCGCGCGGCGCGGCAACCTCGACCGTGAGGCCGAAGCGGTCGAGCAACTGGGGCCGTAGCTCGCCTTCCTCCGGATTCATCGTCCCGACGAGCACGAATTTCGCCGAGTGGGTGACCGAAATGCCGTCGCGTTCCACTGTGACGGTGCCCATCGCGGCCGCATCGAGCAGCAGGTCGACCAGATGGTCGTGCAGGAGATTGACCTCGTCGACATACAAGATGCCGCGATGCGCCCTGGCCAGCAGACCTGGCTCGAAGTGCACGGCGCCCTCGCTGAGCGCCTGTTGGAGATCGATCGAACCGGCGACCCGGTCTTCGGTGGCGCCGACGGGAAGCTCCACCAGTCGAACCGGCCGAGTTTCCACGGACGTGTCGGATCCGAATGGGCCGTCAGGTGAGAGCGGGTTCGCTTCAGCGGGGTCGGAGGAGAATCGGTCGCCGGCGACGACGTCGATCGGTGGCAGTATCTGGGTGAGTGCGCGTACCAGCGTAGATTTCGCGGTGCCTTTCTCGCCGCGCACCAGCACGCCGCCGATGCTGGGATGCACGACGCAGAGAACGAGTGCCAACGCCATGTCGTCGAGCCCACCGGGCGCGTCGGGATCGCCGCCCAGCACCGCGGGAAACGGGTACAGCCGGTCAGTCGAGGTCACAGTGAGGCTCCAGTTTTTACGCTAGCATCGCCGCCGTGCCGACCCCTGACCTGCGATGGATTGTCGTCGGTGTCGGCGCCGACGGCTGGGAGGGGCTGACAGCGGCGACCCGAGCCGTGATTCTGGCGGCGGAGGTCGTTCTGGGCGGACCACGACAGCTGGCGTTGCTGCCGGTCGCGGATGGTCAGACCCGACAGCCATGGCCCTCCCCGCTGAGGCCGGCGTTGCCCGGCTTGCTGCAGCAACTGGCGGGTCGACGGGTCGTCGCGCTGGCCTCCGGCGACCCGATGCTGAGCGGCATCGGTACCACGCTGGTCGAGATGTTGGGCGCCGGCCAGATCAGCGTCATCCCGCACGTGTCGTCGGTGACGCTGGCGCGGTCTCGGCTCGGCTGGTCGGCAGAGTCCACGGCGGTCGTCAGCGTCGTGGGGCGGGACGTGCACGCGGTACTGCGCGAACTGGCGCCCGGCCGCCGGCTGTTGGTGCTGTCGTCCGACCAGGAGACGCCTTGCACGATTGCCGGCTTGCTCGCCGCGCGAGGATACGGAGCGAGCCGTTTCGTAGTCCTGGGCGACCTCGGCAGTGACCACGAGACGATCGTGGACACCACGGCCGAGCAATTCCTCGGTGACGCACCACGCCTGAACATCGTTGCGCTGCAACTCAATGGACCGCTGGTCGCCGGGTGGGTGGCCGGGCTCCCCGATGACGCGTTCGAGCACGACGGCCAACTCACGAAACGGGATCTGCGCGCGACCGCACTGGCTCGTTTGCTCCCCGCGCCAGGGCAGCTGCTGTGGGACGTCGGCGCAGGCGCGGGCTCGGTGGGTATCGAATGGATGCGAAGTCACCCGTCCTGCCGGGCTGTCGCGGTGGAGGCCGACGCCGGTCGCGCGGAAAGGATTGCCCGCAATGCGAGAGCGTTGGGAGTCCCTGCACTGCAGGTGATTCAGGGCACGGCCCCAGACGCCTTGGACGACCTGAGCGCTCCCGACGCGGTGTTCATCGGTGGCGGCGCGACCCAGTCCGGGGTTCTCCCGCGATGCCTCGACGCGCTGCGCAGCGGGGGTCGGATCGTGGTTCACGGGGTGACTGTCCAGACCGAGGCGCTTCTCGCCGCGGCCTATGGCGAACACGGCGGCGAACTCACCCGCATTCACGTCGAGCATGCCGCGCCGATCGGGTCCTTCACCGGCTGGACCCCGGCGCGGGCGGTGACCCAGTGGGCATTCACCAAAGCGCTGTGATCTCAGCATGAGCCGGTGGCCGATCTGTCTCGTCGCGGGTCGTACAGATGGCTTTCGCCTGCGCACGGATCCGGCTGCTCCCCGAGTGCAGCACCGACGAGAATCACGGCTGCTTGACGTAACCCGGCCGCCTCGACCTTGTCGGCCATATCTGCGATGGTGCCGCGAAGTATGCGTTCCTCGGGCTGGGTGGCCCGGTACATCACCACGACCGGGCAGTCCGGGCCGTAGGCCGGCGAAAGTTCGTTCATCAGCTCCCGGGTGCGGGTGATTGCCAAGTGCAGCACCAGAGTTGCGCGCGTGGCGGCGAACGCGGCAAGCGACTCGGTCTCCGGCATCGCGGTGGACTGCGCGTGGGCACGCGTCAACACGACGGATTGCGCGACCAGTGGCACGGTGAGTTCGCGACCGACTATTGCCGCCGCGGCGGCGTATGCCGGCACTCCGGGTGTGATCGCCCACGGCACCCCGGCAACGTCGAGTCGCCGGGTCTGTTCCGATAGGGCGCTGTAGAGACTCGGGTCGCCGGACACCAGGCGTACGACCCGTCGGCCTGAGCCATACGCATCGACGATGCGGGCGACGATGTCGTCCAGATCCAGGTCCTGGGTGTCGAACAAAACTGCTGTCGAAGCACAGCTTTCGAGCACCTCGGGATCCAGGTAGCTGCCGGGATAAAGGACGACGTCAGCGTCGGCGAGCAATCGCGTCGCACGCACAGTCAGCAGGTCGGCGGCTCCGGGCCCGGCGCCGACGAACTGCACTGCGAACCGGTCAACGGTCATCGCACCCACCGCGGCGTCCACACCCTGCCGGCCGGCGTGACCCGGGTTGTGGACGCACCCACCAGAAGAAGGCATTTCATGTCGATGGTATCGGCGTCGAGATCGCCCAACGTCGTCACGGTCAGCGATTCCTCTGCTCGCCCGACGTCACGTCCGACGACGACAACCGTGTCGGCGCAACGGTGTTCGAGCAGGATCTTGCGCGCCGTCCCGATCTGGTCTGATCGGGCACGCGATGCCGGGTTGTAAATCGCCAGAACAAGATCGGCGTCGGCAATGGCACGCAGTCTGGTCTCGATGACCGACCACGGCTTGAGCCGGTCGGACAAGCTCAGCACTGCGAAGTCCGCACCGAGGGGGGCACCGGCGCGAGCTGCGACAGCGTGAACGGCCGAAACGCCGGGCAGCACCCGGATGGGGACGCGTGCGAAGCGCTCGTCATCGGCGGCTTCGAAGACTGCCGAGGCCATGCCGAAGACTCCCGCGTCACCGCCGGATACGACGGCGACCTTGTCGCCGCTGAGGGCCAACTCGAGGGCGAGACGCGCCCGGTCGACTTCAACGGTGTTACCGGATGCGTGCCGCTGCAGTCCCTCTCGCTGTGGCACCCGCGCAACGTAGGGACCGTAGCCGACGACGTGCTCCACCTCAGCGAGCGCGGCCGTCGCCTCTGGCGTGATCCAGCCGTCCGGCCCGGGCCCCAACCCGACGACTAGGAGCTCGGAGACGTCAGTCCACGGACTGCGTTGTCGGACTAACCTTTTCGGCCACGATGCGGGACCGCTTCCCGTTGACCGAGTCGCCGTTGACCACGATCAGGGACAGGTAAGGCACGGTGGATTCGTCGACTTCGACGACCGGCATCCAGCGCTGCTGGGGGTGACTGGCCCGCTCGACGTACATGGCGTGGTCGAGGCGACCTGAAGCGATCAGCGCGCGACGCACGGCCCCGAAGGTGCGGCCGAGCTTCATGATGATGGCACCGTCGGTATCCGCCAGACGCCGAGCGAGTTCGGGTTCGGGCAAGGTACCCGGTAACACGGTCAACACGTCGGTCTGGCGGACCAACGGCAGGGCGGTGGTCGCCGTCGCGGCGGCGAACGCCGGCACTCCGGGGATCACCTCGCACACGAAGTGTGGGCTGAGCCGATCATGCATGTACATGAAAGAGCCGTAGAACAGTGGATCCCCTTCTGCCAGTAGAGCAACCGTGCGTCCGGCGCGCAGGTGATCGGTCAGTCTGGCAGCCGATTGCTCGTAGAAGTCGGCGAGTGCTCCGGCGTAACCGCCGGGATGATCGGTCGTTCCGGTGGTGATCGGATAGCGCAGCTCCTCTTCGACGACACCCGCCGGAATGAGGTCCGCTGCGATGGTCCGCGCGTAGGACTGTTTGTTGACGCCCGCGTGGTAAGCGATGACGTCGGCTTCGCCGATGATCCGGGCCGCCTTGCGGGTGATCAACTCGGGATCCCCCGGACCGAGGCCGACTCCGTAGAACCGGCCGAGGGTCTCGACGGCTGTCATTCGGCCTCCGAGGCCAGCGCGTTGATTGCCGAGGACGTCATCGCCGATCCCCCACGCCGCCCACGCACGGTGACAAAGGGGATGTCGATTCCGTGATCGCGCGAGAAGGAGACGAGCGCGTCTTTGGACTCCGCGGCGCCGATGAATCCCACCGGGCAGCCGACGATGGCAGCGGGCCGAGACGCCCCGTCGAGGAGCATCTCGAGCAAGTGGAACAGGGCGGTAGGGGCGTTGCCGATGGCGACGACCGCGCCGTCGATGTGTGGCTCCCACAACGAGACGGCGGCCGCGGTGCGGGTGGTGTTCCACTGCCGGGCGAGCATGGGCACGCGCGGGTCGCGCAGGAAGCAATGCACATCGTTGCCGGCGGGAAGGCGGCCCGCGGTGATTCCGGTCGCGACCATGTAGGCGTCGCACAGGATGGGCGCACCCGCCTGCAGCGCGGAACGTGCGGCCGACACCAGCTCAGGGTGAATCACCAGGTCGCTGACGACGTCGGGCTGACCGGTGCCGTGAACCATTCGTACCGCCAGCTTCTCGGCCTCTGCGGGGATATGCGACAGGTCGGCTTCGCGGCGGATGGTAGCGAACGAGTCGGCGTAAATGGCGGGGCCATCGGCGATGTAGTCATAGCGTCGCGTCGGCTGTCGAGCATCACCCGTCATCGGGAGACCTCCGAAGCGTCGGGAATCAGAATGCCGCGCCATGGGGTGACGACGAGATGTCCGACAGTGGAGGCTGATTCGAGGAGTGACTCGATTCGATCCGTGTCAGTGCGCCGTCGTCGACGGGCACGTGGATGCCACCGGGCACCGCGCCGTAGGCAAGCGGCGGTGCGGGAGCAGGAATTCGGGGATCGGCGGGCACCGGCGGCTGCAGCGGCCGAGTCAGCTCGCGGACGTGCCATGCCGCGTTCGCACCCGTCCCGCGAACTTCGAGAAATTGCCGCGCCAGATCGACCATCCGCTCGGCGGCATGGGTCAAAGACATGACGTCTCCCCAGTGGTCGCCGACGCGCAGTTGAACCGCGCCGTCGCCGAGTGCCACCAAACCCACGTCAGTTCCGCGCTTTCCGGTTCCGGTGAGGCGGCCGAACACGTCACCGCGTCCGTCGTCCAAGGTGAACAGGAAGCGTCCCGGCAACAGGCCAAGTTCGGTGTCTGCAAGTATCAAGGCGTCGAGCTCGGTTGCCACTGGACGAAGATCTGCGCGTCCGCCGGCCAGTCCCGTCTGGGGCGACACGAGCACATTTCGCACGAGTTCGTGTGTGCGCGACGGGAGCAGACCGGTCGACTCGATCGCCGCAAGAGCGGCCGTGGTCAGTTGCCCGCCGTCACCGGACATTCCGCGCAGTTGCAGATTGGCGCGCCGGGTCAGATAGATGCGGCCGTCGGCATGCTCCCGGCTGACCTCGGACAGACGCCGCAACGCATGCGTGGGCAGTCGGCCACCGACGAGGCGGATCCTGACGAGCAACCCATCATCGGCCTGCCAGGGCCGCAAAACGCCGGGGCACATGTCTGCCCGTGTGCGCCTGCGAATGTCCGTCGTCACCGGTGGCCTTCGTCGTGGACTTCTTTACCTTTGTCCCCTGCAGCGTCGGCGGACAGCGCGGCGACGAACGCCTCCTGCGGCACCTCGACCCGGCCGATGTTCTTCATCCGCTTCTTGCCCTCTTTCTGCTTCTCGAGCAGTTTGCGCTTGCGGGTGATGTCACCGCCGTAGCACTTCGACAGCACGTCTTTGCGGATGGCACGAATGTTCTCCCGCGCAATGATTTTGGATCCGATTGCGGCCTGGATCGGCACCTCGAACTGCTGACGCGGAATGAGCTCTTTGAGTCTGGTGGTCATTTTGTTGCCGTAGGCCCCGGCTCCGTCCTTGTGCACGATGGCGCTGAACGCGTCGACGGCCTCACCCTGCAGCAGGATGTCGACCTTGACCAGGTCCGCCTCCTGCTCGCCGGCCTCCTCGTAATCGAGGCTGGCGTAGCCGCGGGTGCGTGATTTCAGCGAGTCGAAGAAGTCAAAGATGATCTCCCCCAACGGCATTGTGTAACGCAGCTCGACACGTTCGGGCGACAGGTAGTCCATACCGCCGAGTTCTCCGCGCCGCGACTGACAGAGCTCCATGATGGTGCCGATGAATTCGCTGGGCGTGATGATGGTGGTCTTGACCACGGGCTCGTAGACGGCGCGGACCTTGCCTTCGGGCCAGACCGACGGGTTGGTGACGACGAGTTCGGAATTGTCTTCCCTGACAACGCGATACACGACGTTCGGCGACGTCGAGATCAGGTCGAGGTCGAACTCCCGCTCAAGGCGCTCGCGGGTGATGTCCATGTGCAGCAGACCGAGGAACCCGCAGCGGAAGCCGAAGCCGAGCGCCACCGAGGTCTCGGGTTCGTAGGTGAGCGCGGCGTCGTTGAGTTGCAGCCGCTCCAGCGCGTCACGCAGGTCGGGGTAGTCGGAGCCGTCCACGGGATAAAGCCCGGAGTAAACCATCGGCTGGGGTTCGCGGTACCCGGTCAGCGCCTCCGTTGCGCCGTGTCGCGCGGAGGTGACGGTGTCGCCGACCTTGGATTGGCGGACGTCTTTCACACCGGTGATCAGGTAGCCGACCTCCCCCACGCCGAGCCCGACGGTGGGCTTCGGCTCAGGCGAGACGATGCCCACTTCCAGTAGCTCGTGGGTGGAGCCGGTGGACATCATGGTGACCTTCTCGCGCGGCGTGATCTTGCCATCGATCACCCGGACGTAGGTCACCACACCGCGGTAGATGTCGTAGACGGAGTCGAAAATCATTGCGCGCGTGGGTGCGTCGGCATCGCCGACCGGCGCCGGCACCTCACGAACCACGTGGTCGAGCAGTTCGGTGACGCCCTCCCCCGTCTTACCCGATACGCGCAGGACATCACCGGGCTCGCACCCGATGATGTGGGCGATCTCCCCGGCATAGCGGTCGGGATCGGCCGCGGGCAGATCGATTTTGTTCAGCACCGGAATGATGTGCAAACCGCGGTCCAGTGCCAGGTACAGGTTGGCCAGCGTCTGCGCCTCGATGCCCTGGGCGGCGTCGACCAGCAGCACCGCGCCCTCGCAGGCCTCCAGCGCGCGGGACACCTCGTAGGTGAAGTCGACGTGGCCGGGGGTGTCGATCAGATGCAGCACGTACTCGTCGCCGTCGACTACCCACGGCAGCCGCACATTCTGCGCCTTGATGGTGATGCCGCGCTCGCGCTCGATGTCCATCCGGTCGAGGTACTGGGCGCGCATCGAGCGCGCGTCGACGACGCCGGTGAGCTGCAGCATCCGGTCGGCCAGCGTGGACTTGCCGTGGTCGATGTGGGCGATGATGCAGAAGTTCCGAATCTGCGCCGGCGCGGTGAAGGTCTGGTCGGCGAAACTGCTGATGGGAATCTCCTGGTGAAGCCGGGGTTAGGCGCTTCCAGGGTATCGGCGCACCGGCCCTGCAGCACAATCGCGGGACGGGCGGGCAAAACGAACCCCCGGAGTAGTTGCCTCCGGGGGTTCGTTGTGGAGCGTGGAACTACGGGATGACTGTTCCGAGGTCAGAAGTAGCCAGCGAGATCGGACAAGCCGTCGGTGAAGAGGGTGGTGATGGCTTGCGAGGCGGTTAGACCAGCGAGCTCTGTGGTGAGCCGAGCTTGTGTTTCCGAACAGGTCGGTCGCGAAGTCGGTCGCGGGAAGTGCGGCACCGCCGTTCTCCAGTGCATACAACCCGAAGTTGAATGCGTCGTCGAACTTGGCCAGCGCACCGTTCAACACGTCGTAGGCACCCGGGTCCGTGGTGAGATTGGTCGGGTTGAACCCGTATACGAGGGCGTCAAACGTCGGGTTCATCTCGACGGCCGACACGTCGCCCTGTAGTGATGGTCTCGAACACGCCAGTGCCGCCCCCAGTGATGTCGGCGGTCGGAACAGCCGCCAGGGAGGTGTCGAACGTGAAGAGAGAGTTCAGTGATGCAATTTCACTGTCGACAGTGCTCGTGAGTGGGTCGGCGGCCGGCGTGGTGAGGGCTGCCACGGCCCCGGGAACGGCGTCCACGGTGGCGGTCGGGACATTGGTGAATGGGCCGACCGGCGTCAGGACGTCGTACAGGCCAGGGGTGGGACCCTCAGCAAGGGCGTCGCCCTTGGTCAAGAAGACCTCGGCGAGATCGTTACCGCCCGTCGCGGTCGTACCACCTGCGTTGGCGCTGTCGGCCGTGGTGCCGAAGGGGTCAACAATGTAGGAGGTGTTGCTGCTGCTGGCGACGTCGCCGGCACCGCCAGCGAATGCGCTGCTGTTGGTGGGGCCGTCGACGTAAGCGATGTTGCTGTCGCCATTGTCTGCGGAAACGCCGGTCAAGCTTGTGGTGAAGTTCTCGTCGGCGATTGCGGCGTTGTTGTCACCGATGCCCGCGAACGGACCTTCGTTGGTGCCGGTCTCGCTGCCGGAGATGCTGGCGAAGTTGCCGGTGCCGTCGACCGCGGCGGCGCCGTCATTGTTGCCGCTGATGTTGCCGAAGGTTTCGGCGGTGTCACTGCTGCCGGCGCCTGCGAATCCGATCAGGTGGGCGTCGCCGGCGAAGGCACCGGAGTTACCACCGACTTCGTCGGCTCCGGTGCCGGTGGGACCGTTGTTGCCGAAGTCGAGGGCAGTGTTGTTGCTGTCGGTCCCGGTGCTGTTGGCGGCGCCGATCAGGCTGCCGGCGCCCGCGTAGGCGCCGTCGTGGGCTCCATCGCCGCCTGCGGTGTTGTTGCCGATGTCCTCGGCGATGTTGAAGTTGTTGCCCGTGGCTGCGGCGGTTGTGGAGCCGGCTTTCGCAAGGGCGTCGATGCCTGAGGCCAGGGCGAAGTTGCCGGTGCCGCCCTCAGCGGTGGCGCTGGCGCCGTCACCGAAGGCGATCGCCAGGCCGAACTGGCCAGCCGTCGTGAAGGCGGTCGCTTCGTTGCCCGCCGTTGAGAACAGATCCATTCCGTCGAACGAGATCTGGAGATCCGTCACTGACGGCGTGACGTCAGCCGGTGAGAGACCGCTGATCAGGCTGTCGATCAACGACGCCGAGGCGCTGGATGCGTCGGCCGAGGCCAACGGTGCGAACGCCAGAGCCGCTCCAGTGGCAAAGCCAGCGGCTGCGGCGAGTTTACGAAGGTACATTTTATGCCTTTCAAAGATCTCCACCGACGGTGCGGGCGTACCGCCGGAGGCCCCCCGCATGCCCCCCGGGTGAAACCTGAGAAGAAGATAACAAGTAACTGTGCCCAGCGGAAGAATTTTTGCTCAGAAATATTAAGTTTCATCCGTTCGTACTAACGGTCCGTCCTCGCGTCGGCCCGTCACGCTGAGTTCAGCTGCATCCGTCCAGAAGTCTCCCCGCGGCCGCCTCAGCCAACGAATGTTGCGGCTGACGGACGCATTTCGGTGTCTCGTTAACAACAATTTCTCAGTTAGCGGCTGCGGGCGGCCTCAATATGAGGGCATCTTCGCACCATAGGGCGAGCCGTCTACCTGGCACAGTCCGCTCATGTTTTCCCCTGCATAGGGGCACCCGCCGGAGTCCTCAAGCTTCCCTGGTGAAAAGACTTTTGCTGAGAAATGCTCAGTTTCCTTCGTTCGTCCGAAGGGCACATCCTCGGCCGCCGAAAAGCGAGGCATCGAACTTGGCTCGACGTCGCCACCAGCACGACAGGCTTCGTTTTGGAGCGCCTGAGTCGCCTCAGCACCAGTGGGGCGTCGAGGCGGATCAGGGCCAGACACGGTCTGATGCAGTGGTTGGTCCATGGGTGCTCGAGGTGTGGACGGTGAAGAGGTTCTCGGGTTGCTGCGTGCTCCCAACTTTCTCCGTTCGAGACACATGGCGGAGTGCAGTGGTCATTGACAGATATGAGGTTGCTTAGCCGAACGCTGAGTGATTCCTGTGAAGCGAAGCAATAAGGGATTCCCCGAGATTTTCGCTCGGTCGCGGCCACTCCCCCGGAGAAGATCCTGGTCGAACGGTGCTTCGGTACCGGACGGGAACGTCGGTCGGGGGCCGTCCTATGCTGGCGAAGATGGCGACACAGTGGAGGACGTTCCAGCGGCTCGCCGAAACCTGGGGTTCAACGAAGCGCCGAAATTGGTTCGCCAGCTGCAACGATCGCCCGCTCTGCAACGAGGTATCAAGATCGGCCTCGACGCGATCATCGGCGCTGTGGCCGAACCGCCGGCTGAGATAACCGCCGGCAGGCCGGTAACCAAGACGAGCGTGCCGACCGCGCACCGGGCCCGCAAGCTGGTCTACGCACCTGACCTCGACGGTCGCGCCGATCCGGGCGAAATCGTGTGGACCTGGGTGACCTACGAGGAAGACCCGTCCCGCGGCAAGGACCGCCCGGTACTGGTCGTCGGCCGTGACCGCGCCACGCTGCTCGGGTTGATGTTGTCCAGCCAGGAACGACACGCCGGCGACCGGTCCTGGGTGAGCATCGGCAGCGGCAGCTGGGATGCCGAGGGCAGGTCAAGCTGGGTGCGACTGGACCGCGTGCTTGACGTCCCCGAAGAGGGCATTCGTCGCGAGGGGGCGATTCTGGCTCGCGAGATTTTCGACGTCGTCGCGGCACGGCTGCGGCGCGACTACTCCTGGAGCTGAGCGCCGGGTGGGACGCCGGATAGCTCCTCAGTTCCGCCGTCGCCGTCTCAAACGCGCAGTAGCGCCTCGACGTTAGTATGCGCAATGGCATGCATCTGCTGATCGGAAAGCCCTGAGCCGGTGAGGAATTCGGTCACGTTGTCGCGCTTCACGTACGGATAATCTTCGGAATAGATGATTCGCTCGGGCACCCAGTTCGGCAACGACATGGTCGAGCTGATGCCGATTGAACATCCCTGACGGGGTAACCCAGATCTGTTCGCGGTAATAGTCGCTGACGTTGCGCTCGCTGGCCGGCGCGGACCAGCGCGAATGTTTCGTCCAGCCGCTCGAGCCAGAACGCCATCACCTCACCCCAGTGCCCACTCAACAATTTCAGGCCCGGGTGCCGGTCCAATGCGCCGGAGAGGATCAGCCGGATGACGTGAATACCGGCCTCGGCATGCCAGCCGAATGCGGGTCCGCTGAACACCACGCCGACAGCGGCAGACCAGTCGCCGAAGTAGTAGGGCCGCGAGACCTGCGGTGCGGTAGGCCCGGGTGAACGTAGATCGGCAAGTCGACAGCCTCGGCGGCCGCGAGGATGGGATCGAATCGGGCGTCATCGAGAAAGAGCCCTTCGAATGTTCCGGCGATCAGTGAGCCCACGAATCCCAGGTCGCCGACGCAGCGTCGCAATTCCTCGGCCGCCGAGGCGGGATCGTAGAGCGGAAGGGTGGCGAAACCCGGAACCGTTCGGGGTGCTCCGAAATCTGTTGCGCCAAATCATTGTTGACCCACGGCATAAGTCGACCGACTCCGGCGCAGCCAATGTGCTTGGGCTGCCGTTTCCGTGCGAGACGACCTGGACATCGACACCCACCGCATCCATATGCGCCAGCCGATGCCCACCGAGCCGGATTGCGGCGTCGCGATCGTCGTTAAAAATTGGAACCGAATTCGGCGAGCTCGTCGAGCGGCACACCGCTGGGTGGGCCGCCCAGCTCGCAATACCTGCTTGCTGACCTCAGGGTGCTCGAAATGCTCTTCGACGGTAATGATGCGCATCAAGGTCGCTATGCCCGTCGAGAGGCCGTTTACGATCGAGCCCAGCCCGAGTCAGCCCTGGGTGATGTAGGACTGCAGCTGTTCGTGCTCGCTTTCCAGCTCTTGCATCCGCGTCTTGACGACGTCACCGATGCTGACGATGCCGATCAGCTTCCCGTCCTCGAGCACCGGAACGTGGCGAACCCGGTTCTCGGTCATCAGCAGCGTGAGGCTGTCCACCGTGTCTGACTTGCTGGCGGTCGAGACCAGCGTCGTCATGATTTTCTCGACCGGCAGGGACAGCACCGACGCCCCGTGGGTGTGCAGCTGCCGCACCACATCACGTTCGGAGACGATCCCTTTGACGCCGTCGGGACCAACGACCACCATGGCGCCGATGTTGTGACTCGCGAGCCCGTCGAGCAGCTCCGTCACCGTCGCGTCGGGTTTGATCGTCACCACCTCGCCGCCTTTGCCGCGCAACACATCTGCAATCCGCATAAAGCCTCCCGCGAGTGTGATCAGGTTCACACCTAGGTTACGGCGAGATCGGCCGACATGACAGCAGCTGAGCGAAATGCTCCGAACATCCAGCTCAGGCGGTCTCGCCGCCCGGTCGTGCGCCCTCGGGCACTAACGGATGTTGCGAAGCGATGGGCTGGTGTGGGTCAAGCCTGATACCGCCCGCTTGAAGCGTGCTGTCCCACAGCGACCACATCCATTCGGCGAGTTGTGCGGTAAATTCCGGAAGCGGCGCGGGCGCGGGGTCGTTGAGCCAGCGGGTTGTGGCCGACTCGACAAAGCCGACAGCCCCGAAGGCAAGCGGCACCGCCGGGCGCTCGTCTACCCCGAAAGTGCGGAAAACCGCCTCGATCGCCGTCGACAGGTTTGTGGCGACGGTGTTGTTGACGTCGTGTATCGCAGCGACGCCGTGTGCGTCGTCGCTGAGCGAATGGCGGGTCAGATACTCATACAGATTCGGGTTCTCGATGCGCCACCGTAGATGCACCGACACCGTCCTGGTGATCATGTCCATCAAGCGCGCCGTCGCATGCCACCTCGGCGTCTGCTTGGCAGTGAGCATCTCGCTGACCCGCCGGGCGATGCTCTGATGCAGGTCGGCGGCACCATCGAAATACCGGTAGAGCTTGGTGCGCGTCACCCCGACGTGATCGGCGACCTGCTCGGTCGATGCCTGTGGGCCGTAGTGAGCGATTGCTTGTAACGCGGCTTCGACGAACTCGGCGCGACGCTTGTCACGCTGGCCCGACCAGCGAGCCGCTCGTCCATCAACGGGGCTGGTCACGGCCGCGCCGGCACGCGGATGAACTCACGCTTTACACGGTACGCCCTGTCCCGTTAATCTCCCCCGGTACACGACGTACCGGTTATTTCGTCCAAGGTATCGGTTCGTTTGTCCAAAGGGGAGGGTGGCTATGCCGGGTGAGCATCGACTTGGGCGCAATCGTGAGTCGCAGTCGACGGAGGCGTGCCGCGTTGATCTGACGAGGGGTGAGATCGGCGTAGGTGCGGTACTGGGTGCGAGTCCGCTGACGGAGGCACCCGGCGCGCGGGCCGGCCGCTCGCTGAGGCGCGAATTGGTCTGGGTATCAACATGATCGGGATGCCTCGGACCGGGGCCACGAGCGCGTCATCGCACTATGTGCGACTGCGCACAGGCGATGGTCCTGGATCGGTCCTGACCGCTCTCAGTAAAACGAGCAGTCGTAGAGCCACCGGGAAAGTCTCGCCGCGCGGCGCCTCGGCAGGGAAGCCGAGTCACAAGTCGGCGCGCTCGCGCGAACCGGCAATCGATACGCGCGGCGCCGAATCTACGATCCCGATGCCACTAGTCGTGATCGATGACCACCCCGTTGTTCACACCGGTATCCGACACTGGCTCGCCAAAGCGTCCATCCCCACCAACACCGTGTGCGCCTACCGCTCGGTGGCTCAGTTCCTCACCGAGCACCAGCGCCACTGCACCACAACGGCAGTCATCATTTACGACCCCGAACATGGCGAGGAGCGGCCCGATTACGCCGGCCTGCAACAACTATGCGAACTCAACCATCGAGTTGTCGCCTACTCCCGCATCGCATCTGCCGAAATCATCCTGAACTGTCTCGATGCTGGAGCTGTCAACTACGTCGTGAAAACTGAGTCACCACAACACCTTATCGATGCCGTCACGGCCGCTCAAGACGGCACGGAAAATCTTGGACCCCTCGCGACGGCCGCCGTGCGGGCCGCACAACAGCACGGCCGCCCGGAACTCACCGAGCAAGAACGGCGCGTCCTCATCGCATGGCTACTCACCGACAACAAAGACGGGGTCAGCCGGAAACTCCATATCGCTCCCAGCACCGTCCGGACACATCTACAGCGCATCCGGCGGCGGTACCGCGAGATCGACCGTCCCGCCCCGTCCAAGGCGGCGTTGTTTGCCCGAGCGCTCCAAGACGGCCTGCTCGGAATCCATGACGTTTGAGCGGGAAGTTATGCCAATCGGGTGATTTCGACGACCACGTCGAGATCAGTGGCGCCCTGCCCGTGGTAGATGCCTTTCAGCGGAGAAACGTCGGAGTAGTCGCGGCCGACGCCGACAGTGATGTACTGCTCGTTGATCTCGCTGTCGTTGGTGGGATCGTGGTCCCACCAAGCGCCGGTCCAGGACTGAACCCAGGCATGGCTCTGCCCGTCGACGGTCTCCCCGATCACGGCGTCAGGGTCGGGATGGTGATACCCGGACACGTAGCGCGCGGGGATTCCCATGCTGCGCAACACCATCAGCGACAGGTGAACGAAGTCCTGGCAGACGCCTTTGCCCTCGCGCAAGGCATCCGAACCCGACGTGTGCACCCCGGTACTGCCTTTGACGTAATCCAATTCGCTTCGCACCCAGGCGGCGGCCGCGAGCACGGCGTCGGCGGGCTCGTGCTCCTTGGCGATCCGTCTGCCCACTGCCGCGATGCGTTTGCTTACCGGCGTGTAATCGGTGGGACGCAGTAATTCGTCGTAACGGTCGATCACCGCCTCCCGCTTCAGATCGGACCAGGACACCTCTTGAGTCACCGGATCCGGCCGTTCGGTCTCCACCACTGACGCGGACGTCACAGTCAACTCGGTGTGCGGGGCGTGCAAGTCGAATGCCGTCACCGCGGTACCCCAGTAGTCGACGTACCGGTACGACCTCGTCGCGGGAACGGTTTCGACCCGGTTGAGGACGACGTTCTGCCGCGAGTCCGATCTCGGGGTGAGCCGGGCTTCGTTATAGGAGGCGGTGGCCGGCGACGGGTAGGCATAGCCGGTTGCGTGGAGAACACGATTGCGCCACATCAGCTCTTCCCCTTACCTGTCGGTAGCGGATCGCGCTGCCCGGCATCAGACCAGGCGACCCACGGCACGGCATGGAAGTACTGCGCCGACAACGCGTCTCCGACGTCGAAACACGATTTCTGCAGGCCGGAAAGCCGCATCTCCAGGGATTCGAGCAGCACACCTGGCCGGACGAATTCGAGCTCGCTGCGCGCGCGTCCCAGTAGGCGCTGAGCTTCGGAAGTGGCGCCGACCCGGCTGCCTCGACTGTGCAGCAGCTCGTCGAGGCTGTGCTCCGCCAACTTCAGCGAGTAGAAGATCGAGCGCGGGAAGAGACGGTCCAAGAGGATGAACTCCACGACCCGATTTGCGTCCAGCACACCGCGATAGGTGCGCAGGTAGGTGTCGTGCGCGCCAGCGGAGCGAAGCACGGTCACCCACGCCGGAGACACCGCGCTGTCGCCCACTCGCGAGAGCAACATGCGCACGGTCATGTCGACTCGCTCGATCGCGCGGCCCAGCACCATGAAGCGGTAACCGTCGTCGCGCGACAGCGTCGAGTCGGCCAGACCGGCGAACATCGCGGCGCGACCCTCGATGAATGACAAAAACTCGTGCGGCCCAAGCCGTTTGGCGGCGCGTTCGCGTTCACCGAGCGCATTGAAGGTGGTGTTGAGACACTCCCATGTCTCGGTGGATGTCACCTCGCGGGCAGATCTCGCGTTCTCCCGGGCGGCAGTGATGGCGTCGACGATCGAGGTGCCACCGCCAGTGGTGTTGCGCTGAAATGCCACCAGGTCGGTTAACGACCAGACGTCCAGTTCGGTATCGGGCTCATCAATCCCCAAGACCTGCAACAACACTCGTGATGTGTGGTCGGGATCGACGCTGGAATCCTCGAGCAGCTGGTGCACCGTGACGTCGAGAATGCGCGCCGTGTCGTCGGCACGCTCGACGTAGCGGCCGATCCAGTACAACGCTTCGGCATTACGGGCGAGCATCAGCGCGTCACCCCCCGCTGCTCTAGCTGCTGCTGCTGACCCGGCTGTTGTTCCACCACCGGTTGCGACTTCGACATTCTCTGCTGCTGAAATTGCTTCTGCTGCTGCGGCTTTTCGCCGTCCGCCTCGCCGTTGCTCGAGCTGACGGCTTTCGGCAGCTTCTTCACCACTTCGGCGGCGCCGAGCTCACGGTCAGCCACCGACGAGCGAGACGCCAGAACCCAGGTGTCTTTGGACCCGCCGCCCTGGCTCGAGTTGACCACCCGCGACCCATCGACCAGCGCCACCCGGGTCAGGCCACCGGGCAGCACCCACACATCGTCGCCGTCGTTGACCGCGAACGGCCGCAGGTCGACGTAGCGCGGCGTGAGCGTGTCACCGATCTGCGTCGGGACGGTCGACAGCTGCATCATCGGCTGAGCGATCCAGCCACGCGGGTCGTCGCGGATGCTTTTACTGATCGCGTTCAACTCTTTGGTGGATGCCTCCGGGCCGAAGACGATGCCGTAGCCACCCGACCCCTCGACGGGTTTGATCACCAGCTCATCGACCCGGTCGAGAACCTCTTCGCGCTCGTCGTCCAACCAGCACCGGTAGGTGTCGACATTGGCGAGCAGCGGCTTTTCTCCGAGGTAGTACCCGATGATGGTCGGCATGTAGGTGTAGACGAGTTTGTCGTCAGCCACCCCGTTGCCGATCGCGCTGGAGATCACCACGTTGCCCGCGCGAGCCGCGTTGAGCAGGCCCGCGACGCCGAGCACCGAATCGGGGCGGAAGTGCATCGGGTCCAGGTAGATGTCGTCGATGCGCCGGTAGATGACGTCGACCTGCACCTCGCCTTCGGTGGTGCGCATGTAGACCTGGTTGTCCCGGCAGAACAGGTCGCGGCCTTCGACGAGTTCGACGCCCATCTGACGGGCCAGCAGCGAATGCTCGAAATACGCCGAGTTGTAGACGCCGGGGGTCAGCACCACAACGGTCGGATCGGCCTCGTTGGTGGCCGCGGACTTACGCAATGCCCGCAGCAGGTGCGCCGCGTAGTCGTCGACGGCGCGCACCCGGTGGCTGGCGAACAGGTTAGGGAAAACCCGCGCCATCGTGCGCCGGTTCTCCATCACATAGGACACCCCCGACGGCGACCGCAGGTTGTCCTCGAGCACCCGCCAGGTGCCTTTCTCGTCGCGGATCATGTCGATGCCCGCGACGTGGATGCGCACGCCGTTGGGTGGGACGATGCCGACAGCTTGGCGGTGAAAGTGCTCGCAGGAGGTGATCAGCCGACGCGGGATCACGCCGTCACGCAGGATCTCCTGCTCGCCGTAGATGTCGTCCAGGTACGCCTCGAGGGCTTTGACGCGCTGGGTGATGCCGCGCTCCAGCCGCGTCCACTCGGCGGCCGAGATGACTCGCGGGACCTGGTCCAGCGGAAACGGCCGCTCCTGACCGGACAACGAGAACGTGATGCCCTGGTCGACGAACGCGCGGGCTAATGCCTCGGCACGGTCATCGAGGTCGGTGGAATCCGACGGCGCCAATTCTTTGTAAATGCCTTTGTAGGGCCCCCGGACGTTGCCCTGCGCGTCGAACATCTCGTCAAAGGCTTCCGCGTAGCACTCGGCCGCACCGTTATAGCCGTCGAAAATGTGCTCGTAAGGCGGCGGCGACTGCGGCTTGCTGCGCTGTTGCCGTTTGGTTTCTCCAGGCAGAGTTCGAAGGGCCACTGTGCCATGCTGCATCAGATCCCCCAGGTCCGCAGGTCCGGGGTCTTCGCTTTGGGAGAAAGCATCAGCGACTGATACCCTAGGCAGTCGCCGCTTAAGCGTCAGAACGCTAAAGCAAACCGTGACACCACAAGCCGCTGAGATTTAAGAAGGAATGACGCGTGGCCAACATCAAGTCGCAGCAAAAGCGCAACCGCACGAACGAGGCGGCCCGACTGCGCAACAAGTCGGTGAAGTCGTCGCTTCGCACGGCTGTGCGCGCTTTCCGGGAAGCCGCCGAGGCCGGCGATAAGGACAAAGCCGCCGAACTGCTGCTCTCGACCAGCCGCAAGCTGGACAAGGCAGCTACCAAGGGCGTTATCCACAAGAACCAGGCCGCGAACAAGAAGTCCGCGCTGTCCAGCGCGTTGAACAAGCTCAGCTGAGTCAGTCCGCCACGAGTTCGGCGACCTTCCGCACGGCAGCTTCCAGGGCGTAGTCCGCATCCGCGGCTGCGCCCTTCACGTCGGCGTTCAACGCCGCCACCAACCTCATCGCAGTAGCCACCGCGTCGCGTGACCAGCGGCGGGCCTGCTTCTGCGCCTTCTGCACACGCCACGGCGGCATGCCCAGTTCGCCGGCCAGCCGGTACGGGTCACCGGAGAGCGATCCCACCCGCCCGATGCTGTGCACGGCCTCGGCCAACGCGTCCGCCAGCACCACATGCGGTTCGCCACGCAACATCGCCCATCTGAGCGCCTCGACGGCGCCTTCGACGTCACCGACCACGGCCCGGTCGGCGACGTCGAACCCTTTTACCTCGGCCCGGCCGCTGTGGTAGCGCCGCACCGCGGCGACATCGACGCTTCCGCCCGTATCGGCAACCAATTGTGAACAGGCCGAAGCGAGTTCACGTATGTCGGAGCCGACAGCATCGAGCAGCGCACTGACCGTGTCATCGCCGACTTTGACTTTCAGATCGCGAAACTCTTTGCGCACGAAGTCCAATCGTTCGCTGGGCTTGGTGATCCGCGCGCACGGATGCACCTGCGCGCCCAGTGCGCGTAGCTGATTGGCCAATGCTTTGGCCCGCCCGCCACCGGAATGCACGACCACTAACTCGGTGCCCGCCGGCACATCCGCGGCGGCGTTGGCGATCAACTCGGCGGCGTCTTTGCCGGCTTCACCGGCGGCTTCCAGCACGACGATGCGCTCGTCGGCGAACAGCGACGGGCTCAACAGTTCGGCCAGCTCGTAGACCCCGACGTCGCCGGCCCGCACCCAGTTCACCGGAACGTCGTCAGTGCCTGCGCGCTTTCGGGCCGCCCGGAGCACCTCGGCGACGGCGCGCTCCACGAGCAGAGCCTCGTCGCCCAACACCAGATGCAACGCCGAATCCTGCTGGCTCACCGGTTGATCGTGTCACGTCTTGCCGACAGAACCGCCGGGCCCCGCCAGCAGACCGGACAACGACCAGGCGAGCAGCGCGGCTGTCGCCACCGCCACCCCCGCGCGAAACCACCGCCAACGCCACAACAGCACCGCCAGCAGCCCGACCGCGCCGACAGCCACCACACCGGACGTTCCTGACGGCACCGGCAGGCTCGCGGCGGGAACGCCCGCCGTCCAGTGCGCGATCCGCAACAACCACCACACTTCGGGGCCGGTGAACCGGATCAGCAGCTGCGCTCCGGCGGGCCACAGCAGGCACATCGCGGCCGCTGCCGTGCCCAGCACGGTGATCGGCGCCACCAGCGCCGCGACCGCGAGGTTGGCCACCGCAGCGACCAGGCTCACCCGGCCAGAGATGCCGGCGATCAGCGGGGCCGTCACCAACTGCGCCGCACACGCCACACAGACGGCGTCAGCCAGCCATTTGGGCCAACCCGCCGCCACCAGACGTCGCGACCACACCGGCGCGATGACCACCAGCGCGGCCGTCGCCACCACCGACAGAGCCAGGCCCACGTCGACGGCCAACTGCGGCGCGACCACCATCAACAACAGCACCGTTGTGGACAAAGCCGGGATCGCTTGCCTGCGCCGCGCCGACAACACACCCATCAACGCGATCGCGCCCATCACCGCGGCGCGCAGCACACTGGCAGTGGGTTGCACGACGATGACGAACAGCAGCAGGGTGACCCCCGCGAGCCCGACCGCGGCCCGCGGTCCGATCAATCGCGACGAAAACAGCACCGCTCCGCACACGATCGTGACGTTGGCACCGGATACCGCGGTGAGATGCGTCAGCCCGGCGGTCCGGAATTCCTGGGTGGTGATCGGGGTGACGGTCGACATGTCCCCCAAGACCAGAGCCGGCAGCATAGCTGCCTGGTCAGCGGGCAGCACATGACGAGCCGCATCGGCGAAACCTGCACGAACTGCGTATGCGGCTCGATTCACCGGCCCGGCACGACCCGCCGTCGGCGCGCCGATCGCGTTCACGACGGCCACCGTCAAGTCACGGCGGGTGGGTCCGGCGATTCTCGCGCGGAACCGCAGCGGCTGGCCGACCATCACGGCACCGAAGGTGCGCGCCGGCGCGAAAACCACCACCCGGCCGGATATTTCGTCCTGCGCCAGCCGTCGCAGGCCGGCGCGAAACATCAGATTGCCACGACCCACCGGCACCGCGCTCTGGTTGGGCGTCACGGTCACCTCCGCGGCCGTGCCGAAGGCTGCGGTGACGGGATGATGCGCGATAGCGTTAGCGCGCAACGCAATAGCGAATCCGAAACCCGCACCGACCAGACCGGCAGCGGCCAGCCCGATGCCCAGGGCCCGTATCCGTGGACTGCGGGATGCGTTGCGCCACAGTAACGTGCCGCACACACCCACCGCGGCGCACAGCAACGCGATGACGTTTCCGATCGGCCACAAGATTCCCGCCGCGGTCACCACCCAACTGATCACCGCGGCCGGGACCAGACGGGCATCCAGCCGCGCCGTCGCGGGATCGGCGACGGATGGTTGCTGCACCGGCCTCAGACACGGACCAGCGGGCGCAGCTTTTCCAGGCGCCCGGGACCGATGCCGTCGACCTCGCCCAACTGGTCGACGCTGGTGAACTTGCCGTGGGCCGTACGCCAGGCCACGATCGAGCCGGCGGTCACCGGCCCGACCCCGGGCAGAGCGTCGAGCTGTTGCACGGTCGCGGTGTTGAGGTTGATCACTTCACTCTTGCCGGCGCGGCCGGGGACGCCGGGGCGCGGCGCGGTGCTCGACGGGCCGGCGGCGGCCGTGCCGGAGCTCACCGAGCTGCCCAGCACACCGGGCTGGCCGTTGACCGGCGCGATCCCGACCACGATCTGTTCTCCGTCGTCAACCTGGCGGGCCATGTTGAGCCCCGCGGTGTCGGCACCGTCGGTCGTGCCGCCCGCCGCCTTCAAGGCGTCGGCGATCCGGGCTCCCGGCGCCAAGGTGACCAGACCGGGCGTGTGCACCAAACCCACCACGCTGACCACGACAGGCAGGTTGGGCCCCGCCGATGGACTCGGGCCCGGACTGCGCGTTGCCGATGCCGCCATGTCGACCGGCGGCAGCTTGGCCGACACCACCGGTGCAGGCTCTTCACGCATCAGCGTGAAAATCGTCACCAGCACTGCAATCGCCGCGATCGCGGCCAACGCGATGGCACCCGCGCGACCTGGGTCGGCCCGCACCCTGGCCAGCCACCCGTCGTGCTGCGCTGCACCGTCCGGAAGCCAGCGCGGCAGCAGCGAGTTCGGGTCGGTGTCGGCATCGCCGTCGTCGACCTCGCGGTCCGGCTGAGCAACCGTGTCTGGCTGGACACCTAGGCGTCGGCGCAATCGCTCGACGGGAAGTTCTGTGCGCATGCCGCGACGGTAGGTGCGTTGACTGTCGTCCCGGCGTCCGCGCGGGGCTTGATTTGCCCCCGCTGTGGACCGACCGCCGACTGTGTACAGGGGCCTCACGCGGAGCCGCCTGACTGGTTGGTTGGGATCAGGAGGATAACGTGCATACAGGACCGTCAGATCCAGCAGAAGGGACTGCCATGCAACTGGCGCTCACGAAGGATGAAGCCGACTTCCGCGACGAGCTGCGCGAGTTCTACACGACGAAGATCCCCGCGGAGATCCGCGAGCGGACCCGTCAGGGCGAGGGCATCAACCGCGACGACATCGCCACCAGCCACAAGATCCTCAACGAGCACGGGCTCGCCGTACCCGGCTGGCCCGTCGAGTGGGGCGGCAAGGACTGGACGCCGACCCAGCACCAGATCTGGCTGGACGAGATGCAACTCGCCTGCGTGCCGGAGCCACTGAACTTCAACGCCAAGATGGTCGGCCCGGTGATCGCCGAGTTCGGCTCGCAGGAGACCAAGCAACGCTTCCTGCCGCCGACGGCGGGCCTGGACATCTGGTGGTGTCAGGGATTCTCCGAGCCCGAAGCCGGCTCAGACCTGGCGTCGCTGCGCACCACCGCCCTGCGTGACGGCGACAGTTACGTCGTCAACGGACAAAAGACGTGGACGACCCTGGGGCAGTACGCGGACTGGATTTTCTGTCTGGTGCGCACCGATCCGCAGGCACCGAAAAAGCAGGCCGGCATCTCGTTCCTGCTCATCGATCTGGACACCCCCGGCATCACGATGCGGCCGATCAAGCTGATCGACGGCAGCGTCGAGGTCAACGAAGTGTTCTTCGAGGACGTCCGGGTGCCCGCCGATCAGCTTGTCGGAGAAGAGAATCAGGGCTGGACCTACGCGAAGTTCCTGCTGGGCAACGAGCGGACCGGCATCGCGGGCGTGGCGCGCACCAAAGTGCGCCTGGCCGAGGTCAAAGCGCGGGCCACCGATACCGGACTGCTGAAGGATCAGCTGTTCGCCGCCCGGCTGGCCGAAGCCGAAAACGAGCTGCTGGCACTGGAACTCACCCAGATGCGGGTCGCAACCAGTTCGGTAGACGGCAAGCCCAACCCCGCGTCATCGGTACTCAAACTGCGCGGCAGCCAACTGCAGCAGATCGCCACCGAATTGCTCGTCGAGGTCGCGGGCCCCGATGCGCTGCCGTTCGAAGCCGGTGGCGACATCGCGTCTCCGGCTTGGGCGCAGGGGAGCGCGCCGCATTACCTGAACTACCGCAAGACGTCGATCTACGGCGGCAGCAACGAAGTACAGCGCACCATCATCGCGTCGACCATTCTCGGGTTGTGAAGACGCGCGGCGTCTGAGGAAATGAGGTAAAGCCATGGACTTTCAGTTGAGCGACGAACAGGTGCTGCTGCGCGACACCACCCGAGACTTGCTGTCCCGCAGTTACGACGCCGAGAGCCGCAACAAGGTCATCGGCTCGGAATTGGGCTGGAGCAAAGAGGTGTGGACCCAGCTGGCCGAAATCGGCATCCTTGGACTGGGATTCGACCCCGAAGAGGCCGGCCAGCTCGAAGTGGTGGTCGTGCTCGCCGAAGTCGGGCGGCGGCTGGCACCCGAGCCTGTCGTGCATGCGGCACTGGGCCCAGGTGCGATCATCGCCGAGATCGGCAATGACGCCCAGAAGGAACTGCTCGGCGAGGTCGCCGAAGGTCAGCGACTGCTGGCGTTCGCGCACCTCGAACCCGGCGCACGTACCGCCCTCGCCGAGGAGATCTCGACGACGGCTGCACAGCAAGGCGATTCGTGGGTGCTCAGCGGTCGGAAGAACCCGGTGCTCGCCGGCGACTCAGCCGACACGTTGGTGGTGAGCGCGAAGTTGCCGGACGGCGGAGTCGGCTTGTTCCTCGTCGACGGCGAGGACGTCACGCGCCATCCGTATCGCACATTCGACGGCCAGCGCGGAGCGCAGATCGATCTCGACAAGGCCCCAGGCGAGGCGCTGGGCGATGCAGTGGACGCGTCAGCGGCAATCCGCAACGGCCTGGTCCGGATCCAGTCCGCACTGTGCGCCGAGGCAGTGGGCGCGATGGAAGAGGCGCTGCGGCTGACGACCGATTACCTCAAGCAACGCAAGCAGTTCGGCGTCACTTTGAACACCTTCCAGACCCTGACCCAACGCGCTGCCGACATGTACGTCTCCCTGGAACTGGCGCGGAGCATGAACCTGTATGCGGCGCTGTCGATCGGCGACGGCAATCTCGATCCCGTTGTGGGTGCCCGCGCCAAGCTGCAGATCGGCCGGTCGGGCCGGCACATCAGCCAGGAGGCGATTCAGTTGCACGGCGGCATCGGCATGACCGCGGAATATCCGGTCGGCCATTACGCGGCGCGATTGACCGGCATCGACCACACCTTCGGCTCGTCGCAGGACCAACTGCACGTCCTGATCGACCAAGTCGGCGACTACGACGTGGTGATGCTGTAGGTCGGTCGCATGGAGTCCGCTGAGGACGGTGAACAGACGCAAAATGATCTTCAAATGCGAAGTTTTGGGCGAATTTGTGTCTGCTCGCGCTAGGGAGGGGCCATGACGGAGTCCGCTGATCGTCCACTACGCATGATCCAGTGGACTACTGGGAACATCGGACGACGATCGCTGCACGCAATCATCGGCCGGCCCGACATGGAATTAGTCGGCGTGTACGCCCACGGGCACGACAAGGTCGGGGTCGACGCCGCCGAGCTCTCCGGCTGGCCGGAGCCCACCGGCGTCCACGCCACCAACGACATCGACGCACTGTTGGCCTTGCACCCCGACGCCTGTTGCTACAACCCGTTGTGGCCGAACGTCGACGAGCTGGTTCTCCTCCTCGAGTCGGGCATCAATGTGTGCTCCAGCGCAGCCTGGATCACCGGCGGCAAGCAGACACCGGAGGATCGGCAGCGCATCGAGGACGCCTGCAAGCGGGGCGGATCGACGATCTTCGGCAGCGGTGCGCACCCGGGTATGACGAATATGGTTGGGATGGTGCTGACCGGATCCTGCGAGCGTGTCGACGAGATCCGCATCACCGAATCGGTGGACTGCTCCACCTACGAGTCGGCGGAAACCCAGACCGCGATGGGCTTTTCGCAGGACCCCGATACTCCGGGACTGGCCGAGAATGTGCGACGGGAAAGCGAGGTCTTCGCCGAGTCGGCGGCGATGATGGCCGACGCGATCGGGGCGGAGCTGGACAAGCTGACCTTCGATGTCACGTTCACCGCCGCCACCGGCGATTCCGACCTGGGGTTCATGAAGATTCCGGCCGGCACCGTCGGCGGTGTCTACGGCTATCACCGCGGCTGGGTGGGCGACCACAACATCGTCAGCGTCGGTTTCAACTGGACCATGGGCAGTCACGTCGACCCACCCAAACCGCTGGAACACGGGCACGTCATTCAGGTGTTCGGACTACCCAATATGCGCACGGTCGTGCACTGCCTGCCGCCCGAGGATTGGACGGAGCCCGGATTCATGGGCCTAGGCATGATCTACACCGCGATGCCGGTGACCAACGCGGTGCCCGCGGTCGTCGCGGCAAAGCCCGGAATCGTCACACTCGCCGACCTACCGCCGATCACCGGCCGCGCCGCACAGTAGCGGGTGTGGGCCTCGGCGCCCCAACGGGCCGCACAGAACGCGAGCGTGCCCTATCGTCTAGCATAGTTAGCCGAGCGAAGTGCCTTTGCGGCGTCGACGCGGTGGCAGAAGGAGATCGAGTGAGAGCGATTTCGATAGGCGGCCTCCTCAAGCGCGGGTGGATTCCGTTGTTGCTCATCGTCGTCCTGTCGGTCTCCGGCCTCGCAGTCATGCGCCTGCACAAGGTTTTCGGCTCGCAGGACCTCAATGCCAACTCAGGAGCCGGTATCAGAATCGTGCAGTTCAATCCGAAGGTCGTGAAGTACGAGATTCTCGGGCCGCCCGGAAGTACGGCGAACATCAACTACTGGGACGCCGACGCGAACACCCACCAGCTCAATGACGTGCCGCTGCCGTGGTCGTTCACCCTGTCCACCACGCTGCCCACGGTGAGTGCCAACATCATGGCGCAGACCGACGCCGGCCACATCGGATGCACGATCACCGTCGACGGGGAGTTGCGAGAGCACCAGAGTTCCGACGGCCACAACGCCCAGACCTTCTGCCTGGTCAAGTCCGCGTGAGCCGCGCCGGCGACGATGCAGAGCGAAGCGATGCTGAGAAGCGGCGCATGAACAGGCACGCCGAGGCCGCGGCAACCGCTGAGGCCGAGACCACACCTCCGCATCGCGCGTTCATCCCGCACGCCATCCGGCTGCTCGCGATACCCATCATCCTGGGTTGGGTCATCCTGACCGTCATCGTCAATGTCGCGGTACCGACGCTCGAAGTCGTCGGCGAGGCGCACTCAGCGCCGATGGCTCCGCTGGACGCGCCGTCGATGAAGGCGATGATGCGGATGGGAGAGAACTTCCACGAGTTCAACTCCAACAGCACGGTGATGATCGTGGTGGAAAGCCAGCATCCACTGGACGAGGCCGCACACCGCTACTACGACGACATCGTTCGCACACTGCGCAAAGACACCGCGCATGTCCAGCACCTCCAAGACTTCTGGGGCGACAGGTTCACCGCGGCGGGAGCGCAGAGCGCCGACGCCAGGGGCGCCTATGTGCAGGCCAACATCGCCGGTAACCAGGGCACCACCCAGGCCAACGACTCCGTCGAGGCCGTTCGCAAGGTCGTCGACGAGGAGCACCCGCCGCCCGGCGTGAAGGCCTACGTCACCGGGCCTGCAGCGCTGTCCGACGACATGCACGTCATCGGTAACGACAGCCTCGCCAAGATCACGCTGTTCACCCTGGGTGCCATCGCGATCATGCTGCTGCTGGTCTACCGCTCGATCGTCACCACGCTGATCCAGCTGTTCATGACCTTCGTCTCGTTGGCGTGTGCGCGGGGAATCGTCGCGGTGCTCGGCTACAACAACGCGTTCGGGCTGACCACCTTCGCGGCGAACATCTTGACGATGCTGGCGATCGCCGCCGGTACGGACTACGGCATCTTTCTGATCGGCCGTTATCAGGAGGCGCGGCACACCGGCGAAGATCGGGAAACGGCCTACTACACCACCTTCAAAGGCGTGGCCCCCGTCGTGCTGGGCTCAGGCCTGACCATCGCCGGCGCAACATATTGTCTGAGCTTCACCCGGCTGCCCTGGTTCAACACCATGGGTGCGCCGGTGGCCATCGGCATGATCGTCGTCGTCGCGGCCGGGCTGACGCTCGGGCCCGCGGTGGTGTTCATCGGCAGCCGATTCGGTCTCTTCGAAAAGAAGGGCCAGTCCCGCGGCAAGCTGTGGCGACGGGTCGGTACCGCCGTCGTGCGTTGGCCTGCACCGATTTTCGCGGTCAGCCTGGCGGCTGTCCTGGTCGGGATGGTCGCGCTGCCCGGATTCACAACGAGTTACAACGACCGCCACTACCTGCCCGAGACTGCGCCGTCGAACATCGGTTACGCCGCCGCCGACCGGCACTTCTCCGAAGCCCGGATGAACCCGGACCTGCTGATGGTCGAGTCCGACCACGACATGCGCAACACCTCCGACATGCTGGTGCTGGACAAGGTCGCCAAGAACGAGATCCGCACCGTCGGCATCGCGATGATCCAGGACATCACCCGGCCGTTGGGAATTCCCATCCAGCACAGCTCAATTCCGTTCCAGAACAGCATCCAGAGCCAGACGACGATGCAGAACATGAAGTTCCTCAAAGACAGAATGGCTGACATTCTGAAGATGGCCGATGAGATGCAGATCATGATCGACGTGACGACCCGCCAGGCGAAAGTCACCCACGATCTGGCCACCGCCGCCCTCGACAGCGCGGAGACCACCCAGGAAACGTCCGAGATCACCGACAACCTGCGTGACCACATCGCGGATTTCGAGGACTTCTACCGGCCAATCCGCAGCTACTTCTATTGGGAGAAGCACTGCTACGACATCCCCGTCTGCATCTCGTTCCGGTCGTTGTTCGACTCGATCGACGGCTTCGACCAACTCGCCGAGAAATTCCACGAGCTCTCCGGTGACATCACCCGAACGGCGGCGGCCTCGCATGAGCTGGAGCAGCTCATCCCGATCATGCTCGGGACGTTGAAGACGACTCATGGTCTGACACTGACCATGTACCAGACGTTCAAAGCAATGATCGATCAGATGGAGGCGATGAGTAATACCTCGATCGTGATGGGACAGAGCTTCGACAAGTCGCAGAACGATGACTTCTTCTACCTGCCGCCCGAGGCGTTCTCCAACCCGGAATTCATTCGCGGCGTGAAAATGTTCTTCTCCCCCGACGGAAAGTCGGTGCGGTTCTTCATCACTCATCAGGGCGACCCGATGACACCGGAAGGAATCGACCGCGTTACCGCGGAGCGGACCGCAGCTCAGGAAGGACTCAAACAGTCCTCGCTGTCAGATGCCAAGGTCTATCTCGGTGGGACCGCGGCGACCTTCCGGGACATGGCCGACGGCGAGAAGTACGACTTGATGATCGCCGTGGTGTCGGCCCTGACATTGATCTTCATGATCATGTTGCTGCTGACCCGCAGCGTGGTCGCCGCGTTGGTGATCGTCGGGACCGCGAGCAGTTCGATCGCCGCGTCGTTCGGGTTGTCGGTGCTGATCTGGCAGGACTTGTTCGGCATACACATTCACTGGATCGTGATGGCGCTGTCGGTCATCATCCTGTTGGCCGTCGGCTCGGACTACAACCTGCTACTGGTGTCGCGGTTCAGAGAAGAAATTCACGCCGGGCTCAAGACCGGATACATCCGGTCGATGGCCGGCACCGGTGCGGTGGTGACGTCGGCAGGTTTGGTGTTCGCCTTCACCATGGCGGCAATGCTGGGTAGCGAGTTGACCGTGCTGGGGCAGTTCGGCTCGACGGTCTGCATCGGTCTGCTGCTCGACACCCTGGTGGTGCGCACGCTGTTCATGCCGTCGCTGGCGACGCTGCTCGGCCGTTGGTTCTGGTGGCCGCAGGTCGTGCACCCCCGCGGCGACCACGTCAAGCCGAAGCCCCGGTCGGCGCCCGCCACAGAGGACAACACCGCGCCGCTGGCCGTGCAGAAGTCGTGACGACGCGGGTTAGTCCCCGGCCAGTTCCAAGCACACCGCGAGAGTTCCGGCGCCGAGGTGCAAAGCCAGGATCGGGCCGAGGTCGGTCACGATTGCCGGCTCCAGCGCCGGCAGTCGCTCGGCCAACGCGGCGGCAAGGTCAGCCGCGCCGTCCGGGTTGGCGACATGGTGCACCGCGATCGAAGCTGACCGTTCGCCGACGACATCGCACACCCGGTCGATCATCGTCGCGGTCGCTTTGGTCGCAGTACGTACCCGTTGGGCCAGAACGAGTTTGCCGTCGTCGATGCGCAGCAGCGGCTTGAGTGACAGTTTGGTGCCCAGCCATGCGCCGGCGCCGCCGATGCGTCCGCTGCGTCGCAAATTGTCCAGTTGGTGTACGACGATGAACCCGTGATTGCGGCTGACCGCCGCTGCGGCGGCGTCGGCGACGGTGTCCAGCCCGGCGCCGTCGGCGGCTGCCCGCGCGGCAGCCAGCGCGACGAAGCCGGTGTTCATCGCAGCCGATTTCGAGTCGACAACCCTGATCGACGAGCCGATCCCGGCCGCAGTCGTCGTGGCGGCGGCAACGGTTCCCGACAGCGCCCCCGAGAGGTGCACGGCCACTACCCCGTCGCCGCCGCTGTCCTCTAATGCCCGTCGATACACCTCCGCCAACTCAGCCGGTGTCGCGGCGGCGGTCGTCGCATTGCCGTAATCGTGGATGTTGTCCGGGATCTCGTCCACCCCGTCGCGCAAATCGGTGTCGTCGAGCAGAACGTGAAGGGGGACTTCGCGTATCGCCCACTGCCGACGCAGCGCATCGGGCAGGCGCGCCGACGAGTCGGTTACCACCACGACAGGCATGCAGCTATCCGCGAGGTTTATCGGTGGATACGCCGGCCTCTGCCAACGCTTTGAGCATCAATTCGGCGACCGACTGGTGGGCTTCGAAATTCCAGTGGATTCCGTCGGGGTTGCCGCGGCCGCTCATCACTTCGTCGCCGACAGCGGCTTTCAGGTCCACCAGCGGAACGTCGTGCTGGCCGGCCCAGTCGCTGATGGCCGCGACGGTACCGGCCCGGCCGTGGTGGGCCTTGCCGTAGGTCTCGGCGATGTGCACCGACGGCAACGAGGCCACGATCGGAATACCTGGCCGGTTGAAATCAATTGCGCCGCGGGTTAGTTCGAGGTACTCGGCGGAAAGATGCGGCGGCAGCGCTGCCCTGGCCACCGGAGAAAGTCGCGGCTGCACCCACCCGTAGCCGTCGCGCACCCATCGCCGCAGCCACGGCGGGCGCACATAGCGGATGAGCTCCCGCAACGCCGTCGGCAACGGCGACGGCAGCGAATCCATGCCGCAGGTCGCGAAGATCACCGCGCCGGCCCGCGGCAACGCCGCCCAAGCCCGCGGGTCCTGGGTGGCCGCCCACCAGACGTCCCGGCAGGTCCAGCCGATACGGCCGATCAGCTCGACATCCCAATCAAGTTGCGCGGCGACGATATTGGGCCAGATGCGCGGGTCGTCTGCAGGCAGCCCGCCGGTTGGTCCGTAGTAGGCCAGCGAGTCGGCGAAGACCAGCAAGGTCGGCCGACGGCTCAGAGGACATCGCCCGCGACCTGTGCCGAAGCATTCCACACGTCGAGCCGCCAGCGGATGGCGTCGAAATCGGTTGCCGCCGGAATCCGGATCGGTGGAATATCCGGACAGCTGCGTCCAGCTGGCGTTGCCCATACCGCCCAGCGCCGGCCAGTTGTCAACCGGCAAGGCGAGCAACGCCGCGGTCAACGCGGCGATCAGGCCGCCGTGGGCGACCAGCACCACCGGCCGCGCCGGTTCGTCGACGGCGCCCCATTCGGGCTCACCGGCGACAAGTTCGGCGATCAGCGGCAGGCTGCGTGCGGCGACGTCGACCCTGCTCTCGCCGCCGTGCGGCGCCCAGGTGGCATCCTCGCGCCACGCCAGCCGGGCGCCCGGCGCGACGCGTCGATCTCGGCGTGCGTCATGCCCTGCCAGTCGCCGAGATGGGTTTCCCGCAGCCGCTCGTCGACCTGCACCGGCAAGCCGGTGCGCTCCGCCAGAGCGACCGCGGTGTCGTAGGCGCGGCGCAGATCCGAGGACACGATCAGCAGCGGCTGACGTTTGGCCAGCGCCTCGGCCGCCGCGACAGCCTGGGCACGGCCCAGCTCGGTCAGCTCGGTGTCGAGCTGGCCCTGCATCCGGCTGCGGAGGTTGTATTCGGTTTGCCCGTGCCGCAGCATCACCAGCCGGCGATGATCGTCACGATCACGTCCACCGCCACGACCGGGCAGTCACGCCACAGCCGGTCGAGCGCATAGAAATCGCGTTCGTCTTGGTGCTGGATGTGCACCACGATGTCGACGTAATCCAGCAGCGTCCAGCGGCCTTCGCGGGTGCCCTCGCGGCGGGCGGGCTTGTAGCCGGCCTCGCGCATCTTGTCCTCGACCTCGTCGACGATGGCGTTGACTTGCCGTTCGTTGGACGCCGAGGCGATCACGAAGCAGTCGGTGATCACCAGTTGCTCGGAGACGTCGATGACGACGACGTCGTCGGCGAGCTTCGAGGCGGCCGCGCGTGCGGCGACTCCTGCCATCTCGAGCGCTTCCGGCGTGGCCGTCATGCCTCGTCCCCGGGCTTGCGGTAGAGCTCGCGTCTTGGAGACGTACTGCACGACGCCGTCCGGCATCAGGTACCACAACGGGCGGCCCTCTTCGGCGCGCAGACGGCAGTCGGTCGAGGAGATGGCCAGCGCCGGGATTTCGACAAGGGTCAGCGCGTCCTCGGGCAGCCCATCGAGCACGTCGGCAAGATGTTCGCTGCCCAGCTCGTAGCCGGGCCGGCTGACCCCGACGAACTTCGCCAGCGCGAACAGTTCCTCCAGGTCCTGCCAGGACAGGATCGAGGCCAGCGCGTCGGCGCCGGTGATGAAGTACAGCTCAGAGTCCGGGTTGAGCGCCTGCAGATCCCGCAACGTGTCCTTGGTGTAGGTCTGTCCGCCGCGATCGATGTCCACCCGGCTCACCGAGAAACGCGGGTTGGCCGCGGTGGCGATCACCGTCATCAGGTAGCGGTCCTCGCCGGCGCTGACCGCGCGTTTCTTCTGCCACGGCTGACCGCTCGGCACGAAGACCACTTCGTCGAGATCGAACGAGGCGGCCACTTCGCTCGCGGCGACCAGGTGTCCATTGTGGATGGGGTCGAATGTCCCACCCATCACTCCCAGCCGCCGCTTTCGCATGGTGTGCCAGCTTACTGGAGCCGAAATGCGGGGCTGACCTCGCGACGCCGGAGAGGCCAATAACCCCGTTAGTCGGGTTCTCGCCGCCAGATGGAGTCAGGAGTAGGCAGGGTTGAAGAGGTCTTCGACGGTATCCAGCAAGGCGGTGAGCGCTCCGCTGTCGCGATCCCGTGTTCAAAAGCGTCCAGCAGCGCCGTCGGGTCGTTGATGAGGGTGCCCGGGTCTGATCCGTCCGGAATGGTGATGGTCGTGGTCAAGCCGATCGGGCGTGGCGGCAATGCCGCTGGCGACCTCCTCCGGCGTCAACCCCAGGTATTCCACGTGGGTGGTGAAGAAGTGGTAGAGACCGTTACCGAAGGCGTCCAGATGGCTGCCGTGGTCGGCGGCAAGGGTTGCGTCGAAATCCTCTTGCCAATCGGCGACACCGTCGGTGTCGATCGTGTAGACGGTCGTCTGATAAAGGTCGTCCGGTGTGTAGCCGGCAAGCGAGCCGCCGGGGGCGAATTGGTCTTCGTTGATGGCAGTGAGAAGGTCGTTGGTTAGGGTCGTCCCGGTCGTACCGCCGCCGAACGACTGGACCAGGTCTGCATAGATGTTGGTGGCTATGCCGTTCGCGTCGCTAGGGTCGCCGATGAACACGAAATGCAGGTCGTCCTGGGGGATGGTGGCCGAGAGCACTTTCTCTGCCGCCGAAGCGGCAATGGCGCTCTGCGAGTAGGCGAACACCGTCAGCGGGTGATCCGCACTGATATCCCCGCGGCGTATTCAGCTTCCACCGCATTAATGATGTCGGTCTCGTCCTGAAGGCTGCTCGGCCCGAACTCGAACACTTCGGGCGTCGTCAACACCTGCAACGGAGCGTCGCACGGCGCGCTTCCCACCATGTCGCAGATCGACGCAGCATCGGCGAACCCCAGTGGCTCCAGAAACAACGACTCGGCGGCCTCCACATAGGCCGTCGACGGCGTCGGTTCGGCAGTGCCGCCGAGGAAGATCGCAGTGGTGCTGCCCGACAACGGGTCGTCCCGTCGGCGTGGGCCGACACAGCTAGGGCGATCGAAATGCCGGTCGCACCGACAATCGGCGCAACTACGCGAAGACTCTTCAGCATGACGAACCTCACTCATTCTTGCCGGTTACCAAAAGCGCACCTGACGTTGGCTTCTTACGTTTCTCTGATGCCGAGCTAAGAATAACCTCAGTTTCGACCTGTGCAAGTGAGGAATTACTCCGGCAGCGGTGCGAATGCGCAGCTGCCTAGCGTCTGGCCGGCTCGGCCCTAGACCGGCAGCAGCTGGTCGATGACCGTCGCAAGCTGCTTGGCCGACCGGCACTCGTGCATGGTGATGACCTCTTGGTAGCGGGGTACCGCGGAATCGCCGCTGCCCCAGAGGTGCTTGGGCTCGGGATTGAGCCAGTGCGCGTGCCGGCTGGCGGTCACCATGTGGGCCAGCACATCGGTGGCCGGGTCGCGGTAGTTGGTGCGTCCGTCTCCCGAGTACCAGCAGCGAGCTGCGCGGCGACAAGACGTTCGGATGCTCCTGGATGAACGACACGAACGCATTGCCGTAGTCGCTGTGGCCGTCGCGGGTGTAGACGCCGGCCTCCCGGGTGATCCGCTGAATTGCCACGGCGAGGTCGGCGTCCGGGCCGAACATGTGGGTGACCTCGTCGCTGGTGTCGATGAAGGCGAACACCCGCACGCGGGAGAACTGCTGGCGCAGGGCATGCACCAGCAGCAGGGTGAAATGGCTGAATCCGGCAACGGATCCCGAGACGTCGCACAGCACCACCAGTTCGGGGCGGGCCGGGCGCGGTTTGCGCAGCACCAGATCGATCGGCACGCCACCGGTCGACATCGATTTGCGCAACGTCTTGCGCAGGTCGATCGCCCCGGCGCGGGAACGGCGCCGCCGAGCGGCCAGCCGGGTGGCCAGCGTGCGGGCCAACGGTTGCACCACCCTGCGCATCGAGCGCAGCTGGTCACCCGAAGCGCGCAGGAACTCGACATTCTCGGCAAGCTGTGGGATGCCGTACATCTGGACGTGGTCACGACCGAGTTGCTCGGCGGTACGCCGCTTGGTTTCGGCGTCGACCATCTTTCGCAGCTGAGTGATCCGCTGCGCAGCAAGGGCTTTGGCGATCTGCTCCTGGGTGGGGGTGGGCTCGTCGCCGTAGGGGGCGAGCAGGCCGGCCAGCAGCTTGCCCTCCAACTCGTCGAGCGCCATCGCCTTGAGCGCCTGATACGAGGAGTACGACGGTCCGCGGCTGGAGTTGTACTTGCCATAGGCGTCGACGATTTGGGCGATCATCGCGACCAGACGTTCGTCCATGTCGGCAAGATCTTCGTTGTCGTTGAGCAGATCCAGCAGCATCTGGCGCATCGCGTCGACATCGTCGGGCGGCAACTGGGTGTCCGGGTCGGCGGCCGCCTCTTCAGTCACCACCGCGCGTGCGCCCAGCGCGGCGGGCCACCACAGGTCGAACATCGCGTCGTAGGTTTCGCGGTGCTCGGGTCGGCGCAACACCGCGCAGGCCAGGCCTTCGCGCAGGACCTGCCGGTCACCCAGACCGAGCACACCCATCACCCGGCCGGCATCCACCGTCTCTGACGGGCCGACCGAGATACCTTGCCCGCGAAGCGCTTCCACGAAGCCGACCAAGTGGCCGGGCAGACCGTGCGGGGCTAACGGCTGGCTGGGGCGAACGCGGCGGACGGCCATCAGTCAGACCTCAGTTCAGCCGTAGTTCGCCGGTGGCGCGCTGCTGATCGGATTGGTGTTTGAGCACCACGCCCATCGTGGCGGCGATCGTCGCGTCGTCGATGGTGTCCAGACCGAGCGCCAACACGGTGCGTCCCCAGTCGATGGTCTCGGCGACCGACGGCACCTTCTTGAGCTGCATGCCGCGCAGCACCCCGATGATGCGCACCAACTCCTCGCCGATGTGAGCGGGCAGCTCGGGAACACGGGACAGCAGAATCCGGCGTTCCAGCTCGGGACTGGGAAAGTCGATGTGCAAGAACAGACAACGACGCTTGAGGGCTTCGGACAGCTCGCGGGTGGCGTTGGAGGTCAGCACGACGAACGGCGTTCGCTCCGCGGTGATGGTGCCCAGTTCCGGAACGGTGACCGCGAAGTCGGACAGCACTTCGAGCAGCAGACCCTCGATCTCGATGTCGGCCTTGTCGGTTTCGTCGATCAGCAGGACCGTGGGCTCGGTGCGTCGGATCGCGGTCAGCAGCGGCCGGGACAGCAGAAATTCCTCGCTGAACACGTCGAGCTTGGTCTGGTCCCAGTCTCCGGAGCCGGCCTGGATGCGCAGAATCTGCTTGGCGTGATTCCACTCGTAGAGCGCGCGGGCCTCGTCGACGCCCTCGTAGCACTGCAGGCGGACCAATTCAGAACCGGTGGCCTGCGCTACCGCGCGGGCGAGTTCGGTCTTGCCGACGCCCGCAGGACCTTCCACCAACAGCGGCTTGCCCAGCCGGTCGGCAAGGAAAACCGCCGTGGCAGTAGCGGTATCGGGCAGGTAGCCGGTTTCGGACAACCGCCGTTCGACCTCGCCGATGTCGGCGAACAGCGGGGCCGGCCGCGCAGGCACACTCACGTTTGCGTTCTCCTCAGCGATGTCAGACCGGGCGGGTCTGGCCGTCTCCCCAACCGATCCACTTGGTTGAGGTCAGTTCGGACAGTCCCATCGGTCCGCGGGCGTGCAACTTCTGGGTGGAGATGCCGATCTCGGCGCCGAAACCGAACTGCTCGCCGTCGGTGAACGAGGTCGAGGCGTTGACCATCACCGCCGCCGCATCGACCCCCTCGGTAAACCGTTGGGCAGCAGCCATATTGGTGGTCACGATGGCCTCGGTGTGGCCGGTCCCGTATTCGTTGATGTGCGCAATTGCCTTGTCGACACCGTCGACGACCGCGACCGCGATATCCAGCGAGAGGTATTCGCGGCGCAAGTGATCGTCATCGGCGTCAAGGTGCACGGTCACTCCGGCATCCTGCAGCGCAGTGACCAGCCGCGGCAGAGCCTGGTCGGCGATCGCCGCGTCGATCAGCAGTGTCTCGGCGGCGTTGCACACACTCGGTCGACGGGTCTTGGAGTTCAACAGGATCCGTTCGGCCATCTCGAGGTCGGCGGAGCCGTGCACGTAGACGTGGCAGTTGCCCACGCCCGTCTCGATGGTCGGCACATGGGAGTCGCGGACCACGGCGTCGATCAGGCCCGCGCCGCCACGCGGGATCACCACGTCGACCAGACCGCGGGCCTGGATCAGGTGGGTGACCGAGGAACGGTCGGCGGCGGAAAGGAGTTGCACGGCGTCAGCGGGCAGGTCTTCGCTCGTCAGCGCGTCACGCAACACCGACACGAGCGCTTCATTGGATTTCGCCGCCGATGCGCTGCCCCGCAGGAGCGCGGCATTACCGGACTTGAGCGCCAAGCCGAACGCGTCGACCGTGACGTTGGGCCGGCCCTCGTAGACGATCCCGACCACGCCGAGCGGGACGCGCTGCTGGCGCAGCGCCAGCCCATTGGACAGGGTGTAGCCACGCAGCACCTCCCCGACCGGGTCGGGTAGCCCCGCGACCTGGCGCAGGCCGGCCGCGATGCCTTCGACGCGCTTGGCGTCCAACGCGAGCCGGTCCAGCATGGCGGTCGGCGTATTGGCGGCGCGTGCCGCCTTCAGGTCTTCGACATTGGCCGCCAGGATCCGGTCGGTGTTGGCCACGATCGCAACCGCCGCGACGGCGAGCGCCTGGTCCTTGGCAACCGTCGGCAATGAAGCCAGCACGCGGGCGGCAACCCGGGCCCGGCGCGCCGCGTCGCGCACCTGCTGGCGCACATCGGGGGCCGAGAAGGCATGCACACTCATCAACCCAGGGTAATCGAGCCTGCGAAGGCGCGATCGACACGGCCCTATTCAGACGTCCGGCTGACGGGGTTTCGCCACGGAGCAGTGCGCGTTGGATAGCAGCCATACCAGACCGCAGCTGAGATACGCCCACCCACGTAAGCGCTGGCTGGTCAGCCATCAATAACCGAATCGAGGGCCGTAGGTCATTTCAACCGTTCGGCCCCCACTGACGATGTTTCTTTGCGCCGGTCCTCGATGATGCGGCCCAACTCTTGGAGCAGCAACGGGGTTCGCAGCACGAGATCTTCAATGTGCTCACGATCGATCTCCAGCGCAGTCACCTCTTCCAACGCGTATGCGCCAGAAAGGCTTGGCTGACGGGTGAGGGTGGTCAGCCCCAGGAACGAGCCTTCTTCCAAGACGCTGAGCGGCACCACGGCACCGTCTTCGGTGGTGACGGTCAACCGGACGCTGCCCTTGACCAAAAACGTCATCCCCGTAGGCACGTCGCCGGCGTACTGCACGATTTCGTCGGCGCCGTAGCGAATCACCCTCGCGTGCGAGACAAGTGATTGCTGGTCGGTGTTGCTCAATCGCAAGGCCGGCGCCACGACGGTGTCGCATCGCTTTCTGCACTCGCGCGGCTGTAGAGAAGTCATCGTCGGCGCCATCGAGGTGCAGACCCTCCCGCCGCGCCGCGTACCAGATCCATCGCAGAAACATCGCTTGCGCGCCGCCGTCATCGGCGGGCGACTTCAACGCGATACTGACCCGGTATTCGCCGGCGCCGGCGGCCGTCGCTGACGGCGCGACAGTGGCTTTGCGTTGCGGCAGTGCGGTGGCGACCCGCACCAGCAGCCGGCGCACCTGTTCAGGTGGGTCGGTCACCGAGAACATCGTGGTGATGGACAGTTTGTGCGCATTGGGCGGCCGACTGAGGTTCGTGAAAGAGGTCGCAGCAAGCACGGAGTTCGGCGTGATCTGCAAACCGTGACCGGTCTGGATGTGGACAGCGCGCCAGTTGGCTTCCACGATGCGGCCGCGCGCGGCCGGGGTGTCCAGCCAGTCTCCGATCCGGAATGGCTGCTCGAACAACATGAACAACCCCGACACGATCTGGCCGACGGAATTCTGCAGCATCAAGCCGATGACCACCGACGTCACACCCAGCGCGGTGAACAGACCGGCGACCCGCACACCCCAGACATAGGAGAAGATCATCGCAAGACCGACGGCGATCAGCAAAAACCTTGTGACGTCGCGAAATATCGTCGGTACGCGTTGACGCCACGAACCCTGCGGCGCTCCTTCGAACAGGGTCGCGTTGAGCCCCGACAACAGCAGGAGCAGCACCACAAAGCCGAACACGGTTGCCAGTTCCCGCACCCAGGTGATTCCGGCTGGCACTTGCGCCACCTTGACCACCAGCAGTAGCAGCGCTGCCAGCGGCACCAGATAACTTCGCAGCAGAGTGACCGGCCTACTCAACGCACTGTTTCTGCGGGAGAGGTGCTGATGCCATTCAGTGAGACTGATCAGGACGAGGGGCAACCCTAAGGTCAGCCCGATGGCCCAGTACACCCAGTCGTCGGCGTTCATTTGCGATCAGACAATCGCCAGATCGGCTGCTCTGCGCCGTCGACACCGATGTTGCCCGCCGGCGTGAACTGCCGGATGTCACGCATCACCTCGTACACCTCCGATGTGACATACACACCGGATTCCGCTGTGCTACTGCGCATCTGATGCGCAAGATTCACCGCAGTGCCCCACATGTCGTAGATGACACTGGATTTGCCGACCAGGCCGCTGATCACGTTGCCGGTGTTGACCCCGGCCCTGATGGCGAGATGGTGACCGGTGCCGCTGTTGAAGCGCTCGATGATGCGCTGCATCTCGACGGCGAAGTCGATGGTGCGGGGTACGCTGTCCAGCCGCGGTACGTTCAATCCGCAGCTGGCGAGGAACCCGTTGTGCACGGTCCGAATCGGCTCGACGCCACAGGTTTCCGCCGCCGACTCGAGTTCGCGCATCAACTCGTCGACGGTCCCGACCAACTCGTCGCCCGACATCGTGCTGGAGAACCCGTCGAAGCCGATGATGTCGGCGAAAATGACCGTGACGTCCTGGTGTTCTTGCGCGATGGTCTGTTCGCCGTCGCGGTAACGCTGCACGATCTGCTCCGGCATCAGTGACAGCATCAGACGATCGTTTTCGTTACGTTGTTCGGTGAGCAAACCCTCTTTGATCTGCAGATTCCGGCTCATCTCGTTGAAAGCGCTGGTGAGCTCGCCTATCTCGTCTCGGGTCGTGACCGGGATCGTGACGTCGTAATTGCCGGCGCTGATCTCCTCCGCACCGGCCCGCAACCGCCGGATGGGCGCGACGAACACTTGGGCGATCAGCATCGCCAGCACGCAGATCAGGAACACCATCGTCACCGTCGTGACGATGAGTGTCTTGGTGAAGGACTCTATGCGGGAATAGGCTTCGGAACTGTCCCTGGTAGCCAGGATTGACCAACGCAGGTCCGAGTTGGGAATTGACACCGGGGCGTAGGCCGCGAGTTCGTGGTCGCCGAGGTAGCCGGTATCGCCGATGGTTCCGCTCTGCCCACGCTGCGCGGCGCGAAAGGCGTCGGTCTCGACCGGCTGAACCAGCGTCGTGCCGTGCCAACGGATCGCCTTAGCGACAATGTCGGGTGGGGTGCCGGCCGCGATGGCGTCGCGTTCATACTTCTTCGGGTCTTGCAGAAACAGCCGCGAGTCGGAACGCATCAGCCCGTCCGGGCCCGCCAAGTACGTCTCCGCTGTCTGCCCCATGCCGGCGGCTTTCCAGCCCTGGTCGGCGGTCATGATTCGGTTGATTTTCGAAATCGGCAGCGGCAGCGCGAGCACCCCGCTCGTCTTGCCTCCCGAATTGATCGGCGACACCAGCCATGCGATCGGCATTCCGCCGGCAGCCTGGAAAGGCTGGAAATCGGTGATCCAGACAAAGTCGACCGTGTCGGCGTCCATTGCCTTTTCGTACGCACCACGCAGGTTGGACTCGCGGTACGGGCCGGTCAGAATGTTGGTGCCCAACGCGGGGCCTTTGTTCACGCTGTAGACCAGGTTGCCCCGGGCATCGATCAACACGGCATCCCGGTATTCGAAGCGGGTGGCGATCTCGCGAAAGTACTTGTTGAACCGTACGTTTGCGGCCGACCAGGCGCTGCCGTCGCCTGGGTCCTCGGGTGCGGTCGCGTTACGCGACGGAAGCGTGTAGTGAACCTGCAGATATTTCTGCGCGTTGTTGTTAGGCATCAGCGCACCGAGGTCGAGTCTCATACCCGTCGTCTGCTGGACCGGTTTGATCAGCTTGTCCGTGTAATAGGTCTCTAACGCCTGTTGTTGGCCGGGATCGACTGGCGCGTCGGCTAATTGGTCGAATCCCGCGCTAAAGGCCTGCACCGCTTCGTCGGCCGTTGTTCCGCGACTGTAAACCGCCAGCGAGTTTGCCAGGTCGCCGAACAACATTTCAATCGCCCGCTTCTGCGCCTCGCGCAGTTGGGTCATTCGTTCGGCCGCGACCGGCAGTAGCTTGCTGCGACCGTCGAAGTACTCGACGACGCCGATCACTCCCAGCGACGCAAGGCTGGACACCAGCAGCATCAAGATGATTTTCGATTGCAGGCTCAATCGGGACCATCGCCGCATGCGCCGAAGCCTGCCCCGGGTAACCGGCGGCGTTTGGACCGGCTCCTGATCAGGTGAGCTCTGCGCCGTCAATCGGCTTTCCTTTCGCTGACGGGCCGTACAAGCCCAAATCACGCTGCAGCGTAACGCGAATGGGTTAGTGAAATCAGATTTGCCGAAAACCGTTATCAACACGTCGTTTGTGTATCCGAGCGGGACTCCATAACGTCGAATGAATGACTCGGGTGTGTGTGGTGGGAAGCGTGAATATGGATATCGGTTTTGATGTCGATACGCTTCCCCGCCCGGGTGAGACCGCATTGGCGACATCGATGCGTTCGACCCCCGGTGGCAAGGGTGCCAATCAGGCGGTGGCAGCCGCGCGCGCCGGAGCGCAGGTGCAGTTCGTCGGCGCTGTCGGCGACGACGCCGCCGCCGCGCTGCTGCGCGAGCATTTGAACGTCAACGGCGTCAGGACCGACGGGTTGCTCACCGTACCGGGGCCCAGCGGCAATGCCGCGGTGATCGTCGACTCCTCAGGCGAGAACATCATTGTGGTCGCGCCGGGCGCCAACGGCCGGCTGACCCTGGATGCCGCGGCATCGCGCGAGCTCATAGCCGATTGCGATGTGCTGTTGCTGCAGTTGGAGATTCCGGTCGCTACAGCGACGGCGGCTGCCCGTGAAGCCCATTCGGCCGGGGTGACCGTGATGCTCAACGCCTCACCGCCGGGCGGCGACAAGGGCGAGCTGGCCGAGCTGGCCGAAGTTACCGATGTGCTGGTCGTCAACGAAACCGAAGCGGCACATTGGGTTTGGCCGGTCTCGCACCGAGTCACCACCCTCGGCGCCGGCGGTGCCCGCTACGCCGGCGACGATGCGGAATTCGTGGTGGCCTCGCCTGCAGTCGATGCCCTCGACACATCGGGTGCCGGTGACGTGTTCGCCGGCGTGCTGGCCGCCGGGTGGACGGTCGACCGTCATCGCGCCATGCGTCGGGCTTGCGCTGCCGGGGCATTGGCGACCCTGACACCTGGTGCCGGCGACTGCGCGCCGTACGCCGAGGCGATTGACGACGCGACGCTGCCGGACTGACGACGTTGGCACCGGCGGTTTCCGCTGTCCTGGACTGGCGTTGCTCGTCGTTGTTCGGTCTGCTCGGATTCGGTTGGCGCGCTTGGCTGCAATATCGACGCACCGGGTCGACCGGTATCCGCGGCACTCGCCTGGATCCACATCGCGGGCCAGCGACGTCACCGTGGACGACGGCCGGCGGGCTCGCGACGGACATCGTGGGCAATCGCCACGCCGTCGCCATTGTCGAGTTCGTCGGCGGTCTGGTCGATCAGCACGCGACTACGGTTGGGCGAGAGCAGGATCGACAATGGTGATGCGGCGAATCCGCCACAAACGCGAGACGATTGACGCGAACAGCGCCGAACCGATCGCGGTGTTGAGCAGGCTCGCATTACGCGGCCCCGCGATCTCTGCGGTGATCTCATGCTTGCATCCGGTCCACCGACCGGCCCGGCGCCAGAGAGCAACTCGTACAAAGGGTTGCGCCGTAGCGCTGACGACGGTTAACGTGCCTGCGAGATCGGTCGGCAACCAGGCTTCGGTGACCATCAACGGCTCGCGCGTTCTGCGCTCTCGGCGCACCCGCAAAATGTGCAGCATTTCGCTGCCGCGGACCGGTGCCGAGCGCGTCACCGATTGCAGGTGGCGGCGTTCGGTTGTCGTGCTCCACCACGTCGATCGAGGTCTGGAATTGCGTCTGCCGCAGACCGTCCATGTACGAGCCGACCGCCGGCGCCTCATCGGAGCGGTCGCGCTGACGCACGAACGATCCGACACCTTGGCGTCGTTCGATGTAGCCCTGCTCGGCGAGGTCGGCCAGTGCCCGACGCACCGTAATGCGGGACACCCCGAACTGGTCGCAAAGGGCCTGCTCGGTGGGCAGCGCATCGCCGGGAGCGATCGCGCCGCGGGCGATCTCGTCGTGCAACACCAGGAACAGCTGACGATGCAGCGGCACTCCGGCGCCGCTCGCCACCGGGCCGACGCCGCTCCGGTCTCCTGCATGAGGACCAATGTTTTCACACCTCACTTGCCAGAGTCGAAGTTATTTGTTATGAGTATATAACAAGCATACAACTATCGCAACCGAGCGACTGGAGGAGCGCGCGCAATGACCGCGCGACCCCGGTCGCAGCGAGCAGCGACGCACGACCGATCCGGATGGTCACCGACCGGCGACGATTGGCGCTCCGTGGGTCGCGGGACTCACGCTCGGCGACGTCCCGCAGACCGTGCATCGAGCGGGCCAAACACCTGCTGCTCGATGGCATGGGCTGCGCCCTGATCGGCGCGCAATTGCCCTGGTCACGGATCGCCAGCAGCGCCGTCCTCGACCTCGAGAACCGCGGGCGACACCGTGGTCATCGGCACCGGGAAATCCACCAGCGGACCTGCGGCGGCGGTACTGAACGGCACTTTCATCCAGGGCTTCGAGCTCGACGACTTCCACCCGATCGCGCCGGTGCACAGCTGTTCGCTGGTGATTCCGCGCTGCTGTCGACGGTGAGCGCACAGCCGCAAGGCCACCACCGGTGCCGACTTTCTGCTCGCGGCGATCATCGGCTTCGAGGTCGGCCCACGGGTCGGCTACACACTGCACGGCTCGCAGATGCTCGACCGTGGCTGGCACTCGGGGCCGGTTTTCGGCACGCACTCTGCGGCTATGGCATCCGGGCAAACTGCGCGGACTGTCGCCGGCACAGTTGGAGGATGCGCTGGGGCTGGCGGGCACCCAGTCGGCAGGGTTGATGGCCGCGCAGTACGAGGCGATGAGCAAGCGGATGCACCACGGGTTCGCCGCCCGCAACGGCTTTTACGCAGCTGGCCTGGCGGCGGCAAACTACACCGGCATCAAACGGGTATTCGAGCGCGAATACGGCGGTTTCCTCAGCGTTTTCGGTGAGGGCCACAACCCCGACGCATCGCTACTGACCGACCAACTCGGCGAGCGCTGGGAGACCTCCATCATCATGGTCAAGTCGTACGCGGTCATGGGCGGTCTGCACGGAGCCATCGACGCCGCCCGGAAGTTGCGGCGATCTGGTTGCCGCCGAGAGATATCTCGAAGATCGACATCACCGTCGGCGAGACCGTGTACAAGCACGGCTGGTGGAATCCCGAGCGGCCGTTGACCGCGATCGGCGCCCAGATGAACATCGGCTACGCGACCGCCGCCGCGCTGCTCGACGGCAATGCTACTGCCCGAGCAGTTCACACCCACCCGCCTGGACGCCGACGACATCTGGTCGCTGATCGACGTCGACCGACGTCCACCTCGACGAATCACTGGCCGACGCGCCCCTCGACCGAGCGATTCCGCACCGATCTCGCGGTCACCACCCGCGACGGCAGCATGCACCAGATCCGTGTGGTCGCACCGCACGGCGCGCCGTGGGATCCGGTGACCAACGACGAGCTCGTCACCAAGTTCCATGCCCTGGCCGACCGCGTCATCAGCCGAGACCGCGCCACCGCGATCGAACGCACGGTGGTCGGTCTTAAGGACCTCGACGACGTCGGCGAGCTGATCGATCTGCTGGCTCCGCCGGTCGCCGGCGCACTCGACTGAAAGGACATCACATGCCTACCGACGAACGCGCCCGCCAAACATTGCGTGCCCTGCTCGATCGTGGCGAACTCGTCGTCGCCCCAGGCATTTTCGACGGGATAACTGCGCACCTGGTCCGGCGTACCGGTCAGCCGGCGGCGTATATGACCGGCGCCGGAGTGGCGGCCTCCGGCTTCGGCCTGCCGGACATCGGACTGGTCACCGCCACCGAAATGGCTGAGCGCGCCCGGATGCTCGTCGGCGTACTCGGCGACATCCCGCTGATCGCCGACGCGGACACCGGATACGGAACGCCGCGATGAACGTGGTGCGCACCGTGCGGCTCTACGAGCAGGCCGGCGTCGCGGCAATCCAATTGGAAGATCAGGTCTTCCCGAAACGCTGCGGCCACCTGTCCGACAAGCACGTCGTCGACGCCGCGGAGTTCGAACTGACATTGGCCGCCGCGCTCGACGCCCGCAGCGACGACAACCTGCTCGTCGTCGCGCGGACCGACGCGCGGGCTCCGCTGGGATTGGATGCCGCGATCGAGCGGGCCAATCGCTACGCGCAGGCCGGTGCGGACGTGATTTTCGTCGAGGCCCCGCAGTCGATCGAGGAGATCGAGCGGATCGCCCGCGAGGTGCACGCTCCGCTGCTGATCAACCTGGTCCTCGGCGGCATGACGCCGCTGGAATCGGCGACGCGACTGCAGGAGTTGGGCTACGCCATCGCCATTCATCCGAGCAATCCGCTCGCCCGCGCGGTTCTCGGGATGCTCGAAGGCTTGTGCGAACTCAGCGGCGGGAATCAGTCGCCGACCATCTACCTACTCGGCCCGCCGAATTCTTCAACCTCGTCGGGATGGCGGAGTGGCTCGCCCTCGACACCAATACGCACGGCTGGAGGACAACTCATGGGCATGACCATCATCGAGAAGATCTTCGCCCGCAAGGCCGGACTGGACGGGTGTCCCCGGGCGAGACCGTCGTCGTGGACGTCGACATGACTGTGCTGATCGATCTGCAATTCGCGACGATGTGGATGGAGCCGCTGCGCATTCACGACCCCGACAAGCTGGCGATCGTGATGGACCACGCGGTGCCCGCGCCGACCATCAAGGACGCCGCCGGCGGGCCGCACGCCCGCAAGTTCGCCAAAGAGTTCGGTATCGAGCGCTTCTACGACGTCGGCCGGCACGGCATCTGTCACCAGGTCATCGCCGAGAACGGACTGGCCCGTCCGGGAGAAATCCTGGCCTGCACCGACTCTCACACCTGTGCGGCAGGTGCCTACAACACCGCTGCCCGCGGCCTGGGCCCCGCTGAGGTGTACTCGATCATGTGCACCGGCAGCACCTGGTTTCAGGTCGCGCCGACCATCCGCTACCAACTCGACGGCGTCAAACCCGACACGGTCAGCGGCAAGGACATCTTCCTGCACATCGCCAACGAGTACGGCGACGCGGCGAACCTCAACCTGGAATTCGGCGGCCCCGGGCTGGCAAGCATTCCGATGCACGACCGTCGCACCATCGCCACCCAGGGTGCCGAGGTGTCGGCCGACTTCAGCACATTCGAGCCCGACCAGGTGTTGACCTCATTCCTCGACGAACGCGGCGTCACCGGATATCGACTCTGCGGCACCGGATTCCGATGCGGCGTATCAGGACGTGCGACGGGTGGACCTGGCCGCGCTGGAACCCTACGTCGCCCGGCCGGGCACGGTGAGCCGCAACGGCCTGCCGGTGTCGCAGATGGAAAGGCAGAAGATCGATCAGGCGTTCATCGGGTCATGCGCGAACGGTCAACTCGAAGACCTCGAAATCGCTGCGGAGATATTGCGCGGCAACACCGTTGCCCCCGGCGTCCGGCTGCTCGTCACACCCGCATCCCAGGCGGTGTACCGCGAGGCGATGCGGCGTGGCTATCTGCAGGATATCGCCGACGCCGGCGCAGTGATCACCAATTCCACCTGCGGTGCGTGCTTCGGCTACCACATGGGTGTCGTCGGACCCGGTGAAGTGTGTCTGACGTCGAGCACCCGGAACTTCACCGGGCGGATGGGCAGCACCGAGGCGCAGATTTTCATGGCCTCACCGGCGACCGTCGCCGCATCGGCGCTCACCGGCTACATCACCGATGCAAGGAGCATGACCGCATGACACTGTCCATCACCGGCAAGGTGTGGGTGTTCGGCGACGACCTGAATACCGATGCCATGTATCCGGCATTCGCGATGAAGATGGATCCACCCGAGGCGGCCAAGCACGTTTTCTACGAAGTGCGCCCCGGATGGACCGACGACGTGTCACCAGGAGACATCGTGCTGGCAGGCAGAAACTTCGGAGTGGGATCGTCGCGACCGGTCGCCGCATTGTTTTCCGAACTGGGCGTCGTCGGACTGGTCGCTGAGGAATTCAACTCCTTGTTTTTCCGTAACGCGGTGAACGCGGGCTTGCCCGCCATGACGCTTCCCGAGGCGACGACGATCTTCAGCGAAGGCGACACCGGCACTTTCGATCTGAGTTCCGGCGAGTGGCGCAACGAGACGACCCAGGCGTCGGGATCGGTGACAAAGCTGCCCGATCTGATTCTCGACATCATCTCCAGCGGCGGCGTGCTACCGAGGTTGGCGGCACAGGGTTACTTGCCCGCCGAACTGGGCGAGGTGTTGCGATCCAGCACGGTGGCGATCCGCGGCGCGGGCAGCGGCGCATGATCGGAAAGCTGCTACGCAACGTCCGCGCCGGAGAGCAGCGAAGTCCGTTCGCCGGTTCTGCTTTCGCGGCTCCCGATGGAATCGCCGTCACCAGCAACGCGTTCCGCGATGGCGCCGCGATGCCGACGGCAAGCGCCGGCAAGGGCGTGGGTGACAACACGTCACCCCAGCTGAGCTGGACTGGTCTGCCACCGGGAACCCGACAGGTGGTGCTGATCATGGACGACGTCGACGTCCCACTTCCGCGGCCGATTCTGCACACCGTTGCGGTCATCGAGGCGACCGTCGAGCAGGTTGACACTGGCGCGTTGCAGCCGGGAACCGCCGGAATCCGTTTCCTCCCGGGCAGTTTGCGAAACCTGGGATATGCCGGCCCACGGCCGATCCCTGGCCACGGACCGCACCGCTACCGGTTTCTCGTGTTCGCGCTCGACGAACCGGTCGCCGAGAGCATCACCACAGCGAAGGCGTTGCAGAAGCTCATGGCCGGACATGTGCTGGCGCGCGGTGTACTGACCGGGACGTACGAACGCCGGTGACCGCGGCCTGTCGTTAGGCGGGACCGTACCGGATTGACGGGCCAAGCAGCTACATTCGCGCCCTCAGAGTCCGGCAGCATCGGGTGACCCGAGCGAAACGACTGGCCGGATCGCAGGCATTGCGCACCGCGACGACATCGTCGACGACGTCGACGTCAGTCAGAACATCCACCGATGTCACGTCGATACCGTTGTCGCGCAATGCCGTCAACGTGAGCTCGCCGGTGTCGGGCTGAGACATCGGGACGCTCCGCAGGCATTCGGCTACCGCCGGCGTCTGTAGTCCGAGCACCCACCAACCGCCGTCGCAGGCCAGTCCGAGCACGGCCTGCGCCTGCAGCAGCCGCCGCGAGCAGCCTGCCAGTAGCTCAGCTGTCACTTGGGGGGTGTCCATCCCGATCTGCAACACGGGGTCTCCCCCGGACGCTGAGCTCGCGTCCGCGTGCGCATTGGCGAGCCGGTCGGCGAATTCCTTGCCGCGCTGCGGAATCACCGTGAAGGACTCGAGTCGACGACGGATCTCGGCGGCGCCCGCAGCGGCGTCCAGGTTTCCGGTGAGGGCCACCACTCGCGCCGTCACCGGCGCAGCGGCTACCGCGTCCAGCGTGTCCAACAGCGCCGCGGCGGCGATCTCGGCGGCAACCCGGTCGCCGACGGTCGCCGCGAGCCGTGTCTTGGCGCGGCCGGGTTCGGGTGCCTTGGCGACCACCAGCAGGGTCACCGGGAGGGCAGTCACGAAATCACCTTCCAGAAGTCCAGGATCGCGGTGATGCTGCCGCGCAGGGAACCGCTGACCTTGGATTTACCGCCCGTGCGGGGGCCGTAGCTGACGTCGAGCTCGACCACGCGCCAGCCGGCAGCGGCGGCGCGAACCAGCAGTTCCAGCGGATAGCCCGACCGCCGATCGACGACACCTAAATTCAGTAATGCTTCGCGCCGGGTCACCCGCATCGGCGCGATGTCGTGCACCGGCAGGCCATGGCGGGTGCGCAGCCGCCAACTCATGACCACGGTGCCCACTCGGGCGACCCACGGCCAGTGCAACCCGGGCGTCGGCCGTCGCCGGCCGATCACCAGATCGGCGCCTCTGGTCGAGTGCGGCAACCAACCGGGGCAGTTCACCAGCATCCATCGAGCCGTCGGCGTCGATGACCGCCACGATCTGGGTCCTCGCAGCGACCACTCCGGCGTGCACCGCCGCGCCGTATCCGGGCCTCGGTTCGACGACCACCGCGGCGCCGTGCCGGGCGGCCACTCCCGCGGTGTCATCGGTGCTGTTGTTGTCCACCACCAGCGCCCGGTAGCCGGCCGGAATCGCGGCCAGCACCGCCGGCAACGATTCCTCCTCGTTGAGGCAGGGCAACACCACAGTGACGTCGTCGGGGTCGTGGCATGCTGTCCGACCCTAGGGCAACGTCTAGCGCAACGGCGCGAACGCGAATTGCCGCAGGCCCTCGAGCGGATCGACAGCCGCACGGAAACCCAGCACGTCGGCGGCCCGAGCGGGGTCGGCGACGATGTGGCGCACGTCGCCGCTGCGGTACTGCCCGGTGATGACCGGGGACAGTGCGCCATCGCGGGCATCGCACAATGCGGCGGCCACCTCGAGGATCGAGATGGGCCGTCCCGAGCAGACGTTGACCGCGGTGAAGCCGTCACGGTCAGCCATCCCGGCGACATTCGCGGCGGCGACGTCGTCGACATGGACGAAGTCGCGCATCTGACCTCCGTCTTCGAAAACCCTTGGCGGTTCGCCTTTTTCGATGGACGAGCGGAAGATCGCGGCCACCCCGGAATACGGGGTGTCACGCGGCATTCCGGGGCCGTAGACGTTGTGGTACCGCAACGCCACCACCGAACCGCCCGTCGACTCCGACCACGCGAGCGCGTAGTGCTCCTGCGCGGTCTTGCTTGCCGCGTAGAGGCTGCGCGGGCGCAGGGCGGCGTCCTCGTCGACGAGCCGCCATTGCAGCTCCTCGCCGCCGAGCGGGCACCGGTGCTCGAAGATCCCGGCGTCCAGGTCAGCGCGCCGCCGCGGTAGCGGCTCGACCGGTCCATGATCAGGGCAGGCGTAGCGGCCCTGCCCGTACACCACCATCGACGACGCCAGCACCAGCCGCCGGACTCCGGCGGCGAACATCTGCGCCAGCAGCACAGTGGTGGCGAAGTCGTTGTGGCCGCCATAGGCGGGCGCGTCGGCGGCGTCCACCCCGGCCCCGACCATCGCGGCCTGATGACATACCAGGTCGACGCCGGCCAGCAGCGGCGCCAGCGCCTCGCCGTCTCGGACGTCGACCTGATGGCATCCCGGCGGCAACTCCGACCGGGGTCCGTGCGCGGCGGGCAGTAAGAGGTCGACGGCGACCACGTCGTGACCGGCGGCGCGCAGCGCCGCACCCACCCGCGAACCGATGAAACCGGCTGCGCCGGTCAGCAATACCTTCACGGTTCCCCTTCGATTGCTCAGCCCGCCGGTAGCAGATCCGCGGTGATGATCTGTAAACCGCTGCCCCCACCGGGGTCGCTGCCCGTCACCAGCACGTTGCCCGAACGTGGGTCGACGGCGACCGAATTAGACTGTCGCACAGACGGAAGATCGCCGAGGATCCGCGGCTTCGTGGCATCCGAGACGTCGACCACCCGCAATACGTTGGCAGCAGTCAGCGTGACGTACAGGCGATGGCGTGTCGCGTCGTAGGCCAGCCCATAGGGTTTGCCCGGAGCATCGATCTTGGCGGCCTGGCTGAGCTGCGGGTCAATGCGCTCGACCAAGACCGCGCCGCCGTCAGTGTCCGCGAAAGCGGCCAGATCACCGGACATGGCCACCGTGTGGGTTGGTTTCACTCCGACCGGTCCCTGCGCCATCTGCCGGCGCGTCGAGCCGTCGTACACCCACACCCCGTTCCCCTGCACGTCGACCACTGCGGCGTAATCGCCTACCGCCGCGACGCCGCCCGGCTGCACGGGGCCGGCGGGAAGTGATCCGACCACCGTGGCAGCACGCACGAACAGCACGCCGCCGCCGAGCTCATTGGTGACGACGATCGTGCCCCCCGCCGTCTGGGCCGCGTCGTGAGGTTGTCGGCCGACACCCGCTGCGGTGGACATCACCCGGCCGTCGGCGAGGTCGAGCTCCCACAATTCATTGGAACCCTCCAGCGGCACCAATACCGGACCGTCCGGGCCGGCCAGGCTCAGATGCCGGGCCGCTCCCCTGGTCGGAACTGTCTGACGTACCGCACCCGTGACGGCGTCGAACAGCGCGACGCCGTCCGGGTTCCGTACCGCAACAGCCCCGATCCCCGACTGTCCGATGACGATGCCTTCGGGGGCATTGCCGACCGCGACCACCGCGCCGGCCGGCGGCACGGCCGGGGCCCCGGCATTCGCGGGTTCGGCCGCAGGTCTTGCGGCGCGCGCAGAGATCGGGGTCGTGTCGCGTGCGGAGGACCCCACGTCCCCGCTGCAGCCGACTACCAGCGGACCGAGCGCCAGCAAGTACACCAGCTTGCAGCACGAGTTCACTTCTTCACTGTGCCCGACATGCCTGTCTCGACGTCAAGGGCCCCACGAGGGAGCGCGATTTTAGATCTGAAACATCGCGATGCCAAACGCCAAGGCATCGAGGTCCATCGCCACTGCGATGCTCAGGCGGAAGCCCATCGGCGCGTCTGGCCGGAAGGCCACCGGCTTTGAAATCGCTCTGCTGGCAATCCCCACAGCGATCAGTACCGAATAGAGTTAAATACCTGATGATGCGAATGGGTGGGTGGTGGAGGTTGTCATACTCTTGCGGGCTGAGCAGCGTCTGCCGCCCGAACGGGCCAGACCGCCGGTGGCCTGTGCGCGATGGACAGGTCGCGAGCCGCGATGACGGCTGATGCCTGCGAGGCGCCCGCCGTGAAATCGGCGGACCTGATCTATCAATCGGCCGCAGCGGGCAGCTCGTGCTGGTCCCGCAATCATCACGGACACCGACGTGAGTTGCCGATGGCCCGCTGGATGGGTGGGCCGCACACCACACCGCAGGATCGGCTCGCCGACGAGCACGTACTCGGGCATTGTTCGTCACGCCCGACGCTGGACTTGGGCTGCGGTCCCGGGCGCTTCATCGCTTCCTTGCAGCAGCGCGGGTTGCCCGCACTCGGGGTCGACAGTTCGGCCGCCGCGGTCGAGATGACACGCCGACGCGGGGGAACCGCGATTCGCCGCGACCTGTTCGCACAGTTGCCCGCCGAGGGCAGCTGGCAGCAGATTCTGCTCACCGACGGCAACATCGGTATCGGTGGCGACCCGGTCCGGACATTGAGGCGGGCTGCGGATCTTCTTGCGCAGGGCGGCGTCGTCATCGTCGAGATCGACCCTCCGGCCACTGCGTTCTGTTACGAGATACTGCGCTGGGAAACCGATCAACACCTGGGCCATTGGTTTCCGTGGTCGCGCATCGGGGCCGGAGCGCTCGGCGTGATCGCCCACGCTGCCGGGTTCACCGTGAGCGATGTCGTCGAGATCCACGACCGGGTGATTGCAGTACTGAGAGCTGCGGATTGTCGCGGCGTGCATCGGTAGCCGGCGAAAACACGCCCATGCATGACCACCGAAGTAAAGTCGGGCTTCGATGACAGCCCCGAGTCCGCCACCGAGTTCGTCGGAGGAATCTGCTGAAACGCATCTTCTTGGCGCAGCACGCGGCGCGGGTGGGGTCCACGACGTAACCGAGCCGGTCTACGGATTCCCCGCACCGCTGTGGCGTGCGTTGGAGCGGCACCGCCCGCCCGGGATCGCCCTGCTGCAGCGGTGGCGAAGTCCGTTGCGAGGGCCCTGGCTGACGTCCGTGTTCGGCTCGGTGCTGCTTGTCGGGCTGCCCGTAGTGACGCTGACGGGATTGCTGTCCTACATCGCGTACGGTCCGCAGTTCGGTCAAGCCATCCCTCATGACGTGGGATGGCTCAAGCTGCCCACCTTCGACTGGCCGAGCCGGCCCTCGTGGCTCTACCGCCTCACCCAGGGTGTGCACGTCGGGTTGGGTCTTGTCATCATCCCGGTGGTGCTGGCCAAACTCTGGTCGGTCATTCCCCGGCTATTCGCGTGGCCGCCATTGCGGTCGATCGCGCAGCTTGTGGAGCGGTTGTCATTGTTGATGCTGGTGGGCGGCATTCTTTTCGAGGTCGCGACCGGGGTGCTCAACATCCAGTACGACTACATATTCGGGTTCAGCTTCTACACCGCGCATTATTTCGGAGCGTGGGTTTTCATCGCTGGTTTCGTCATCCACGTCCTGATCAAGTTGCCGAAGATGGTCAGCGGTCTGCGGTCTCTGTCGTTCCGCGCGGTGCTAGCGCACCTCGCGCGCCGACACCAGACCCGAACCACCGGACGTCGACGGGTTGGTCGCCACCGATCCTGCACCGCCGACGGTGAGCCGCCGCGGGGCGCTGGCACTGGTCGGCAGCGGTGCAGTGTTCGTCGCGGTACTCAGCGCCGGACAAACGCTCGGCGGGTTCAGCCGCCGGGCGGCGCTGCTGCTGCCGCGCGGGCGCAGTCGCGGCGACGGCCCCAACGATTTTCAGGTGAACCGGACCGCTGCGGCCGCTGCGATCACGGCTGTCGACGTCGGCGGCGACTGGCGACTCACCCTGCGGAGCCCTACGGGACAGATGCTGCTGGACCGGGCCGCTCTCGAAGCGATGCCGCAGCACACCGCCGAACTGCCGATCGCCTGCGTCGAGGGGTGGTCGACGACCCAAACGTGGAGCGGAGTGCGTCTCTGCGATCTCGCCGCCCTGGCCGGGACGCCCAACCCCGGCCGGGCCACCGTGCGCTCACTGGAGCGGTTCGGTGGCTTCAATCACGCCGTCCTGCAAGCCAACCAGGTGGGCAATCCGGATTCGCTGCTGGCCCTTCGGGTCAACGGCGTCGACCTGTCTGTTGATCACGGTTATCCGGCACGCATCATCGTGCCCGCGTTGCCCGGTGTGCACAACACCAAATGGGTGCGGTCAATCGAATTCGGAGCGCCCTGACATGCGCGCACTATTCGCCCGGTTCTCTGCCTTCTACGGAAGTAATCCCTTACATCTGATCGGGACGATCGCCGCGCTGGCACTGGCTGGATATGTCGTGTCGGTGCTCGGACCGCACGCATTGTGGAACCACACCGTGTGGTGGCAGTCGATCGCAGTCTGGTTTTTCGCCGCGGTCATCGCCCACGACCTCGTCCTGTTTCCGCTCTACGCACTCGCCGACCGCTCCGTGACGGGTGCTCTTGCAGCCGTGCGAGGTCGACGCGCCGGGCCCATACCGAGGGTGCCGCGGGTGTCGCCCCTCAATTACCTCCGCGTCCCCACGCTGGCGACCGGATTATCGCTGCTGCTGTTCTTCCCCGGAATCATCCAACAGGGGCAATCCAGTTACGTCGCGGCCACCGGGCAGAACCAGCAACCCTTTTACGGCCGCTGGCTGCTCCTGGTCGCCGCCCTGTACGGCCTCAGTGCGCTCACCTACGCCGTCCGGCTTGCCGCCACCGAGCGGCGCCTACATCAGACCGACTCTTACAGCGCTGCTGAGCCTGACAGCGCGAGCACACAATCGCAGTAGGGGGTTGTTGTGAAGGTCGGACGTCGCGAAGCAGTCGCGGTGGCGCTGGGCGCCGCATTAGTTGTAGCGGCTTTCGTGGTGCCACATCTGCGCTTGGGCATCGTCACCCCCTTGATTCACAGCACGCCCCAGCAGATCCACGATTACGCAGGCACCGCACCGATTTTCGGCTGGTGGAAAGTGCATGTCGGTTGGGGCAGCATCGCGGCCGCCGCCATCGGTATCGCAGCGGTGCTGTGGGGCCCCGGCCTGGCGCAGCGACTGTCGTGGCGGGCCCTCGAACTCGTCACCTGGGCCACCTCGTGCGGGTGGGCCTTTGCGCTGGCGATGATCGACGGCTGGCAGCTCGGGTTCGCCGGGCGATTGACGGCCCGCCACGAGTATCTGCGTCAAGTGCCGACGATCACCGATATACCGGAGATGCTTCGCACCTTTTCCAGCCGCATCCTTGATTTTCAGCCCCATTCGTGGATGACCCATGTGTCCGGGCACCCACCCGGTGCGTTGCTGACGTTCGTCTGGCTCGACCGCATCGGGTTGAGCGGCGGGGCTTGGGCGGGAGCGTTGTGCCTGCTGGTCGGGTCGAGCGCAGCGACCGCCGTGATCGTCGCGGTGCGCGCCGTGTCCGATGAGCCCACCGCACGGATGGCCGCGCCGTTCGTCGCGATGGCGCCGACCGCGATCTGGATTGCCGTCTCTGCGGATGCTTACTTCGCCGGCGTCGCCGCCTGGGGCATCGCGCTGCTGGCGCTCGCGGCGAGTCGCACTGCGCGCCGGCCGATCCTCGTTGCGACCGCTGCTGGGCTGCTGCTCGGCTGGGCGATCTTCTTGAACTACGGGCTGATGCTGATGGGACTGCCCGCGTTGGCGGCGCTCATTGCTGTGCACAGTCGCCGCTCGGCGCTTGCCGCGTTGGCAGCCGCGGTGCCCGCCGCGATCGCGGTAGTGGTGGCGTTCGCAGTGACTGGGTTCTGTTGGTTCGACGGTTATACCCTTGTCCAGCAACGTTATTGGCAAGGCATCGCGGTGAACCGGCCGTTCCAGTATTGGGGCTGGGCGAATCTGGCGTCGGTCGCGTGCGCAATTGGTGTAGGCAGCGTGGCCGGTTTGGCTCGAGTCTTCGATCTCGCCGCTATCCGCCGGCGCTCCGGGCTGCATCTTCTGGCACTGGCCGCAGTGACGGCAATCCTATGCGCTGACCTGAGCATGCTCAGCAAAGCCGAGACCGAACGCATCTGGCTGCCGTTCATGGTGTGGTTGACCGCGGCGCCGGCCCTGCTGCCCTCCTCCACCCACCGTTGGTGGTTGGCCGCCAACGTCGTCGGCGCCCTCGCCATCAATCATTTCATCCTCACCAACTGGTAGCCACGGCGTTACAGTGCTCGCATGGTCAGCACCGCGACACCTCAGCTGCACTCCGATGGTGGTCGGTTTCGGTTCGACCGGGCGGAATTAGCCGGGGCGGTCGGCGATTTGGGTGTGCTGGTGCCGATCGCGGTGGCATTGATCGTGAAGAACGGCCTCACGCCGACGGCGGTGCTGCTGCCGGCCGGACTGCTCTATGTGGTGGCCGGCTTGGTGTATCGGCTTCCAGTACCGGTGCAGCCGTTGAAGGCATTCGGGGCGATCGCAATCGCGCACGGTTTCGGCTCCGATGACATCGCCGCGGGTGCCATTTTGATGGGAATCATTTTTGTGGCGCTCGGGGCGTCGGGCCTGTTGGATCGGGTCGCCACAGTGTTCCCTCAGCCGATCATCCGGGGGATTCAGCTATCGGTGGGACTTTTGTTCTGTCAGTTGGCGTGGAAGCTGGTGTCCGCGACCCCGAAAGCGTTCACCGACCACCGGCACTCGATCTGGTGGCTGGGGGGTGCCACCGCGGTCGTCATCGCTGCGGCGCTGCTGCTGCGGCGCCGCCAGATCACGCTGCTGCTCGTCGTGTTGGCAGGGGTGGCGGTGGCACTGACGTATCGAGGCTCAGTCAACTTCGGTCCGTCGGCGGTGCACCATCCGCACCTGAGTTGGGCCGCATTCAGTGCCGCGGCGGTCGCGCTGGTGCTGCCGCAGTTGCCGTTGTCGTTCGCCAACTCGTGCTTGGCAACGGCGGACGCGGCCCGCACCTACTTCGGCGATGCCGCCCGACGGGTGCGTCCGGGACGCCTGGCAATCACCTTCGGTCTCGCCAACCTTGTCGCCGGCGGGATCAGCGGTATGCCGGTCTGTCACGGCGCCGGGGGGATGACGGCGCACCGCAGCTTCGGCGCCCGCAGCGGCGGCGCGCCGATCATGCTGGGCGGCGTTCTGATCGCGCTTGCGCTCGCGGTGGGAGCGAGTCTGGCTACCGCGCTATCCGGGTTTCCAGTGCCGATCCTGGCAGGTCTGCTGACGGTCGCCGGCATCATGCACATTGCACTGCTCAAAGATCTACGGGGCCCGGCGCAGTGGGCGCTGGCCCTTGCGGTCGGGATCACCGGTTTTCTCAGCAATCTCGCCATCGCTCTGCTCGGGGCTCTCCTCATGTGGTGGGCGGCCCGCTGGGTTCGGGCTTGGAAGGCGCGCCGCAACGGCGATGACGCCACTCCCCGGCCGGCTGATGCGGAACCCGCTCAACCGAATTGAGCGTGCAGACGGTCCCGGTCAGCGCGAGTGGTCTTTACCTGCAAGTTGGTCCAGCGCGTGGTCGAGCACTTCGGCGATACCCCGAGACCGTCGCTGACCCCACCCGGCGATCCAGGCAGGTTGATCACCAGAGTCCGCCCGGCTACCCCGCATACGCCCCGCGAGAGCACCGAGGTCGGTACCTTCGGCAGGCCGGACCGCCGGATAGCGTCGGCCAGTCCCGGAACCTCGTAGTCGAGCACCGCCTGAGTCTGGGCCGGGGTGTCGTCGGAGGGCGAAATGCCGGTGCCGCCGGACGTGACGATCAGGTTGACATCGTCGGCGAGCGCTTCGCGTAGCGCCTCGCCGACCGGGTCACCGTCAGCGACCAGCGCCGGTTGACCCGACGAGAACCCATGCTGCGCAAGCCATTCGACGATCAGCGGTCCACAACGGTCCTCGTACACCCCGGCCGAGGCGCGGCTGGAGGCGATGATGACTCGCGCCGATCTGCCGGCCATCACCTCACCCAGGCTCCACGGCGGCCGCCGTCCTTGCGAAGTACCCGGATGTCGTCGATTCGCGCAGCGGGGTCGACCGCTTTGACCATGTCGTAGAGCGTCAGGGCGGCCACCGCCACTGCGGTCAACGCCTCCATCTCGACGCCGGTGCGGTCGGTGCTGCGCACCGTCGCTGTGATGTCGACATCGGTTTCGCCAATGGCGAATTCGATGTCGACGCCGGTGAGGGCCAGTTGATGGCACAGCGGGATCAGGTCGCTGGTGCGCTTCGCTGCCAGAATGGCCGCCACCCGCGCGGTGGCCAACGCGTCTCCTTTCGCCAGCCCGTCCGCGGAGATCAACCGCATCACTTCCGCAGAAGTGCGCAGCGAACCCGCCGCCACGGCGGTGCGGTCTGCAGCCGGTTTCTCGGTGACATCGACCATGTGTGCCGCGCCTCGTTCATCCAGATGCGACAGCGGGCCCGACGTCACTTCGTCGGAGGGGCGGGAGCGTGGTGGCACCCAGTCATCTTACGGAGCGTCAGCTGAGGTCCCAGATCTGCAGCCGGGAGCCGACAGGCATCTCCACGACATCGGCAGGGATGTCCAGCAGGCAGTTCGCCGACGCCAGCCATCGCACATGGTGTGAACCCGGCGGGCCGGAGCTCGCGACGGTGCCGGCAGCGGCGTCGAAGACTCCGCGCCGAAACTGGCGCTTGCCGGGCGGCGACGTCAACGTTTCGGTGAGCACGGCGGATCGTCGCTGCCGATACCGAGCCGGCAACCCCATGGCCGAACGCAGCGCCGGGCGGATGAACACCTCGAAGGACACCAGCGCGCTGACCGGGTTACCGGGCACGGTGACGATCGGGGTCCCGGCCACCCGGCCCGCGCCCTGCGGCATCCCCGGCTGCATGGCTACCTTGACGAACTCCACCCCATGGTCGCCGGCGCGCCCGAACGCATCCTTGACCACCTCGTAAGCTCCGGCGCTGACGCCGCCGCTGGTGATGATCAGATCCGACTCGGCCGCGTACCGATCCAGCACTGAGACGAACTGTGCGACATCATCATTGGTGATGACTGTGGCGACCACGTCGGCTCCGGCCTCGCGGACGGCGGAGGCAAGCATCATCGAGTTCGACTCGTAGATTTGCCCGGGCCTGCAGCGGCCGACCTGGAGAGACGAGCTCTGATCCGGTAGAAATCACCAGCACCCGCTGCCGCGGCAACACTTTCAGCTCGTGCAGCCCCAGCGCCGCAGCCAACCCGGCGACCGCCGGAGTGACCACCTGCCCGGCGCGCAACACAGTGGTGCCCACCCGGACGTCTTCGCCGGCGCAGCGGATGTAGCGTCCCTCTGCGCTGGGTTCGTTGATCGTGACGACGTCGGCGTGCCCGTCGGTGGCCTCGACGGGAACTACCGCCGTCGCCCCGGCGGGGATCGGCGCGCCGGTCATGATGCGGTGCACCGTGCCCGGCTCGAGCACGGGGATGTCGGTGCGACCGGCCGGAATATCTTCGGCCACAACCAGTGTCACTGGATTCGCCGCCGTCGCTGCTGCCACCTCTTCTGCGCGCACCGCGTAGCCGTCCATCGCGGAGTTGTCGAAGATCGGCAGCGATACCGGTGCAATCACTTCGTCGGCCAACACCAGACCGGCTGCATCAGCCACTGCGGCGGTAGCAGCGGGCCGGGCGACGATCAGCCCGGCGACGATGCGCTGATGCTCCTCAACCGATCGCATGCTCCCAATCGTCCATCATCTACGCATAGTTCACGGCTGCGCCCTCAGGAGCCCAGTCCATCTGCAGGTCAACGAAACCGCAACTTCGGGGTCTATGTTTGGAATTCATGAACCTGAGGCCGGTGTCGCGGCACCTCGCGCCGGGCCGATTCGACCACGACGACGACCGACGATGACGTTGGTAGCGCGGGCCGCGATTACCGATGGTCCGATTCTGCTCGCCGAACACGAGGAATTAGTGAGCCATCAGGCAGCGGGAGCCGTCGTCGGGTTCGCGGGCGTGATTCGCGACCACGATGGTGGCCGTCAGGTGATGAGGCTCGAATATTCGGCGCATCCGTCGGCCGCCGATGTCATCGCCGAGATCGTGACCGAGGTCGCCGCACAGTCTCGCGGGGTGCGAGCTGTCGCGGCCACCCATCGGGTCGGTGCCTTGCAGGTCGGCGAACCCGCGTTGGTCGTCGCGGTCGCCGGCGATCATCGCCACGCAGCATTCGACACCTGTGCTCGGCTGGTGGATGCAATCAAGGCACAGCTACCGGTGTGGAAGCACCAATTCTTCGCTGACGGAACCGACGAATGGGTGGGCTCGGCGTAGTCGCCCCCCGTCATCCTCCGGCAAACGGCGGCAGCACATCGATGGTGTTGCCCTCCCGCAGCAATTGAGCCCGATCCCGGATCGCCAGCCCGTCGCAGAGAAACGAGCACCGGAGCAGCACACGGGCCATTTCCGGGCTGCGGCGCGCCAGACCGCCGACGAACTCTTCGACACTAACGCCGGGACTTACAGCTAGCTCCTCGGCATCGGAATCTGCCGCGGCCCGGGCGGCAGCAAAATACCGGACAGTGATGCGGACCGGCCTGGACGCTTCACCCGTCACCTCAGCCGCCGATTGCACTCATCGGGCGTGCCGGTTGAACAAAGTCGGGGTCATTGATGCCGTGACCTGCGGGTTTGCCCCACATCGCGGCCCGCCACGCCGTCTCGACCGCGCTGTCGTCGGCGCCGCCGCGCAGCAGCCCGCGCAAATCGGTCTCCTCGACACTGAACAGGCAACTGCGGAGCTGACCGTCGGCGGTCAACCGGACGCGATCGCAGCTCGAGCAGAAGGGTTTCGACACCGAGGCGATAACCCCAAGCTTTCCGGTGCGGCCGGTCGTGGGATCGGTAATCCGCCACAACGCTGCCGGCGCCGAACCGCGGAGCTTCGCATCGGGTTCCACGATGAACTGGTGGCACCGCAGTTCTGCAAGCACCTGGACTGTGGTGATCGTCGCGTCACGGCTCCACTGATGGCCAGCATCTAGCGGCATCTGCTCGATGATGCGTAGCTGGTAATCGTGATCAAGACAGAAGCGCGTCAGTGATATCGCGTCGTCAAGCCCAGTCCGAGCGTCTAGCACGGCGTTCAGCTTCACCGGTCGCAGCCCGGCTGCATGCGCGGCACCCAAACCGGCCAGCACGTCATCGAGCCGGTCACGACGGGTGATCGTCGCGAAATGTGCGCGATCGATACTGTCCAGCGACACATTCACGCGGTCCAAGCCGGCTCGCGCCAATGCCTCCGCACGCTCGGCGAGCCGAACACCGTTCGTGGTGAGTGCGATTTCCGGCCGCGGCCGTAGGACCGCAGCTGCGGCGATGATCTCTTCGAGGTGCATGGCCAACAATGGCTCTCCACCCGTGAGTCGCAGTTTGGTTATGCCGAGACGGGTGACGCCGATTCGCATCAGCCGGATGATTTCGTCGGGTTGGAGCAACTGCGTGGCGGGCAACCACGGCACGCCCTCGGCCGGCATGCAGTAGGCACACCGAAGATTGCAACGGTCGGTCAACGACACCCGCAGATCCGTCGCGACCCGTCCGTAGCTGTCGATCAGCGGACCGGTGGCCGGGGTCGGCGTTTCGGTGTCGCCCGGTCGTGTCGGCACTATAGGAACGCCGAGTGGCGTGCTCATTATGGCTCCGCCCGGAGGGCGAGTCGGCCAATCGAAAGTCGGTAGCTTCAGCCATCCCACATCGGCCGGAACTGCCGTGTTGAATTGAGGCGCGTACACGATGTACGAAACCAAACCCGTGAGGATCACCGACAGGTAGCGTGACCAGCAGAACCGAGCCGAACACCGATGTCAGCCACAGTCCGCGGAGCGGGCTACGCCACCGATGCAACCGATCCACCCCGGGCGGGCCGACGGCGATCCAGTGCGCGCCAGAGGCGCGCGGGAAAGCCGTAACCGTCCGAATCCGTTGGCGATTCTTGTGAGAGTCTCGGGCTCGCCGCCGATCCTGTCAGGGCCGCTCACGGCGCCGCCCGTGGGCTGACGTGCGCTTGACTGCCGATCCGGTGCAATGTCAGAACCCCCGTTCGCGCAACTGTTGCGACAGCACCTGGTCCGTCGAGTATCCCTTCGTGGTTCGAAACAAACCGGGCCGAACAGGCTCAA
>CAWICO010000011.1:0-246555 GCA_963834615.1 uncultured Actinomycetota bacterium
CACCCAGCCCGAAAGCGACTGTCGCGCTGCTGCGCCGCGTCGAGGAGGTGCTCGACATCGAGGTGCCGCTCGCCGATCTGCCCGCCCAGGCCGAGGAATGGGAGCTCGCGGTCACCGAGATGACCACCGATGACGACGAGATCCCGAGTATGTGCAGTCTTTGGAGCAGCGCGGAGATGCGGAGGTCGACATGAGCGAGGCGCTGGGCAAGATCGACGGCGATGCGCTGGCCGCCGAGTTCGAGCGCTACCTGCGCCGTCGGCGTCCCGGGTACGGACGTTAGCGGCGATCGCAAACTCGGCGCAGGCCGAGCGCTGCGGGTCGTCGTCGTCGAACCTAGGCTTCTCCAGCGCCTGGTTGTAGGCGCTGGTGGATCGGCCCAGCGCTTTGACTTCCTCGTCCATCCGCGGCAGCAGTTCGGTCGCCGTCTTGGACACGGCGTTCTCGCCGATGGGCGTCGACAGCAACGGTTTGAGCCAGCGGAGCCAACCGACCCAACCGGGGCAGTAGACCCGCCGCTTGCGGTGCTCGATGCCTTTGACGAACGCCTTCGCGCAGTCGTCGACGGACGTGGTTTTGTTCAGCGGCCAGGGCAACTTCGACAGCAGCTCGGTAAAGGACGGCAGGTCGGCCTTGCTGTCGCGGACCAGCGCCGTGTCGATCCAGGACATGTGCGCCGAACCGACGGTGACCCCATGGCCGGCGACTTCCAATCGCAGCGCGTTAGCCAGGTGTTCGACGCCGGCCTTCGACGCGTCATAGGGGATCATGCCGGGCGCGGCCGCGAACGCTGCCAGCGACGAGACGATCAAGGACGTAACCTTTGCGGCCGATCACCGCGGGCAGCGTGGCGCGCGCGGTATGGAAGACGCCGACCAGATTGATGTCGATGACCCGCTGGAACGCCAGCGGATCGACCTGCAGCACCGATCCGTAGCTCGCGATGCCGGCGTTGGCAACCACCACGTCGATGCCGCCGAATTTCGTGACAGCCTGCTCGGCGGCAGAGTCATTGCGGCCAGGTCGCGAACATCTGCGACCACGGTGAGGACCCGCTCGTCGCCGCCGAGTTCGCCGGAGATCGCCGACAGTGCGGCGGCATCCACGTCGGTCAGCACCAACTTGGCCCCCTTGGCGTGCAAACGACGGGCCACCTCGGCGCCGATCCCGTGGGCACCGCCGGTGATGAATACGACTTGCGAGTTAACTGACGTCATGGCGGCAACCTACCCGTTGCTACCGCGCTGACGACAGGTCCACTCCCAACAGCGCATCCACGACCGTCGCCACGACGCCGGCGCCTCGCTGTCGTGGCCGCCGTATTCCAGCGCGTCGTAGTCCAACCATCAAGTGCGGCAAGCGCTTTGGGCGTATCGAGATCGTCGGCCAGATAGCGGCGCACCCGGGCGACGACGTCGGCGGCGTCCGGGCCCGCGGGCAGTGACCGGTCGCGGCCCGCCACCGCTGCAGGCGCGCGCCTGCGTCTTCCAGCACCTGCGGCCCCCAGTCCCGGTCGGCGCGGTAGTGCCCGGCCAGCAGGCCCAACCGGATGGCCGCCGGCTCGACGCCGTCAGCGCGCAGACCTGATACCAGCACCAGGTTGCCGCGACTCTTGGACATCTTGTGACCGTCCCAGCCGATCATGCCGGCGTGCACATAGTGTCGGGCGAAACGCCTTTCGCCGCTGACGGATTCGGCGTGCGCGGCGGTGAATTCGTGGTGCGGAAAAATCAGGTCGCTGCCGCCGCCCTGGATGTCCAGGCGTGCTGCCGATGCGGCTGAGCGCGATCGCCGCACACTCGACGTGCCATCCGGGTCGGCCAGGGCCGAACGGCGACGGCCAACTCGGTTCGCCGGGCCGCTCGGCGCGCCACAACAGCGCATCGAGTTGATCGGTCTTGCCCGGCGCGGTCCGGGTCGCCGCCACGTTCGGCGAAAAGCGTGAGCATGGTGTCGCGGTCGTAGCCGGATTCGTAGCCGAACTCGCTGCGTGGCGTCGGCGCGGAAGTACACGTCGGGGAATTCGGCGTCGTCGACGACGTAGGCCGCCCCGGAGGCCAGCATCTTTTCGACCAGCTCGACGACCTCGGCGACCGCCTCGGTCGCCGCCACATATTCGCGCGGCGGCAAGACCCGCAGCGCGGCCATGTCTTCGCGATACAGCGCGACTTCACGGGCCGCGAGGTCGCGCCAGTCGATGCCGTCACGGTCGGCCCGCTCGAACAGCGGATCGTCGACGTCGGTGACGTTCTGGACGTAGTGCACCTGGTGTCCGAGGTCCAGCCAGATCCGGTGGATCAGATCGAACGTCAGGTAGGTCGCGGCGTGGCCCAGGTGGGTGGCGTCGTACGGAGTGATGCCGCAGACGTACATGGTGGCTGTCGGTCCGGCCGCCACCGGGCGGACCTGGCGATCGGAGGTGTCGTACAACCGAAGCTCGGGGCCGCGTCCAGCCAGCGCCGGTACGGGCGCCGAAACCCACGACTGCATGCCGTCGACTTTAGGCCCGGCGACGATGCGGGCCGAGCAACGGCCCAGCCGTCCATCAGCTCGCCAGCCGGATGGCACCCAGCAGCAGGTCGGCCAACTTCGGCGCGGCACATCAGGAAGTCGGGCAGGTACGGATCGGGCCGGTTGTAGATCATCTCCGACCCGTCCAGCCGCGAGGCGTGCATGCCCGCGGCCAGGATCACGCCCGCCGGGGCGGCCGAATCCCACTCCCACTGGCCGCCGGCATGGATGTAGGCATCGGCGTCGCCGCGTATCACCGACATCGCTTTGGCTCCGGCAGAACCGATTTGAACGAACTCGACGTCCAGCTGTCGGGCCAGGTGGTACAGCACCGCGGGAGGCCGGTTGGAGCTGGCGGTAATGCGGATCGGCCCGGACAGCGGCGTCGTGGGTGCGCTGACGGTGTCGCTGCGGTACAGCTCCCCCATCGCGGGCAGGGCGACCGCGGCGTCGGTGATCTCCCATTCGGGCCGCCGTGACGCTGCCACAACGCGACGTGTACCGCCCAGTCGGCGCGGCCCTGCCAGGAGAACTCGCGCGTGCCGTCCAGCGGGTCGACGATCCACACCCGGTCGGCCTCGCACCCGGATCAGGTCGTCGTAGGCCTCCTCGCTGAGCACCGCGTCGCTCGGGCGCTCGGCGCGCAACCGCTTGAGCAGCAGCGCGTTGGCCTGCATGTCGCCTTCGTCGCCGAGCAGCCACGGGTGGCTGAAGCCGACGCGCTCGCGCACCGCCAGCAACAGCTGGCCGGCTTCTTCGGCGAGGTCAGCGGCCAGCGCGGCGTCGCTGAGCGGGTGCGCGGCCGGATTCACCGCTCCAGTATCGCCGAGTGTCAGCGGTTCGCTCGCGATCCAGCTCGTTGGTGAATCGCTGAACTGCACCGATGTCGTCGCCGAGGCGGCCGATGATGAAGTTCTCGATGAGCCCGCCGACCAGCGGCATCCTGACCTCGACGGTGGTGCTGAAGCGCAGCTGCGACCCCGGTCGGCAACGGTCTCAACAGGACCTCGCCGTGCGCGCTGACCGGTGCCCGCGGCACGGCGACTTCGATTGCGCCGCAAGCCTGTTCGGCGTCGATCCAACTCCATCGCTCGGTCCGCGCCATCGCGAGGTCGCCGCCGGCCAGCTTGGTGACCGCCGCCGGCAGCCGATCGGCGAGCAGTCTGACCGCGAGCTGCACAGTCACCGCCCCATCCGGCTCGATGGTCAGGCCGGTAGCGTCGCCGTGCCGCTCTCGAAGGCGGCCAGCCGTGCCCGCCAATATTCGTCGTCGGCGAACGCTGACAAGATGTCGCCCACACCGACCGGAGCATCGACCGACAGGTCGAATCGTCGCGCCATGCCTAGAACGCCGGCCAAGGAATCGGCCGATGCCGATCCGGGCCGGGCATCACCGGGTTTCCAGCAATGCCGCGGGCCCGCAGGTGCAGCGCCGCAACTTCGGCGCTGGTGACGTGCTCGCTCAGCGCTTCACCGAGCGGACCGTCCACCGCGTCGAGCAGACAGGCCACCTTCTCCAGAGTTTTCTCGTCGAGCGGCTGTGCCGGCCCATCCCCACAGCACCGTGCGCAGCTTGTCCTCGACGTGCAGGCACAGCCCGTGGTCGACGCCGTACACATCGCCGTCGACACCGACGCAGCACGTGCCCGCCTTTGCGATCCGCGTTGTTGATCAGCACGTCGAACACCGCCATGCGGCGAAGTCGGATGTCGTCGGCGTGGACGAGCGAGACCGGGTCGCCGGCGTAGTCATAGGCCCGCAAGACCGGGAGGTAGCCGGGCGGCCGGCTGTCCGCCGGCAACAGGTCGACGAGATCGAGACCCGGGTTCCGGTTCTCGAGTCGGTCGCGTCGCCGGGCTGGTCGATCCAGAGCTGCACCATGCCCGGACCGGCGGGACCGTGTCGAATGATGGTGTAGGGCACGATGTTCCAGCCCAACGCGTGGACACCAAATACGCGCCGAGCCTCGCGGCCCGCCAATGTGCCGTCGGGAAAGTCCCACAGCGGCTGCTCCCCGCGACCGGCTTGTACACGCAGTGCACGCGTGTCGTCGTCCAGCGTCGCTTCGCACAGAAAGGTGGCGTTGCTTGCCGAGCGGATGCGTCCGAGGACCGTCAGCTCGCCGCGCTGCAGGACCTCGCGCTTGTCATGCCTCGGCGTCATCGTCGGGCCGCGAGTAACGCGCTGCGACGGTAGCCGTTGGTCCGCGCGCAGATGTGTCCGTCGGAATCCAGCGGCTCGTCGCACAGCGGGCAGGGCGGCCGGCCCGCGGAGATGACGCGATTGGACCGGGTGGCGAACTCACGCGCCGACTCCGGCGTCAGAAACACCCGCACGGCGTCGGGGCCTTCATCGGCGTCGTCGAGAACCACCGACGCGTCGAACTCGGTGTCGCTGCACGGCCAGCAACTCGACGACGACGGTCTGCGCCTCGGAATCCCAGCCCAGACCCATGGTGCCAACCCGGAATTCCGCGTCGACCGGCGTGATCAGCGGGCTGAGATCCTCGACCTCGCCGGTTTCCGGCGGCACCGGGGTGCCGAAGCGCCGGTTGACTTCGACGAGTAGCGCGTCGATGCGCTCGGCGAGCACCGCCACCTGCTGCTTTTCCAAGACCACCGACACCACTCGGGCGTCGTGCACGGCCTGCAAGTAGAACGTGCGATTTCCGGGTTGCCCAACGGTCCCGGCGACGAATCGGTCGGGTGAACGGAAGACGTGTATCGCACGAGACATGGCAATTCCAAAATACCGGCAGATTCCCGGCTGAGCCGTGAACTCTCAGCTCGGTCGAACCGCCAACGACCGCGTCCTCGGCGGGCGTGTCGCCGCCAGAAGGGGGTGCGGCGGTCAAGGCGGACGTCAGGCCGCCGCCGGTGTGGTTGACGTGCAGCACGAACGGGCGGAGCTTGGTGTACCGAATCACGCTGATCGATGCCGGATCGACGGAAATTCGTTGAAAGCCGTCCAAATGCAAGCCGAGCGCGTCGGCGAGGATCGCCTTGATCACATCGCCGTGCGTGCAGGCCAGCCACAGCACGTCAGCGCCGTGCTGCTCGGCAAGCCGGGCGTCGTGCTCCCGGACCGCGGCCACAGCGCGGGTCTGCACCTCGGCCAGACCCTCACCGCCGGGGAACACCGCGGCGCTGGGATGCGCCTGGACCACCGACCACAGCGGCTCCTTGAACAGCTCGCCGAGCTTGCGACCGGTCCATTCGCCGTAGTCGACCTCGGCGAATCGATCGTCGACTATCGGGGTCGACACCGAGTTTCTCGGCGAGCGGTTCGACGGTGAGCCGGCAGCGCAGTTGCGGTGAGCACACCACCGCCGGGATCGGCAGCTCACCGATCCGTTCGACCAGCTCAGCGGCTTGCTGACGGCCTTTGTCGTCGAGCTCGACGCCCTCGGAACGACCGGCCAGCACGTGCGCCGTGTTCGACGTGGACCGGCCGTGCCGCACGAGAAGAACGGTCATGTTGCGCTCACCACCCCAGTCGCCAACAGGATCAGCACGGCCGCGCCGGCCACCACCCGGTAGCCGACAAACCAATACATGCTGTGCCGCACCAGAAATCGCAGGAACCACGACACCGCGGCCAGGCCGACCACGAACGCAATCACGGTCGCCACCAACAGCTGCGGACCGGTCGCACTCATTCCCTCCAGCACTGGGTGAAAGGCGTCCGGCAGCGAGAACAAGCCGGAGGCGAGCACCGCTGGAATCGCCAGCAGGAAACCGAATCGGGCGGCCAACTCACGCTCGAGCCCCAGAAACAGCCCGGCGCTGATAGTGGCCCCCGATCGAGACACCCCGGGTACCAGGGCCAGCGTTTGGGCGATGCCGACCACCACGGCGTCGCGCCAGGTCAACTGATCGACGTCGCGGCTTTGCCGGCCGAGGCGCTCGGCCAGGGCGATCACGATCGAAAACACCACCAGAGCCGTCGCAATCACCCAGAAATTGCGCACGCCCGAGCGGATCTCGTCTTTGAAGAAGAGACCGAGGACACAGATCGGGATCGTCCCGATGATCACACACCAGCCCAGCCGGTAATCGGTGGTGCGGTTCTCGGCGGCCAGCAGTCCGCGAAACCACGCCGTGATGATCCGCAGGATGTCTCGTGCGAAATACACCAGGACGGCGGCCTCGGTGCCCAACTGTGTCACCGCGGTGAACGATGCACCCGCGTCGCCGGCGAAGAAAATCCGCGACACGATCGCCAGGTGGCCTGAAGAGGACACCGGCAGGAACTCGGTCAGACCTTGCACGATTGCCAACACGACGATCTGCCACCAAGACATCGCCGGGGTCGCAGTCACGACGACGACCGTACCGGGTGCTCGCGGGACTGCGGCCAAACAGCCCTGCCGACGATCTAGTTGTCGGCGTGAGCCAGCGCAACCGCGTCACGTACGGCCGCACTCAGGCTGCGCTCATCGGTGATGTCGACGTCGACGACGTCGCGCCGAACCGTGGCGACGACGTCTTCGGGCTGCGGCACCGGACCTTTGAGCCGGGGCCGATACACCTCGACCACCAGCGATTTGCCTTCGATGCGGAATGCGAAGCTGCGGCCGTCACCTACCTGTCCGAACCCACTGGCCAGCACCTTTGCCGAGAATACGCCCAGCCACATGTCCTCGATAGCGAACTCTCCGTCAGAGAGTTGACCATTTTCGGCCGCGCTCATATCGTGACCTTACCTCGCCGTAAATTACCGCTGAACGCGATGAGCCCGAGCCACCGCGGACAATCGTCCATAGGATCGGAACGCAACAGGGCCACCCCTTTCTAACCGGCTAGCCCCCAGATTGGTCGGAATTTACCCCATGCCCGCAGACCGTAAACATGGCGTTTACCTGCCTGTTGCGCAGGTCATCGGCCTGCTGTTCTCGCTGCTGCCGGTGGCAGCATGTTCAGGCAAAACCCTGGACGACTCGCCGCCCACGCTGGCGCCGGCTCAGCCGGCCGACTCACCGCAGACATCTCACGCCCCGGCGGGTGTGGTCCAGGCATTGGACGGCCGGCCGCGGACCGCGATTTTCGACGGCCGGACCGCGTCGCTGGTCACGCTGAGCCTCGGGCCCGGGCCCTCAGCACCGGCGAAAATCGTCACGCTGAGCTTTCAGCAACCATCGCAGCGGGTGATCGACGTGCCCGGCCCGGCGACCGGGCTGACCGGCGACAACAACGGCAACGCATATCTGTCCACGCACGGCGGCTATTTCGTCGTCGATCTGACGGCCGGCCGGGCCGTCCGGGTCGGCGTGCACGACGCTGACAACGTCGACTTCACCGCGATCACCCGGCTTTCCGACGGCGCGATCGTGCTGGGCACGGCCGACGGCGCGCTGTTCACACTCGCACCCGGCGCAACCGACGGTCGCCGCACGAACGTCCGGGCGAGCGTCGATTCGCTTGCAGCACAGGGTGATACCGTTGCCATACTGGATCGCGAACAGACGTCGGTGACGACGATCGGCGCCGACGGCAGAATCGGGCAGTCGTTACGCGCCGGCCAGGGCGCCACCACCATGGTCGCCGACCCGGCTGGCCGATTGCTGGTGACCGACACCCGCGGCGGCCAACTGCTCGTGTTCGGAGTCGAGCCGCTGATCCTGCGCCAGGCCTACCCGGTGCCGCAGTCCCCCTACGGCGTGACCGGATCTCGCGGGCTGACTTGGGTGTCGCAGACTTCGGCGAATATCGTCATTGGTTACGATCTGTCAACCGGAATACCACTGGAAAAGGTACGGTACCCAACCGTGCGGCAACCCAACGCGCTGGCCTTCGACGATGCCACGGGCACGTTGTATGTCGTGTCCGGCAGCGGCGAGGGCGTCCAGATCATCGAACACGCGGCGTCGGGCCCACATTGACAGCGCGCCGTGGCCAGATGCCGGTGGGCTGGGATACCGAACTATCCGACGAGTATGAGTGGGTGCCGCTGCGCCTTCCGCCGGAGGTCACCCGCGTCAGCGCCTCGACCCGACTGTCCATCGAAGCGGAGTACCGCGGCTGGGAGCTGACCAGAGTGCGGCTCTACACCGATGGAAGTAGGCGCGTGCTGTTGCGGCGCAAGAAGTCTCGCGCCGAGAGATTCGACAGCGCCCGGCCCGATCAGCCGGATCTGTGACGGTGGGTCCCGACACTTCGGCAACCTACGCGACGCTGCGCCGGTTGCTGTTTTTGGTGCCCGCCGAACGCGTCCACCGCACGGTGTTCGCCGGGCTGCGCGGCGCGACTGCCGCTGCACCGATGCGGCGGCAACTGAGCCGCAGGCTGGGGCCGGTCGACCCCCTGCTGGCCAGCACGGTATTCGGGGTGCGCTTCCCCGGCCCGCTCGGCCTGGCCGCCGGATTCGACAAAGACGGAACCGGGCTGAACGCTTGGGGCGCACTGGGTTTCGGTTACGCCGAAGTCGGTACGGTGACCGCCCAGGCGCAACCGGGTAACCCGACTCCGCGACTGTTCCGGCTGCCCGCCGACCGCGCACTGCTCAACCGGATGGGCTTCAACAACCACGGCGCCGCCGAGTTGGCTCACCGGCTTGCCCGGCACCGTCCCGATGTGCCGATCGGAGTCAACATCGGCAAGACCAAAATCACCGCTCCCGAGGATGCGGCCGACGACTACCGGGCCAGCGCGCGACTGGTCGGGCAGCATGCGGCATACCTGGTGGTCAATGTGAGCTCCCCGAACACGCCCGGACTTCGCGATCTGCAGACGGTTGAATCGTTGCGTCTCATCTTGTCCGCCGTGCTGCAGGAAACCTCAAGACCGGTCCTGGTGAAGATCGCACCCGATCTGGCCGACACCGACATCGACGACATCGCCGATCTGGCAGTCGAACTCGGCTTGGCCGGGATCGTCGCGACCAACACCACGGTGTCCCGCGAGGGGCTGAGCACACCAGGCGTCGAGCGACTGGGCAGCGGCGGCATCTCCGGACCGCCGGTGGCCCGAAGGGCCGGAGAGGTGCTGCGGCGGCTCTACGGCCGGGTGGGTGACCGGCTCACGCTGATCAGCGTCGGGGGCATCGAGACCGTGGACGACGCCTGGGACCGGATCACCGCGGGAGCGTCGTTGCTGCAGGGCTATACGGGCTTCATCTACGGTGGAGGCTTGTGGGCCAAGCACATTCACGACGGCCTCGCTATCCGCCTACGCAAGGGCGGATTTTCCTCCTTGAGCGAGGCCGTCGGATCCGGTTGAGCGGGTTCAGCGCGCCAGCTGCCTTGTGACGAAATCCGCAGTGAGACGGTGCCATTCATGCCATTGCCGCACCATATGATGACCGACCCCTTCAATGCCCACCCATTGCGCATCGAGTCCGCGTCGGCAAGCCCGCGTGGTTTGAGCGTGCGACTTGTCGGGGTCGGTGATCGTATCCGCCGTGCCATGGACGACCAACAGCCTGGTGTGGACGGGGATCAAGTCGCCGTCGTCATGCTCCCACCACGGCGCGAGCGCCACCACCGCGCCGACGCCGCCAGCGGCGGCCAAGTGCGCGGCGACGCGGCCACCCATCGAATGGCCAACGAGCGCAATGTTGCCCGGTTCGCATTGGCGCGCAATGTCCTCGAGGGCACGTTCGGCGTCGCGCACCGGATCCATGCGCGGACCGTTCCATCCGCGCAGCCGGTATTGCACCTGCCGCACGTCGACCCCGGCACCCAGTCGACGCTGCAACGCGCGCGCGACGAATTCCATTCGCACGTTCGCCAACTGCCCCCGCCGGGAAGCTTGCTCGCTACGGACCCTGCCGCCCGGCAGCACTAACACACACCCACGGGGCGCGTTGCCGGTCAGCTCTGCTCGTAGGTTGCGTGGATCACGGCTCGCGCAATCGCGTGCTGAAAGAGGTTGAAACCCAGGTACGCCGGGCTGGCATCTTCACCGAGATCGAGCTTGTCCACGTCGACTGCGTGTACGGCGACGTAATAGCGGTGCGGCCCGTGACCGGCAGGCGGCGCCGCGCCGATGTAGCGGCGGGCGCCGGCGTCGTTGACCAGAGTCAGCGCGTCTCCCGGCAGGTCGCTGCCCTCGCCCGCGCCGGCGGGCAACTCGGTGACCGAGGCGGGCAGATTGGCCACCGCCCAGTGCCAGAAGCCCGATGCCGTCGGGGCGTCCGGGTCGTAGACCGTCACCGCGAAACTTTTTGTCTCGTCGGGAAATCCCGACCACGACAGTTGCGGGCTGACGTCCTCGCCGCCCGCGCCCATGATCCCGCTGACTTGTGGCGTCGCCAACGGCTGGCCTTCGGTGAAGGATGCCGACTCCAGATGAAACGACGGTAACGAGGGCAATGCGGCGTACGGGTCGGGCGATGTGGTCATGGTCGGTCCCTCTCGTGTGGTCGGGCGTGCTTTAGCAGTGCGTCAGGAAGTGTGCCAGCACCTCGGTGCCGAATTTCAACGCGTCAACGGGTACCCGCTCATCGATCCCATGGAACAACGCAGAGAAATCCAGATCCGGCGGCAGCCGCAGCGGCGCAAAGCCGAAGCAGCGAATACCCAAGCGCGCGAATGCTTTTGCGTCGGTTCCACCGGAAAGCATGTACGGTACAGTCCGCGCTTCGGGATCCACGGCCAGCAGCGCCGCGTTCATCGCGTCGACGAGCTCGCCGTCGAACGTGGTCTCATACGACGGCAGGGTGGTGATCCATTCGCGGGTGACATCAGGCCCGATCAGCTCGTCGACCTCGGCCTCGAACGCCGCCAGCCGCCCGGGAAGCACCCGGCAGTCCACGACAGCTTCGGCCGTCGCGGGCACGACGTTGGCCTTGTAGCCGGCCTTGAGCATCGTGGGATTGGCGGTGTCGCGCAACGTCGCCTTGACGATGCGGGCGATCGGCCCGAGTTTCTCCACCGCCCCCTCGATGTCCGGCGAATCGGTGTCGAAGGTGTATCCCGTCTCGTCGCCGACGGCCGTCAGGAATTCCACGACGCTGTCGGCGAGCACCAGCGGGAAGCGGTGCTGGCCGAGCCGGGCAACGGCCTGCGCGACCGCGGTGACCGCGTTGTGGTCGTGGGTCATCGACCCGTGCCCCGGTCGGCCGCGTGCCGTCAACCGCATCCAATGCAGTCCCTTTTCCGCGGTCTCGATGAGGTAGAGCCGACGTTCGCCGCCGTCGCGGCGCGGCACGGTCAGCGAAAACCCGCCGACCTCGCCGACCGCCTCGGTGATGCCGTCGAACAGGTCGGGCCGGTTGTCGACCAGCCAATGCGCCCCGTACTTGCCGCCGCTCTCCTCGTCGGCGATGAAACCGAACACCAGGTCGCGCGGTGGCACGATGCCGGCCCGTTTGAACTGCCGGGCTATCACGATCATCATGCCGACCATGTCCTTCATGTCGACCGCACCGCGGCCCCAGACATAGCCGTCCTCGATCGCCCCGGAGAACGGATGCACGCTCCATTCGGCCGGCTCGGCGGGCACCACGTCAAGATGCCCGTGGATCAGCAGGGCGCCGCGGGAGCTGACGCCCTTCAGGCGGGCGAACACGTTGCCCCGTCCGGGCGCGCCGGACTCCAGGTATTCGACCTGGTAGCCGACTTCCTCCAACTGGGCGGCGACCCACTGGGCGCATTCCGCCTCGCCCTTGGTCGTGTCGAGCTCCCCGGTGTTGGTGGTGTCGAACCGGATCAACCTGCTGACAACGTCCGCGACATCGTCGATGGGGGTCTGCGCGGGCACCGTCACAGTCACCTTTCCTACCATTGCCGCCGGCGCGCCTGCGCGGCGCTCACGGTCGGCTTCCCCACATTCCGTCCGGACAATCCTGTCGCCGAGGCAGGTTTGGGTGCGAGCAGAGCAATCCGATAGCCTTAGCTGCCAATTGATTGGTCGGGTCCGAGTGGCGGAATGGCAGACGCGCTAGCTTGAGGTGCTAGTGCCCTATTAATGGGCGTGGGGGTTCAAGTCCCCCCTCGGACACCCTGTCTCGAATTATGAAGGCGCTGGCCGCATTTCGCGTCTGCCGTCAACGCCCTGCGCTCGTCGCACGTTGCCGGATTCGCCTCGGCGGGAAGCCTTCTGCTCAAGCGGACTCGGAACGGCATGACCGGTCGTAGGCTGCGACGTAGACCCACCACGGCAGCGAGCAAGATGCGACCCATGGACCGACCCAGCGGCTTTCTGCGGCGAACATCCCGACGTACGTTCCGCGACCGTCGGGAAGCCGGCCGTGTGCTGGCCGAGGAACTCGGCGGCCTACCGCGACAGAGACGGCTTACTGGTCCTCGGGCTGGCCCGCGGCGGCGTTCCGGTCGGCTGGGAGGTCGCCGCGGCTCTGCATGCGCAGCTGGACGTGTTCCTGGTCCGGAAGCTGGGCGTGCCGCGGTGGTCGGAACTGGCGATGGGTGCGCTGGCCAGCGGCGGCGGCGTCGTCATGAACGACAATGTGGTGTCGAACCTGCGCATCAGCGACGAGCAGGTGCGCGAGGTGATCGAACGGGAAACCGTCGAACTCGACCGGCGGGAGCGCGCCTACCGCGGCGGACGGCCCAGTCGCCGATCCGCGCGGCAAGACGGTGATCTTGGTCGACGACGGGATCGCCACCGGCGCGAGCATGCTGGCGGCGGTCCGCGCGCTGCGCGCCAGCAGCCCGCACTCGATCGTCGTCGCAGTGCCGGTGGGGCCGCCAGTCGGCCTGCGAGGAGCTGGCGCAGGAGGCCGACGAGGTGGTGTGCGCGACGATGCCAAGCGATTTCGAGGCGGTCGGACAGGTTTTCGCCGACTTCCATCAGGTCACCGATGACGAGGTCCGCGAACTGCTCGCCACACCGCCCTCGCCGGTCCTAGCGGGTGTTGTGGTCGTCGCTGGACGCTGTCGTGCCGGCTTCGAGGCTTCGCGGTCGGCTCCGGATCGCAGGGTGTCGGATCGCTGTCGTCGACCGTCGTCGACGATATCCTCCGGATGCTCCGCGGCCGCTTCGCCGCGCGGCTCATGCGTCGTCTGCCGCAGCGGACGTTTGGCGGGCGATGCCCGCCTCGCGTCGCTGACGTTCCCGCAGCGCGTCGATGATCAGCAGCACCACGCCCAACACGCTGGCGCCGATGCAGACCCAGGCGACCAGCTCGTTGCTGGTGACAACCGCGAACACCAGCGCGGCAAGGCCGATCACCGCTAGGACCAGCGCAATAATCAGCATCGGTAAACCTCTCCAGCGGACGGGCAACAGTGCCAACGCGCAGATACCGACCGTAACTGCCGATTGCTGCATCCGAGTTAGTTATTACCTCGATTGAACTGGTTAAACCCGGCGGCGTCATTGGTGGCGCTGGAGTCGACCGGCGCCGCCGATCCGCGCTGGCCGAGCTCCTCGAGCTGTGACTCCAGATAGGTCTTGAGCCGGGTGCGGTATTCGCGCTCGAACGTGCGCAGCTGCTCGAGGCGACCCTCCAGCACGGTGCGCTGCTGGTTGATCGTGCCCATGATCTCGGAGTGCTTGCGCTCGGCGTCGGCCTGCAACGCGTCGGCCTTCTCCTGGGCCTGGCGCAGCTGGGTCTCGGAGCGGGTTTGCGCATCGGCCAGCATCGCGTCGGCGCGCTGCCGGGCGTCGGCGACCGTGGTCTCCGCCTCGCGACGTGCATCGCCGACGATCTGGTCGGCGTTGGCCCGGGCGTCGGCCAGCAGCTTGTCCGACTCCGCCTTGGCCGTGCCGGTCAGCCGGTCCGCGGTGTCCTGGGCCAAGGCGAGCACCCGGGCCGCCTTCAGCGCCTGCTCTTCGCCGAGCGGCCGAGCTGGTCGCAGGCTGCGGCGACCGGGCTGCGGGCGCGGGCTGCGCGCGGCTTGACCGGCTCGGGCTCGGGCTCGGTAGCACGCGGAATGGCTTGGGTGGCTTGGGCACTGCTGCCGCGCGCCGGACCGCGCACTGGCCAGTTCCTGGTCGAGCTCGTTGACCCGCTGACGCAGGTCGGAGTTCTCCTCGATGAGCCGGGTCAGCTCGTTTTCGACCAGGTCGAGGAAGGCGTCGACCTCGTCTTCGTTGTAGCCACGCTTGCCGATCGGCGGCTTACTGAACGCCACATTGTGGACGTCGGCGGGTGTCAGCGGCATTCTTAGCCCCCTCGAGTGTGGACGGTCAAACCGACCAGGAAAGTGTAGGTCGGCATGAACGTTGTCGTAGCCATACTGCAACTGCCGCCCATCCTGTCACACCAGACCCGCCGGTTGCCGAATCGCCCAATAAATAAGACCGAATTTCAAAGATTAAGAGGCGACAAATCGGCGCCTTAAGCAACACTGAAATGCGGCCCGCGCAAACCGTCCGCGGGGCTGCAGTTGCCGCCGAGCTGTGCCGTGACCCGCGGATTCACGCGTGGTAGTCCAGCGCCATGGTCATGCCGATGAACGCCACCAGCAGCAGCACCATGATCGACAGGTCGAAACGGACAGCACCGATCGTGAGCTGCGGTATCAGCCGGCGCAGCAGCTTCACCGGCGGGTCGGTGACCGACAGGATGATTTCGAGGATCACCACGGTGAGCGCCGCGCGGTCGCCAGTCCCGGCTGAACGAGCGGATGAACTCGACAACGACCCGAGCGATCAGCAACAGCCAGAAGACGAACAGCGCAAAACCGAGGATGTGCACGAACAGCGTCAACGAGAGCCCGACCTTAGTGATGAAGAAGATGTGACTTTGATGACAGCCCAGCCTGCGACCAGCGGGCCGCAATCAAGCCTACCGGCTCGAGCGCTGAGCCGTCCCGCCGCTACTGGTAGGCGTAGAAGCCGGTCTCGGCGATGCGCCGGCGCTCCTCGGGCGAGACGTCGACGTCGGCGGGTGAGAGCAGGAACACCTTGGTCGCGACTTTGTCGAACGAACCACGCAGCGCGAACGCCAGGCCGGCCGCGAAGTCGACCAGCCGCTTGGCGTCGGCGTTGTCCATCGAGACCAGGTCCATGATCACCGGGGTGCCGTCGCGGAAGCGCTCCCCGATGGTGCGGGCCTCGCTGTAGTCCTTGGGCCGCAGCGTGGTGATCTTCGACAGCGGGCTGCTCTCGTCGAACAGCATCGCCATCCGGCGCGGATCCATCGCCAGCGCGCCGCGGGTGGAGCCGCGCAGCGAGCCGAAGCGCGGCCGGGCGCAACTCGGCGCGGTCGTAGTCGTGGCCGCGGAAGCGGGGCTCGTCGGCGTAGCCGCCGCGGTAGCTGCCCGGGCCGAACTCGGCCGGCTCGCCGCGCGGATCGTCGTATTCGCGCCCCTCGTAGCGGCCGTACCCGTCGTCGGCGAAACCGCTGCCGCGGGTAGCCGCGCCGCGCTCGGAGCGTGGTCGTCGTAGTACTCGTCGTCGTAGTCGTCCATCGGAGCCATGCCGAAGTAGGCCTTGACCTTATGCAGTGTGCTCATCGCCTGGACCCTTCTAGGCTCTGGGGGTTCGGTGTCTGTGATGAAGATGTGACTGGAGTGACTATTAGGGTGACGGTAGCGGTCGTCCTGACCCAATAACGCGGTACCGACACGCACACACGTCGAACCATGTTTGACCGCCATTTCGAGGTCGTTGGACATCCCGGCCGACAATCCCACCGCGTGCGGATGGGCCTGGCGCACCCGCTGGTGCTCGGACTCCAGCCGCGCGAACGCCCGCTCCGGATCCCAGTCCAGCGGCGGAATGCCCATCAGGCCAACCAATTCCAGCGATTCCGCGGCCTCGACCTGCGCGCAGACCTCGTCGACGGCCGCGGTGTCGGAGACGTCGACGCCGCCTCGGGACACGTCGCCGTCCAGGCTGACCTGGACGTAGACCCGCAGCGCGTTCGTGCGGCGGCCCTCGCTCGACGCGCCGCTGCGACGGCCCGGTCGAGCGCCGCGCACCACGCGGGTGCTGCTGACCGAATGGGCGGTGTGCGCCCAGTTGGCCAACGAGCGCGCCTTGTTGCGCTGGATCTGGCCGACCATGTGCCAGCTGTCGACGATCCGGGCGAGTCCGCCAGCAACCTTGCGACTTCGCCTACCTTGCCGCCGCCTCCTGCTCGCGGGATTCGCCGAAGGCGGCGCATCCCAATCGCGACAAAATCGCCACATCGGTTGCTGGAAAGAATTTGGTAATCGGCAGAAGTTGAATTTCGTCGACTTTGCGGCCGGCCGCTTCGGCGGCCGCGGCGAGTCGTCCACGAAGCGCTGTCAAAGCGTCGGCCAATTCCGATTCCCGCTCCGAGTCGGGGTGAAAGTTTTACCGCCACTCGACAGTCCGGCTCATTCCATCCACACCACCGATGCCAGCCGCCCGGTCGGGGCGCCGCGGCGATGGCTGAACAGGTTGGCGTCGTCGACCGTGCACCGCGGGTCGACATCGATGGCGTTGACCCCCAAAGTCTTGAGCTGGCAGGCGATTCCGGCGCGAAGGTCCAACGCCGGGCGTGCCGGTCGAGGTGGTGGTGCGACTGCCCGGCAGCGCCGCCTCGACCTCGTCGGCCATCGCCGCGGGCACTTCGTAGTTGCGGCCGCTGACCGCAGGTCCCAGCAGCGCCGAGATGTCGGGTTCGTGCGCACCCGCGGCCACCATGGCCTCGACCGTGCGGGCCACCACGCCGTCGCGCGCTCCGACCCGACCGGCATGCACGGCGGCGACGACGCCGGCGCGCGCGTCGGCCAACAACACCGGCACGCAATCGGCGGTCACCACCGCCAAGCGCCAGCCGCGGGGTGCGTCGTCACCAGTGCGTCGGTGTCGGCGACCGGGGTGTCGCGCGGCCCGTCGACCACCTCGACCCGATCGCCGTGCACCTGGTTCATCCACACCATCCGGTCGGGGCCAAGGCCGATCGCCGCGGCGAGCCGCTGCCGGTTGGCCGCCACCGCGGCCGGTTCGTCGCCGACATGGTCACCGAGGTTGAAGGTGTCGAACGGCGGCGCCGAGACGCCGCCGGCGCGGGTGGTGGTCACCCGCCGGATGCGAACACTCACATGTCCAGTATCCGGCTCGCCCGCCGCATGACCGCACTGCTGCCCCGACGGCACGTCGCGGCCCCCATCGTCGCGGACTAACGCCGCATGAACGGCGGCACGTCGACGTCGTCGTCGTCGTCGCCGCCGATGTTGAGGGTCGCGCCGTTGGTGTGCACCGGCACGCTGACCGCGTCGGCCGGCTCGAACAGCGTCGAAGTGACCTTGCCGGCCTGCCCCGGCGCGATCCCGGTGCGCCTGGCCGGCGCTGCCGACGATCGGCTTTCGGCCGGGGCCGCTGGCGTCGAAGCCGGCCGCGATCACGGTGACCCGCACCTCGTCGCCGAGCGAGTCGTCGATGACCGTGCCGAAGATGATGTTGGCGTCCTGGTGCGCGGCGTCCTGCACCAGCGAAGCCGCCTCGTTGATCTCGAACAGCCCGAGGTCGCTGCCGCCGGCGATCGACATCAGCACGCCCTGCGCGCCTTCCATCGACGCCTCGAGCAGCGGCGAGTTGATCGCGATCTCGGCGGCCTTGAGCGCCCGGCCGTCGCCGCGGGCCGAGCCGATGCCCATCAGCGCCGTGCCCGCGCCGGACATGATGCCCTTGACGTCGGCGAAGTCGACGTTGATCAGGCCCGGGGTGGTGATCAGGTCGGTGATGCCCTGCACGCCGTTGAGCAGCACCTCGTCGGCGCTGCGGAAGGCGTCCATCAGCGACACCGCGGCGTCGCCCATCTGCAGCAGCCGGTCGTTGGGGATCACGATCAGCGTGTCGCAGCTTTCCCGCAGCGACGGCGATGCCGGTTTCGGCCTGGGTGCTGCGCCGCTTGCCCTCGAACGAGAACGGCCGCGTGACGACGCCGACGGTCAGCGCGCCCAGCTTGCGGGCGATGCTGGCGACGACGGGCGCGCCGCCGGTGCCGGTGCCGCCGCCTTCGCCGGCGGTGACGAACACCATGTCGGCGCCGCGGAGCAGCTCCTCGATCTCGTCCTTGGCGTCGTCGGCGGCCCTGCGTCCGACCTCGGGGTCGGCGCCGGCGCCCAGGCCGCGGGTGGAGTCGCGTCCGACGTCGAGCTTGACGTCGGCGTCGCTCATCAGCAGCGCCTGGGCGTCGGTGTTGATCGCGATGAACTCCACGCCCTTGAGGCCCTGCTCGATCATCCGGTTGACGGCGTTGACGCCGCCGCCGCCGATCCCCACGACTTTGATGACAGCCAGGTAGTTGTGCGGCGGGGTCATCATTCTGTCTTCCTCCCGGTGGGAATTGGCCTGTTGCGTAACGACCTGGCAAACCTCAACCTCAACTAAAGGGTTAGAGTTATGTCAAGTTGTTTCGCGCAAACAGAACGGTATGGCCGCCGCGCGCAGGATCGATGCAGGCGCGCCGAAAAGCCGCGGGCGAATTTCGGGCGATTTTCGCCGGGTCGAGCCTGCCCGTGCTATTTGACCGTCGGCAGGTCCGGGACTGGACACGTCGTAGGTGCGGCCCGGGCTGGGTCAGCAGGGCGGCCAGCTTCTCGGCCTTCTCCTCGGTGCGATCGTTGGTCCCCCAGATCACCGTGCGCCCGTCGGTGAGCGTCAGCGTGATCGACGCGACCGACGGCGCGGCGATCCGGCCCACCTGTGCGGCGATCTCCGGGCGCAGCGCGGTCAGCACCGCGAGCGCGGCCTTGGTCGGCGGATCGGTCGGACCCGGGATTGTCGACGTCGAGGTAGGGCAGCGCCGGCGGCGGCGGCGCGGTCGCGAAGTCGACGCCGTCGCGGTCGAAAGATGCGGGCCGTCGGGAAAGTCCTTGACCACCACCGGAATTCGCTCGACGACGGTGATCCGCAGCGCCGACGGGTACTCGCGCTGCACCCGCGCGCTGGCCACCCGGCGGATGGCCGCCACCCGGTCGGCGACCTGGTCGGTGTCGATCTGCAGCAGCGGCGTCCCGGGCCGGACTGCAGCCGCGTCGAGCACCTCGTCCCGGGTCACCGCCCCGATCCCGGTGACGATGATGCTGCGCGCCGACATCACCGGCGTGAAGTAGAGCACCAGCCCGATGCCGACGGTGAGCACGGTCAGCAGCGCGACACGTCGCGAGCACCAGCTTCAAACCCCGGACCGCCCCGCGCGCAGCGGGTTTCGGGCGTCTGCCGCAGGCGCGCCCGCGGGCCCGAGCGCTTGGCCTCGCGGCGGGCCTGCTCGATCGCCATCGCGCGCTCCTGCGCCGCGCGGCGCTCGGCGCGTTCGCGCCGGGCCCGCCGACGCGGGCCTTCGACCACATCGGGCTGCTCGGCGCTGCCATCGGCGTCCGCGTGCGTCGGCGGACCGCCGGCGACGGCGATCGGTTCGGTCGACAGTACGTTTCCGCTACCGGCTCGTCGCCGCCTCGCCCGGTACGCCACCGTCCCGCTCGGTCACCACGACACCCCCGGCCGGCCCGGCGCACTGCGATTGGCCCGCACCTGCAGCGCGGTCACGATCTCCGGGCCGAGCATGGTGACGTCGCCCGCGCCCATCGTGACGACGACGTCGCCCGGGCCGGCAGCCTCGGCGACCGCGTCGGCGACCGAGGAGAAGTCGGGCAGGTACTGCACCGGGACGCTGACGTGCTCGGCGACGCTCGCTCCGCTCACTCCGGCGATGGGCTGTTCGCGCGCGCCGTAGACGTCGAGCACGAAAACCTCGTCGGCGGCGTCGAGCGCGCTGCCGAACTCAGCGGCGAAAGCCTTTGTCCGCGAATACAAATGCGGCTGGAACACCACCAGTGACCGACCGGCGCCGGCTCTGCTCCAGCAGCGTGCGCACCGCGTCCAGCGTCGCGCTGATCTCCGTCGGGTGATGGGCGTAGTCGTCGAACACCCGCACCGATCGCCGCCGTGCCGATCAACTCGAAGCGGCGGCGCACCCCTTCGAAACCGGCCAGCCCGTCGAGCACGCAGTCGGCTGGCGCGCCGGCCTCGACCGCGGCCAGCAGCGCGCCCAACGCGTTGAGCGCCATGTGCCGGCCGGGCACCGACAGCCGCATCACCCACGGGTGGATTTCGCCGTCCAGCTTGACGTGCGCGACCGCCCCGGTGCCCTGCTGTTCCCAGGACAACAGCGTCCCGTCCAACTCGCCGGGTCGGGCTGTCAGTCCGACGAGCCGTACCGCAGCACCCGTATCCCCAGCGCCGCAGTGCGTTTCGCCAGCGCGGCCGCGCCCGGGTCGTCGGTGCAGACCACCAGCGCGCCGCCGGGCGCAAGCCGCTCGGCGAAGGCGTCGAAGACCGCGGTGTAGGCCTCGGCGCTGCCGAAGAAGTCGAGATGGTCGGCCTCGATGTTGGTGACCACCGCGACATTCGGGGTGTACTCCAGCAGCGAGCCGTCGCTCTCGTCGGCCTCGGCGACGAAGCAGTCGCCGCTGCCGTGGTGGGCGTTGGTGCCGGCCTCGCCGAGCTCGCCGCCGACGGCGAAGGACGGGTCGCAGGCCGCAGTGCTGCAAGGGCGACGATCAGCATCGACGTCGTCGTCGTCTTGCCGTGCGTGCCGGTCACCATCAGCGTGGTGCGCCCGGCCATCAGCATGGCCAGCACCGCCGGGCCGCAACACCACCGGGATGCCGCGGCGACGGGCCTCGACGAGCTCGGGATTGGTCTTCGGGATCGCGGCGTGAGTGGTGATCACGGCGGTCGCGCCGCCCGGCAGCAGATCCAGCGACGACGCGTCGTGGCCGATCCGGATCAGCGCGCCGCGGGCGCGCAGCGCGCGCACACCGCGCGACTCCTTGGCGTCGGACCCCGACACCTGGCCTCCGCGGTCCAGCAGGATGCGGGCGATGCCCGACATGCCCGCTCCGCCGATGCCGACCATGTGCACCCGCTGCAGTTCCGGGGGCAGCGGTCGACGACGTTCACCGTCGGCCGATCCGTCACGGCCGGCTCTGGCGCTCTGCGCCGCTTCTCGTCGCGCGCTGCTGCGCGCACGTCGAGCGCCACCTGCGCCACCTGCTGCGCCGCGTCGGGGTGACCGACCAGCGCGGCGGCCTTCGTCATCGCGGCCAGCCGCGGCGCGTCGTTGAGCAGCGCGGCCACCTGCTCGGCCACGAAGCCCGGCGTCAGGTCGGCGTCGGCGACCAGCAGGCCGCCGCCGGCGTTGACCACCGGCAGGGCGTTGAGCCGCTGCTCGCCGTTGCCGATCGGCAGCGGCACATAGATCGCGGGCAGCCCGACCGCGGTCACTTCGGCGACCGTCATCGCGCCGGACCGGCAGATCGCCAGGTCGGCGGCGGCGTAGGCCAGGTCCATCCGGCTCAGGTAGGGCACCGCGACGTACGGCGGGTCGCCGGGTGGCGGGGTCGCGCAGCTCGAGGGTGTTCTTGGCGCCGTGCGCATGCAGCACCGCAACTCCCGCCGCGGCCAGATCGCCGGCGGCGGCGGCGACCGCGCGGTTGATGCGACGCGGCGCCCTGCGAGCCGCCGAACACCAGCAGCACCCGCGCGTCGTCGGCGAAGCCGAAGTGTGCGCGCGCCTCGGACCGCAGCGCGGCGCGGTCCAGCGACGTGATGGCCGCCCGCACCGGCACACCGACCACTTCGGCGTGCGGCAGACCGGGATCGGGCACCGCCGACAGCACGCGCTTGCGCGCTGCGCGCGCCGACCCGGTTGGCCAGCCCGGCGCTGGCGTTGGCCTCGTGGATCACCACCGGCACGCGCCGCCGGCGCGGGCCGCGCCGCGGGCGGCCAGATACGCGGGCAGCGAGACGTATCCGCCGAACCCGACCACCACGTCGGCGTCGACCTTGTCGAGCACGGCGCGGGTCTGCCGGACCGCGCGCACGACCCGCAGCCGGCAGGCGGGCCAGGTCGCGGGTGGGCTTGCGGGGCAACGGCACCGGCGTGATCAGCTCGAGTGCGTAGCCGCGCTCGGGCACCAGCCTGGTCTCCAGGCCGCGCGCGGTGCCCAGCGCGGTGATGCGAACGTCCGGATCGAGTGCGACCAGGGCGTCGGCGACTGCCATCGCGGGCTCGACGTGGCCGGCCGTGCCGCCACCCGCGAGCACCACCGACAACGGAGTCCTCGATTGGCTCGTTGACCGAGTCGTTCACCCGTAGCGCTGACCTTCCAGTACGCGACCTCTGGCACGACCGTGCTGACCGGTGTGCCGCTGCGCGCCTCCATGATGCCTTGCGGCCTGGGCGTTGCTCGCAGACCGTGAGCTGCGCCGATTCGCCTCGGGCGCTGCCGACCGCCCGGCAGTCTGGCGGTTGCCTGGCCGCTGCGGCTTGGCCGGCTTCGGCTTGCTGCGCAAGCGGTCGCGCAGCGCCTCGACCCGCGTCGGCACGTACGGCTCGGGCAACGGCAGCCGCAGCAGGCGGTTCATCCGGTCGTCGCGCCCGGCGCGCAGCGCGGCGACAGCCTCGGGTTCGTGCCGGGCCGCGTTCGCCATCATGCCGATCATGAAAAGCGTTGTGGCCGTTGATGTTCCACCCGCTGAGATCAGCGGCAGCTGCATACCGGTGACCGGCAGCAGGCCGATCACGTAACCGACGTTGATGAACGACTGGCCGATCACCCACATCGTGGTGGTCGCGGTCAGCAGCCGCAGGAACGGGTCGGCCGACCGGCGCGCGATCCGCATCCCGGTGTAGGCGAACAGCCCGAACAGGCGCGAGCAGGCCGAGCGCGCCGACGAGGCCGAGTTCCTCGCCGATGATCGCGAAGATGAAGTCGTTGTGCGCGTTGGGCAGGTAGTTCCACTTCGCCGTGCCCTGCCCCAGACCGTCGCCGAAGATGCCGCCGTTGGCCAGCGCGAACTTCGCCTGCCTGGCCTGATACCCGGAGTCCTGGGGGTCCTGCCCGGGGTTCAGCCATGACCGCACCCGGTCGGACCGGTAACCCGCGGACACCGCCAGGATCGCTGCGGCGACGATCGCGGCGACCAGCGAACTCAGGAACACCCGCAGCGGCAGGCCGGCATACCAGAGCAGACCCAGCAGGATGATGCCCAGCGACACCGTCTGCCCGAGGTCGGGCTGCGCGACGATCAGGGCCAGCGCGATGACCGCCGCCGGCACCAGCGGGATCAGCATCTCGCGCAACGAGGCGCGTTCCATCCGGCGGGCGGCCAGCAGGTGCGCACCCCAGATCGCGAACGCGATCTTGGTCAGTTCGGAGGGCTGCATCGAGAAGCCGGCGATGACGAACCACCCGCGAGATCCGTTGGCTTCCTTGCCGATTCCCGGGACCAGCACCAGCACGAGCATGACGATGGTCATCGCGAAAGCCGAGAACGCCATGCGGCGCATGAACCGCACCGGCACGCGCAGTGCCAGGTAGAACGCGACCAGTCCGACGATTGTCCACAGCACCTGGCGGCCGAAGATGGTCCACGCCGACCCGTCGTCGTCGTAGGAACGGACGCCCGACGCCGACAGCACCATGATCAAGCCCAGCGTGGTCAACAGCGCGGCGACCGCGATGATCAGGTGGAACGACGTCATCGGCCGACCCAGCCAGGCCCCGACCCGGGTGCGCGGTTCCGCGGTCGCTGCCGCCGCGGCGTTGGCGGTCGCCGGCGCGTCGTCCGCTGCGTCTGGCGTGTCGTCGGTCGACTGGTCACGCTTGCTTCCCCGGCGAAACAGCCGGGCAAGTGTGCTCTTCACCCGGCGCTACCGAGACGCGACGCGTACGGCGGCCGCGAACGCGTCGCCGCGGTCCGCATAGCCGGTGAACTGGTCGAATGAGGCTCCGGCCGGCGCTAGCAGCACCGTGTCGCCGGGACGGGCCAGCTCTCGCGCGGCGGCGACTGCGGCGTGCATCACCCGAGTACCGACAGCCTCGTCCGACGGCGGAACCACTTTTGTCACATAGGCAACAGGAGACTCAGCAGTCGCATGCATATCGATATCCTCGCCTGTCACGACCTGTACGACCGGCACATCCGGCGCGTGTCGTGATAACGCCTCAGCAACCATCGCCCGGTCCTGGCCGATCAGCACGGCCCCGACCAGCCGCGAGGCAACCCGGGCGACGGTCTCGTGCACCGATGCGCCCTTGAGCAAACCTCCGGCGATCCACACCACCCGCGGGTAGGCCAGCAGTGACGCCTCCGCGGCGTGCGGATTAGTGGCCTTGGAGTCGTCGACGTAGGTGATCTGGTCGAGGACGCCCACCAGTTCGGCGCGATGCCTGCCGACCTGGAACGACGCCAGCGCTGCGGCGATCGCGTCTGCGGGCACGTCGACGCTGCGCGCCAAAGCTGCGGCGGCCAGCGCGTTGAGCACGCCCACCGGGCCGGGCACCGGGATCGACGAGACCGCCGCCAGCGGCAGGTCGTCGGCGAATGCCCGGTCGACCAGCATCCCGTCGCGCACCCCGAGTTCCCCGACGGTGGGTTCGCCGAACCGGAATCCGACCCGCGTCGCGGCCGTGGCGGCCGACAGCAGCGCGGCGGCACGCGAGTCGTCCAGCCCGACGACTGCCACCCGGCCACGCAGCACGCCCGCCTTTGCCGCGGCGTACTCGGCGAAGGTGCCATGCCAGTCCAGGTGGTCTTCGGCGATGTTGAGCACGACCCCGGCTTCGGGCCGCAGCGACGGCGCCCAGTGCAGCTGGAAGCTGGACAGCTCGACGGCCAGCAGTTCGGCGGGCTCGCGCAACACGTCCAGCACCGGGTTGCCGATGTTGCCGCACAGCCGGCTGCTGCGGCCGGCGGCGACCAGCATGGCGTGCAGCATCGACGTCGTGGTGGTCTTGCCGTTGGTGCCGGTGACCGTCAACCAGCGCCGTGGCGGCCCGTACTGGCCGGCCTGGTCCAGCCGCCACGCCAATTCGACGTCGCCCCACACCGGGACACCTGCTGCCGCCGCGGCGGCGGGCACCGGCGCGGTCGGGCGGGAATCCGGGACTGACGACCACCAGCGCATAGTCGGCAATGTGGGCGACCGCGGTCGCCGAACCAACAGTCGGCGTGCCGGCGTCGGCGAACTGCCGCCGGGTGGCCGGGTCGTCGTCGCACAGCGTCGCCGTCGCGCCGAGCTCCGCGAGCGCTGTCAGCACCGCGCGGCCGGTCACTCCACCACCCGCGACCAGCACCGGCGCCCCTGCCGACAACGGCTCGAGCGCGGGGTGATTCATACCTCAGCCGCCGCCGGTGGCCGCGAGCCACTCGCTGTAGAACAGCGCCACGCCCAGGCCGCAGCTGATCGCGGTGAGTAGCCAGAACCGGATGATCACGGTGGTCTCGGCCCAGCCGACCAACTCGAAGTGATGGTGGAAGGGCGCCATCCGGAAGACCCGGCGTCCGGTAGTCCGAAACGCCAAGATCTGGATCACCACCGAGACGATCTCGGCGACGAACAGCGAGCCGAGCACCACCGCGAGGATCTCGGTGCGGCTCGTCACCGAGATACCGGCGATGATGCCGCCCAGCGCCAGCGATCCGGTGTCGCCCATGAAAATCTTGGCCGGCGCGGCGTTCCACCACAGGAACCCGATGCACGCGCCCGCCGTCGCCGCCGCGATGATCGCCAGGTCAAGCGGGTCGCGCACGTTGTAGCAACCCAGGCCGGGCGCGGTCGCGCACGCGTTGCGGTACTGCCAGAACGTGATCAGCACATAAGCCGCGGTGACCATGGCCATCGAGCCTGCCGCCAGTCCGTCCAGGCCGTCGGTGAAGTTGACCGCGTTGGACCAGGCGCTGACAACGACCACGCAGAACAACACGAAGAGCGCGGGAGCCAGTGTGACGGTAGCGATTTCGCGCACGTACGACAGATCGGAGGTGCCCGGCGTCAGGCCGGCGTCGTTGCGGAATTGCAGGACGAGGATGCCCACCAGGACGGCGGCGGCGATCTGTCCTACGGTCTTGGTGGTCTTGTTGAGTCCCAGGTTGCGGGCCCGGCGAATCTTGATCAGGTCGTCGACGAAACCGACGCCGCCCAGCGTCGTGGCCAGAAACAGCACGAGCAGGCCGGACGCCGACGGGCCCTCGCCGTTGAAGGCCAGACCGGCCAAGTGAGTGCCCAGGTAGCCCGCCCAGATGCCGGCCAGGATCGCCACCCCGCCCATCGAGGGCGTCCCGCGTTTGGTCTTGTGGCTCGGCGGCCCGTCCTCGCGGATCTCGTGGCCGAAACCCTGCCGGTTGAACAGCCGGATCAGCATCGGAGTCAGCAGGATGGACACCGTCAGCGAAATGCCGACGGCAATGAGGATGTCGATCATCGGGTGTCGCCCCGCCCATCAACGACCGAGTCGGCCAGCGAATCGGCCAACGCCCCCAGGCCTGCGGCGTTGGAGGCTTTGACCAGCACCACGTCCCCGGGCTGCAGTTCAGCCTGCAGCAGGGCCAAGGCGGCGTCGGCGTCGGCGGCGACAGCGGCCTCTGGCTCGCCTTCTAAGCCCCGTGCCCCCTCCATGACCGCGCCGTGGTGCATGGCGCTCATAGACCTCCCTGTTCCGACAACGATGAGTCGAGACACATCTAATCGCACCGCGAGCCGGCCGATGCGGTCATGTTCGGATATCGCGTCGTCGCCGAGCTCGGCCATCTCGCCCAGCACCGCCCAGCTCCTGCGCTTTCCGGCGGGGCCGGCCCCGCCTGCGGCTGAAATCCAGGCGAGCGCCTGCAGACCTGTCCGCATCGAATCCGGGTTGGCGTTGTAGGCGTCATCGATGACCGTGACCCCGTCGGCGCGGGTGCTCACGCGCATCCGATGACCCGAGACCGGGCCTGCCTCGGCCAGCGCGGTGGCGACTTGCTCGAGGGAGGCGCCGCATTCCAGTGCGACGGCGGCTGCGCACAGCGCGTTGCTGACCTGGTGGTCGCCGTGGACGGCGAGCGTGACGTCGACGACGCCGTCCGGCGAGTGCAGAGCGAACTGCGGCCTGGCCAACTCGTCGAGCGTCACCGGCCCGGCCCAGACGTCGGTGTGGTGCTGTCTGCTGACCCGCACCACCCGGGCCGCGGTCACCTCGGCCATCGCGGCGACCGCCGGGTCATCGGCGTTGAGCACGACAACTCCGGATCGCGGAATAGCTTGCGGTAATTCAGATTTCGTCTTAGCTATGGCTTCGCGTGAGCCGAATTCGCCGAGATGCGCGGTGCCGACGTTGAGCACCACCCCAATGGCCGGGGGTGCGATCGTGGCCAGCGCGGCGATGTTGCCGAGATGACGGGCGGACAGCTCCAGGATCAGATAGTCGGTCTTGGCGGTGGCGCGCAGCACGGTCCATGGGTGGCCGAGCTCGTTGTTGAACGACCCGGGCGGGGCGATCACCTCGCCGAGCGGCGCGAGCACGGCGGCCAGCAGGTCTTTCGTCGACGTCTTGCCCGACGACCCGGTGACGCCGATGATGGTCAGCCCTGCGGCGACCAGCTCGGCGGCCACCGCAGCGGCCAGCTTGGCCAGGGCTGCCAGCACCGCCGCACCCGACCCGTCGGTGTCGTGTTCGAGGACTCCGGCGCCGCTTTCGATGACGTGTGCGTCGGGAGCGACGACGATCGCGGGGACACCGACGGGCCGGGCGGCCAACACCGCGATCGCTCCCCCGGCTACCGCTGCGGCCGCGTGGTCGTGTCCGTCGGCCCTGGCCCCGGGCAGCGCGAGGAACAGTCCACCGGAACTGACGTTGCGAGAGTCGAATTCGACCGTGCCGGTGACATGCAGGTTCGCCGCATCCTCGGCGGAGATGTCAGCCAGTTCGCCGCCGACGATGGCAGCGATCTGCGCGACGGTGAGGTCGATCATGTCAGCGCCTCGAGCGCGGCGGCGAGTTCTACTCGGTCGTCGAAAGGATGGGTCTGCCCGTCACGGGTCTGGCCGGCTTCGTGGCCCTTGCCTGCGATCAGCACCACATCGCCGGCAGCTGCCCAGGCCACGGCGTGATCGATGGCCTTGCGCCGGTCGCCGATCTCGACCACGTCTGCGGTTGTGCCGGCTTCCGCTGCGCCGGCAAGGATTTCGCGGCGGATCACCGCTGGGTCTTCGCTGCGAGGATTGTCGTCCGTCACGACGACCAGGTCGGCAAGTTCAGCGGCGACCCGCCCCATCGGTGCACGCTTGCCCGCGTCGCGGTCGCCACCGGCCCCGAACACCACGGCGAGCCTGCCGTCCGGTTCGCGTACCGATCGCAGCACCTCGTGCAGCGCGCCCGGCTTGTGCGCGTAGTCGACCAGCGCGAGGAAGTCCTGGCCGCGGTCGATGCGCTCGAGCCGGCCGGGGACCTGAACGTGCCGTAGCCCCTTCGACGCCTGCTCGGGAGACACCCCGACTACATCCAGAATCGCCAGTGCGACAAGGCAATTGGCGATGTTGTATGCGCCGGGCAGCGCTATCCCCGCTCGGTGGTGCACGCCGGCCGGATCGATCGCGGTGAACTCCTGGGCACCGGCCTGGGCCGTGACGTCCTCGGCCCGCCAATCGGCGGGCCTGCCCCGGGTGCTGACCGTGGTCGCGGATTCGGCGCGGTTGGCCATCGCGCGGCCTGCGTCGTCGTCGACGCAGACCACGGCGCGACGGGCGTGCAGCGGCGATGCGGGGTCGAACAGCCGGGCCTTGGCCTCGAAGTAGTCCGCCATGGTCGAGTGGAAGTCGAGGTGGTCGCGGGACAGGTTGGAGAATCCCCCGACCGCAAAGCGAATGCCGTCGACCCGGCCCAGCGTCAGCGCGTGGCTGGACACCTCCATGACCACGGTGTCGACACCGCGCTCGGCCATCACCGCGAGCAGGGCCTGCAGTGCGGGCGCCTCAGGCGTGGTCAGCGTGCTCGGAACGTCGACACCGTTGATGCGCAACCCGACGGTGCCGATCAGCCCCACGCTCCGTCCGGCCGAGCGCAGGCCGGCCTCGATCAGGTACGTCGTCGTCGTCTTGCCCGATGTGCCGGTGACCCCGACGACAGTCAAGTGTTCGGACGGGCGCCCGTACACGGTCGAGGCGAGTTCGCCCAGCACGCTGCGGGGTTCGGGATGCACCAGCACTGGGACCGCGCCGGCGGCGTCGGCCATCTCCGCCCGCCCGGCCGCATCGGTGAGCACGGCGACGGCCCCGGATTCGAGCGCGTTGCGGTAGAAGTGGGCGCCGTGGGTGGATGCGCCCGGCAACGCAGCGAACAGATCGCCCGGCTGCACGTCCTGGGCCCGCAGCGTCACACCGGTGATCCGCAGCTCGGGAAGGACACCGGGCCGATCGGGCCCGTCGGCGAGAACGGCGCCGGCCTGGGCGGCCAGCATCGACAGCGGCACGCCTGCGCCGGCAGAAGGACGCAGCGCAGCGGGCACCGTCATCACTCCCTTCTTGCCTAACGGACTGCTTGATCGGCCATGACACTACCCAGCCGACGCTGCGCAGCCCGCGGAGGAACCGCGAAGATTCCGCGTAGGCAGGCCGTGCGCCGGGTAGACGGCCACCCGTGGAGATAAAGGGATTGGTCGTCGTTGGTAGCGGTCCGGCAGGGGTGAGTGCGGCCGAAGCCTTTCGCCAGCACAATCCGGACGACCCTATTCGGATCATCACTGACGATCCGGCGCTGCCCTACGCCCGGCCGCCGCTGAGTAAAGAGTTCCTGCGTGGCGACGCCGAGCCGGCCGACACCGAACTGCACCCCGCTGCGTGGTTCGACGAACGCTCCATCGAGCTGGTTCAGGCGGTCGGCGTCGAGGCGATCGACGTTGCGGGCCGCTACCTGACGGCCGATGGGAAGCACTACTCCTATAGGTGGCTCGTGCTGGCCTGCGGGGCGAAGCCGTCACCATTTCCGGTGCCCGGCGGCGAGGCGGCGCTGCAGCTGCGATCGCTGGCCGACGCGCAGTTGTTGCGCGAGGCCGCAGTGAAAGCTGGTTCGGCCGTGGTGATCGGAGCAGGGTTCATCGGCTGCGAAGCGGCGGCCTCGCTGGCGATGCGGGGCGTGACGACCACCCTGGTCGCGCCGGACCCGGTACCCCAAGCCAAGCGTCTGGGCGAAGAGGCCGGCGAGCGCATCAAACGTCTGCTGGGCGATAGCGGAGTGCGTTATGCCGGATCGGTTTCGGTCGACAGCCTCGCCGAGGGAGCCGTGCGGCTCGACGATGGCAACACCCTCACATGCGATCTCGTCATCGCTGCGACCGGCGTCGAACCTCAGTCAGCGTTGGCGTCGGCTGCTGGTATCGAAACCAGTGATGGTCGAATTGTCGTCGATGCTCACATGCGGACATCGGCCGAAAACATCTATGCCGCAGGTGATGTCGCGCTGGCGTACAACAGCCTCGCCGGGCGGCCGGTGGCCGTTGAACATTGGCAGGACGCCGTCGCCCAAGGCGAGATCGCCGGTGCCGCTGCCGCCGGACAGACCCGGGAATGGGACGCCGTGCCCGGGTTCTGGACGACCATCGGCGAGGCGACGTTGAAGTACCACGCGTGGGGAGACGGGTTCGATCGCGCCCGATTCGTCGACCACGGCGACGGCTTCACCGTGTGGTACGAACGCGATCGCGCCGCCGTCGGCGTGCTCACCTTGGACGCCGACGAGGACTACGACCGGGGCGAGGAATTGATTCAGCGCAAGAGCCCGATTCCGCTCTGACGCACGGTATTCAAGCGATCGGGACGCCCGTGCGAGTGGCCACCGACGCGCCGTCGGCGGTGTCGAAGACGTCGATAACCACATCGGCATCGCGGTAGCTGGCGATTGAATGAAATCCGGCGGTTTCGGCGATTATCTCGTTGACGCGATCACCCGTCATCAGATAATCGTCCACGCGGTGGCGCCAGTGGGCGGCGACCACTGTTGCTCCGGCAGCCAACCGCGGGCATTCCCGGTCGAGCGTGCTGCGCAGCGCCTCAGGCGCCAGGTAGTAGCCGACTTCGGACAACACCATCAGATCGAACGGGCCCGGTGGCCAGGGTTCGTCCAACGACTGCTGCAGAAGGGACACCTGATCGCGGCGGCCTATGTCGTCGAGTCGCTGCTGTGCACTCTGCAAGGCTGCCGGCGCCACGTCGGTGGCGGTCACGCGCGCGCAGCGTTCGGTCAACAGCGCCGTGAGTACACCGATCGAGCAGCCCGGTTCGAAAGCGTGCCGGTATTGCTGTCGTGGCAGTAGCGCCAGCGTGATCGCGTACTTGCGCTGCTCATACCATCGGGTACCGAGGTCCCACGGATCAGCCGCGCGGGAATACAGCTGATCGAAATAGTCGTCAGGCAGCCTGCTCAGACGAAAACCACCTCCCCTACCCCCAGCATCCGCTGCAGCACAGCGGGCGTCAGCACCGCGTCCGCGTTCGACGTCGGTCGAGTCTGGCTCGTAAACGATTCAGCGGCAATCGCTTTGGCACTGAGCGCATCGTCGGTCAACTCGATTCGGCGAGCACGATTCCACGGCACCGTCGGATCACCGGGTGTGGCCCAGTGCCACATCCACACTGGATACTCGATGAGTACCGACTCGGTCTGGGCCGTCGCCGCGGCTGCAGCGCGCCCGACCGCCTCATGGTCCGGGTGGCCATCGCCGCGCCATGTCGCCGCACACCATCTGCCGGCCGGAAATGCGCTCAGCAATGCCACAATCCGCGCCGTCAACCAGGCCTCGTGCTGTGACAGCTCACCATCGGGCAGACCCAGTGTCACCGGTTGACCGGCACCCAACGCCTCGAGCGAGCGGCGAAGCTCCGCCCTGCGCAGGTCTTCGAGATCGACGCGCGCCGCAGCACTGAGTCCTGGATAGGAGGCCCCGCCGTCAGAAGCCGACACAACCTGCACGTCCACTCCCGCGGCACACAGCGTGGCGATCGCCGCTCCCAGACCCAGCGTCTCGTCATCGGGATGCGGCGCGATCACCGTGATGCCAGGACATGTGTCGAGGTCTAATGGCGCGAAGTCGTGGTCCCACGCCGTCCACGCGCTGACCGGAGTACCGCCCTCTGCGACCGGGCTCGCACCGAACCTCGATGCCCCCGGACTGGTCTCAACCATCGGTCCGCGCCGCGGCCGCGAGTGAACCCAGAACGGCGAGGTCGCGCTCGGCGTGGCTCTGTCGGACATACACGGTCAGATCAGCGACGGCCTTGGCGTGCTTTTCATCGAGGCAGAGGGGCCCGGGACCGAGTGCCCGGTCCGTTCGCCCGAGCGTCTCGTTGACGGCTGTTTCGACGATCGCGCGGACGCGTCTGGCCGTCAGCTCCGCCAGTCCTGAGCGATCCTGCGGATCCGCGTCAACGTGGTCGGCGGCAACAGTCAGCGCCGCTTCCCCCGCGGTGATCGCGGCATCGACCACACCGAGATGAGCCAACAGATGGTGGTCGTCGATTTTTTGTTCGGCCGCACGGCGATAAAGCGGCGCGGCAACGGCCCGAGCACCGCCCAACCAGCAAGCCGCAACGCCGATGGCGCCGAACCAGAATCCGGGCCGATTCAGATAGTCGCCCGACCCGCCGACAGGAATCGCCGGCGCGCCACCGAATTGCACAGACCTGGTATCACTTTCGGCCATGCCGGCGTTTCGCCAGGTTCTTTCCAATGGCTGAACCGCGCCGCCGCCCAGGTCGACAGCGAATAATCCGCGCCTCCCATCCCCGAGTCGAGCGGTAACCAGCGCATGTGTGCACAGTCCGGCGCCCGAGCACCATGGCTTAGCACCGTCGAGAACGACCCTGTCACCTGCGCCATGGGCGATCACGACCACGTCGCTGGCTTCCGCTGCCCACACTCCCCACAGCTCACCAGCACTCGGGAGCGGGCCGTCGAGCTCGGCCAGGATGGCTGCTGCATCGGCGTGCGCCTCCGCCAATCGCCCTGCCACGACGTCGATTTCGGTCAACTGAGCGAGCCCGCGCCAGCGCTGCGCTGTGTCGCCTGAACCCGGCAGCGGCAGCTGAAGTCGACCTTTCCGCAACCACTCCAGCACTAAGGGCGCGGTCATGACACCTTGTCCGCCCTATCCTCGGCGCACGCAACCTCGTGCGAGACATCCGCGAGGTGATCGGCAAACCCGTCGGGGGCCCGTCCTCGCCGACGGTCCGAGGTGGTGACCGACAGTTGCTCATCCGAGTGAACGCGGAACCCAGCAGCCCGGAAACGCTCGACCAGGTCGACGTCTTCACCGCTGGCCAGTGCTGCGAAGCCGCCGGCGCGCCAATACGCCTCGGCGCGAAATCCCATGTTGGCGCCGTGGATGTGCTGGTGCGGCATTTCTGCGCGATATCGTGCCTCGTAGAGTTCGGCGGCCTCCTTGGAGTGGTGACGCCACTGCCCCACCCGCACAAGGCCCAACACCATGTCGGCCGAGCTGTCGAGTTGACGCATCAGCCAGTCACCACCTACTTCGGTGTCGGCGTCGGTGGTGGCATACCAGGTCCGCTCGCCCGCGCCGTCGAGTTGTGACTTCGCGTAGCGGAAGCCGGCCGCACGCGCGGCGCCGACATTGCGCTCATCGACCGCCACGAAGTGAACGCCAGGGCCGAATTGCCCGGCGAGATATGCACTCTCGTCGTCACACGCATCGAGTACCACGACGACGGAGGTAGGGATCGCGACGGCAATCGCGGCCGTCCGGATCGCACTCACGCTTCTGAACAACGCCGCGAACTCGTTATGCGCGGGAACGACGACCACAATGCCCGCCTGTGCTGTCACTTCGGAAATGTAGCCGTTACCGGCGGCTTTGACACGTCGAAGGCTCGCGGTGTCAACGGCGGACCCGCCGGCCCGCCGATACCGGCACTCACAGCGGACACGCAGACCCCGCCGAGCACACCGGCAGCCTAAATCGAGATGGCTTTGATATGAATCAAAGGTAGTATTAAGGTGAACGCCAGGCAAACAAAGGATCCGTCATGATTGGAAAAGTCCTCGTCGGCGCCGCTGCGGCCGTCATTTCTGTAGGCCTGGCCGCGCCGGCCAGCGCGGCACCGCAAGACTTCTTGGCAGCCGCACGGGCGGCGGGCATCACCGGAGCGGATCCAGCGATGCTGGCGGACGGCTACGACGTGTGCTGGGCACTGTGGCATCCGGCGGGCAACGCGTCCGAGACAGACGAAATCACCACTGTCCGTAAAGTCACGCCCGATCAGCGCGCCTTGACTAATCCAGTGGTCGCGGGTTTCGTGCGGGATCATCCACAGCTGACCACCGACCAAGCCGCTCATTTCGTGCTGGCCGCATACAACGACCTATGCCCAGTACCCGGCTCGTATGACTACTGGGCTTACAGCACCAGCTGAAATCAGCCGGCCTGCAACAACAACCGCGGACCCGGATCAGGCGACAGCGGGACGTTTCCGCGCTGCAGCAGCCAGCCGGCGATGTTGTGGAACAACGGAGCCGCCGAGTGGCCCGGCGTCCCGTCGGCGTTGGCCGACGGGTTGTCCATCATGACGCCGATGACGTAACGAGGATCGTCGGTAGTCGCCATGCCGGCGAAGGTGATCCAGTAGACATTGTCGTAGTAACAACCGCACGCCGGGTTGATCTGCTGGGCGGTGCCGGTCTTGCCCGCCACCTGGTATCCCTCGACGGCCGCTGACGGCCCAGTGCCCTGTTGGGTGCCCATCGGATCACGTTGCACGACAGCGCGCAACATGTTGCGCACAGTCCGTGCAGTCTCCGGCGACACCACCCGCACCCCGTCCTGACGCGGCTCTTCAGTGCGTGCGCCGTCCGGTCCGACGGTGGCCTTGATGATTCGCGGCGGCATCCGCACCCCGTCGTTGGCGATCGCCTGGTACATCCCAGTCATCTGCAGCAGGGTCATCGAAAGGCCTTGGCCGATCGGCAAGTTGGAGAACGTGCTGCCGGACCATTGGTCGATCGGCGGCACCAGCCCGGCGCTTTCACCGGGCAGACCCACCCCGGTGCGTTGGCCGAGGCCGAATTTGCGTGCCATGTCGTACCAGCGCTGCGGTCCGACGCGCTGCGCCAGCATCAGCGTGCCGACGTTGGAGGATTTTCCGAACACGCCGGTGGTCGTGTAGGGCGCAACGCCGTGGCCCCATGCGTCGTGGATCGTGACCCCACCCATGTTGATCGTGCCCGGAACCTGCAGCACCTCATCGGGATTGGTCAGGCCGTACTCGATCACCGAGGAGGCGGTGATCACCTTGTTCACCGACCCCGGCTCGAACGGCGACGACACCGGCAAGTCGCCGAGCTGCTTACCGCCCTGACGCCCGATGTCCTGCGACGGGTCGAAGGTGTTGTCGTTGGACATGGCCAGCACTTCGCCGGTCTTGGCATCCAGCACGACCGCCGAGACATTGCGCGCCCCGGAAAGATTTTTCGCCTGCTGCACCTGCTGCTGCACGTAGAACTGAATGTCGTCGTCGATGGTCAGTTGAACCGTTGAGCCGTTGGCCGCACGGTGCTGGTTGCGGTAGCTGCCGGGGATGACGACGCCGTCGGAGCCGCGGTCGTAGGTGACCGATCCGTCGGCGCCGGACAGTTCGGCGTCCATCGAATCCTCGAGGCCGAGCAGACCGTGCCCGTCCCAGTCGATTCCGCCAACGACGTTGGCCGCCAGCGACCCGCCCGGATACTGGCGGAGGTCTTGACGCTCGGCGCCGATCTCCGGGAATTTCGTGGTGATCGCGGTGGCAATGGCCGGGTCGACGGCGCGGGCCAGGTAGACGAACGTCTCGTCACTGCGCAGCTTCTTCAGCAGGGTGGCTTTGTCCGGCTTGTTGTTCAGCCGAAGCGCGATCTCCTTCGCGATGTCCTTCAACCGCTGTTGCGGGTCAGGGGCTTTCGTGTTTTTCTGCCTGGCATCGGCCAGCTGCTTGTGAATGCGGCGCGGCTGGAAGGTCAGTGCCCGCGCCTCGATGGTGAAGGCGAGTTGGTTGTTGTTGCGGTCGATGATGCTGCCGCGCACCGCCTTTTCGACGTCGGTGACTTTGAGCTGTCCTGCCGCCTCCGCGCGCAGTCCAGAAGCCCGCGGCACCTGCAGGTAGAACAACTGGGCGCCGGCCACCAACAGCGCCAGGAAGATGACCCCGTTACCGACTCGGTGCCGAAAGACGAACGACGCACCACGGTTGCCGATGTCGACAGCCTGGCGGGTGCGACGTTCGCGCGCCGAATGGCCGGCCGGATTCACTGTTGCTTTGGCCTTTTTGGGCTTGCGGGACAGCGTGGGCCGCTGTGACGGCCGCTTGGCTGACCGGTCGCCGCGGCTCACCGCCCGGCGCCCGGCATCGTGTCGGTCAGGGGGCCGAATTGCTCACCATTGAGCGGGGCAACGGGCGCGATGTGGTGCGGCACACCCGGCACGTCGACCGCGGGGGGCGGTACCGGGCCGGTGAGCGGCGTCGGCGCGACGGGTACGGGCGCCATCGGCGCGATGGGTGGCGCCGGAAGCGCAGGCGCGACGGCCGGCGGTGGCACCGGGGCACCGGGGACCGATCCGGGCGCGATCGGCATTGCCGGCACAGGCACCGGCCCTGCCCCAGGCATTGGAAGCAGCGCGTCAGGCGCGGGAAGGTGCTGCGGTCCCATCGTGATCGCGCCATCCGGGGTGCGCACCATGACGCCGGGACCGGGTGCCAGCGAGACGGGCGGAGCTCCATTGCCGGGAAGAATCAGCGACGGCACCTCTACCGGATTCCCCGGAGGAGCCGCAGGCGGCATCGGCTTTTCGTCAGGCAGTTTGGTGTTCAACGGCGGTGGGGGAACACCCTGGGCCGGCTTCGGGGTGCCGATGACCACCCAATTCCCAGCGGGATCTTTGACCAGATGCGCGGTGTCGCGTGTCGGGATCATCCCGAGGCCGCGGGCGGCCTCGGCCAGAGTCGGCGCCGACTGGGATTCCTGCACATCCCGTTCGAGCGCTTCTTTCTGCTGCTGCAACAGTTCGGTCCGCTGTCGGGCACTGCCAAGCTGATACGAGCGTTCCGCTGCGTCGGTGGACAGCCACAACGTGAGACCGAGGCCGGCGCCGAGCGAACCGATCACCAGCACCACGAACGGGACCTTAGCTGCCAGGGTGCGCGGCCGCACGTCGATTGACGTCAGCCGGGTGAGCAACCGTTCGCGCAGTGGCGGACGAACAACCTTGGGCTTCTTGGCTTTCCGCGCCTTGGCCCGGGCCTTTGCCTGACCGGCGCTCTTCGGCCGGACTGGACGATCGACGGGGCGGGCGACCGGCGAGGTCTGCGGCGCCGATCGCGACATCCGTGGCTCACGGGCGGGCGCGGTGGCCTTTCCGGACCGCGGCGGCCGACTGCCGCGGGCAGGCGCCGGATCGACGGCTCGACGGCCGGTCTTTCGGGAAGCGCTGCTCTGCTCGCGACTCCGATCGCCGCCGCGGGGCGGTTGAGTTTCGCGCTTGGCTTTCATGAGCCTCCCTTCGTCGCTGGATCTGACGTGGAGCGCACACGCTCCAAGGCGCGCAGTCGCACCGCAGCGCTGCGCGGGTTCAGTTCGATCTCGGCATCGTCGGCACGTTCGGCCCCGCGCGTCAGCGGCGCGAATTGCGGCTCGTAACCGGGTAATTCGACGGGGAGATCGGTCGGCGCCCGAGAGGTGGTGGCCGCCGCGAAAGTCCGCTTGACGATGCGGTCTTCCAGCGACTGGTACGCCATGACCACGACCCGTCCGCCGACGGCCAGCGCTTCCAGCGCCGCCGGCAGAGCGCCGCTCAACGCATCCAGCTCGCTGTTGACCGCGATGCGGAGCGCTTGGAATGTCCGCTTGGCCGGATGTCCACCGGTGCGCCGGGCCGGTGCCGGAACCGCTTGATAGATAACCTCAACCAGCTCGGCGGTCGAGGTGAACGGCGTGTGCGCCCGGCGACGGATGATGTGTCGGGCGATGCGGCGCGCCAGACGCTCCTCACCGAAGCGGCGGAGGATGTCGGTCAGAGCGTCTTCATCGTAGCTGTTGACGATCTCGGCTGCCGTCAGTTCCGAGGTGGGATCCATCCGCATGTCCAGCGGCGCGTCTTGCGCGTAGGAGAAGCCCCGCTCGGCGCGGTCCAGCTGCATGGACGAGACACCGAGATCGAAGAGTATGCCGTCTACGGATTCGATTGCGCCATAGCTTGATTCGGCCAGCGCAGCATCGATTCCGTCGTAGCGGGTCTGCACCAAGGTCAGCCGGTCGGCGAAGCGTGCCAGCCGACTGCGGACGATGTCCAGCGCGGTCGGGTCGCGGTCGACGCCGACGAGGCGCAGCCCGGGCAACTCGGTGAGGAACCGCTCGGCGTGCCCGCCGGCGCCAATGGTCGTGTCGACGAGCACCGCCCCCGATCCGTCGGCACCGTGACGTGTCAACGCGGGCCGCAACAGAGCGAAGCAGCGGTCGAGCAGAACGGGGACATGGCCGAAACCGCCAGTAACGTCAGGCACGACAACACCTTCCCGACGTGAGACATGGTGGGCGGCTGGGCAGTCCGTGCCGGCGGCCCTTGCATCGAGGTCCCTGTCCGATACCACGAACCTGGCGTTGGGGAAGTACGTCAGGGTCGGGTCGGGCAGAGGCCACCATGCACGGGCACGCGCCTCAGATAATGTCGCCGAGTGCTTCATCGCTGGCCGCGGAGAAGTTCTCTTCGTGGGTCTCTTGATATTCCTGCCAGGCCTGTGCGTCCCAGATCTCCAAATAGTCAACCGATCCGATCACCACGCAGTCCTTAGACAGGTGCGCGTAGCGCCGGTGGTCGGCCGACAGGGTGATCCGACCCTGGGCGTCGGGATGCTGCTCGTCGGTGCCTGCGGCCAGGTTGCGCAAGAACGCCCGCGCCTCAGGATTGCTGCGCGAGGCCTTGCTTGCCCGACGGGCGAGTTGCTCGAATTCCGTTCGCGGGTAGACAGCCAGGCTGTGGTCTTGACTCTTGGTAACCATCAGCCCTCCTGCCAGTGCGTCGCGGAACTTGGCGGGCAATGTCAGTCGCCCTTTGTCGTCGAGCTTGGGTGTGTAGGTGCCGAGAAACATCTGGCCACCTCCACGCCTTTCGACTTCGCCCACCATACCCCACAACCCCCCACTGCGCTCCATTTAACGACACGAATGTCACCGTCCGGTGTCGTTTCAGCAGGATCTCGATCACCTTGATGGCCGGCCAAGGCCGAGGCGGCATCGCAAAGCCCAGCAGAATTGGCCTATGAACTGCGGTTATCGCAATGGTGGGGCGTAGTGGGTCAGTATGAGCCCGCACGCCTGCTCGACGGCCTCACAGAGGTCTGCCCGGCGCGCCACACCAGGCTTGGCAGGCACAAAAAAGGGCAGCCGATGGCTGCCCTTTTGGCCGTTGCGCGGTTAGTCCTCGAAGCGGCGGCGGAACCGGTCTTCCATCCGGCTGGTGAAGGACCCGCCGGCGCCGCGGCCGCGGCGCTGACGTGCAGCCGATGAAGATCCAGGACGTTCTCCCCGGCCGGCGAGCCGCGGTCCGGTGATGGCAAACACCACGCCGCCGAACATCACCACGAAACCAAGCACCGACAGCACCGGGAAGGTTCCGACCATCGTGGCCTTAAAAGCCACCCCCGAAACCAGCATCGCGAGTCCGAGCAGGAATAGGCCCGCGCCCTGCAGCCGTCGTCGCGCCGTCGGCGCACGCAACCCGCCGCCACGCACGCTCGAGGCGAATTTGGGGTCTTCAGCGTAGAGAGCGCTCTCGATCTGGTCGAGCATCCGCTGCTCATGATCGGAGAGTGGCATCCGTCCCTCCTTGCCGAAAACCTGTCACGTAAATACGGATAGCACGTCGCTGCCCGCTTTGGAGGCAACTAATAAGAATGATACGAGGTCTATCAGCGCGTTACCACCGCTTCGCTTGCTGATTGTAATAGGCGACCAGTCGGCGATCGACGCTCTGCCGCCGCGCCCGATAATGGGATGGCAGCATCACACCGGACAACTGACGAGGAGGCCGCACGTTGGCGACGTTCCTCATCAATCTGCCGCCGCAGGACATGCAGCGACGTCTGGCAGATGCTTTGAGTGTCTACGTCGACGCAATGCGCTATCCGCCCGGAACTGAGAACCAGCGCGCCGCGATGTGGCTGGAGCACACCCGACGGCACGGCTGGCAAGCGGTCGCGGCCGTCGAGGTCGACACGTCTGCCGGCGACACGCCGTCCACAGCGGAGCTGAGCGACGCGCCGCTGCTGGGGGTGGCGTACGGCTACTGCGGCGCTCCCGACCAGTGGTGGCAGCAGCAGGTGGTAGCCGGTCTGCAGCGCGGCGGCTTTCCCGGCCCCGAGATCACCAAGCTGATGTCCAGCTATTTCGAGCTGACCGAGTTGCACATCCTGCCCCGGGCGCAGGGCCGGGGCCTCGGCGAGGCACTGGCCCGTCAACTGCTTGCCGACCGCAGCGAAGCCAACGTGCTGCTGTCGACGCCGGAGGCCAACGGCGAAGCCAATCGCGCGTGGCGGCTCTACCGGCGACTGGGCTTCACCGACGTCATCCGCGGTTACCACTTCGCCGGGGATCCACGCCCATTCGCGATTCTGGGACGGCAGCTGCCGCTGTAAGTGCCCCGGCCTCGTCGTGGTCTGGCACGATGACCTGGTGCGCGCCAGCGGTATACAGCTCCCGTCCCGGAACTCCACAGCGCGGCCGGGAAGCCGCCGTCTTGTCGTGATGACCATGGCGCTGCTCGCGATACCGATTCTCGCCGGGTGCGTCCGCGTCAAAGCATCAATCACCATCTCCCCCGACGACTTGGTGTCCGGCGACATCGTCGCGGCGGCCAAGCCGCGCAACGACAAGGACAACGGCCCGCAACTCGATCCGAATCTGGCATTCGGCCAGAAGGTCGCGGTGTCGAAGTACGACCGTGACGGCTATGTCGGTTCGCAGGCCACGTTCTCCGATCTGACCTTTGCTGAGCTTCCGGAACTGGCGCGGATGAATCCTGACGCGCAGGGCGTGAACCTGTCACTGCGCCGAGCCGGCGATCTGGTGATCCTGGAAGGCCGTGCCGACCTGACGTCATTGCGCGATCCCGACGGCGACGTCGAGCTGACCGTCGCCTTCCCCGGGTCGGTGACCTCGACCAACGGCGACCGAGTGGACCCGGAAACGGTGCAGTGGAAGCTCAAGCCGGGCGTGGTCAGCACGCTGACGGCGCAGGCCCGCTATACCGACCCCAGCACCCGTTCGTTCCAGGGCGCGGCGCTGTGGCTGGGCCTGTCGTCCATCGCGGTGGCTGCCATGGTGGGACTGCTGGCTTGGTACGGCCGGGATCGGTCACCACGGGTGGCCGAGCCCAGCGACCCGCCGTCCAGCTGACCGGCGGCGGTCAGCTCGTCGGCGACCAGTAATCCAGCATCTCGGCGAACGTGTCGAAAGCCGGTCCGGAATTGCCGTAGGTGGCTTCGAGGTGGACGCTCAGCGGATAGCCCAAGTCGACGACACCGTCGATGACCCGCTTGTACAGATCGAGGAACTGCTTGCGCCGTTGCGCCGGCTCGGTGTTGGCCAATGTCGTGACGAACGCCTGCTCGTCAGCGACCACGGGGTTGCCCGGATCCTGGATGAGCCAATTGATGAAACCGACCTTCTGTTCGACTTTCGGGACGAAGCCGAATCCCAACAGGATCTCCGGCCGGTGATCGGTCTCCTTGGCGAAGTCGGTCAAAAAGCCCACGATCGCATCGGAATACAGGAGTTGTGTCTGGGCGAACGTTGCACCCTTGTCGCACTTGAAGTTCAGCCGGCCCACTTCGCCCTCGCGGGTGGGAATCAAGATGACGCCGCGGTTGGCCACCAGCGGTTGATAAATCGAGAGGGCATCGGTCGGCGCAACACCGGACCCCTCGCCGTCGGCCATAGTCCTTGGTACACCGACGAATACGACGCCATCGATGCCGGAGCCGATCAGATCGCCAAGCCGCTGATTCAGCGACGATTCGTCCATGAAAGCGGTGACCTGGCTGCACAATCCGCGCACGCGGGGCAGCTCAGGTTTGATCGCCGACCAGAAGTCCAGCACGTCCATCTTCGGCTTCATCTCGACCGGCCGGTCGTCGTCTTCTTCGATCAACCCCGGCATCATCACGTGTCCGATCCGGCCTTCGATGCCGGATTTCGCAGCGAGTTGCAGCACCTTGTGGGCCTCTTCGACTGCCTGCTCTGCCCCGCGGTCGAGATTCGGCGGCACCAGCTCGAGCGCGACGGTGTTCAAGGTCAACGAGCTGCTCCTCATCAAACGACTGGTCCCCCGCCGCAGCAGGTCGGGCGCCGCGAACATCTTGATCGGAATGCACCCGACAGCATAGGTGGCAGAAATTGAGGCCGTCGAAGCAACTGCCGCCGACCCGTCCGCACAGACCCAAGCCTGACAAAACCCGCTGGACAGCCACGCGCCGAATAGACTTGTCGGGCCATCACCACCGGGACTGAAAGAGGAGTCGCGCTGAGCGTAGAAGCAGCGGCAACCGTTGAGCTCGCCGACGCCGTCACCGAACAGCTGCGCACATACCTGCGCGACCGCCGCGACGCGGCCGCCTACATCGGTAGCGATTACGCCGACCTGATCACGGGCCTGGAGGAGTTCGTCCTCAGCGGCGGCAAGCGGCTGCGCCCGGCCTTCGCCTACTGGGGTTGGCGTGCGGTATCTGACGATGACGCCGAGGCTCCGGTATTGACGTTGTTCTCCGCGCTCGAGTTGTTGCACGCGTCTGCGCTGGTGCACGACGACGTGATCGACGGCTCGGCAACTCGACGGGGCCGTCCGACCACCCACATCCGATTCGCCGACATGCATCGGGACCGGAAGTGGCGTGGGTCCGCGGATCAGTTCGGGATATCGGCGGCGATTCTGGTCGGCGATCTCGCGCTGGCGTGGGCGGACGACATCGTCACCGGCGTCGAATTGCCCGACGATGCCCGCAACCGGGTGCGACGAGTGTGGGCCGACATCCGCACCGAGGTGCTCGGTGGTCAATACCTCGACATCGTCGGCGAAGCCAGCGCCGCGGAATCGATCGCCTCGGCAATGGCCGTCAACACCTACAAGACGGCCTCCTACACGGTTTCGCGTCCGTTGCAGTTGGGCGCCGCGGCCGCGGCCGATCGGCCGGACGTGCATGCGCTCTTCCACGAGTTCGGCAATAACTTGGGCATCGCGTTCCAGCTGCGCGACGACATGCTAGGTGTGTTCGGCGATCCGGCCGTCACCGGTAAGCCCTCCGGAGACGACCTGCGGTCCGGCAAGCGCACCGTCCTGCTGGCCACCGCGCTGGAGTTGGCAGATGAGTCAGATACGTCCGCCGCCAAGCTGATACGGGCGTCGGTCGGCACCGACTTGAGCGACGCGCAGGCCCAGGAACTGTGCGGCGTGATCGAAGGAGTCGGTGCGCTTGCCGCGGTCGAAAACCAGATCGCCGAGTTCACCCGTCGGGCGCTGGACGTGTTGACCGACGCACCCATCCACGCCGTGGCCAAGACCGGACTGAGCGAGTTGGCCCGACTCGCCGCGAACCGATCCGCCTGACGCCCATGTCCATTCCCACGTCTGCTCCGACCTCCACCTCAGCTGACACTGCGACACAACCCTTTTCACGACTGCGGCAATTCGCGACGACCGCAGACGGCCGCCCGGCGCTGCTGGGCTGCGTGGGGGCGGCGCTGGTCACCCTGGGTGGCCTGGGCGCGGGCAGCACCAAGCAGCATGACCCGCTGTTGGATTCGCTGCAGTTGTCCTGGTTGCGCTACGGCCACGGACTGGTGCTGTCCTCGGTGCTGCTGTGGATCGGTGTCGCGTTGATGTTGAGCGCGTGGTTGTGGCTGGGCCGACGCGTACTGGCCGGTGCCGCAGTCGAATACACCATGGTGGCCACCACCGGTTTCTGGCTGGCACCGCTGTTGCTGTCGGTGCCGGTGTTCAGCCGCGACACCTACTCGTATCTGGCGCAGGGTGCGCTGCTGCGCGACGGACTGGACCCGTACGCGGTCGGACCGATCGACAATCCGAATCCCCTGCTGGACAACGTCAGTCCGATCTGGACCATCACCACCGCCCCGTACGGTCCGGCATTCATCATGATTGCCCGGTTGGTGACGATGTTGGCCGGCAACCACGTGATAGCCGGGACGATGCTGCTGCGGTTGTGCATGCTGCCCGGGTTGGCGTTGCTGATCTGGGCGACGCGGCGGATTGCCCGGCACCTCGGCGCGAATGTGCCCACCGCGCTGTGGGTCTGCGCGCTCAACCCGCTGGTGATCATCCATTTGATGGGTGGCGTGCACAACGAGATGCTGATGGTGGGCCTGATGGTCGCCGGCATCGCGCTGACCTTCGAGCGGCGTCCTGTCGCGGGCATCGCTGTGGTCGCTGCCGGAATGGCGGTCAAAGCCACCGCGGGTATCGCGCTGCCGTTCCTGGTGTGGGTGTGGATGCGCCAACTGCGCGACCGACGCGAATATCGGCCGCTTCGCGCCTTTTCGGTAGCCGCGGGCGCGTCGGTATTGATTGTTGTCGCGGTGTTCGCTGTGCTATCCGGCGTGGCCGGGGTGGGCCTCGGCTGGCTGACCGCGCTGGCCGGTTCGGTGAAAATAATCAACTGGCTGAGCCTTCCGACGGCGACCGCGAATTTGGTCCATGCTGTCGGAGGATTGTTCTTCTCGGTGAATTTCTATGGGGTGCTGCAAGTTAGCCGCGGTGTCGGGATCGCGATCATCGCGCTAGCTCTGCCGCTGGTGTGGTGGCGGTTCCGCCACGACGATCGCCAAGCGCTCACCGGCATCGCGTGGGCCATGCTCATCGTCGTGTTGTTCGCGCCCGCGGCCTTGCCCTGGTACTACTCGTGGCCGTTGGCTGTGGTGGCCCCACTTGTCCAGTCACGCCGCGGGGTGGCGGCCGTCGCCGCATTCTCCACCTGGATCATGGTGATCTTCAAACCCGATGGCGCGCATGGCATGTACTCCTGGCCGCACGTGTTGTTGGCGTCAGCGGTTGCGTTCGGCGCCTGGTACACGATGAGCCGCTCTGCGCCACAGGTAGAAACCGTCTAGTAGGCCATTGCCTGCGCGCGGCGCAGCACTTCGCGAGCCTGGTGGCCGCGCAAAGCGTCGACGGGGCGGGCGTTGCTGATTGCCTCCCGCGCGCCGTCCCGAGTGACAATCAAAGACGGGTCCGGGGTGAACAGCCAGCGCACGATCTCGGTGTCGCGGTAGCCGCCGTCGTGCAGCACGACCAACAACCCCGCTAGGTTTTTCACCACATTGCCGGAATCGGTGAAGAAGACTTGCGGTATCACCACTTCACGGCCGCGTCGCACTGCGATGAGGTTGCCTTCCCGCAGGTGCTGGTGCACTTTGGTGACGGGCACGCCGAGCAGATCGGCGACGTGCGGCACATCGTAGATCGGTTCGTCGGGGTCCAGGACGTCGTCGCCGGCCGGAATCCTGCTCACCGCATCAGTGTAAGGCCGGGCGCAGTACCCGCCGCCGCCTACGATGGGCGCGTGGCGGACGACCTCCCCGAGGGCGCAATGTTGGACGGGCGCTACCGCGTTGCGACCAAGATCGCCGCCGGCGGCACGTCGACGGTCTACCGAGGCCTGGACACGCGGCTGGACCGGCCGGTCGCACTGAAGGTGATGGATTCCCGCTATGCGGGCGATCAGCAATTCCTGACCCGATTCCAGATGGAGGCCCGCACCGTTGCGCGGCTCAAGGATTCCGGCCTCGTCGCGGTCTATGACCAGGGTATCGACGGTCGGTATCCGTTCCTGGTGATGGAACTCGTCGAGGGCGGCACGCTGCGCGAACTGCTGACGGAGCGCGGCCCCATGCCACCGCATGCGGTCGCCGCAGTGCTGCGTCCGGTGCTGGGCGGGCTGGCCGCCGCGCACCGCGCCGGCCTGGTACACCGCGACGTGAAACCCGAGAACGTGCTGATCTCCGATGAGGGCGAGGTCAAGATTGTCGACTTCGGCTTGGTTCGCGCCGTCGCGGCGGCCGGAATCACGTCCACCAGCGTCATTCTCGGTACCGCCGCTTACCTGTCCCCCGAACAGGTGCGAGACGGAGCCGCCAGCCCCCGCAGTGACGTCTACTCGGCAGGGATCGTCGCCTACGAGTTGCTCACCGGGCAGACCCCATTCTCCGGCGACTCCGCTCTGACGATCGCCTACCAGCGTCTGGATACCGATGTGCCACGGCCCGGCACGGTGATCAACGGTGTGCCGGCGCAATTCGACGATTTGGTCGAAACCGCCACCGCACGTGATCCCGCGGAACGCTACGCCGACGGCCACGACATGGGCGCCGCACTGGCGGCGATCGTCGAAGAGTTGACGCTGCCCCCATTCCGGGTGCCGACGCCGCGCAACTCGGCTCAGCACCGCTCGGCCGTCCAGCACCGCACCACCGACCAGCATCAGCCGCCGAAACACCACCCCACCCGTCAGCTGACTCGCGGCACTCCAGACTGGCCCGCCGAGTCCGACGACGAAAGCCAGGAAATACCAGGTCAATTCGCGGGCATCGATCTGATCGAGTTCGCGCTTGAACGCCAGCATGCCCGGCGCATGATGCTGATCTGGATTGCGATCGTGCTGTCAATCACCGGAATGGCAGTCGGCGCCGCATGGACCATCGGCAGCAATCTCAGCGGACTGGTCTAGCGAGAGATGTTCAGTCGCGCAGCATCTCGGCGACCAGGAAGGCCAGCTCCAGCGACTGCTGGGTGTTGAGCCTCGGGTCGCACGCTGTCTCGTAGCGGCCACTCAGGTCGGTGTCCGAGATGTCTTGGGCACCACCGAGACACTCGGTGACGTTATCCCCGGTGATCTCGACATGGATACCGCCCGGGTAAGTGCCCAGCGCCCGGTGCACCTCGAAGAATCCCTGCACCTCGTCGACGATGCGGTCGAAGTGCCGCGTCTTGTAGCCGGTGGACGACTCGTGGGTGTTGCCGTGCATGGGATCGCACTGCCAGATCACCTGATGGCCGGTCGCCTGCACCTTCTCGATGATCGGCGGCAACAGGTCACGCACCTTGTTGTTGCCCATCCGGCTCACCAACGTCAGCCGGCCCGGCTTGTTGTGCGGGTCGAGGCGCTCGACGTATTCGACGACCTGGTCCGGGGTCGTCGACGGCCCGATTTTGACGCCGATCGGGTTGGCGATCACCTCGGCGAACGCGATGTGCGCGCCGTCGAGTTGCCGGGTCCGGTCCCCGATCCACAGGTAGTGCGCCGACAGGTCGTACAGCTGCGGCTCACCGTCCTCTTCCGAGGACAGTCGCAGCATGGCGCGCTCGTAGTCCAGCACCAACGCCTCGTGGCTGGCGTAGATTTCGGCGGTCTGCAGGTTGCGGTCGGCGACCCCGCAGGCGCTCATGAACTTGAGCCCCCGGTCGATCTCGGAGGCCAGCGCCTCGTAACGCGCACCGGCGGGTGAGGTCCGGACGAACTCCTGGTTCCAGTCGTGCACCAGGTGCAGCGACGCCAGCCCCGACGAGGTCAGGGCGCGGACCAGGTTCATCGCGGCGCCGGCGTTGGCGTAGGCCCGCACCAGCCGCGAGGGGTCGTGCTCGCGTACCGCGGCGTCTGGCTCGAACCCGTTGATCATGTCGCCGCGGTAGGAGCGCAGCCCGAGGACGTCGAGGTCGGCCGATCGCGGTTTGGCGTACTGTCCGGCGATGCGGGCCACCTTGAGCACCGGCACGCTGGCACCGTAGGTCAACACCACCGCCATCTGCAGCAACGTCCGGATATTGCCCTTGATGTGTGGCTCGGTGTTGTCGACGAAAGTCTCGGCGCAGTCGCCGCCCTGCAGCATGAACGCCTCACCGCGGGCGACTTGGGCCAGCATGTCCTGCAGCCGCACGATTTCTGACGGCACCGTCACCGGCGGGACGCTTTCCAGCACCTTGCGCATCGGCTCGACCTGCTCGCGTGTCCAGTTCGGCTGCTGGGCGGCCGGTTTGGCCAGCGCTGCGTCCAGCCGGGCCCGCAGATCCCCCGGCAGCGGGGGCAGCGACGGCAGCTGCTCGATCGGTACGTCGACGGTCCAGTTCACCTGTCTATGGTAACCGGCCGATTCGGTCGCTTAATCACGCCGCGAGCAGGGCTAATGCTCGTCGTCCGTTTTGAATTGGCCGACTCCTCAGCGGGCGCCCGCGCCGCCCGCATCGTCGTCGTCCGTTTTGAATTGGCCGACTCCTCAGCGGGCGCCCGCGCCGCCCGCATCGTCGTCGTCCGTGATCACCTGATACCGCGTCCGCTGGTCTCGAGCGTCGACCAGCGCGTCGTGCACATTGGCCGACCGGCGCGGCAGCCGCGGGCTCCCGCGCTCCTCCCACAGCTGGCGGAGCTCGTGGGTGAACCGCGGGATCGGCGGCGGGAGATGGGTCATCGGCCCCCACAGTTGACACAGCGCCACGTGGTCGTAGGCGCCGACCCAGGCCCATAGTTCGATCGGTTCGGACCCGTCGACGTCGAAGAACGTCTCCAGGTCAGCACGGATACGCGCGCGCGAACGCCACAGCTGCGAGGCCGGCGGCGGCAGCTTGGGCAACACGTTGGCGCGCACCCAACTCCCGGCCCGCTCGGGATCGAATTCGGTTGAGATGGCGTAGTATTCGCGACCATCCTCGGCGACCACGCCAATCGAGATCAGCTCGATGTTGTAACCGTCGTCGATGAACTCAGTGTCATAGAAATAGCGCACTGGGTCAGTCTCCACTCACCTGACACCGGCGCCACTGGTGAGCACGTCCGGTTCCGGCGGTGGCGCCGGACGCACTTCGCGGTCAAGGTGTGCGTCAACCACGCGAGGCGACGGCAGCCGTGGGGTACCGGCGATCGTGTACTGCAGCCACAGCTTGGCCCGCACCACGGGCCGGCGCAACGTGCGTTCGCGTTGCAGCGCGCGACCCATCTTGTCCAAACGTTTCATATAGAGGTAGCGGGCCCACGGAGCCTGCGGGCGTGACAGCCGAACCGCGCCGATGAACAGCAGCGGCACAAAGAACATGCCGATCAGGCCGGTCCACACCTTGCCCTTGAGCACCACGAGCAACGCCAGTGGCAACGTCAGTGCCATCGCGAAGACCACGCCCGCACGCAACACGAACGAGTGGGTCGTGTCTTGCCAGAGGCTGATGAAGAACATCAGCGGATGCAGCCCCAGGACGAGCAATCCGCCGACCGCCACCGCCGCGAAGACGGCGTCGACCGAAGTCCGACCGTCTTCCTCCCAGTAGACGTCGGACAGGTGCAGGATCAACGCGTACTCGTCGAGAACGAGGGCGGCGCCGATGCCGAAAACGATTGCCGCGCCCGTGAATTCGACCTCGGTACCGTTCGTGGACAACGTCACCAGCGTCACGCCGGAAATCATCGCCAACAGCACGCCGACCACGACATGGTGAATGTGCTTGGTCCCGATGTGAATGTTGCGGGGCTCCCACCATCTGGGCGGCCTGCCGACAGTGGCGCGATGGCGGATCAGGCGCACGAAGGTGCGCGTCACGAAAAAGGTGAGGATGAAGGCGATCAGACAGCACAGCAGCGGGAGTCGCCCGCGGTCGATGATGTCGTGTTCGAACCAATGGAGCACCCTCAAAAAGCTACGCGCACTTGGTGTCGATGGCCGTCCGCAACACCGGTTGGGGCCCGCGCACCGATAGGCTGTTTACCGACATGAGTAGATGGCGCCGTAATGCGCACCCGCTTACCTGGCGAAATGCCGCCTGTTGGCTGCTCCAACTGCTGGCGCTAATGGCGCTGGGCTACGCGGTGTGGCAGCAGATCGGGCACACCCCCTACCGGATCGATATCGACGTGTACCGCATGGGCGGTCAGGCGTGGTTGGACGGACATCCGCTGTACGACCACGACGTCAAGTTCCATACCCCGATCGGGCTGAACCTGCCGTTCACCTATCCCCCGCTGGCTGCAGTGATTTTCTGCCCGTTTGCCTGGTTGGGGATGTCCGCCGCGAGCGTCACGATCACGTTGATCACGATGGCACTGCTGCTGATCTCCACGATGCTCGTGCTGACGCGACTCGATGTGTGGAACACCACACGACTGGTGCCGGGCCCGGCCTGGGCTCGCAGGTGGTGGTTGACCGCTCTCATCGTGGCCGGGGCGACGATCTGGCTGGAGCCCATCAAGTCGAATTTCGCCTTCGGGCAGATCAATGTCGTACTGATGACATTGGTGATTGCCGACTGCGTGCCGCGCCGCACTCCGTGGCCGCGTGGGCTGCTGCTTGGTCTGGGCATCGCGCTCAAGCTCACCCCTGCGGTGTTCCTGCTCTATTTCTGGCTCCGCCGCGACCGGCGCGCGGTCTGGACTTCGCTGGCATCGGTCACCGTGGCGACGCTGGCCGGGTTCGCGCTGGCCTGGCACGACTCCTGGCAGTACTGGACCCACACCGTCCGCAACACCGACCGGATCGGCTCGGCGAGTTTGAACACCAACCAGAACCTGGCCGGCACGCTGGCGCGGTTGGGCCTCAGCGACCACGCGCGGTTCCTGCCGTGGGTGGCCGCGTGTCTTCTGGTCCTGGCGCTGACGGTGTGGGCGGCGCGACGGGTGCTGCGTGCGGATGAGCCCGTCATGGCGGTGATCTGCATCGCGCTGTTCGGGTTGGCGGTATCGCCGGTGTCGTGGTCGCACCACTGGGTGTGGGTGCTGCCGACCGTGGTGGTGACGACGGTGCTGGCCTGGCGGCGCCGCAGTGCGGCATTGGCGTTGGTCAGCGCGGCCGGGATCGCGTTGATGGTGTGGACGCCGATCGATCTGATGCCCAAGCACCATGAGGTGACCTCGGCGTGGTGGCGTCAGCTCGTCGGGGTGTCGTATCTGTGGTGGGCGTTGGCGACCATTGTCGCCGCCGGGACCTCGATTGCGGCCGCCGCGACCACTCTCAGCGCGCCGCGGCCATCGACCGCGCCTGCACCGGTGCCTGCCGTCAGTTAGCCTGCCGCCGTCTCAGGAATCCGAGACGGCACGCCTTTTCCCGGCGATTCGGACTTTCCCGAGCGTTTGGACCCGTCGCCGTTCGGCCCGCTGCCGTTTTTGAGCGACGCGGCGTAGATGTCGACGTATTCCTGATCCGAAAGCCCCATCAGCTCGTAGATCACCTCGTCGATGACGGCCCGTTCGATGAATCGGTTGCCGGCCAGCCCCTCGAAGCGAGAGAAGTCCATCGGCTTGCCGAACTTGACGGTGACCTTGCCGAACCGCCACATCCTGCTGCCCGGCGGATTGACGACGTTGGTGCCGATCATCGCCACCGGGATCACCGGGACACCGGTCTGCAGCGCAAGACGCGCCAACCCGGTCTTGCCCTTGTACAGTCGGCCGTCGGGCGACCGGGTGCCCTCGGGGTACATGCCGAGCAGCTTGCCTTCGCCCAACACGCGCTCGGCGGTGTCCAGCGCGGCCTGGGCTGCGTCGGCGTCAGTGCGGTCGATCGGCACCTGCCCGGCGGCGGTGAAGAACCAGCGCTTGAACCAGCCCTTCAGCCCGGTGCCGGTGAAGTACTCCGATTTGGCCAAGTAGGTGATGCGCCGACGCACCACCAGGCACAAGTAGAAGCTGTCGGCGACCGCCAGATGGTTACTCGCCAGGATCGCCGGGCCGGACTGCGGGACGTGTTCCAGTCCTTCGATTTTCGGCCGCCCGAGCATGGCGAGCAATGGGCCCATGAAGATGTACTTGAACAGCCAGTACCACATGGAGCCTCCCACCCACTCGTTGCTGAAAGTGTTCAGGGCCAAGACTACCGACCCACTGTGTGTCCGACCACATCGACGCGTCCGACCTGCTGACTCTTTCACGACGAGCCGGCTGCCGTTGACCGGACGCGCGATTACTCCTCGACGGTGACGGTGATGGGCTGATAGCCACGTGTCCGCGCGGCGTCCTCGGCCGGCTCGGCCTCGGCACCGTCATCGGGCGGAGTGGCCGGAGGTGTCGTTGGCCCATCGACCTGGTCGACGAGTGTCCGGACCACCGCCAGCAGCGTGACACTGTGCTCGGCGATCACGGTCAGCAGCGGGTGTTCGTCCCCGCTGACTACCGCGGCCAGCGCGCACACCGGACACCACACCTGTTGGCACTTGCCCGTGCCGGGCCCCTCTCCGACCGCGCGTGACGCCGCCAGTCGGACCGCGGGATCGATCTGGTCGAGCATTTTTCGGGCCAGTTTGCGGAGCTCAGGACCGATGTCGGGATGCGGGCCGGTCACTTGGGCCACACCTCCGGGTCAGGTCGAAAACGCACGGTCAGTTCGCTTCCGCGAAGATGCGCGTCCAGCACTGTGCATCGCCGCAGGACGGATGCCAATCGAACTCTGCGCCGCATCCCGCCGGCGCTGACGATCAGATCGTCACCGACCCGGCCCAGGTTAAGCGCGCCGGAATCGATCTGCGGCAACTCTAGCCGCATTCGGTAGACGGACTGCAGTCCAGTGCCTGATTCCAGATCGACGACGGGACGCACCGGCCCCGGCGGGGCCGATCCGCCGCGACGGCGGGCGCTGTCCAGCAATTCAGCCAGTGCCTTGACGCCGATCGGCTCACCGGCGAGATGCGGTGTCAGGACCAATGCCACGTCGCCGATCGCGGAATCCAGTTCGTCCAGCACAGTCCGTTGTTCGCAGATCCGCTCCGAGTACCAGTCGAAGGCCGGATGCGCGGGCAGGTTGCGGTACTCGTACGAATCGTCTTGCATCAGAATCTGGTTGACGATTAACTCTTGGACCCGCACACCCATCAATGCCAGCGAGCCCAGCATCCGGATCGCTTCTGCGGCCACCACCCGTTCCGCGGTGAGCACGAGGTACGCGCCGACTCGCGTCCCGTCGGTCAGCAGTTCGCTGAGCTTTTCGACGCTGCCGCTGACGCGCTCCAGCAGTTCCACCACCGCGGTGGACCGCGCGTCGTCGGCACCGGTGGACAGCCTGCGATGCCGTGGCCACGCACGCTCGACGTAGAGCGCAAACGTCGCGGGCAGGGTGAGCATCCGCAGCGCATCGGCGGTGGAGGCGCAGTCGACCACGATGTGGTCCCATTGCCCCGATCTGGCCAACTCCCCCACCTCATGCAGGCCGAGCACCTCCTGCACTCCGGGCAGCGCCGAAAGTTCTTCGGGCGCAATATCTCCCAGCTCCGATTCGGGGAATCGTCTGTCCAGAGTGTCAACCACGAGCCGCCAGCGCGCCTCCAGCAGTGCCAAGGTGTCTAAGGCCAACGCATCGAGAAACCCGCCGCCGATGTCCGCGGTCCCGGTGTCGAGGTCGGCCATCACCCGAACACAGTCGCGCAGGCCGGTCGGCGAAATCACGACCCCGAGCACATCGCCCAGTGAGTGCGCCTGATCAGTGGACACCAAGAGGACGCGCTCACCGGCGCGCGCGTCATGCACGGCCGTCGCGGCCGCCAGTGTGGATTTCCCTACCCCACCCTTGCCGACGAAAAGACTGATCCGAGATGAGCAGGGTGCTACCGATTCACCCAGACTCACTCAGCCTCGACTCGTTTCTTCAGATCTTTCAATGCGGTGTCAATTAGCCTGCGCTCGGCTTTGCGCTTGAGCAAGCCGATCATCGGAATCGCGATGTCGACCGTCAGCTCGTAGGTGACGTCTGTGCCAGATCCCTTGGACGCCAACCGATATATGCCGTCCATGGAGCGCAGCAGCGAACTCGACACCAGCGACCACTGCACCGATTTCCGGTCTTTCGGCCACTCGTAGGACAGCACCAGAGTGTCTTTGAGGACGCTGGTGTCCAGCACCAGCCGCGCCACCTTCGGGTTGCCGTCGGCGTCGGTCTCCAGGACCTCGGTCTCCTTGTACTCCGACACCCAATCGGGATAGGAACCGATGTCGGCGATAACGTCCATGACCGTGCTGGGGTTCGCCTCGATGTGGATCGTCTGGGCCGTTTTCTCCGCCACCTGGTCGCTTCCTTCTCCGCCCTACGCGGGTTCGGCTGCCCGCCCGCCGGGTCTGTCTGGTCTATCTAGGGCTCGTCGGCCGTGCGTCAGCCCACGGCAGAAACGGTACTCCCCGCCAGAACTCAGGCTTGGTAATGCACCGGAGAAACCCCGACCGGGCGGGATCGCTCCAGAGTCGACTTGACCTCGAATGCCATGTTCTTGCCCGCAACCCGACGCCGATGAGTCAGCTTGGCGAGATTTAGTTTGGCCAACTTCCCTGGCGTCACTCCGGACGGCTCGGCATGCAGAAAGTAGTGCAGCAGCACCCCGTCCAGACACGGCTCGAGCCAGATCTCCATGGTGCCGGTGATCGGCCCGGTGACCGTCCATCGAATGCCCACTGGGCCACGATCTTCGACCACCTCCAGCCGCAGATCGGGCCACCACCGCCGCCAGTTGGAGGGATCGCCCACCGCGGCGCCGACGAGCGCAGGATCGGCGGCGATGAACATCTCGTCGGCAATCTGAACGCTGTGCACGTCTCTTAGCTTCACATATGACGGCCGGACGGGCGCACTGCCGCCTCGACAGCGGGCGTCCCGGCCCGCGTCGTCGCTTAGGCTGAATCCCGGCTGATCCGAGAATTCCCAAAGCGAGGTCACAAGAGTGCGTGAAATTACCGCTCCCGCTCCGTTCACGGTGAGCGAGCACGACAACATCGTCGCTGCGGTGTTCGAACACGAGCGCAACGACCCCGACGCAGTGACCTTCCAACGCCTTGTCGACGGCACCTGGACCGATGTCACCAGCGCCGCGGCGGCCGCCCAAATCCGTTCGACCGCACTGGGCTTGATCGCAGAAGGTGTGCAGGCCGGCGATCGGGTCGCGATCTTCTCGGCCACTCGTTACGAGTGGGCGATCCTCGACCTGGCAATCCTCGCGGTCGGCGCGGTGACCGTGCCGATTTACGAGACGTCGTCAGCGGAGCAGGTGCGCTGGGTGCTGACCGACTCGGCGGCGGTGTTGGCGTTCGCCGAAACCGACCAGCACGCGTCCACGATCGCCGAGCTGACCGGCGAGCTGCCTGAGCTGCGGCGCGTGCTGCACATCGACGGCTCGGGTCCCAAGGCGCTCGAGCAGCTCGAACAGCTGGGCGCGTCGGTCGACCCGGCCGAGCTGACCAGCCGCATCCAGGCACTGAGCGCCGACGATCCGGCGACGCTGATCTACACCTCCGGCACCACCGGACGCCCAAAGGGCTGCCAACTGACCCACTCCAATCTGGTTTATGAGACCCGCGGCGCCAAAGCGGTCCTCCCTACCCTGCTGGACAAGGGTGAGCGGCTGCTGGTGTTCCTTCCGCTGGCACACGTGCTGGCTCGCGCGCTGACGTTGTGCGCGTTCCAGAACAAGGTCGTCGTCGGATTCACCAGCGACATCAAGAATTTGGTGCCGATGTTCGCGGTGTTCAAGCCGACGGTCGTGGTGTCGGTACCGCGGGTGTTCGAGAAGGTGTACAACACCGCCGCGCAGAACGCCGCCGGCGACGGCAGAGGGTGGATCTTCGACATCGCCGCCCAGACCGCGGTCGATTGGAGCAAGGCATCCGAGAACGGTGGCCCGGGCCTGCTGCTACGAGCCAAGCACGCGCTGTTCGATCGGCTGGTCTACCACAAGCTGCGGGCGGCGCTGGGCGGTGACTGCAACGCATCGGTGTCCGGTGGCGGACCGCTGGGCGCGCGGCTGGGCCACTTCTATCGCGGCGTCGGCCTGACCATCTACGAGGGTTACGGCCTGACCGAGACGAGTGCGGCGATCACCGTCAACCAGGTCGACGCGCTGAAGGTCGGCACCGTCGGAAAGCTGTTGCCGGGCAACAGTATGCGCCTCGCTGACGACGGCGAATTGCTGCTGCGCGGTGGTGTGGTGTTCGACGGCTACTGGCACAACGACCAGGCCACCAGCGAGGCGTTCGAGGATGGCTGGTTCAAGACCGGCGACCTGGGCGCGGTCGACGAACAGGGATTCCTGACGATCACCGGTCGTAAAAAGGAAATCATCGTCACCGCGGGCGGCAAGAACGTGGCTCCGGCTGTGCTCGAGGACCAGCTGCGGGCCCATGCGCTGATCAGCCAGGCGATGGTGGTCGGCGATGCCAAGCCGTTCGTCGGAGCGTTGATCACCATCGACCCTGAGGCATTCGAAAGCTGGAAGCAGCGCAACGGCAAGCCGGCGGGCTCGTCGGTCGGAGATCTGGCCGGAGACCCAGATCTGCTAGCCGAGGTCGACGGCGCGGTCAAACAGGCCAATCTGGCTGTGTCGCACGCGGAGTCGATCCGCAAATTCCGCATCCTGCCGGTCGACTTCACCGAGGACAACGGTGAGCTGACGCCGACGATGAAGGTCAAGCGCAAGGTGGTCGCGGAGAAGTTCGCCGACGATATCGAGGCGATCTACGCCAAGGATTAGCCGCGGATCAGGTCGGCCAGTCGGCCGGCCAGATCGTCCCAGCGCCAGTGCGCGGTCACCCAATCCCGGCCCGCGGCGCCCATCTTGGCGGCGCGATCCGGATCGGCCAGTAGCCCGCTGACGGCGTCGGCGATCTGATCCACCGACCGGCCGTCGACGACCATCCCAGTCTTGTTGTGCTGCACGGTTTCCGGCGCGCCACCCGATGAGCCCGCAATCACCGGCACGCCGGTGGCAGACGCCTCCAGGAACACGATGCCCAGCCCTTCGACGTCGAGTCCGGCTCCGCGGGTGCGGCACGGCATCGCGAATACGTCGGCCATCGCGTGATAGGCGGGCAATTCGGCGGCCGGGACGCCGCCGGTGAACGTGACATGGTCGCTCACGCCTAGACGGTCGGCCAGTTCGTGCAGTGCCGTCATGTAGGGGCCGCCGCCGGCGATGACCAGCGCCGCCCCGTCGACCCGCCGCCTGATCGAGGGCAGCGCCTTGATCAGCATGTCCTGGCCCTTACGCGGCACCAACCGGGACAAGCACAGCACCGTCGGCCGCTCGCCCAGACCGTAGCGGGCGCGTAACTCGGCACGGCTTGCCGGATCCGGACGGAACCGGTCGGTGTCGACGCCGGGTGGCACATGCTCCAAACCGGCGTGCGGGCCGAATGCCGAGGCGAAACGCCCTCGCGTGTAGTGGCTGACGAACGTGACGGTGTCGGTGTCGTCACCGATACGACGCAGCACCGACCGTGCCACCGGCAGCATCGACCATCCCACCTCGTGGCCGTGGGTACTCGCCAGCACCCGGGTCGCGCCGGCATGACGGGCGCGCTGCGCGAGGAGACCCAACGGCGCGGCCGCACCGAACCAGACGGTGTCGATGCCGCGCTCGGTGATCAGCCGGCGCATCCGGATGTCAACGGCCGGCACGGGCAACATCAACGTGCCGGGGTGGCGCACCACGTGATAGCCGGCTGCCTCGGCGTCGAACGCCTCGGCGTCTTTCCATTGCGGCGCGTACACCGTCAGCGTGTGCTCTCCGGTGGCGGCCAGCCGTGTTACCAACTCGACAAGATAGGACTGGATGCCGCCGCGCCGAGGCGGAAAATCGTTGGTTACCAGCAGGACCCGAGACACCTAGGAAGATTAGCGAGTCAGCCAGCGCTGCCAGTCGGCGAGTATCCCCGCGCTGTCGATGCCGAGCACATCGTGCAGGGCGGTGGGAAGGCCGGCGTGACCGTCGCCGCAAGCCTCCTGGTAGAGCGCGCGCAACTGTGGCGCTCCGCGGGTGTCGGCGATGAACAGCGCGAACCACCACGCCCGGTCGTAGGCCTGCGAACGCTGCGGCCCGGGTACGGCGAGGTCGGCGTCCGACGGTAGCGACGTGGGGGGCGTCGTCACCTCCGGCACATCCTTGCGTGGCCGGGCGACGTAGTCGGCGACTCCTTCGGTCAGCCACCGAGGCGCATCCACCGCGGTCTCCGCGCGCACGGCATAGTGGAAAAGCTCATGGCTCAGCACGATTCGCAGCGCATGCTCGCTCATGCCTACTGCGCCGGGTGCGAAGACGATCCGTTGTCCGGTCGCGGATCGCCGGGCTGGGTCGACGCGGTCAACTACCGCGATCGCGGCGATGTCAGCCCACTGCGCGGAGGGACCGCCACCGGCTTGCGCCTCGAACTGTCGCTGGTTGCCGGTGGCCACCACGTTGATATCGCGAGGCCAGTCGGTGCCCCAGAACGCGTCGACGGCGTCGACCGCCTGACCGATGTCCGCGGCGACGCGGTCCAAGACCAGCTGGGATTGCGAGCCGCCCAGGTTGGTCGTCAACAGCGTGCGATCGCCGACCTGGAGCGTCCGCGGCGCGCTGGTGGCCGACGCCGGTGGCCGCGCTGGGGAATGCCTATCGGTACCGGATTCGACGGCCGCGAGCACCCCGAAGATCAGCTCAGCCGCCAGGACGCAGCCCAGTAGCCGGCGTCGGTGGCGGGGATCAGTAGCGGCGAGCGTCGTAGATCGGGCCGGACGAATTCATCGGCACCACCCGTACCGGCTGGCCAAAGGTGGACGAGTGGACCATCAAGCCGTCGCCGATGTACAGGCCGGCGTGGGAGGCATCGGAGTAGAAGGTCAGCACGTCCCCGGGCTGGAGTTCGGACAGCGACACCGGCTGTCCGCCGTGGGCCATGGCCTGGCTGGAGTGCGGCAATGCGATCCCGGCCTGCTGGAAAGCCCACATCACCAGGCCCGAACAGTCGAATCCGCCCGGCGCTGCGCCGCCCCACGCGTACGGTGCGCCGACCTGGGTCAACGCGGCCTGGACGGCGACAGCCCCCTGGCCGTTGCCGGATCCGCCCGGACCGGGACCACCCGGTCCCATGCCGGGTGGGAGCGCGTCCGGAGCCGGAGCGGCCGCTGCAGCCAACGCGGCCGGTGGCGGTGGCGGCCCGGGCGCAGCCAACTCGGTGCGTTCGTGCGGGGTCAGCGCGAGGTACTGCGACTTCACGATGGCGATCTGCAGCTGCAACTGGCTCTGCTTGGACTGCAGCTTTGCGCGTACCGCGGCGGCCTGTTCGGCGGCGGTCTTGGCTTCACCCGCCGACTTCGCGGATTCCTTCTCGGCGTGGGCGGCCTGCTCGCGGGTGGCGCGGTAGGTCGCCATCTGCGCGATCATCGCCGTGGAGATCACCCGGCTCACGGTCAGCTTGCCGATCAGCTGCTGCGGGGATTCGGCGGTCATGATCGCGTTCATACCGTCGGTGCGACCGCCCATGTACATAGCTGCGGCATACCTGTCGATGCCAGTCTGGAAGGTTGCCAGCCGCGCCTTCGCGTCGTCGGCGGCGGCCAGGTCGTCGGCGTGCTTCTTCTCGGCGGTCTGCTGCGTCGCCAGCTTGTTGTTGAGGTCAAGCTGCGCGCTGTGCATCGCTTCGGTGGTCTGCTCGGCCTGCCGTGACAGCTCGTTGAGCTTTGCCATGGCGTCGTTGGCCGGGTCGGCCAGGACATTGCTGGCACCGATCCCAGACAGGCCGATGAGTCCTGCTAGCGCTATGCCAGCAAAGCGTTTTGCGACGCGTGAAGACACGCGTTCACGATTCAGCCACAACTGCAAAACTTTGATTCCTTAAACCCCGCCGGCTTGACAGCCGTTGAATGCTCCAGGTCTCAGATAGGTTACGAAACGCCTTCGACGTTGTCCAACTCTGAGTCATTAAGAAAATAGCAAGATTTCAGACTAACGCCGTTAGGCTACGCCGGGCCGCCGGCCGTGAATCGGTACCAACCGCAGTCTCGGCGCCAGACCCGCATCGGCAAGCACCTCCAGCGCGACGCGCTCATCCTCCAGCAAAGTTTCCGGTACCCCGAGTATCACGCTGACGACGCAGTCTCGGCACCCGGGACCGCGTACCGCACAGTCATCGCAGTCGATGACCACCGGTTCTGTCGATTCGGGCGGCCCTGCCGCCGCCCATTCAGGCTTGCTGCTGTGCGCCATCTGGCCAGGTCCTCTCGGTTTTGTCATCGGTCCTGCGTGACGCTAACCGGGGGCACCGACAGGTTTGGGCCGGGTGGGCTGTGGCCGACGCGCCGCACAACATCCCGGCCATGTCGGTGCCACTGCTTAACGTCACCGCCATGGGCGCGCCCACTGCCGAGCAGCTGAGCCTCCCCGACATCGACGGGGCGACTGAAATCTCGCTACGTCAAACCACTTTCGTCGTCGTCGACCTCGAGACCACCGGCGGGCGCATGACGGCCGCCGACGGGAAGGTCGCTGACGCGATCACCGAAATCGGTGCGGTCAAAGTCCGCGGCGGCGTGGTGCTGGGTGAGTTCGCGACGCTCGTCGACCCGTGCCGCAGCATTCCGCCGCAGATCGTCCAGCTGACCGGCATCACCACGGCGATGGTGTGTGACGCGCCGACCATCGCCGGCGTGCTGCCGATGTTTCTCGAATTCGCCCGCGGCGCGGTCCTGGTCGCCCACAACGCGCGGTTCGACATGGGATTCCTACGGGCCGCCGCCGATCAGAACGGAATCAGGTGGACGCGGCCGCAGACGCTGTGCACCGTCCAACTGGCCCGGCGGGTGCTCAGCCGGGAGGAAGCGCCGAGTGTTCGACTGGCCGCCCTGGCGCGGCTGTTCGCCGTCGCCAACGAGCCCACCCACCGCGCACTGGACGACGCGCGGGCCACCGTCGAAGTGCTGCACGCGCTGATCGAACGGGTCGGTAACCAAGGTGTGCACACCTACGCCGACCTACGCGCGTATCTGCCCGACGTGTCGCCGGCCCAGCGCCGCAAACGAGTGCTCGCCGAGGGCCTGCCGCGCAGGCCGGGGGTCTACCTGTTCCACGGGCCGGGTGACGAAGTGCTCTACGTCGGTACGGCGATTAACTTGCGGCGCAGGGTAAATCAGTATTTCAACGGCTCGGATCAGCGGACCCGGATGAAAGAGATGGTCACGCTGGCCAGCAGGGTCCAGCACGTCGAATGCGCGCATGCCCTGGAAGCCGGTGTCCGCGAACTGCGGATGTTGCGCGCGCATGCGCCGCCTTACAACCGCCGGTCGAAATTCCCACACCGGTGGTGGTGGGTGGTGTTGAGCGACGAGGCTTTTCCACGGTTTTCGGTGGTGCGTACGCCGCGCCACGACCGCGCGGTCGGTCCGTTTCGCGCCCGCGCCGACGCCGTCGACACGGCCGACCTGCTGGCGCGCCTCACCGGCGTACGCACCTGCACCAAGCGGCTGGCCCGTTCGGCTCTACACGGTCCAGGTTGTCCCCTGCATGAGGTCTCGCCGTGTCCCGGGGCGCGCGATGCGACCGCGTCCCATTACGCGCCGACGGTCGGTCGTGCCGCGGCGCTGATCGACGGGCTGGACAACACCGCGCTGAGCGAGGCGGCACAGCGGATCGCCGACCTCGCCGCCCGTCAGCGCTATGAAAGCGCTGCGCGGATGCGCGACCACGCGGTGGCCGCGGTCGAGGTGCTGTGGCGCGGGCAACGCCTCCGCGCGCTGGCCACACTGCCGGAGTTGGTGGCCGCGGCCCCCGACGGCGAGGGCGGCTGGCAGCTCGCCGTCGTCCGCCACGGTCAGCTCGCCGCGGCGGGCATCGCGCGGCGTGGCGTGCCGCCGATGCCCGTGGTCGACGCGATCCGGGCCGGGGCGCAGGTGATCCTGCCGCAGCCGGCCCCGCTGGGCGGCGCGCTGGTCGAAGAGACGGCGTTGATCGCCCGCTGGCTAGCCGCTCCCGGCGTACGCATCGTGAGTGTGACCGGCAGCGACGACGCAGAGCGAAGAATGAGAGGAGGAACGTCGCGGGACTTTCGGTGCAGACGAGACGACGGGTTGGTGCTCGCCGCTGCGGTCGGCAGGGCCTTGGACCCAGTGGGCGGCATCAGCGCGCTCCGCACGGATGGCCGCCGAACAGGCTGTCACCAGCCGCGACTCAGAGCTGCTGACCGAACCGCACCCATCGCGCGAGCAGCTGTTCGGCCGCTCCGCTGTCGATGGCGTCGACGGCCCGGCTGAGCCCGTCTTCCCACGCCGGCAACCACTCGGCGCGGCTGGATAGTCCGGCGTGGGCCACGATCGCGCCCGCGGCATTCAGGACGACAGCGTCGCGCACCGGGCCCCCAGCGCCGGCCAGCACCGACCGGGCCGCCGCGGCGTTGGCGGTCGCGTCGCCGCCGCGCAGATCGTTGAGATCGGCTCGCGCGAAACCGAATCCGGCGGGATCGAACTTCAGTTTGTCCACGGTGCCGGCTTGCACCCGCCAGATGGTGCTGGTCGTGGTGGTGGTCAGCTCGTCGAGTCCGTCATCGCCGTGCACGACCAGCACGCTGGACTGCCGCGCGGCGAACACTCCCGCCATCACCTCCGCCAGATCTGCGAACGCGCAGCCGATCAGCCCCGCCCGCGGCTGTCCCGGATTAGTGAGTGGTCCAAGCAGATTGAAGACGGTGGGTACACCGATCTCCCGCCGTACCGCCGACGCGTGCCGGTAGGAAGGATGAAACTGCGGAGCGAAGCAGAACCCGATCCCGATCTCGGTGACACAGCGGGCGACGTCTTCGGGGCTCAGGTCGATGCGGACTCCGAGCGCTTCCAGCGTGTCCGCTCCGCCGGTCAGCGACGACGCCGCCCGGTTGCCGTGTTTGACCACCGGGACACCGCTGGCCGCGACCACGATCGCGGCCATGGTGGACAGGTTGACAGTGCTGACCCCGTCGCCGCCGGTGCCGACCACGTCGACGGTGTCGGTGCCGATCTGCTCGGTGGGCAGCCGACGCGCGTGCTGGAGCGTCACGTCGGCCAACTCAGCCACTTCGTCCGCGGTCGGCGCCTTCATTGTGAGCGCGACGGCGAAGGCAGCGATCTGTGCTGGCGTCGCGGATCCGGTCATGATCTGTTCCATCGCCCAGCGGGCCTGACCGCGCGGCAGATCCTGGCCCGCGGTCAGCATCGCGAGAACCCGCGGCCAGGTCAGCGCCACTTCCGTCACACCGCAGATGGTCGCATGGCGCTGACGCTGCCGCGGCAGGCAGGGCTTGAGCCGGACGCAGCGGAAAATCAGGGCGCGTCAGACGGATTGAGGCGCACCAATTTCAGCCCCGAGTGGAGGTCGACAACTACAAAGCGTCATACTTGCGGAGGTGACGAGTGCGGTAGGGACCTCGGGTACTGCAATCACGGCGCGCGTACATTCGCTGAACCGCCCAAATATGGTGAGTGTTGGCACCATAGTGTGGCTTTCCAGCGAGTTGATGTTCTTTGCTGGGCTGTTCGCGTTCTACTTCACCGCGCGGGCGCAAGCGGCCGGCAATTGGCCGCCGCCGCCGACTGAGCTGAATCTGTATCAGGCCGTGCCGGTCACGCTGGTGCTGATCGCGTCGTCGTTCACCTGCCAGATGGGGGTGTTCGCGGCTGAGCGCGGCGACGTATTCGGCCTGCGCCGCTGGTACGCGCTCACCTTCGCAATGGGGTTGTTCTTCGTCCTCGGGCAGGCCTACGAGTACCACCACCTGATGAGCCACGGGACCACCATTCCCAGCAGCGCCTACGGCAGCGTGTTCTATCTGGCTACCGGCTTCCACGGGCTGCACGTCATCGGCGGATTGATCGCCTTCATCTTTCTGCTGGCCCGCACCACGATGAGCAAGTTCACCCCGGCTCAGGCGACCGCGTCGATCGTCGTGTCTTACTACTGGCACTTCGTCGACATCGTCTGGATCGCGCTGTTCGCGACGATCTACTTCATTCGATGACCAGCGTGCGCAAGGACAGGAGTGCTCGGTTGAAGAAACTGAGGCTGAACCGATCGCTGAGTAACCGGGCGCGGCGTCGCCTGCATCGCCGGTTCTCAGCCGGATTGCTGTTGGTCGTGGCCCTCGCCGCAGCCGGCGGGCTGGCCGCCGTCCTGACGCCCACCCCGCAGGTGGCCGTGGCCGACGAGTCATCCTCCGCGTTATTGCGAACGGGCAAGCAGCTTTTCGAGACCTCGTGTGTGACCTGCCACGGCGCCAATCTGCAGGGTGTGCCCGACCGCGGGCCCAGCCTGATCGGTGTCGGCGAGGCTGCGGTCTACTTCCAGGTCGGTACCGGCCGGATGCCCGCTATGCGCGGCGAAGCCCAGGCCATGCGGAAAGAACCGATCTTCGACGAGTCGCAGGTTGACGCGATCGGCGCCTACGTGCAGGCGAATGGCGGTGGGCCGACCGTGGTCCGTAACCCTGACGGCAGCATCGCAATGGCGTCGCTGCGCGGCGACGACCTGGGCCGCGGCGGTGACCTCTTCCGGCTCAACTGCTCGTCATGCCACAACTTCACCGGGAAGGGCGGCGCGTTGTCCTCGGGCAAATTCGCCCCCGACCTCGAGCCGGCTAACGAGCAGCAGATTCTCGCCGCGATGACGACCGGGCCGCAAAACATGCCGAAGTTCTCTGACCGCCAGCTCTCGTTCGATGCGAAGAAAGACGTCATCGCCTACGTGAAGAACGTCACCCAGACCCGCAGTCCAGGTGGCAGCGGCCTGGGCGGCTTCGGCCCAGCCCCCGAAGGCATGGTGGCGTGGATCGTCGGGATGGTCGCCGTCATCGGCGCGGCGTTGTGGATCGGGGCACGATCGTGAGCCGCGTCGCGACGATGCAACGCGGAGCGATGAGGAGGAGCGGCGCCAGATGAGCACTGAAGAAGGCCGCATTGCACAGCCCAGCGACACCGAACTGAACGCCATGTCGCGCGAAGAGCTGGTTGCACTCGGCGGCCGGATCGACGGCGTGGAGACAGTCTTCAAGGAGCCACGCTGGCCGGTCGACGGCACCAAGGCCGAAAAGCGTGCCGAGCGTTTGGTGGCGATCTGGCTTTTGCTGGGCGGGCTGCTCGGGTTGGCCCTGCTGTTGGTGTTCCTGTTCTGGCCGTGGGAGTACCAGCCAACCGGATCGTCCGGCGAGCTTGCGTACTCGTTGGCTACCCCGCTCTACGGCCTGACGTTCGGGGGTTCGGTCCTGTGCATCGCCATCGGTGCGGTGCTCTTCCAGAAAAGGTTCATCCCCGAAGAGATTTCGATCCAGGAACGCCATTATGGCGCGGCCGGGTCAGATGAGCTCGACCGCAAGACTGTGGTCGCTAATCTCTCCGATGCTTTTGAAGGCTCGACACTGCGCCGCCGCAAGCTGATCGGCCTGTCGCTGGGCGCGAGCCTGGGTGCCTTCGGACTCGGCACCCTCGTGGCGTTTGCCGGCGGCCTCATCAAGAACCCCTGGAAGCCAGTCATACAGACTGCCGACGGCAAGAAGGCTGTGCTGTGGACCTCCGGATGGACGCCGCGATTCCACGGCGAAACGATTTACCTCGCGCGGGCCACCGGCGAGGGCGTGGCGGCGCCGTTCATCAAGATGCGCCCTGAGGACATCGACGCCGGCGGCATGGAGACTGTCTTCCCGTGGCGCGAATCCGACGGTGACGGCACAACGGTGGAGTCACACGAAAAGTTGACCATGATCCTGAGCGCCGTCCGCAACCCGGTGATGCTGATTCGCATCAAGCCCGCCGACCTACCCAAAGTCGTCAAACGCAAGGGACAGGAAAGCTTCAACTTCGGCGAGCTGTTCGCGTACACAAAGGTCTGCTCGCATCTGGGTTGTCCCTCATCGCTGTACGAGCAGCAGGACTATCGAATCTTGTGCCCATGTCACCAGTCGCAGTTCGACGCATTGCATTACGCCACGCCGATATTCGGCCCGGCCGCACGTGCATTGGCTCAGCTGCCGGTAACGATTGACTCGGATGGGTATCTAGTAGCCAACGGTGATTTCATCGAACCTGTCGGGCCGGCATTTTGGGAGCGCACAACATGAGTCCAAAACTGAGTCCCCCCAGCATCGGCGATGTCTTGGCTGGTCAGGGCAATGCTGTCGACTCGCGGTACCACCCGTCGGCCGCGGTCCGTCGCCAGTTGAACAAGGTTTTCCCGACGCACTGGTCGTTCCTGCTCGGTGAGATTGCGATGTACAGCTTCATCGTGCTGCTGCTCACCGGCGTGTACTTGATGCTGTTCTTCGACCCCTCCATGCAAGACGTCACCTACAACGGCGTTTACCAGCCGCTGCGCGGTGTGGAAATGTCCAAGGCGTTCGCGTCGACCCTCGACATCAGCTTCGAGGTCCGCGGCGGTCTATTCGTGCGCCAGGTCCACCACTGGGCCGCCTTGATGTTCGCGGCATCGATCATGGTGCACCTGGCTCGCGTCTTCTTCACCGGCGCCTTCCGGCGGCCACGGGAAGCCAACTGGGTCATCGGTGCGCTGCTGTTGATCCTGGCGATGTTCGAGGGTTACTTCGGCTACTCGCTGCCCGACGACCTCTTGTCGGGCATCGGACTGCGCGCCGCGCTGTCGTCGATCACGATGGGAATGCCGGTGATTGGCACCTGGCTGCACTGGGGACTGTTCGGCGGCGACTTCCCGTGTGGCGGCGCGGGGAACGACTGCGCTGCGGCGGGTTACATCGTCCCGCGGATGTACGGCTTGCATATCTTTCTGCTGCCAGGCATCATTCTGGCGCTGATCGGCGCGCACCTGGCGTTAGTGTGGTTCCAGAAGCACACCCAGTTCCCCGGCCCGGGCCGTACCGAAAACAACGTCGTCGGCGTGCGTGTGATGCCGGTATTCGCCGTCAAATCCGGCGCATTCTTCGCACTGACCACCGCCGTTCTGGGCCTCATGGGCGGCTTGCTGCAGATCAACCCCATCTGGAATCTGGGGCCCTACAAGCCTTCTCAGGTTTCTGCGGGTTCACAGCCGGACTTCTACATGATGTGGCCCGACGGACTCGCCCGGCTCTGGCCGGCGTGGGAATTCTACTTCTTCCACCACACCATTCCCGCCTCAGTTTGGGTCGCGATAATCATGGGCCTGATCTTTGTCCTGCTGATCGTCTACCCGTTCCTGGAGAAGCGATTCAGCGGCGACTATGCCCACCACAACCTGCTGCAGCGCCCTCGTGACGTACCGGTACGCACCGCCATCGGCGCTATGGCGATCGCGTTTTACATGGTGCTGACGCTGTCCTCGATCAACGACATCATCGCGTACAAGTTCCACATCTCGCTGAACGCGACGACCTGGATGGGGCGCATCGGCATGGTGGTGCTACCGCCGCTGGTTTACTTCATCGCATATCGGTGGTCAGTCAGCCTGCAGCGCAGCGACCGCGCTGTCCTCGAGCACGGCGTCGAAACCGGCATCATCAAGCGACTGCCGCACGGCGCCTACATCGAGTTGCACCAGCCACTGGGACCCGTCGACGAGCACGGCCACCCGATTCCGCTGGAGTACCAGGGTGCCCCGGTGCCGGTGAAGATGAACAAGCTGGGCTCCGGCGGCTCGCCGGGCTCCGGCAGCTTCCTCTACGCCGACCCGGCCGCCGAGGCCGACGCGCTCAACGAAGCTGCCCACGCGTCCGAGCATCGCGCGCTTACCGCACTGCGGGACCACCAGGGCGACAGCAATGGCAACGGCAGCAACGGCTCATCGAACGGCTCGAACGGTCACCACTAGCGCCGGTCGCGCTACGCGGCGAGCATGCCGCGCAGTTGCCGCACATGCCGCCATGGAATGACCGGCATGATGAGCGTGATGGCCCCTGCGATGGCGTATGCGGTCCACGAGAAGCCGTCGTGGCCGATCGCCATCGAATAGGTCGCGGTGGCCACCGCAAGTAACGCGGCGCCCATGGTGCCCATGAGAGCGGCGGTGCCGCGCAACCAGAAACGGTTGATCACAGCGTCGGACAACGCTGGGCGCAAGGTAGTCAGCCGCTCGGTCGCGCCGTGCGCGGACTGAACGTTGAGCGGCCCGGCGGACCTGGTCGACGACGGCGAACTCGCCGGGCGGGCCGGCGACCCGGCCGATCGCGCGACCGGCCCGTCGCGGGTGATGCGCCGGGCACGCAGCAGCATCGGGATCGCCGCGAGGATGATCAGCGCGGAGATGATGATGATCGCGTAGAGCACCGACGACGTGTGCGGATTGCCTTTGGCATCGTGGAAACCCCGGCTCAGGTCCATCAAGGCAACCAGAGCTGCCACGCTCATCCCGACCAGGGCCAGCCAGATCACGGCACATGATCCGAGCACGATGCGATCAGCGGTGGCGGGCGTGACCTTGCTGCGTGCACCCCACGCTTGGGAATAGCGGGCGGTCATCCGCAGGTCGCTTGCGGCTGGTTGTTCTCGTTGTCTGCCAACACCTTGCCGTCGCTGGTGGTGATCTTGCAGTTGAGCTTGCTCAGCCGCAGCAGGCTTGTGGCCTCGATCGAGCCGACTTCAGACTGCGAAATCGGCGTGAGCGTGATCGTCCACGGTATGTAGACATTAGGCATGATTCGTCGCATCCCCGATCCGTCGGTGTAGGAGATGGTGATCTGGTCGAATGGCGCCTTGGTGCCGGTCACCGAGTACGTGACCTGCTTGGGGCCGGTAGGAGCGGGCGCGGGCGCAGGTGCCGGCGGCGCGGGTGCAGGCGCAGGAGCCGGCGCGGGAGCCGGGGCTGGTGGCGGAGCCGGCGGCTCACTGCTCGGCGGCGGGGGCGGCGGCGGCGGCTCACTGCTCGGCGGCGGAGGCGGCGGCTCGCTGCTCGGCGGCGCGGGCCGCGGCGTTGTGGTGGTGATCTCGTCCTGGATCGGCGGCGTCGATGTCGGGGCGGTGCTGGGCGTGGCCAACTTGGTGGTGTCGGTGCGAGCGAACAGCAGCGACACCGAGACCACCAGCGCGATCGCTGCGACGATGGCGGCGACGCCGACGATCCAAGGCCAGCGCGGCGTACCCGCCGACTCCGGCTCGTCGTGACTTGTGTCGCTGTAGTTGTCGTAGTCGTAGAGGTCGAGGTTCGCGGGCACGTACGGGCCGCTGCTGATGTGTTCGGACTCCGGAGCCGAGTAGGCCCGCGAATAGACGTCGGTCTGACCGGTCGCACTATCCGACCCGGACTCCCCTACCGACGTTTCGGCGAATCCGCTGCCGCTTTGCTCGAATTCGCTGTCGCCTTGGCTGGGCTCGACGCCGGGTTCCAATTCATCGGACTCCGGTCCAGGTGGATTCGGCCCGCTCATGTCTGTCTGTCCTGTTCGAATACTTCACCGGCGCACGCAGCACCGCGGCTGTCCTGTTGAGCGCACGCTTCGATGTTCCTCATTGTGCCTCGGAAACCCTACCGAACCCGGGCTCGCATGACATTCTCGGTGACCCCATCACAGGCCAACTGATGTCTTGATTGTGACCTTGACGCCAGCCTGGCCAGCGCTGCTCAGTGCTTTTCGGGACCGACGTAATATTCGAAGACCAAGCCGGCCGCCGAACTCAGGATGAATACGACACCGGCGACGATCAGCCACGGCAGCCACAACGCGATGCCGACCGCGGCCACCGAGCCCGACAGCGCGATCATAATCGGCCACCAGCTGTGCGGGCTGAAGAACCCCAATTCTCCTGCGCCGTCGCTGATCTCAGCGCCCTCGTAGTCTTCGGGACGAGTGTCGAGCCGACGAGCTACGAAGCGGAAGAACGTCGCGATGATCAAAGCCATACCACTGGTCAGCGCGAGCGCCGTGGTACCGGCCCACTCGATGCCGCCGGTGGCGAACAAACTGGACAGCACGCCGTAAAGGACAGTGCAGAAGACGAAGAACGCCGCGATGAATTCGAACAGCCTGGCTTCGATGTGCATGGTTCCCCTACTTACTCGCCTGCGGCGCCATCTCGCCGCGGCGGGTGTCGAACGGGTGAGTGGTGACGGCGACCGGAGACTGCGCGATCGCCTGCAACGCCTGCGCGTTCGTCTTTCCAGCGATCCGCTGCTGCAGGTAGGCCTTGAAGTCGTTGGGCTGCACGACGCGAACCTCGAAGTTCATCATCGAGTGATAAGTGCCGCACATCTCCGTACAGCGGCCTACGAACGCGCCGGTCCGATCGATCTTCGCCACCTGGAAGACGTTGACCGAGTGGTTGGCCGCCGGATCCGGCAATACGTCGCGCTTGAACAAGAACTCGGGCACCCAGAACCCGTGAATCACGTCGGCGGACGCGAGGGTGAATTCGATCCGCTTACCCACCGGGAGCACCAAGACCGGGATCTCGGTGCTGTTGCCGACCGTTTCGACCTTGTCGAAGTTGAGGTAGGTCCGGTCTTCGGTGTTGAGCCCCCGAATCGGGCCGACCAGCTTCTCGCCGCGCTTGTCTATGCCCTCGGGCCTGGAAGCCATGGCCGCTTTGCGGGCCGCGTCGGCGCCGTCGTACTTCAGGGTGCCGTCCTTGAAGTCGACCTTCTGGTAGCCGAACTTCCAGTTCCACTGGAACGAGGTGACGTCGACGACCACTTCCGGGTCGGACGCCAGGTGCAGCATCTTCTCCTGAACCACCACGGTGAAGTAGAACAGCACCGAGATGATCAGGAACGGCGTCACGGTGAGCACCAGCTCCAGCGGCATGTTGTAGCCGAACTGGCGGGGCAATTCGGTGTCGGTGGCCTTCTTGCGATGGAAAGCGATCGACCAGAACATCAGGGCCCAGACCAGGACGCCGACCACCAGCGCCGCGATGACCGATCCGATCCAGAGCTGACGGTTCCAGTCGCCTTCTTCGGTGATGCCCTTCGGCCAGCCCATGGCCAAGCCTTCCGACCAACTGCAGCCGCTCAGGGAAACCGCCAGCAAGCCGAGCATGCCGACCAGTACCGGCAGCCGGAACCGGCGGAAACCGGTCGAGCGGCGTCCCAACAAGTCCTGCGAACAGCCTGGCTCGCGAGGTGTCACGGTCGCGCCTCCTGATTTACAAGCTGGGCCGACTTCCGCGCATCCCCTGCTGGTGGGGACCATCGGCTGACTCGCCCGTCGAATACTACGCAGCGTAGACCACGCGCGCAGCGGAGCCGTGTGCAGGCCCGCCGCTTTTCCGGCACCGCTTTGCGGCATCCACGAGCGCTGCGGATTTGCGGCATCCATGAGCGGCGCCGCGGTCCGGCATCCTTCGGCGGGCCCGCTTTGCGGCATACTGATCGACGATGTGTGGACTGCTGGCCTTCGTGGCTGCCGCGGCCGGCGGTGAGCCGTACCGCAGCACCCCAACCACCGCCGCGGCCATCGCCGACGCCTCGCACCAGATGCGTCACCGCGGGCCTGACGAACCGGGTACATGGGCCGATCCCGCCGGGACCGTCGTGTTCGGCTTCAACCGGCTGTCGATCATCGACATCGAACATTCGCACCAGCCGCTGCGCTGGGGCCCACCGGAGACCCCCGACCGCTACGAGTTGGTGTTCAACGGCGAGATCTACAACTACCTGGAGTTGCGCGCCGAACTCGCTGAGCGCCACGGCGCCCTCTTCGCCACCGACGGCGACGGGGAGGCCATCGTCGCCGCCTACCACCACTGGGGCGCCGACGCCTTGACGCGGCTGCGCGGCATGTTCGCCTTCGCGCTCTGGGACTCTGTCGCCGGTGAATTGTTCTGCGCTCGGGATCCTTTCGGTATCAAGCCGCTGTTCATGGCGACCGGTACCGGCGGCACCGCGGTCGCCAGCGAAAAGAAATGCTTATTGGAACTGGCCGACGTGGTGGGATTCGACACCGCAATCGATGTCCGCGCCGTGCAGCACTACACGGTGCTCCAGTACGTGCCCGAACCAGAGACGCTGCATCGCGGCGTGCGCCGGCTGGAATCGGGCTGCTACGCGCGCATCCGCCCCGGGCAACAACCGGAGACCACCCGCTACTTCGTGCCGCGCTTCCACGCGGTCCCGTTCTCCCGGGACACCGAACAGGCCCGCTACGACGAGATCACCGCGGTGCTGGAGGACTCGGTGGCCAAACACATGCGGGCCGACGTCACGGTCGGGTCGTTTCTGTCCGGCGGCATCGACTCGACGGCGATCGCCGCCCTGGCCATCCGGCACAACCCGCGCCTGATCACTTTCACCACCGGCTTCGAACGGGAGGGCTTTTCGGAGATCGACGTCGCGGTGGCGTCCGCCGAGGCAATCGGCGCGCGGCATATCACCAAGGTCGTCACGCCCGACGAGTTCGTCGCCGCGCTACCCGAGATCGTCTGGTATCTCGACGAACCCGTGGCCGACCCGGCGCTGGTGCCGCTGTTCTTCGTTGCCCGCGAGGCACGCAAGCACGTCAAGGTGGTGCTGTCCGGCGAAGGCGCCGACGAGCTGTTCGGCGGCTACACCATCTACCGGGAACCGTTGTCGCTGAAGCCTTTCGACTACTTACCCCGACCGCTTCGGCGCTCCATGGGCACGTTGTCCAGACCGCTGCCGGACGGCATGCGCGGCAAGAGCCTGTTGCACCGTGGATCGCTGACCCTCGAGCAGCGCTACTACGGCAATGCCCGCAGCTTCTCTGACGCGCAGCTGCGCGATGTGCTGCCGGGATTTCGTCCGGAATGGACCCACATCGACGTCACCGCACCGATTTACGCCGAGTCGAGCGACTGGGACCCGGTGGCCCGGATGCAACACATCGACCTGTTCACCTGGTTGCGCGGCGACATCCTGGTCAAGGCCGACAAGATGACGATGGCCAACTCGCTCGAGTTGCGGGTTCCGTTCCTGGACCCCGAGGTGTTCGCCGTCGCATCCCGAATACCGGTGAACGCCAAGATCACCCGCACCACCACCAAATACGCACTTCGCCGCGCGCTGGAACCCATCGTGCCGGCGCATGTGCTCAACCGGCCGAAACTGGGTTTCCCGGTGCCTATTCGGCATTGGCTGCGCGCCGGGCCGCTGCTCGAGTGGGCGCACGAAATGGTGAACGCGTCGGCAACCGACCACCTTGTCGACGCGTCGGCTGTTCGACGAATGTTAGACGAACACCGTCGCGGCACAGCCGATCACAGTCGCAGGCTGTGGACCGTGCTGATCTTCATGCTGTGGCACGCGATCTTCGTCGAGCACAGTCTGGTGCCGCAGATCAGCGAGCCGCAGTACCCTGTGGAACTGTAATCCCGCCGATCAGGCCAGGACGGTGGCGATTTCGGCGGCAGCGTCGTCGCCGTAGGCGTCGGCCAGCCGGGTCTTGGCGGCCGCTGCGTCCCACGTCCATTCCTGGGTCCCGGTCGACTCCAGCACCAGCACCGCGACCAGTGAACCCAGCTGCGCCGAGCGCTCCAGGCTCAGGCCGCCACTGCGTCCGGTGAGGAATCCGGCCCGGAAAGCGTCGCCGACGCCGGTCGGGTCGGTCTGGCTGGTTTCCGGCACCACGCTGACGTGGAGGGTGGTGCCGTCACGACCGACGATGTCGACGCCCTTGGCTCCGAGGGTGGTGACCCGAAGGCCGACCTTCTGCTGCACGTCGGCCTCCGACCATCCGGTCTTCGACTGCAGCAATTCCCACTCATAATCGTTGGTGAACAGGTATTCCGCGCCGTCAACGAGCTTGTCGATCTCCTCGCCGGATAGCCGGGGAAGCTGCTGCGACGGGTCGGCGGCGAAAGCCAGGCCGAGCTGTCGGCACTCCTCGGTGTGAACCACCATCGCCTCAGGATCGTTGGCGCCGATGATCACCAGGTCCGGCTTCCCCACGGAAGCGACGAGGTCGGCGAGCTTGATGTTGCGGGCCTCGGACATCGCACCCGGGTAGAACGAGGCGATCTGCGCCAAATCTTCGTCGGTGGTGCAGACGAAACGCGCAGTGTGAGCGGATTTCGAGATCAGCACGTGGTCGGTGTTGACGCCGTGCGACTGCAGCCACTTGCCGTAGTCGCCGACGAAATCGTCACCGGCGGCCCCGACCAGAGCCACGTCGCCACCGAGCACGCCGATGGCGAAGGCGATGTTTCCGGCCACCCCACCCCGGTGAATCACCAGGTCGTCGACCAGGAAGCTCAGCGACACCTTCTCCAGGTGCTCAGCCAGCAGGTGCTCGGAAAATCGACCCGGAAACCGCATCAAATTGTCAGTGGCAATAGAACCGGTCACCGCAATCGTCACGAAAATCCACCCCTTCAGATTCTTAAGTTCGGCTAGCTAAGCGTACCTGCGACTGTGGGCAGCCATGCACCGCGGGCCGACGCCCGCTAGCCTCCGTAGGAGAACCTGGCGGCGGCCTACCTCGTTCTGGGTCGTCGGCACCTTGCTATCCGAGGAGATCCAGCTATGCCCGGTCCGTACCCGTCGGACCGCGGTCTGGGCCCGGACGGACCGCCGTTCGCCGATACCCATCCCAGCCAACCGTTGCCCTCTCCGCCGCCGGCCTACCCGCAGGCGGGCGCGGGCGTGCCGGCACCGCCCGCGGCTTATCCGGGACCGTTGCCACCGCCGCTGCCCTATCCCAAGCCCCGCCGCCGTCGGCGCGTCGTCATCGGCGTTGCGCTGGCTCTGCTACTGGGCGCAGCGTTGACCGCCGTCCTGGTGCACGGATCGCACGGCGGTTCGCCGAGTTCGTCGGGCGCATTCTCCGACGCCGCCGCGAAAACGGCGATCCAGGGTTATCTAGACGCCCTCGAGCATCGCGACACTGACAACATCGCCCGCAACACGCTGTGCGGGATTTATGACGCCGTGCGGGATCGGCGGACTGATCAGGCGCTGGCCAGACTCAGCAGCGATGCATTCCGTAAGCAATTTTCCGAGGCCCAGGTGACGACGATCGACAGAATCGTGTACTGGTCGCCCTATCAGGCCCAGGTGCTGTTCACCATGCGCGTGCATTACGACACCGGCGGCGCGACCAGCAGCGACGTGCAGGCGGTCGCGCAGCTACTGAGTCAGCACAACCAGGTTCTGGTGTGCTCCTATGTGCTGCGAACAGCAGGAATGTACTAGTCGCTGCTCGGCGTCAGTTGAACGAATCGCCGCAGGCGCAAGAGCCGGTGGCGTTCGGGTTGTCGATGGTGAAGCCCTGCTTCTCGATGGTGTCGACGAAGTCGATGGACGCGCCCTGGATATACGGTGCACTCATCCGGTCGACGGTCAACGTCACGCCGCCGAAGTCGGCGGTGAGGTCACCGTCGAGGGCGCGGTCGTCGAAGAACAGGTTGTAGCGCAGGCCGGCGCATCCACCGGGCTGGACAGCGATACGCAGCGACAGGTCGTCGCGCCCCTCCTGGTCCAGCAGCGCCTTAGCCTTGGCTGCCGCGGCGTCGGTCAAGATCGCGCCGTGGGTCGTGGTGGCGGTTGACTCGTCCTGAACAGTCATTGCTTCTCCCTGTAAGTGCGTGTCTTTGGGTGGTCCGCCTGGGCAACAACGCCGCTGAGCAAACCCACCCCTTCAAAGGTACCTTGTCCCGTCACTATTCCCGAGTCGCGCCGCGACCTGTGACGCCAATCCCATCAGCTGATTGGCGGCATCGACCAGGGCCAGCCGCACCGAGCCGGCGTAATCGGCGACCGCGAAGGCGGCCCGCACACCCGCCGATTGAAACGCGGCAGCGTCGAGATCGACCTGACCGGCCAGCACGATCACCGGCACCTGCGACGATAGTGCCGCCGCGGCCAGCGCGCCGACCACTTTCCCGCGCAGGGATTGGCCGTCGAACTTTCCCTCGCCGGTGATCACCAGATCGGCCGCCGCGATGTCGCCGGCCAGCCCGGTGTGCTCGGCGATGATCGCGGCGCCCGATTCACACCGGCCGCCGAGCGCGAGCAATGCCGCCCCGATCCCGCCTGCGGCGCCGGCACCTTGCTCCGCGATGACCTGGCGTCCGGCTGCGGCATCCAGTTCGTCGGCCCAGGCGACCAATCGCTCCTCGAGGGCGGTCACGGTGGCCGGATCCGCACCCTTCTGCGGTCCGAAGACCCGGGCGGCCCCCCGTGGGCCCACCAGTGGGTACTCGACATCGCAGGCGGCGATCAGCTCCACGCTGGCCATCCGCCGGCGGGCCGCGTCCAGTCCGCCGAGTTCCTCGACCAATCCTCGGCCGCCGTCGGTGCTGGCGCTGCCGCCCAGGCCGACGACAATCCGGGTGGCGCCGGTCTGCGCCGCCGCGGCGATGAGCCCGCCGACTCCCCTGCTGTGCGCCGCGAGGGCCGTCTGCGGTGTCGGGGGGCCGCCCAGCCGGGAGAGTCCACAGGCCTGCGCGCATTCCAGGTAGGCCGTCGCGGACCGTGGATCGAACACCCACTCGGCTCGGACGTCGTCGGCCAACGGCCCGCATACCTGCACGTGGCGGCGTTCGCCGAGCCGGCTGGCCAGCACATCGACGAACCCCGGGCCGCCGTCGGATTGCGGGGCGATGACGACACCGTCGGCAGGACGAACCCGATTCCAGCCCTCGGCGATCGCCACGGCGGCCTCGACTGCGGTCAGACTGTCGCCGTAGCTGTCAGGGGCGATCAGGATCCGCATGGTCGGCGTCGGGTCGGCCGCGGGCGCGCCAGTCATTTGAGCCACAGTAGGACCGGCCCGGACCGTGTACCGGACGGATCGGCAGCGAAGTAACCTGGCGGACGTGAGACTGCTGGGTCGTAAGAAGGACGAGGGCGTCACCGTGGCCCGGGCTGAGGCTGCAGATGACTCCGATACCGCGTTGACGCCCGCGTCCGGGGCATCGCGCGTGACGACCGCGCCCAAGGGTCGGCCGACGCCGCGGCGTGACGCCGGGCGCAAGGGGCCGATCGCGCCGGCCCCGATGACCGCGTCCGAGGCCCGGGCCCGGCGGAAGTCGCTGGCCAGACCCAAACTCAGCCGTGACGAGCGCAGGGAGCAGAGTTCGCAGCGGCGCACGCAGGCGGCCGAACGACGCGAGCGGATGATGGCCGGTGACGAGCGCTACCTGCTCACGCGCGATCAGGGTCCGGTGCGTCGGTACGTCCGAGACATCGTGGATGCCCGTCGCAACGTGCTCGGGCTGTTCATGCCGTCGGCACTGACGCTGCTGTTCATCATGTTCGCTGTCCCACAGCTTCAGCTCTTCATATCGCCGGCGATGCTGGTGCTGATGGCGCTGATGGCGCTCGACGGGCTCTTCCTGGGCCGCAAGGTGTCCCGACGGGTGGATGAGAAGTTTCCGCAGAACACCGAAAGCCGTTGGAAGATCGGGTTTTACGCGGCCAGTCGGGCGTCGCAGATGCGCCGCATGCGTACCCCGCGCGCGCTTGTCAAGCACGGCAGCAGTGTCGACTGACCAGCGTCCGAGAGCTGCCTGATCCCCGTGCGAACTCTGGTGCTCGGCGGGATCAGGTCAGGCAAGTCGCGGTGGGCCGAGGCCGCCATCGCCGACTCGCTGGAAGCCGACCAATCGGTGCACTACCTGGCTACCGGGCAGGAGAGCAGCGACGACCCGTTGTGGTGGCAACGCGTCGCCGAGCATCGCGAGCGCCGGCCACCGCATTGGTCCACTCTGGAAACCGACGAGATCGCAACGGAATTGCGGCGATCGCCGGACATGCCGACCCTTGTCGACGACATCGGCGGCTGGCTGACGGCCATCATGGATCGGCGTAACGCATGGGAAGGCGGGTCCGTGTCGTCCGACGTCGACGTGCTGATGGCCGCGGTCGCGGAATTCGGCTCACCACTGGTGCTGGTCAGCCCGGAAGTTGGGTTGACCGTGGTGCCGGCCACCGAGTCGGCACGACGGTTCGCCGATGAGCTGGGTCTGCTCAATCAGCGGTTGGCGGTGCTGTGCGACCGGGTGGTGCTGGTGGTCGCCGGCCATCCCCTGCCGATCAAGTCGCCCAGGGCCTGACGATGTTCTCGCCGGTTGCGCCTCCCGATACCGCCGCCGCTGCGGCCGCCCGCGCCCGCCAGGACGCCCTTACCAAGCCCCGCGGTGCCCTGGGCCGCCTGGAAGACCTGTCGGTCTGGGTATCGTCATGCCAAGGGCATTGTCCTCCAGTGCAATTCGAACGTGCGCGGATTGTGGTCTTCGCCGGTGACCATGGTGTGGCCCGGTTGGGGGTATCGGCCTATCCGTCCGAGGTCACCAGTCAGATGGTGGCGAATATCGCCTCGGGCGGTGCGGCGATCAACGCGTTGGCCGAGATCGCGGGAGCGACCGTGCGGGTTGTCGACCTGGGCGTGGACGCTGAGCCGCTGTCCGACCAGATCGGCGCCTACAAGGTGCGGCGCGGCAGCGGCAATATCGCGGTGGAGGATGCGCTTACCGGGCAGGAAACCCGCGAGGCGATCGATGCCGGGCGCCAGATCGCCGACCAGGAGGTCGATGCCGGTGCCGATCTGCTGATAGCCGGGGATATGGGGATCGGAAATACCACTGCCGCAACAGTTCTCGTCGCAGCGTTGACGAATGTCGAACCGGTCGCGGCGGTCGGTTACGGAACCGGCATCGACGACGCCGGGTGGGCCCGCAAAACCTCGGCGGTGCGCGACGCGATGTTTAGGGTCAGACCGATGCTCGGTGAACCTGTCGCCACGCTGCAGTGTTGCGGCGGAGCCGATTTGGCGGGCCTGGCCGGCTTCCTCGCGCAGGCCGCGGCGCGGCGCACCCCGGTACTTTTGGACGGGATCGCTGTGACGGCAGCCGCTTTGGTCGCCGAGCAGCTGGCACCCGGTGCCCGACTGTGGTGGCAGGCGGGGCATCGGTCGACCGAACCCGCGCATGCGCTCGCGCTGGCACAGCTTGGTCTCGATCCGATCGTGGACCTGCGCATGCGGCTCGGCGAGGGCAGCGGCGCGGCGGTGGCGCTACCGGTGCTGCGTGCGGCGGTCGCCACGCTGTCGTCGATGGCGACGTTCGCCGACGCCAAGGTGACTGACCGCCCTCCCGTATCGTGATCGGTTCGCTGACAACGGCTTTCGCGTTCGAAACCGTCATCCCGGTGCGCACCAGATCGGACCGGTCGTTCGGCGGCGGTGCGATGACCGCGCTTCCGGTAGTCGGCGCAGCGCTCGGAGCGCTGACTGCGGGGGTGACGTGGGCCGCCGGTTACGCGTTCGGCCCGGGCCACCCCCTGAGCGGCATGCTTGCGGTGGCCGCGCTGCTATTGGCCACCCGCGGGTTGCACATCGACGGCGCGGCCGACACCGCTGACGGGCTGGGCTGCTACGGGCCGCCGGAGCGCGCATGTGAGGTGATGCGTGACGGGTCGACCGGGGCGTTCGGCGTGGCGACCGTCGTCGTGGTGATCGTCCTGCAGGGGCTGGCATTTTCGATGTTGTGCACAGCCGGGATCGTGGTCGCCGTCGCGGCGGGCCGGGTTGCGGCGGTGTTAGCCTGCCGGCGCTCGCTGCCGTCCGCGCCGGGGAGCATGTTGGGTGCCCAGGTCGCGGGCACCCAGTCCGCCGTCGTGGTGACGGCGTGGACTTTCGTGCTGCTGGCGGCCTCGTCGCTGGCCGGCCGGCAGCCGTGGCAGGGCCCGGCGGCGGTGTTGGTGGCACTGGTGGGCGCCGTGCTGCTGGTCCGGCACTGTGTTCGGCGGTTCGGCGGCATCAGCGGCGACGTGCTCGGTGCCGCAATTGAATTGACCACGACGATAACCGCGGTCCTGCTGGCGGCGTCGAGGTGATCCAGGCCGGCTATCAGCCGAGCTTCGACATCCACCCGTGCGTGTCGGCGAAAGTCCCGCGTTGAATTCCGGTGAGCGTGTCTCGCAGCGCCATCGTGACCTCGCCGGGTTCGCCTTCGCCGATGGTGAATTCGCTGTCGCCGTACTTCACCTGTGAAATCGGCGTGATGACCGCGGCGGTGCCGCAGGCGAACACCTCGGTGATCTCACCCGCGACGGCTTTCTTCTGCCACTCGTCGATGTCGATCTTCCGTTCCTCGATGGCGAAACCCGCGTCCGTTGCCAACTGCAGCAACGCGTCTCGGGTGATGCCGGGAAGCAACGAGCCGGACAATTCCGGGGTGACCAGGCGGGCCGAACCGCCGCTGCCGAACACGAAGAAGATGTTCATCCCACCCATCTCTTCGATGTAGCGGCGTTCGACGGCGTCCAGCCAGACCACCTGCTCGCAACCGTGCTCGGCCGCTTCTGCCTGCGCCACCAGCGACGCGGCGTAGTTGCCACCGAACTTCGCCGCACCGGTGCCGCCTGGGCTGGCGCGCACGTATTCGGTCGACACGTAGACGGTTACCGGTTTGATGCCGTGCTTGAAATATGCGCCCGACGGCGACCCGATCACCATGTAGCGGTACTGCTTCGAGGGGCGGACCCCAAGCCCCGGCTCGGTGGCGAAGATGAACGGGCGCAGATACAGCGATTCCTCACCTCCGGCAGGCGGCACCCAGGTTTCGTCGACCGCGATCAACTGACGCAGGGACTCGAGGAAGACCTCCTCGGGCAGTTCGGGAATCGCGATACGTCGCGCCGACGACCGCATGCGAATGGCGTTGGCCTCGGCGCGAAACGAGACGATCGACCCGTCCGCCCACCGATAGGCCTTCAACCCTTCGAAGATCTCCTGCGCGTAGTGCAGCACGATCGCCGAGGGGTCCAATTCGATCGGCCCATACCCGGTAACCCGCGCATTGTGCCAACCCTGACCATCGGTGTAGTCGATCGACACCATGTGGTCGGTGTGATACCTGCCGAAACCGGGGTCGGCCAGAATTGCCTGGCGTGCGTCGTCGCTTGTCGGGTCGGCGGTGGTAGACACCGTGAACTCGAGGACGTCGCTGGTCATCAGGCGATTGTATAACCCGGCGCTACCGGGTTTTTGGATCGACAAACGGCGGGCGCACCACTTCGCATTCCACACCACGGCCGCGGACGTCGACGGTGACGTGCTGGCCGTCCTCGATACCCGCGTTGACATCGATGAGCGCCAGGGCGATACCGACTTTCAGTGTCGGCGAGAATGTGCCCGACGTGGTGATCCCCACCTTGCTGTCCCCGTCGAGAACGTTCAGGTCTGACCGCAGCACGCCGCGACCCACCACGCGCAGTCCCCGCAGCAGCCGCTGCGGACCGGCCTCCTTTTCGGCGAGCAGAGCGTCGCGGCCGAAGAAGGCGTTCTTCTTCCAGCCGATCGCCCAGCCGCAGCGGGCCTGCAACGGCGAAATATCAGCGGAGAGCTCGTGGCCGTGCAGCGGGTACCCCATCTCGGTCCGTAGGGTGTCGCGCGCCCCGAGCCCGGCCAGCTGTCCGTCAGCCCTCGTCACCGCGGCCAGCAGCGCATCGAACACCACGCCGGCGGAATCCCACGGTGGCAGCAGCTCGTAGCCGTGCTCTCCGGTGTAGCCACTGCGGCATACCCGCACCGGCACGCCCTCGAGGGTGGCATCCGCATAGCCCATGTAGTCCATGTCGGTGGGCAGACCCAATGCGGTGAGGACGTCCGTCGACCGCGGGCCCTGCACCGCCAGCACCGCATACGAGCGGTGCTCGTCGGTGATGGTCAACTCCGCGGGTGCGGCCTCCTGCAGCGCGGCAACCACCGCGGGGGTGTTGGCGGCGTTGGGCACCAGGAAGATCTCGTCCGGCCCGACGTAGTACGCGATCAGGTCGTCGATCACACCGCCAGACTCGTTGCAGCACAACGTGTATTGCGCTTTGCCCGGCTGGATACGGTCGAGGTCGTTGGTAAGCGCAGAGTTCACGAACACCGCAGCACCCGGTCCCTTGACCAACGCCTTGCCCAGATGGCTGACGTCGAACAGACCGACCGCGTTGCGGGTCGCGGTGTGCTCGGCGACGGTGCCGGCATACGACAGCGGCATCTGCCAGCCGCCGAACTCAGCGAAAGTCGCTGCCAGCTCGCGATGGCGGGCCGCCAATGGTCCCTGCAGTAAGCCCTCTGTCATCGGCGCAGCCCATCCCCATCGCTTCGTCGCCCTCGCCGCTCCGCGGCTGGAGGCGCCCCCACTGCATCGTCGCCTGCGCACGTCATAGGTATTTCACCCTAATGAAAGCCCGGACTGGCACACTTGGCCAGGTGGTCGATTCGCTGGACTTCGACGGCTTGGAGGCAGCGGGAATCGCCGATGCACGGGCGCGTTCCGGTCTGATCGAATACCTGTCCGGCCTCGGTTTCACCGCCGACGAGATGGCCGACGCCGAGCGTCGCGGGCGACTGTTCGGACTGGCCGGCGACGTGCTGTTGCGGTCCGGTCCCCAAGTCTTCAGTCTGCGGATGGCCGCGGATTCGATCGGTGTGCCCGTCGAGACTGTCGAACTCGCTTGGGCCATGCTCGGCCTGACCGTCGACGACGTCGATACGCCGACGTTGAGTCAGGCCGACATCGACAGCCTGGCGACGTGGCTGGCGATGCGAACCCAGATGGGCGACGACGCCGCGGACGGCTACCTGCGGGTGCTCGGTGCGTCCGTCGCACGCCTTGCCGAGGCGGTCTCCTCGATGATCCGCACGAGTACGCCCCGGCTGTGGCTGGGCCACAGCGGCGACGAGTTGGCCACCGCGCAGGCCTATCGGGAGGTCGCCGATTTCGTCCCGCGCGTCGGTCAGATGATCGACGCGATCCATCGCCACCATCTGGTGAGCACCCGAACATTCATCGAGGGCATGGCCCGGGGTCCGTCCGCGAGCCTGGTGTGCGGCGTCGGTTTTGCCGATCTGTCCGGCTTCACCGCGCTGACCCAGACACTGACGCCCGCCGAGTTGTCGGAGTTACTCAACGAGTTCGGCGCAACCACCAGCGACGTGGTGCATGCCGGCGGCGGACGGATCGTGAAGTTCATCGGCGACGCCGTGATGTGGGTCCACTCCGATCCGGCGCGGCTCGCGAAGGCGGCACTCGATCTTGTCGACCATCCCCAAGCCCGCGAGGCCGGGCTGCAGGTCCGCGCCGGGATCGCCTACGGCGAGATCCTGGCGATGGGCGGTGACTACTTCGGCAATGCGGTAAACCTGGCCGCCCGGCTGGTCGCGGCCGCGACACCGGGTCAGATCCTCGCGGCGGCGGAGGTCTACGAACGATTGCCGGATTGGCCCGCGATCGTCCAGGACCCGTTGCATCTCAAGGGTTTCGATTCCCCGGTGATGGCCTACGAACTCGGGCGGTCGACTTCGGCGTAGGCGGTCTCGACACCCTGTTGCAGTGACAACGCCGTGCTCTGGACGACCAGCAGGACGGCGAAGACGGCGACCCAGAACCACGCTTCGGCCGGCGCGAGATGCGCGCCCGGGTTCCGCACCGGCAGCGCGCTGACAGCGCGGGCGACCGCCGAGATCACGACCAGGACGGTGATGTAGGGCAGTGCGGTCCGCTGTCGTCGGGTGCGCTGGCCGGACGACGACGGCGAACGCCGCCGCTTTCTGCCGGCGTGCCACATAGTCGCGCAGATGATGACGACCGTCAGCGCGATGGGCATGGACAAGTTGTTGGCCGTTTCCCACAGCGGTTCCAGTGGCTCTCTGGTCTTCGGATCGGCGAGCGCCAGACCCAGATCCGACAACGTCGCCTCGATGAAGAACACCCCGATCGGCGGCACCAGCACCGCGACGATGAAGACGCAGTGCGTGGCGAGAGTGCCGGCGGAGCCCGATACGAATTGCACGACTGCGTATAGCAAAAGGTAAACGGAGGCCACAAATGAGATGCCGCCGAGTAATTCCGCCGACGCGGCACGTCCACCGGTCAACGAGCAGCCATTCTCCCCGGCCAGCAGGCTGTATTGAATGGCAGCCAAGAACAGGCCGAGAAAGGCATTCATCAGCGCGACGCCGGTCAAGGTTTCGTGCTCGACCTCGTATGCCGCGCGCGGTTTGCCGTCTCCGCGACGTCGATAAGAGCGATCCAGCACCAGGTTGATGACAACGAACGCGAAACCGGCTAGGACACCGGCCAACTGCGCATAGTTGCGCGCCACAATCGAAATGTCGAACCCGGTCCACAGCGCGCACGAATCCGCGAGTTGTCCTGTCGGCATCGGCGAAATATTAGTCGCACATGAGCCACGGTTGCGGTTGATCGTTAGGGTTGACCTTTGTGAGCACACAACCCGGTTATCTGGCCCCCACTGTGTCCGTAGCCTCCTCGCTGCCGCGTCGCGGCACTGGGTCAGCGGTATTGATCATTCCGGTGGTGTCCTCGGGTCCGGACGGAAAGAAGGAAGAACCACGCGCGGTCATTGCCGCGGCCGAGGCCTTTCTGTCCAAAGACGCGATCGCCGAGATCGACGACGGTTTGCGTGCGCTCGACGCCAACGGTTCGGGTGAGCAGGTACACCGGCTGGTGGTGAAGTCATTGCCGGTGGCCAGCGTGCTCACGGTCGGCCTGGGCAAGCTACGCGACGAGTGGCCGACCGACCTGATCCGACGGGCGGCCGGGTCGGCGGCGCGCGCCCTCGGCAGTGCCGAGTCCGTCATCACGACGCTGACCGAGCTGCCGGGCGACGGAGTCCTGGAGGCAGCCGTCGAGGGGCTGATCCTGGGCAGCTACCGATTCACCGCATTCCGCACCGACAAGACGGCGCCCAAAGATCCGGGTCTGCGCACGATCACGGTGTTGTCCACCGCCAAGACGGCCAAGGCCGAGGCCGCCCACGCTGCCGCGGTCGCGACGGCCGTCGCCACCGCCCGCGACTTCGTCAACACCCCGCCCAGCCACCTGTTTCCGGCCGAATTCGCCACTCGGGCAAAGGCTTTGGGAGAGTCGGTAGGGCTCGATGTGGAGGTGCTCGACGACAAGGCGCTGGACAAGCAGGGCTACGGCGGCGTGATCGGCGTCGGCAAGGGTTCGTCGAGGCTGCCGCGGCTGGTGCGGCTGACACACCGCGGGTCACGGCTCGCCAAGAAACCCAAGCTCGCCAAGAAGGTCGCCTTGGTCGGCAAGGGCATCACCTTCGACACCGGCGGCATATCGATCAAGCCGGCCGCCTCGATGCACTACATGACCTCGGACATGGGCGGTGCTGCGGCGGTCATCGCGACCGTCGCGCTGGCCGCCCAGTTGGACCTGCCGATCGATGTGACCGCCACCGTCCCGATGGCCGAGAACATGCCGTCGTCGACCGCCCAGCGACCCGGCGATGTGCTCACCCAATACGGCGGCACGACCGTCGAGGTGCTCAACACCGACGCCGAGGGCCGGCTGATCCTGGCCGACGCCATCGTGCGGGCGTGCGAGGACCACCCTGACTACCTCATCGAGACGTCGACACTGACCGGTGCGCAGAACGTGGCGCTCGGCGCGCGCACGCCGGGGGTGATGGGCAGCGACGAGTTCCGCGACAGGGTGGCCGCGATCTCCCAGCGGGTCGGCGAAAACGGTTGGCCCATGCCACTACCTGACGAGTTGAAGGACGACTTGAAGTCCACGGTCGCCGATTTGGCCAACATCAGCGGGCAGCGATTCGCCGGAATGTTGGTGGCCGGAGTGTTTCTACGAGAGTTCGTCGCCGACGGAGTTGGTTGGGCGCACATCGACGTCGCTGCGCCGGCGTACAACACCGGCGGTCCGTGGGGTTACACCCCCAAAGGCGGCACGGGTGTACCGACTCGCACCATGTTCGCGGTGCTGGAAGATATCGCCGCGAACGGCTAGCGCGACGTCAGCCGGGGATGACTGCCCTGGAACCACTTGACTTTCTGCTGCCAAGAGTGGGCAGACGTCACCGCGAAGCCCGCACCGCACGAGCAGGCGAAGAACCAGACCAGAGTCGAGTCCCCGCGGCCCTGGATCGCCGGCACCAACGCCGTGATGATCCGCACCGCACACGCCGTGATTCCGCTCGCGCACGCCAACAGATAGAGGTTGGCAATGTGGCTCGATCGCGGATCCTGGCGCAGCACCGACAGCGCTCGCGCGCCGAATCCCAGCAGGTAGATCAGCGTTCCGCACAACAGCACCCAGTAGACGCTCAACCAGAAGTCGGTGCGCAGGGCGAAGAAGTCGTGGGCATATGTCTTGCTGCCACGGCTGAGCGAAAACGTCGCCAGCAACAGCGGGATACACAGTGTGGCCGGCCGTTCGATGTACTGCCTGAAGGCCGTCTGCAATGCGTGGTTGTCGGCGAGCCGACCCAGCGCGTTGTAGACGATCGCCGAGGCGGCGACGACGTAGCAGTCGTGCCCGAGGTAGTTCTGCAGGTTCCAAACGCCGGTGACGTTGTGGAGAGCGACGCCAACCGTGTCGGCGGCCATCGGCGACATCAGTGCGACCGCAAACCCCTGCAGTGCGACGTTGAGCGTCGCAGCCACTTCCCAGCGGCAGTGCCAGGTGACCCGGCGGATCCAGAGGCTCCAGCCAATGGACGCGAGGGTGATGAAGATCAGAGCGCTAAGTGCCACAGCAATTCTCGCGAGTAGTGAGGTTTACAGCGGCGGCGCGTCTTGGCGAGGCCGCCACTCCGCGATTTTCGTGGGCTGCTGAAGAGTCTTCACGTTTCCGCCGGCCGCGGCGGCGTGAAGCGGCGCGGCACCACGAATTTCCTCTGCCAGCGCCGTCACCTCGTCAGGGTGGATGAACCGGTAGCGCGTCAGCAGCTCCGCCCGGTTGATACCGAGGTTGGCCGCGGCCACACGCAGGTTGTCCGCGGTGATCAAGGTCCCCTTGTCCAACTGGTCGTAATAAGTGGACCGCGGGAGTTCCATCGCTGTCCAGATCTCTTCTCTGCTCAGAGACCGACCGGACAGGTAAGAGAGCACGGTGGCAAGTTCCTTGCCGCTGTCATCGGGATACACGAGGAACAAGATATCCAGTTTTTCGGCTTTTTGAAATCCGAATCGCGTTAAATGCCTATTGCAGGGGCATGTTGAAAGCTGCTTACATCCGCAATCAAGGACCCTGAGTCCAATTAACCGGACATTGATCTTGGTCTGACAAGAGAGCAGTCGCCCCTCAGGTCGTTGTTGAGCCGATTTTTGTGCCGGGCGCGGGCAGCCAGAACGGGGCAGTCACCGGCTCGCCCTGGCTGTGTGCCGGTCGCGACGCAGTGACAGGATGGTTGCGGTAATCCCGGGTGCAGCTTTGGTACACCGCGCTGTGGTAAGCCGGAGGCCGACGCGCGCCCACCGACCGACCGATCGAGGAGTCGACTGAGATGGCCTTCTCCGTGCAGATGCCGGCACTCGGTGAGAGCGTGTCCGAAGGAACCGTCACGCGCTGGCTCAAGCAAGAAGGCGACACCGTCGAGATCGACGAGCCTCTGCTGGAAGTGTCCACCGACAAGGTCGACACCGAGATCCCTTCGCCCGCTGCGGGAGTGCTGACCAAGATCGTCGCGCACGAGGACGACACCGTCGAGGTCGGCGGTGAGCTGGCCGTCATCGGTGACGCGGCCGAGGCCAGCCAGGGCGGCGGCGAGCAGCCCGCACCGCAGGCAGCGCCGGAGCCGGAGCCGGAGGCCGCGCCTGCACCAGAGCCCGAGCCCCAACCGACGCCCGAGCCGCAACCTACGGTCGAGCCGCAAGCGCCGGCCGCCAGTTCAGCAGGCTCGAGCGGCGACTCGAAGCCGGTACTGATGCCCGAGCTCGGCGAGTCCGTGACCGAGGGCACCGTCACCCGCTGGCTGAAAAAGGTCGGTGACACGGTGGAGGTGGACGAGCCGCTCGTCGAGGTCTCGACTGACAAGGTCGACACCGAGATCCCCTCGCCGGTAGGGGGCACGCTGCTCAGCATCACCGCCGAAGAGGACGACACAGTGGCGGTCGGCGGCGAGCTGGCCAGGATCGGCACCGGCGCCACCACCGCAGCACCGGTACCGGCACCGACACCTGCACCCGCGCCGCCAGCCCCACCCGAGCCGGCGGCGGAGCCCGCACCCCAGCCGACGCCCCAGCCGGCCGCGAAACCCGAGCCGGCACCTACCCCGCGGGCCGTGCCCGAACCCGCACCTCAGCCCCGGGCCGAGCCGGCGCCGTCGGCCGGCGGCACTCCCTACGTCACGCCGCTGGTGCGAAAGCTGGCGGCCGAGAACAACATTGACCTCGGCTCGCTGACCGGCACCGGAGTTGGTGGACGCATCCGCAAGCAGGACGTGTTATCGGCCGCCGAGCAGAAAGCCCAGAAGGCCCAAGCTGCGGCGGCGCCCGCCCCCGCGCAGCCGGCCGCCGCGCAGGCTCCGCCGACCCCGAGACCGAGCGCGCCCACCCCGGCTCCCGCGCTGGCCCATCTGCGCGGAAGCACCCAGAAGGCCACCCGGATCCGCCAGATCACCGCCAAAAAAACCCGCGAGTCGCTGCAGGCGACCGCGCAGCTCACCCAGACTCACGAGGTCGACATGACCCGGATCGTGGGGTTGCGGGCAAAGACCAAGACCGCGTTCGCCGAACGCGAGGGCGTGAACCTGACCTTCCTGCCGTTCATCGCCCGCGCCGCCATCGACGCGCTGAAGATCCACCCGAACATCAACGCCAGCTACAACGAAGACTCCAAAGAGATCACCTACTACGACGCCGAACATCTCGGCTTCGCCGTCGACACCGAGCAGGGCCTGCTATCCCCGGTCATCCACAACGCCGGCGACCTGTCGCTGGCCGGGTTGGCGCGCGCGATCGCCGACATCGCCGCTCGGGCCCGGTCGGGTGATCTGCGGCCCGACGAGTTGTCCGGCGGAACCTTCACCATCACCAACATCGGCAGCCAAGGCGCGCTGTTCGACACCCCGATCCTGGTTCCGCCGCAGGCCGCGATGCTGGGCACCGGAGCGATCGTCAAGCGCCCGCGAGTGGTCGTCGACGACACCGGCAACGAATCGATCGGCGTGCGGTCGATCTGCTACCTGCCGCTGACCTATGACCACCGGCTCGTCGACGGCGCGGATGCCGGACGGTTCCTGACCACCATCAAACATCGACTCGAAGAAGGTGCGTTCGAGGCGGATCTCGGACTATAGGGGGCTTGTATCGTGACCGCGACTGTCGCGATCGCAGGCTCGTCCGGGTCGATTGGATCGGCTCTGGTGACGGCGCTGCGAACCGCGGACAACACCGTCTTGCGCATCGTGCGCCGGACCCCGGCGAATGCCAGCGAGCTGCATTGGGATCCCGACAGCGGTGAGCTCGACGCCGGCGCCCTGCACGGCGTCGACGCCGTAGTGAACCTCTGCGGCATCGACATCGGGAAGCGACGCTGGTCGGGATCGTTCAAGCAGACCCTGCGCGACAGCCGGATAGCCCCGACCGAAGTGCTGTCGGCGGCGATCGCCGACGCGGGTGTCGGGGTGCTGGTCAACGCCAGCGCCGTCGGCTACTACGGCGACACCAGAGACCACGCGGTCGACGAAACAGCCTCGGCGGGAACAGGTTTCCTCGCCCAGCTGTGCGAGGACTGGGAAGCGGCCGCTGCGCCCGCCCGGGACTCGGGCGCACGCGTGGTCCTGGCCCGGACCGGGATCGTGCTCGCTTCGTCAGGCGGGGCGTTGCGGCGATTGCGACCGTTGTTTGCCGCGGGCCTGGGTGCTCGCCTGGGCACCGGCCGCCAGTACATGTCCTGGATCAGCCTCGAGGACACGGTCCGAGCACTGCAATCCGCAATCTTCGACAAACGAATAGCCGGGCCGGTGAATCTGACCGGCCCTGCGCCGGTCACCAATGCCGAATTCACGGCGGCGCTGGGCCGCGCTCTCAACCGCTCTCCCCGGCTGATGGCACCACAATTCGCCGTGCGCGCCGCGCTCGGCGAGTTCGCCGACGAGACGCTGTTGACCGGGCAGCGCGCGATACCGGCCGTCCTCGAAGGGGCCGGTTTCGAGTTTCACCACAACACTGTCGGTGAGGCGCTGCGGTACGCCATCGCGACGCGCGAAGTCGCCTGATCACTGTCAGGCGGTGGCCAGGTTGAGGTTGTAGCGTCGGCGGCGTGAGTTCGATCCGTTCGAGCGCCGCCGCTGTCGACATCCGCCAACTGGGCGCCGTGGAATACCGCGTGGCCCGCCAGCTGCAACAGGAGCTGGCCGACGCCCGGGCGATCGATGGTGTCGACAAGTTGCTGTTGCTCGAGCATCCGTCGGTGTACACCGCCGGGCGTCGCACGCTGGCACACGAGCGGCCCGTCGACGGCACGCCGGTCATCGACACCGACCGGGGCGGCAAGATCACCTGGCACGGCCCGGGACAGCTCGTCGGCTACCCGATCATCGGCCTGGCCGAACCGCTCGACGTGGTCAATTACGTTCGGCGCATTGAAGAGTCGCTGATCAAGGTGTGCACCTACGTGGGTCTGCAGGTCGGTCGCGTCGACGGCCGCTCCGGCGTGTGGGTGCCTGCCCGCGGCGGTCGGCCGGCGCGCAAAGTCGCCGCGATCGGCGTGCGGGTGTCGCGCGCGACGACGCTGCACGGGTTCGCGCTCAATTGCGATTGCGACCTCGGCGCATTCAGCACGATCGTTCCCTGCGGCATCAGCGACGCCGGTGTGACGTCGATCTCGGCCGAGCTCGGTCGTCGGGTTTCGGTCGACGACGTGCGGTCGGCGGTCGCCGACGCGGTATGCGAGGCACTGGACGGTCGGCTGGCAGTGAGGCTGACCTCTGCGCCGGCTTCCTGACCGGCCCTCCGCGTAGCATCGACGTCGTGACCGTTGCCCCCGATGGTCGGAAACTGTTGCGACTGGAAGTCCGTAACGCGCAGACGCCGATCGAGCGAAAGCCGCCGTGGATCAAGACCCGGCTGCGCATGGGGCCGGAGTACACCGAGCTGAAACGACTGGTCCGCCGCGAGGGTCTACACACCGTCTGCGAGGAGGCGGGCTGCCCCAACATCTACGAATGCTGGGAAGACCGCGAGGCCACCTTCCTGATCGGCGGTGAAGTGTGCAGCCGCCGGTGCGACTTCTGCCAGATCGACACCGGTAAACCCGCCGCGCTGGACCGCGACGAACCACGACGGGTGGCCGAAAGTGTGCAGGCGATGAGTCTGCGGTACTCGACTGTCACCGGGGTGGCGCGCGACGACCTACCCGACGGCGGCGCGTGGCTGTACGCCGAGACCGTTCGCGCCATCAAAAAACTCAACCCGTCCACTGGCGTCGAGTTGTTGATTCCCGACTTCAACGGCGACCCGGATCAGCTGCGGCAGGTCTTTGAATCCCGGCCCGAAGTCTTGGCCCACAACCTCGAAACCGTGCCGCGCATCTTCAAGCGCATCCGCCCGGCTTTCTCCTATCAACGCAGCCTCGGAGTGCTCACGGCAGCACGGGATTTCGGATTGGTCAGCAAGAGCAACCTCATCCTCGGCATGGGCGAGACCCCCGACGAGGTCCGCGCCGCGCTGGTCGATCTGTTCGGCGCCGGCTGCGACATCGTCACCATCACCCAGTATTTGCGGCCGTCGGCGCGGCATCACCCGGTCGAACGCTGGGTCACCCCGGACGAGTTTGTCGAGCACTCCGAGTACGCCGAGCAGCTCGGGTTCGCCGGGGTGCTGGCGGGGCCGTTGGTGCGCTCGTCGTATCGAGCCGGACGGCTTTACCAACAGGCCAGTGAGCGGCGGCACGAGACGAGCACCGCGCAGCCACGCTGAGGTCGGCTTTAAGTATTCTTGGCGATTATGGCCAAAACCCCCAGTGCCAAAGCATCCAAGGCCGCCAGAGCTGAAGCGAAAACGGCTCGCAAGGCCGCCGCGAAAGAACGTCGCAGTCAACTCTGGCAGGCATTCACCGTCCAGCGCCAAGAGGACAAGCGGCTGCTGCCTTACATGATCGGCGCGTTCGTGCTGATCGTCGGCATCGCAGTCGCGGCCGGGTTCTTGTTCGGCGGATTCTCGCTGATCTCTTTGCCTGTGCTGGGCGTGGTCTTGGGAGCGTTGGCGGCGTTTGTCGTCTTCGGCCGGCGCGCGCAACGCTCGGTCTACCGCAAGGCCGACGGCCAGACCGGAGCCGCCGCATGGGCGTTGGACAACCTGCGCGGCAAGTGGCGCGTCACCCACGGCGTCGCGGCCACCGGACATTTCGACGCCGTGCACCGGGTGCTCGGCCGGCCCGGGGTCATCCTGGTCGGCGAGGGGTCGGCGGGTCGGGTCAAACCGCTGCTCGCCCAGGAGAAGAAGCGCACTGCGCGGCTGATCGGCGATGTTCCGATCTATGACATCGTCGTCGGCTCTGGTGAGGGCGAAGTACCGCTGGCCAAGCTGGAGCGTCACCTCACCCGGTTGCCGGCCAACATCACCGTCAAGCAGATGGATTCGCTGGAGTCGCGGCTGACCGCGCTGGGTTCGCGGGCCGGGGCCGCCGCGATGCCCAAGGGCCCGCTGCCGGGTAGCGCCAAGATGCGCGGGGTGCAGCGGACCGTACGGCGCCGGTGATCAGCGGCGCACGACAGCGGTGGCGGTCACGCGGTCCTGGATTCCTCGCCCGTCGAGATCGACGAACAACGCGGGTATGACGAACGCGATCAGCAGCCCCCGCGCCGCGGCGCGGCCCAACCCGACGTGCAGCCTGTTATCGACGGAGGCCACCCGCAGGCCCAGCGCGAACTGGCCTGGGGTGAATGAGAACAGCCGGACGGTCAGCACGCCGAGCACCAGCCACACGATCAGGATCGCCGTCGACAGCACTCGCGGAGAGATCAATCCGAGTGTCATTCCAAGGGCAGCCAGGCCGTAGCAGAGTAGCCAGTCGACGATCAGCGCCGCCATCCGACGGCCCATCCGGGCCAGCGATCCGGGCCCACTTTCCGGCAGACCGAAGGCCTCACCGGAATATCCGCGCGGCTGTTCCGAATCGACAGGTCCCGGACCGGACGGCCCGGGTCGGTTGCTGGGGGTCATAACACCCACCATAAGGTGAAATCTGTCCGGGCCCTGCGGCGTAACGCAACGTCTACGCGTAACGTCTGGGCGGGCGCTCAGTTACGGCCACGTACCGGAGAGCTTTTCAGTGACCTCAGTATTTCGAAGCTTGCAGCAAAGGAGAGCGCTTCGGTGTCCGAAAAAAAGGCCTACGACATCATCAAACTCGCTAAGGACGAGAACGTCGAATTCGTCGACGTACGGTTCTGTGATCTGCCAGGCGTCATGCAGCACTTCACAATTCCGATTTCGTTCTTCGATCAGGCCGTGTTCGAGGAAGGCTTGGCCTTCGACGGCTCATCGATTCGGGGATTCCAGTCGATCCATGAATCCGACATGCTGCTCCTCCCCGACCCCGACACGGCGCAGATCGATCTGTTCACCCAAGCCAAGACGCTGAACCTGAACTTCTTCGTGCACGACCCGTTCACCCTCGAGCCGTATTCGCGCGACCCACGCAACGTCGCCCGCAAGGCGGAGAACTACCTGGCTAGCACCGGCATCGCCGACACCGCGTACTTCGGCGCCGAGGCCGAGTTCTACATCTTCGACTCGGTGAGCTTCGACTCGCGCACCAACGGCTCGTTCTACGAGGTGGACGCCATCTCGGGTTGGTGGAACACCGGCGAGCCGAAGGAACTCGACGGCAGCCCCAACCTTGGTTACAAAGTCCGCCCCAAGGGTGGTTACTTTCCCGTTGCCCCCGTCGACCACTACGTCGACCTGCGTAGCAGGATGCTGCAGAATCTGATCAAGGCCGGCTTCAGCCTGGAGAAGGGCCACCACGAGGTGGGCACCGGCGGCCAGGCCGAGATCAACTACAAGTTCAACACTTTGCTACACGCGGCCGACGACATGCAGCTGTACAAGTACATCGTCAAGAACACCGCATGGGCAGAGGGCAAGACGGTCACGTTCATGCCCAAACCGCTCTTCGGTGACAACGGCTCCGGCATGCACACCCACCAGTCGTTGTGGAAAGACGGCAACCCGTTGATGTACGACGAGACCGGTTACGCCGGCCTGTCCGACACCGCGCGCCACTACATCGGCGGTTTGTTGCACCACGCGCCGTCGCTGCTGGCCTTCACCAACCCGACGACGAACTCCTACAAGCGTCTGGTGCCGGGCTTCGAAGCTCCGATCAACCTGGTCTACAGCCAGCGCAATCGTTCGGCGTGCGTGCGTATCCCGATCACCGGCTCCAACCCGAAGGCAAAGCGGTTGGAGTTCCGTTGCCCGGACTCGTCGGGCAACCCGTATCTGGCGTTCTCGGCGATGCTGATGGCCGGCCTGGACGGCATCAAGAACAAGATCGAACCGCAGACCCCGGTCGACAAGGACCTCTACGAGCTACCGCCGGAAGAGGCGGCCAACATCCCGCAGGCTCCGACCCAGTTGTCCGCGGTGATCGACCGGCTGGAAGAAGATCACGAGTACCTCACCGAGGGAGGCGTTTTCACGCCCGACTTGATCGAGACGTGGATCAACTTCAAGCGCGAGAGCGAGATCCTGCCGGTGCAGATCCGGCCGCACCCGTACGAGTTCGCGCTCTATTACGACGTCTAAGTCAACTTTTGCCCCGCGTGGGCGCGGGCACTCGCTGAGTGTCTGCGCCCACGTGGTTGCTCTATCTAGTCGCGGTTCGTCGGTAAGAGTTCCGAGTGAGACTCAGCAGTGGGGGGCCCAGCACCGCTGGTTGGGGCAATAGGTCGCACGCGCGATGTTCACCATGGATCCGACGTCGTGCACGCTGATGCCGTCCGGGTCCAAGTTGGCGTGGACGCTGTTGGCAATGTGTTGTGGCGTCCAACCCCACCCGAGATCGTCACAGATGAGGTAAGCCGTCCCGATGAGTGCCTCCTCGTGGCCCGGCGGCCAAGTGAGGCCCGCGCCACGCAGTTGATCGAGGTATCCGTCATCCCTGGGATCGGCAGTCGCCATCGCAGCGCTCGAAAACAAGGCGGCGCCGGCGATGATCGGGATGGTAAGTCTGGCTAGCCGGCGAGGTGAGGGCATGTGATGCGCTTCCTTCATTCTTGGCGTTGATGAGGCCGTCAGTATGCAAGTCTCAGCCCGGCAAACATATGAAAGAACAGCGAAATTTGGAAGAAGCTTTGTCTGAGCATCTTGGGCAAAGATCCCAGTCGTGCGTCGCACACAGCTTCTCGGCGTTACTCTTTGCCGATGATCGCGGGCGAGAAGGCCCCTGACTTCACTCTGTATGACCACACCGGTCGGCCTCGGACACTGTCCGCGCTCCTTGCCGACGGGCCGGTGGTGCTGTTCTTCTTCCCGATAGCGTCCTCACCGATCTGCACAGCCCAGGCGTGTCATTTCCGGGACCTGAGCGGCGAATTCGCCAGGGTGGGCGCCCAGCGGGTGGGCATCAGCACCGACACCGTCGACAAGCAGGGCCACTTCGCCCGTCAGCGCTCGTTCGACTATCCGCTGCTCTCCGACGAGGACAGCGTGGTGTCCGAACTCTTCGGGGTACGCCGGGGCAGGCTCGCCACACTGCGCAGATCCGTCGTGGCACGTGAGCCCGCCCGGCGTGGTCGGCACACTCGGCGCCGCGGCCTGCTGGGCTGGCTGCTGCCGGTCAGACGGACCACATTCGTCATCGACACCGACCGCACCATACTCAAGGTCGTCTCCAGCGAGGTGCGCGCGTCGGTGCACGCCGACCAGGCCTTATGGTTTCTGCAGAACCGCAGCGTGCCGCATACTTCGCCACTTGTCCGGGACAAGGACACCGACGACTGGTTCACCGAACCGGAACCTGTGGACGAGCCGAGCTTGGTTCGGCCCGAACTGGCACTCGAGGCTCCGGTCGAAGTGCTCAACCCCACCGCGTTTCCACCCCGCTGGCGGAAAAATGATGTGCGAAGCCAGATCCTGACGTCGTGCGTGCAGAACCCCTCGGTCGCAGAGATCGCCTCACGTCTGTCCCTGCCGATCGGTGCGACGCGGTTCTTGGTCGACGACCTGGCGACACAGGGTTATCTGCGGGTGCACGCTCCCCCCGGTGACTCGATGACAATCGACGAACGACGCGAACTGATAGCACGGACGCTGCGTGGCCTACGGGCACTGTGAGGCCGTTGCTTCTATCTAGTTCGCAATACCATGTATTTGGTATCGTCGTAGACGATGACTTCCATCGATCGCGCCGACGGGCATCTCGGCGAGTTACGAGATGCGTTGGCGCAGATGTCTTTTACGCTGATGGCTGTCCTGACCGAAATCGCTGCCGAGCACGACCTGTCGCTCACCCAACTGCGGGTGCTGGGCATCTTGCGTGATCGTGAGCCGACGATGGCCGATCTGGCGACGTTCACCGGCCTGGAACGCTCCACGATCAGCGGTCTGATCGACCGGGCGGCGCAACGCGGCCTCGTCACCAAGACCGCCGACCCGCATGACGGTCGCTCGGTGCGGGTGGGCCTCACCGAGTCGGCTCGCCGCTTGGTCCCAGAGATCTTGGCGGCCGTAGGTGGCCGGCTCACGCCGATGACCGGCCAGTTGAGCAGCGGCGAGCAGAAGCGGCTCACGGCACTGCTGACCAAAGCGCTCAGCTCGGCGAACCCGTAGGCGGCACCTGCCTTGACCGGGCGACGCCAGCGGTGCTAAGCAGGTGCTCAGCATTCGATGGTGGTGGAAGGGATCAGATGGCGCTGCAGGAACTTTTGGACGACATCCGCAAGCGACCCGGTTCGGGTGATGTCATCGAGGTCATCGATCCCGCGACCGAAGAGATCATCACCGAGTTCACCGACTGCGGCGCTGACGCGGTCAACGAGGCCGTCGCGGCGGCAAAGGCCTCCTTCGAGGCCGGCGTCTGGTCGCAGCTGCCGGGGCGCGAGCGGGCCAAAGTCATGTGGCGGATTGCGGATCTGATCGACGAGCACGCCGACGAGTTCGCCCAGCTGGACTCGCTGAACACCGGCATGCCCCTGATGCAGGCCACGCTGCAGATGTCCACCTGTTCGGAGTTCTTCCGTTACTACGCCGGCTGGTGTTCGAAGATCAACGGCGTCGCCTACGACGTACGGACCGACGGCATCGCAACCGACGCCTACGTCAACATGCACGCCTACACGTTGAAAGAGCCCTACGGCGTGGTGGGCCTGATCTTCCCGTGGAACGGCCCGATCTTCAACGCCAGCGCCAAGCTCGCACCGGCGCTGGCAGCGGGCTGCAGCATGGTCGTCAAACCCGCTGAGGAGACTCCACTTTCGGCTCTGCTGCTCGACCGGCTGATCCACCAGGCCGGAGTGCCCGACGGCGTGGCCAACCTACTGACCGGCTACGGCCACACCGCGGGCGCGGCCATCACCGCACACCCCGACGTCCAGAAGGTCGCATTCACCGGCTCGACGGAGGTCGGCAAGGAAATCGTGCGGGCGTCGGCAGACAGCCTCAAGAAGGTCACCCTCGAGCTCGGTGGCAAGTCGCCAGTGCTGATCTTCGATGACGCCGATCTAGACAAAGCCATCCTGATGGCGTCGCTGGGCATCTTCGTGCATTCCGGTCAGGGCTGCGTGTGCGGGTCGCGAATCTTCGTGCAGCGCGCAGTGTTCGACCGTGTCGTCGAGGGCATCTCGATGATGGCGAACACGTTCAAATATGGCGCCCCCAGCGAGGAAGGCTGCGTCAGCGGCCCGTTGATCAGTCAGAAGCAACTCACCCGTGTCATGGGTTTCATCGACGAGGGCAAGAGCGACGGTGTCGACGTGGTCACCGGCGGCTACCGCCTCGACCGCAAGGGCTACTTCGTGCACCCGACCGTGCTCACCAATGTCGACCCGGGCATGCGGCTCTATCAGCAAGAGATCTTCGGGCCGGTGGTCAGCATCTTGCCCTTCGACAACGAGGACGAAGCTGTGGCCCTGGCCAACGACACCACGTACGGGTTGGCCGCGACCGTCTACACCGAGAATCTGGGCCGTGCCCACCGGGTCGTCAAGCGGTTGCAGGCAGGCAGCGTGCAGATCAACTGCCAGTTGGTCTTTGACCACGATGTACCGTTCGGCGGTCACAAACAGTCCGGCTGGGGACACGAGTTCGGCAAAGAAGGCATCGACATGTACATGAAGACGAAGTCGGTCTGGGCCCAGCTGTAACAGTAGGGTCTGCCTATGGCACGCAATCTGGAAGCTCGGCTGAAATCGAATCGGCCTGCCGCGCTGGCGGTGTTTCGGGTGATGTTCGGGTTGCTCTTTTTGTCCCACGGGCTGTCCACGATGTTCGGCTGGCCGGCCAATCACATTGTGCCGGTGGGTGAATGGCCCGGCTACTACGCGGGATTGATCGAGTTGATCACCGGCTTGTTGATCACGGCGGGGCTGTTCACCCGGGCCGCCGCATTCGTGGCGAGCGGCGAGATGGCGTTCGCCTACTTCACCGTCCACTTGCCGCACGGTTTCTTTCCGATCAACAACCACGGCGAGGCCTCAGTGATGTACTGCTTTGCGTTCTTGTTGCTGGTCTTCACCGGCGGCGGCGCCTACGCCGTCGACGACCGCAACGGTCGTTGGTCATCAGGCCTGCGACGCAACCGGTTGTCGGGCAACCGCCGACTGCTACGGCATTAGCCGGGCTTTACCGCACCGTCGAAAAGAACTCGCGGACGTCGTCGACGAACAACTCCGGTTGCTCGAAGGCACCGAAGTGGCCGCCACGCGGCATCGTCGTCCAGTGCGTGATGTTGTAAGCCGCGTCGCACCAGCTTCGCGGGGTGCGCAGGATTTCTTTTGGAAATGCGGCCACTCCGGTGGGCAGCTCCACGCGGCCATCACCGACGAATTTGTTGAAGCTCTCCCAGTACAGGCGAGCTGACGACGCGCCGCTTCCGGTGACCCAGTACAACATCACGTTGTCGAGCAATTCGTCACGGCTGAGCACATTTTCGGGGTGCCCGTCGCAGTCCGTCCAGGCCCAGAACTTCTCGACGACCCACGCCAGCTGCCCTACCGGGGAATCGACCAGTCCGTAGCCAAGTGTCTGGGGCCGGGTGGACTGCTGCTTGGAATAGCCGGTGCCCCACTTTCGGTGTTCCGCGTATGCGGCCAGGGCGTGCTGGTCGTCCTCGGTGAATTCGCCTGAGCCAGCGACTGGCTTCGCGATTGGCATATTCAGGTGGATGCCCACGCAGTGACCACGGTTGCGACCGATCTGGGTGGTAACCGCCGCACCCCAGTCGCCGCCTTGCGCGCCGTACCGGTCGTAGCCGAGCCTGTCCACCAACGTCTCCCACGCGTCCGCGATCTTCTCCACACCCCATCCCGTGTGGGCGGGCCGGCCGGAGAATCCGTAGCCGGGCAGCGACGGGCAGATCACGTGAAAGGCGTCCTCGGGACGGCCCGACGGTGGGTTGACCAGTGGCTCGATCACCTTGTGGAACTCGACCACCGAGCCCGGCCAGCCGTGCGTGATCACCAGCGGCAACGCGTCCTCATGCGGCGAGCGTTGGTGGATGAAATGGATGTCCAGACCGTCGATTTCGGTGAGGAAGTGATCGAACCGGTTCAACGCGGTTTCCCTCGAGCGCCAGTCGTAGCCGCTCGCCCAATAGCCGGCCAGCTCGCGGGTGTAGGCCAGCGGGATCCCCTGACTCCAGTCGTCGACGGTTTCGGTGTCCGGCCATCGGGTGCGCGAGAGCCGCTCCTTCAGGTCGTCGAGAACGGCATTCGGAACATCGATGTGGTACGGCCGGATGTCAGGCATGGCTCTCATCATGCAGGCACCGAGAATTGCCAATCGACCCCGGTGTCAGTCGAGCGCGAGATCCTTGCGAAACCTCTTCATGCCGTCGACTTTTTCGGTCAGCGTGGCGTCCGGCCCGGTGTAGAACATCCACGGCATGGTGAGGATCCCGGAGATGCCGGCGTCCTCGGCACGCTGGTAGTCGGCGAGCGTGACGGCGTCGGTCAGCGGTGTCAGGATTGTGAAATCGTCCATGGTCAAGCCTTTTTCGGATCTGAGCCCACGCAGCCGCACCGCAGCGGCGATCGCGCGGTCGGTGGTGATCAGGTCGCCGATCCAGCCGTCGTAGCGGGCTGCGCGGCGCAGCGCGATGTCACTGAGCCCGCCGACGTAGATCGGTATCCGCGGCGGCGTCGGCTGCATCTCCAGCCTTGGTGTCTGATAAAACTCGCCGTCGAACTCCGTCCAGTCCGGCGACCACAGCTCCCGCATCAGCCCGAGCATCTCGTCAGTGCGCTTGCCCCGGCCGGCGAATCGCTGCTCCATCAGGGCGAATTCTTCGGCACACCATCCGACACCGACACCGAGTTCCACCCGTCCCTCGGCCAGATACGCAGCGGTGCCAATGGCTTTGGCCGCCGAATAGGGATTGCGCATGGCCGGGATGTAGACCGTGGTGACGAACCGCAGCCTCGTGGTGACCTGCGCGAGTGCGCCGACCAGAACCCACGGGTCGGGCCATTCGGTGAACGGTTGCCAGCGCCGCCGGCCGTCCTTGGTGTACGGGTACGGCGTATTCAACGTTTCCAAGTTGACGATGTGATCGGGGATCGCGATACCGTCGTAGCCGAGTTCGTCGGCGGCTTTGGCGACTTCGATGATTTCCCGCGTATCGAGAAAGGCGCTGCTGACGTAGAACTTCATTCGGCTTCGCGCGCCCACGCCGGCTTGACGAAGATCCCCTCCGCCTCGGCGGTAACCCCTTCGGTATCGGAAAGATGGCCCGAGACAAAGGATTTGAAGCCTTCGGTACGTTCGATCGCGGCTTCGGCGCGAAGTCTGCCCAGCGGGGTGCCACGGACGTAACGGATGGTGATGGTTCCGGTGAACAGCGGCTTGGTCAGGCCCTCACTTGCGGCCTCGCCCAGCACGTGATCGAGCACCAGCGCACACACTCCTCCGTGCACCAGGCCGGGGGGACCCTCGTAGGCGGCGTTCAGGGTGAACTCGCTCCAGCAGCTGATGCCGTCGTCGCTGTGGTGAATGGTCAGCGGCGGCGCGATCGCGTTGCGCAGGCCGATTACCGCGTTGTTCCACACCAGCGGCCGCCCGTTGAAGGAGTAACGCACCACCTGCGAGTCGTCACGTTCCCTGCTGCGCAGCGCCTCGGTCGCGGCCCGGATCGCCGTGCGTGCGGTCGCGATGGCGTCAGGCTCGGCTTCGGTACGCAGCGCCGCTTCGATGAGCCCGCGTATGTCATCGGTGAGCGGACGGTACAGCGCGACCAGGCGATCGTGCTCATCGGCGCTCATGACCTCGTAGGAGAAGTTCAAGGCCTGGCTATTCGTCAAAAATCTTGTGCACGACCGCTTTTGCGCGCCGCGTCACCCGCAGGTAGTTGTCCAGGAATTCTCCGCCGTCACCGTTCTTCTCCCAGCCGGCCGCGACGGCGACGGTGTTGAGCTGGCGCCCGGGGCCGGGCAGCTGGTCGGTGGGCTTGCCGCGAACGAGAACCAGCGCATTGCGGGCTCTGGTCGCGGTCAGCCACGCCTCCCGCAACAGGTCGGCGTCCTCGGCGGTGATCAGTGCGGCCTCGGCGGCGGCGTCCAGACTCTTCAGCGTCGAGGTGTTGTGCAAAGCCTCGATATCGCTGGCGTACCGCAGCTGCAACAGCTGCACGGTCCACTCGATGTCCGCCAGGCCTCCGCGCCCCAGCTTGGTGTGCGTCTTGGGATCGGCGCCACGCGGCAACCGTTCGGAGTCGATGCGTGCCTTCATGCGCCGGATCTCGAGGACCGTCTCGGCCGACACCCCGCCGGCCGGATAGCGGGTCTTGTCAGCCATCAGCAGGAATCGCCGGCCCAGATCCGGGTCACCGGCGATCGCAGCCGCCCGCAACAGCGCTTGGATCTCCCACGCCTGCGCCCATTGGTCGTAGTACGCGGCGTAGGAGGCCAGCGTGCGGACCAGCGGGCCGCTGCGACCCTCGGGCCGCAGATTGGCATCGACCTCCAAAGGCGGGTCGGCGCTGGCAGTTCCCAGCAGCGCGCGGACCTGCTCGGCCACCGCGACCGCCCAACGCACCGCATCGGAATCCGCCACGCCCTCGGCGGGCTCGCAGACGAACAACACGTCGGCGTCCGACCCGTAGCCCAATTCGTGGCCGCCGAGCCGCCCCATGCCGATCACCGCGATGGCGGCCGGGGCGTCGTCGTCTCCGGGGAGGTTGGCCCGGATCACCGCATTCAGGGCGGCCTGCAGCACCGCGACCCACACCGCGGTCAGCGCAGCGCACACGTCGGTGACTTGGAGCATCCCGAGCAGGTCGGCCGAGGCGATGCGGGCCAATTCGCGACGACGCAGCGAGCGCGCGATGGCGATGGAGCGGACCGGGTCGCTTTGTCGGCCCGCGGATGCCACCAAGGCACCGGCGACCATGTCTGGATCGGGGTCGAGCAGCTTGGGTCCCGACGGCCCATCGCTGTAGCTCTGGATGACTTCGGGTGCGCGCATCAACAACTCGGGCACATACGCCGACGTGCCGAGCACATGCATCAGCCGCTTGGCCACCGCCGGCTTGTCCCGCAGCGTCGACAGGAACCAGCGTTGATTGACCATCACCTCACTGATCCGGCGGTAGGCCAGCAGCCCGGCATCCGGATCAGGGGTGTCGGACAGCCAATCCAACAGCCGCGGCAGTAGCACCGACTGCACCCGGCCGCGACGGCCGCTCTGGTTGATCAACGCGGACAGATGCGTCAGCGCGCTCTGCGGGGCGTCGTAGCCCAGTGCGGCCAGCTGACGTTCGGCGGCCGCGGGCGTCATGCCCTGGGAGAACTCCAAGCCTTCTGGCGCAATCGATTCCAGCAGCGGTTGGTAGAAGAGTTTGGCGTGCAGCCGCGACACCCGACGGTGATGATGTTTGAGTTCTTCGCGCAGCACACCCAGCGCGTCGTGACTGCCCGTCGGGCCGGATATGCGCCGCCCGCGCCAGCCAGCGCAGCGCCTCGTCGTCGTCGAACGCCGGCAGCATGTGGGTGCGTTTGAGCCGCTGCAACTGCAGCCGGTGCTCGAGCAGGCGAAGGAACTCGTAGGAGGCGGTCATATTCGCCGTGTCGTCCCGGCCGACGTACCCGCCGGCGCCCAGCGCGGCGAGCGCATCCACTGTGGAGGCGACATGCAGCGACTCGTCGGTGCGACCATGCACGAGTTGCAGGAGCTGCACCGCGAATTCGACGTCGCGCAGCCCGCCGGTGCCGAGTTTGAGCTCGCGGGTTCGGACATCGGCGGGCACCAACTCCTCCACCCGTCGCCGCATCGACTGGACCTCGCGAACGAAATCGTCACGCTCACAAGCGGTCCACACCATCGGCATCAGCGCGGCGATGTACTGCTTGCCCAGTTCCGCGTCACCGGCCGCGGGCCGGGCCTTCAGCAGCGCCTGGAACTCCCAGGTCTTGGCCCACTGCTGGTAGTAGGCTGATGTGCGAGTCGAGGCTGCGGACCAGTTCGCCGTGCCGGCCTTCCGGCCGCAGCCCGGCGTCCACCTGGAAGAAGGCGTCCGACGCCACCCGCATCATCTCGCCGGCGACCCGGGCGGATACCGGATCGGCGGACTCGGCGACGAAGATCACGTCGACGTCGCTGACGTAGTTGAGTTCGCGCGCACCGCATTTGCCCATCGCGATGACCGCCAGCCGGGGTGGCGTGGCGTCGCCGCAGACCCTGGCCTGGGCGACCGACAACGCCGCCGCCAGCGCGGCGTCGGCAATGTCGGCCAACTGGGCACCGACGGCGCGGAAGGGCAACACCGGCTCGTTCTCGACCGTCGACGCCAGATCCAGCGCGGCCAACACCAGCACCCGGTTGCGGTACAGCGTGCGTAACCGCCACACCACTGACCCTGCGGCCGTTGACGGTTCGGCGACACACTCGGCGAAGGCGGCGTCCAACTGCTCGACGGTGGGTAATTTCACGTTGCCCTGCAACAGCCGCCACGCATGCGGGTTGGCGACCAGGTGATCCCCCAGCGCCAACGAGGAACCGAGCACGCCGAACAGCCGACCGCGCAGCCCGCGGTCGGCGGCGAGTGCCGCATTGAGCTCGTTCCAGTCGTCGCCTAGCGCCTCGGCCAACCGGACCGTCGCGCACAGGGCGGCATCGGCGTCGGGCGCACGGGACAGCGACCACAGCACGTCGATATGCGACTCGGTGTTCCATCCCAACTGCGCCAAGTTGGCGTTCGCGCGGTCATCGACCAACCCGAGCCGACCGAGGCCAGGCACCTTCGGCCGCTCGCGTTACGGGTTGATTCACGTCCACGACGGTAGCGCAGATCCCCGATGATCTGACCGGGCTCCGGGAGTTACAGCGAAAGATAAGTCTTCAGCTCGTACGGCGTGACGTGGCGGCGATAGTTCGCCCATTCCGCGCGCTTGTTGCGCAGGAAGAAGTCGAAAACGTGCTCCCCCAGCGCTTCTGCGACAAGCTCGGAACCCTCCATCGCGCGAAGTGCCTCGTCGAGGCTGGACGGCAGCTCGCGGTAACCCATCGCGCGCCGTTCCACCGGGGTCAGATCCCAGACGTTGTCCTCGGCTTGCGGCCCCAGCACGTAACCCTTCTCCACGCCGCGCAGCCCGGCGGCCAGCAGCACGGCGAAAGCCAGGTACGGGTTGCACGCGGAATCGGGGCTGCGCACCTCGATTCGTCGCGACGACGTCTTGTGCGGGCTGTACATCGGGATACGGACCAGGGCTGACCGGTTGGCCGCGCCCCACGATGCCGCAGTGGGCGCCTCGCCGCCCAGCACCAGCCGTTTGTAGGAGTTCACCCATTGATTGGTCACCGCGCTGATCTCGCTGGCGTGCTCGAGGATTCCGGCGATGAACGACTTGGCGACATCGGACAGCTGCAGCGGATCGTCCGGGCTGTGGAAGGCGTTGACCTCACCCTCGAACAGGCTGATGTGGGTGTGCATGGCCGAGCCGGGGTGCTCGCCGAACGGCTTGGGCATGAACGTCGCCCGCGCCCCCTCTTCCAGCGCAACCTCTTTGATGATGTAGCGGAACGTCATCACGTTGTCGGCCATCGACAGCGCGTCCGCGAAGCGCAGATCGATCTCCTGCTGGCCGGGCGCGCCTTCGTGATGGCTGAACTCCACGGAGATGCCCATGGATTCCAGGGCCTCGATAGCGCTACGGCGGAAGTTGGACGCGCTGTGCACGGCCTGGTCGAAATAGCCGGCGTTGTCGGCCGGAATGGGCACCGATCCGTCTTCGGGACCGCGCTCCAGCAAGAAGAACTCGATCTCGGGATGCACGTAGCAGGAGAAGCCCAGGTCGTTGGCTTTGCCTAGCTGACGCCGCAGCACGTGCCGCGGGTCCGCCCACGACGGCGACCCGTCGGGCATGGTGATGTCGCAGAACATCCGCGCCGAGTGGTGGTGACCGCCCGCGGTCGCCCAGGGCAGCACCTGGAAGGTCGACGGGTCCGGATGGGCGACGGTGTCGGACTCCGAGACCCGGGCAAAGCCCTCGATGGACGACCCGTCGAAGCCGATGCCTTCCTCGAAGGCACCCTCGAGCTCCGCAGGAGCGATCGCAACCGACTTGAGGTAACCAAGCACGTCGGTAAACCACAGCCGGACAAATCGGATATCCCGTTCCTCCAGCGTGCGGAGCACGAATTCCTTCTGTCGGTCCATAACTGAAACAGTATGCATTGACCAGTTAAGTTTGTGTTACCAGCGCTACCTAACACCGTAAGTTTCCCGGCGCAGCGCCGTCGATTAGATACCTGATCACCGCGTCGTCGACGCAGTCATTCCCATTGAAAACCACGGTGTGTTGGGTGCCCTCGAACGTGATCAGGTTCGCACCGAGCTGGCGGGCCAGGTCGACACCGGCCTGGTATGGGGTGGCCGGGTCGTGGGTGGTGGACACGACGACGACTTTTCCGGGGGCGACGGCCGCTGCCGGATGCGGCGACGACGTCGCGGGCACCGGCCAGAGCGCGCACAGATCGCGCGGAGCGTGACCGGTGAACTGCCCGTAGGACACGAACGGCGCGGCCTCACGGATTCGCCGATCGGCGTCGACCCATGCCGCCGGATCGGTCGGCTCGGGCGCGTCCACGCAGCGGACCGCGTTGAAGGCGTCCTGCGAGTTGTTGTAGTGCCCGTGCGCGTCGCGACCGTAGTACTCGTCAGCCAACGTCAACAGGTCACCGGGATCGGTGCCCCGCCGCAGACCGAGCAGGCCGCTGGTCAGGAATTTCCAGAACTGCGGGGTGTACAGCGCGTTGATCGTTCCCGTCGTCGCGTCCGAATAACTGAGTACCCGCCGATCCGACGTGGCCGCGGGTTTGGTCACCAACGGATCGATCAGTTGGTGATACCGGCTCACCCACTGCGCCGGGTCGGTGCCCAGCGGGCAGTCTGCCGAACGGGCGCAGTCGGCGGCGTAGTCGTTGAAAGCGGTTTGGAATCCGGCTTCCTGGTTGACGGTCTCGTCGATCGGGCCGATGGTCGGGTCGATGGCGCCGTCCAGCACCATCGACCGGACGTGGTCGCCGAACCGCTCGATGTACGCCGTTCCCAATTCGGTGCCGTAGCTGAAACCCAGATAGTTGATCTGGTCATCGCCCAGCGCCTGGCGTACCGCGTCCATGTCGCGAGCGACGGCCGCGGTGCCGATGTTCTCCAGGAAAGCCTGACCGTTTCGGGCCACGCAGCGCTGAGCCAGCTGCCGGTAGATCTGCTCGATATGGGCCACGCCCGCCGGGCTGAAGTCGACCATGGGATCGCGCCGGTATGCCTCGAAATCGGCGTCGCTCTGACAACGCAACTGCGGTGTCGAATGGCCGACACCGCGGGGGTCGAAGCCGACCAGATCGAACCGGCGACTGACTTCCGAGCCCGCCAGGCCCGGTCCCAGCGACGCGACCATGTCGACCGCCGATGCGCCGGGCCCGCCCGGATTGACTAACAGCGATCCGATGCGCGGTCCGGTCGCCGGGATGCGAATCACCGCGAGCTGAACCTGGGCGCCGCCCGGATTGGTGTAGTCGACCGGAACCGGCACGCTCCCACATTGCGCGGTCGGAACATCGCCGGGGCTGTGCAGTATCTGCCCGCAACTCCCCCAGCTCAATGGCGCCGAAGATCCAGGCGTCGGACCGGTGTCATATCCCGGCGCCGCGCGCGTCACCGGTGTGCCGGCAACGACTGTCGCTGCCGCCAGCGACAAAGACAGCAGCGCAGAGAACACCCCCCTCATGCGCCACATGGGGGATAATCGTTGCATGCGTCGGCCACAGGCCGTGATCCCATTGGTCACACCTTGGTCTCGTTATTTACTGCCCAGATTGACGATTCGACTCTGGAGCGTCAGCACTTAGCCCCTTTGGACGGCACAGTCCCGCTCAGCAGGTACGCCGTCGCGTAATCGTCGATGCAGGTGTTGCCCTGAAAGACGACCGTGTGCTGCGTGCCGTCGAATGTGAGCAATCCACCGTGCAACTCGTTAGCCAGGTCGACACCGGCTTGGTACGGGGTCGCCGGGTCATGGGTGGTCGACACCACCAGCGTCGGCGTCAGGCCGGGCGCAGAAATGTTGTGCGGCTTGCTGGTCGGCGGCACCGGCCAGAACGCGCAGGTAGCAAGCGGTGCGTCGCCGGAGAACTTGCCGTAGTTCATGAATGGCGCAACCTGCCGCGAGCGGCGGTCCTCGTCGATCACCTTGGCCCGGTCCTTGACCGGTGGCTGGTCCACACAGTTGATCGCGACTCGGGCGTCGGTGGAATTGGAGTAGTGGCCGTGCTTGTCGCGACGCATGTACAGGTCGGCAAGCTCGAGCAGCGTGTCGCCGTGGTGGTGGGTCAACTCGGTCAGACCGCTGCTCAAGTGGTGCCAGAAGGTCGGCGAGTACAGCGCCATGATGGTCCCGATGATGGCGTCGCTGTAGCTCAGCCCGCGTGGATCCTTGGTGGGCGCCGGCTTTCCCAGCATCGGGTTCTTCTTGTCGACGAGCGGATAGACCAGATCGTGGTACACGTCAACGGCTTTGGCCGGGTCAGTGCCCAGCGGGCAGGTGGGCGACTTGGCGCAATCTTTCGCGTAATCGTCGAAGGCGTCCTGAAAACCTTTGGCCTGCCTGAGATCTGATTCGACCGGATCGGCGTTCGGGTCGATGGCACCGTCGAGGATCATCGCCCGGACGTTCTTCGGGAACGCTTCGGCATAGGCGGAACCGATCCGGGTGCCGTACGAGTAACCCAGGAATGTCAGCTTGTTGTCGCCCAGAGCTTCCCGAATGGCGTCCAAATCGCGGGCCACGTTGTCGGTTCCGATGTTGGCCAGGAATTTCTTGCCCATTTTCGCGACGCAGCGAGCGACGTATTCCTTGGTTTCCTGTTCGATGTGCGCCACGCCCGCCGGGCTGTAGTCGGCTTGCGGCTCGGTGCGCAGTCGGTCGTTGTCGGCGTCGGAGTTGCACCAGATCGCCGGCCTAGACGTCGCCACCCCGCGCGGGTCGAAACCGACCAGGTCGAACCGTTCGCGGATCTGCGGTGACAACGACTGCACAACCCCCAATGCCGCCTCGACGCCGGACTCGCCGGGGCCACCGGGGTTGATGACCAGCGACCCGATCTTGTCGCGGGTCGCCGGCACCCGAATGAGTCCCAGTGTGGTGGCGTCGCCGCCGGGATGCCGGTAGTCCACTGGCACCGCGAGCTTCCCGCACTGTGCGCCGCCGGGTAACTTCGCCGCTCCGCCGCCCGAGATCCGGCACGGCCCCCACTCCACCGGCTGGCCGACCTTCGGTCCGGCGAGCACAGCCCGGCCCTTGACCACCTGAGTACAACCGGCCACCGTCACCGCGATTACCGCCATCACGGTCCAGATCAGCATCGTGCGCGCGATCTTGCCGCGGCGAGGGGTCCCCATGCCCACACATGCTGCCATGCGTCGATGTGTGGGCCGGGGTGCCAGCTGTCTACCGTGTCGCGACCAGCAGTTCTTCCATTCCGACGGCGAAGTCGTCGGCCAGATCCCACAGGTCGGGCACCAACTCGGGACAGCCGATTATCCCTACGTCGAGTTTGCCGGTCAGCGACATCACGGTGATGTTGAGTCCCGAGCCGTGGAACACCGGCCCCAGCGGATACATCGCGTTGACCTCGCTGCCCAGGAAATACAGCGGGACCTGCGGGCCCGGCACGTTGGAGACGACCAGGTTGTGCACCGGCATGCTCTTGGTGAGGCTGGTGCGGGCGTATGCCCTCATCGCCATCCCGAAGACCGCGGGCGCGGCGAACTGCGACCAGTCCTGCAGCAGCGTGGCGCTGATCGCCGAACTGTGTTGTTTGGCAACGGAGTTCGCATCTGCGATGGCTTTGATTCGTTCCGCCGGGTCGGCGATGTGCGTATGCAGGCTGGAGAACATCCCCGAAACCTGGTTGCGGCCAGGTCTATCCGACTTCTCGTGCACTGACACCGGCACCATCGCCACCAACGACGAGTCCGGCAGTTCACCGCGATCGAGCAGGAATTGCCGGAGCACACCGGACACCAGGGCCATCACCACGTCGTTGACCTTGACATCGAAGTGGGTTTTGACCTTCTTGATGTCCTCGAGATCCAGCTGCGCGTAGGCCACGTTGCGGTGCGGAGTGATGCTGGCGTTGAACACGGTGCGCGGGGCTGCGAACGGCGGCGCCATCGTCTGGCCGCTGCGCGCCCGCAGCACCGTCTTGACCACCGACGACGCGGTACCGGATAGCGCATTGGCCAACCGCAGCGGTCGCAATGCGAACTTGACGGCGCCGGTCAACGCAATTTCTATCTGGTTGGCGCCGCCGACGCCGTCGACGGGATCGGGTGGCGGCTGCGTCTGCCTCGGTGCTGCACAACTGGGACATCAAGTTGGCCCCGGTCACACCGTCCACGCAGGCGTGATGCACTTTGGTCATCACGGCTAAGCGACCACCCTGATGAGCGTCGGTGCCCGCGACGCCTTCGATCACCCACATCTCCCACAGCGGCCTGCTGCGGTCCAGCGGCAACCCGGCGATGTGACCGCAGATCTCGGCCAGTTCCGTGCGCCCACCCGGCGGTGGCAGCCCGATGCGGTGCAGATGGCGATTCACGTCGAAGTTGTCGTCTTCCACCCAGACCGGATGATCGAGATTCAGCGGGCTGTCGGCCAACTTCTCCCGGAACTGAGGCATTGCCTTGATCCGGAGCGCCAGCTCGTCGCGCAGCCGGTCGAAGGTGTATCCGCCGGGCATCGTTGAGGTGTCGAGTTCCAGAATCGAGCAGACATGCAACGACTGGGATGGCGTTTCCAAATACAGGAAGCTGGCGTCGAGTCCGCTGAGGCGCTGCATGCGCCCGATGGTATGTCCGCTGCCGCGGGGTGGCGACCGAATCGCTGGATGGGCAACGGTGTGAGGAAGTCCATCTGCATTGCTATCCACTTGAGCGCCGGCAAGTGGCACAATGGTCGGGTCAGACGAACCCGGGGACCCTTCAGGGCCACGAGGATCGACCCGACCACAACTAGGGACAATGATGTCTGAACACTCTGTTTACGGTGCCCATTCTGCGCAACCTGACAATGCTGCGCCGCGGCCCAAGACCCGCATCCACCACCTACAGAAGATGAAGGCTGAAGGCCACAAGTGGGCGATGCTCACGGCCTACGACTACTCCACCGCCCGGATCTTCGACGACGCCGGCATCCCCGTCCTGCTGGTAGGTGATTCGGCCGCCAACGTTGTCTACGGCTACGACACCACCGTTCCCGTCTCGATCGAGGAGCTGATCCCGCTGGTGCGCGGCGTCGTGCGCGGCGCGTCACACGCTCTGGTGGTCGCAGACCTGCCGTTCGGCAGCTACGAGACCGGACCCGCCGCGGCGCTCGACGCCGCCATCCGCTTCATGAAAGAGGCCGGCGCGCACGCGGTCAAGCTGGAAGGCGGCGAACGGGTCGCCGAGCAGATCGCCACCCTCACCGCAGCGGGCATCCCGGTGATGGCACACATCGGCTTCACCCCGCAGAGCGTCAACACACTAGGCGGATTCCGGGTCCAAGGCCGCGGCGACGCCGCCGAGCAGACCATCGCCGACGCGATCGCGGTCGCTGAGGCGGGCGCGTTCTCGGTGGTCATGGAGATGGTGCCGGCCGAGCTGGCCACCCAGATCACCGGCAAGCTGACGATCCCCACGGTCGGCATCGGCGCAGGCCCGAATTGCGACGCCCAGGTGCTGGTCTGGCAGGACATGGCCGGGTTCACCAGCGGCAAGACCGCCAAGTTCGTCAAGCGTTTCGGAGATGTCGGAGGCGAATTGCGCCGCGCGGCAACGCAGTACGCGCACGATGTTGCGGCGAGCGCCTTTCCCGCCGACGAGCACTGCTTCTGATTCTAAGGTTTGAACGCCGGTCCGACGTGGCAGGCTGAGACTATGCCGGCCACATCACGCCACCTCGAAGTAGAGCGCAAGTTCGATGTCGGTGAATCGACGCCGTCACCGTCATTCGTCGGTGTCGACGGGATCGTCCGAGTGGAGCAGGCCGAGACAGAGTCGTTAGACGCGGTCTATTTCGACACCCCGGCGCGGGATCTCGCGTCGCATCGGATCACGTTGCGCCGCCGCACCGGCGGTGGTGACGCCGGATGGCATCTCAAGCTGCCGGCGGGCCCCGACGCCCGCACTGAGGTGCGTGCGCCGTTGGGTGCTCGAACACGATCCGCCGGCCGAACTGATCGATGTGGTGCTGGCCATCGTCCGGGACCACCCGGTGGGTCCGGTGGCGCGAATCAGCACCACCCGCGAGGTTCAGCTCCTGCACGGTCCCGACGATGCGGCACTCGCCGAGTTCTGCGACGACCATGTCAGCGCGGGACAGGGAGCCGATGGAAGCATCGCCGCGCAGAGTTGGCGGGAGTGGGAACTCGAACTCGTCGGTGCTGCAGCGGACGCCGATCTGATGGACACGCTCTGCGACAGGCTGCTCGACACCGGGGCGCACCCCGCTGGGCACGGTTCCAAGCTCGCACGGGTACTCGACACCTCGCCCGGTGACGCAGGTCGGCCGGACGAGAAGCTGCATCGGGCGCTGGCCGAACAGATCGACGAGCTGCTGGTGTGGGACCGCGCCGTACGCGCCGAGGCTGACGACGCTGTGCACCAGATGCGGGTGACCGCCCGCAAGATCCGCAGCCTGTTGCAGGCGGCACCGGATTCCTTCGGCCTCGCCGACGACGAGTCGATCATCGACGAACTGCGCGAGCTGGGCAATGTACTGGGCGAAGCCCGCGACGCCGAAGTCCTGGCCGAGCGCTATCGCAGCGCTCTCGACGATCTGCCGCCGGAGCTGGTCCGCGGGCCGATCCGGGAACGGCTGGTCGACGGTGCCGAAAATGGCTATCGGACCGGGCTGCGACATTCGTTGGCTGCCTTGCGGTTACCGCGGTATTTCCGCCTGCTCGACGCCTTGGAGGGACTGATCGCGGCGGCCCCGTCAACCGAGGCTGAACCCGCGCCGGTCACCGTCGCCGCCGCGGGCAAGAAGGTTCGCAAGGCCGCCAAGTCCGCACGGAAGACCGCCGATGCGGCAGAACGCGACGATGCCATACACCGAATCCGTAAGCGCGCTAAGCGACTTCGCTACACCGCGGCTGCGACCGGAAAGAGGAAAGTGTCCAAGCGGGCCAAAGAAGTGCAGTCGCTGCTCGGCGATCACCAGGACAGCGTGGTCAGTCGCGAGCACCTGACTCAGCAGGCCGAGGCCGCGCACGCCGCGGGCGAAGACACCTTCACCTACGGGCTGCTCTTCCAACGTGAAGCCGACCTGGCTCTGGAATGCCGCAAGCAGATCGAGCCGGCGCTGCACAAGCTCGATAAGGCTGTACGCAAGCTGTCGAACTGACCCCACGGGGGGCGGGCGAGTTGGCCTGTAAGCCGGATTCTGTTCCGCGCTACCAGGTAACGCGGCGGCGACCATCCATCTGGGCACACCGTCGCCGGGTGCCTCAAGCGGCCTACCCGCAGGCTCGGGCGAGCCGCCCTCGAACACCTGCGCGACCGCACCGAGGTGCGATCTTCTTGGCCTTGCTTCGGGTGGGGTTTGCCTAGCCATTCCGGTCACCCGGCATGCTGGTGCGCTCTTACCGCACCGTTTCACCCTTACCACCGCGAAGGTGGCGGTCTGTTCTCTGTGGCACTTTCCCGCGAGTCACCTCGGATTGCCGTTAGCAATCACCCTGCTCTGTGAAGTCCGGACTTTCCTCGACTCGTCGCCACATGGGCCCGAGCCGCGGCCGCCCAGCCAACTCGTCCGCGCTAATACCGTACTCGTTGGGGAATCCGCAGGCCAATGGCCGTCTACGCGGCGTGCAAACCTGAGATCGCTATCTCGACGGCGACTTCCATCTCGCTGATCTCCATCCGCACCCGCGATCCCGGCAGCGGGGGCGCCCCCGATCGATACCGCGTTCCGGTTGGCGTGGTGAATTCCGCTGTGTGCCTTGATGTTCCATCGACCTTCGGTCTGACGACCCAGCCGGCGACTTCTTTGACGTAATTGCAACGTTCGCAGAGGCCGAGCCCGTTGCCCGCATTGGTCGGACCGCCGGCTGCCCATGGCCGAGCATGGTCGAGATGACGGATCGGCGCATCGCAGTACGGCGTGCGGCAGCGCTGATCCCGAAGCCCGATGAAGGCCGCCAACCCGCGCGGAAACAGCCGGGCCCTCGACTCCATTGCCACCAGTGCGCCCGACGCCGGATGCGCGTATAGCCGGCGCAGCGTAGCCCGCGACCGTTCATCGTTGACGGCGCCCGAAACCAATTCGCGCGCAACCGCCGCCGGGATCGGACCGTAACCGCTGACGTCGGCAAGGGCGCTGGAACCGCCCAGGAGGGTTTCGTCGGTGAGCACCAGGTTGACCGCGATCGGCGTCGCGACTGCCGCGCTCCGGCCGGTGACCCGCTCTACCAGCGCGTCGGCCATCACCTGACCACGTGAACGTCCGTCGGCGCAGGTGTCGGCCGCCCGTCGCAGCGCCGCATACACCGACACTCCCTGGGCAACCGGCAGCAACGCGGTCAGATACGTCATCGTGTCGGGCGCGGGTCGGATGCTCACGGTGCGCTCGGTCTCGGCGTGTGCGGCTCGGTCGACGACGGCGTGCGGGTCGAGCCGGTAGGCGATCGTCTTTGCCGCCGCGACCACCCGAGCATCGCCCATTCCGTCGAGGCTGCTTGATTCAGAACATAATTCGACATCCAGTATTCGCCGATCGTCGACATCGAGACATGCGCTCTCGCGCACGATCAACGTCGCTCGCCACTCCGTCAGCAGCCCGCTCTGCAGAGCAGCCAACGTATGTGGCATCTCGTGCACCAAGGCTTTGGCGAAGCCAAGATGGCGGTTACCCCGTGCCGGTGAATCTCTTCGGGCAAGCGCGATCTCGCTGGCGATCCCGCGGCCGCGCCGTGCGGCAGGCATTCCGGCGGCCGCTTCGGCAGCGCGACGGGCAGCATCCAACGCAGCCGCCGCTCGAGCCTGACCCGCCGCCGCGGCGCACTTGACCCGCTCCAACTCGGCGATGCGTTCGACGAGTGCCGATTCCGCACACTCCGGGTCGACCGTTGCAAGGTATTCGAACATACATTCGATACTAGATGGGCCCTCCGACAAATCTCACATCGGCGGCGTCCCTATCGTCTACAGAGTCAGAGGCCGAAAGGAGAACGCACCGATGTCGCCGACACCATGGAAAAAGCGCGTCGACGCCGTCGACTGGGACGCGATCGCTGCCACCGTCGACGACTTCGGAGGCGCGCTGCTGCCCCGCCTCCTGACGCCCGTCGAGTCCCGACGGCTGCGAACGCTGTTCACCGACGACGATCTGTTTCGCTCTACCGTCGATATGGGGCCGCGTCGCTACGGTTCCGGGCAGTACCGTTATTTCAACGCGCCATATCCGGAGCCGATCGAGCACCTCAAGCAGGCGCTGTATCCGCGGCTGTTGCCGATCGCCCGGGATTGGTGGGCGCGAGCTGGGCCGGGATGCGCCCTGGCCGGACAGCCTCGACGAGTGGCTGGACATGTGCCACGCGGCTGGTCAGACCAGGTCGACGGCGCTGGTCCTCAGATACGGGACCGACGACTGGAACGCATTGCACCGAGACCTGTACGGCGATTTGGTTTTTCCGCTACAGGTGGTGATCAACCTCAGCGATCCGGATACCGAATTCACCGGTGGGGAGTTCATGCTCGTCGAACAGCGGGCGCGGGCCCAATCTCGCGGCACCGCAACACAATTGCCGCAGGGCCACGGCTACCTGTTCACCACCCGTGACCGGCCGGTGCGATCGACTCGCGGCTGGTCTGCCGCAGCGGTGCGGCACGGTCTGTCGGTCGTGCGCTCGGGCGAGCGGTTCGCGCTCGGCCTGATCTTCCACGACGCCGCCTGACGGCGAGCTAGCCGACCGTGGCGGTCGCCTCAGCGGTCTGCGTTGGGGCAGAGGCGGAATCGCGCCCGAGCGCCACGGTCGCCGCCGTCATCGCCGCGACGGCCAACACCAGAATTACTCCCCCGGCGCCCCGCACCACCAGGTGTTCACCGAGGATGACGACGCCCAGAAGCACCGCCACGATGGGCTCACCGACCAGCATGATCGGCACCGACGCTTGCAACGCGCCGGCGTGAAACGCCGACTGCTGCAGCACGGTGACCGTGACTGCCAACGCGACGAGTAGGTAAGGCGCCGGCACCGTCAGCAACCCGTGCCAACCGTGCACAGCGAGTCGGTGGGTGCTGACTTTCGTCAACACCGCGACCATGCCGAGGAGCACCGCGACGGCACCGGCCAGCAGCATGGCGCGCGGTCGACCGGCCCTCCGGCGGGCCGCCAGCACGCAACCGATCACCACCGGGACCGAGGTGGCCAGCGCCACGGTCCAGGCCGGCACCGGCGGGCGGTAATGTCCCTCGCGGGGCTGCCCCACCAGAACAAACACCGTCAGCGCCGCGGTCAACAGCAGAGCCCAGAGCCAATCACGGCCCCGCACATGCTGATTGGAGAACCTGGCGCCGAGCGGCAGGACGAACAACAGCGACGACACCAGCAGCGGCTGTACCAGCAACAGTGACCCGTGCGCCAACGCCAGCGCCTGGAACACATACCCGCCGATCGCTCCCAGCGTGCCCGCCCACCACGCCGGCTGGCGAATCCACGACGTGACGATCGCGCCGGAGTCCGCGGCGTCTTCGGCGGCCGCCGCTTCCTGTTGAATCGCGCGCTGCCGGACGACAATGCCTACGGCGGCAAAAAATGCGGCGAGCAGTGCCGACCCGATCGCCAGAGCATGCGAGCCTAACCACTCCACGATTGCCTCACTACCCGTTACTCGCGATCTCTAACTCAGATACGACGTCTGGTTGACCAATCTCACTGACGAGGCGCCGTCGGGATAGAACTCGGCAATGCTCAATGACGCCAGATCCAGGTGCAGGCGGTACAGGATGGCCGGGCCGGCGTCGAGAGCCTCCCGCAGCAGCATCTTGATCGGGGTCACGTGTGACACCACCAGCACGGTGGTGCCGTCATGATCAGCGACGAGCCGGTCCCGCGCCCGGCAGACCCGCTCGTTGACGCGGTCGAAGCTTTCGCCGCCAGGAGGCTCGGTGCTGGTGTCACGCAGCCACTGTCGGTGCAGGTTGGGGTCTCGGTCGGCGGCCTCACTGAATGTCAGGCCTTCCCACGCCCCGAAATCGGTCTCGATCAGGTCGTTGTCGACGGCGACATCCAGGCCCAGCGTTTTGGCGGCCGCCGTCGCGGTGTCGAAGCTGCGCTGCAGCGGCGAGCTGATCACCGCCGCGATGTCACCATGCTGACCCAGGTAGCGGGCGGCCGCGTCGGCCTGTGCCCGGCCCAGATCGGTCAATGTGGGATTGCCGCGGCCGGAGTAGCGCCGCTGCACGGACAATTCGGTCTGGCCGTGACGCAGCAACAGCATCCGTGTTGCGGTGCCCCGGGCGCCGGTCCACCCCGGCGGGCCGATGGTGTCGGGTACGACGGCCGGCTTCGGTGACGCGGGAGCATTTGGTGCCGGCTGCTCGGCCGCGGCGTCCATCGCCTCGTTGGCCAACTGGTCGGCGTGCGAGTTCTCGGCACGCGGGATCCACCGGTAACTGATCCGCTCGAACTGCGATGCCAGCGTCCGTGCTTCGGCGTGGAGGGTTTTGAGGTCGGGATGTTTGACCTGCCAGCGACCCGACATCTGCTCGACCACCAGCTTGGAATCCATCGACACCGCGACCTCGGTGGCATGCAGTTCGGCGGCCTCTGCCAAACCCGCAATCAGGCCACGATATTCGGCGACGTTGTTGGTAGCGACCCCGATCGCCTGCTTGCTTTCGGCGAGTACGGCCGAGCGGTCGGCGCTCCACACCACCGATCCGTATCCCGCCGGTCCCGGGTTGCCGCGCGATCCGCCGTCGGCCTCGACGAGGACCTTCACTGACGTGCAGCCTTGACCCGCAACAGGATTGCGCCGCATTCCGGGCACCGAAGCACGTCGTCTTCCGGGGCCGCGGTGATCCGGGACATCTCGCCGCGGTCGATTTCTATGCGGCACGACCCGCAGCGACGGCCCTGCAACGCGGCCGCACCTGGGCCGCCACCGACACGCTGCCGCTCGTACAACGCGATCAGTTGGGGATCCAACCCCGCTATGAGTTCCGCACGCCGCGAGGAGTTGAGGCGACTGACGTGTTCGATGTCGCCCAGTGTGGCGTCCAGAGCGTGCTGCGCTGCGGTCAGTTCGTTCTGCAGCTTCTCGATGACGGAATGCTCGGCGGTCTGCTGCACCTGCAACTGTTCGCGGTGTTCCATGACCTCCAGCAGCGAATCCTCCAGGCTGGACTGGCGACGTTCCAAGGTCTCCAGCTCATGCTGCAACTCCGACAACTGTTTGGAATCGGCGACCGACTGCAGCAGCGAACGGTCTCGATCCTCGCGCTGGCGCACCGCGTCGATCTCCGACTCGAAACGCGATACCTCGATGTTCAAGTTCTCCAACGCCATCTGCAAGGCGCCCGACCGGTCGTTCGCCGCGACCTGGTCGGCCAGTATCCGCTCGACCTCTTGACGTTCGGGCAGGTGACCGGAACGGTGCGCGAGCTTGGACAACTCGGCATCCAGCTCGGAAACTTCGAGCAACGAGTGCTGTTGCGCGATATCAGCTTTCATCAGTGAGTACCCCCCGCGACCATTGTGACGTTCCACGGGTCGGTCCGGATCGGACACACCCGAACCGATAACGAGGCACCGAAAGCCGACCGCAGCAGACCTGCTGCCTGATCGCACCATGGGTATTCGCTGGCCCAGTGCGCGACATCGACCAGGGCCACCTCGGAGGCGCGCAGGTGCTCATCGGCTGGGTGGTGACGTAAATCCGCCGTCACATAGGCGTCGACACCGGCGGCAGCCACGGTGTCGAGCAACGAGTCACCCGCGCCTCCGCACACCGCAACGCGCGACACCGCCATCTCCGGATTGCCCGCGGCGCGCACCCCCCACGACGTTGTCGGCAGCCTCGCCTCAACCCGGGACACGAACGCGCTCAACGACTCCGGCTCCGGCAGCGTGCCGATGCGCCCCAGTCCTGCGTGATCGGCCGGCGACGGCTCCAGCACCGCCTCGACGGTCAGCCCAAGCGCTTGCGCCAATGCGTCCGACACGCCCGGCGATGCCGAGTCGGCGTTGGTGTGCGCGGTGAACAGCGAACGGCCAGAACGGATCAGGCGGTGGACTAACGCACCCTTGGCCGTGTCGGCGGCAACCGTGTCGACCCCGCGCAGCAGCAGCGGATGATGAGCCAGCAGCAGGCCGCCGTCGGGAACGTCGGCTACCACCGCCGCGGTGGCATCGACCGCGATCGTCACCGAACTCAGCACGTCATCGGGATCGCCGCAGACTAAGCCGACGGAATCCCACGACTGCGCAAGGCTGGGCGGGTATGCCTCGTCCAGCACCTCGATGACCGTGGCCAACCGAACCGTCATTGCCGCACACTGACCTCGGCAATGGCCTCGACGAGCAGCGGCCAGTCCGCCCGCACCGCCGCCCGCAGATAGTGCCCGCTCAGGCCGACGAACGTATCGCACCGCCGGACCGCAATTCCGTTGATGTGCAAGTGCTTTCGGGTCAGATCGGCGTCGCCGACAGCGAACAGGACGAACGGGGCGTGGCCGTCGACAGGCTCGGCGCCCGCGGTCCGCAGTCCGGACACCATGTCGACGCGCAGCGCCGCCAGCCGACGGGCATCCGCGACGGCCTCGGCGACCGCGCCCGGCGCGCAACATGCCGCGACGGCGGCGAGCTGCAGCGTGCCCAGCGGCCAGTGCGGGCGCGTTGCGGTCAGCCGCGCCAACACATCCGGGGCGCCCAGCGCGTAACCCACCCGCAGTCCGGCCAGCGACCACGTCTTGGTCAGACTGCGCAGCACCAGTACGTCCGGCAGCGACTCGCCGGCCAGCGATGCCGGCTCGCCCGGAACCGAATCGGCGAAGGCCTCGTCCACGACGACGATGCGGCCGGGTCGGCGCAACGCCAGAATTTGCTCGCGGGGGTGCAGCACCGACGTCGGGTTGGTGGGGTTGCCGACCACAACCAGGTCGGCGGCGTCGGGCACCCGCGCACCGGCCAGGCCGAACGGCGGATCGAGCACGACGTGCTGTACCGGCACACCGGCGGTCGTCAAAGCCACGTCGGGTTCGGTGAACGACGGCGTGATGAGCGCCGCCAGCGTCGGTCGCAAGTTGGGCAGCAATGCGAATCCCTCGGCGGCTCCGGCCAGTAGCGCGACCTCGTCGGGCCCGCGGCCGTGCCGGGCGGCGACCGCATGGATCGCCGCGAGCTCGTCGTCGCGGCTCGGGTAGCCCGCGAGGTCGGTCAACCGCGCCGCCAGCCGCTCGACCAGCCAGGCCGGCGGCTGCGCATGACGGACGTTGACGGCGAAATCGAGCATGCCGGGTTCGGCGGCCTGATCGCCGTGATAGCGCGCCACCGCGAGCGGAATCGACACGCTCGAATGCAAACTCGCCACATCTGAGACAGTAACGGCCCCGCAATCAGGCCCGGTATCCGGACGCGGTCGCGGCATCGAGGACAATAGCGATGTGACAGGCACGGTCTCGGCCGCTCAATCGCATCGCCCCCAGCTGGTGATCTTCGACCTCGACGGCACCCTCACCGACTCTGCGGACGGCATTGTGTCCAGCTTCAGGCACGCCCTCGGCCTGATCGGCGCCGCCGTTCCCGACGGGGATCTGACCAGCCGGATCGTCGGCCCGCCCATGCACCACACTCTGTCGGCGATGGGGCTGGGTGAGCACACCGACGCCGCCGTCGCCGCCTACCGCGCGGACTACACGACGCGTGGTTGGGCGATCAACAGCCTGTTCGACGGGATCGGGCCGCTGCTGGCCGACCTGCGGGCCGTCGGTGTGCGCCTGGCGGTGGCCACCTCCAAGGCCGAGCCGACCGCACAACGCATCCTGGCCCACTTCGGTCTCGACGGGCACTTCGAGGTCGTCGCCGGCGCCAGCGTCGACGGGGCCCGCTCCACCAAGACCGACGTGCTGGCCCACGCCCTGGCGCAATTGCAGCCGCTGCCCGAGCGAGTGGTCATGGTCGGCGACCGCCGCCACGATGTCGACGGCGCGGCCGCCCACGGCATCGACGCGGTCGTCGTCGGCTGGGGGTACGGCCGAGCCGACTTTACTGACGGCCAACCGGCGACCAGCACTACATCCCACGTCGCGACGATCGGCGAACTGCGGAAGGCATTAGGTGTCTGACACAAGACTGCACATCACCTTCGTGTGCACCGGCAACATCTGCCGCTCGCCGATGGCCGAGAAGATCTTCGCTCACCAGATCACCCAGCGTGGCCTGCACGACGCGGTGCGGGTGACCAGTGCAGGCACCGCCGGCTGGCATATCGGAAAGTCTGCCGACGAGCGGACCAACCGCGTGCTGCGCGCCCACGGCTACCCCACCGATCACCGCGCCGCGCAGGTCGAGATCGATCACGTCAACGCCGACCTGGTCGTCGCGCTGGCCCGCAACCACGTCCCCCTTCTCGAGCAGCTGGGCGTCGACGCCGACCGGATCCGGATGCTGCGATCTTTCGACCCCCGTTCCGGCGCTTACGTTCTCGACGTCGACGACCCTTACTACGGCGATCACGACGATTTCGAAGCCGTGCTGGCCGCGATCGAGGCGTCCCTGCCTGGGCTGCACACCTGGGTCGACAAGCGACTCGCCCAAGACGGATCCGGCTGATGCGCCGCCTGGCCTTCCTGCTGCGGCCGGGCTGGGTCGCACTGGCCGTGGTGGTGGTCGCGTTCACTTACCTGTGTTTCACCGTGCTCGCACCCTGGCAGCTGGGCAAGAACACGAAAACGTCACGGGAGAACGACCAGATCCAGCAGTCCCTCACAACTGCGCCGGTTCCGCTGACAACGCTGTTGCCGCAGCAGGATTCGTCGGCTCCCGATGCACAGTGGCGCAGGGTGACGGCGACCGGGCACTACCTGCCGGACAAGCAGGTCGTGGCGCGGTTGCGGGTTGCCGAAGGCGATCCCTCGATGGAGGTGTTGGTTCCGTTCACCGTCGACGGTGGCCCGACCGTCCTGGTCGACCGCGGCTATGTCCGGCCGCTGCCGGGCTCGCGGGTACCGCCGATGCCCCAGCCGCCGCGTGAGACGGCGACCATCACGGCCCGTCTACGCGACTCCGAGGGGCCGGTGCTGGACAAGGAGTCCTTTGTCAGTGACGGTGTGCGACAGGTGTATTCGATCGACGTGCAGCACATAGCGGCGCTGACCGGGGTGCCACTGGCCGGGTCGTATCTGCAGTTGGTCGACAATCAGCCCGGCGGGCTGGGCGTAATCGGCCTGCCCCATCTGGACGCCGGGCCGTTTCTGTCCTACGGCATTCAATGGATCACGTTCGGCGTCGTCGCGCCAATCCTGCTGGGCTATTTCGCCTATTCCGAGGTGCGGGCCCGCCGCGCCGAACAAGCACAGGCGTCGTCGGCCAAGCCCACTGACCAGCCCGCGACCGTCGAGGACAAGCTCACCGACCGCTACGGACGCCGGCGCTGAGCCCAGTTGCGCCGACAACAACAACACCGCCGCCGCCTGCACAACCCGCGAAAGCCGCACCGCGCGATGCAAATCCGTCACTGTCGGCGGTGCTCCGTCGCCGAGAATCGGCCTGATCTGCAATTCGTAGTGGTACTGGGTCGGCCCGCCGAGTCGCACGCCCAGCGCCCCGGCGAAGGTCGCTTCGACGACGCCGGCGTTGGGGCTGGGATGACGGCCGGCATCCCGGCGCCAGGCAGCGATCGCGCCCGCCGGTGATCCGCCGACGACCGGCGCGCACAGCACCGTCAGGCCCGCGGTCGCCCGTGCGGCGACGTAGTTGGCCGCGTCGTCCAATCGGGCTGCAGCCCAACCGAATCGCTCATACCGAGGCGAGTGGTGACCGATCATCGCATCCAGCGTGTTGACGGCGCGGTAACCGAGCACGCCGGGTACGCCGCCGACACATGCCCACAGCAGCGGCGCCACCTGCGCATCGGAGGTGTTCTCGGCGACCGATTCCACCGCCGCGCGGATCAGTCCGGCAGCGTCGAGCTGTGCAGGATCACGACCACACAGCGACGGCAGTAGCCGTCGGGCACCCTCGAGATGGTCCCCGCGTAGCTGCTCGCTCATCGCCGAGCCGGTGCGCGCCAGTGAGGTTCCACCCAGCGCCACCCAGGTGGCGACTGCGTTGGCGGCGATCGACCAGCCCGGTCCGCGATGGCGGGCGAACCGCTGCAGCGCGGCACCGAGAATGCTCACGGCGCCGACCAAGACGGCGACGTGCGCCGCGCCGACCAGCCGGGTGTCGCGATAGCTGAGCCGCTCCAGCGTCGTTGCCACGGTGCCGAATCCGGCAACCGGATGACCCGCTCGCGGATCGGCCAGCACCAGATCGGCTAGATAACCGGCCAGCACGCCGATCGCCCGGGTAGACCGCGCGGCGCCAAACACTCCGGCAGCGTCTCACACATGGTTCACTCGGCTGATGGCGCGCCGTATTATCCGGGTCGCTGACCTGCGCAATCCTGCAGCGGAACTGGCGGATCGTCTAGCGGTCAGAAAGTGCTGGTGACCAGGACGATGGCGATCATGCTCAGCAAGGCCATCCAGAACCACGGCTGCAGGTAGATGCGCTCGTTGCTCTCCTCGAGCTTGTGCGCGGGCGAAGTGGTGCGCTCGGGCGTCAGTTGTGAAGTCATGTAGCAAGTCTGACTAATTAGGCAGGCGAAGTAAATGTGGCGCTCGCCTCATCGATGCCCCCGCTGCGACCTACGTCACAATGTGCAGAGTCCATCCGACGTCGACACCCTCCGAAGGAGCGACTCCGTGGCTTTCCCGGGACTCAACCACGTCGCGATCACCGTGCGGGACATGGCGGACACCGACGCGCACTACGCGTCGGGGCCGAGCTTCCGCGACCCGGACAACATCGCTCTCGAATTGTTCGCACCCCCCAAAGTGAGTGAGTGAAATGCGCGCAGTCGTTATCACCAAGCACGGTCCGCCGTCGGTGCTCAAAGTGCAGGACCGGCCCGACCCACCCCCGCCCGCGGCCGGCCAGGTGCGTGTTGCGGTGCGCGCGGCGGGAGTCAACTTCGCCGATCATCTCGCGCGCGTCGGGCTTTACCCCGACGCGCCCAAGGTGCCCAGCGTGGTCGGCTACGAAGTGGCCGGGATCGTCGAGGCGGTCGGCGAAGGCGTCGATCCCGCGCGAGTGGGCCAGCGGGTGCTGGCAGGAACCCGGTTCGGCGGCTACGCCGAGATCGTCAACGCCGGCGCGAATGACACTCTCGCGCTTCCGGATTCGATGAGCTTCGAGCAGGGCGCCGCGATCCCGGTCAACTACGCCACGGCGTGGGCGGCGCTGCACGGCTACGGCTCGCTTCAGGCGGGCGAGCGGGTGCTGGTACATGCCGCCGCCGGCGGCGTCGGCATCGCGGCGGTGCAGCTGGCCAAGGCCGCGGGAGCGGTCGTACACGGCACCGCGTCACCGGGCAAACACGATCAGCTCGTGGCGCTCGGCGTCGACCAGGCCATCGACTACCGCCGTAGCGGGTGGTGGAAAGGCCTGAGCCCCTACGACGTAGTGCTCGATGCCCTCGGCGGCACGTCGCTGCGGCGGTCGATGCACTTGCTGCGTCCGGGCGGGCGGATGGTCGCCTATGGCTTCTCGGCGATGCAACAGGGCGAAAAGCGGTCGCTGCGCCGCGTGGCGCCGCAGGTGCTGGCGATGCTGCGCGGATTCAACCTGATCAAACAGATGGACGAATCCAAAACCGTCATCGGCCTCAACATGCTGCGGCTGTGGGATGACCGCGGCACCCTCGAACCCTGGATCGGACCGTTGTCGACGGCGTTGTCAGACGGCACGGCTGCGCCGATCGTGCATGCGGTGGTCCCGTTCGCCGACGCGCCGGAGGCACACCGGATCCTCGCGGCGCGAGAGAACATCGGGAAGGTCGTGCTAGTTCCCTGAGCCGGCGAGAACCCGCCACCTACGGAACAGGTCGGGACAGCACAGCGACTACTTCTTGCAGAGGGTGCGAGGTTGTCGAAACTTCGCCGGCGTACGGGTGCGCCAGTTGAAGGACGAGGGAGAGATTGGTGGCGACGATGACGGCGACGATCGCCACCATCGGGTAGTGCAGGATCGGATTTTCGACCCCGTAGATGATCACGATGCCGAGGACCAAAGTGCTTGTCAGGAAGATGACCGCCCAGAGTGACCAAGGCAGTCCGGCGTCTTCGCGGGCGGTGAGCAGTCGCACGGTGCGTGCCTGGCTGATCTTGTCGAGGTTGGAAAAGGACGTCGAGAGCAGAGTCTTCTGCGCGTCGGTCTTTGCGGCTATCCCGTCGTAGACCTTGTCGAGCCGGGAAAGGGCGGCGTCGGCATCTGTTGAACGACCATTCTCGGCTTGTGACCACTCAGCAATCGCGGCCCGTTCATACGTCAGCAGACTCTGCCGGATGCGGTCTCGATCCGGTACCTCGAATACGACTGCGTCTCTTGCCATTTGCACCGCCGCTGCGCCTTCGGCGCGGGCGTTGCCGTCTGCGGCGTTGTTCTGACCCCACAGGGAGTTGACGATGAATCCGATGAAGAACGCATAGAAGAACCCGATGAAGCCGTACGTGAACTTAGTTCCGTCGTTGTGCGCGTCACCTTTGAGGAGTGGGAAGCGCCGACGGACGTACCGCTGAATCGACGCCGCTGCGCCTGCGATGACGACGATTAGGCCGACAAGCAGTGCCCCGAAAGGAATCTGGCTCACCATCCACGAACTCATGAGCGGCTCCTCAAACGGTTCGACGGCGAAGCGGATATGCGTCGTTCGACTCTAGGTGGTGCTGGTCAGCCAGCACCGGCGAACGCGACGATCGCGCACCCGCCGGACGACCTATGGTTAAGGCCGCCGTCGACGCAACACCCCTGATCTATGGCGCCGACGGTATCGAACCGCCGACCGTGAGGATTGAATGCCGTGACGCTGCGCGACGCCGTGCTGGGCGGATGGGAACTCGTGTCGTTTGTCGCGCGCGATGCAGGCGCCGACGAAGATCGTCATCCACTCGGTGGCGCGCCGCGCGGCCTCATCCTCTACACCGCCGACGGTCACATGTCGGCTCAGCTCGCCGACTCGGACATGGGTGGCTTCATCTCCTACGGTGGACGCTTCTCGGTCGACGAGGAAGCCTCGACGCTGCATCACGACGTCACGGTCTCGATGATGCCGGAGCTGTTGACGCAGACTCTGTTTCGGCATGCCGGCATCGACGGCGAGATCCTGACCCTGTCGGCAACCAGCACCGACGACGCGGGCGTGACGACCCACAGTCGGTTGCAGTGGAAGCGGTCAGCGCCGAGCTAATCTCCGGCGCCCAGGAAATGCGGATTGGCGGCGGCTGTCGTCACGCCGGTACCGATCGGCCCGTGGACGTCAAACAGGCTGGCGCTCCCCGTCGCGATTCCGGCATCGCTGTAGTGTGTCAAAGCCGCCAGGCCGATGTAAGGGCCATCCGGCAGCCGGCACAGCGTCATCGTGTAGTCGGCGTTGATGAAACCAAGTCCCGCCTCGGAGAACCCGGTCAGGGATGCGGTGACGTCGACCGCCATGGCCGCGCATACAAAGGGCGTCGGTTCCTCGTCGTCGACCAATGCGTGAATATGCCGAATCCACGCAAACCGCGGGCCCCGGTACTGCCAGGGGTTACCCCCGTCGTCCGCGCCGCGGCCGAAAGGCTTGATGAACAGCGGCGCCCCGTCATCGAACTGCGTCGGCTCCGCGGGCAACGGCGGCATGACAATGTCCGTCGTCCAGGGCAGCACAGCGGGCTGCGCGCTGCGGCGAAGGAAAAGCGTTGAGGCGCGGGCGACCAACTCTCCGTGCTGTGTCATGGTCGCGTCGATCGCCTGCATGCGTCGGCCGAATCTGACCACGCTTGCCCGAACCTCGACTGGCTCTGCGGCCACGCGGCGCAGGATGTCGACCGTGAAACGCGCAGGAACCAGGTCCGTATCGGCCCGCTCGGCCTCGACGCTCCTCGCCAACAGGCCTCCCACCACATGCCCACCCAGGGTGGGCCCCCACCCGCCGCGGGCGATCTGGTTGGGAACGAAGCCGTCGTCGGAGGAGGTGAAGAAGGGCGTCGGCGCAGTAGCAGGCATGACAACTTCTTCCGTTAACGCTGGGTGGGCGCGGACGGTATCGAACCGCCGACCGCTGGTGTGTAAAACCAGAGCTCTACCACTGAGCTACGCGCCCGTGCGGCGCCAAAGATACCGCCCACACCGCCTCGGCCCCAAAATTCAGGCCCGCAGCGCCTCCAGCGCCTCGGTCCAGACCCGCTGGTCGCGAGCCTCGCCGGGCTGTTTCATCTCGGCGAATCGGATCGTTCCCGCTCGGTCGACCAGGAACGTGCCGCGGTTGGCGATACCGGCATCGTCGTTGAAGACGCCGTAGGCCTGGCTGACCGCGCCGTGTGGCCAGAAGTCCGAGAGCACCGGGAATAGGAAACCGCTGTTGGCGGCCCACACCTTATGGGTGGGTGCCGGTCCGACCGAAATCGCCAGCACAGCCGTGTCGTCGTTCTCGAAGTCAGGCAGGTGGTCACGGATCTGGTCGAGCTCGCCCTGGCAGATGCCAGTGAAGGCCAGCGGAAAGAACACCAGCAGCACGCTTTTGGCGTCGTGGAAGTCGCTGAGGCTGACCAGCTGTCGGTTCTGGTCGTGCAGGGTGAAGTCCGGGGCGGCGGAGCCGACCGTCAGCATCAGCGGCGAGCGGCGCGCGATTTCGGTTGCACCAACCGGCTCGCGCTCCAGTCGCCGAGATTGACCGACGAGGTCGGCATCAACCCCGCGGTCGGCGCCGACTCGGCGATCTCAGCGGGCTGCACGTGACCCGGACGGCCGGTCTTGGGCGTGAGCACCCAGATCACGCCGTCGTCAGCCAACGGCGCGATGGCGTCCATCAGGGTGTCCACCAGGTCTCCGTCACCGTCACGCCACCACAGCAGCACGACGTCGATGACCTCATCGGTGTCTTCGTCGAGTAACTCACCGCCGCACGCGTCCTCTACGTCGGCGCGGATCTCGTCGTTGGTGTCCTCGTCCCAGCCCCACTCTTGGACAACCTGCCCTCTTTGAATGCCCAGTTTGCCGGCATGACCCGGGGCGTCATCCGCCGCGACCAACGTGCGACCTCCTCGTCAATTTCAAGCCACTCGAGCGACAACGCGCAGTGCGATGCCATTCATCGTCGCATAGCACGTAGCGTTGCACATCCGTCGACTCAAAGAGATGCCCGGCAACGTTTGACAGCTTCGGTCTTGGCATCGTTGAGCTGATTGACCCGCTTATTGAACTCGTCGGTCCCCGCGTGTGCCCGAATGGCCTTCGCCACGTCGCGGGCCGCGTCCTCGTAGGTGGTGAGCGCCTCACGCAGTTCCTGCGACAACGGACCGTGGGCATCGCCTTCCACCGTGTCGGCGCTGTGGTTCAGCGCGTCGACCGCCGGGCCCTCGGCGCTCGACGTGTTGCCGCTGTTGTTGTACGCCGCGACGAAGTCGTTCACCCGGTCTACGGCCTCTTTGCTGCTGACGACAAACGACTCGCACACCCGGACCACGGCTTTGGTGGTCAACGACTGCTGGCGCTGCGACTCCCGCACGCTCGACGTCGCTACGGAAGCCGAGACTGAGGCCGATACCGACACGCGATACGCCGGGGCGATCGCGGTGTCGGCGTTCGGCGCGCCGTCGGTGACGGTGGTACATCCGACGACGGCCAGGGCGACTATCCCGACGCAGCCGACCGCCCGCGCGGCACTCTGCCATCCCAGCCTTCCGATCGCCACAGGTGGAGACGTTACCGGGTGACGATCGCGGGTGTTGTCGGCCGCCACCATCGAAGCGTCAGCAGGCGGCTTGGCCGGGCACTACGCAGCGCACCCCCCTTTGCGGCACGATAGGAGTTACCCCCCAATCGCCGGCGGCTCGATCGGCCACAAGCAGACAACGCCGTCTAGCAAGGAGTAGCGCGTTGACTACCGAATTCGTCCGTCACGATCTGGCGAAGAATCCAACCAGCGCAACCGAACCCGACCGCGTGCGGGTGATCCGCGAGGGTGTGGCGTCCTACCTGCCTGACATCGATCCCGAGGAAACCGCCGAGTGGCTGGAGTCTTTCGACGACCTGTTGGAACGCTCGGGCCCGTCGCGGGCGCGTTACGTGATGTTGCGGCTGTTGGAGCGCGCCGGCGAGCAGAGGGTGGCGCTGCCGTCGCTGACGTCGACTGACTACGTCAACACCATCCCGACCGAGTTGGAACCCTGGTTTCCCGGTGACGAAGACGTCGAACGCCGCTACCGGGCCTGGATCAGATGGAACGCCGCGATCATGGTCCATCGCGCGCAGCGTCCGGGAGTCGGTGTGGGCGGTCACATTTCGACGTACGCATCGTCGGCGGCGCTCTACGAGGTCGGCTTCAACCACTTCTTCCGCGGCCGGTCCCATCCTGGCGGTGGGGATCAGGTGTTCATCCAGGGCCACGCCTCCCCCGGCATCTACGCCCGGGCCTTTCTGGAGGGCCGGCTGACCACCGACCAGCTCGATGGCTTCCGTCAGGAGCACAGCCATCCCGGCGGCGGGTTGCCGTCCTACCCGCACCCGCGGCTGATGCCCGACTTCTGGGAATTCCCAACGGTCTCGATGGGCCTTGGACCGATGAACGCCATCTACCAGGCCCGGTTCAACCACTACCTGCATGACCGTGGCATCAAGGACACCTCCGACCAGCACGTGTGGGCGTTCCTGGGCGATGGCGAGATGGACGAGCCGGAAAGTCGCGGTCTGACGCATGTCGCCGCGCTGGAGGGTCTGGACAACCTGACCTTCGTGGTCAACTGCAACCTGCAGCGCCTCGACGGGCCGGTACGCGGCAACGGCAAGATCATCCAGGAGCTGGAATCCTTCTTCCGCGGCGCGGGCTGGAACGTCATCAAGGTCGTGTGGGGACGCGAGTGGGACGCGCTGCTGCACGCGGATCGCGACGGCGCGCTGGTCAATCTGATGAACACGACACCTGACGGCGATTATCAGACGTACAAGGCCAACGACGGCGCCTACGTGCGCGATCACTTCTTCGGTCGCGATCCGCGCACCAAAGCACTCGTCGAGCCGATGACCGACTCCGAGATCTGGAATCTCAAGCGGGGCGGTCACGACTACCGCAAGGTCTACGCCGCCTACCGCGCCGCCGTCGACCACCATGGCCAGCCGACGGTGATCCTGGCCAAGACCATCAAGGGCTACTCGCTTGGCGCGCACTTCCAGGGCCGCAATGCGACGCACCAGATGAAAAAGCTTGCGCTGCAGGACCTCAAAGATTTCCGCGACGCCATCCGGATCCCGATCAGCGACGCCCAACTGGAGCAGGACCCCTACCTGCCGCCGTACTACCACCCCGGTCCCCAGGCCCAGGAGATCCGTTATCTGCTCGAACGTCGCCACGCACTGGGTGGCTTCCTGCCGGAGCGGCGTACCAAGTCCAGGGCACTGACCCTGCCGGGCCGCGACATCTATGCGCCGCTGAAGAAGGGGTCCGGTCACCAGGAGGTGGCCACCACCATGGCGGTGGTGAGAACCTTCAAGGAGCTGTTGCGCGACAAGGAAATTGGGCCGCGTATCGTACCCATCATCCCGGACGAGGCACGCACATTCGGCATGGACTCGTGGTTTCCGTCGTTGAAGATCTACAACCGTAACGGCCAGCTGTACACGGCCGTCGATGCCGAACTCATGTTGGCCTACAAGGAAAGTCAAATCGGCCAGATCCTGCACGAGGGCATCAACGAGGCCGGATCGGTCGCGTCGTTCACCGCGGCCGGCACGTCGTATTCGACTCACAACGAGCCGATGATCCCGATCTACATCTTCTATTCGATGTTCGGGTTCCAGCGCACCGGCGACGGATTGTGGGCCGCGGCCGACCAGATGTCGCGCGGATTCCTGCTCGGGGCGACCGCGGGTCGCACCACCCTGACCGGCGAAGGATTGCAACACGCCGACGGTCACTCGCAGCTGCTGGCGGCCACCAACCCCGCGGTGGTGTCCTACGACCCGGCCTTCGCCTTCGAGATCGCCTACATCATCGAAAGCGGACTGGCCCGCATGTTCGGCGCAGACCCGGAGAACATCTTCTTCTACCTGACCATCTACAACGAGCCGTATGTGCAGCCGCCGGAGCCAGACAAGTTCGACCCCGAAGGTCTGCTGCGGGGCATCTACCGATATCGGCCGGCCACCGAAAGCCGCAGCAACACCGCCAACATCCTGGCGTCCGGGGTTGCGATGCCCGCGGCGTTGCGCGCCGCCGACATGCTGGCCGCGGAATGGGATGTCGCCACCGACGTGTGGTCGGTGACGAGCTGGAGCGAGCTCAACCGCGACGGCGTCGCCATCCAGAAAGAGCAACTGCGGCACCCGGACCGGCCGGCGGGCGAGGTCTACGTCACCAAGGCGCTCTCTGCAGCGACCGGCCCGTTCGTCGCCGTGTCGGACTGGATGCGCGCCGTGCCCGAGCAGATCCGGCCGTGGGTGCCGGGTCGCTTCGTCACGCTGGGCACCGACGGGTTCGGGTTCTCCGATACCCGGCCCGCTGCGCGTCGCTACTTCAACACCGATGCCGAATCCCAGGTCGTCGCCGTGCTGGAGGCGCTGGCCCGCGACGGCGAGATCGATCCGTCGGTCCCGCTGGCGGCAGCGCGGCAGTACCGGATCGACGACGTGCAGGCCGCGCCCGCGCAGACCTCTGACCCCGGCCCGGGCGCCTAGCTTGCGGCACAGCGTCAAGGCCGTCGCGGTTAGCGGAACCATCCAGATAACTGGCGTAGCTTTTAGGGGTGCCTGACAAGAAGTTTGCGGTGCCGCGGTCGACGTTGGAGCTGCTGGACAACGTGCCGGAGTCGCTGCTGCGCCGGTTGAAGCAGTATTCCGGTCGGTTGTCGACCGAGGCGGTGGCGGCCATGCAGGACCGTCTGCCGTTCTTCGCCGAGCTGGAGGCCTCCGAGCGGGCCAGCTTGGCGCTGGTGGTGCAGACCGCCGTCGTCAACTTCGTGGAGTGGATGACCGACCCGCGCAGCAACGTCAACTACACCGCCCGCGCGTTCGAACTCATGCCGCAAGACCTGACCCGGCAGATCGCGCTGCGGCACTCGGTCGACATGCTGCGGGTGACCATGGAGTTGTTCGAGGAAGTGGCGCCGTTCGTGGCCCGCGACGACGACCAGTTGACGGCACTGACGGTGGGAATTCTCAAATACAGCCGCGACCTGGCTTTCAGCGCCGCCACCGCCTACGCCGACGCGGCCGAGGCCCGCGGCAGCTGGGACAGCCGGATGGAGGCCACCGTCGTGGATGCGGTGGTGCGTGGCGACACCGGCCCCGAATTGTTGTCCCGCGCCGCCGCGCTGAACTGGGACACGAACGCGCCAGCGACGGTGATGGTGGGCATGCCGGCGCCGGGCCGGGAACACCACGCCAGCCAAGATGTTCGAGATATCGCCATCCACCACGGCCGCGCCGCTCTCACCGACGTGCACGGCACGTGGCTGGTCGCGATCGTGTCGGGCCACCTGACCCAGACGGACAAGGTGTTCGGCGCCCTGCTGGAAGCGTTCTCCGACGGACCGGTGGTCATCGGCCCGACGGCACCGATGCTGACCGCGGCCTATCACAGCGCCAGCGAGGCGATTTCCGGGATGAACGCCGTGGCCGGCTGGCGGGGCGCGCCGCGGCCCGTGCTTGCGCGCGAGCTGTTGCCCGAGCGGGCCCTAATGGGCGATGCATCGGCCATCGCGGCGCTGCACACCGACGTGATGCGACCACTGGCCGACGCGGGCCCCACCCTCACCGAAACCCTCGACGCCTATCTCGACTGTGGCGGCGCGATCGAAGCCTGCGCCCGCAAGTTGTTCGTTCATCCAAACACCGTGCGCTACCGGTTGCGCCGCATCGCCGACTTCACCGGGCGCGATCCCACCCAGCCGCGCGATGCCTACGTCCTCCGGGTGGCCGCCACCGTCGGCCACCTCACGTACCAGGCGCAGCATTCCAGCCTCGCCAGTGACATCGTGACGCCCGTCATGCGACCGGTGCAAAAGGACCTCGTGATGCCCTCTAAGACAGTGGCAAGCAGTTGATAGATCGCGGCGCGGTAACGAATACGCCGCATCGCGGGCGTTTTTGTCGGGTTTCCACAAAAACCTAAGACAAGGTTCATAATCTGTTACACGGTGCAAAACCGTCTTGCCAGTGTTCCCTTAAGAATGTGATTGCGTTGCTCGCGCCCGGACAGGGATCGCAGACCGAGGGGATGCTGTCGCCGTGGCTGGAACTGCCCGGCGCCGCAGACCGGCTGTCGTCATGGTCGACGGCCAGCGGCCTGGATCTCGCACGGTTGGGCACCGCTGCCTCGACCGAGGAGATCACCGATACCGCAATCGCCCAACCGTTGATCGTCGCCGCCACGCTGCTCGCCTACGAGGAGCTGACACGGCAAGGACTGCTGGCTGGGCAAGAGGCTGGCGAGACCATAGTGGCCGGACACTCGGTCGGCGAAATCGCCGCTTACGCGATCGCCGGGGTGATCTCCACCGATGACGCCGTCGCACTGGCCGCCACCCGCGGCGCGGAGATGGCCAAGGCCTGCGCCAACGAGCCGACGGGTATGTCCGCGGTGCTCGGCGGTGACGAGGCCGAGGTGCTGAGCCGCCTCGAACAGCTCGACCTGGTCCCGGCCAACCGCAACGCCGCGGGTCAGATCGTGGCCGCCGGCCGGCTCAGCGCGCTGGACAAGCTCGCTGAAGACCCGCCTGCCAAGGCGCGGGTGCGTGCACTCGGCGTCGCCGGCGCGTTCCATACCGAGTTCATGGCCTCCGCTCTCGACGGCTACGCCGCGGCGATCCAGAACGCAACGACCGCCGAGCCGACCGCTGTCCTGTTGTCCAACCGCGACGGGCAACCGGTGAGTTCGGCGAGTGACGCGATGGAGAAGCTGGTCGCGCAGCTGACTCGCCCGGTCCGCTGGGATCTGTGCTCCGAGACGCTGCGTCAGCGCAATGTCACGGCGATCGTCGAGTTCCCGCCCGCCGGAGCGCTGTCCGGCATCGCCAAGCGCGAACTTCGCGGGGTTCCAACGCGCGCCGTCAAGACCCCCGCCGACTTGGACGGTTTGACAGAGCTGTAAAACCCGGTTTGTTCGGCCACCCAAGCCGAACATCGAAAGATAGTCCGTCACTACAACCGCATACGCACGTAAATCAGTAGTACACAACACATTACGAAGGGAAACACAACGTGTCCGTCAGCCAGCAAGAAATCATCGCCGGGATCGCTGAGATCATCGAAGAGGTCACCGGTATCGAGCCGTCGGAGATCACGCCGGAGAAGTCCTTCGTCGACGACCTCGACATCGACTCGCTGTCGATGGTCGAGATCGCCGTGCAGACCGAGGACAAGTACGGCGTGAAGATTCCCGACGAGGACTTGGCCGGTCTGCGCACCGTCGGTGACGTGGTCAACTACATCCAGAAGCTCGAGGAAGAGAACCCCGAGGCCGCTCAGGCCCTGCGCGCGAAGTTCGAGACGGAAAGCCCCTCCCAGTGACCAGACCTTCCACTGCTAACGGCGGTTACCCCAATGTTGTGGTAACCGCCGTCACGGCGACGACTTCTGTCGCGCCGGACATCGAAGGCACGTGGAAGGGCCTACTAGCCGGCGAAAGCGGCATTCACGTGCTCGAGGACGAGTTCGTGACGAAGTGGGACCTACCCGTGCGGATCGGCGGGCATCTCAAGGAATCCCCCGACGACCACATGGGTCGCCTCGACATGCGCCGGATGTCCTTCGTCCAGCGGATGGCCAAGCACCTCAGTGGCCAGCTCTGGGAGAGCGCAGGCAGCCCGGAGGTCGACCCGGACCGTTTCGCGGTCGTCGTCGGCACCGGTCTCGGTGGCGCCGAGAAGATCGTCGAGAGCTACGACCTGATGAACGAGGGCGGCCCCCGCAAGGTGTCGCCACTGGCCGTGCAGATGATCATGCCCAACGGTGCCGCTGCGGTCGTCGGCCTGCAACTCGGGGCGCGCGCCGGAGTGATGACCCCGGTGTCGGCCTGTTCGTCGGGCTCGGAGGCCATCGCCCACGCATGGCGGCAAATCGTCATGGGTGACGCGGACTTCGCGGTCTGCGGTGGTGTCGAAGGCGGCATCGAAGCGTTGCCCATCGCGGCGTTCTCGATGATGCGCGCGATGTCGACGCGCAACGACGATCCCGAAGGGGCGTCGCGGCCGTTCGACAAGAATCGCGATGGCTTCGTGTTCGGCGAGGCCGGCGCGATGATGATGATCGAGACCGAGGAGCACGCCAAGGCTCGCGGCGCCAAGCCGCTGGCCCGGTTGCTGGGTGCCGGCATCACGTCGGACGCCTTCCACATGGTGGCCCCGGCCGCGGATGGTCTACGCGCTGGAAAGGCGATGGCGCGGGCTCTGGAGCTCGCGGGCATCTCTCCCAAGGACGTCGACCACATCAACGCTCACGCGACCGCCACACCGATCGGTGACATTGCAGAGGCCAACGCGATCCGGGCCGCCGGCTGCGAGCACGCCGCGGTCTACGCGCCCAAGGGTGCGCTGGGCCACTCCATCGGCGCCGTGGGCGCTTTGGAATCGGTGTTGACGGTGCTCACGCTGCGAGACGGCGTGATTCCGCCGACACTCAACTACGAAACGCCCGATCCCGAAATCGACCTCGATGTTGTTGCGGGAGAGCCACGTTACGGCGACTACCAGTACGCCATCAACAACTCGTTCGGCTTCGGGGGACACAACGTCGCATTGGCCTTCGGGCGGTACTGAGCAGGATGTCCGGCGATGAAGCCGGACAAGTAAATAAGGCAGGGAAGGAGCGTGTGTAGTTCGCATGACAACATCGTCAACGTTGGCCACCGGGAACGGTTTTCCCAATGTGGTCGTCACCGGAATCGCCATGACGACTGCGCTTGCATCTGACGCGGATACCACCTGGAAAATGCTGCTGGACGGGCAGAGTGGGATTCGTACACTCGACGACCCGTTCGTGGAGGATTTCGACCTGCCGGTCCGCATCGGCGGGCACCTCGTCGAGGAGTTCGACAGCCAGCTGACGCGGATCGAAAACCGCCGGCTGGGCTACCTGCAGAAGATGGCCACCGTGCTCAACCGGCGGGTGTGGGAAAACGCCGGTTCGCCCGAGGTGGACACCAACCGGTTGATGGTGTCCATTGGCACCGGGATGGGTTCGAGCGAGGAGCTGATCTACGGGTACGACAAGATGCGCGCACAGGGCATGAGAGGGGTCAACCCGCTGGGCGTGCAGATGTACATGCCCAACGGCGCATCCGCGGCGGTGGGTCTGGAACGTCACGCCAAGGCCGGGGTGATGACCCCGGTGTCGGCCTGCGCATCCGGGTCGGAGGGCATTGCCCGTGCCTGGCAACAGATCGTGCTGGGTGAGGCCGACGTCGCGGTCTGCGGTGGCGTCGAGACCAAGATCGAGGCGGTGCCGATCGCGTCGTTCGCCGCGATGCGCATCGTGCTGTCGAAGAACAACGACGACCCGGCCGGTGCTTGCCGGCCGTTCGACAAGGACCGCAACGGTTTCGTGTTCGGCGAAGGCGGCGCGCTCCTGGTCATCGAAACCGAGGAACACGCCACAGCGCGCGGCGCCAACATTCTGGCCCGGCTGATGGGGGCAAGCGTCACCTCTGACGGCTTCCACATGGTGGCTCCTGACCCCAACGGCGAACGCGCCGGGCATGCGATCACGCGTGCCATCCAACTCGCCGGCCTCACCCCGGCCGACATCGATCACGTCAACGCCCACGCCACCGGCACGTCGGTCGGCGACCTGGCTGAAGGCAAGGCCATCAACAGGGCTCTCGGTGCGCACGGCGGCAACGCCGCCGTCTATGCACCCAAGTCCGCACTCGGCCACTCCGTCGGCGCGGTCGGCGCCGTGGAGTCGATCCTGACCGTGTTAGCGCTACGCGAACAAATTGTTCCGCCCACCTTGAACCTGGTGAACCTCGATCCGGAGGTCGACCTGGACGTGGTGGCGGGCAAGCCGCGAGAAGGTAACTACCAGTACGCGATCAACAATTCGTTCGGATTTGGCGGGCACAACGTGGCCCTCGCTTTCGGTCGCTACTGACCAACCAGACAGAGGAGTTGCGATGACCAGCCTGGCACCTGAGGCGGTTGACGAGTCACTCGATCCGCGTGATCCGCTGCTGCGACTGAGCCGATTCTTTGACGACGGCAGCCTCGAGCTGCTGCACGAGCGCGACCGTTCCGGCGTGCTGGCGGCCGGTGGCACCGTCAACGGCGTGCGCACCATCGCCTTCGCCACCGACGGCACCGTGATGGGCGGCGCGATGGGGCTGGAAGGCTGCACCCACATCGTCAACGCCTACGACACCGCCATCGAGGACCAGAGCCCGATCGTGGGTATCTGGCACTCCGGCGGCGCGCGGCTGGCCGAGGGCGTGCGCGCGCTGCACGCGGTCGGGTTGGTGTTCGAGGCGATGATCCGGGCATCGGGCTACATCCCGCAGATCTCTGTGGTGGTCGGATTCGCCGCCGGCGGTGCGGCTTACGGCCCGGCGCTGACCGACGTCGTCATCATGGCGCCGGAGGGCCGCGTGTTCGTCACCGGTCCCGACGTGGTGCGCAGCGTCACCGGCGAAGACGTAGACATGGCGTCGCTGGGCGGCCCGGACACTCACCACAAGAAGTCCGGAGTGTGCCACATCGTCGCCGACGACGAAACCGACGCTTACGAGCGCGGCCGCCGGTTGGTCGGGTTGTTCTGCCAGCAGGGGCATTTCGACCGCAGCAAGGCCGAGGCGCACGACACCGACCTGCACGCTCTGCTGCCGGATTCGCCGCGGCGGGCCTACGAGGTGCGCCCGCTGGTCACCGCATTGCTCGACGACGACGCACCCTTCGAGGAGTTCCAGGCCAAGTGGGCACCGTCGATGGTGGTCGGCCTCGGCCGGTTGTCCGGACGCTCGGTCGGCGTGCTGGCCAACAACCCGCTGCGACTCGGCGGCTGCCTGAACTCCGAAAGCGCCGAGAAGGCAGCACGTTTCGTGCGGCTGTGCGACGCGTTCGGCATCCCGCTGATCGTGATCGTCGACGTGCCGGGTTACCTGCCCGGTGTGGACCAGGAGTGGGGCGGCGTCGTCCGCCGCGGCGCCAAGCTGCTGCACGCGTTCGGTGAGGCCACCGTTCCGCGGGTCACGCTGGTCACCCGAAAGATCTACGGCGGGGCCTACATCGCGATGAACTCGCGTTCGCTGGGCGCCACCAAGGTCTTCGCCTGGCCGGACGCCGAGGTCGCCGTGATGGGCGCCAAAGCCGCCGTCGGCATTCTGCACAAGAAGAAACTTGCCGCCGCGTCCGACGACGAGCGCGAAGCGTTGCACGACGAGCTTGCCGCCGAGCATGAGCGGCTCGCCGGCGGGGTGGACAACGCCATCGAGATCGGCGTCGTCGACGAGAAGATCGACCCGGCTCACACTCGCAGCAAGCTCACCGAGGCGCTGGCCCAGGCGCCGGCACGGCGCGGACGCCACAAGAACATCCCGCTGTAACTCCGAGAGGCTACTTGACCAGGGCGGAGATCAACGCCCTACCGATTCGCGACTGAGCGCGGCTGCGCAATCGGTACCAGGTTTCGCCGACGGTGGCGTGCCGATCGCGACGGCCGGCCGACCGATCGTCGAGCCGCAGGACTTCGTCTGCGATGCCGTGGGCGAAGCGCTCCATGTCGGCGTCGGACAGGCCGCACTGCTCGAGAAATTTCATCGCGGCGAAGTTGTCCTGGAACGGGTAGTCGACGGAGAACATGAGGTTGTTCAGGCCCAACATCGCGCGGGCGCATTCGAACACCGGGACGTCGAAAACCCCACTGCTGGTGACGAAGACGTTGTGGCGCAAGTAGTAGCCGACGTTGTTGCGAATTGGCGTCGGGTCAGATTCTGAGGCGCCCAACCAGCCGGCCATCGTCAGGCCGAGATTGAGCCTGGTGAAGCAGAACGGAAGCAGCTCCCCCATGTGCCCGACGATGATTTTCAGATTCGGGTGACGGTCGAACACGCCGGCGCAGATCAGCCGGAGCAGGTGGGTTCCGGTCTCCACCGGCCAGCCCCAGGTCGGCACCAGGGCTGAATCGAACGGCGCGTAATACGCTTCCGTCACCGCCTGCGGTGGGTCGGTGGGATGGATGTAGATGGGGACGCCGAGCGACTCGGCCGTCGCGAGCAGCACCGCACACGACGGGTGGTCGAGGTAACGGCCGTTGGTGTGCCCGTTGATCAGAGCGCCCTTGAAGCCGAGTTCGCTTACCGTGCGCCGTAGCTCGCGGGCAGCGTCATCAGGTGACTGGGTCGGTAGTGTGGCGAAGCCGGCGAACCGGGACGGGTGCGCGGCGACCGCATCCGCCAACCAGTCGTTGACTTCCTGACACACCGCGATCGACAATGCGGCCTGGTCGTCGGCGAGCAGTTGGACGCCTGGCTGAACGTGCGAGAGCACCTGAACATCGATCCCTGCGGCGTCCATCAGGCGAATCCGTTCCGCCCCGACATCACTGAGTCGGGCCTTGACGGGCTGGTACTTGCGTTGCAGCGGCTCGGGAAACAAGTTCCATACCCGTGGATGTAGAAACGCCTCTTCCAGTGCGACCACCCGCGAAACCATCGGGACTCAACCTCGACCGAGGATGGCCGAAAGCGCTTCGCAGAGTCTGCTTTTCGGGTCATCAAAAAGCCGGTCTGTCCGCCATCCGATGAAGTCGTCTGGGCGTAGGAGCACCGCGCCTCCGATAGCTAGCCAGGTGACGGGTCCGATGGCGTGAACCGCGATCGGGACCCCGAACTCGGTGGACGCTACCGCAGCGGCGTCGGTCCACACAGCGTCGTCGTCGCGGGTGAGCAGGGCGAAGCCGGAACCCACCAGATCCAGCGTCGAGACTCGCTGACCGTGCACCTGCACCCAAGCATGCGGAACGCGAGTACCGGGTTGGGCACGCAGTTCGTCCACCAGCGACGCGGAGTCAGGGTCCGCCGGAGCGGGCTCGTCGGAAACCACTGCAGCAGAGCGGTACTGATAGCCGACCAGTAAGGAGAACATTGACGCCTCCTCCTCCGGCGGCAAACCCGGGCCCTGGTCGTCCAGATCGATCATGGCCGTCGTCGGCCCGGTGAGGGATTGGTGAGCGGCGAACCGACCGACGGGGTGCCGCTCGGCGTGGTAGCTGGCCAGCATCGAGGCAGCGGCCGTCCCATCCAATACCGCAGCCAGCTTCCAGGCCAGGTTATGCGCGCTTTGGATGGCGGTGTTGGCTCCCCCGGCCTTGAACGGCGGCATGGTGTGCGCGGAATCACCCACGAGAAAGACTCGCCCGCAATGCAATTCGTCGGCAACCTGCTCGTAGGGTTGCCACGCCGCGACTTCGATGACCTCGAGCTCGATCTGTTCGCCGATGGCCTTGGTCAACACCTCGCGGCAATATCGCGGCGTGAATTGTGCGGCCGTCTCTCCCTTGCCGGGGAAGTAAGTGGTGATGAACATGCCGAGGTCGTCCTGGGCCACCAAGAAAATTCCGTTCGCGTCGGGGTTTTTTACTTGTACGCCGTCGCCGTCGCGTAGATGCGGTACGAGCCGCCGCCAGGGGCCGCGAAAGTAGACGAAAACGACGAAAATCGGTAACGCGCCATACCCAGAGGTGGTGATACCGAGGCGGTTCCGGATCGGGCTGTGCACGCCGTCCGCGGCGATCAGATAGTCGGCGCGGACTGTCTGCGAATCGCCGGATTCCGCATCGCGCAGCATCGCCGTGACGCCAATGTCGTTCTGTTCGAACGAGCACAGTTCCGTTCCGTAGCGCACTTCGTTGCCGCGCCGGCGGGTGTCGGCCAGAAGCATCGGCTCCAGGCTGCTCTGCGGGCAATACTGCACGGCAGGCTCGGGGCTCAGCTGGTGCAGCCCGGCGAAGACCGCATCGATGTCGATGGCCAATTCTTGATCCGCGCTGTTCAGCGTCGGCTTGACCAGCATGTCGGAGACGCGATCCGCGACAGCATGGGCCTGGTCCCCCAAGCCCAGCCCGCGAAGGATCTCCAGGCTGCGAAAGCTGAGATTGCGGGCCTTCGGATAGAGGAAGACCTCGCGCCGCTTTTCGACCAGGAGGGACTTGACGCCGTGTTTGGCTAGCAGGGCCGACGTGGCAAGCCCCCCGGCGCCTGCGCCGACGATCAGGACCGGCGTGCGTGCGTCGTTCATGGTGGTGCCGCCTTCTCGTTCTGACGGAACTAACCAGTTCCGTCAGAACCAGGGTGGCACTCTCGCACGGAACGCGCAACCACTAAGTTGCCGACGCGCCGGCAAGTGGCAAGATCACGTCTTCGAGCACGCGCCGGACGTAGACCCGGTCGATCGGCCGTCCGGTCATGACCCGCAACACGTTGAGGCCGACGACCGCGTCAGGGATCAGGCTCAGATCGCGGACGGCGGATATCTCCCCGCGAGCCACCGCATTCTCCAGTACCGCCCGGACCACCTGCCTCGGAGTCGACAGCACCAGGTCGTCCAAGGCGGCCGCCAAGACGGGGTTGTGCATCGCTGCTGTCGCCACGCCGACAATGACCTGGATTGTGCTGACATCAGCGTCATTCAGGTCAGGAACGGCTGCGATCAGCGCATCGATGTCACCGCGAAAGCTGCCGGTGTTCGGCGGCTCGACGGGTCCGAGTCGCCGTCTCCAGTGGGCGATCGCGTCGGCCACCACCACGGCCTTCGACGGCCAACGACGATATATCGCCGCCTTACCGACGCCGGCGCGCGACGCGATGTCGTCCATGTTCAAGCGGTCATAACCCAGTTCGGCAACACCTGCCAGCGTTGCGTCGAGGATGGCCGCATCCAGCGACCGATCGAGACGTCCCGGGCTTCGCGCCGGGCGCGGGGTGCTCGCCGCCTGATCCATAGTCCATCCTGGCCGATACGAATGAGTTCCGTGTCACTGTACCGCGCTCGCTTCAGCCCAACTGCAACAGCAGTTCCTCGGCAACGCCGACAACGCGTTCCCGATCGGCGGCCACCAAGCCGATCCGGGTGCGGCGATCCACGATGTCGTCAACGGTCAGCGCACCCTCGTGAGTGACGGCGTACTCGAATTCCGCTCTTGTGACATCGATTCCGTCGGCCACCGGATCAGCGGGTTGCTCGCAGGTCGCCATGGCGATGACGTTGGCCGCCTCGGCCCCGTAGCGCAGCACCAGCGATTCCGGCAGGCCGGCCATCGGTGTCACCGTCGATCCCGGGTTCGCCGGTGCACCGATCAGCGGAAGATTCCGGGTTTGGCACTCGCCCGCGGCCAGATCCCGTAACGCGATGGCGCGGTCCAGCACGTCCTCGGCCATGTACCGGTATTCGGTCAGCTTGCCACCGATCACGCTGATCACTCCGGACGGGGACTCGACGACGGCGTGGTCACGGGATATGTCGGCAGTGTGGCCGGCCCCGGTGTCGATCAATGGCCGCAGCCCGGCGTACGCCCCGATCACGTCGGCGCTGTCCAACGAGATGTCCAGCGCGGTATTCACCACGTCGAGCAAAAACCGGATCTCCCCCGACGTCGGTTCTGGCACGTCGGGTATCGGCCCGGGCGCCTCCTCGTCGGTCAAGCCGAGGTAGACCCGCCCTAACTGCTCGGGCATCGCGAACACGAAGCGATTGAGCTCGCCGGGGATCGGAATAGTCAGCGCTGCAACGGGATTACCGAGGGCCTTGGCGTCGAAGACGAGGTGGGTGCCGCGGCTGGGACGCAGCTTCAACGACGGGTCGATCTCGCCGGCCCACACCCCGGTCGCATTGATGACGACCCGCGCGGTGATGTCGAAGGATTCGCCGGTGAACTGATCGGTCAGCCGCAGCGACGTGCCGGTGGCCTCAGATGCCTTCGTATACGTCAAGATCCGGGCGCCCCGCTGTGCCGCGGTGCGCGCCACGGCGGTGACAAGCCGGGCGTCGTCGATCAGTTGCCCGTCGTAGGCGAGCAGGCCACCGTCGAGGCCCTCGCGACGAACAGCCGGCGCCATCTCGACGGCCCGTCGGGCTGAAACACGTTGCGAGCCGGGCAGAACAGACCCGGGTGTGCCCGCCGTCTTGCGCAACACGTCGCCGGCGAGGAAACCGGCGCGCACCACGGCCCGCTCCATCCGGCCCATCGATGGCAGCAACGGCACCAACTGCGGCATGGCCCGCACCAGATGAGGCGCGTTGCTCGTCATCAGAATTCCGCGTTCGACGGCACTGCGCCGGGCAATCCCGACATTGCCGGTAGCCAGATAACGCAATCCACCGTGGACCAGCTTGGAGCTCCACCGGCTGGTGCCAAAGGCCAGATCATGCTTTTCCACCAGCGTCACGCGCAGGCCCCGGGACACCGCGTCCAGGGCGATGCCGGCGCCGGTGATGCCGCCGCCGATGACGACAACGTCGGTTGGCGCGCCGTCGGCCAGCGCGGTGAGATCGGCGTGACGGCGGGCGGCGTTGAGAGCGGTGGACGTCACGACAGGTATCCGTTCAGCGAGTAGGCGAGTTCCGCGGCCAGCGCCGCAGGGTCCAGGATCGGGCGGACGATCTGGGCGGACTGAATCGTCGACTGGGTGATCAGCAGCACCATCGCGGCCTGCTGACGCGGATCACCAGGGCGCACCCCGCCGCCGCGCTGTGCCGACTGGAGGTCCGCGGCGAGCGCGTCGATCAACATCTGCTGGCTGCTGCCGAGCCGCTGGGCGATGTAGACCAGTGCCAGTTCGGAGCGCAGCACCGCCATCACCAGATCGTCGTGCCGTAGCCGGTCGGCGATGGCGACCACCCGCTCGACCAACGCCTCACGGGTCTTTCCGCGGCCGGGCACGTCGGCCAACGCATCGGTGATATGCGCGGTCAGCAAGGCGGCCAGCACTGACCGGGTGTCCGGCCAGCGGCGGTAGACGGTCGGACGGCTCACACGAGCGCGCCGCGCGATTTCGGCCACCGTCACCCGCTCGACACCAAAATCGATCACACAGCTCGCCGCAGCCGCCAGGATGCGATCACCGACGTCCACCTCCGCGTTACTGATTGACAGCATGTGTCATACTGTAACGCATGCCTGCCGACTTGCTACCCCCGATGAAGTGGAATGCCTGGGGCGATCCTCACCACGCGAAACCCCTTTCCGAGGGCGTCCGTTCGCTGTTGGCCCAGGCGCTGGGCGTCACGGCCGCACCTGAGGCGGAACTCGACGCCGACCAGGTGCTGCTACATCCGTCGCAGTTGACGGACAGCCACCACGAGGCGCTGGCCGCCATCGTCGGACCGGACCACTGCCGGGTCGACGATCAGGACCGGCTGTTGCATGCCGGCGGCAAGTCCACGCTGGATCTGTTGCGGCGCAGAGACTCCGGCCCCCAGGATGCGCCCGACGCAGTGTTGTTGCCCGGCAGTGACGACGAGGTCGCCGAGATCCTGCGGTACTGCTCGCAGTACGGCATCGCCGTCGTCCCGTTCGGCGGCGGCACCAGCGTGGTCGGTGGACTCGAGCCCCTTCGCGGCGACTTCGACGCGGTGATCTCGCTGGATCTGCGGCGCTTCGACCAACTGCTGGCGTTCGACGAGGTGTCCGGCGAAGCCGAGTTCGGCGCCGGAGTCACCGGGCCGCGCGCCGAACAACTGTTGGGCGAGCACGGATTCTCCCTCGGACACTTTCCGCAGAGCTTCGAATTCGCCAGCCTCGGCGGCTTCGCCGCGACCCGCTCGTCGGGCCAGGATTCGGCGGGCTACGGCCGATTCGACGACATGATCCGTGGACTGCGCGCGATCACGCCCGCCGGCGTATTGGACCTCGGCCGCGCACCACAATCGGCGGCAGGCCCGGATCTGCGTGAAATGCTCATCGGCTCCGAAGGCGTGTTCGGCATCATCACCCGGGTCCGGGTTCGGGTGCATCCCGCGCCGCAGGCCACCCGCTACGAAGCCTGGTCGTTCCCCGACTTCGCCACTGGCACTGCGGCACTGCGCGCTGTCACCCAGACCGGCAGCGGGCCGACCGTGATCCGACTCTCGGACGAAGCGGAGACTGGCGTCAACCTGGCCACCACCGAGTCGATCGGCGCAAACCAGATCACCGGCGGTTGCTTGGCGATCACCGTGTTCGAAGGCACGGTGGCCCATGCCGAGAGCAGGTATGCCGAAACCCGCGCCGTGATGGAGGCCCAGGGCGGTACCGCCCTGGGTGAAGCGCCCGCGCAGGCCTGGGAACGAGGCCGGTTCGGTGCGCCGTATCTGCGCGACGCGCTGCTGGCCGAGGGTGCGCTGTGCGAAACCCTCGAGACGGCCACCGACTGGTCGAACGTTCCCACGCTGAAGGTCGCCGTCACCGAGGCGCTCACGAGCGCGCTGGCCGAATCCGGCACGCCGGCGCTGGTGCTGTGCCACATTTCGCATGTGTACGCCACCGGCGCCTCGCTCTACTTCACGGTCGTGGCCGGGCAACGCGGCAATCCGATCGAGCAGTGGCGTGCGGCGAAAACCGCTGCGTCCAACGCGATCGTGTCCACCGGCGCGACGATCACCCATCACCACGCCGTCGGTGCCGATCACCGGCCCTGGATGCGCGACGAGGTCGGCGACCTCGGTGTGCAGGTGCTGCGGGCGGTGAAATCGACGCTGGACCCCGCGGGAATTCTCAACCCCGGCAAGCTGATCCCGTGACGCGGCGCGACGACGCAGAGCGAAGCGATGACAAGGGGCGGCATTTGACGGCCTCCGAGATTGGCCGGGTGACTGTGCTGACCAATCCGGCATCAGGACACGGAAATGCACCGCACGCCGCCGAGAAGGCGATCGCGAGGTTGCAGAAACGTGGCATCGACGTGGTGGCGATCGTCGGCAGCGACGCCGAACACGCGCGCCGACTTCTGCACGCCGCGGTGGATGGCGGCACCGACGCACTAGTCGTCGTCGGTGGCGACGGCGTGATCACCGACGCGCTGCAAGCTCTGGCCGGCACGGATGTCCCGCTGGGCATCGTCCCGGCCGGCACCGGAAACGACCATGCACGCGAATTCGATTTGCCGACAAGGGATCCCGTCGCGGCGGCCGACGTCATTGCGGACGGCTGGACCGAGACCGTCGACTTGGGCCGGATACGTGAACGCAACGGCAACACCAAGTGGTTCGGCACCGTAGCGGCTGCAGGCTTCGATTCGCTGGTGACCGACCGGGCCAACCGGATGCGTTGGCCGCGTGGCCGGATGCGCTACAACCTTGCCATGCTCGCTGAGCTGTCACAGCTGCGACTGCTGCCGTTCCGGCTGGTGCTCGACGGCCACGACGAGATCGCCGCCGACCTGACTCTCGCCGCGTTCGGCAACACCCGCAGCTACGGCGGCGGAATGCTGATCTGCCCCGACGCCGATCACACCGATGGCCGACTCGACATCACCATGGTGCATTCGGCGTCGCGGACCCGTCTGGTCCGCCTCTTTCCCACTGTGTACAACGGCACCCACGTCAATCTCGACGAGGTGGTCACCGCGCGGGCGACGACGATCGACGTGGAATCACCGGGCATCAACGTCTACGCCGACGGCGACTACGCGTGCGCGCTGCCCGCTCAGATCTCGGCGGTCCCCGGCGCGCTGCGCATCCTGCGCCCGCGCCCGTGATCCGCTAACGTCGTCTCACTCAAAGCCGATCGGTCCCGAACAAGGGAGTCCATGGCCAGGACGTGGTCCACAGCCTGCGCGATCGTGCTACCCGCCGCCGCGCTGCTCTTCGCGGTGCCCGCCTCAGCAGATTCGAACGACGATGCGTTCATCGCTGCTCTGACGAAAAACGGGATCGCCGTCACGGATCGTGACGCCGCGACGGCGATGGGCCAATCGGTGTGCGACGGCTTCGACAGAAGCGAGAAATCCAGTTTTCTGGCGATGAAGCTGATGACAGCCAGCGGCCTCTCGCTGAAACAATCCAGCTACTTCGTTGGCGTTTCGGTCTCTGCCTACTGCCCCGAATACGCCGGGCACACCGACAATTCGACGCGCTGGCTCAACCCGGGACCGCCGCTGATGTAAGTGCGACCGGTCCGACGATGGTGACCCGCTGAGCCCGGCTACGGCTAGCCGACGCCCCGGCTGAGCCAGGACACCTCGGCGCCCTCACCGCCGTCGCGGTAAGCCTCGAGAGCGTCATCCCATGCCGAGCCGAGCGCTGAATCCAATTCGGCGGCCAGCGCGTCGGCGCCCGCGGCCATCATCGACCGCAGTCGCATCTCCCCGATCATCACATCGCCGTTGGCACTCATCACCCCGCTCCACAGACCCAGTTGCGGAGTGTGGCAGAAGCGCTGTCCGTCGACACCGGCGCTGGGGTCCTCGGTGACCTCGAACCGCAGCACGGTCCAGGAGCGCAGCGCACTGGCCAACCGGGCGCCGGTACCCACCGGCCCGACCCAGTTGGTGACCGCGCGCAGTTGCCCGGGCATCGCCGGTTGCGCGGTCCATTTCAGGTTGGCTTTGGAAGCCAGCGTCGACGACAACGCCCACTCGACATGCGGACATACCGCGGCGGGCGAAGCGTGGATGTAGACCACGCCTGTCGTAACGTCGGCGAACTGGTTCGACGAACGCATCTGTTGCTCCTTCGGCTCCACGAGGGACGTCTTCCCCAACGACCTGGTGATTCCGACGAGCAGTTATAACGATTGTTTGTGCCTTGCGTGTCTATTGTGCCTTGTGAGGCCCATGTTGCGCTAGTGCGACTTATGCGCGGCCAGCACCGCGTCCGCGAGAGCGGGCCATAAGGGCACCGCCCAGTCGCCGAAATCCCGGTCGGTCAGCACCACCAGCGCCAGTTCCGCATCCGGATCAGCCCAGATCAGCGTGCCCGACTGACCGAAATGGCCGTAGCTGGCCTGCGAGTTTCCCGCCCCGGTCCAATGCGGCGATTTGGCGTCCCGGATCTCGAAGCCCAAGCCCCAATCGTTGGGACGCTGCACTCCGTAGCCAGGCAAAACACCGTCAAGACCCGGAAACTGCACACTGATCGCGTCAGCGTGCATCTGGTCCGACACCGTCGCCGGGCTCAGCAGGTCGCTCGCGAACGCGGTGAGGTCGGCGACCGTGGACGTCGCTCCGTAGCCGGCCGCCTGCGCTCCTCCGTCCAGACGGGTGGCGGGCATCGCTAGCGGTTCGAAGACCGCTTCGGCGAGATAACGGCCGAACTCGATCTCGGTCGCTTGCTGCACGGTGTCGGCAAGGATCGCGAACCCGTAGTTCGAGTAGATGCGGCGGGCGCCGGGCCGGGCCAATGTCTGCCCGTTGAGCATCGCCAATCCTGAGGCGTGAGCCAGCAGATGCCGGACCGTCGATCCCGGCGGCCCGGCCGCGGTATCCAACTCCACCGCGCCTTCTTCGATCGCGATCTGCGCGGCCCGCGCCACCAACAGCTTGGTCACCGACGCCAGCGCGAACTCCCGCTCGGTGTCGCCGTGACTGGCCAGCACTCCCGATGGGCCGACCACTGCAGCGGCCGCGTGCGGTACCGGCCAATCGTCGAGTATGTCGAGTGCGGCCATCGCGCAGGAGCCTACCGACCAAGCACTAGGTTGGTGGCATGAGCCAGACAGTGCGCGGGGTGATCTCGCGGAGAAAGGGCGAACCCGTCGAAGTGGTCGACATCGTCATCCCGGACCCCGGTCCGGGCGAAGTCGTCGTCGACATCACCGCATGCGGGGTCTGCCACACCGACCTGACCTACCGCGAGGGCGGCATCAACGACGAGTTCCCGTTCCTGCTCGGCCATGAGGCCGCGGGCACCGTCGAGGCAGTAGGCGAAGGCGTAACCGCCGTCGCACCAGGCGATTTCGTCGTGCTCAACTGGCGAGCGGTCTGCGGCCAGTGCCGGGCCTGCAAGCGAGGCAGGCCACACCTGTGCTTCGACACCTTCAACGCCGAACAGAAGATGACCCTCACCGACGGGACCGAACTGACGCCGGCGCTGGGGATCGGGGCGTTCGCCGACAAGACGCTGGTGGCTGCCGGTCAGGCCACCTTGGTCAACCCCGAGGCCGATCCAGCGGTAGCCGGCCTGCTGGGCTGCGGGGTGATGGCGGGGCTGGGCGCAGCGATCAACACCGGCGCGATCACCCGCGACGACACCGTGGCGGTCATCGGTTGCGGCGGCGTCGGCGACGCAGCGATCGCCGGCGCGGCGCTGGTCGGGGCCAGGCGGATCATCGCCGTCGACACCGACAACACCAAACTGGACTGGGCCCGCACATTCGGCGCGACCCACACCGTCAACGCCCGCGAGCTCGATGTCGTCAAGACCATCCAGGATCTGACTGATGGTTTCGGCGCCAACGTGGTCATCGACGCCGTCGGCCGACCGGAAACCTGGAAGCAGGCCTTCTACGCGCGCGACCTCGCGGGAACCGTTGTGCTGGTCGGTGTTCCGACACCTGACATGAAACTCCAGATGCCGCTCATCGACTTCTTCTCGCACGGCGGTTCGCTGAAGTCGTCCTGGTACGGCGATTGCTTGCCGGAGCGCGACTTTCCCACTTTGATCGACCTCTACCTGCAGGGCCGGTTGCCATTGGAGAAATTCGTCTCCGAGCGCATCGGCCTCGACGATGTCGAGGAGGCATTCCACAAGATGCACGGCGGCACAGTGTTGCGCTCGGTGGTGATGCTCTGATGCCGAACATCGAACGCATCGTCACTTCCGGCACCTTCGAACTCGACGGCGGCAGTTGGGATGTCGACAACAACATCTGGCTGGTCGGTGACGAATCCGACGTGGTGGTCTTCGACGCCGCCCACATCGCGGAGCCGATCGTGGCCGCCGTGCGTGGGCGCAATGTGGTGGCGGTGGTCTGCACCCACGGCCACAACGACCATGTGACCGTCGCACCCGAACTCGGCGAGGCTCTCGACGCGCCGGTCCTGCTGCATCCCGCTGACGATGTGTTGTGGCAGATGACCCACCCGGACAAGAGCTTTCGCACGGTGTCCGATGACGAGACTCTCAGCGTGGCCGGCACCGAGCTGCACGCACTGCACACGCCGGGACACTCACCGGGCTCGGTGTGCTGGTACGCCCCCGAGCTGGGTGCGCTGTTCAGCGGTGACACGCTGTTTGCCGGCGGGCCTGGCGCCACCGGGCGGTCATTCTCGGATTTCCCAACGATTCTGCAGTCGATCTCCGGTCGGCTCGGCGCTCTTCCCGCCGACACCGTCGTCTACACCGGCCACGGCGACACCACCAGCATCGGCGACGAGATCGTGCACTACGACGAATGGGTCGCCCGGGGGCATTGACGAGCCACTGCGGCCCTCGAGGATCCTGCGCTTCTCCGCGTCGAATTCAGCGTTGGTCGATGCTCCGAAGTCCCGCAGTGCCGCAATCGTTTTAAGTCTCTTCGAACGAACATCCTCGTCACTGGGCTCGTGCCGCACGCTGGTCACTACTCGGGGTAGGTGCAGGCCGGCTGAACCGGGGACGGACACCTCCCCGTAGGTGTCCTAATCGTCAAGGAAGAACGCGTCGAGCACCCGGGTGACGATGAAGCCGGGTACCGCCGCCCATCCGTGAATTGTGCTACTACCGGCCACAACGCACATTAGACTCAGGCTGCGAAGGCTGACGCAACCCGAGCTTTTGACCCGTCGCCGCGGCGGGTAGTCGATGCAACGTCAACGATGAGGTTGCGAAGGGAATTGGTGGTTATGAGCGAAGACGATAAAGACGAGACCAATAACGAAGCGCAGGACAGTAACGAAGCGGAGGACCAGTCCGGCAACGACGACAAGGAAACGTCCTCCGAAGAGTTTGAACTGAGCGACGAGGGCAAAGCAAAGGTCAAGGAGATGCGGGCAACCTACGACGACGACCGGCAGACTGCTGTCCTGCCCGGGACTGGCGGGACCATCACCGGCGTCGCTATCAACGAATGGCTGGACGACGACGGCAACCCGAAATACGGCCAAGACGAACAGAAGGAAAAAGACTCCAAAGACGACTCCAAAGGCGAGCACGACCAGGAGACGACGACGAGCACGACTCAAAAGACGAGCACCAAAAGGACGAGCACCGACGAGCACGACGAGCACGACGAGCACGACGAGCACGACGAGAAAGAAAACCAGGAGCAGCACGCCGACTAGCGGTAGCCAGGCTCCTGCGGGAAAAGCCTGGGCCCGTCGGGGCGTCTGGGGAAGCGGGGCCGGTCTGGCTCCTGCGGTGTGCTGGGCGCCGTTGTCGTCGGCACCGTAGTAGTCGTAGTCGGCGTCTCGGTCGTTGTTGTAGTCGTCGTCGGGGCCGCGCTGGTGGTCGAGGACGGCGTTGCGGTGTCAGACGGCTGTGTACTGCTGACCGAAGTCTGCGTATCCGGGTTGGCGGGTGGCCCCGGGTTAGCCGGTGTCGTGTTGACGCTGGAGGTCGGGGCGTTCGGCGTGTTGTTCGACGTATGCCGCATCGCGATCAAGACGCCGCTACCGATGGCCAACACCGCAAGAGCGGTGCCTATTGCCACAACCACCGGGCGGCGATACCAGGCGTCGGCTCCCATCGGCACCGAATCCAGATCGAAATTCGCCGGCCCTCCTGATGCCGTCAGCGGGGAACTCTTCGCGTCGTCGGCGTACTCGCCGGCGCCGATCGGCATGATGCCGGAGTCGTCGTCCGCTTCCGACCAGGCCAGCGCCGGCGCGGGGCCGGGGTCAGCAGCCATCGCCGAGCGGGTCGTCAGCTCCGCGACGGATCCGGCCGCAGTCGGTGCCAGGGCTGTCTGACCGTCGGCCGGATCACCGTCGGCCGGACCGCGCGCGGCCCACAGCGCCGCCCCGAGCGCGGCGGTCAGGTGTGGCCGCGGTGCCGTGACGACGAGTGCGCCGAACTGTTCCGACAGTGTCGTGGTGATTAGCGGGATGCTTGCGCCGCCGCCCACCGACGCGATGGCGACCAGCTCTTCCGGGGGAATTCCGTTGCGCTGCAACACTTCGTGGACGAAATTCGTGAAGTCCTCGAGCGGTTGGCGGATCGCGTCGTCGAGATCGTCCCTGGTGAGCCGGATAGCACCTTGATAACCCGGCACATCGGCGATCAGGTCCGTCGTCAGAGTCGACGAGAGCCGCTCCTTGGCGGACCGGCACGCGTTGCGCAAGCGGGCCAAAGAACCGATCGCCGACGTCGCCGCCGTGTCGAACGAACCCGCCGACGAGAGATCGGCGACGACGTGGGTCAGCAGTGCCTGGTCGATCTGGTCGCCGGAGAACTCTGCGTGCCGCACGGCGGCCGCGATGGGCTCGTAGCCATTCTCCGCGTCGACGAGGGTCAGCGTGGTTCCCGAGCCACCGAAGTCGCAGACGGCGACGGTGCCGCGGCCCGGCAGGCCGGGGTTTGCCTGCAGGGCGAAGAGCGCCGCGGCGGAGTCCGTCAGCAGCACCGACTGTCCACGCGACCATTCGGAGACCCGGGTCAGCGCGACCCGCACGGCATCGACCGCGGCCGGCCCCCAGTGTGCGGGATGGGTCACCGCGACCGCGTCAGGCAGCGTCCCGCCGTCAATGATGGTGTAAGCCAGCGCCCGCAGTGCGTCGGCGACCAGCGTCTCGCTGCGGTGCGTCGTGCCATCGGCGGCCGCGATGCCGCCCGACTTTCCCACCCGGTCCACAAAGTCGTTGACCACCAGGCCGGGCTCGTTGAGCTTCGGGTTTTCCGATGGCACGCCTACCTCGGGTGGGCGCTGCCGGTACAGCGTCAGCACCGGCCTGCGGGTCACCGCACGATCGGCGGTCACCGCCGCCAAGTTGGTGGCCCCTATCGAGAGCCCCAACGCCGAACGCTCTCCGTCAGCCATGTCGTCTCATCTTGCGCATCAATCACCAATTTATCGGCTGTCTGGATTCGGCGTGCGGCCACCGTCGTCTAGCGAATCGTGCCGACGCCCGCGATCAGCGGCAGGTCGAGCGCAGTGACCCAACCCGGAGACAGTTCGTTGACGGCCGGCACCGCATTGAGCGCCCGCATTCCGGTCGCCAGGCAGCCTGCGGCGGCAGCGTCTCGCCCGGATCCGTCGGTGAACCGGAACGCGGTTTCCTGCGAAATGCTCGGTGTGCCTTCAATATCGACGCGGTAGACATCATCCTTGGTGCCGGCGGGCCAGTCCGGTGCGGCGTCCAGACCGATGCGGTTGACGTGCTCGAGCTGAATGCGGGTCTGGCCTTGGTAAACCCCGTTGATCGTGAACCGCACGGCCGCCACGTTTCCCGCCGGGATGACGCCTTTGGCTGTCTTGCGCTCGTTGGGGGTGATCCACTTGTCCCAGGTGGTGGTGATCTCGTCGAGCATGATGCCGGCGGCGTGGGCGATCATCGGGACGGTGCCGCCCCACGCGAAGATCAGCACATCACGGTTTTCCAGCATCGGGCGGAAGTCGGGCTCGCGGCCGATGCCCATCTCGACTTCGTAATCTCCCTCGTAGTTGGTGTAGTCCAGCAACTCCGATGCTCGCACCGTGCGCACCTCTGAGCACAAACCCATCAGCGTCATCGGGAACAGGTCGTTGGCGAAGCCGGGGTCGATGCCGGTGGTGAAGCACGACGACTCACCGAGCTCGCAGGCCTCGGTGATCGGCTGAATCCACTGCGGCGGGTTGAGGTGCATGGTCGGCCAGACCCAGGGCGTCATTGCGGTCGAACAGACGTCGATGCCCGCGCGCAGGAACCGCGTCATCACGGCGATGTTGACGTCGGCGTGCGCGGCGGTCGGGCCGTAGTGCACCAACGCGTCGGGCTGCAACGCGATCAGCGCCTCGATGTCGTCGGTGGCCGCCACGCCGATCGGCTCGGCCAGGCCGCAGATCTCGCCGGCGTCGCGGCCCACCTTCTTCGGGTTGCTGACGCCGACACCGACCAATTCGAACTCGGGATGTTTGACGATCTCGGCGATCACCATCTTGCCGACGAAGCCGGTACCCCAAATGACAACCCGTTTCGCCATGCGCCACCTTCCGATCGACGATCCCCGGTTCACCCTAGGCGCGCCGGACCGGCGATCGGGAGAAATCAGCGCTCGCGACCCACGGTGAAGGTCATCCGCTCGATCAGCCGGTCGCGCAACGCGAAGGTGTGCCACAGCACGGCGGAGATGTGGGCGGCGATCACCACCATCAACGTGTACGCGATCACCGAATGCGTTTGGCGCAGAATCCAAAACACCTGCGCGTCGAACGGCGCGATCCGCGGCAGCCGAAGCGCGCCGAACACGACCACCGGTCCCCCGGCCGCTGAGAGCATCGCCCAACCGACCAGCGGCTGAAGTAGCAGCAGCGTGTACAACAACTTTTCGGACAACACCACGACTTTGCCTTCCAGCGCGCCAATTGTCGGCGGCCATGCCGGCGGGTGATGGCTCAGGCGGTTGACCACCCGGGCCACCATCACCAGCAGGATGAGCGCGCCCACCGACTTGTGCACCATGACCAGCGCGCCGTGCCCGCGGATCGTGTTGACCATGACGAAGCCGATGAACAGGGCGGCGAACACCAGTGCTGCGGTCAGCCAGTGCAGGACTCTGCTCAGCGGGGTGAATTTCTTGGGTTCGGATGTATCGGTCACAGCGTGTTCTCCCCGGTGCGGCGCCGGTAGGACGCGGCATAGACGGCCGACCGTGCGCTCAGCAAAGGGTCGTCGGACGGTTCGATGCCGGGCGGCAGCACGAGCGGATCGAAGTTGATATCGCGGGCATTGCCCTTGGCCTCGGTGTCGACCGAGTCGAGCGTCAACAGTCCCGCGTCGACGGTGCGGCGATCGGCAGGCCACGGCAGGGTCGCGTCGTTCGTCGGATCGTCGCGCGTACCCACGGTCAGCACCAGACGCCAGCGCAGTGGCGCGGCCCCCAGTTGGCGGACGAGCGGATCGAACAGCGCATCGGGTCCCGACGTGGGCGGAAGGGCCTGTTGTAGCGGAATGAGCTTCCACCGCACCGGCGTTCGCACGCCGGATTGGCTGACGAAGTAGAACGCGTTCAACCCGCTGAAGATGCTGTCGGCGAAACCTGGCGTCGGCGCATGTTGTTTGAGGATCGCCATGGCGCGCGCTGCCGGCGGGTGGCTGGCGTAGAACCGCGTCATCGCCGCCGGCTCCGGCTTGCCGGTGCCTGGGACTACGGCCGTGGCGACCAGCCGGTCGTAGAAGCTCTGCGGCGAATCATCGGGAAAGACAGGAAGGTTCAGCATCGCCGTCCGCCACTGCCGGCTGCCCGGGAATCCGAAGGCCAACCCGAGTCCCCGCCCGGCCGCAGGCGTGTCAACGGTGTGCGGGTTGCCGCCGGCCGCCGAGAACCGACCGAGCACCGGGGTGCGGCCGGGCGCGAACACCGCCGCTGTCGACAACTCTGTGCCGTTGCCGTTGCTCTCGAACCAGCCGGCGACCGACACCCCCTTGGCGTGGTTGGTGCGGAAACCCGAATGCCGGCCGAACGCATTGTTGAAGGCGTCAAGAAAGGCCTGCGGCGTCAACCGTGCGGGACCGATCCAGTTGAAGGCGGTCAGCAACGCAGCCGCATCGGCCGCCAGGAACGCACCGACGACGGCGGCGCCGCGCAGCAGTTCGCGCCGCCTGGGTGTTTGCGCCACCGATCAGCTCCCTTCACTGGTTTCACGATAATTGTTGGGCATCGGTTCGATTGCGGCGAACCGAGAGTTGTCTTCTGAGAGAAAGACCCGAAAAGCGGCCCACGCGGTTGGCCGGAGTGACACCATGACGCGGGAGGTGACCATGACTAGCAAACCGTCGATCGTCTTCGCCGCACTCACCGCTGTCGCGGCCTCGCTGGGACCCATCGGGCCGGCCAATGCAACCGGCTCGCAAACCCACGTGACCTACCAGTTGAGTGGGAGTGCCCCAGTGGCCGACTACGTCTCGTATCAGAGCGACAGTGGTCAAGCGGGTCAAGAGCGGCTGGCGCACGTGCCGCTGCCCTGGAAGACACAGTTCAACATCACCACCAATCCCGTGTTGGTGATCAGCGCGCAGAGCCCCGGATCGATCACCTGCACGATCCTGGTCGACGGCAACGTGGTCAGCCAAGCGACCGCGAATGGCGCACCCGCCCGCACCGTCTGCTCGCACTGACGCCCGAGGACAGTCACATGGGCATCGCGACATGCGCGAATGGCACGGCGCCGCCCGAGATCCCACTCGCCGACATCGAACTCGGAACGTGGGATTTCTGGGGACTCGACGACGATCTGCGCGACGGCGCGTTCAGCACGCTGCGCCGTGAAGCGCCGATCTCGTTCTGGCCCGCCATCGAGTTGGAGGGATTCCATGCCGGCAACGGCCACTGGGCGCTGACCAAGCTCGACGACGTGCACTACGCCAGCCGTCATCCCGAAATTTTCAGCTCGAGCCCCAACATCACCATCAACGACCAGACGCCGGAGATAGCCGAGTTTTTCGGATCGATGATCGTGCTCGACGACCCACGGCATCAGCGACTGCGCTCGATCGTCAGTAGGGCGTTCACTCCGAAGGTGGTGGCCCGGATCGAGGCGTCGGTGCGTGAACGGGCCCACCGACTGGTCGTTTCGATGATCGCCAACCATCCCGACGGCCAAGGCGAGGCGGTCAGCGAGCTGGCCGGGCCGCTGCCTCTGCAGGTCATCTGCGACATGATGGGCATCCCCGAGGAAGATCATCAGCGGGTCTTCCACTGGACCAACGTGATACTCGGCTTCGGCGACCCAGACCTGACGACCGATTACGATGAATTCGCCCAGGTGTCAATGGAAATCGGCGGCTACGCGGCGGCGCTGGCCGAGGAGCGTCGCAGCAAACCCTGCGACGACCTGACCACCAGCCTGGTCAACGCCGACGTCGACGGCGAACGGCTGACGTCGGCCGAGGTCGCGTCTTTCTTCATCCTGCTCGCCGTGGCCGGCAACGAGACGACCCGCAACGCCATCAGCCACGGACTGGTCGCGCTGACCCGCTATCCCGAGCAGCGACAGAAGTGGTGGTCCGACTTCGACGCCGTATCGCCTTCGGCCGTCGAGGAGATCGTGCGCTGGGCCTCGCCGGTGATCTACATGCGACGCACGCTTACCCGTGACTTCGAACTGAACGGGACCGCGATGGCCGCCGGCGACAAAGCCACGTTGTGGTACTGCTCAGCCAACCGCGACGAACAGAAATTCCAGAACCCGTGGAAGTTCGACGTCACCCGCGACCCGAATCCGCACGTCGGTTTCGGCGGCGGGGGCGCGCACTTCTGCCTGGGCGCCAACCTGGCCCGCCGCGAGATCCGGGTCATCTTCGACGAACTGAACCGCGAGATACCCGACATCGTCGCTACCGACGAGCCCGCGCGGTTGTTGTCGCCATTCATCCACGGCATCAAGACATTGCCGATCGCCTGGACGCCGCCCGGCTGATTCCGGCTCATTCCGCAAATCGAAGTCTCAGCCGACCGCCAGGGCCGGACCGGTGAACAGCCGGCCCCACTCGTAACGCGCTGCCGAGTCGGCATCGGCCGAAGTGTGGACGGATGTTTCGCCTCCATTGGCCAGATGCACCAGCGCCCAGGCCATCGCAAAGACCGGCATCCGGTGGCGCTGCGCCGCGTCGATCAGCTCGTGGAACGCTTGCTCGGATGTGCACCGGCGAAGGCCGATGAGTATGCCTTTGGCGGTGTCGAGGATGCGACCACCATGCACTTCACTCGTCATACGGACAAATCCCCTACCGATGTGGATGATTCGCGAGCCTGATCCGCAACGGATCCCTGTGCCATGATTTGCGCCCGTTCCGATCGACGCCAGATCACGGTCGATTTCGGTACGTCCCCGTAACCGACTTGGTACACAACGCGGCGAATAGGACCGCGCGGTAATGCTATTCGCGCGCATGGCGGCAGCGCCCCGGCCGGCTGCACGCGGCTGCCGGCCCGGACGAGGTGAAAGTTGACCGGTTCGTACAGCATGATGTGCAGGTGTTTGGGCTCGTTGTCATCGTCGTGCTGTTCGCCATCGTCATCGTGGGCACGGTGCTGGGTCGGCGCTACCGCGTCGGCCCGCCGGTCCTGCTCATCGGGCTCGGCGCACTGCTCGGTCTGATCCCCCGTTTCGGCCACGTCCGGCTCGACGGCGAAATCGTGCTGCTGCTGTTCTTGCCGGCGATCCTGTACTGGGAGAGCCTGAACACGAGCTTTCGGGAGATCCGCGCGAACGTGCGGGTCATCTTCTTACTCAGTGTCGGTCTGGTGATCGCCAGCGCTGTCGCGGTGTCGTGGACCGCGCGGGCATTCGGCATGGAATCGCACGCCGCGTCGGTGCTCGGCGCCGTGCTCTCCCCCACCGACGCCGCCGCCGTTGCCGGCCTGGCCAAGCGGTTGCCGCGCCGGACGCTCACGGTGTTGAGGGGGGAAAGCCTCATCAACGATGGGACGGCGCTGGTCCTGTTCGGCGTCGCGGTGTCGGTGGCCATGGGCGGAGCGCCCGTCGGTCCGATGGACCTGACCGTCCGATTCATCCTGTCTTACCTCGGCGGCATCGCCGCCGGGTTGCTGATCGGTGGAGTGGTGACGCTGATCCGGTACAAGCTCGACGCACCGCAGGAGGAAGCCGCGCTCAGCCTGCTGACGCCGTTCGCCGCATTCCTGCTCGCCAACGCGATCGACTGCAGCGGCGTCGTCGCCGTGCTGGTGTCGGCTCTGATGCTCGCCTACGTGTCGCCGCGAGTGATCCGGGCGCGGTCACGCCTGGTCTCGTTCGCGTTCTGGGACATCGCGACATTCCTGATCAACGGCTCGCTGTGGGTGTTCGTCGGAGTTCAGATCCCCAGCGCCATACGCGGAATCTCCCGGGTCGACGGTGGCGTCCGCCACGCCGTGCTGCTGGCGTTGGCCGTCACCGGCGTCGTCATCGCGACCCGGTTGATCTGGGGAGAGTGCACCACGGCGCTGGTTCGCACCGTCGACCGCCGCGAGGCACAGCGGTCCCATCGGGTGGATTGGCGCCAGCGTCTGGTCTCCGGCTGGGCCGGGTTCCGTGGGGCGGTGTCACTTGCGGCGGCCATCGCGGTCCCGCTGACCACCAACAGCGGCGCACCGTTTCCGGACCGCAGCCTGATCATCTTCGTGGTGACGTTCGTGATTCTCACGACCGTTGTCGTACAGGGCAGCACATTGCCCGCCATTGTCCGCTGGGCGCGGATTCCCGAGGACGTCGCCCACGCCGACGAACTCCGCCTCGCTCGTTGCCACGGCGCGCAAGCCGCCCTCGACGCGCTGCCGCTGGTCGCCGCCGAATTCGGTGTCAGCGACGACCTGGAGAACCGACTGCAGTCGGAATACCGGCAACATGCTGCGCTGGTCAGACTCGGCGATGACGGCTCCACGCCCACCGACGCCGAAGTGAAAAGCGATCTGATTCGGCAGGTCCGTCTCGGTGTGCTCGAACACAAGCGTCGGGCTATCACCGAGCTTCGCGACCAGCGGCGCATCGACGACATCGTGTTGCTCGAGTTGCAGGAATCGATGGACCTCGAAGAGGCACGGCTGCTCGGGCCATCGAGCCCGGACTGACGGGATCGTTTAGCGCGCCGCCACTTTCGCGACGATCTGGTTGGCGATGTCCACCGCGGAGTTCGCTGGATTGGCGCTGCACGTGTTGACGTCGACGATGACGTTGTTCTTGACGGCCAACGCCCTGCCGCAGGCCCACCCGCCGGTTTTGGCCTGCTGTTGCGTCGACAGCGCGCTCAGTGCGCCGTTGTCATCAGACACCGGCCCCACCGTCCACTCCGTTCCGGACTGCGTGTGGGTGTATTCGTGGCACGCGGGCCAGCGCAGGCCCGACGCGATGAAGAAGACCTTGGCCTGCTTGGCGGTGGGAAACAGCACCACTGCCTGCTCCGCGTAATGAGTGAAGCTGTTGCCGTCGTTGAGCGCCTGATCGCGCATCGCGGTAAATCCACTGTTGACGTACACCTGGGCCTGCGCCGAACCGTCGATGGCCAGGCATTCCGGCGGCTTCATGGTGGCGCTGTCGTCGGACATCCCGTCGTGTTTTCTGGTGACCGTCAACTCGCGCGCGCCCATCAGGGGGTTGATCTGGGCCGGGGTGAGCAACATCGTGTCGAGTTCACGCTCGACGACGGGCCGCGGTATCAGCGATGCCACCGTCGTCGTCGCCTTCGTAGTGGCCTGGTTGCTGCCGCCGCAGGCCGCGGCGAGAGTCCCGACGACGGCCACGGCAAATGTGGCCGCGAAGTGCCGCATCTCCTCTTTACCCATCCCCTTCGTAGCCCGGCCCGACAACGCAGCGCGATACCTAAACGGCGTTGCCAGTCAGAATTCGCGAACACCAGCGTACCGTGCGCTCAGGCCAGTAGTGCCATGTCAACACGCGGAATTTAGTGTTGCTCAGTGATTTCCGATAGGCCCTGGAGAGTTTGCGGGCATCGGCGGCGCCGCTGCCGGGCGTAACCCTTCCGATGCCCGCTGTTGGGATCATCGCGACGCGGTCGGCGGTCACGCGAGCTTCGGTGTTCACACCCTGTTCAGTTACTCGTCAGTGTCAGATCGTTGACCGCACACGAGCACCGGTTCTGCTTGCTAGATGCGTGTCGTTCAGGTCGCCAATTTCTATGGACCTCGTTCCGGCGGCCTTCGCACCGCCGTCGACCGACTGGGTGCCGAATACTGCGCTTTGGGCCACGAGGTGTTCCTCATCGTCCCGGGTCCGCACCCGGCGCACACCCGGCTGTCCACCGGCGTCGTGCGAATCACCGTGCCCGCCAGGCTGATTCCTTTCACCGGCGGATACCGCGCCGTGCTGCCACACCCGGTGCGAGAGTTACTGGACGTGCTTCGACCGGACACTTTGGAGGTCTCCGACCGGCTTACGCTGCGGTCGTTGGGCCGCTGGGGCCGCAGGCACGGCGCGACGACGGTGATGATCTCCCACGAGCGCCTGGATCGCCTTGCGGGCCAGATACTTCCACGGCGCACGGCCCGCCGGTTCGCCGACTACGCCAACCGGCGGACCGCAGCCGACTACGACACCGTGGTCTGCACGACCGGATTCGCCCGCGAAGAATTCGATCGCATCGGCGCGACGAACACCGTGACCGTGCCGTTGGGTGTGGACCTGGAGATGTTCCACCCGTCGCGGCGCTCGAATGCGATGCGCCAGCGCTGGGCTACCCCGGACCACATCCTGTTGGTGCACTGTGGCCGGCTGTCGGTGGAAAAGCGTGCCGACCGCAGCATCGATGCGGTGGCCGCATTGTGTGACGCCGGCGTCGAGGCCCGCCTCGTCGTGGTGGGCGACGGGCCGCTCCGCGCCCGGCTGCAACGGCAGGCCGTGCGACTGCCGATCGATTTCACCGGGTTCATCTCCGACCGGCACACCGTCGCCGAGCTGCTGGCCTCCGCCGATGTCGCGCTGGCGCCGGGCCCGCACGAGACGTTCGGGCTAGCCGCGTTGGAGGCGCTGGCCTGCGGGACGCCGGCCGTGGTCTCCCGCACATCGGCGCTCGGCGAGATCATCACCGCGGACAGCGGGGCCCTGGCCGACAACAACCCGGTGGCCATCGCCGAAGCCGTCCGCTCCATCGTCAGCCGCCCCGAAGGTCATCGGCGCGAGTGCGCGAGAGCGCGCGCCGAGATGTTCACCTGGCAGCGGGCCGCCGTCGGCATGCTGACAACCCTTGGTGGGGCCGCATCGCCGCCTGACGATCGCGGCGACTCTCAACACACCGCTTAGCTGCGGCTGGCCGGACCGGCAGGTCCGACCTGACCGGTAAGCGGATTGACCTGGACGGTCATCGGTCCCCCGGTCGGTTGTTTCCCCTGCTGTGCGCGCTGTTGCGCGGCTTGGGCGAGCGCGTTGACCACCGGGTTGTTCTTCAACATCTCCTTGCGGTCCTCTTCGGACAGCTCGTAGAACGACCACAAACCCCACGCGGTGGGCCGAACGTAGATCGTCACCTTCTGATGCCGACGCTTGTTCTGCGACAGCACCGCCGGAACGGGGACGACCCGGTCCAGCGTCGCGGAACTCACGAGCTCCTGGGCGATCTTGTCCACGTCGACCCCGTCTTGCAGCTCGTAGACCATCGACTGGTGGGGTGAGTGCGCTGGGCTCTGGAGGGCCATGAACCACGCCATCCGCGTCTCTCCTTAACTCGTGATCGTCAGGCGCAACTGTAGAGGACATGGCTGGGTGCGACGGCCGGCATCCGACCGCGGCTCCGGCTAATTGGTGTCCGGGAAGGCGACCTGGCCGGCCGGCGCACCTCGGGCAACCACCACCGGCATCGACGTCGACGCATTGGTCTGCAGAATCGTCTGCACCACCTCGATGAGGTCCTCGATCGGCATCAGCTTGCCAGGCATGCAGCCGCCCGATACCCACAGCGGATAGGCCTTCATCGCCAGATCCATGTCCCATCCGGCGTTCATTCCGGTTGCCGCATCACCCTCGCCACCCGCGCACTCCCCGACGATCAGGGACGTGAAGCCGACGTCCGGGTGCTCGGCCCGCCAGGCTTCCACCAACCTTTCCAGCGCGGCCTTGCTGACGCCGTAGGCGCCGAGGCCGGGCCACGGCGGCCCGAAAGTGCCTGCGTCAGAAGACAGATAGACCGCCTTGCCCGCAGACGCCGTGAGATGTCGGATTGCCGCCGCCGTCGCCAGTGAGGCGCCAATGACATTGGTGTCGAAGATGCGGCGCCAGATGTCGGCGCCGGTGTCGACCATCCGAACCAGCGGGCTGATCGCGGGCGTGTAGATCATATTGTCGATGCCACCCAACGCCGCGGCCGCCTGATCGAACGCCGTGCGACACGAACTCTCGTCGGTGACATCGCATTCGATGGCGACCGCGCCATGGCCTGCCTCCTCGGCCGCCGACTCGATTCGCAGCCGACGCCGCGCCAGGAGTGCGACTTGTCCGCCTCGCTGAGCCAGACCGACACCGATGCAACGCCCCAGCCCGCTCGACGCGCCAACCACCACTGTCCGTGACATATGTGCCCTCTCTTGTAACGTTCCCCGCCGCAGGCACAGCGTATCGGCCGCCGTTCGGGCCGACTCACCGCGGTGATGTCCGATACACCCGTTGGCCGTCGCGGCAATATGCGGGCCGCAATTCCGGAATGCCAGCCATTGCGTCCGGATACTCAGCGGCTCGCCTGTGTGTGAGTTTAGACACATCAGCGATGGGCTAACCGCAGGTCAAGGATCGATTCGGTACGCGACGTGTACCTCGGACTCGGGAGCGAGAATTCAATGAGCATGACTTCTTTTGCGGTGGCCGAGATCGCCACCACAGATGAGCGTGATTACGACAACTGGCTGGCCACGCTCACTCAGGCCACGGAGCGCCTCGACGAACTGCAGTCCGTCGTCGCCGAGCTACGCCAACTGTGCGAACAGGGTGACGTGGTCCAGAGTCGGCAGGTGATAGCGGTGCTGGAAAAGCGCGGGACGGTCAGCTAGCCTTCCCCCCGTCCAGATCACTACCGTGGGGTAGATGAAGTATCTAGACGTCGACGGTGTCGGCAAGGTCAGCCGAATCGGCCTGGGAACCTGGCAGTTCGGATCGCGCGAGTGGGGATACGGCGACAGTTACGCCTCCGGTCCCGCCGGCGATATCGTTCATCGCGCCCGTGCGTTGGGAGTCACGTTCTTCGACACCGCCGAGGTGTACGGGCTTGGCAAGAGCGAACGTATCCTCAGCGAGGCGCTCGGCGACGAGCGCGACCAGGTCGCGGTGGCCACCAAGGTTTTTCCGGTCGCGCCGTTTCCCCCCGTGGTCAAACAGCGTGAGCGAGCCAGCGCGCGGCGGCTGCGATTGAAACACATTCCGCTGTACCAGATTCACCAGCCAAACCCGGTGGTCCCCGACTCGGTGATCATGCCTGGTATGCGTGAGTTGCTGGACAGTGGAGCGATCGGCGCGGCCGGTGTCTCCAACTATTCGCTGGCGCGGTGGAAGCAGGCCGATGCCGCGCTCGGACGACCGGTCATCAGCAACCAGGTCCATTTCTCGTTGGCCCACCCGCGCGCGCTCGACAATCTCGTGCCGTTCGCCGAGCAGGAGAATCGGGTGGTGATCGCGTACAGCCCACTGGCGCAAGGACTTCTGGGCGGCAAGTACGGGGTGGACAATCGGCCCGGCGGGGTTCGCGCGATCAACCGGCTGTTCGGCACCGAGAACCTGCAGCGCATCGAGCCACTGCTGCAGACGCTGCGCGATGTCGCCAAGGACGTCGGCGCCAAGCCCGCGCAGGTAGCACTGGCCTGGCTGATCAGCCTGCCCAACGTCGTCGCCATCCCTGGCGCGTCCAGCGTCGAGCAGCTCGAATTCAATGTTGCCGCAGCCGATATCGAGTTGAGCGCGGACTCCCGCCAGGCGCTGACCGACGAGGCCCGGCGATTCCAACCGGTGTCGATGAGACGTTCATTGACGGACTCGATCCGAGAGAAACTCGTCCGCCGCTGAGCGTTAGCGCAAGCTCACCAGGTGGTCGATCGAGTCGATGGGCAGCTCACCGTCGACGTAGGCGGTGACCATCATGTTGGTCAAGTTGATCGAGCCCTTGTGGTTGTCCAGGAACGCGGTGTCGGCGGCATCGCGACCGGTGGCGATCCGCACCATCGACTGGCGAGGAGCCAGACACGTGGCGTCGACGACGCGCCACTCGCCGTCGACGAACGCCTCGGCTACGGCGTGAAAGTCCATTGGGTCGCACCCTGCCGGATACACCGCCACCAGGCGCGCGGGCACGTTCAACGCCCTCAACAACGCGATCACCAGATGCGCGTAGTCACGGCAAACCCCCGCGCCGGCCAGCAGCGTGTCGGCAGCGCCGTCGATCGGATCACTCGATCCCGGCACGTAATCCAACCGCGCACCCACCCACGCGGCGACCTTCTCGAGAAGCGTCGCCGAATCGCTGTACTGGCCGAACTCGGTCGCCGCGAACCCGAAGAACTTATCGGCTTCGGCGTATCTGCTGGGACGTAGATAGGTGATCACGTCGATGTCGCTGACCGGCGCGGGCTCAGCCTCACCGGCAACCGTTGCCGAGTAGGAGAGTTGAACGGTCCCCTGCTCGACCTCCAGCGAATGAATCCGCGTCTCGTGCGGCCCGATGATCTCGCGTGCCTCAATCGGACTGCCGTTCAACGTGATCGACAACGACTCCCGAACATCGAGACCGGGCAGGCGGGCGACGGCGATCTGGAACTCCAACGTCGTGGCGGCCGTCACCTCGACTTCGATCTGCGCGCCGACCTCGCGGTTGGCGGTTGTCGTCGCGACGCCTTGTCCGCGTTCTTTGTGGTTCCGCCATGAGGGCATGCGGATGTCCGCCCTTCCGTTCGTCGCAGATAGCGCGGCACAGACTTCGAGTCCAGAGTACAGAGCGGTCCGATTCTTACCTCAGAGGATGTAGAGCAGCTCCTGGTAGGTGGGCAGCGGCCACAAGTCATCGGCGACCACGCTTTCCAACGTGTCGGCGGCTTCGCGCACCGCCGTCATTGCCGTGAGCACCTCGTCGTGGGCATGCTTGGCCTCGTCGAACGCCGTCTCTGCCGAGTGATCGGACAGCGCCGTTTTCAGCTTCGCGAGCGCCGCGGTGAGATCGGAGATCGGCGCCGAAACCTCTTCCAGCGCAGCCGTGCTCGCCTCCACGCCCGCGGCCTTCAAGGCTGCGACGTTCTGAGCCAGCTCGGTTTGGTAGCGCATCGCGGCCGGCAGGATTACGGTCGTCCCGATCTCCAGCGACAGCTTCGCCTCGACCGCGACGGTCAGCACGTACTGCTCCAACTGGACCTCGTAGCGACTGTGCAGCTCACGCTCGTTAAACACCGAGTATTTCTCGAAGAGTTCGACCGCTTCCGGCTTGATCAGCTCCCCGACGGCGTCCAGCGTGGTCTTAAGGTTCGGCAAGCCGCGCTCGGCCGCCTCGAGCTGCCACTTCTCCGAGTAGCCGTCGCCGTTGTACACCACGTCACCGTGTTCGGTGATGACCTCGGTGAGCAACGACTGCACCGCGCCGTCGAAGTCCTCGCCGTCTTCGACAGCCTTTTCGAGCTTGGTAGCAAAGTAGTCCAGCGAGTCCGCCATGATCGTGTTGATGATGATCAGCGGCACGGCAACCGTCTGACCGGAGCCCGGCGCCCGGAACTCGAACCTGTTGCCGGTGAACGCGAACGGGCTGGTGCGGTTTCGGTCGCCCGGGTCGGTCGGCAGCGGGGGCAGCGTGTCGACACCGATGATCATGGTGCCCTTACCCTTTGACGACGTCGCTGCGCCCTTGGCGATCTGCTCGAACACGTCGGCGAGCTGCTCGCCGAGGAAGATCGAGATGATCGCCGGCGGTGCCTCGTTCGCGCCCAGACGGTGGTCGTTGGTAGCCGAGGCGACCGAAACCCGGAGCAGTCCGGCGAACTTGTGCACGGCGCGGATCACCGCGGCGCAGAACACCAGGAACTGGGCGTTCTCATGCGGGGTGTCGCCGGGAACCAGCAGCGAGCCCAACTCCGAGTTACCCAAGGAGAAGTTGACGTGCTTACCGGAGCCATTGACGCCGGCGAAGGGCTTCTCGTGGAACAGACATTCCATGCCGTGCTTCTTGGCCAGCGTCTTGAAGATCGTCATCGTAAGCATCTGGTGGTCAGAGGCGATGTTGGCGCGCTCGAACATCGGCGCCAGCTCGAACTGGCCGGGGGCCACCTCGTTGTGCCGGGTCTTGGCGGGAATACCGAGTTTGAACAGCTCGCGCTCGGTGTCCATCATGAAGCCGAGGACACGCTCGGGCACAGCACCGAAGTAGTGGTCGTCGAACTCCTGGCCTTTCGGCGGCTTGGCACCGAACAACGTGCGGCCGGCATTGATCAGGTCTGGTCGCGCCAGGAAAAAGTGCCGATCGACCAGGAAGTACTCCTGCTCCGGGCCGCAGAACGACACGACGTGGTTGAGATCCTTGTGGCCGAACAACTTCAGGACGCGCTCGGCATGCACGCCCATCGCCTGCTGGCTGCGCAGTAGCGGTGTCTTGTAGTCAAGTGCCTCACCGGTCATCGAGACGAATACCGTCGGGATGCACAGCGTGTTGCCGTTCGGGTTCTCCAGAATGTAGGCCGGGCTGGTGGCGTCCCAGCCGGTGTAGCCGCGCGCCTCGAAGGTGCTGCGAAGACCACCGGACGGGAAGCTGGAGGCGTCCGGCTCACCCTGGATGAGGGTCTTGCCGGCGAACTCGGCGAGGGTGGTGCCGTCGCCGACTGGATCCAAGAAGCTGTCGTGCTTCTCCGCGGTCAGACCGGTCATCGGGTAGAACACGTGGGCGTAGTGAGTGGCGCCCTTCTCCAGTGCCCAGTCCTTCAGTGCCACCGCAACCGCGTCGGCGACCGCGGGGTCGAGCTTGGTGCCTTTTTCGATAGTCGCGGAGATGGACTTGTACACCGCCTTGGGGAGCCGGGCCTGCATCTCCGCCTTGGTGAAGACGTTGGCACCGAAGACCTCACCTGGTTCCTCACCAGGTACGAAACTCACAGTTGGGGGGATGTATGCCTCGACGTTGTTGATCGCCTGGAGGCGCACTGCATTGCCGCTCAATTTAGTCCCTATCGCCACGATGCTGTGCATCGAAATTTGCCGGTTATTGCTCGGCTGACACTAAGGACGACTGATGGCGGGAATGTTACACAGCTGTCAAACTCTGATGGCGACAACGTTTGGCGGGTCAACGTTGTGTTTCGCGGCCACCTACAGCTTGAAGCGGCCGGCGAACCCCCGCAGCGGTAGGTCTGCGCTCGTCATCAATCCCGGGGGCGCGGCCACGACGCTCGCGATGGCGGCCAGCGCGGGCATCCCGGTGACGGTCATACCGATGGACGCAAAGTTCGCCGGATCGGACAGATCCACCTCGGGCCGGGGGAAGATCATGTGCTTGTTGTAGACGCACGGGTCGCCGGTGATGTGAGTGATGTAGCAGCCTTTGATGTTCCAGTGCGGGTCGGTGTGCGGGGTCATCTGCCATTCCAGATGCGTTTCGACTCGCGGGATTCCGTTGACGATGCCTTGGTACCTGATGTAGTTGCCGCCCAGCGAGCCCTTGGGCAGCGTGTACCAGCCCAGGTCCACGTCCTTGGTGCAGGCGCCCAGCTCGTAGCTGAACTTGACTTCGTCCAGCTCGAGGTCGAAACAGTCGGCCATCAGCAGCACGCTGTCGGCGAAGACGCGGGTGTACTTCTCCAGCTTCGCCGGTATCTCCGGATCGTCGACCGGCAGACCGTAGCCGACTTCGATCCAGGTGTTCTTGGAGTGATGGCAGGACACATCCACGGACTCGATCGTGGTGATGTTCTCGATCTCGGCGACGTCCGCCGAACACACCACCCCCAGAATCTGGTTCAGTCCCGGATTCATGCCGGTGCCGTAAAACGAGGCCCCACCCTTCTCGCAGGCTTCCTGAAGAAGGGCGCTCACCGGCTTGCCGGACGGATGCGGGTGGTTGGTGTCGCGGTGCCAGCCGGTGATCCAGTCCGCGGTGGTCACGACGTTGATTCCGGCCTCGAGGACTGTTACGTAGAGGTCCTCGTCGGGGAAGACTCCGTGGAACGTCAGCACGTCGGGCTTGGCCGCGATGATCTCGTCGATGCTGCCCGTCGCGGTGATCCCGTTGGGCGCGATGCCGACCAGCTCACCGGTGTCCTTACCGATTTTGTCTGCCGAATAGCAGTGCACCCCAACGAGTTCGAGATCTGGTCGGAGCGCGATCCGCTTGATCATCTCCGAACCGACGTTGCCGGTCGCTACCTGGAACACGCGGATCGGTGCAGTCATGCGTTCAGCCTTTCTGGGATGCGGCATACACGTCGGCAGCACTGCCACCGATGCCGTCGGGGTAGAACTGTTTGGCCCACTGACGGATAGCGGTGAAGCCTTCGTATTCAGCGGTGGCCAACGCCGGTGGATCCGAATAGCGCTGGTGACGCCAGATTTCGACGTCCTGCTCGAATTGGCGGATCACTTCTTGGCCGAATTCGCGGGCCTTGGTTTCAGCCCGGACCGGATCCTTGCCCGGCGTTCGGCCGATGTAGACGATGAATCTAACGTCGGAGGTCGACTCGTCGACGGGGGTGATCGCCGAGATGGTGCGGTTGTCGATCATCCCGTAGCTCTTCGTCACCGCGATTCCCAAACCACCGTTGACGGCTTCGACGCGGCTGTCGATGTCTTCGATCTTCTGGTCGTCGTCGCCTTCGAAGGTGATGGTGAAGTCGACGAACGATACCGGCTCGGCGAAATCATGCCGGGTGAAGACCGGCACGATGGGCGTGTTGTGCACGTACTTGAAATGCGCGAAGTCCACACCGTTTTCGAGCACGTACTGCGGGTGCAGCTCGAGCCGCTCCCGGTACAGCCGCTGCTGCGGGTAGTAGTCGTCGGCGCTGCTACCGTCGTTGAACCCGGCGAAGATATCCGGTGCGTCGAAGTACGGGTCACGGCCTGCGACGTCGTGCCAGATGTAGACCGACTCGTTTCGCTCCACCACCGGATAGGTGCGAATGCGCCTGCCCCGGTTCGGGCGGTCCTGATACGGGATGCGCACATTGCGACCCTGCTGACTCCACTGCCAGCCGTGAAACGGGCACTGCAACACCTCGCCGACCACGCTGCCGCCGAATCCAAGATGTGCGCCGAGGTGTTCGCAGTAAGCGTTCATCACGGTGAGTTCGCCTGACTCGGCCCGCCACCCGACCATCTCCTGGCCGAAGTACGTCATCGTGTGGACATCGCCCACGGCGACCTCGTCCGACCAGGCAACCTGGAACCAGCCAGTCGGCTTCATCGACAACGGCGGTTTGGCCATGTCTCGAATGATAACGAGCGCGGCCAGAAATTCATAGTGGGCACTATGAAAATGTCGAAAAGCGGCTAACATCCAGCACATGCCTCCGGCTCAGGTGCAGCAACGACGCAGTAACAAGCGCGGCCTAGCTACCCGCGAGGCGATGCTGGACGCCGCGGTCCGCTCGCTGGCATCTGGGGATCCGGGCGCGGTGTCGGCGAGCCGGATCGCCAAGGAGAGCGGCGCGACCTGGGGCGCGGTGCAGTATCAATTCGGCGACGTCGACGGGTTCTGGGCCGCGGTGTTGCACCGGACCGCTGAGCGCCGCGACGCAACGATGTCGTCGTTCACCGGCGCCGAATCAGATGCACCCCTGCGGAAGAGGCTCGGCGCGATCATCGACACGCTGTATCACGGCCTGGCGTCCCAAGATTCGCGTGCGATCGAGAGTTTGCGCGCCGCACTCCCCCGCGAGCCGGATGAGTTGGAGCGGCTGTATCCGCGCACCGCTGCCGAACTGTTCTCGTGGGGAAAGAGCTGGCAGGAAACCTGCGAACGCGCCTTCGCCGGTCTCGGCGTCGACCCGCAGCGAGTCCGCGAGGTGGCAGCCCTCATCCCCGGCGCGATGCGCGGCTTGGTCTCCGAACGTCAGCTCGGCTCATACGCCGACCTCGACGAAGCCCGCCGGGGGTTGACCAACGCTCTGGCGACCTATCTCGAGCAATCACGTCCTAAGTGACTTACTCGGGCTAGCAAATAACGATGTGCAGCATATTTACACCGGTTTCAATTTACAGCCAGCCGGTGCGCGCGGCGGCAACCGGCTCAGCCGGTGGCGGGGCCAAGTCGCCGTCTCGCACGCCGTCGAGCATGCGTTTCACTGCCGCGACAATGTCCGGAGCTGCCGCAGCGAGTCCCGCTTTGTCCGCCTCGGCCACGTCATCGGGATTGACGCCCGCTCGGGCCAGCACGGCGTCCGGGTCGGCCAGCTCGCCGGCCAGCCACGACACCGGGTCGGCCGACAATTCAGGAACGAAGTTGCGGCAAGCAGGTTCCCAGCCGTCGAATCGGGGATGGTGATGGGCCCTGTCCAGCAACTCGGGTGCGGTCTCGGTCGAACCGAAGAGGTCGACCCGCCATACCGGGCGGCCGAAAGTGATCGGGACGCCGGCATAGATCGATCCGTGGGGTGCGTCGCGATCGACAATTCGCAGCTCGAGTCTGACCCCCCGCTCTGGAGTCTCCTGACCTTCGTTCGGCGTCGGATCGACGAAGAACATGTCACCGACGACTACACCCAGGGATTCGAATCCGAAAGCTGCGAGCATCGCGTCGCCCTCCTCACGCTCGTTGCATTTCCTTCAGGGTAGGCGCAGCCGAGCGTGAGGCGGGCGGCGCCTCAGCCTGAGCTTGCCCGGAATTCTTCCTCGACCTTCTTGCCGAGGTCGGTGTCGACGTTGCTCCAGTATTCGAACACCCGTGATAGGACCGGCTCTTTGACGCCCTTCGAAAGATGTCCAACAATGTTGTGCACCAGTCGGTCTCGTGCGTCATCGTCGAGGACTTCGCGAACCAGGGTGCCGGCCTGCCCGAAGTCGTCGTCCTCGGCGCGCAGGGTGTAGGCGGCGCGGATCATCTCGCCGTCCGCCTGCCAGCGGATCTCGGCGGCGCGCGCCGCGTCTGCGTGCGGGCCACCGTAGGAGTTCGGCGCATACACCGGATCGGAGACGTTCTTGATCCGCATCGCCCCGTCCTTGGAGTAACTGTTGACCTCCACATGGGGCGAGTTGACCGGAATCTGCTTGTAATTGGTTCCCAGCCGGGCGCGGTGCGCATCGGCATAGGAGAAGCCGCGGGCCAGCAGCATCTTGTCCGGGCTCAAGCCGGTGCCGGGCACGATGTTGTTGGGCTCGAAGGCGGCCTGCTCGATCTCGGTGTGGTAGTCGGTGACGTTGCGGTTGAGCGTCAGCTTGCCCACGTCGATCAACGGATAATCGCTGTGCGGCCAAACCTTGGTCAGGTCGAACGGGTTGAACCTGTAGGTCTTGGCGTCCTCGAACGGCATGATCTGCATCTTCAGCGTCCAACTCGGGAAGTCACCGCCCTCGATTGCGGTGAAGAGGTCGCGCTGGTGGTAGTCGCCGTCCTCGCCGGCCAACTTATCGCCTTCATCCTGGGTCAGGTAATCGATGCCCTGATCGCTGATGAAGTGGTACTTGACCCAGAAGATCTCATCGGCGGCGTTGATCCAGCTGTAGGTGTGGCTGCTGTAGCCGTTCATGTGACGCCAACTCTTGGGGATCCCGCGGTCCCCCATCAGCCAGGTCACCTGGTGTGCCGACTCGGGCGTCAGGCTCCAGAAGTCCCATTGCATGTTGTTGTCGCGCAAGTTGGTTGCCTGCATGCGCTTCTGCGAGCGGATGAAGTGCTGGAACTTCATCGGATCACGGATGAAGAAGACCGGCGTGTTGTTGCCGACCATGTCGAAGTTGCCCTCCGACGTGTAGAACTTCAGCGAGAACCCGCGCGGGTCCCGCCAGGTGTCTGGGCTGCCGCGCTCGCCGGCGACGGTGGAGAAGCGGATCAGCGTGTCGGTCTTGGTGCCGGGCTGGAATACCGCAGCCCTGGTGTAGTTGGTGACGTCACCGGTGACCTCGAAGTGCCCAAACGCGCCGCCACCCTTGGCGTGGGGTTGGCGCTCCGGGATGCGCTCCCGGTTGAACTGGGCCATCTGCTCGATCAGGTAATGGTCCTGCAGCAGGATCGGGCCGTCGGGACCGACGGTCAGCGATTGCTTGTCACTGGGTGCCGGGGCACCGCCGTCAGTGGTGGTGAAACGCTCGGTCATATCTGTGTCTCCTCGTCTTCCAGCAACGCCGAATAGGCCGGGGCGCCACTGTCCGTTAGACGTACCCGCAAACGGGGCGATTTGCAACGGCCGATTACACGTTCTTAGTCTCAGCACGCCTCGATTCGCTTACGGTCGGAACATGAACGTCCTGCGATGGTTGGCGACGGTCGTGACGATTCCCGCCGCGGCGGCGATGGCTGCGCCGGCCCATGCCGACGGCGACAGCTACATCCGCTACCTGAACGACCACGGAACTTTCGTGCCGGGCATCAACGACGCCGTCCGAATAAGCCGCGGAGTCAAAGTGTGCACCGACTTGCACAACGGCATGACACCGCAACAAGAGATCGACGCGAATCCGATCGTGTATTTCGATCTGCGCGGTGTGATCGACGCTGCTCAGCACGAGCTCTGCCCGGACACATTGGGGCATTGAAGCAGGGAGGACTTCTCAGGACTCGCCCGCTTCAGCCGAGAGCAAGGCCAACAGCGCATCGGTAGCGGACCTCGGCGAGGGGTCAGCCGAACTCCAGCAGCGCCAGCGTCGGACGTAGCGAGCTGAGCGCGGATGTCCGATAGACGGTCGACATCAGGGTGTTGAACAGCAGGCCGCGACCCGGCGACACCTGCAGGTCGTGGACAACGCGGATGCCCGGGACCGTGTTGACCAGATTCGCGGCCGCGTTGGGCGACATGGAAAACGGCATCGGCGGAAACTTGTACCGCCGTGAGGTTCGCAGTCCGCGCCGCGCCACCCTCGAGAACCAGGCCACGGGCATGTCGAAGAGCATCTGGGCGCCGGGAAATCTTTTGGCGCACTCGGCAATCAGTCCGAGTGCCAATTCGGGCTGCAAGTACATCAGCAAGCCCTCAGCAGTGATGAACACTCCCTGCGCCGGGTCAACCTGCTCGGTCCAGCTGTAGTCCAGCGCGGACTGCGGGCACATCGATATTCGTGGTGATTCCGGGAGTAGCTGCGTACGAAGATCGACAACCGGAGGCAGATCGACAGTCAACCAACGGAATTGACCGTTGGGGATGGCAGCGTCCAGGCGCCAGAAGCTAGTCTGCAGCCCCTCCGCCAACGCCACCACGGTGGCCGACGGGTGGTCATCCAGATAGCGACGAGTGTGAAGGTCAAAAGTTAGCGCCCGCAGGGCAAAGTCCTGCTGAGTCCGGCCGAACTTTGCGAAATCGAAGTCAATCGAATCGGCCAAGGTAATCGCCATCGGGTCGTCGATGATGGCATCGGGCCGGCGAGCCTCGGAGGCGCGGGCATTCAGTGTGAGCAGCGCGGTCTCGGAGACTCCGACTAGATCGGCTTGTGTTCGACCGGAATCGGGAGTCGCGCTCATCGAAAGAAAACACTAGCGCCGGCGATAGCTCAGCGCAGGGCCTTCGACAGCCCGATCGGCCTGAGCAATCACGGCGACACGTTCAGGATTTGTCGGCAGTGGCTAGTGAAACAACAGCCTCGCCTGTTCTCAGGTGCCCGGATTCACCTGGCAAATCCTCAGAGCTGATGGGGATTCCGGTGGTCGCGGAATTTATGACGGCTGCCAGCCGATCGGCCCGCTGGCACTAGCGCGCGGAGCCTATGAAGTATAGATCGAGGCGCAGTGCACCGACGCTGACTGCCAGTTGACTGTCCGATCATCGTGAGTCGCAGCGCTGGACTGCGGCGGGATGGACGGCCCGTAACTAGTGACCCACGAGCTCAAAGAGGAGCGGGATTGCGCTCGCCTTGCATGGCCGCGGTCAGGCCGCCGTCGACGCGGATGTCGCACCCCGAGACGAACGACGCCTTGTCCGAACAGAGGAACGCAACCACGTCAGCGATATCGCTCGTGAGGCCCGGGAGCGATGTGTCCGGTCCCGATCGGTCACGGCCGATCGGTGTCAGCTCGGCCATCCGTTGCTTGATCGGGTTGTTCTGCAGTTCGAGACGACCCATCGCGGTGTCGATCAGGCCCGGGGAGACCGATACGACGCGTCCGCCGCTCGTAGCCCACGAAACCGCCGCCCGTTCGCATAGCCGGATTACGCCGCGCTTCGCCAGGCGGTAGGTGACGCCCGGGTCGGGCTCGGGACCGATGAGCGCCTCGAACCGGAATTCGAGGTCGGCATCGAACGGATTGTCGAGCACGGCGTCCAATCGTGGCTCGAATGGTCCGAGGTGACCAGCGAGCGAAGCCAGGCACACCGCCACACTGCCCGGCGCCGCGCATGCTTGGAAGACCTCGAGTAGTCGCGCGGTCGCCACCAGGTCGACACGCAGGATGTCCTGCCACGAGGCCATCGAGGGCGACAGCCCTGCGGTGTGCACGAGCGATTGCAGGCGGCCGAGTTCCTGCGCATGCTCCCTGAGCCTGCCGACGAACTCGGGCCGGCTCAGGTCGCCGGTCAGGGTGCAGACCGTAGTTGTCGTCTCCGATCTTATTCGCTCGGCCGTTGAGTCGAGCCGGTCCTGATCGAGATCGGTGAGCAGTACCACGTCGACCGTCGCCGCCAGAGTGAGCGCGCAGGCTGCTCCCATCGCTCCGGCGCCACCGGTCACGACGGACAGCGTGTTCAAGGACGGAGCCCGGCAGGGTCGGGTGCGAACGCCGCTCCGGTCGTCGTGCTCTGGTCCCCGATCTTGCCGCGCTCGCTGCGGAGTCGCTGCTGCGCGTCTCGATGATCAAGGTGGCCGGATTGCGCAGGCAGTGCGAACCCGGTGTAAACGACGCGCCGCTCGTGACTGATCGGGTGGGTGGATCGGTGCAGTGCGCACGACAGATGCACGGTCAGGTCGCCACGGTCTGCGCGCAGGCGGACGGTGGGTAGGTCGAGGCCGCTGTCGACCTGGCTGCCGGCGATGTTCGCCCGATGCGAGCCGGCGATGACATCAAGGCCACCATGCGCATCGTCGACGGGTGTGAGGCAGATGCCCACCGTGAGACCGGAGCAGTACATCGAATGGCCGCCCCGTTGGCAGTCCTTGTGCCACGGTAGGCAGACCAGACCCTCGGTCGAGCCGACCTTCTTGACGAGCCCTTCAGCGGTCACGTCGGCGAAGTGCTCGCCGAACGGATCGCCTGGACGGTGGCCGTCGCCGAGCAGCTCGCCGATGGCGAGGTAGCGCGAGTCAGTGAACAGGCTGCGAAGCGTTGCCGATCGGTCGGCGAAGTCCAAGATGCGGCACGGATAGCGTTCACCGGATTCAGTTGAGGCCCACCACGACTGACCATCCGAGGGACGGGCGTCGTCGACCGCGCTGAGCAAATCTGCGTCGACCGCGTCGATTTCTGCGCTGCTGAAAACGTCCTCCAAGCGCAAGAAGCCCGCCTCGGCGAGGAAGTGTGCGGCCTCTGCCGATCGTTCCCCGAGGCGGAACGACTGGTCGAGATCCAGTGGTGAGCCGTCGAGCGCACGCAGAGTCACGACGCCCGGTCGGTAAACGCCTCGGCCGTCGAGTACGGAGCGAAACACGGCATCCCAAGCGAAGAACGCCGCATTCGAATCACCGTCGCCATCGACCCGCCCCGCCACGATGAGACCAATCGCGGTTCGCCGCTCGTCGACAAAGTCGCCGAACGCGTCACTGCCGAGCGTGACACGCAGCGTCGTCGTGTCTCCGCCGGGGACGACCTCGAGGGTCCGGTGGCGTTGGCGGAGGGTCCAGACGTTGCCGTCGACGGCGATCGCGAGCGGCGGGAGGTCGAGGCGCTTCGCATCGGAGGCGGCGCGCTCACCGTTCTGGGCGACGGCGCGCTTCCACTCGGTCGCCCAGAACGTCGCCGCGTCGACTGCACGGGACTCGCCGATCGGACGACTGCGGGTATCCACGCTTGGCCTCGGCTGGTCATGGCTGGTCAGCGCTGACATGGCGCACTCCCTCAAGACGTCGGCAGATCGCTCGGCCCGCTCAGATTAAGATATATGCCTGAATTCTAAGCCGGTTGACCTAGTCATACAACCCGGTTAGGTTGTCGTCACATCTGGCCGTGTCAGCCGCTGCGCTCCAACCTCGAACGGAGTCCGCGTGAACGAGTGGATCGATCGCGATGATCGTCAACGTGTCGCAATGGTCGAGTACGAACACATCATGTGCGCACCGGCTCCTGTGGCAATGAGCGCTTATGTCGACTGCGGTGTGATCGGCTTCGTCTTCGGCGAGATGTGGCGCCGCGGGGTTCTCACGCCGCGAGATCGTCGCTGGATCACGCTTGCCTGCGTCGGGATGGCCGACGCAGCGCTTCCCATGGAGACCCACTGCTACGCCGCCCTCAAGAGCGGCGACGTGACGACTGAGGAAATCGACGAGTTCCTGCTTTTCTTCGGCACCCAGGCGGGTTGGCCCAAGGGCTCGGCGATGCTCACCCACATCCTGACCGCCATCACCAAAGTCGCCGACGAGGACGGCGAGCTGATGGCCCTCGCGACCTTCGTCCCGTGGGCCGATCCGGTTGCCGACGGCGTTCGACGGGGCCGGGGCGAGACCGCGTACGAGACCGTCCACGGTGTTGCGCCTCCACCGCCATGCACCACGTTTCAGGGCGTGGCCGAGCTCGACTACCTCTACGGTGAGATCTGGAGCCGCGATGAGTACCTCACTCGACGAGACCGCCGGCTGATCGCGATCTCGTGCAGCGCAGCCATCGGGATCGACGCAGAGACGACCTTCCAGCTCGAATCCGCTTTGCGTAGCGGCGATCTCACGATCGATGAGCTGCAAGAGGTCGTCGTGCACATCGCGGTTTATCTCGGTTGGATAGTGGCGCGACGCCTCGATCACCTCTTGGTCGCAGCGGCGGCGAGCACTGGCACCGACGGATGACGCGCTGGTGAAGCCCTCATGATCCTTCGTTCCTCGATCGGGTCCACGCCTTCGACCAAGGAGGCGCTGGTGCTGGTCGCAGAGCGGTTGTTCGCGGCACACGGCATCGACGGGGCGTCGATTCGCCAGATCCTGCTGGAGGCGGGCGTCGCCAACAACTCGGCCGTGCAATATCACTTCGAGTCCAAGGCCGGACTCGTCCGGGCGATCGTCGACTACCGGGCTCCGTATCTCGCCGAACGCCGGAGGCTGCTCTGGGCGCAGGCACCGGCCGGGGACCTGCGCGCCGGGATAGAGGCCCAGTTTCTGCCCGTCGCAGAGCTTGCCGAGTTCGAGGACAGCCACTTCATGACGTTCCTCGAGCAACTCGACCTCCGCCGTTCTGACGAAACCCCCTTCCAACAACTGCCCGCGGACACACTCAATCGCTACCGCGAGTACGAAGATCGAATTGGTGCATTGCTGCCCCCCGGCGTCCCCGAGCCGATGCTCTCGCGACGGCTACTCCATGCATCCAGCCTGTGCCTGCATGCGTGCGCCGTGCGAGAGCGCGGCCGTCACAGGGCGGTCGAGCAGATTCCGCTGGCCGTCCACGTCAACGAGCTGTTCGACCTGCTGATCGGCGTCCTCACCGCCGAGGTCTCAGAGCAAACCCGAGGTGCGCTCTCGGCCGTCGCCAGGTCGGGCGCTACTGCGCAATGCGAGGTAGGGGTGCCGACGGTTGAGTAGGTGTCTTTACTCGACCTTGACCATCTGTTGAATAGTCCCGCCGACGATCGTCGACATGAATACCATTCCATCGGTGGAGCTGGGGGTTTTGGGACCTCTGCAGGTCCGGCAGGACGGTGCGGCCGTCGGTATACCGGGCGCCAAGCCGCGCGCCGTGCTCACGATGCTAGGGCTGCACGGCGGTTCGGTGGTCTCGGCCGAAGTCCTCGTCGAGTTGCTGTGGGGCGAGGACCCGCCACGTACCGCCACAAAGGCCCTGCAGACCCATATCTCGTCGCTGCGGCGCGCCCTGGGCGATGGCTTTGTCTTGACCGAGGGAACGGGTTGGAGTCTGGCCGAGAGTGAGGTTGACGCCTCGCGTTACAAATCGGCCGCGCGACTGGGGCGCGATGCCGTTGCCGTCGGGGACAGCAGCCAAGCGGTGGCCTGCTTCGAGGAGGCGCTTGCCCTCTGGCGCGGTATCCCCGAACTGCCCGACGGCCGGCGGGGAACATCGGAAAAGACGCGGTGGGTCGAGGGCCATGCCGCATTGGTCGAGGATCGTGCCGACGCGCTTCTCGCGACGGCCCGCGCCGCGGAGATCATCGGCGAGCTAGAGGCCGCGGTGGCTGAGGCGCCGCTGCGCGAAAGGCGATGGGGCCAGCTCATGCTCGCCCTCTACCGCGCCGGCCGGCAAGGTGACGCTCTTGGCGCCTATCAGCGGGCACGGACAATGCTGGCCCGCGAGTTGGGAATCGATCCCGGGCCGGAGCTTCGGCGACTTGAGACCGCCATCGTCGCACAAGATGCTTCACTGGATGTGGTTGTAGCACACCAACATCCGTCGGTGATGCGGGCAGTGACCTTTCTGCTCACCGACATTGAGGGCTCGACAGCCGCATGGGAGGCGGAGGCCGGCGCGATGGCGGTAGCGCTCGCACGACACGACGAGCTCGTCGAACAGGTCGTCACGTCGCGGGGCGGACGGCTGATCAAGACGCGCGGCGAGGGCGATGCAACGTTCTCGGTGTTCGACCGGCCGTCTGCGGCCGCCGCCGCAGCACTCGAGCTGCAAGACGCGATCGTCCACGAGCCGTGGATGCTGCGGGAGCCCATGCGCATCCGCGTGGCATTGCACACCGGGGAGGTCGAGCTTCGCGACGGCGACTACTTCGGTCGCGCGGTCAATCGCGCCGCCCGCCTGCGGTCGCTAGCCGTAGGCGGTCAAATCCTGTGCTCGGGTGCGACTTCCGAGCTCATCATCGACTCACTGCCCGACGACGTTGTCCTTGCCGACCTGGGTTTGCGCGAACTGCGCAACCTCGCCCGCCCGGAGCATGTCTTCGAGCTCCGACTGGAAACCGCGGAAGAGGTTGCCCAACCGCCGACAAGCGTCGCGCCAATGGACCGGCCGGGCCTGCCCTCGGTGCTGATCGGTAGCGGGCCGTTCGTCGGGCGCGGAAGCGAGCTCGAGCGGCTTCTGTCTGCCTGGCAGACATCGCTTGGCGGTTGTGCGTGCGCCGCCCTGATTGCCGGCGAACCGGGCGTCGGGAAGACGCGCCTGGCCGGTGAATGGTCCCGGCAGGCCTATGAGCAAGGCGCTGTCGTGCTGTATGGCCGTTGCGACGAGGACCTCGGTGCGCCTTATCAGCCTTTCGCGGAAGCCCTGCGTTCGCTGGCGCCATGCGTCGGCACCAGCCGGTTGCGCGGACTGCGCGGCGTCGAAGCCTTGCTTCCGCTCGTCCCCGGGCTGATCGACGAGGTCCCCGATCTGGCCCCGCCAACGCGCGCCGACCCCGACACCGAGCGCTACGCACTTTTCGACGCCGTCGTCGCACTCTTGGAGATGGCTTCCGCGGAAGCGCCGGTTGTCCTGGTACTCGACGACCTGCACTGGGCGGCCAAGCCAACACTGCTCCTATTACGACATGTGCTGCGCTTCGGCGACCGCGCGCGCCTGGAAATCGTCGGCACCTACCGCAGCACTGATCTCGACCGCTCCCATCCCCTGGCCGCGATGCTGGCTGACTTGCACCGCGACGGCACTGCCAACCGCATCAGTCTCAGCGGCCTCGATGAGGGCGACGTCAGCGCGTACGTCGCCAAAGCCGGCTACGACGACGAAGAGCTCGGCCACGCATTGGCCTCCGTCACGGGCGGCAACCCGTTCTTTCTTATCGAGGCTCTGCGCCATGTCGATGAGAGCGGCGGCGTGTGGGACCCAAGCACGCTCCCACAGGGAGTGCGAGAAGCCGTGAGCCGCAGACTTTCTCGACTTCCGATCGAGACCAACAAGGCCCTGGCCGCAGCGGCGGTCGTCGGCAGCCGGTTTGCCCTGGACCTGGTCGAGCGCGTGGTTGGGGACGACCTGGTCGACGCGTTCGACGAGGCGTCCAAGGCCGGCATCGTCATCGAAGAGCCCGGCGGTCGCTACCGGTTCAACCACGCGATCGTCCGACAGTCGCTGCTTGCCGAACTGCCCTCGATGCGGCGCATGCGATTGCACCAGCGCATCGCCACGACGCTGGAGGACGAGCCGGGCGCCGACGACGAGCTGCTCGCTGAACTGGCTCACCACTATTTCGAATGTGCGTGGGCAGGAAACGCGGCCAAGGCCGTTGAGTATTGCCGGCGTGCGGCGAACCAGGCGATGGCCCGACTCGCCTACGAAGGGGCGGCCGACCTTTACGACCACGCCCTGCACGCGCTGGACGAGATCGATGACGAGCTGCCCGACCGTGAAGACCAGAGCGCCGATCTACTCGTCGCGCGCTGCGAGGCTCTTCTTGCCGCGGGTGACGTAGCTTCGGCAGCAGGAGCAGTCTCCCAATTGCAGCAAGCGACAGTCGGTTCCGCCCGGCTATCGGCATGGGCGACCTGTTTCGACGGCCAGCTCTCGGTATTAATCCATCCTGAGCGATTGGACGACGTCGAAGTCGCGTTAGGCGCTGCCGCACAGAAACTGGCCGAAATCGACGATGCCGCAGGGGAAGCCAAGGCGCACACCGTCCGTGCCACCTGCCTCGCCCGGCTCGGGCGAATCGGCGACTGCGAAATCGCCTTGGACGACGCTCTGACGGCGGCGCGGCGTGCGCGTGATCACCGCCGAGTCAACGCGGTACTGGCCGGTGCGCCGCTTGCCGCGCTGTGGGGGCCGAACCCGGTTCCGCGAGCGGGCGGCCGGTGCCTTGACGTGGTGCGGCTGCTCAGAATCACCACCGACTCGCCGGCGGTCGAGGCGACGTCGACGCGGTGCCAGGCCGTGTTGGAGGCCTTCCGCGGCCGCGATGCGGCAGCCCGCCGAATGATCGACTCGGCCCGGCGAACGGTCACCGAACTCGGCCTGCGCCATGCCCTTCTGGAGGTCGAGCAGTTCGCCGGCATCGTGGAGCTCGTTTTGGACGATCCGGCCGCGGCCGAGCCGCATCTTCGTCAGGCCTACAACGGTTTTCGCCGGATGGGTCTGGATGCAGATACCGCCGAAACCGCGGCGCTACTCGGTCGCGCCTGTCTGGCACTCAATCGAGATGCCGAGGCTGACGAATTATGCACGGAGAGTGAGCGACTCGCAGGACACGCATTGAAGGCATCGATTGCCTGGCGGACACTTCGGGCGCAATTGCTTTCGCGCAGTGGCGATCACGACGAGGCTCGGCGTGTTGCGCAGGCTGCCATCACTCTGGCAGAGCGCACCGACGGGTTGGTCGATCACGGCGACGCCTGCTTGGCGTTGGCAACGGTGTTGGACGCCAACGGCGACGCCGCAGGGGCGCGAGCCGCTGCCGAGCGGGCGGCCACCCTCTACGAGCAGAAAGGGGCTCCGGCACTTGCCGAGAGGGCGCGTCGCATGCTCGACGGACGTGTCGAGGCAAGTGACCCGACTCCACCCGAAATGCTCGTTGTCAAGACTCGCACCGCGGCCGTCCAAGCGGGCGATCGCGTAATGGCCGCGATTGCTCGCGAGGCCTGGGACGAATTCGAGCAGATGTTCGCTCCCGCGGGCTCTGTCGAGAGTCGGCGGAAGATCGTCGGCTTTAAGCCGACCGAATTTTCTTCGGATGAGGTGATGCGTCAGACAAGGCGCGATCTCGAGACAGGGATCATGCGGGCGAACCATGTCGTTATGGCCGTGCGAGGCGAGCGCCTGGCTCTCGCTCGATTGACTTTGGGCACTGTCGACGTGACCCCCGGGGCGCCGCAGGACGAATTTCTCCAGGTATACGGCGTTGACGACGAGGGTCGAATCAATTTGCAAGTCTGGTTCGACATCGAAGACATGGACGCCGCGCTAGCCGAACTCGACGCCGTGCACGCCCGATTCGAGGAAGAACGCCCATCATTGCGGCGCTTGGAGAACGCGGCGTCGCGCGTATTTGAACGCGAGTGGTCGTATTTTGCGGCCCGGGACTGGGATGCCTTGGCCCAGACCGTGGCCGACAACTATTCCGGGATCGATCACCGACGGGTTGTGAGTGCCGAGAATCAACATGGTCGAGATGCCGTAGTCAAAGATTTGCAGGCCGCCGCCGACGTCGGCTTCACGATATCCATGTTGAGCGCCATAGCGATTCGTGGCGAACGTCTCGTCCTCGCGCGTGTTCGCGCCTCTGGCCGCGATCCCGAGGCGATTCAAAACGATGCCCTCAACGTCGTCGAGATCGACGCTGACGAGAGGATTATGGCGGCCGTCACGTTCGACCTCGAAGACTTCGACGCCGCAATTGCGGAACTCGACGCGCGCTATCTCGCTGGTGAGGCCGCGGCCTACGGTGACACATGGTCGACTCTCGCGATGGCCTTCGCCACGTTCAACAGGCACGAACTACCCAAACTGACGCCCGACTGGGTCAACATCGACCACCGGCGCGGAGCAGCCTTCGCTACCGGTGACATGACGGCCTACATGCACGACTTATGGTACGACTCACCGGACATCAAGATTTATATCGAGGTCGTGCAGCGCCTGAGCAACCTCGGAGCCGTCATCACCCAAGCGGCTCATGCCACCTCACAACATGGCTTCGAGGCCGAATGGCGGGAAAACTCAATTTTCACGTTCGAAGGCGATCTGGTCAGCCGCTGCGAACTCTTCGACGAGGACGACTTGAACACGGCGATCGCGCGATTCGATCAGCTCAGTCGACCGGCACTGCGGCTGGAGAACACGGCAAGCCGAGCCAACGCGCGCCTCCTTGCGTGCGTCAACACACGCGACTGGGACTCTGCCGCTTCGATTCTGGCCGACGATCATTACAGCGACGATCGGCGGAGGGTAACCGGCGCCGGAACCCGCCGCGGCCGAGATGCCGATATCGAAAACTTTCGGGTGGTCGCTGATCTCGGGGCGAACTTCATGGTCGAGGTGATCGCGACTCGCGGGGACCGCCTGATCCTCACCCGTAACCACGTCGATCTCGGCGAGAAACAACAACCGTTTACCGCTGAGTTCCTGGGCGTCGTCGAGACCAACCTCGAGGGCCGTGTCGCGACTGTCATCGAGCTCGACCTAGTGGACCTCGACGCCGCGATCGCGGAGCTCGATGCCCGGTACTTCGCCGGTGAAGCCGCGTCCTACGCGCACACGTGGAAGGCTATCTCTGGTAGTTACGCGGCGATCAATCGGCACGAGCTGCCGTTGACCACGCCGGACTGTGTCAACATCGACCGCCGACGGGAGATCGCGATGGGGGTCGGCGACCTGATCGCATACATCGGCGCAGGGCCAGACCGGAATCGAGAGTACAAGGTTTATGTCGAGGCCGTGCATAGGCTGACTAGCCCCGGAGCAGTCGTCACTTACGCAGCATATGAAACCTCGCGAGAGGGTTTCGACGCCGAGTGGCGCGGGACCGCAGTTCTTACGGTCGAAGGCGATCTGGTAAGCCGCACTGAGGTATTCGATGAGTCGGACCTCGACACCGCGCTCGCGCGACTCGATCAGCTAAGCCAGCCGGCGCGGCGATTGGAAAATGCTGCAAGCCAAGCATATGGGCGCATGCAAGAGTGCTTCGCGGGCCGCGACTGGGACGCCTTGGCCGAAACATTGGCTGACGACGTTTTCCGTGATGACAGCCGGCGGGTGGTGGGCGCGGAGCTCCGAAAGGGCCGCGACGCGGTAGTCGCCGAATTCGCGGCACTCGCTGAAATCGGCGTCAAGCGAATGACTTTCGACACCATTGCGATCCGAGGTAGCCGCCTCATCCTCAGTCGCGCGCGCGCCTCGGGCCGCGACCCGCGAGCCGATGCGTTCCGCACGGATGTCCTGAATATCGCCGAGCTCGACGCCGACGGGCGGACCGCGGCGCTCATCACCTTCGACCCCGACGACTTCGACGCCGCCATTGCCGAGCTCGACGCCCGCTACCTCGCCGGAGAGGCTGCGGCCCATGCGCACACATGGTCGGTCGTTGCAGATGCGTATGACGCCTTCAACCGGCGCGAGCTCTCCGCGCCGACGCCAGATTGGGTGAACATTGACCACCGTCGCGGAGCAGGTTTCGCCCCCGGGGACATGATCGCGTACGTCCACGCGGCATGGGACGACTCCCCTGACACCAAGATCTACATCGGCGCGGTGCATCGGCTCAACAAGATCGGAGCCGTTGTCACCCACATGGCGCGTGGAGTCTCACAAGAGGGCTTCGACGCCGAGTGGCGGGATGTCCACGTGCTGGTGGTGGAAGGCGATATGCTCAGCCGCTCCGAGCTATTCGACGATGCGGACCTGGACGCCGCCATCGCGCGATTCGAGGAACTGCGACCGCAGACACCGCGGCTGGAGAACGCAGCCTCCCTCATGGGTGATCGCTTCTTGGCGCACTTCGCGGCGGGCGATTGGGACGCCATGGCGGAGATCCTGGCCGACAACCTGTCCAATGAAGATCGCCGCCGGGTGGTGAGCACGGGAGTCTTCGATGGGCGAGACGCCCAGATGGCGAACACGCGGGCCATCGCCGAGCTGTGGTCCACAAACATGACGCGGACCGTCTTGGCGACCCGCGGGAGGAACCTTTCCCTCGCGCGCATCGCCCTCTCGGATAGCGAGGAGCAGGCCGCTGGGTTCCTCACCGAGTTCCACTGCGTCCTCGAGATCAGCGCCGACGATCTGATCACCGCGATCATCGTGTTCGATCTCGACGATTTCGACGCCGCCATCGCAGAGCTCGATGCGCGATACCTCGCCGGCGAAGCAGCTGCCCATTCGGAGACTTGGTTGGTGATTGCAGAGGCATGCGCCGCGCTCAATCGCGGCGACATTCCCGCGACCGCTCCAGACTTGGCAGACATCGACCATCGTTCGCTTGCAGCGATCGGGTCCGGTGACCTGAGGCATACCTCCAGGTCGGGCTCGAAGATGCGCCACAGCCCGGTATTTACATTGAGACCGTTCATCGGCTGACCGGCTTCGGCGCGGTCATCACCCATGTGGCAAAGGCGACGTCGCGAGACGGGTTCGACGCCGAGTGGCGCATAACCAGCTTCTTCGTCGTAGGCGGCGATCTAATTAACCGCTACGAGATTTTCGACGAGGACGACCTTGACGCCGCGCTCGCCCGCTTTGACGAACTTCACGCGCAGAATCGGCGCCCACAAAATGCGGCAACTGAAGTTACTCAACGGTATTTCAACCATTTCGCGGCCCGTGAGTGGGCCGCCATGGCGGAGCTAGTGGCGTTCAATATTTCTACTGATGATCGCCGTCGGGTTGTGAATGCCGGCAGCCGGCACGGTCGAGATGAACATATGGCGGATATGCGATCCATCCCCGAACTGCTGCCCAACGTGGACACAACGTCGGCCGTCATGGCGACCCGCGGAGCGCGCTTAGTCCTCACTCGTATCTGCATCTTGAGGCGCGGAATGGAGGTCAACGAAGTCATCGCAGAGGTGCTGCGCATCGATGAGATCGACGCCGACAACCGGATTGTGTCAGGCATCGCGTTCGACATCGACGACATCGACGCCGCACTCAGAGAGCTCGATGCCTGGTACCTCGCCGGTGAGGCGGTCCGCCACGCCGACACGTGGTTGGCCATCGCGCAGGCGTACGCCGCGGTCAACCGACATGAGCTGCCGCCAAGGACGGCGGACTGGGTCAACATCGACCACCGGCGAGGCCGAGCATTCGCGCCGGGTGATCTGGAGGCCTACCTTCACGCCACCTGGGATCTCGCGCCCGACGTCAACGTCTACGTCGAGGCGGTGCACCGATTGAGCAATCTCGGAGGGGTCGTTACCCAATGCGCTCGCGGGTCGTCGCGTGAGGGTTTCGACGCCGAGTGGCGGGAAGTCGTCCTTCTCACATTCGAAGCCGGCAGGGTCAACCACTTCGAAGTCTTCGACGAGGCAGACCTCGCTGCCGCGCTCGCGCGGTTCGACGAGCTCGACCGGCCGGCGAGTGCATTTGAGAACGCTGCGACTCGGACGTGGGAGCGGTTAGTCGAGGCATACAACCGCCGCGACGTCGAAGGCTTTCTCGCTCTAACGACCCAGGACGGCCGATCGGAGGATCGGCGAAAGGGACTGCGTCACATAGCAGTTGGTCCCGAATGGCAGAAAACCACGCGCTCGTGGCTCGACGCGCCTCGAAGCTGGATGATGGACGTGGAGACGTTGGCAATCAGAGGATCTCACCTGTCACTGACCCGGAACCGTTGCCGCGACATCCACGAGGCCGATCAACCGGTGACTGCTGAAATCTTGGCGGTGACGGAAGTGAACAAGGATGGGCTGGTGTGCAACGCCGTCAGCTTCGATCCCGACGCTGTCAACAGCGCGTTCGCCGAACTCAACACTCGATGGATCGCATCTGCAGATGTCATCGATCCGGATGACGGCGTCGCTGCCACGCCACAGGAGGCGATTTAAATGCTGTATCAAGGATCAGTTTCGAACTACTCAATTCAGGTCTCGCCTTCCACCTGGACAGGGCCATTCGGATATACCCGCCAGGTCGTCCTCTACGTCGCCCTATCAGGCGGCGGCAACGGGCTCGCGGGGCTATATTTCGTCCCCGCCGGCAGGCCGGTCCCGGACAGTGGCGTGCGGGCCGACACGACAGATCCAGTCGTGTTCGATCTGTTCCTGCCGATGGACGACTACACGGCCGTCGTCGACCTGGTGCGCAACGAGAAGCCCATCTACTGGTACTTCGACGACAGGAGCTTGGAGCTCTCTGTCACCACGCAGGGCGAGGTCGTCGGCGAGGATCAGGGAAAATAGCAGGCGCCGCGCGCGGCGAGGTTGAAGCCGTTGATCGTCGAAACAGCGCGGCCTGTCGACCTTAGGGCAGCACCGTGTGCATCAACATCACGCTGTAGGCCGACCATAAGGACAACGTGAAGTAGAGGTCTCTACCCGCCGACCAGGGATGGACGAACGGCGCATAAATGCCGCCCGGGATCTGTGTCGAGTTCACGAGCACTTGCGCCGCACTCCATGGCCCCTGCGGCGCCGGCGCCGTCCTAATGACGACGTTGTTGGATCCGTTGCAGTACAGCACCACGTATTTCTGTAGATAAGTGTTGTACTGGGCCGACATTTCGCTTACCGGTGCTGGGATCACCGCTGTGGCGGCCGAGGGCTTGTTTCGTATCCATGATCCGTTTCCGAAAAAGGGTTTGTTCCAGTATTCATACTGGGTGAGGTCCAGAACAGAGTTCTCGGGCACTCTGGCCACCTGCGCGGCACCGCCGCGGCCGGACGGGGTTCCAAACGAATAGACGTAACCGTCGCCGGGCCGCATGAACGCCCCCTGCTGGAAATTCTGGTCTCCCGAGATGAATCGGACTCCCGGGACGCGGTTCGGCGCAGCTGCGCGAATCGTCGCAAGGTTGACCGCCCAGTTTTGGCCATTGTCGGTAGACGTCGCAATTGCCGAGAAGTTCGTCGTCCATCGGCCGGGATTGCCCCACTGCTTGACGGACATGAAGTTGACGAGTTGGGTTGTCCCGACGGAGATGCCGGCCGTCGGAATGACTGACGGCTCCGTTGCCACCAGGTTGAGACTGTTGATGATCTCCTTGGAGAAACTCGGTTGATCTTCCGGTGAGCCTGAAGATTGGTCACCGACCATGCCATCTGGGACCGTGATCCCGTCGCCGAGCGCGCGGTCTGGGCTGCGGAACATCGTGCTCCTCCGCCACTGCTGGCCCGGGACGCTGCAATCGCCGTACGTGTCGCCGAATGCGATGAGCGCCTGGTCGTTGCTGGGATTGCCGTTGTCCCAGACGATCCCGAGGTCGGCGCCGGAGATGCCGAAGCGTTGGAAGGTGTTGTTCGGGCTGGCCGGTCCGTCCACCCAGCCGGCGATCGAGGTGGTCGGCGCCGTGACCGCGGCAGCAGGTGCCGGGGCAGCATTCGGACTCTGCTGCATGGTGTTCGGGGTCGGTTGGCTGCCCATGCGGGGCGGATTGGGCCAAGGTATCACCGCGCTTTGGTCTTGCAGGGGCGCCGAGTTGAGAGAACCCGGCTGCTGAGGCAGCAGACCCAGCCTCGGCAACGGCGCTCGGTCGTCCGCATCGATAGGCTTGCGCCCTATCGGTAGATGCTCGACCGGCAGGGGCACGGGTATCGCCGGCGCCGCGCCGCTCGCTCCTGCGGCAGGACCCGTTTGTGCGCACGGCGCGGCGGTCGCTGGTGGCGCGACGCCTACCGGAACGATCAGTCCGATGGCCGTCGCCGACGCCACTGATACTGATGCAATACGTCGAAGCGCCGACATGCCACACCTTTCCAAGTCAGGGACGTCGCGTTCGACGGCCGCAACTGGTTGATGTGACAATAGTTATCTGTGGGTGCCCTGTGAGCCATGATGCGCTGATAGGTACCCATCCGTGACGAAGTCGCAACCCGGATCTCCAGCGTGACTTCGCCGTCTAACGACGTTCGGCAATGAAATGGTCTGGCACACAACACGTGTGCAGCGTGTGCCGCCACACGGCCTGACACCCCTGTTATTGTTCGTTTCTCATTGCGCGACAAGCGGATTCGCGGCAGGCATGTATGTCAGCGGACCGCGTCCACCGCGGCCAGGATGTCGGGCACCTCGCTGCGGGCCGTTTAGTTGGGATGCACGTCGATCCAACGGATCACTCCGGTGGCATCGACGTCCACCGTCGTGGGCATCGGCAGCGTCAGGCCGCCATCAGCGTTGTGCTCAGCCAGATCTATCCCCAGCTTCTTCTGTGCCGCAACGGCTGTGACGGAAGGCGCGGTCAGAATGCCCAGCACGGAGGCGATTTGGTTGCCGGGATCGGACACCACCGGGATCCAAGAAACCCTGCTGTTCGACCTCGACAATGTGGACGCATTGCGCGCCTGGGCGGAGTTGATTGTCGCGTTCCAGCGAAATGGCGGTTACCGCGGCGGCTGCCCTTTGGGCACGTGGCCAGCGAACTCGCCGAGAGCGACGCCGACGCGCGCGAAGACCTGGCGGCGGCCTACCGGCGCTGGCAACAAGCGATCCGCACCGGCCTGGGCGCCACGGCGGACCGCGGCGAGTTCCTACCCGGCGTCGATACCGACAGGCTGGCGACAGCACTGCTGACTACCCTGCAGGGCGGTCTTCTCCTCACCAAGACGATGCGCGACCCCGAGCCGCTGGAAACCGCACTGAACACCATGATCGACCACGTCGAATCGTTTACGACTGCAAGTCCGCGACGAAGCTGAGTCCGATACCGAGTTCTGAAGCAGGGCTGTTCAGAGTCGGGTGACGGAGGCCACATGGTTTGATTTGCCGCTCCGGTGGAACACCAGCCTCGTCATCCAACGCATACTCACCGCGGGTTTCGGCCGATGTCAAGGGAGATTCTCAATGAGCGAAGACGACAAAGCCGCGCAGGCACGCAAAGGATTGATCGATTCCGTCAAGGGCAAGGCCAAAGAGGTTGTCGGTGCTGTGACGGGCAATGATTCGCTGACGGCGGAGGGCCAGTTGGAGCAGACCCAAGCCCACGAGCGCAAAGAGGCGAACGCCGTCGAGGCCGTCGCCGATGCCGAGGCCAAAAAGGCGCGTGCCGACGAGACCGAAGCAAAGATCGAAGGCGTGCAGCAGCGCGTCGCGGTGAACGCGCAGGCAGCAAAAGTCCATAGTTCGGTCGAGGCGCAGAAAGCCGCTCAGGCACGTGCGGCCGAACAAGCGGCACAGCAGGACGTCGCCAGAGAGGCGACCGATGCTGAGATCGATCGCCAGCATGAAGAACAGCGAGCGAAAGCCGAAGAGCGGGAAGAAATTCGCGGAGCGACGCAAGACGTGGTCGACTCCGCCGCCGCACACCAGAGCTCGGTGCAGGTGGCCTCAAACGAGAAGTCGGAAGCCGACCGACTGCGACGCGAAGCCGACGATTTGACCAACGAAGCCGACCTACCGTGAGCATGGCCATACCCAGGAGTTATCGATGAAGATTTCCGACGTCGCGTTCTCAATCTTGCGATTCCAGTACCAGTTGGCCCGGTTCCCGCTGCAATTAATCGAAGACCGAGTGGTGACTCGGCTCGCAGCCGAAACGCCGGCACGACTTTTCTATGAAGGCGCACTGGGGAAGCTGGACGCGGCCGTGGGTAGCGCGCTCGGCGACCCGAGGCTGTCCGAGGGTGGCTCGGCGCTCATCGAGCGCAGCAGCACCTTGGCGCGTGCGGCCGAGCTTGACGCGAAGGCAACCGCACGCAAGGAGCAAGCCGACGCTGAGCTGAAGGCCACGCGCGACGAGGCGATCGACCAGCAGAACGAAGCACGCGCGGCGGCTGAGCGCCAAGCCGAAGAGGCACGGAGCACTGCCCAGGAACGCAAGCAGGAAGCAGCGGAGTCCGCCGAGGAGCGGGCCGCTGCCGCAAAGCAACATGCCGACGAGTTGGCAGCCAAGCGGAAGAGCCAGCTCGAATCGTCGAAACGCCAAGACGAGGCAAGAATTCGCGCGGCCGAGAAGGCGGCGACAGAGGCTGCCAAATCCAAGCTCGACGACGCCCAGGAGAAGCGCAGCGAGGCTGAAAGCAAGCGCGCCCGAGCGGATCGGGTGGAGGAACTAGCCGACGTCGAGAAGGACAAGCGTAAGGCGGAGCGGGCGAACAATTCCTCGTGATCATTCCCTGGCCGCCTTGTGCTCGATCTGCGCCTCGTTAGTGTCACGCGGGCGTTTGCTCGGGCGGACAGCGGGAATTCTGGGGCGTGGCGGCCATCGGAATCCAGACTCAGCGGGACCTCAGCGCGTCCCCGCCGCACCAACGCGGGCTCGCCGCATATCTGCTCTTGCCACGACCCAAAGACCTGATCAAAGGCTGGCTCGTCGTGCTGACCTATGCCCTTGGTCTGCTCAGCACCGGCGAGGTCACCGCCACGTCGGTCCTTCGGGCGCTGCTCGTCACGTCCGTCTTGGAGCTGCTGGTGTATCAGGCGCGATACCAGTGGAACGATGTGCGGGGCTTCGTAGCTGACCAGCACCATCCGAGCGGTGGGCGGGGACGGCTACCGGGCCCGTTGGGCCGCGCCCGCGCTCATGTCGCGGCAAGCTGCGCTGTCGCCGGGGCGAGGTTGGCGGTCACCGGTGTGCTGAGTTTCGCCTTGCCGGGCCTTCACCTGGGCGGTGTCCTCGGCTTCGCGGCTGCAGGCGTGTTCGGGGTCGCGATCGCCTACGAAATTCTCCGGTCGCTCAGCACAGGACGCGGCGCTGTGACGCCCGCGCCGATCCGCGCCGGCGTGGTGCTGTTGTGGTTGACGGTGGGCGCGGGGTACGCCGTACGGGGGCTGGTCGGTTTCGGGTTGGCGGTCGATGTATGGAAGCGCCCGGCGCTGCTCGTCGCGGCGACGGTGACGTTGTGGTGTTACGGCATCGCGTTCGTCACCTGCCGGTGGGCGGTGGAGGTGACCGCATTCGCCGCGATCCGCGACGGTCGGGTGACCTGGCAGGCCCGCGCCGACCAGGCGCGCGAGCATCAGCTAGCCCTCACCCGGTGGATTCCCTCCCGCAGCACCGACGGTGCCACCGAGATCGAGGATTGGGCGCCGTTACGCGGGTGGTCGGCACCGACGGCGCCATGGAACCTTGCGACCGTGGTGGCCGGCGGGGCGGCAGCCGTCACCGGATGGCTGCTTGCCGGTCCCTGTCCCGTCGACGATGCCGTCATCATCGTTGCGGTCGGCGCGGCGGCAACGCTCATCGCGGTGTCCACTTCGCGCAGACGGGCGCTGGTCGTGATAATCGCAGCGCTGCTGCTGTCGGGCACCTTCATGGTGCTTGCTGCCCCGCGAGCCCTCCTGGCGGTTCTGCCGTGGCTGTTGCTGATGGGCGCCTACCTGTTCATGACCACTCGCACACTCCGCACACTGCGACGCACCAATCATTTTGCGCCGCTGGCACATGCGGTCGCCGACAGGGTGGCACGGATTGTCATCGGTCGATCCACTTGGGAAGCGATGCAGCGTTCATGCGACCGTCAAGAAGACCCCGCATGGGCGATCCGGGCGCAGCCGTGGAGCTGATGTCGGTTGCGTTGTCGGCTGCTGAGGCCGGTGCGCGCGTGGCTATGCGGTGGCTAGACCAGATCGCCGACCTCGAGATCGAGGAGAAGGCGGGGCCTCGTGACCTGGTCAGCCGCGCGGACCGCGAGACGGAGGACGCCATCATCGACTCGCTGCTGCGAGCGCGCCCCGACGACAGCGTGCTCGGCGAAGAACGCGGCGAGATCGTCGGCACCAGTGACGTGGAATGGTGCGTCGACCCCATCGACGGCACCACCAACTACCTGTATCAGCGGCCCGACTGGGCGGTCAGCGTCGCCGCTATGCGGCGATGCGACCAACGAGTACTGGCCGCAGCCGTGTGCGAGCCGATCCTGGGGCGGGTGACAACAGCTTCTTGCAGCGAGGGCACATGGTCGGCCGGACGCCGCGTAAGGATGCAGGCCAAAACTTCACTCGACCAAGCCCTGATCGAAATCAACTTGGGTCGCGAAGACCAACGCGGCAGGGCCGGCGCGATGATCGACGCCCTGGCCGCGCACAGCCGTGACATTCGGCGAGGCGGCAGCGCTGCCAGCGCTCTCGCCCAAGTGGCAACGGGTCGGGCCGACGCGGTCTGGGCGCCGGGTCTGCAGGCGTGGGATGGGGCGGCGGGCGCTCTGCTGGTGCACGAAGCAGGTGGCACGGTCGGTGACCTCGCCGGACCTACGCCCGGCCGCTGGCCGCGTAGCGGCGATGTACTGGCCGCCGCGCCGGCGTTGTGGGCGCCACTGCGGCGATTACTCACACCGATTTACCTTGACTGAGTTTGCCCCGCCTGTCCGCGGGTATCAGGAGGAATCGGGCGTTTAGCACGAGCGCTTCCCGGCCTTTCGATTCACCGAAGGAAGCAGCGCTATGTTTGACGTCGTTCGTCTCCACCCCAGCACCGCCGTTCCGTTGAACGAAGGCACGCTGCAACTGCATTCCACAAAAGTCGATGTGCCCACCTATGACAGGTCTGCGCTGAAACGCTCGATAGTGCATATCGGAATGGGCAACTTTCACCGGGCACACCAGGCGGTGTACTTCGACGACCTTGCCGGTCTTGGGGTGTCTCAGGAGTGGGGGCTGACCGGCGTCAGCCTTCGCCACGGTCGCACGAACGAGCTGTTGTCAGAGCAGGATGGGCTGTACACCGTCGTGCAACGCAGTCTTGACGAGGACACCGCCCGCGTGGTGGGTTCCATCTGCCGGTGGCACTTCGGCGGGGAGAACAGCTCCGCCGCCCTCGCCGCTCTTGCCGACGAGGCGACCCGCATCGTGACGCTGACGATCACGGACGACGGCTATTGCATCGACAAGCGCACCGGTGAATTCGACTGCAGGCGAAGCGATGTCGGTGCGGACCTCAGCATTCCGAACCACTTCACCACCACCTGGGCATACCTTGCCGAGGCCTTAGACCGACGTCGCCGCGCCGGTCTTGCGCCATTCACGGTGATGTCGTGCGACAACGTTCCGGACAACGGGCACGCCGCCCGTACCGCGCTGGTGGCCTTTGCCGCGCTGCGGGATCCCTCCCTCGGGCGTTGGATCGAGCGCCATGTCGCGTTCCCCTCGACGATGGTGGACCGCATCACCCCGGCAACCACCTGGGCCGAGAAGCGCTTCGTAGAGCGCAGCTTCGGCATAGCGGATGCGTGCCCGGTGATAGCAGAACCCTTCCGCCAGTGGTTCGTCGAGGACACATTCTGCAACGGGCGCCCCCCGCTGGAGGAGGTCGGCGTCGACTTCGTCGCCGACGTCAGCGGCTATAAGCTGGTCAAGACGCGGCTGCTCAACGGAATGCACAGTGCCATAGCGTATCTGGCCACCCTGGCCGGCTACGAACGAATCCATGAAGCGGTCGGCGATCCAGTGCTGGGCCGCTACGCCGAACAGCTCATGCGCGAGGAGATGGCGCCGTTGATGCCGGCGGTGCGTGGCATCGATATCCAGGATTACTGCTCCACCACGCTAGAACGGTTCCGCAACCCACGCATCAGTGATCGCATGTCGCGGTTGGCTGCCCGCGGCTCGGTGAAAATGCCGGCCTACCTGCTGCCGTCGTTGCACGAGGCGATCGCCGCTGGGCGCCCGCACACGTTGTTGATGCTGGCGGTCGCCGGCTGGGCCCGCTATTTGCGCGGAAGGGACCTTGTGGGCCGCGACATCGACATCCAGGACTCGCAGGCTCATCTGTTGAAAACCCTGGCGATGACCGGTAAGAACTATCCCGGCCCCTTGCTGCGCAATCACGACGTGTTCGGGGATCTTCGGTTGGTCCCGGGGTTCGTGGACCAACTGGGTGAGATGATCGAGTCCATCGACACGCGCGGTGTGGTGGCGACAGTCCGCCGGTACGTGACCGATGACAACCTTCGACACTCGGTGGGGCAGTGACGAACCACTCCCTGGCGCAGGTTCGAAGTTCCGGTGGAGTGCGCTAAATAGCCTCCCATGCTTAACTACGCGGCTTCGATTCCCGCCATCGGCTCGAGTGCTTTAACAGGCAGCTTACTTTTGCCGTCTCCGTGCGGCGCCAAAGCGGGCGGAATATCCGCACTTTCCGCAACGGTCACTGTCCGAAGGGTACGACGGTGTTTGCTTCGTCGATGCGTAGAAGCACTTAATTGACGCTGCCGCAGCATTCCGCCCTTTACGGTTTTTGTAGTCGACTGGGTGGGTATGTAGCTGTCCGGCATCAAACTGACCGCGTCTTGCCGGCGCGAAATGACAGAGGAGAGGTTCCATGCGTAAAACCATTGCTACTGCTGCTGCGACTGGTGCGCTGTTGTTCGGCGGTGCGGGTGTCGCCCACGCCACCATTCCAAGCACGCCAACCCCGTCGTCAACCACGACCACGATAATCGCGGAAGACCAGAACCAGCCGAAGAGCGACAAGACCGGACTGTGGGGCCTGCTTGGCCTTCTCGGCCTGGGCGGACTCGCGGGACTCAAGCGGCGCAACGACACCAACCACGGCACCGGCGCCCCAGGCGGAAACATCCGCTAATTTGCTGGTTGGAATCCCCGCCGGATTATTTCGGCGGGGATTCCGCGCCGGGAGCGCTGGTCCCGTGCACATGTAAGTGCGTCCGATGGCCAAGCGTAAACGCAAGGGTCGCACATAATTCAAACGGGCCACAACTATTTCAGTGCGCAAAACGTTTGCGATAACTTGCCAATGGCGAACCACAGTTTTGCCCTGTCGACGGATCAAGTTCTTCCAAGTCCAGACAATCCGACGCGGGCGTTCTCTTGCATTGCTTTGTTGGACCACGGGCTCTGCGGATTGCACAAAGATGGTGTTAAGAATTCAGCTTTCGCACCAATCATGACGTTATTTAGTGAGTCCTGACGCGCGCCGCGTATTCTGGGCAATCCTGGTTGGCGGCCATAGCGATGCTTTCGGCTGAACCGGGCAATTCCGGTCGATTCCCGGGCATTGGCGGTGAATGAACGGTGACCGGACGGCGCTGCCGGCGCCACCATCGTGCGCCGCGACGTGTCCGACGAGCAGTGTCGCGAGTGGTTCATAAAGGACGACAACTTCTTCATCGAACGGCAGACGGTGCCAACTGCTTTGCCAGATACGGCGCCGTGCGGCTGTGTTTCGCACGTGCCACCTTCTTCGGCGGGCCCGCAGCAACGACCCGACCGCCGTCGCTGCCGGCTCCCGGTCCCAGATCAATCACCCAGTCCGCACCCGCGACCATCCGCATGTCGTGCTCGGCCACCACCACCGTATTGCCCGCGTCGACCAGGCGGTGCAGTTGACGATCGAGCAGGTCCACATCGGCGGGGTGAAGCCCGGTGGTCGGCTCGTCAAGGACGTAGAGGGTATGCCCTCGCCGGGGTCTCTGCAGTTCGGAGGCGAGCTTGATGCGCTGCGCCTCGCCACCTGACAGCTCGGTCGCGGGCTGTCCGAGACGCAGATATCCCAGTCCGACCTCTCGCAGCGTGGTCAGGCTCCGCGCTGCATTGGCGATGTCGGCAAGAAACTCCGAGGCCTCATCGACGGTCATCGCGAGCACGTCGGCGATCGTACGGTCGCGATAGCGCACCTCGAGTGTCTCCTCGCAGTACCGCGCTCCTTGACACGCCGGGCATCTGGCGTATGTGCCCGGCAGGAACAACAATTCGACCGACACGAATCCCTCCCCCTGACAGGTGGGGCAGCGACCTTCGGCCACGTTGAACGAAAACCTGCCCGCCGTCCAACCGCGGCGACGCGCCTTGGGGGTCGCGGCGAATTCGCGGCGCACCGCGTCGAACAAGCCGGTATAGGTCGCCAACGTCGAACGCGGCGTGCGTCCGATCGGGCGCTGGTCGACCGATACCAGCCGGTCGATCTCCTCGACCCCCGCCGCAGTCACACCGACGCTCGCGTCGCGATCGAGATCGACGATCCCAGCGTCGGCTTCGTCGTGGTCGGATTCGGCCGGCTCGGCAGCGCGTCCCGACCCGAGATGTCTGTTCACGACATCGCCGAGGACCTTGACGACGAGCGTCGACTTGCCTGAACCGGACACTCCGGTGACGGCGGTGTACACACCAAGTGGGAGGTCCACGTCGAGGTCTCTCAAATTGTGGAAGCAGATCCCGCGCAGCCGCAGCCGCCCGGACTGCGTGCGGGGTTGACGAGACGGCAGCCCGGCCCCCTCGAATAGGTATCTACGAGTGACTGACCCCTCGATGTCGGCGAGACCCGGCACCGGCCCGCTGTAGAGCACGTCCCCGCCAAGCTCCCCCGCACCAGGTCCAACGTCGACGATCCAATCGGCACGGCGTACCACGTCCATGTCGTGCTCGACCACGAACAACGAATTGCCCGCGCGCCGTAGGCGATCAAGCACGTCGAGTAGCGGCTCGGCGTCCGCAGGGTGCAGTCCAGCTGACGGCTCGTCGAGCACATAGAGCACGCCGAACAAGCCGGCGCGCAGTTGAGTGGCCAGCCGCAACCGCTGCAGTTCGCCGGGTGACACCGTCGGAGTGCGGCGACTAAGCGCCAGATAACCGAGGCCGAGGTCTATGAGTACCTGCAGGCGGGCGATGAGGTCGGCGGCGATCATGGTCGCCACTTCTGTCAGCTCACCGGATTGAGTTGACTCGTACGCGGCGGCGGCATCGGTCCGAGATGCCGTCGGGCGCAACGTGTCAGCAAGATCGGCCAACGGCATCGTCGCGTAGTCGGCGATGCTGCGTCCGGCGAAAGTCACCTTCAACGCCTCCGGCCGAAGCCCGGAACCGTCGCAAACCGGGCACTCGACGCTGTCGACGAAACGTAGTACGCGGCGACGCATCATCGCACTATGGGAGTTGGCCAGCGTGTGGCGGACGTGACGTTCGGCGCTGGAGAACGTGCCGTTGTAGTAATAATCGGCCTGCACGGGGTGCTGGCTCGGGTCGATTTCGACTGTTGGTTGCTCATCGGTGAACAGAATCCAATTACGTTGACGCTTAGGAAGTTTCCGCCACGGCTTATCGATGTCGTACCCCAGCGTGACGAGAATGTCGCGCAGGTTTTGGCCCTGCCATGCACCCGGCCATGCGGCGACGGCGCCGTCGCGGATGGTCAGCGACGGGTCTGGTACCAGTGTCTCTTCGGTCACCCGATGGATTCGTCCCAGCCCATGGCACTCGGGGCACGCACCAACCGCGGTATTCGGTGAGAACGCATCGGAATCCAGTCGCTCGGTGGCCCCCGGCGGGTAGGTGCCGGCGCGGGAGAACAGCATCCTCAGCAGATTCGACAAGGTAGTGACGGTGCCGACAGTCGACCGCGACGTCGCCGAACCCCGGCGCTGCTGTAATGCGACGGCAGGCGGTAGTCCGGTGATGTCATCGACCTTCGGCGCGCCGTTCGGCAAGAGCAGGCGACGGGCGTAGGGAGCGACCGATTCAAAGTAGCGGCGCTGGGCCTCGGCATAGATGGTCCCGAACGCCAACGACGATTTGCCGGATCCGGAGATCCCGGTGAAAGCGACCAGAGCGTCACGCGGTGCCACCACGTCGACACCCCGAAGATTGTGGACCCGCGTCCCATAAACGCGCACACAAGGGTCGATGTCATCCGTGTTTTTGTGGGACATCTCTGTCATCGTGCTTGACGAGTACCCGTGCTGCGGCCGGGCAAGCATGATGGTTGATGCTCGGCCACAGGGTCCGCAGCCTCATTCGTTCCCCTATTGGCCGCTCCGCGCTTAATCGCCCCCGGTCCTGCACGGTTTCTGTAATGGACAGGGTGACCGGTCGAATGGTGGGCTGGTCAATTCCCGATGGGCGGCCGAGGGTCGCCAGCCACCGGAGGGATCGGTCCCTCACCGGCCTCCGGCACAACTGGCGCATCTGGCGCATCTGGCACGGCGGCGTCGGACTTGGGATCGTCGGCGGCGTGGTTGGGCGCGTCGTGCTCCTGGCGTCTGCTCATGTTTCCAATCTAGAAGTCGTTCCGACGCTGCGTGTTAAGGATCGACTGACACCAACACGTCAAGCATCAATCGACGTCATGTCCACTATGAGGTGGGACGCTGTTCAGAGTGGGGCGGGCGGGGCTCGAACCCGCGACCTACGGATTAGCGATCCTTCGATCCCGACAGTACCTGACAATGCCTGTTTCCGACTGTGCGACAGGCGGATTGGCTATCGCGATCCTCCGATAGAAACCGAGCCATTCCGGTCGGTACCCGGTCATTGGCGATGAATAAACGATGACCGCCGACCCGCCAATAACCAATCGACCGAGACACCGCCGACGCCACCACAGCGCGACTCTGACCCCAGGCTGCCAGGAGCGGGCAGAGAACCTGAACAGGCTGTTTAGCAAGCGATTTAGTCTGTAGTCGACTTAGTTGAGCGTTCGACTGTCGTCAGCGTTGTCGTCAAGATTGTGGTCAAGAAACGCGCTCATCGAAATACGTAGCGCGGCAGGGTGTTCGGAATATCCAGGGAGCTGAGCAGCCCAGGTGGCGCGTCCACCACGTAGGGCACCGCGTTCACCACCCGCATCGCGGTTGCGGCCATCGCCGCGTGGCCCGCCTGGTGCCCTTGCGACGCCGCGCCCATCGTCATTGCGCAGTGGATGTCGGGTTCGCCCTCGATGTCGACGCGGTAGGTGGCATCGGAATCCGAATTCGGCCAGTGCGGGGCGACGTCGCGTGCCATTCGGATGATGTGTTCCACCACGATCGCCTCGCGGTCTTCGACCACCCCGGCCGCCCTGGTCCGGACCGCGCCGCAGGTGCCGGCCGGGATCGTGCCGAAGGCCACTTCGATGTCCCTGTCGGTCAGTTCGCGGTCCAGGGTCCCGTGGATTTCGTCGATCTTGACGCCGAGTCCGTCGGCGATGAGGTGAATGGGTGCCTTCCAGGCGATCTCGATGAACCCTGGTGTCTTCAGCATCGGTTCGAAGTCCAGGGGTCGGGCGAAGCCCATGCCGTTGACCATGACGTCGGCCACCGGGTAGTGGTCGTTGAGCGCGATCTCGGTGACCGTCAGAGTGCGGATCTTCTTGGACTGGGTGCTCATCAGCAGGGCGAGCTGATCGGATGCGAATCCCGGGAAGATGCCCGACGCGTAGAACGACGCGCCGCCGGTGTGGGCGGCGTTAGCGAGTTGGTCACGCCACTCGGTGGCGAAGTACGACGGGGGATAAATCAGGCTGGTCGTCGAGGTCGATACGACGTTGACGCCTGCACCGAGCAGCTTGAGATAGTCCGGGATCGCCCCTGCGTCACGTTGCGGACCACTGGCGGCATAGACGACACAGTCCGGCTCGAGCGCGATGAGCGCGTCCGCGTCGTTGGTGGCGGCCAGGCCCATCGGGTCACCGCCGGCGAGCTCGCCGGCGTCTCTGCCCACTTTATCGGGTGAATGAACCCACACCCCAACGAGTTCCAGGTCCGGCCGACGCCGGATCGCATCGATGGCGACCGAACCGACTCCGCCGGTTGACCACACGACGACCCGAATGGGATCTACCATCGGTTTTCCTTGCTCATCCGTGGACCATCTGGGCTTGCTGGTGGACCGCCGCCGCTGTCTGCAGGTATCGCCACGCCACCTCGGGGTCGACGTCGCTGTACAACGGGTGCAGCCGTAGGGACATGCCCTGTCCCGGTGATGATGGCTCAAAGCGCAGTATCTTCTCGCAGAACGACTGTGCGGCGATGTCTTCAGCCTCCTTTTGGTTGGAGCGTCAACTCGCGGCGCCGCTCTCCCGTAAGTAGTTGAGGGTGTAGGCCTGGCACGTCAACCCGTTGGGGTCAAGCCCGACGAGCGACAGCAAGCGCGCCCACTCGGCGGAGTCGACGAACCAGTCCCAACGAGTGATATGCCCGTCCTCGTTGATCCAGAGATAGTCGTACTCGCGCAGTTCGAACCTCGAACCGTCGGGAAACGTTCCGGCGTAGGTATCGCAGGAGGAGAAGCCCCAGTCGCCGGCTGCACATTCGAATGGGCTGACGAGGCGGTAGTCCGGCATGTGCTTCCACCACATGCGCCACTCTGGGGTGAGCACGTCGCCATCCGGCGCATACTTGGCCACGGCCTCCGCCACCTCGCCGGAGAACATATCGGTTATCGACTGCGGGACACCGTTGTTGAACAGCGGGCTCATCATCACGAAATCTGGCGCCATGATGTAGTTTTCACCGAAATTGACGTGGCGGCCGCGTTCAATGGGTTTGGCATAGCCCTCCCACTTTTCGAAGGCGATCTTCTCGTGTAGCGCGACGCGATTCTGATTCATGTCATTGCCTTTCCATTAGTTCAGCTCGGCGAATCTCTTCAAATACGGCCACGCGATCTCAGGTGGTATCCCGCCGCACAGTGGTGAGAGGTTGAACATCTCGCCGCCCGCGAGGCGCTGCCTCGCCTCTTCGACCGACAGAATCACGTGGGACGACGCCGTGTGGCGGAGTTCGTCGATGGTCTTCGCGGTGGTGATGTTGGCCGACACCTGGTTGTCGGGGTTCCATTCCGAATAGGCCATCGCGTCGTGAAGGAGGTACTGGCCGATCTCGTCCCAGGCAGCGTCGACATCTTGGGCTACGAAGCAGTTCGCCACGGTGTCTCGTTCGGGTATGAGCGCGAAGCCGGGCTCGAAACCATTGTCGCGGCAGGCCTTCTCGTAGGCCTCCTGCATACCTGGCACCCCGCCGTTGGCGAGCAGGCCGAGGCCGTTGCGCCCCGCACGTCGCGCCGCAGCAAGGCTCGCACCTCCCCAACTCATCATGGGGCCTTCCGGTAGTCGCGGGCGCGGGGTCACTTTCATCCGCCGGCCATCGTGCTCAATCTCTTCTCCCGCGAGCAGTCGGCGCAGCAGGCCGAGCTTCTCGTCGGCGATGCGGCCGCGATCGGACATGGACAGTCCGAAGTGGGCGTATTCCTCGGCGCGGTAGCCGATCCCGAAGACGTAGGTGGCCCGGCCCGCACTGATGTGGTCCAGCACGGAGATGTCCTCCGCCAGGCGCGCCACATCATAGAGCGGGAGGAGGATCACCAGGTTCAGCATCAGCTGCTCGGTGCGTGCGGCGATGGCCGCGCCAAGTAGTAGCGGTGACGGGAGATAACCGTCGTCGGCGCAGTGGTGTTCACACAGGACTGCGGCGAGGCAGCCGCGGGTTTCGGCCCACGCCGACATCTCACTTGCTGCGGCGTACAAATCGGTGGGCGGTCCACCTATCGCAGGCGCTCGCATGTCGAATCGAAGAGTGAACATCGTGGTGCCTAACTTCCCTGCCGCGCGTCGGTACCCATGACTTCACTACTGATTTGCATGATCAGCCGAACAACCTCGTTGCGCGATAAGGACTTGAAAAGTTCAAGACCCATGCGGACGTCGTCGCCGGTGGCGATTGTCGGTCCGTTGCCGAGGTTGGCGAGGGCTTCGTCGACCACGCTCGCGGCGGTGACCGATCCCTCGGGGACCTCGTCGAGCGATGCGAGACGTCCGCGCTCGAACTCCAACTGGCGCAACGCCGGTGTGTCGGTCATTCCGAGTACCAGGCCGAGTACGTCGACGCCCTTGTCGTGCAGCTCCACCCATAAGCCCTCGGTGAACACCATGTCGAAGGCTTTGGTTCCGCCGTAGGTGACCATGTTTCGGCCACCGGCCAGCGCGGCTCCCGACGTGAAGTTCACGATGCCGCCCCTACCCCGCTCGACCATCGGGCCGGCGAAGTGGTGACACAGCCTCATCAGCACCAGGCAGTTACGTTGCAGCAACGCTTCTGCTGCCGATATCGGGTTGGCAAGGAAGGGTTGGTAATTCGGGTCACCGCCTGCGCAGTACACCAGCATGCCGACCTCGAGATCAGCGGTGGCATCGATGATGTTCTGCGATGCATCAGCGTCGGTCAGGTCGACGGCAAGCGTCCGGGTCTCAGCGTCGGTGCGTTCTCGAATGCCGGCGGCCACCTCGTCGAGCACGGGTTGGCGACGGGCAACAAGCACGACGTTGACACCCTCGTGTGCGAGTCGTTCGGCGAACTGGGACCCGACGCCGTCGGAAGCGCCGACGACGAGCGCCCACGGGCCGTACTTGGCCGCGAAGTCAGCCGTCATTGATCCGACACCGCTACCAGTCGAACCGAGGTGTAGGTGCGGCGCGAGATTCGCCAGCCATCGTTGGTGCGTACGACGTGATCGTCGTAGTAGCCGACGGGGTTCGCCCCTCCGCCTTCGAACAGGATAAGGGCATCGACGTAGGTCCGGATCGTCGCTGAGTCTCCGTCGATATCCACGGCATGGTTGGTCATCCGGTGCATGGTGTGTTTCGCCGCCGCGTGGGCTGCCTCCATGAACGTGGCCACCTCCGCGCCTCCGGTCCACTGACCGATTTCGCCGTAATCTACGTGGGCGTCGTCAGTGAAGACCTTTGTCAGCAGCGAGTATTGGACGCTGTCAATGGCGGTGGCATAGCGCACCGTCAGTTCGACGATGTCTTCTCTGTCGCTCATGCGACGTCTCCGTTCGGATGGACTACGACTCGGGGCGGTCCCTCGGCTCGGCGGGCCTGCTCGATCGCATCCGGCACCTCGTGGAGGCCGATGATGCGGCCGACGCTCGGCATCGGGTCGAGCCGTCCCTCAACCACGGCGTCGAGCACGCCATACCAGTCCTGTGGCATTGGTCCGCCGCCGAACTGCAGAGTCAGCCCGTTGCGCGTTGCTTCCGTGATCCTCAGCGTGTCGCCGGTGTACCAACCGCCGGCGCAGTAGATCCGAGACATGAACTCCGCCTCGGACACGAGCCGGTCGATGAGCCCCGGAGCGCCGACGCATTCGAACACCACGGCCGAGCCACCGAGTTTGTGTTCGGCACGGACTTGCCGGAACACCTCAAAGACCGATTGCTCCGCGGGATCGACCAGCACGTGCGCGCCGAACCCGCTGCGCGCCAGTTCGCGTCGTTCAGCATGGAAGTCGGACACGATGATCGGCTGAATGCCACGACTGGACAATGCGGCGACGGCGGAAAGGCCGACGGCCCCTGCCCCAATGACGATCGGCACCTCACCGGGCTGCAGATTGGCGGCGCGCACATAGAACTCGCCGACCGCGAAGCAATCGACGACGGCGATGGCGTCGCTGGATACGTCGCCCTCCACGACCCTCGCTGCCACCTCGGGGACGACCAGTAGTTCCCCGAAACTTCCTTGCGCCTCAGGATGTTGTCCGATGATTCGCAAGCCACCGGCGCCACCGTCCACCAATCGGATCGGCATCGATGTCACCCGCGCACCGATCGGGAAGGCGTCGCTGCACCCGGGCCCGTGGCCAATGACCTCGCCGACGAACTCGTGACCCATGACGATGTCGCGATCGGCGTCGTACAACGACCGCCCCGTCGGATCGTCGATTCCGGCCTCAGGGTTGTCCATGAAGTGGACATCCGAGGCGCAGATCGCCGTGCTCAGAGTTTTGAGGAGCAGATCACCCTGTCCTGCAATCGGATCGGCAGTTTCTCGAACCGTCAGTTCGCCGCCACGCAAAACGACTGCACGCATCGGATTCACATCCCTGCCGGTATAGTTCTCTAATAACCGAGAAGTAATTCTCTAACTGCTGAATCGACCGTAAGATGCCGATCGAAGGGAGTCAAGCGTGCGCGGATCCGGTTCGGCGCCGACCAAGCGAGTTCTCGACATTGTCGAGTTGCTCAGTCGCCCGGGTAGAGGCGAGATTCGATTCTCGGATGTCGTGCGCGAACTGGACCTGTCTCAGGGCACCGCGCATGGGATCCTCAAGACGCTGTTCGATCGCGGCTGGGTTACTCGCAACCCGGTGACCAAGGCATTCACGCTCGGCCCTGCACTGACGCTCGTCGCTTCCAGCCTCGACATCGGCCGCCCGCTGGCCCATCTCGCACGCGCCTCGATTCGGCGACTGGTCGATACGACTGATATGGCTGCATCCGTCCTGGAGCGAGCAGGTGACGATCTGGTGATCACCGCCTTCGAGTATCCCGCGGACCTGTCCGCGGTCGTTGAACCCAACGAGCGCATCCCTTACGCGCCGCCATTCGGTATCGCCTTCGCGGCGTGGGACAGCACGGACGAGCAAGAAGCCTGGATTCGACGCGGTGCCGACGATGCGGGTCTGCACCAGCGCTTGCGCACCGTGCTGACCCGCACCCGCGAGCGCGGTTACGACGTCGACTGGATGACACCTGCGTTGAGCCAAGCGGCCCAAGCGATTGGCACGCTGTCCGGAGACGTGATCCCTCGCAATCTGCGTTCCGTCATCGACCAGTTGCGGGTGGAATTCGCCTCGGCCGACCCGCTGCCGAATGACAGCACCCGCGGCGCGCACCCAGTCGCAACCATTTCCGCACCGGTACTCGACGCCGACGAGCGCATTGCGCTGGTTCTTGCCATACATCCCCTGCGCGCCATGACGATTCGGGAGATCCAGGCCGCTGCAAAGCCGCTTTTGCGCGAGGTCGACCACGTCCGGGACTCCTAGCATCGGTTCACCAGGGCGGCCGTCCGCTCCCACAGCTCGTAGGTGCGGCGCGGGTCGTACGTGGTCCGATGCGCGCGACCGACGCGGCGTTTCACGAAATACTCGCCGGCCGGCTCAAAGTCTTCGCAGCCTTTTGAAGCCAGCCACACCAGCTGATCGCACGCCACCTCTGGGGTGATACCGACGAGGCGTTCGGTATGCGCTCGTTGCATGACCGCGAGAACGCGTGAACCCGATGCCGGGCCGAAGTTGCTATTGACGAATCCGGGGTGGAACGACGCGGCGGATACACCGAATCCGCCGTAGCGACGGTGTAATTCGCGAGCGAACATCACGAGCGCGATCTTGGAGCGCCCGTAGGCAACCGTCGGGCGCACCGGCTTGGTGCAGAGCAGGTCGTTCACCGATACACCTGGGCGCATCAGCCGTTGCGACGAACTCGACGTGCAGATGACACGGGCCTTCGACGCGATGAAGACGTCCATCAGCAAGGTGCTGAGAAGGAACGCTGCAAAGTAGTTCACCTGGAGCACGCTGTCGAACCCGTCGGCGGTGGGGCCATCGGCTGCGAAGACACTTCCTGCGTTGTTGGCCAGCACGTCGATTCGGGGATATCGCTGCCGCAGCTCCTCGGCCAGGGCACGCACCTGGGCGAGATCCGCGAAATCCACACAGAGGTGGTCGGTTTCGAGTTCGTCGGCGATCGCCTTCGTCTTGGACACGGAGCGACCGATGACAACGACGTGGTCGCCGGCGGCCGCCAACCGCCGGGCCGCTGCTGCGCCGACACCGTCGCTCGACCCAGTGATGACGACCGTCCGCTTCGACACGCGCGCCGTACCCCTCGTCCGCCGCCGTTACTGCAACAGCTACTGGTAAGTCATACTGGTTGCGCATACAGTAAGTTGCGACCTGATGTGTTGGCAACCGCTCCCACCGCACTGAGAGGCACGACCTGTGACTTCATCCCCCGACGCCGCGACGCGCCGCGTCGTTCACGTCGGCACCGGCATGACGGGCAGCGTTGCGCTGCGCGCGGTCATCGACGATCCCGCACTGGAACTGGTCGGGGTCAAGGTGTCCTCGCCGGCGAAGGTAGGCACGGATGCCGGCGCTTTATGCGGTCGCCCCGATGTCGGCATCGCGGCGACCGACGACCTCGCAGCGGTCTTGGACGCCCAGCCTGATTGCATCGCCTACTGCGCGACCGCCGTTCGCCGTGAAGGCGAGGTGATCGCCGACATCGTCGGCTACCTGGAAGCCGGGATCAACGTGGTCACCATCTCCGCGATCCCCATGGTGTATCCGAAGGCGGCACCGGCGAACTGGCGCGAACCGATCAAAAACGCAGCACGTAAAGGCAACGCAACCTTCTACGCCACCGGATGCGAACCCGGCTTCGTCAGCCTCAATCTGCCCACCGCCCTGCTGGCCGGCGCCGGGGTGATCGACACGTACCGCATGGACGAGTACGCCGTCGACCTCGACTTGTCCTATCCGATCTGGGAGGTGCTCCACGAGTCGATGGGATTCGGAAAGCCCAACGGACATGTCCCGATTCGCATCGCTGTCGGCAAGGTCAACAATGACTGGGAGCCCGTCGTGCGCTACATCGCCGACACGCTCGGCGTGGACGTCGAACGTGTGGCGCTGGACTGGGAGACCATCCTCGCCCCGAACGACCTCGACACCGCCCTGGGAGTGATCCCGAAGGGCACCATCTGCGGCCACCGTTGGCAGCTCGCCGCGATCCAGAACGAGCGCCCCGTCGTCTCGGTTCAGTACTTCGCGGCGGTGACGTCGACGCCGTGGCCCGACTCTTGGCCGCGCCCAGCACAACCCGGTCAGGGCGGCATGGTGTTCCGCATCGAAGGAAACCCGAACATGACCCTCGACCTACATCTGGACCCCATGCCAGATGACGCCACCAACCCCGGCGTCGCCGCGACGGCGATGGCCGCCATCAACGCCATCCCGGCAGTCATCGACGCCGAGCCCGGACTCCTGGACGTGCCACTGGCCGGCCCGTCGATCGTGACCCGTCAGACCCGGCGCTGACATGACACGCCCGAAAGCCGTTGACCTGTATTACGACCCGTTCGACTTCGCGATCGACGACGATCCATATCCGGTGTGGCGGCGGCTGCGCGAGGAAGCGCCGCTGTACTACAACGAGCCACATGATTTCTACGCGCTGAGTCGATGGGATGACGTCGCCCGTGAGCTGCCGAACTGGCAGACCTACCGGTCGGGCCGTGGCACCGTCATGGATGTCATCAAGAGTGGTCTGGAAGTACCACCGGGAGTGATCCTGTTCGAGGACCCACCGCAGCACGACCTGCATCGGCGACTGCTGTCGAAAGTATTCACCCCGCGCCGAATGGCTGCCATCGAACCGTTGACACGCCAGTTCTGTGTGGGGGCTCTCGATTCGCTATTGGGGCAGCACGAATTCGACGTCATCGCCGACCTCGGTGCCCTGATCCCGATGCGCACCATTGGTTATTTGCTTGGTATCCCCAAGCAGGGCCAGCAGCTGATCCGGGACACCACGAACAACGCTATTGATCTGAAGGAGGGCCAGTTCGCGGTTGCCGACAATGCATTCGAAGAGTCGTATCTGTTGTTCTCTGAGTACATCGACTGGCGGGCCGACCACCCATCCGACGACCTGATGACGCAGCTGCTGAACGCCGAAGTGGAAGACGACGGTGGAACGCGCAAGCTAACGCGCACCGAGGTGCTCACGTACACCAGCATGATTGCCGGTGCCGGCAACGAAACCACCACCCGGCTCATCGGTTTCGCGTGCCAGCTGCTGGCCGATCACCCGGATCAGCGCAGCGAGCTCGTTGCCGACCCCGAACTGATCTCGGGTGCCATCGAGGAAGTGCTGCGCTTCGAAGCTCCTTCACCGGTGCAGGCGCGCTACGTCGCCCACGATACGGAATGTCTCGGCACGCCGATCGCGGAGGGATCGATTATGTTGCTGCTCAATGGATCTGCCAACCGCGATGATGCGCGTTTCCCAAACGGCGAGCGGTTCGACATTCACCGCAGAGGCGGCCACCTCAGCTTCGGCCAGGGTCTGCACTTCTGCCTCGGTACCTCGCTGGCACGCATGCAAGCGAGGGTCGTGCTGGAAGAGCTACTCAAGCGGTGGCCGGAGTGGGACGTCGACTACGCCGGAGCGGCAAAGGCACACACCGCCAGCGTGCGCGGGTGGTCCAAGCTGCCGATCATGACACGATAAATGTCACACGGTGAGTGAGGGGTGAGGGTGCAGGCTTCGAAGCCGCAGCGACAATCAGTCCGGCGACCGCGCGGCTCGCTGACCGAAGACGCGATCGTCGAGACGGCCTTTGAGATAGCAGCAGACTCCTCAATCGAGCAGGTGAGCATTCCACTGATCGCCAAATCGCTCGACGTCGGTGTAACCAGCATCTACTGGCACATTCGCAATAAGTCGGAACTTCTCGACGCCATGACCGACCGCGCGTTGCGTCGCAGCGGGTTGCCGGCCTATGCCGAGTCGGACGATTGGCGCGAATCGTTGATGGCGCACGCACGCGGTGTGCGCCGGATATTCCTCGGCGATCCGGTGTTGACGGATTTGATCCTCATTCGAGGCGCACTGAGTCCGATGGCTCGACGACTCGGCGAACAGGAGACGCAGAAAGCGATCGCCGGCATGACCCAAGCCGGTCTCGATGAGCAGACAGCGCACGACACTTACTCCGCGGTGTCGGAACTTGTTCGGGGGTCGGTACTTCTCGCCAGGATGACGCAGAAGCACGGTGCAGCAGGGGCGGCGGCGTCTGCCGATGACGGTGGATTCCCAAACGCCCCGATAGCGCTGGATGATCGACCGTTTGAACTTCTTCTGCAGGGACTACTGAGACAGCAATCCCAGCACACGAACACCCCGGTGCGCGCCAGCTAGATAAGCAGGTCGTGCCTAACGTTTTAATTGGCGCGCACCATCAACAGCCTGGGAAGCAACACACCATGAGGAACTCGTCCTCCGGGACACGCCGTGGCGTTTACGAGGCTTTTGTGATTTCAGCAGCGCCGACCCAGGTGCCCCGAGAATTAGCTCATGAGCACACACCCGCGCCGGTCGCCGGGACAACGCCGGGACGAACAGCCCTTCGCGGGTGAACCAAATAGATCAGATAGCCCTTGACCAGTCCTTTTACAGTGGGGCGGGCGGGGCTCGAACCCGCGACCTACGGATTATGAGTCCGCGGCTCTAACCAACTGAGCTACCGCCCCTGGATCAATAAGCTGCAGGGAGATCCACGATAACGACTGGTCCCCCGAAGCCCCTGCACGACGTCGAGGTTAGCGTCGCGCAGGGCGCTGGTGCCGCCCGACCCGCTGCGTCAGGCAAATACCGTCTGACCGTCGACGTCGAGCAAGTACTGCTCAGTGCCGTGTTCGACGCGGGCGGCATCGCCGCCCAACGCCACCGCGATCTTGTTGCTGGCGTTGCGCATGACATCGAAGGTCAGCTCGACGGCCTGGGCGTCGGAGAAGTGCGCACGTACCCCCGCAGCGATGCCGGCGTCGATGTGAGCGGGCGACCAGATCAGCGCGTCCACATAGCGCAACGCCGCCTTCTGGCCATCGGTCAGTTGCGCCGACGCCTCGAATCGCTCGATGTCGCCGTAGATCGTCTCCGATCCGCCCGCGTCCAGCGCCGTCGTCTCGCGCAGCGACTTGCACAGCCGGCAGTTGTGTTGGGCCGCGCCGCGCAGCCTGAACCACCTCCGCCGTCAGCGCATCGAGCTCACGTAGCCGGGCGACCTTCGGCAGAAAGCCGTTGAACACCGTGTCGGACGGATCGCTGGTGTGATCCCACGACACCGGCCCGGCAACCCAGCCGAGATAGTCGGCGCCGACGCCCAGCGCTTCCAACCCGGCGCGCACCCGAGGAACGAAGTCGGCGATATACATCTGCACGACGGCACCAAATGTGCTGTTCCCCAGTGTTTTCCACAACTCCGAGCGCTGCCCGGCGCCGATCGCTGTGACGTCGGTACTGAACTGCTCGGCGAAGTGCGCGACCACGGTGTCGGCATCGGTTTCCGGGCCGGCCACCGCGACCTCGGCCGGAAGCTCCGGCAACCCGAGGGTCTGCGCGCACACCCTGCGGACCAGAGCGATTGTCCGACCCTCGCCGGAGGCCAACGCGACCAGACGCGTCACATCGTCGTGCAACACCACACCTGGATTATGTCGCTTGGCTCACCGATGACATGTGAAAGTCGGGAATCCGCAGCGACGGCATCGCCGTGCGGGTGACCCAGTCGCCCCACTCCCGCGGCAGAGTCGGCTCGCTGACACCGGCCTGGCTGGCCCGTCGCAGCAGATCCAGCGGGCTCTCGTTGAATCGGAAGTTGTTGACTGCCGCCGTCACTTCGCCGTCTTCGAGCAGGTAGACCCCGTCGCGGGTCAACCCGGTGAGCAGCAGCGTCGTCGGATCGACCTCGCGGATGTACCACAACGTGGTCAGCAGCAACCCGCGCTCGGTCTCGGCGATCATGTCGGCCAGTTCGGTGCCGCCGCCGGTCATCAGCACGTTGTCGGCGGCCACCGCGACGGGTGCGCTGAATTCGGCCGCCGCAGCACGTGGGTAGGCCAGCGCGTTGATCGTGCCGTCGCGAATCCAGTCCACCCGGCCGATGTCCATCCCGTTGTCGAAGACCGACAACGTCTCCGACGAACTGGCCGCAGCGACGAACGGAGTGCAGCCCAGCCCGACCGCCGACGGATCGGAGTACAGCGTCAGCGGCAGGTCGGTCAGCTTCTCCCCCACCCGGGTGCCGCCGTCGAGCGTCGACAACGCCGTGCGGCCCTCTTGCGCGCCGCGGCCGGTCATCGACCACCCCAGGTAGACCATCATGTCGGCCACCGCCGACGGCGGCAGGATCGTCTCGTAACGCCCCGCGGGCAACTCGACGCTGCGCTGCGCCCAACCCAGTCGCAGCGACAGCTCCTCGAGCAGCGAATCCGTTGCCACGTAGGCGAAGTCGGGTGCGCCGACGGCCACCCAGGCGCTGGCGCCGTCGCGTTTGCCGTTGATCTCCACCGACCCGGTCGGCTGGGTGTAGCGGCGGCGCAGCCCGCTCGATGTTGCCAGGAACACCGTTTCCAGAGCGTGCCTGGCGAAACCGAACAACTGGTCGGTGCCGCGGAATCCGTGCGCCAACGGGCCGGCGATGTTCGAGAACACCTCGGGCCCGGTCGCCGGAGTCGGCGCATCCCAGTCCGCGGGCACGGTGTTGCCGTTCAGCAGTGGCGCGGCGTCGCGGGCCTCGGGCGCCGACGCCGCAGCAGCCTGCGACGCCGCGACCAGGCCATCGAGCACCGACGGGTCCACCTCAGCCGAGGTCAGCGAGCCGACCCGTGCGGTGTTGCCTCGGCGGACAATCGAAATGACGGTGACTTGCCGCGCGGTCGATACGCCGTTGGTGGTCATCGAATTGTTCGCCCACCGCAGCGATGTGGCGATGCGGTCGCTGACCAACACGATCGTTTCGTCGGCGCCGCCACGCCGTGCCGCGGTGTCCAAAACGATGTCGATGACCTGCTGCGCGCCGATCACAGGCCCGCCTCGATCCGGGTGTTGAGCACGTTGACCCCGCGGAACAACGCCGACGGGCAACCGTGGCTGACGGCGGCCACCTGGCCCGGCTGGGCCTTGCCGCAGTTGTAGGCACCACCGAGACGCCACGTGGACGGGCCACCGACGGCTTCCATCGAGTTCCAGAAGTCGGTGGTGGTGGCCTGATACGCGATGTCGCGCAGTTGGCCGTCCAACCGGCCGTCCCGAATGCGGTAGAACCGCTGACCGGTGAACTGGAAGTTGTAGCGCTGCATATCGATTGACCACGACCGGTCGCCCACGATGTAGATGCCGTTGTCCACCCGCGCGATCAGGTCGTCGGTGCTGATGTCCTCGGGGCCGGGTTGCAACGACACGTTGGCCATCCGCTGGATCGGCACGTGGTGCGGCGAATCGGCGTAGGAGCAGCCGTTGGACCGGGCATGACCCAGTCGCGGAGCGAACACCCGGTCCAGTTGATAGCCGACGAAAATGCCGTCGCGCACCAGGTCCCAGCTCTGCGCGGCCACCCCCTCGTCGTCGTAACCGATGCTGGCCAAGCCGAATTCGACGGTACGGTCGGCAGTCACGTTCATCACCGGGGATCCGTAGTGCAGCGTGCCGAGCTTGTCGGGGGTGGCGAACGAGGTGCCCGCATATGCCGACTCGTAGCCGATGGCCCGGTCGTATTCGGTTGCGTGGCCGATGGATTCGTGGATGGTCAGCCACAGATTGGTCGGGTCGATCACCAGGTCGGTCGGGCCGGGTGTCACGCTGGGCGCTTTGACCTTCTCAGCCAGTTGCGACGGCAGCTGCGCGAGCTCGTCGGTCCAGTTCCAGACGTCGTCGCCGGCGATTACTTCCCAACCACGGCCCATCGGGGGCGCCAGCGTGCGCATCGAGTCGAATCCGCAACCCGCGTCCACGGTGATCGCCTCCAGCATCGGCATCAGCCGCACCCGTTGCTGGGTGATCGACGAGCCGAAGGTGTCGGCGTAGAACGTCTGCTCTTTGACGATGTTCAGCCCGGCCGACACGTGATCGACACCGTCGGCAGCCAGCAGCCTGCCGGAGTATTCGTCGAGCACGGCGATCTTGTCGGCGGTGGGCACCGTGAACGGGTCGATCTCGTAACGCGACACCCAGGTGGCATCGGTGTACACCGGCTCGGCGGCCAACTCGACGGGGTCGGTGTTCAGTGCGGCCAACGTGGTGGCCACCGACACCGCACGGCGCGCCGTTTGCGCTGCGACGTCCGGTGAGAGTTCGGCGTGTGACGCGAATCCCCACGTGCCGTCGACGACCACCCGCACCGCCAGGCCGATGTCGCGGGTGATTACCGCGGTCTCGAGCTCGCCGTCGCGCAGCTGGATGATCTCGGTGACGAGGCGATGTATGCGCAGGTCGGCGTGGGTGGCTCCGGCCGCGACGGCCGCGGACAGCGCGGCATCGGCCAATTCGTGGCGCGGCACACTGAGAAAGTCGGCATCGATCCCCCGGTTCGGTGTCACGTCCTCCACCGTAATGATTGGCTTTAATACGTTTATGACCACCGGTCTGGCTGCGCCCCGTCGATCCACCGTGCTGGGGTATGCGCTGCTCGCGCCCAGCCTGTTCGGCGTGATCGCGTTTCTGCTGCTACCGATCCTGGTGGTGGTGTGGCTGAGCTTGCACAGGTGGAACCTGTTGGGGCCGATCGAGTATGTCGGCGGCGCAAATTGGCGGTCGGTGCTGACCGATTCGAGTTTCGGCAACTCGCTGCTGGTGACGCTGACGTTTGTGGCGATCGTCGTCCCGACCCAGACCGTGCTCGGGCTGGCGGTTGCGTCGATGCTGGCGCGTGATCTGCCCGGCAGCGGACTGTTCCGCACGATTTACGTGCTGCCGTGGATTGCCGTCCCGCTGGCGATCGGGGTGCTGTGGCGCTGGATTCTGGCACCCACCGACGGCGCGGTCAGTACCGTGCTGGGGCATCGCATCGAATGGCTCACCAATCCCGGGCTGGCGCTACCGGTGGTGTCGGCTGTGGTCATCTGGAGCAACGTCGGCTACGTCGCGCTGTTTTTCCTCGCCGGCATCCTGGCCATCCCCGAAGAGATTCACTCAGCGGCACGCACCGACGGCGCGACGTCCTGGCAGCGGTTTCGCCGGATCACACTGCCGATGTTGCGGCCGACCATGTTCTTCGTTCTGGTTACCGGAGTCATCAGTGCCGCACAGGTTTTCGACACCGTCTATGCGTTGACCGGCGGCGGCCCCCAAGACCGCACCGATTTGGTAGCGCACCGCATCTACGCCGAGGCCTTCGGAGCCGCGGCGATCGGTCGCGCCTCGGTGATGGCGGTGGTGCTGTTCGTCATCCTGGTCAGCATCACCCTCCTTCAACATCTCTACTTCCGGCGGCGGGTCAGCTATGACCTCACCTAGAACGCCGTCGGCAGGACTGGTCTACCTCGGCCTGGCGCTGGGCGCGGTGATCACGCTGGCGCCGTTCGCGTTTGGCTTGCTGACCTCGTTCACCACTGCGCATCAGTTCGCGACGGGCGCACCGTTGACCTGGCCGCGGCCGCCGACGCTGTCCAATTACACCGGTCTGGCCGGCGCGGGGTTCAGCCGCGCACTTGCGGTGACGGCATTGATGACGGCGGTGAGCCTACTGGGGCAGCTGAGCTCGTCGATCCTTGCCGCATACGCGTTCGCACGTCTGCGTTTCCCTGGCCGGGACAAAGTGTTCTGGGTGTATCTCGCGACCTTGATGGTGCCGGGCAGTGTGACGGTCGTGCCGCTGTATCTGATGATGGCGCAACTCGGGCTGCGTAACACGTTCTGGGCGTTGGTCTTGCCGTTCGTCTTCGGTTCCCCGTACGCAATCTTCCTGCTGCGCCAGCATTTCCGCGCGATCCCGGACGACCTGATCAACGCCGCTTACCTGGACGGCGCCAACACACTGGACGTGATCGTGCACGTGGTGGTGCCGTCGAGTCGGGCCGTGATCGTCACGCTGATGCTGATCACCGTCGTCTCGGAGTGGCACCACTTCCTGTGGCCGCTGATCATCACCAGCGGAACGAAGTGGCAGGTACTGACGGTGGCGACGGCCGCGTTGCAGTCGCGCTACAACGCGCAATGGACGCTGGTGATGGCCGCGGTCGGCGTCGCCGTCGTGCCACTGCTCGCGTTGTTCTTGATTTTCCAACGGCACATCGTGCGCTCGATCGTCGTCACAGGGCTCAAGTGAGCCGGCCCCGATTCTCCACACTGGTCGCCGTGGGCTGGGTGTTGGTGGCCGCGTTGCTGGCCGCCGCTGCGGTGCTGCTGGACGTCACGGCCCGTCCGCCCAGCGGAAAGACCGTGGTGACGGTCCGACTGTGGGACCAGCAGGTCGCGAAGGCCTATCGGCAGTCGTTTGCCGCGTTCAGTCGGGCGCACCCCGACATCGAGGTGCAGACCGATGTGGTCTCGTACTCGACCTACTTCAACACGCTGCGCACCGATGTCGCAGGCGGCAGCGCCGACGACATCTTCTGGATATCCAATGCCTTCCTTGCCGGGTACGCGGACAGCGGCCGACTGATGGACATCGGGAAAACCCTTGGACCACAAGCAAGCTCAGCGTGGGAATCCTCGGTGGTCGACCAGTTCACCCGCAACCACACGCTGTGGGCTGTCCCCCAACTCACCGATGCCGGTGTCGCGGTGTACTACAACGCGGATCTGCTCGACGCCGCGGGCATCGACGCCGGCTCGTTGGCGGATCTGCGCTGGGCTCCGGACGCCCACGACACGTTGCGGCCAATGCTGGCCCGGCTCACCGTCGATGCCGTTGGACGCACCGCGGCCACACCGGGTTTCGACCACGAACGCATCCGGCAGTACGCGTACAACGCGGCGAACGACCCGCAAGGCATCTACCTCAACTACATCGGGTCGGCAGGCGGGGTGTTCCAGAACGGTGACCAGTTCGCGTTCGACAACCCCGGGGCGATCGAGGCGTTCACCTATCTGGCCAAGCTGATCAACAACGACCACTTCGCCCCGCCTGCCTCAGACACCAACGAGAATGGCGACTTCTCGCGCAACCAATTCCTCGCCGGCAGAATGGCACTCTTTCAGTCCGGCACCTACAGCCTGGCATCGATAGCGGCGCAGGCCAATTTCCGGTGGGGCGTGGCCTTGCTGCCCACGGGGCCGAAGGGTCGCGTCAGCGTCACCAACGGTATTGCCGCGGCGGCCAATGCGGCGTCCGCACACCCTGACGCGGTGCGCCAGGTGCTGGCCTGGATGGGCAGCACCGAGGGAAACCAGTACGTGGGCCGCCACGGCAGCGCCATCCCTGCGGTCAGGTCGGCCCAGCAGGTCTATTTCGACTACTGGAAGAGCAAGAGCGTCGACGTCAAACCATTCTTCGCGGTCCTCGACGGTCCGCGGATCTCCGCGCCCGGCGGTGCCGGATACGCCGCCGGGAATCAGGAGATCAAGCCGTACTTCGATGAAATGTTTCTCGGCCGAGGCGATATCGCGTCGACGCTCCGAAACGCTCAGGCCGCCGCGAACGCTGCCGCGGGCCGTTAGGTGGCTAGGGCCGCACGGGTGGGACGTCGAGCAAGGCTGCCGCGACACAGACCCCGATGGTGATCGAGATCGCCAGCCAGTCTGCCCGTTTCGGCCGCGACGGTATCGCCGAGATCTGGCCGATGCCGCCACGCGCCGTGATGGCATCGCCCATCTCGTCAGCGCGCCGCAATGTCACTGTCAGCGCCGCGGTCAGCAGATCGAGCAGTTCCGTCGCCCAACGCCGCCGGCGTGCCCTGCGGGTGTCCGCTACCCGTTTGGGCCGTAACCGGCGCGCGGCATACAGCACCCGGAACTCCTCGATCAGCATCGGGAAGGCGCGCAGCGCAAGAGCCAGCGTGGCGGCCCACTCGTCGACCGGAATCCGCAGCAGCCTCAGCGGGCGGCCCAAAGTGGCGACCGCAGGTGCTATTTCGGCGACGTTGGTGGTCCACGACACCATCGCCCCCAGACCCAGCAAGACGATCGACAACGCAGTGATCCGCAGGAAGTTCAACAGCCCGCCGAGTCCGACCGACGTTCCGGCCACATCGATCACCGGGTGTCCGCCGGCCAGCGCCGCAGAGATGCCGCCGAGAGCCAACAGCATCCAGAACCAGCGCGGTATGCCGGGGAGGACGCCGCGCGGGATGCGCGCGATGCGCGCCGCCGTCAGCACCAGCGCAGCGACCAGTCCGATGGTGATCCAGCCCGGACTGAAGGTCAGCAGTATCGAGATGGCACCGACCGCAAGGAGTTTGGTGCCAGCCCACAACTCGTGGATCGCCGAGTTGCCCGGCACCGGGCGCAACAGCACGACCGACCGGGTCGGCTTGGGAGTGGAGTGCTCTTCTGGTGGTGCGCTGGTCATGAAAGTCCGCCGGCCGTCGTCGCGGCCACGTGGAGCATTCCGTCGCTGAGGTCCACGGTGTTCGGACACAGCTCGTGCATGTCGGTGTCGTCATGGGACATCACCACGACGGTCAGACCCTGTTCGCGCCGGAGATCCTCGAGCAGTCGCAGCAAGCCGCTTTGCGTGACGGCGTCCAGACCCGCCAGGGGCTCGTCGAGAATCAACGCCCGCGGCGAGCGGGCCAGTAGGCCGGCCAGCACGACCCGGCGCATCTGACCGCCGCTGAGCTGATCGATGCGTCGCATGGTCAACCCGCTGTCGAGCCCCACGACGGCCAGCGCGGCGGCGACGCGGTCCTGGTCTTTGGGCGAAAAGCCCGCTGCCGAGGCGACTTCCACGTCGACCCGGCTGCGCATCAGCTGGAGTCGCGCCGCCTGGAACGACAGCGCGACCGCGCCGACCTGCTCGTGCGTCGGGCGGCCCTCAAGCAGGCAGGTGCCGGTCGTCGGCACGGTCAGCCCGGCCAAGATCCACGCCAGCGTCGACTTCCCGGAACCGTTGCCGCCATGGATCAACAAGCCTTCCCCTTGCTGCACGGTGAAGCTGATATCGCGCAGCGCGGTCTTGGCCCACGGCGTGCCGCTGTCGTATTCGTGCCCGACACCAGCCACTTCGAGGACCGGCGGGCCGGACTCGTGGCCCGTCACCGGAGTCGCAGCCGCGACGGCCAGCGTCTCGACCATGCCGGTGTTGTCCCCGGACTCGCTGAGATTGATTGTCTGATCGGCAGATTCAGCTTCGTTGTTGTAATGCGTGATGTGAATGAGCGACGTCCGGTGGCGACTCTTCAAACCGGACAGCACGCCGAGCAGCGCCTCCCGCCCTTGCTGGTCGACCATGCTGGTGACCTCGTCGGCGATGAGCAGCGCGGGCTCGCGTGCCAGCGCGGCGGCGACCGCCAGCCGCTGCAGCTCACCCCCCGACAGACTTCCGGTGTCACGGTCGGCGTGCTCATCGAGGCCGACTTCGGCGAGCAACCCGTCCACGTCGACCGGCGTTCCCGGCGGCAGACCCCACACCACGTCGTCGGCAACCCGGGTACCCAGTACCTGACTTTCCGGATGCTGCATGACCACTGCGGTGCCACCGAGGCGGCCAAGGCCCACCGAGCCCGGGCGTTCGATAAGGCCCGACGTCGGCTCCCGGCCTGCCAACACAAGCATCAGCGTCGTCTTGCCCGACCCGTTGGCTCCGGTGATGGCGAGGTGCTCACCGGCTTGCACGTCCAAATTGACGGGGCGCAGCGCATCATGGTCGGCGTGCGGGTATCGGAAGCTGACCTGGTCCAACCGCACGGGGACCGGCCCGACGGGCGCATTGTCCAGCGGCGCATCCAATTTGTGCACATCGGGGATTCCGCGCATCCGGTCCAACACACGCGACAGCGCCCACCACCCGATCAAGGACACGATCATCAGCGAGACGAGGCCGTTGGCGAAGAGCAGCAGCGGCCAATAGTGCAGCGCCTGGCTGACGAACCACTGCAGTCCACGGGCGGTCTTCTCGAGCGCGGGCCCGATGCGCGTGCTGAGCGGGAATGGATGCGCGATCGCAAAGCGACCGATCGAGGTCAAGAGGGCCGCGATCCCATCTGTATTGGCGCTGAGCGTGTCGAAGATCAGGTGCCGCAACCGCGATAGCACTGCCAACGCGCCAACTGCCACGATGTTGAACAGGGCTCCGGCGATGAAGGAGACGACGAGCACCGTCGGAATACCGCGACCCCGGCGTTTGATGACGCCGGTGAGCCCGCCGACGTAGGCGTTGTTGGCCACCGTCATCAGGCCGCCGAGTCCGGCGATCAAAAAGGCGATCAACGCCGCGGCGACCGTCGCCGTCACGAGCGCGCGAAACCGGTAGCGATAGGCCAGCAGCCCCATCGGCACGGTGCCCAACAGCGCCAGCGCGCCGGCGAACGGAACGACGATGGAAATGATGGCGGTCGCCGCGCAGAGGGCGGCCATGACCGATGCCTGCGCGAGTTCGCCGGGGCGCAGCGATCCAGAACTCCGGGTTCCGGACGCGGAGCGAGTCGCGTTCATTTCATCGATTCTGCCAGTTGTCGCGGGATGCTCCCCCCGGCGAACTGCGGCGGTAACGGGTATTAGCGGCAATAAATTGCTCGGTAAGTGGTCTAGATAGCCTAGCTATGCAACTATATACGTATGACGTCATCCGCAATCACCGAGCGTGGCGCGGCCGAGGAGGCCAGTGCCGGTCTGGGCGCGGATCTGCTCGGCGTCGTCGCTCGGCTCAACCGCTTCGCTACCCAACGCATCCAGATGCAGTTGCCGGCCGCCCAGGCTCGATTGCTGTCGACCATCGACGCCCACGGCGAAGCGCGGATCTGCGATCTCGCCGCGGTGGACCACTGCTCGCAGCCGACAATGACCACGCAGGTGCGACGGCTCGAAGACGCCGGCCTGGTCACGAGAACGGCCGATCCCGGCGACGCCCGTGCGGTCCGCATCCGGATTACCGCACAAGGCATGCGAACTCTCAACCGAGTCCGCGCCGACCGGGCCAGCGCGATCGAACCGCAGCTGGGCAAGCTGAATGCCGCCGACCGGCAAACGCTGGTAGACGCCGTGGCCGTGCTGCGCCGCCTGCTCGACGACTCGGCGCCCGCCCCACGCCCGGCCACATCTCGATAGCCTCTGCCCCAGCGGCTAACTGCCTGCGCCGACGCCCCCGATCGGTGATCAGCGCATCATGGCGAGTGGACAATCGTCGCTCGGCTCCAAGATGATGGGCGCGAAAGGGGGTTGCAATGCCGACCGATGGGTCGTTCGGTTCCCCTTTGATCGTCTGGTTCGGTCCCCATAGGTACGCCTTTCCCCCGGGCCGCGACGTCATCATCGGTCACGACAACGCAGCCGACATCCGCCTCGACGGCGCGGCCGTAGGGACCCAGGTCGTGCTGCATTACAGCGGCGGCCAGTGGATCGCGGTCGACCGCACCGAAGGCGGGATCTACGTCGACGGGGTGCGGATGTCGACGGTCTTCATCCACGACGGCCGGGCGATCACTCTCGGCGATCCCCAACACGGGCCGCGACTGGTCTTCCAAGTCCCTCCACCGCCGCCACCCCGGCCTGCGCCGCCGCCCCGCCCCGCCCCGCGCGCACCGCTACCACCGCCGCCCCCGCCGCGGCCAATCCAACGCCCGCGGCCGCCCGTTCCACCTCCGCCATCCCCGCAACAATTCGTCGGACCGCCGCCGGGTCCCCCGCCGTGGTCGGCACCACCACCGCGCCCCCTTCCACCACCGCCGCACCGGCCTCCCCCACCGGCGAGCCCGCCACCACCGCCTCGGCAGGCACCGCCGCAGCCCCCACAGCCCCCACAGCCCCCCGGGCCCCCCTCGGGCTCTGCGCCCTGGTCGGTGCAGCCAACGGCCGCGCACGCACACCCCGACTTCACGCCGGTCCTGCCCGCGGGTCCGCGTAAACGCGGTGCGGCCGTCCAGCGCCTTTCCGGCGCAGCACGAAAACTCCTGCCGCAGAAGTCCGAAGCCCGCCCGCACGAAGTCGCACCCACCACGTCACTGCCACAATCGGCTGGCCAGGAAGCTGAATCGCCGTCAGCGATCGCTCCGAGCGGGCGCGGTGCGGCCGTCCAACGGCTCGCCGGCGCATCGCGAAAGCTGTTGCCGCAGAGAGCTAAAGATCAGCAGAGCGAGGCCGCGCCCATGACCGCGCTGGCACAACCGGATGACCCACAGCCCGACTCTCCCGCGCCCGAACCGCAACCGGTGGCCATCGACGGCCCGCTGGAAGTGCGTCGCATCCGGTTCAGCGTCGACGGCGACCAGGCGCTGGCGGATGTGTCCTTTACCGCGGCGCCGGGCACACTCACCGCGGTCATCGGGCTCTCGGAGGCAAGCACGTCTGCGCTGGCCGATGTGCTGGGCGGTGCGGCCCAACCAAGCGCAGGCACGGTCGATTTCGGCGGCCACGATGTCGCAGCCGATTTCGTGCGTCCACGTGTGGCAGTGGTGCCACGCCACGATCTGCTGCATCCACAATTGACGGTTGAACAAGCATTGCGCTATGCCGCCGAATTGCGTTTCACACCAAGCACTTCCGCCGAGCGTCGCGACGAGGTGGTCCGCTCCGTCATCGACGACATGAAACTGAGCTCGCTGCGCAGCGTTCAGTTGAAGAATCTCTCAGCCGAACAACGCAAGCATGCGTCGCTGGCAGTGGAATTGTTGACCAGTCCGGCGCTGCTCGTTCTCGACGAGCCGACCGCCGGACTCGATCCGGCGGCGCAGCAACGATTGAAGGCGACGCTGCGTCGACTCGCCGACGAGGGACGCGTCGTCGTGGTTGCCACCACCTCGCCCAGTGACCTCGACGGCTGCGATCACGTGCTGATACTCACGCCGACGGGAATCCCGGCGTTCGCCGGCGCGCCGACGGAGATCGATTCGGAGCTGGGCACCGGCAACTGGACCGAGATCGTCACGCGCGTCAGCGCCGATCCTTATGGCGCACACGACGAGTACCTTGCCCGCCAGCACGAGGCTCCGGTCGCCGAGCGCCCCGTCGAGGCACCTGCAGAGAACGCCGAAGACCTGAACCCGCCGACCTACCCCGGCGTGTGGCGCCAGATCGTCGTCGCCACCCGCCGGCAGGCCTGGTTGTTGGCCGCCGACCAGCGCTACCTCATCTTCCTGATGATCCTGCCCCTGCTCTTCGGCGCGGTCGCGTTGTTGGTACCGGGCGACGCCGGCCTCGGCCCGGCGAACCCGTACGGCAACAATCCCGATGAGGCCGTTGAGATTCTCGCCGTCCTCAACATCGGCGCCATCGTGATGGGCACCGCACTCGGGGTCCGCGACCTCTTCGGTGAACGCCGCATCTTCCGGCGCGAACAATCCCACGGGCTGTCAGCGTCGGCGTTTCTGACCGCCAAAATCGTCGTCACCAGCCTGGTCGCCATCGTGCAGACCGGAATCATCACCATCACCGCTGCGGTCGGCAAGGGCGCGCCCACTCACGGCGCCGTCCTACTGGGCAATGCGACGTTCGAAGTGTTCGTGATCCTGGCCCTCACTGCGATCGTCTCGGCGATGGTGGCGCTCGCCCTCTCGGCGACGGCGTCCTACGCCGAACAGGTCCTGCTGACGGCCGTGCTGATCGTGTTCGCGTCGCTGGTGTTCGCCGGGGCGATGTTCCCGGTCGAAGGCCGGTTCGGCCTGGAGCAGATCGCGTGGTTCGTGCCGGCCAGGTGGAGTTTCGCTGCGCTGGCTTCCACCGTCGACGTCCATGCCGTGAATCTGCTTGCCATTAACGATGATTCGTGGAAGCACGCGTCCGGCCAGTGGTTGCTCGACATGGGGATGTTGACCGGGCTGGGCGTGGTCGCCACCGCAGCACTGCGGTGGTGGCTGCGACGGCCGCCGCGCAAACCGACGACCACCGAGATCAGCCCGACGCCGTGATTTCTGCCCAGAGCGCTTTGTAACACAGCGCCGCGGCGTGGTGCGGCGCGAAAGCCGTTACCGGCGCACGTTCTTCGGCCATCTGCTCGATGATCGACAGCGCAGGAATCGCGGTGGTCAGGATCCCGGAACGTTCGGCGGACAGTTGTTGCACGAGTTCGCGGTGCAACCGCTTGCGGTGGTCCACCATCGAGAAGAACGCGCGAATCTGCGGTCGGCGGCCCTCGAAACCGCCGACGAACTCGGTCAATTGGTCAAACGTGCGAACCGACAATGTCGCCGGGATCATCGGCACCAGCAGCGTGTCCACGGCATGCATGACGTTTTCCGACAACAACGAAATGCTCGGCGGACAATCCAGGAAGACCACGTCGTACTGGCCGTCGAGCGGCCGGAGCAACTGGCGGATCCGGCGGGTGGGCCGTTTCATGTCGTCGAGCTGCACATCCAGGTTGCGGTAGCGGAAATCCGCCGGCACCAAGTCGAGCCCGTCGAAGTCGGTTGCCTTGATCGCGTCGTCGAGCGACCGCGTGCCATCGACCAGCGCCTGTCCACCGCCCTTGACCTTGGGCCGCACCCGGAAGAAGTACGTGGCAGCGCCCTGCGGATCGAGATCCCACAGCAGGACGTTGTAGCCGCTGCTCGCCGCCAGGTGCGCCAGGTTGACCGCCGCCGATGTCTTGCCGACACCGCCTTTGATGTTGTAGGTCGCGTACACCTTCATCACGGCACCAGCGCCTTCACCAGCGAACGGTTCGCGTCAGCCAGGAATGGTTCCAACCGGCCGGCCAGCGCCGCTCGCGCATTCCGCTGGTGCGCGTCGAGTTGGGCGGCCAACTCCCCCATCGCCAGGACCGTCGCGGGAGGCGCCGCACCCTGCTGCATCATCGCCGCGGCGAACTCGTGGATGGCTTCGCGCTGCACCTCTCCGTCCTGGAACTCGCCCAACGTGTCCTGCAGCGCCTTGAGCTCTTTGAGTAGTCCACGGTGCGGGGCGCGGGCGCACACCGGCCGGAACACCTCAAGCAGATAACGCAGCTCTTTGCACCGTTTGCGCAGTGAGTGCACGTGTTCGCTCGGGGAGTCGGCGTCGATGCGTTTTCCGCGTCGCACCGCGTTGCGGTAGGCCCGCCCGATCCGTTGGCGGGCCAACGCCGCGACCGTAGGCTCGCCGTCGGGTTCGGCGGCCACCTGTGCCAGCGCACCGCGCCACTCGCTGATCAACTCATGACAGCGTCGCGACCGCAGACCGCGCACCAGGCGACGGCGTTCGGCCGCTCGATGCCGCACCAGGAACGTTCGGAACGGATCGAGTTCGCTCGGGTCGGCCGAGGTCAGCCGGCCGGCCATCGTGTCGAGTTCGAGCAGGTAGACGTCCAGGTCGCGGACCGGCGTGGTCAGATCGCCAAGCCACTTGAATTCCGGGCTGAAACGTTCGGCCAGATCTCCCGGCAGCACGTCGCCGGCGAGTTTGAGAATCGACCGGGTGCGCCGCACCGCGACCCGTAGGTCGTGCAGGAATTCGGTGTCGATCGCGGCGATCGTGCCGGGCACGTTCTCGTCGATGGCAGCCGCGAACTGGTCGAGCATCTCAGCAATCGCCGCCGCCGCAGGCATGTCCGGACGCAGCGAATCCGCCTTCTCACCCGGCCTGCGACTCGCATTGGTCAGCGCCAGGTCGTAGGACGTTGTCGTCACCGCGGTGAATCCGTCGACGGAGGCCAACAGCTGCGCGATGCGATCGCCGGCGTCGTCATAACCACGCAGCGGTTGGACCCGCAGATGGCCGGCGTTGTCGTCGACACTCTCGATCAGCAACCGAGCGACGGTCTTCTCGTCGCTGTTGAGCACCCGGGTCTCCCGGGTCACGCAACGCACCGTGACGACGGGCAGTAATGCGCGTGGCTCGACGATCGGGGTCAACGCATCGCGCAGCCGCCCGTCCGGCAGCGCATGCGGCTCCGCCGGCCACTTCACCCCCGCCCGCGGGGCCTGCAACCGCGTTCCGTCCGGAAGCTGCATGATCAGCGGTCCGTCGTCGACGAATCCCAGGGAGATCCCGGCGGAGTGCAATCGCCAGTCGAAGGTATCCAGCCAGGTATGCGTCGCCGCGCTTTCCGGTTCGGAGACCACGCTGAACTTGGGCTGCAGAGCCGATTCAATGACCTCCAGCTCAACCGCGCCCTGCTGGCTGAAAGCGCGGGGAACCCCGCTCATCACATACCTTCCCTTGGCCGCGCAGCTGCGACCGCGCGACAGACTATAGCCACCTTTGGTTAACGAACTGTTCATCTCGCGGCCGGATCGTAAAAGTGTCGGCTGACCTCGGGGAGCTTACCGCCGCGTCACGATCGCGATCGGTTACCGTCGGGTATGACCACCATCGCCGAACATTTGCGCAACTCGCTCGACGGACGCTGGCGCGACGTGAAGAACCAAATGCGCGAACGGCTGACCGACGAAGTCTTCCGCCCGCACTACACACCGAACACCGTCATCGCCCGCACCAAGGTGGCCGAGCAGATGAGCATCATGGCGGCCGCGGGCGCAGCTGACGACGGCTTCCGCAAAGAGCACGGCGGCAACGGCAACGTCGGAGCCGCGGTCACCACGATCGAGATGCTCGCGATGTCAGACTTGTCGCTGATGGTGAAGGCCGGCGTGCAGTGGGGCCTGTTCGGCGGCGCCGTCGAGAACCTCGGCACCGAGCGCCACCACGAGGCTTACGTGAAAAAGATCATCAACCTCGAACTGCCCGGCTGTTTCGCGATGACCGAGACCGGACACGGCAGCGACGTCCAGGCACTCGAGACGACCGCGACGTACGACGCGGCCACCGAAGAATTCGTGATCCACTCGGAGACCCCGAACGCGCGCAAGGACTACATCGGCGGCGCAGCCGAAAGCGCGGTCATCGCAGCGGTGTTCGCCCAACTCCTCACCACTGAGAACGGCGAGCAGGTCAACCACGGGGTGCACTGCTTCCTGGTGCCGATCCGCGACGGCGAGGGCAACGACCTGCCCGGCGTGACGACATCGGACTGTCAGTACAAAGGCGGCCTGCCGGGCGTCGACAACGGCCGCATCGTCTTCGACCACGTTCGCGTTCCTCGGGTGAACCTGCTCAACAAGTACGGCGACGTGGCGGCCGACGGCACCTACAGCTCGCCGATCGAGAACGTCAACCGGCGATTCTTCACCATGATCGGCACCCTGATCCGTGGACGCATCACCGTCGGCGGCAGCGCAGGCGCAGCGGCGCGGGTAGCGCTGGACATCGCGACCCGATATGCCCTGCAGCGCAAGCAATTCAGCGCGCCCGGCGAAGACGGCGAAGTGCTCATCATGGATTACCTGGTGCATCAGCGCCGATTGTTCCCGTTGATCGCCAAGTCGTACGCACTGCAGTTCGCTCAGAACGAGCTGGTGTCCAAGTGCCACGATCTGCAAACGTCCGACTCGCCCGATGCCGAGGAACAACGCGAGCTGGAAGCCCGGGCGGCCGGCCTGAAAGCATTGAACACCTGGCACGCGTCGACCTCTATCCAAGAGGCGCGTGAAGCATGCGGTGGCGCCGGCTACATGGCGGACAACCGGCTCATCGCACTGCGCGCCGATACCGATGTGTTCACCACCTTTGAGGGTGACAACCACGTGCTGACCCAGCTGGTGGCCAAGGAACTGCTGACCGCCTACGCCGACGACATCAAGGGCATGAGCCCGGTGGAGTGGGTACGCTTCGCGGCCAACTTCGCCGGCGAGCGGGTGCTGAAACGCACTGCGGCCGAAACGATTATCCAAACCGTCATCGACGCCCGGCAGGACAACGAAGAAGCAGGCAGCCTGTTCAACCGCGGCACCCAGATCCAGATGTTCGAGCAGCGCGAGGAATACATCATCGCCTCGGTCGCGCGCCGACTGCAGGCGAAGTCGAAAGAGATGTCGGCGTTCGACGCGTTCAACTCGGTGCAGGATCACGTGCTGCACGCCGCGAGCGCGCATATCGACCGGGTGGTGTTGGAGGCGTTCGTCGCCGGGATCGACTCCTGCGAAGACGACGACGCCCGCGAGGTCCTCGGTCTGGTCTGCGACCTCTACGCGCTGAGCGTGATCGAAGACGACAAGGCGTGGTTCGTCGAGCATCGCTTCTTGTCCACCGAGCGCGCCAAGGCGGTCACCCGCGGTATCAACGATCGGTGCCGGCTGCTGCGGCCGTACGCCGAAACCTTGGTCGACGGCTTCGGGATTCCCGCGCCACTGCGGTACGCCGACATGTTGCACCCGGAGAAGCTGCCCGAGCCCGGCACCGCGGAGTCAGGCTCTACTGATTCGGCACTGCTCCACGGGTGACGAGTTTCCCGCCTGCGCCGATCTCGTACTGCACGGTGCCGATCCCGGTCGGACAACACACCGAATCGCCCGCCACCTGCCACCGGTACTGAACGCTGACCACGTCATCGGCGTCGTCACGGGAGGCAAGGACGGTCGTGTGCGGCTTCGGATTCGCAGTGGGTGTGCCCAGCGGACTGTTGTGATCGAAGAACAGCAACTGCTCGGGGCTGACGGCGGTCGCCGTGGTGGGTTTTACCTGCACCCAATACAACCGGCAGTTACGGGTGTGCCCGCGCGCGGCCTCGGTCCAGCCGGAGCCGGGCGTCGCGATCGGCAGGGTGGCGATGGCCAGGTGCACGGTGTTGGCTGCGGGTCCGTCGGCGTCGGTGCAATTGTCTGACTGCGTCATCCACGGTGGTTTCCATCCGCACGACGTCGCCACCAGACTGACCAACACCAGCGCTGCGATCAATCGACACACTCCGCAAGCGTAGTGAGAACGCGGAATCATTCACGGCGATTCAAACTTCCCCGTCACTGCACTGACCGGGTATGCGACCCAGAACCTGTTCGCTATCACGGGAGTTGATCATGACCGCCGCCATCACCTCGACAGAGCTGCGTGACCGCCTCGCGTCGCAGAAGCCGATGTGGATCATCGACGTCCGCACCCCCGCCGAATTCGAGACCGCGCACATCGACGGGTCGTACAACGTGCCCCTCGATGTGCTCAACGACCGCCGCTCCGACGTGGCGCAACAGCTCGATCAGAGCCATGAGATCGTGCTGGTCTGCCGCTCGGGTCAGCGCTCCACGCAAGCGGCCGAGCTGCTGCAGAGCGAGGGTGTCACCGGCGGGAGTGTCCTGGAAAACGGGATAACCGACTGGGAGGGGCAAGGATTCGACGTCAAACGCGGCGTGCAGCGATGGGATCTGGAACGCCAGGTCCGTCTGGTCGCGGGATCTATCGTGCTGTCTTCGGTGCTCGGCAGTGTCGCGGTTCCACGACTCAAATGGCTGGCCGCGGCGATCGGCGGCGGCTTGACGTACGCCGCCGTCTCCAACACCTGCGCGATGGGAACCGCTCTGTCGAAACTGCCGTACAACCGCGGCGCGACGACCGATGCAGAATCGGTCCTCTCGCAGCTCGCGACGCCGCCGAGCACTGACCGTTAAAATCACCGCAAGTCTTGCCCGGACCTTCATTGCGGCAGGTTCGCCGGGTGACCGACACTGCGACGCGATAGGCTCAAGCGCACGAGTCTGACAACGGAGGGCCAGCCAGATGAATCCGAATCCGGATTACGACGCCAGCGACGAGCTGGAGTACGGCATTGCCTCATTCGCGTGGCTGCTGCGGGGCCACTACCCTCCGCCGTACTACGGGCCGGACCTCGGTAACGCCGACAACAACTAGTCACTGCGGGGGCGGTACGTAGCCACCGGCCGTATTGCGCAACTGCCAGATCTGGGCCGGGCAATAGATGTTCACCGCGTTTGAGATCAGGTAGTTGGCCGAATACTCGTCGTTAGGCTGTACATCGTTCTTCACATCGCCGATGACTTTGGCGTAGCTGGCGCCGCCGGTGATCTTGTCGCAGATGCCATGGGCGTAGCTGATGGCATCTGCTGTATTGGCGAAACTGTATTGCTTGCGCACCGTGGTGTCGTAGATGAATTCGATATCGGGTGCCGGAACGCCGTGTGCAAGCGGCATTGCGCAGCCGCAGAATGTCGCGGCGACGGTCAGGCCGGTCAGCAGCATGGCGCGCTTCATCTCGCTCATGCTGATTGCCCGTACACGGCGACGAGGACGCTACGGTCGACGCTGTTCTCCGACCACACCCCGATCTGGGTGTTGGCGCAGTTCGACATGATCGCCATGTAGTCGGGGCGGTAATACCAATTGCCCATGACATCAAGGTCATTGATGGCCAGTGAATTGTTGATCGCCACGGTCTCGGCCACCGTGCCGCGGTAGCCCGCGTCGCGGGCCCGGTCCTGTGCCGACGACCCGTCCGACCCGACGTCAGCGTCAAGGGCTCGATTGTTGAGCACATCGACGGTGTGGCGCTGCGCGGCGGCTTCCAGCTGCGGGTTCTTCTTCAGTTTGGTGGTGCAGCCGGCCTGACTCTTGATGGTGTCGACGTTGACCACGATGCCGTTGTTGAGCCGGTCGTTATTGCCGGGCACCCCAGGAGCGGCCGATACAACGGCGATAGGTGCGACGGCCAACGCGCACAGCGCGACCGGTATCGACAGCGTCTGCCGTAGCCCGCGAATGCCTTGTCAGTCATGGCATCTCATCTCTGTGAAGGATCTCTAGCGGATGTTCGCAGCGAGATCACCGGACATCGCGCTCAGCTGCCGTCCCCAGGTCGGCCAGTCATTGCCGCCGCCGCGACCGAGGTCGAAGTGGCCGTTGGTGCCGCCGACGTCTCGAAAGTGGGAGTAGAACGTCGCGTTGGTGCCTTGGGAGATATCGCCGAACCCGCCCATTGCGCCTTGATCGGTGGGGGCTCCGCTACCGGGGCTGTAAATCCAGAGCCGGGCGTCGTTGTCGACCAGCTGCTGGATGTTCTGGTTCGGCGAATGCCATTTCCAGCGACCCAACTGGGGTGCACCCCACATGGCACCGCTGTCGGCGCCGCCTTGCAGGAGGGCACTCCTGATCGCCCCGTCCACCCCGGTACGTTCGGGAGCGAGAAATCCCGACAGCGATCCGGCGTAATGGAACCGGTCAGGATGAAAGGTGACCAGGGCCGCGGCCGCATATCCGCCCTGGGAGACCCCGACAACGCCGTGCCCGCCCGGCGCCAGGCCCTTGTTGGCGGCCAACCAGTCCGGCAACTCGGTGGACAAGAACGTCTCCCACTGCTTGCTGCCGTCCTGCTCCCAGTTGGTGTACATGCTGTAGGCACCGCCGGCCGGAGCGACGACCGAAATGCCTTTACCGGCAAGGGTGTTGAACCCATTGCCCGCTGTCGCCCAGTTGCTGACATCCGGTGCGGCATTGAATCCGTCGAGCAGATATGCCGCGTGCGGGCCGCCCGCCAGGAAGGCCACCGGAATATTGCGGCCCATCGACGGCGACGGCACCATCAGGCTCTCGAAACCAGCCGCCTTCGCGGCACCCGTCGACCCTGAAATCGCCGTCGTCGCACACCATCCGACCGTCAGCGCGATGGCAGACAGCCGCCGCAACACCGTCGACACACTTCTCATCTCTGCCTCACTTGTCCATCGCTATACCGGGTCGAACTGCGAAACGAGCCATCGACCGCCGATCCTGTCGAGACTGACACGCACACTGGACGTGCTCTGGCTCGGCGCATCGCCGCCGATGGTGGTGGTCTGGTCGACGAAAACCAATACCACCGCATGCTTTCCGGTCGCCGACACCGACGCCGCCGCAGGCACGGTGGCCACCGCCGCAATGTGTTGCTCCTTAGCACCCGGCGCGACCACATCATTGACCAGCTGGGTGTACTGCTGGCGGAAGGGCTCGGCGAGCCGGTCGGCGGCGGCCTTCAAGTCCTGGTCCACGGTTTCGGGCTTGTACGACAGAATCGCGATGGTGCTCTCGCTGGCCACTCGCACCGATTGCTCTGCCGCCGTGAGGGATTCGCGTGCCGTGCCGTCGAGCCATTTCAGATAGCCGACTCCGAGTGCCAGGAGCAACGCCAATACAGGAAGCACCGCGACAAGCAGACGGCGCCAAGACAATTCAGCGCTTGTCTCCGCCGGCGCCTCGTCCGCGTCGTCGCCTGCTGTGACTGCCTCCTCGGCTTCCTCATCGTCGAGCAGATCTGCCTCATCAGCGGCCTCCGCCGCATCGGCCAGGTCGTCGCGCTTAGCAAGATCGTCGGGCGACGACTCGTCGGCGACCGAGTCGTTGTCACCGGACATCGCGGAACCCTCCTGCTGCGTGGTGAAAGCGGTTCGGCCGCTCACGGCACGAATTCGACATTGGACACCTTGGCGCTATCCCCAGTCTTGTCGACGGTCAGACGCATCCGCCATCTGCGAGGCTCTTGATCCGGCGGCGCCGCGGCCATCGATGTCTTGACCGCCACTGCGACCAGCACTTGCGCTTGATCTTTCGTGTAGGTGAGCAACCCGGCCTCAGCTATGGTGCCTTCCGATTTCGACTGCACCTTCTTCACGACCTCGACGAACGGTTTCGACCGATTCTGGAATTCATCGTGAAAGGCGCCGGTCGCCGAATCCAGAACCCGCTTGATGTCGGCATCGACCTCGGCGTAGTCGATCGTGGTCAAGTTGATCGCGGTCTGCCGGGCGACTGCCACGTAGAGATTGCGCTGCGCTTGCACCTCGCGGTCTTGGTGCACGCGGTATCCCAGCCAGCCTGCTAAGCCGGCCAGAGCCACGATGATGACCAGCCCAACGGTAACCGGTGTGAGAGTGCCCGAAAACCGTTGCCGGAGAGAATTCTTGGTGCCCTTCCCCGCGACATCAGCTTCCTCGGCATCGAAGTCCTCGGCGTCTTCTGCGGACTCGTCTACGGATCCGCCAGCTACGGGCTCGGCTTGCGCGGCGGCACTATCATGCTCTGCCATGTCTTGCCTTTCGCATTAAACGCCAGGTCGGAGTCACTGTAGTGACGGCCGTCTGGCCCAACGCGACGGCTGCGTCGGACGTGGTCATCGGCCTCGCGCAGGGCTCGGCACGGATGAGGGCAGCGTCGTCAACCCCATCGGCGTGCATGGTCGGCGCGAAGCGCATCGGAAAGCAACACGATCTGAAACGGCTTCGCGCTCGGCCGATTTCATGCACCATGTTTAGGCGATTCCAGCACTAGCGGTTGTCTTCAGCGCTGGCACTCACGCGGACCTTGAGTGCGGCCAGCTCCGCGGCCGAGTAATGAGTGCCTGCTCTGACTACGGCGTTGATCCGGTGCAGGTTTTCGACGTCGTCGAGGGGATTGGCGTCCAGTACGACCAGGTCGGCGTTGCGCCCGGGTTCGACGGTACCCATGGTGTCCTGGCGGCTGAGATATGTGCCGGGTTGATGGTGGTCATTTGCAGGATCTTCAGCGGCGAGAGGCCTGCCTTCGCCAGTTCGGCGAACTCCTGACGCAGGGTCAGAGCCGGGCGCCATCATGGATCCGCCATCCGTCCCGGTCATCATCGGAACACCATTGTCCGCGAACAGCTTTGCCAGGCTCAGTTGGCGCGGATACAGGTCTCGGTAGGTCTTTTGCGCCTCGGCGGGCAGTGCCAGGAATTTCGCGGTCACCGTGCGCCACCTCTTGATGTTCTTGGCCGGCAGATAGGCCAACGATTCGTCGCGTTCGTATTCCGGCGCACCGGCGTATTCCATGCTGCGCAGCCGAACCATCGTCGGCACCTGCCAAGTGCCGTGTTCCGCGAGTTTTGCTGCCACGGCGGCGGCCTTGTCCTCGCTGTAGGTGTCCAATGCGCGCTGAATCCGGGCAACGTCGATGGGATCGGAGAAGGCGGCGGGGTTGACCAGTAACTTCTGCATCCGCCATCCGACGATGCGTTCGAGGAAAGGAATTTTGAAGGGCGGCGCCTTGATCGCCGGTCTCTCGTAGGCCTGCGAGCGCAACTCCTCGTCGATCGTGGAACAGGACGCCCATACCGGCGAGCCCGGCCCGAGATGCTCGACGGACCGGAAGCCGGCCCGTGCAGCGGCCACGACGTCGACGCCCTCTTGCAGGTGACCGAGAATGGGAATCCCGACGGCGACAGCTTGTTCGACCGCTGCCATGAAAACGTCGGGGTCCGCCATGACCATCTTCACGAAGTCGGCCCCTTGGCCCTGCTGGCGCCGGATCTCAGCGGCGGCAGCCTTGCTCGATCCGGCATTGAGCGGTGTGAGAATGGTGCCGGGTGTCTCCAGCAGGGCCGGCGCCACCGGGCCGATCGGCAACGTGTTGTCGCGTCTTTTCTTCAGCAGGGCAGGTGAACCCGACATCTGGCGAAATCCGGTGACGCCCTCGGCGAGCATCAGGGCGAGGCTCCCCGACGGGTTGCCGAGGTTCAATGCATGCGAATGCATGTCGTTGTAGCCCGGCACGATGAATCTGCCCGCCACAGTCGATGCGTTCGGTATTCGGATCCTCGCGGGCGGTTCCGCGCTGGGACACCTCGACGATGCGGCCGTCTCGTATCCAGATGCTGACATCGGCCGCGATGCTGCCGTCCCGCGGATCGACTACGGTTCCGCCGTCCAGAAGCAACGTGCGAGAGGATCCGGTGTCGACCGCGACGTTCCGCTCGCTCGAACCCTTGGCCCATTCCAAGCCAACGGACCCAAGACGGAAGAAACGTGGCGCGGACAACGGTTGTTGGTACGCGCAGCAGGGGCAACCGGCTGACTGCATCTCTGAAACCTACTTTCGCATTGCACCCCAACGGCTTACATCGCCGATAGGAGACTTCTTCGCCACTCAGACACGGCCAGAGACCGTTCGCATGAGCGCCTCCGGGTCAGACGCTCGGCTGCCGCGCCACGCGACGTGTTGGTCGGGTCTAACCAGCACCAACGGGGCCGCGAACAGATCTTCCGCCACCTGGCAGTCCAGTTGCACGGCTGCGAGCGGAATGCGCAGAGAGGCAGCGGCTTCGAGAAGTTGCCGCCCTGGTGCCAAATTCACCGCACCGACCAGACTGTACTCACTACCTAAGCTGTCGAAGAGTGAGCGATGCCCGGCAAGCCACTTGTGCGGCAGTCTATTTCCGGCCGCGGCGCTCGGAACGTACACGCCAGGTTCCGGTGGCCGCGACGTCGAAATCCGTCGCGGCGTCGTCGTCAGCGACCACTATCGGTGAATCTGCGTAGGAGGTTCCGAGCACGAGGTCCAAGCTGTGAAACTCGGCGCGCTTGCCCTGCTGTGTGGCGGCAGCGACCACCGGCTGCGCGCAGGTGAAGTCATCGTCACTGCCCATCAGGCGCGGATCGGCGAGCTGGGGGCCCAGAATGGACATGTTCTTGGTGGCGACGGCTATCGTTTCTCGGGCGACCGGCCGGCGCTCTATTTCGTAACTGTCCAACAGTGTTTCGGAACCCCATCCGTTGAGCACCGCACTGATTTTCCAGCCGATGTTGGCGGCATCGCCGATACCGGTGTTGAAACCATGGCCTCCCCACGGAGGATTCTGGTGCGCCGCGTCGCCGGCCAGGAAGACCCGACCGGACCGGAACGTGTCGGCTACCTGCATACGTGCTCGCCAAGGATCCGTAGCGAGCACCTCGATCGCGATCGGTTCGGCTTCGTCGCCAATCAGATTGTGTATCAGGCGCGCCGGATCGACACCGCCCTCTTCGGCGCTGACGCCCATGATGACGCACCACCACTCGTCGACGAGATTCAATCGACCCACCAGCCCCGGTTGACCGGGGTTGAGGACCCAGTAATGCACCGCGTCGCCGAGACGCATCCGGGAAGCCAGCGACTCGGCACGAAAGACGACGTTGAAATTCGGTCGCTCGTCGGCGCTGCCCTCATACTTCGCACCGATTGCTTCGCGCACCACGCTGCGGGATCCGTCGCATCCGATGAGGAACTCCGAACCGATCACGGTGAGGTTGCCGGATCCGTCGGCGACGGTGGCCACGACCCCGCTGTCGTCCTGGGTCAGGGCGACGATCCGGTGGCCAATGAGCAACTCTGCCTCGGCAAGTTCGCCTACCCGGTCGCGCATGATGGACTCGATCAATGGCTGTGGCGCTTGCTGGCCGCCTTCGGCCACCAGGTCGTCATCGACAAGATCCAGCCCGAGGCAGTGGTCGAAGCGTGTCACTTCACGGCCCAAAAGTGTTGTGCAGAAGACGACTTCATCCGACCAGGATTGGGGTATCGGCGCGCGCCGCCTGACGGTGTCCGCGATCCCCCATCGGCGGAAGTGTTCCATCGTCCGTGTGGATGTCGTCTTGGCGCGCGGCCTCAACCACGAGATGTCCAGGCGTGGCTCGACGACGATGCAGCGGGTGCCGTGTTGAGCGAGTTCGAGCGCGCTGGCCAGCCCGACGGGGCCGCCACCGATGATCAGCACCGGCGTGCGTCTGTGTACCTCAGCGGCCGGGCGCTTTTTCACCGTTGTTGAGTCCGCGCGTTGCGAGATCGCGTAGAGCGACTCCCGCTCTCAGCATTGGTCTTTCGATCCTTAGGTACGCTCGCCGCATCAGTTCGATAGGCATCGAGCGCCGTTCGCGCGGTGTCTTCGTTGCGGGCGAGATGGTCGAAGACGGCTTGCGCGGCAAGGTCAGGATCCCGCTTGCGGAATGCCGCGATCAGGTCCTCGTGGGCTCGCTCGCGCCGCTCGTGCTCGTGCGGGTCGTAGTCGAGGAGACCGAATCCGATCCGCACATACCGCTCTCCCGCCCGCCACAATGTGGTGAGCATTCTGGTATCCCATGTCGTGGCCGCGGGTTCCAGCAGCGCTAGGTGAAATTGCAGATGACTGTTGTAGATGCCGTCCATGCCGAGGCTCTCGTCGCCGAATTGCACTGCCTGCGCATCAAGACGGTCGAGTTGATCAACCGTCAGTAGCAAGCACGATCGGCGGGCGAGTTCGGGCTCCAGCACACGCCGCAGTCGGTATATGGCGTGCAGGTCGTCGAGATCGAGCGGTGCGACGGTCGCGCTACGGCCGGGCCGGATCACGACGAGGCCTTCTCCCTCCAGGCTTCGCAGCGCCTCGCGAACCGGGATGAAGCTCACGTCCAGCATCGTGGCAATCTCGCGGAGAGAAAATTCCTGTCCGGGCGCCAACACGCCCGACAGAATCGCCCGGCGCAGCTCTTCGGTGACTTGGGCGACGACCGAACGCGAAGAGATCGGCCGTATAACGGCGTTTGACGACGTCAAGAGCCAACCCTCTTTCACAAGACGAGACCCGCGCGGTGTCCAGCGAACAATAGCAACTATATATCGACTTGTCGCGAGCCTATAACCCATGCGGGTGGCGCTTTTCATTGATATTGACAGTTCAGCGTTTTTTTCGATCGATCAGACCGGTCCTGGACAACGCTCTTGCTGTTATCACATATCGTTGCTACGTTGTGTCGCACGCCACAGTGGCTCACTGATGAATGCACGGCGCCGGCAGATTGGAGCCGCCATGTCCGCCAGTCCAAAATTTGCCCACGTCGTTTTCCAAACGGGTCAGCCGAATGAGATGCGCGACTGGTACTGCGCCGTCCTGGACGGTCACGTCGTCTACCAGGACCAGGCCTTGTGCTTCATTGCCTACGACGACGAGCACCATCGGGTGGCGCTGATAACCCTTCCGGTTGAGTCGCAGCGCAAACATCCCACCACCGCCTGCGCACATCACGTGGCCTACACCTTCAAGAACCTCGACGAGTTACTCGACCGCTACGTGCTGCTGCGCGACCGGGAGACGATTCCGGCGGTGTGCATCGCCCACGGGGTGACCACATCGATGTATTACCAGGATCCCGACGGCAACTTCGTCGAGATGCAGATCGACAACTTCGCCACCCCCGCCGATGCCACCAACTACATGCGCGGTCCGGAATACGCGGGCGACTCGGTCGGCCCAGCTTTCGATCCCGAAGCTATGCTTGCGGCGCGCCGCAGCGGTGTCGGGGTCGAAGAACTCACCGACCGTGCCTGGTCACTACGCGCCGGTTTGCCCGATCCGATGCCGATTCTCGTCGGCGTGTGAAGCCGACCCACACGATGACTACCTTCGCCGAGACCCAGCCGAAGCCACTCTCGGGCAGAAGGCCGCGATCACCCGGAGTCGAGATCGTCGAAGGCGTACGCGCGATCCAGCGACTTCTGGAGAAGAACTCCGACGACGGCGAGGCTGCCCGCCGCGTCGTCGAGGAGTCGATCACCGCCCTCACCGATGCCGGCGCATTCAGGATCGCCCAACCGCGCCGATACGGAGGGTACGAAAGCTCGGTGCGCACCATGCTCGACGTGTCCTCGGCCGTCGCCGAGGCCGACGGTGGGACCGCGTGGGTCGTGACCCTGTGCAACGTTTGCGCCTGGCTGACGAGCTTGTTCCCTGAGCAGGCCCAGGATGATGTCTGGGCAATCAATCCGGATGCGAAGGTCTCCGGCGTCCTGGCCCCCACCGCTGAGTCGAGACCGGTGGACGGGGGTGTTCGGGTGTCCGGACGCTGGCACCACAGCCCGGGCTCGTGGCACGCGGACTGGGCGGTCCTCGGCTTTCCGATCAGTGACGCGAGCGGGGAGATCGTCGATCACGGGTTCGCCCTCATCGCACGAGAAGATCTCGAACTCGAAGAGACCTGGTTCGTGGCCGGTATGAAGTCGTCGGGTTCGAACTGCTTGATCGCCAGCGACGTGTACGTGCCCGACCATCGCATCCTGTCGATGACGGGCGCGATCTACGGTGACTATGGGCGCGAGCGCACCGACGCGCCGTTGTACCGCTCCGCCCTGATGCCGGTGCTGGCGCTCGCGCTCGTCGGCCCGCAGCTCGGGTTGGGCCGCAGGGCATTGCAACTCGTCAAAGAGCACGCCGCTCACAAGCCGGTCTCCTATACCTATTACTCCGCGCAATCGGACTCGGTGGCGTTTCAGCTACAGATCGCCGAGGCGGCGATGCTCATCGACACCGCTCATCTACATGCCCAGCGTGCGGCCGAGGATATCGACTCCGCGGCGCGGCTCGGCGTGTACCCCGACGAGCTGGGTCGTGCGCGGGTCCGTGCTGACGCCGGATGGGTACTCGACCACATCACGAAGGCGATCGACATCCTGATGTCTGCACATGGGGGGTCATCCTTCGCCGATACCAATCCCTTGCAACGCATCTGGCGGGACTCTGCGGTGGCTGCCAGAGACGCGGTCACGATGCCGATCGTCAACTACGAGATCTACGGCAAGGCCCTCCTGGGCCGAGACGACCAGATCACTCCATTGATCTAGCGTCCGTCGAGGGATGGCCACGGCGTATCGAAGGAGATGAGCATTGAACACGTCAGCCGCTGACTCGTGCTTGATATGCGAAATGGAGACCGTCGAAAGCGACTCTGTGATCTTCCGAGATGCGCTGTGGGCAGCCGAGATCGGGCCCGGAATGGAGGTCCCCGGATGGTTTGTACTGCGAACCCGGCGCCATGCGGAACTGATCACCGGACTCGATGACGCGGAGACGGACGCTCTCGGACGGCGGCTGCGCGCCCTAGTCGCCGCCGTTGCCGAGGTGACCGCCGCGCCTGCGACGTACCAATTGGTCTTCGGGGAGGATTACCGCCATTTCCACGCTGTGGTCACCGCGCGCGGCGAACACATCCCGTCCGATCGGCGTCGCGGTGACATCCTCAAGCTCCGCGACGAAGGTCACCGGGACATCGCGGCATCTCGGGCATTGGTCCCGAAAATCCGTGCGGCGTATGCCCGCATCACCGAGCACGAGTGCATCGCGGACACGGTCGGTTAGTCACACCGAGCACATGACGAGGTTGGACATGCAGAATCTCAGCACAACGGTCGACGGATACACCGTCGCGGCGACTCTCCACCTTGCCGGCGTGCCGCACCCAGGAAGACCGCTTCTGGTCGCCCTGCACGGCGGCACCTTCACCAGCGAATACTTCTGCGTCGCCGGCTCACCCACCGGGTCGTTCATCGACATTGCGACGCGCAACGGATTCTCGGTGCTGCGGATGGACCGGCCGGGATATGGTGCCAGCGATTTGCTGCCCGAGGACGAGAACACCTTCGTCCGGCAAGCCGAACTACTCGACAGGGCCATCTCGGGCATGCTCGACAACTGCGCGGCCGACTCCGTCGTCCTGGTCGGACACTCCATCGGAGGCATCGTCGCCCTCGAAATCGCGGCCCGACAGCCTGATTGGCGACTGACCGGCGTGGCCATCAGCGGCATGGGTGCCGCCATCCCCGCCGGTGGCGCGGCAGAACAACTCGGTGCACTTCCCTTCACCGGTGTCGTCGATCTGCCCCTCGAGGAACGGGAGCCGCTGTGGTACGGACCCGCGTCGAGTGTGTCCGCGGACGCGGTCGTCTCGGCGCGGTCCTCGTTCGCACCGGCACCCATGATCGAGTTGAAGTCAGCGCCGAAGTGGGCAGCGCAGCGTCTCGACGAGGCCGCCCTGGCCATTACGGTCCCGGTCCACCACACTCTCGGCGAATTCGACGCGCTCTGGGACGCCTCGCCAAACGCCCGCGATCTATTTCTCGCCAAGTTCAGCCCGACCCTGGCCGTCCATTCGGAGATCATGGCGGGAGTCGGCCATTGCATTGATCATCACTTGCTAGGCGCCGCAATGCATTACAACCAGCTCGCCTTCGCCCATCAATGCATGCTCGCTCAGATGGCATCGTCCAACCCGTTTTAAGGCTACGAGGAAGGCGCTTCGATGAGGTTTGCCAATGTCAACGATCGGGCGTGTGTTGCCCAAGGAGAACACTTTTTCGACATCGCGCAGGCAAGCGGTGGCCGTTTCAGCTGCGATGTGCAATCCGCCTACAGCCGGTGGGGCGAGCTGACCGCCTGGTTCGCCACCGACTTCTCCGCCGACGGTCTCTCCCCCGCCCTGGGCGAGTTCGGCGCTCCCGTCCCCGCACCATCGCAGGCATTCGGCATCGGCCTCAATTACGCCGACCACGCGCTGGAGGCAGGCCTGCAGACTCCCCAGTCGCCCTTGGTGTTTCCCAAGTTCACCTCCTGCATCGCCGGCCCGCGCGACGGCTTGCTCCTCGACAACGACACTGTCGACTGGGAGGTCGAGTTGGTGGTCGTGATCGGGTCAGGCGGTCGGAACGTCGAGCCCGCAGCTGCGTGGGCGCATGTCGCGGGCTTGACCATCGGCCAGGACATCAGCGATCGCACGCTGCAATTCTCCGATCCTTCGACCCCGCAGTTCGGGTTGGGGAAGTCCAAACCGGGATATGGGCCGATCGGGCCCGTGGTGGTCACCGCTGACGAACTCGACGATCCCAGTAGCTTGGCGATCACCTGCGCGGTGAACGGCGAGAAGATGCAGGATTCCAACACGAATCAACTGATCTTCGACGTGCCCGCGCTGGTGTGCTATTTGTCCTCGGTCGTCATCCTGCGCCCGGGAGACCTGATCTTCACCGGAACGCCGTCCGGAGTCGGCGCGATGCGGACCCCACCGCGGTTTCTCCGTGCTGGCGACGTGGTGGTCAGCGAAATCGAAGGAATCGGCGCGCTGGTCACCGGGGCGACGGGATGACCACCGCCCGCTCCCCCGAGAATTTGCGAGACGCGGTCGCCGGCGGCGATGTGCTCGACGAGATTGCCGCGCACGTGCTGTGGACCTCAACGGCGATGATCCACCACGCCAACCACATTCGTCCAAATCCCAGCGGGCTGAAGGTCGGTGGGCACCAAGCCTCGTGCGCATCGATGGTCTCGATCATGACGTCGTTGTGGTTTACCCAGCTGCAGTCAGGTGACCGTGTGTCGGTGAAGCCACACGCATCGCCGGTGCTGCACAGCATCAACTATCTGCTCGGGACACTCGACCAGAAGCACCTGACCACGCTACGGGAGTTCGGCGGGTTGCAGAGCTACCCCAGCCGGTCCAAGGATCCCGACCCGGTGGACTATTCGACGGGATCGGTGGGAATCGGTGGTACCGCGCCGATCTGGGGTGCCGTCACGCGCCGCTACGTCAACACCACGCTGGGAGACACGGGTACGGGACGACAGTACTCGCTGGTCGGTGATGCCGAACTGGACGAGGGCGCGGTATGGGAGGCGATCCTCGACCCATCGGTGCAGGAACTTGGAGAGATCGTCTGGATCGTCGACATGAACCGCCAGTCGCTGGACCGGGTGGTACCCAACATCGCCGCAGGGCGGCTCGAGACGATGTTCTCCGCGGCCGGCTGGCAGGTCATCACCGTCAGGTTCGGCAGGCTGCTGGAAGACCTCTTCGGCCGTCCCGGCGGTGCGGCGCTGAGACGGCGCATCCTGGACATGCCCAACTCCGAGTATCAACGGCTGCTGCGCTGCTCGGCGCAGGAGCTGCGAGCCCGGCTACCCGCAGACGGCGACGAGTCCGGCGCCATCGGCGACCTCATCGCCGGGCTCGACAACCCGACCCTGGTCCGGGCAATCGGCAACCTCGGCGGCCACGACATGAACTCGCTGCGGTCGGCCTACGGGCAGATCGACGACACCCGGCCGACGATCATCATCGCCTACACGATCAAGGGCTATGGCCTTCCGATACAAGGACATCCGCAGAATCACTCCTCGTTGCTGACCGACGAACAGTTCACTGAACTCTCAGTGAGCCTCGGCGAAGACCCCACGCAGCCCTGGCGTCGCTTCGACGACGGTTCCCCGGCCGCCGAACTATGCCGCGCAACCGCCGAGCGGCTGCAACGCGCGCCACTTCCGACCGGAGATCCACCTGCGGTACCGACCGATCTCGGACGTGTTCCGCCCGCGGTGTCCACCACGCAGGCGGCGCTCGGCCGGGCTCTGCTGGACATCACCCGCGAGGCGCCCGACGTTGCGAGACGGGTAGTCACCGTCAGCCCGGACGTCAGTTCCACCACCAATCTCGCGGGCTGGCTGAACAAGGTAGGGGTCTGGTCACCGGGCGAGCGCCGCAACTGGTTCGACGACGACGGTGAAACCATCATGCACTGGCGCGAAAAGCCCACCGGCCAACACATGGAGCTCGGGATCGCCGAGACTAATCTCGTCGGGCTGATCGGGGAGCTCGGTGCAGCGTGGAGCCGGTGGGGTCAACCCCTGTTTCCTATCGGCGTCCTCTACGATCCGTTCGTCGAACGCGCGCTGGAACCCTGGTCGTACGGCATCTATGCCGGGGGCCAGTCCATTCTCGTCGGTACGCCGTCGGGGGTCACCCTGGCCGCTGAAGGCGGTGCGCATCAATCGATCAAGACCCCGTCTATCGGACTCGAGCAGCCCGGATGCACAAGCTACGAGCCAGCATTCGCGATCGAGGTCGAGTGGGCGCTGTTGGACTGCATGTCGCGGCTTGGTAGGCCCGACGGGCGGTCGTCCTACCTTCGGCTGTCCACCAGGCCCGTCCGGCAGGAGTTGGCCGACGTCCCCACCGATCCGGCCGCCCGGGAACGCCGCCGTCGCCACGTTGTTGCCGGCGCCTACACACTGCGGTCCCGCGCGGGCGCCGCGGCGACGATCGTCGCGATGGGCGCGATGGTGACGGAGGCGTTGGACGCCGCAGATCGTTTGGCGCAGATCGGAATCGGGACGGAAGTCGTGTGTGTGACCAGCCCGGGACTGCTGTTCGAGGCCGTTCAGTCCCGGCAGGGCCTTGGCACCGCGCCATCGTGGATCCTCGATCAGGTCTTCCCGGCTGATCGCGCGGCGCCGATGGTGACGGTGCTCGACGGGCACCCGCACACCCTGTCTTTCATCTCCTCGATTAATCGGGTGCTGAGCAAGTCGTTGGGAGTCAGCAACTTCGGGCAAGTTGGGTCACTCGATGCGGTGTATCGCTACCACGGCATCGACACCGACAGCATTGTGCGCGCAGTGCTCGACGTGGCCGACGGAGTGACTGCGATGACGGTCGGGAGGAAAGCATGATCTTGGTGACGGCCGGATTCGGTAATCAGGGCAGGCTGCTCGTACCGAAACTGCTTGCGGCCGGGCAGTCGGTCCGCGCCTGCGTCCAGTCGACGAACTCCGCAAAATCGCTGCGTGCCTTAGGTGTTCACGATGTCGTAGTCGGAGACATCAGCGAGCCCGCGACGATGATGCGCGCCGTGCGCGGCGTCGATACGATCTATCACATCGGGCCGACGGTGCATCCGCGCGAACGCGACATGGGGTTCGCCATCGTCGACGCGGCGCGCGCCGAAGGCGTGCAGCACTTCGTCTTCAGTTCGGTGCTGCACGCGATCACCACCGATCTGGTGCAACACGAGATCAAGCGTGACATCGAGGAACACCTGTTGTCTTCCGGCTTGGAGTTCACGATTCTGCAGCCGTCGAATTACATGCTGCCCCTTAAACTTCGGCCGGCGTTCGAACGAGGCGTGTTCGAGCTGTCCTGGGCTCTGGACCGACGACAGTCAATGGTCGACCTCGGCGATGTGACCGACGTCGCGTGCACGGTACTGACCGATAGCGAGCGCCATGCCGCGGCGACCTACGAACTGGTGGCGCCCGGTCGCTACACCGCGCACGACCTGGGTGCCATCATCGCGAGTGTGCTCGGACGTCCCATCGAAGTACGCCGGATTGATGCCGACACCTATCTCAGAGCCTGGTTCGGCGACGCCGATCCCGCGCAGTTCCCGCACCAGGCCAAGGTTCTTCGCGCGATCTCGGCTCGCTACAGCAGCCATGACTTCATCGGCAACCCGAATGTGTTGACCTGGCTACTGGGCCGGCCGCCAACGACTTTCGAAGAGTATGTGCGCCAGCAGTACGCCACGTTCACTCGCAGTGAGGTAACCAAATGAGGCTCACCGGAAACACCATTCTGATCACCGGCGGAGCCAGAGGCATCGGACGAGCGCTGGCCGAGAAGTTTCATCGGCGCGGCAACGACGTCATCATCGCGGGGCGACGCGCAGAAGCACTGAACGAGGCCGTCGCGGCCAATCCCGGCATGCACTCCGTCGTACTGGACGTGTCCGAGCCGTCCAGCATCGACGCCGCTGTCTCCACCCTGCTTGCGACGTATCCGGCGTTGAACGTCGTCGTCAACAATGCCGGTGTCATGTATGACGACGATGTCAGTCATCCTGTCGATGACGAGCTACTGAACACGACGATTGCCACCAACCTGCTCGGGCCGGTACGGCTGAACTCGGCGCTGATCGCCCATCTGCGGCAACGACCCGCCGCCACCATCATCAACGTCTCCTCGATGCTGGGGTACGCACCACTGGCGACATCGGCGACCTACTCGCTGACCAAAGCCGCCCTGCACTCGTACACGTTGTCGTTGCGTTATCGCCTACGGGGTTCGTCAGTCACCGTGCTGGAAATCGCTCCGCCCTACGTACAGACCGGACTACAAGAGAGAAATATGACCGACCCGCGCGCGATGCCGTTGTCGGAGTATGTATCTGAGACCATGGATTTGCTGGCTGGCGATGAGGTGCAGGTACTGGTTGAGCGCGCCAAGGCCAGGGCCGATGCACAGCGGCCGAACGAAGTCGCCGTCATGGAGAACTTCAACGACGTTTTCAAAAGCGGTTAGACACGGTCGCCAGTTCTACTTCGGCGGCGTCAGCATCGACTGCCATGTCTTGTCCCCGGGCGCAGTCTGAGACAAGTTCGATTGGGTGTGCAACCGCCCGTCTGGGCCTACGTAGGTACCAGTGGCCGGATCGTATTGCGCCGCGGCCATGGGCGGAGCCGCCGGGGGTGCAGGTGTTGTTGCTTGCCGAGGTGACCCAGGGGGAAGCTGCGGAATGTCCTGACCGGACATGGTGGCGTTGGGGTCACCTTTCCAGGCGTATCCGTCGTTGAGCGGTACGTACTGTTCGTCGCTTTCGCACATCTTGACGGTGGGCGCCCGCTTGCCGGGAACCGTTTGGCACGGATAGTTCTTCGCGCCCCGAACACCGAATCGCGCGTCCTGAGGCGTCCGGCAGTACAGGTCGCCGGCGGGACGGTCGGGGTAGTCCACCATGCTGGGCGCTCGCTGCTGCTGGGCCGGCAGAAAACCGGTCATGCACACCGGTGGAAGGTTGAGGTTGAGTTGGAAGTCCAAATACAGGCCCTTGTAAGCCTGCTTGGTGTTCAGATTGCCCATTTGTGTGCCCTGCGCGACGGCGACAGCCTGCGGAAGCAAGACCAGTAACTGTTCGATGGCGGGCTGATAGGTGACGGCCACTTCTCCTACGCTGACCAGGTTGGCCAGCAGCAGCGGCAGGGTGGGCTGCAGTCGCTGGAAAAGCTGGCGGCCCTCATCGGCGGCTGGGCCGCCGTTGCGCAGCACTCCGGCGACCGACGCGTCGCGTGACCGCAGCTGGTCAGTGATACTGGCCAGGTGCGCCGCCCAGGCCTGGATAGCGTCGGCGGTGTGCGCCTGCGAGTCCAGGATCGGCTGGGATTGCTCGATCAGCGAGATCAACGGGTCGAGGTTGCGGTCGGCGTCCAAGGCCAATTGAGTGGATCCCTTGACCAGCCGCGACAGCTCCGGCCCCAATCCCCCTATGGCAGTGTAGCTTTCGTCGATCGCGGTTTTCAGGTTGTCCCGCGGGATCGCTGCCAAGCCACGGTCGGTGGCGTCCAGCAGCGAATCGATGTCGGCAGGCACGACGGTGTTGCGTACCTCGACGACATCACCTGCCTTCAACGGCGGAGAGACTCCGACGCGGGGACGCAGCTCGACGTATTGTTCGCCGATCGCGGATTGGCTATGGACCTGGACCTGAAGATCCGAGGGAATGTTGATACCTGATCTCAGTGACAGCACTGCCCGGACGCCGGTTCGAGTCAGGCCAACGCTTTTGACCTCGCCGACCTCGGTGCCCCGGTACGTGACGTTGGCTTTGGGATACAACCCGGCGGCCCGCTGGAGCTCGACACTGACGGTGTAGTGCCCGGCGCCGAACAGCAACGCCGGCGCGTTGATGTAGCGGAAGATCATCACGGCGCCGGCGGCCAACGCGATCACCGCAAAGACGGCCAGCTGGATTTTGATGCGTCGATCAAGGCGCACGTCAGCGTCCTTGATCGCGATGATAAGGAACCACCAGCGGGTTGCCGCCGGTGGCGGGGCTGGGCAGTTGGCCGATGGTGCGGCCCCACTGCATCTCGAGCTGGGTCAGATTGCCTTCGAATCTCGTCCCGGTGAACAGCGACGTGTCGAGGCGACTCAACGTCAAGTCGAGGATCAGGCTGATGTTGACGGCGTCGCCGCGCACGAATTTGGTGATGTTTTCCTTGGGAAACGGATAGGTGGATAGCAGACTAAGTGAACGCGTCAGCGCCGGCCCGGCGTTGGCAAGGGAATCCAGCACCGACCCAATGTCTTTGAGCTCCTGCACGAGTGCGCCTTTGGTCTGATTGACCGAGTCGGCGGCCAGCGCGCTGAACTTGCCGAGTCTGTCGAACGCATCGACGAGGTTGTCGCGCTGGTTTTTGAGCGCGGCCAACGCGTCAGGGATCGTGTGCAACGCCTTGTCGACCACCGGCTTTTGTTGGGCGAATTGACCGGCCAGGCCATTGAGGCTGTCGGCGGCCGCGATGATGTCTTCTTTTTGTTGGTCGAGGTGGCCGATGAATTCGTCGAGCCGCTGGATCAGGCTGCTTAAGTCGGTTTCTCGCCCGGCGAAGGCGGTGCTGAACGCCTTGGTGATGTCCTGGATCTGACCGAGCCCTCCGCCGTTGAGCAGCAGCGAAGCCGCAGACAAGGTTTGCTCCGTGGTCGGATAGGGCGGCGCGCGACAGTGGGATCATCGATCCGTTCTGCAGCCGCCCTTTCGGCGGCGCATCGGTGGGTGGGGCCAGTTCGATGTGCAGT
>CAWICO010000012.1:0-73156 GCA_963834615.1 uncultured Actinomycetota bacterium
CATCGGTAGGCCGGATGCCAGGCTCTTCCTTCGAGCCGCAGAACAGCAGCACGATCCCGTCACCGCGGTCCAGGCCGACCAGTCGACCGATCAGCCAGGTGAAGACCGGCACGCCTGCGAGCAGTCCACTGTTGACCACCGCAACGGTGATCAGCTGCCACGCGTTGACGCTGCGGCTGCCAATGTGTTCCATCATGCCCATCGAGAAGGCGGTGTAGACGAGCCACAGGATAGAACCGCGGTGGACGAGCCTGGTCACCGCGCGTGCCGGAGGATCCAGTCGGCGATCCACGGCCGCAGATCAATTTGGCCCAGCACGAACGGCAGCAGCAGTTGCAGCCCGACGTCACGGATCGCGGTGGCGTCCATCCGGGCGCCCCACTGGTGTTCATCAGCAACACGACCAGGGTCAGCGGGGTCAACGCGATCCGACGATGTTGGACAGCGATGCGCTGACCAGCGCGGCCGAAACATTGCCCCGCGCAATCGACGTGAACGCGATCGAAGACTGCGCGGTCGACGGGACCAGGCACAGGAACAACAGCCCGTTGTACGGATCGATATTCAGGTGCCAGGGAGCCAGGCCGCGGGCGGCCAGACCCAGAATGGGGAAAACACCAGGAAGGCGGTGGCCAGCACCAGCAGATGCAACTGCCACCGTTTGACGCCCTGCCAGGCCTGCTGTGGCGACAGCCGGGCGCCGTAAACCTAAACAGCAGGGCGATAACGACTTTGGCGGCCACCGACATCGCGCCCGCGAAGCCGCCGCGGGCGGGAAAAGCGCCGCAAGTGCCACCGTCGCTGCCATCGCGCCAGCAGGAAGGTGTCGATCGGCAGCGCCGACTGGCGCTTCAACGACAGGCTCAATGGCAGCTGAGCGGGCAGGCTGCGCAGCTCCAGCCCCAGCTGGGTCCTTCCTCGTGGCGTAGCGCGAACCGGGCGGTCTTCCAGGATCCAGCGGCGACGGTGCCGATGACCGACCGGGATCGCAGACGATGACGGGCAGCGCGGTGCCGTGTTTGTGCGCCCAGCGCGACCGTGCCGCCCGCAGCCCGGCATGATCGCGGCGGCCAGTTGCGGTGGCGGCTACCGATCACATCGCCAGGGTTGCGGTGTCGGTCGAGGCGGGACGCGCCAGCGACAACCCAGCGCGGCCATCAGCACGGCCACGCGGACGCGCAGCGCTCCGGCGATCGGCATGGGGACGCCCATACAACCCATAGGCCCCGCTGCGCGCCGAGGTGTCGGTGGGTCCGGCTGCCTCAACGGGCAGCTGACGCTGCGTCGCCCGGGCACAGCCGGTGCCTGCGGCGGAGCGACGACGCCGGTGGAGCCGCGGGCGCGGGCGGGGCGGGGGCTGCTGCCGGTGCGCGTGGATCCCGGCGGGCCTGCCCGGAACCCGTTGACGATGCCGTCGGTGGAGGGGGCCTCGGCGACGGCTTGGGAGGCGTCCGTCGTCACCGCCAGCGACACCAGGTATTTGTCCGGACCGGAGGTGACGATGACGTGGCGCCGCGACGTGTTGACCGTCATCTGGTCCTGGCGGTAGGTGCCTTCGATGATCGACGACGGAGCGCCGTTGAAGTCCGCCAGCGAGGCGTTGGTGGTCCGCCAGGCCGGCTGTTGCTGGCTGTCGATGTAGCCGTGGGTGATGGCTTCGTGCGGGTCGAAGTCGCCGACCAGCCGGTACACCACCAACTGTGCGTTCGATTTGTAAAAGCTGTTGCTCCGACGGTTGGCAGTCTCCCGAACGCATCCGGAACGTTGGGGTCGGGAACCTGGGTCCACCCGTTGCGGGATCGGCAGGACGAGGTCGAGCGCGTTGAACCCCGGCGCCTTCTGCGGCTCCATCTTGACGCCCTTGCTCGCGAAGAACTCGCGCAACGTCCCGGCGGTGGCGGGGGGGAGCTCCGGCGGTGCGGGCGGTGCGGGCGGGACGGCGGCTGGTGGGGCGGGGGCGGGGGCTGCTGCCGGTGCAGCGGGTGCCAGCGCGAGCGGCCTGCGGCGCCGGGACCGGCATGGCATTGCCGGGCCCCGGGCATCATCGCGACGGCCTGGGGCGCGGGAGCGGGCATCGGCACGGGGTTGGGCCGGGGCGGGAACGACCGGATCGGCCGAGGCGATCGGGCTACCCGGCCCACAATGCCCAGTGCACCGCAGGCACCGACGGCGAGACCCGCGACCGCTACTCGCCAGCTACGGGCAATCTGCTTCATGTGGGTCGGTCCTTCCGAGTGCCCGGGCACGTGTGTCGTGACGTCGCAGAACGCGACTGTAACCAGGGGTAAGTGGCGGTACCAGCACCGAAACAGACCTGGAACACACCTGGGATAAGCCCCTGACCGGTCTGCAATCGCAACCGAGACCGTTGACGGTCGGCGGGTCGCTCGACGCCGCCCTTATAACCTGTTGGGCGTGACCGACACCCCTACCGGCCCTGCCGAGCAGGCCGATCCCGACGCGCCGCGGTTTCGCTACACCGCGGACCTGGCCGGCCGCATCGAACACACCTGGCAGGACAACTGGACACGGTGGGGAACATTCAACGTGCCCAACCCGGTCGGCTCGCTGGCGCCGACGGACGGTTCACCAGTGCCCGACGACAAGATGTTCGTGCAGGACATGTTCCCGTATCCCTCGGGTGAGGGGTTGCACGTCGGCCATCCGCTGGGCTACATCGCCACCGATGTCTACGCCCGCTACTTCCGGATGACGGCCGTAATGTGTTGCACGCCTTGGGGTTCGACGCGTTCGGCCTGCCCGCCGAGCAATACGCGATGCAACCGGCACCCACCCGCGTACCCGCACCGAGGCCAACATCGTCAACTTCCGGCGCCAGTTGGGTCGGCTGGGTTTCGGCCACGACAACCGGCGCAGCTTCTCCACCACCGACATCGGGTTCTACAAGTGGACGCAATGGATCTTTCTGCAGATCTACAACGCGTGGTTCGACGCCGCCGCAAACAAGGCCCGCCCGATCGCCGATTTGATCGCCGAATTTGATTCCGGCGCTCGCCAATTGGATGACGGACTGGACTGGACAACGTTGTCCGCCGGGCAGCGGGCCGACGTGATCGACGCGCACCGCCTCGTGTACCGCTCCGACTCGATGGTCAACTGGTGTCCGGGCCTGGGCACCGTGCTGGCCAACGAAGAAGTCACCGGCGACGGCCGCAGTGAGCGCGGCAACTTCCCGGTGTTCCGAAAGCGGCTGCGGCAGTGGATGATGCGGATCACCGCCTACTCCGACCGGCTGCTCGACGACCTCGACCTGCTGGACTGGCCGGAGAAGGTCAAGGCCATGCAGCGCAACTGGATCGGCCGGTCCACCGGCGCGGCCGTGCTGTTCGAGGCGACAGTGGGCGACATCGAGGTGTTCACCACCCGGCCGGACACCCTTTTCGGCGCAACCTATCTGGTGCTGGCACCCGAACACGAACTGGTCGACGGCCTGGTCGCCTCGAGCTGGCCGGCGGGTCGATCCGCGCTGGACCTTCGACGCCGCCACGCCCGCGCAGGCCGTCGCCGCCTACCGGCAGGCCATCGCGGCGAAGTCCAACCTGGAGCGTCAGGAGAACAAGACCAAGACCGGCGCCTTCCTGGGCGCGTATGCGGTCAACCCGGCCAACGGCGAGCAGGTGCCGGTCTTCATCGCCGATTACGTGCTCGCCGGATACGGTACCGGGGCGATCATGGCCGTCCCGGCCACGACCAGCGCGACTGGGAGTTCGCCAAGGAGTTCGGCTTGCCGATCGTCGAAGTCATTGCCGGCGGCGATATTTCAGAAGCGGCCTATGCCGGTGACGGCGTCTTGGTGAACTCGGACTACCTCGACGGGCTGAGCGTCACGGCCGCCAAGGAAGCCATCACCACACGGCTGGAGTCCGAGGGCCGCGGGCGGGCCCGTATCGAATACAAGCTGCGTGACTGGCTTTTCGCTCGACAACGCTACTGGGGTGAGCCATTCCCGATCGTCTACGACAGCGACGAGCGGGCCCACCCGCTGGATGACGCGGCGTTGCCGGTGGAATTGCCCGACGTGCCGGACTACTCTCCGGTGCTGTTCGACCCCGACGACGCCGCCAGCGAGCCGTCGCCGCCGCTGGCCAAGGCGACCGACTGGGTCAACGTCGAACTCGACCTCGGGGACGGGCTCAAGCCCTACACCCGTGACACCAACGTGATGCCGCAATGGGCGGGCAGTTCGTGGTACGAGCTGCGTTATACCGACCCGTACAACACAGAACGGTTCTGCGGCAAGGAGAATGAGGCTTATTGGATGGGGCCCCGGCCCGCCGAGCACGGACCCGACGATCCGGGCGGTGTCGACTTGTACGTCGGCGGTGCCGAGCATGCGGTGCTGCACTTGCTGTACTCGCGGTTCTGGCACAAGGTGCTCTACGACCTCGGTTATGTCAGCTCGCGTGAGCCCTACCGACGGTTGATCAACCAGGGCTACATCCAGGCCTTCGCCTACACCGACGTCCGCGGCAGCTACGTCACGGCCGCCGACGTCGTCGAACGTGACGGCAAGTTCTTCCATCCTGGAACCGACGGCGAGATCGAAGTCTTCCAAGAATTCGGCAAAATCGGTAAGAGCCTGAAGAATTCGATCTCGCCGGACGAAATGTGCGACGACTACGGGGCCGACACGTTGCGGGTCTACGAGATGTCGATGGGCCCACTGGAGGCGTCCCGCCCGTGGGCCACCAAGGACGTCGTTGGGGCACACCGGTTTCTGCAGCGGGTCTGGCGGCTCGTGGTCGACGAGAACTCCGGCGAGCCCCGAGTAGCCGATGGCGTAGATCTCGACACCGACACCATGCGGCTGTTGCACAAGACCATCGCCGGGGTCGCGGAAGACTATGCGGCACTGCGTAACAACACCGCGGTAGCCAAACTGATCGAGTACACCAACCACCTGACCAAGCAGCATCGTGACTCGGTTCCGCGCGCTGCGGTGGAGCCGTTGGTCTTGATGGTGGCGCCGGTGGCGCCGCACATGGCCGAGGAGCTGTGGCAGCGGCTGGGCAGTGCGACTTCGCTTGCCCACGGGCCATTCCCGGTCGCCGACCCCGCCTATCTCGTCGAAGACACCGTCGAGTATCCCGTGCAGGTCAACGGCAAAGTGCGCGGGCGGATTACGGTGCCCGCCGACGCCGACGCCGACACGGTCGAGGCGGCGGCGCTGGCCGACGAGAAGGTGCAGACATCGTTGGCCGGGGCCACACCGAAGAAGGTGATCGTGGTCGCCGGCCGGCTGGTCAACCTTGTCGTCTAGCCCGCCGTCGTCTGGCGGGCGGGTGGTCTGATCACGACTTCGTGGACATGGCCGTCCGGCGGGGTGGCCACCACCTGGGCGACCACTTGCGCGACAGTGTCGGCCCGCAGGAACTTCGCGGCGTCGTAGTCGCCGCCTTCGAAAGACACCAGCTCCTGCTGCATATCGGTGTCGACCCGGCCGGGGAACACCGTCGTGACCCGCAACTCCGGCTCGCTCTCGCGGAGCGAATCGGCGAACGCGCGCAGCGCGAACTTGCTGGCCGAATACGACGCCATGGTCGCCGACGCCTTGCGGCCGGTGCCGGAGTTGATGAAGACGACCTGACCGCCCGCCCGCCGCAGAGCGGGTAACAGTGCCAGCGTAACTGCCACGGCACCAACAACATTCACATCGAACGTGGCGCGCCAATCCTGGACGGTCGAGTCGGCGACCGGTCCCGGGAAGAAAATGCCGGCGTTGTGCACCAGCACGTCGAGCTCGCCGATCGCGGCGGTGGCAGCCGGGATGGCGTCGGTGTCGGTCACATCCAAGGGCAGTGCGATGGCACCGAGTCGCTCGGCAGTGTCCTGCAATGCAGGAGAGGGCCGTCCGGCCAGCAGCAGGGTGTGTGTCGGGGCCAGGGCGGTGGCGATGGCTGCGCCGATCCCACGGCTGGCACCGGTAATGAGGGCAGTTCGCATGCTGCCAGCCTAGGGGCAGATTTACGCTGGAGCGTCTCCGTTGGCCACCGCCGCCGGGCTGGGGACCGCCTCGCTGGCGGCCAAATGCTCCAGCGGCCCGAGCGCCTTCGTCAGCGACTCCAGGTCGGGCCGCTGAGCTGGCTCAGCAGTGTGACCAGCGCGCCGATCCGGTTGGTCAGCGACTCCCGGTGAACAGCCAAGCCCCGTGGGGTGATGTCGACGAGCACCGCACGCAGATCTGAAGGGTCACGCGAGCGTTTCACCAGACCGACCTTTTCCAGCCGGCGGATCGCCACCGTCGTGGTGGGCGTCCGAACGCGTTCGTGCGCGGCCAGATCGGTCATCCGGATCGGTCCGCGATCGAGCAAGGTGACCAGGATCGACAGCTGTGCAAGCGTCAGGTCACTTCCCAGCGCCGCGCCGGCGCTGGGATCGCCGCGGCGCAGGATGGAGAACAGCTTGGAAAGCGTACGGTGAAGCCCCTCCGCCAGCTCTGTGAGCTCGGGCACGGTGGCTTCGGTCTCCGCCATAGTTCGCTAGTCTAACCTGTCCGCAGTTCCGAGGCGCACAATTCGCTGGGGGGCGTCAAAGCACCTGCGACAAGAAGCGTTGCAGCCGCTCGGTGGCCGCGGCCTCGAATAGCTGAGCCGGTGGCCCGGTTTCCACCACCTGACCGTGATCCATGAAGACCACAGCGTCAGACGTCGACCGCGCGAAGCCCATTTCATGGGTGACCACCAGCATCGTCATACCTTCGGAGCCCAGGTCGGCGATCAACGCCAAGATGCCTTTGACGAGTTCAGGATCCAGCGCTGAGGTCGCTTCGTCGAACAGCATCACCTGAGGCTCCATGGCCAGTGCGCGGGCGATTGCGACCCGTTGCTGCTGGCCGCCGGACAGCGCGCCCGGGCGGCTGTTCGCCTTGTGTTTCATGGCGACCCGGTCCAGCTGAGCGAGCGCCGACTCCCGGGCAGCGTCACTGGACAGGCGCTTGAGCCTGCGCGGCGCCAGCATCACGTTGTCGAGCACGCTCAGGTGCGGGAAAAGATTGAAATGTTGAAACACCATCCCAATCCGCTGCCGTAGCCGGCTGGGATCGTCGTTCAATACCGACAGTCCGTCGAGCAGTACGTCCCCGCGATCGGGCTCGTACAGCCGGTTCAGGATCCGCAGCAAGGTCGACTTTCCAGACCCCGACGGCCCGATCACCGCGACCGTGTTACCGGCGGGCACCTCGATGTCGACACCGCGCAGCACCGCGTTCTGGCCGAACGATAAGTGAATGTTGCTGCCTGCCAATGACACTGACTGCGGTTCGGTCACGTGATCTCCTGGCTGGTGGTCAACGGGTCCACGGGTTCGACCGCGGGCCGACCGTGGCGGAGCCGGTTGTCGACGAAGTTGACCAGGTGGGTTAGCGGGATGGTCAGGATCAGGTAGAAGGCTCCGGCTGCCACCAGCGGCGAGAGACTGCCGGTCTGCGCGTTCAGGTCGCGGCCGACCTGGAACAGCTCGCGCTGGCCCGCGATCAGCCCGAGGAAGTACACCAGCGCGGACGCTTTCAGCAGCGCGATGAACTGGTTGACCAGCGCGGGCAATACCCGGCGGATGCCTTGGGGGATCACCACCAGGCGCATCGCGGTCCGGTAGCTCAGGCCCAACGCCCGGGCGGCTTCGAGTTGTCCGGATTCCACACTTTGGATGCCGGAGCGGAAGATCTCGCCGATGTAGGCGGCTGCGGTCAGCCCCAACGCCGCAATGCCCAGCGGATAAGGGTTGTTGTTCGTCAATCCGCCGGCGATCGGCCCGATCCCGAGCCCGATGAGAAGGATGATCACCACCTCGGGCAGGCCGCGGAAGATGTCGGTGTAGATGCGCGCCGGCCAGCGCAACCAGCGGGCGTGCGAAATCCCTGCCACCGCAAGCGCAATGCCGATCGCCAACCCGATCACGCTCGAACAGACGGTGAGTATCAGCGTGTTGGGCAGGCCCGTCGTCAACATCGCCGGGATGGCTTGCTGGTAGAGATCCCAGTCGAAGAACGAGTCCCGCAATCGGGCGAGCGTGGATTTCGGCGGCGCGGCCTCGGTCACCCCGCGATGGTTCTGCGCAGCGATCGCCGCGAAGTCCGGTAGGTGCGGCGTCAGCGCTGCCTTCGATCCCGGTTTCCAGCCGCGCGGCAGTGGCCGCGGAACCCAGTCGGTATAAAGCTGCGACCAGGTGCCGTCGGCGATCACCGCGTCCAGTCCGGCGTTCAGCGCGTTGATCAGCGGCTGGTTGTCTTTGGCCACCGCGTACGCGACGAAGTTGCCCAGACCGAACGTGTACGCGGCGATGGTGGTGGTGTCGCCGGGGCGCATCACGTTGCTCGCCTCCATCGCCGGCGCCACCCACGCGTCGATCTGACGGTTTTTTACGCTGGAGTACACCGTGATGAAGTCGGGAAACTTCACCGGCTGCAGGTGCAGGGTGTCGACGACGTAGGCCTCCTCGACGGTGCCCTGCACGACGCCGATCCGCTGCCCTGGACCCAGCCCATCGAAACCGTCGATCGGCGAACCGGACGGCACGATCAGCGACAGGTAACCGAAGTCGTAGCCGTTGGTGAATCCGACTGTGTGACGGCGTGCTTCGGTGGCCATGATCGACGACGAGCCGACGTCGAAGCGGCGCGCCGACACCTGCGCGAGCAGGCCGGCGAATTCGGTGCCGGCGAAAACGATGTGTAAGCCCAACTTCTCGGCGATCGCCCGCAGCAGCTCGTTGTCATAACCGGTGTAGCGTCCGGCCGGGCTCAAGCAGCTGGTCGGCGGCCCCCCCGGCTGGGTGCCGACGGTCAGGGTCCGGGGCGTGTGCAGGCCCAGCGCGTCGATGTCCACCGAGTTCAACGGCTCGACATCGGCGGTCGTGTACTTGTCTTCCTGGGACGGGTTGGCGTCGGCCAGCTTCCTCGGCAAGGCGATCGCGCCGTCTTTCCCCGACGGCTTGCACAAGTTGGTGTCGGCCCTGGCCAGCGGGGCCGGCGTAACGGGAGCCATGCTGTACGTCAGCACCACCGTGACCAGCAGCGCGGCCAGCTTCGCGGCGCGGTGCCTCATCCCCGATCGCGCCAGCGGCACAGCGCCTCGGCATTGGTCAGGTCGTAGTCGGGGCCGTTGACGCCGACCGTGAGCAGTGTGACGCCGAGGGCGGCCAGACCTTCCGCGTCGGCGATCAGCCCGCCGTCTTTGTCGTTCACACCGGCGGAGTGCTCGATCTCCTTGGGATCGCGACCGACGGCGGCGCAATGTCCCGCCAGCACCTCGGCGGCCTGCGGGTAGCTGTCGACGGTGGTGAACCCGTGCCAGATGTCGCCGTATTCGGCGACCAGTCGCAACGTCTTCTTCGGGCCCTTCCCGCCGATCAGCACCGGGATGTCACGGGTCGGTGCCGGATTGAGCTTGGCCAGCCGCGACTTGATCCGCGGCAACGCCTCGCCCAGATCGTCGAGCCTGCTGCCGGCGGTGCCGAAGTCGTAGCCATATTCGTCGTAGTCCTTCTCCTTCCAGCCCGATCCAATGCCCAGGATCAGCCGGCCGTCGGAGATGTGATCGACGGTGCGGGCCATGTCGGCCAGCAACTCGGGATTGCGGTAGGAGTTACAGGTCACCAGGGCGCCGATCTGGATGCGCGAGGTCTGTTCGGCCCAGGCCGCGAGCATGGTCCAGCATTCGTAGTGCGGACCGTCGGGGTCGCCGTAAAGCGGGAAGAAATGGTCCCAGTTGAACGCGACGTCGACGCCGAGATCTTCGCAGCGCCGGACCGCGTCGCGCAGATTGTTGTAGTCGGTGGTGTGCTGGGGCTGCAGCTGAATGCCGATGCGGATCGGCCGGTCGGAAGAAGTCATGGCTTCCACCGTAGGCCCGAGGGCGGGCGGGCTTATGTCAGGATTTGCATATGTCCAGTACCGCAGCCGACAGCGTCGCCGGCATCGACCTCCCCGATACACCGCTGGTGCGGGCGATCACGGCTCACATCCGAGACGTCGAGGACGACCTGCTGTTCAACCATTCCCGACGCGTGTTCCTCTTCGGGGCGCTGCAGGGCCGTCGCCGCGGACTGCAGCCGAACCTGGAGCTGCTGTACGCCGGAGCGATGTTTCACGACATCGGGCTCACCCAGCGCTATCGCAGCTCGGCGCTGCGCTTCGAGGTCGACGGCGCCAACGCGGCGCGGGATTTCCTGCTGGAGCACGGCGTCGACGACGCCGATGCCGGCAAGGTGTGGCTGGGCATCGCACTGCACACCACTCCCGGCGTGCCGGAGTTCCTGGCCCCGGAGACCGCGTTGGTGACTGCGGGCGTCGAGACCGATGTGCTCGGTGTCGGCCGCGACGATTTGTCGCCCGACGTGCTCGCGGAAGTCACCGCCGCGCACCCGCGGCCCGATTTCAAGCGGCAGATCCTGTCGGCCTTCAACGACGGCATGAAGCACCGTCCCCAGACCACGTTCGGGACGTGCAATGCCGACGTCCTCGAACGCTTCGACCCGACGTTCACCCGCGACAACTTCGTCGAGACCATCCTCGGCAACAGCTGGCCCGAGTAGAAGCTCAGCCGCCGGCGAGCACGCCGCGCACAAGGTCGATCAACACCAGCGGCTGATCGCTCTGCACGGAGTGCCCCGAATTCTCGACGACGTGCACACCGCGGAAATGTGTTGCGCGGCGGCCGAGTTCAGCGGCGTCGTCGTCGGTGACGAATCCCGACGTGCCGCCACGTATCAATGTGATGGGAGCTGACAGGCCGGCAATGTCGTCCCACAGGCTGTCGAAGTCGGGGAATTCTCGGATCGTGTCCCACCGCCACGTCCACTGGCCGTTGTCGAGCTGGCGAGAGTTGTGAAAAACGCCGCGGCGCAACGATTGTCGATCACGATGCGGAGCCGCTGCGGTGGTCAGCTCGACCATCGCGGCGAAGCTGGAGAATTCCCGGTCGCCCTGCATCAGCGCCACCGTCCCCTGCTGTTCCTTGGTCATCTCGGACACCCGCCGCATCGCTGACGGCGTGACGTCGACGAGGACCAGTTCACGGACCAGGTGCGGCGCAACGGCGCCCAGCCCGATTGCGGTCAGCCCACCCAGCGACATCCCGACAATCAGATCCGCGTTCGGCGCGAGGTCGTTCAGAACCGGTGCCAATGCGGCGGCGTTGTGCTGCGGTGAATAGTCGCCGTCCTCGCGCCACGCCGAATGCCCGTGGCCGGGTAGGTCGACTGCCAGCGCGGGCACACCCAGACCGACGATGACGGTGTCCCAGGTGTGCGCGTTCTGTCCGCCACCGTGCAAGAACACCACCCGCGGCGTGGCGTCACCCCACTGCAGCGCGCTGATGCCGCCCGCCTCGACCCGACCCACGGCGGGCAGCGGACCGGTGACGCCGGCCTGCTCGGCGTTCTCGGGGAGCAGCGCGAACTCGGACAGCCCAATCAGTGCGTCGTCGGAGATGTCGGTCATGACTCTCGACACTAAAGGATGTAGCGGCGACGAATGCCGCGGAATCGGTCCCACATCGCGGTGGCCCGTTCAACTTCGGTGATGGTGGCGGTGTCGGCGGGCAGCGCGCTGCGTAACTCGTCGTAGCTGACGACGCGGGTGTTGAGCACCGCGGGCCGGCCTTCGAGCATGTGCCGGTAGGTGAGGTTGCCGCGTTCGAATCCCTGGGTATCCAACCAGTTGTGCACACCGGGATCACGGTGCGCGATAACCACCCGGATGCGGCCGTCGGCGTCGGTGACGGTCCGGCTTGGTGTGTAGCTCACTGGCCGGTAGAGGTAGTCCATGCTGTTGAAGAACACGCCCATGTTGGTCAGCATCCACAGGCCGTCGTGGGCGTCGAACTCGACGATGAGCGCCTGGTCGGGTTTCAGTTCCCAGTACATGTTCGCCGCGGCCCGGCCGCGTTTGGTGTCGGCGCCGGTCGCGTCCACCTGCGGGAAGGTGTTCGGGCGGTCGGCGTCCACCCCGCCGTAGGTGAAGGGGAACTCCGGCCAGTCCGACATCAGGCCGGTGACGAAGTCGCCCGCCCAGCCCATCGCCTCGGCCATGGTCCGCGCATCGGGCAACGGCTTGGGTGTGGACATGTCGGTCCGCTCGATCCGGATCTGTGCCGGCAGCTCGTCCCAACGGTCAAATCCCTGTCTTATGAACAGTTTTCGCGAGTCTGGTGTGGTGGGCAGCCAATTCAGGCCTTGCTGGGCGCCGCCGATGTACAGCTCGAACTGGCCGTCGTCGCCGACGTCGAGTTGGGCGCCGGAGATATTGGCTTCTGGTGTGTCACCGAAAGGTTCATGCAGGACCCCGGGGCCGGGGGTGCGGGCGCCCTGCACGGTGACGTTGAAGAAGCGGGCGGTGCCGCGGCTGCCGGTCAGCCGATACGTCGACTGTCCATCGATCCAGGCCTGCTGGTAGGTGAAGTCGCCGCAGTCGCCACCGAGCTTGCGGGCCGGGCCACAGAATTCATGCAGCGCCGGGTAGCGGGTGTCGCGTGTTTCGAGCGCCAAATCAAATGCCTGCCCCAGGTTTTGGGTGAGGAACCGGAATGCGTCGACGCGCTGCAGCGCCGAATCGGCGTTGGCGTCTTTGAACACCTGGTCGCCGGCGCTCTGCAGCTGCACGCAGAACGCCGCCCACGCCGCCCTCAGCGCCGCGTCATCGGGTCCGTCACCGAACGCCATTCAGGCACCAAGCCTGTCGAGCATTCCGCTGACGACATCGCACGCCCGCCGACTGGATTCCGACCGTCCCTCCTCGTCGATGCGAGGGCCGATCAATTCCAGGTCGAATCCGTGCGCGTAACCACCGGCCAGAGCTTGGGCGACGAAAGCCTCGAGCGGAATCGCGCCGTCTCCCGGCACTGCTCTGGCAGGCAGGGCGCGATCTCCTAATACGTAATCGCTCAACTGGATCAACTCCGTTCGCGGCAGGGCACGCTTCACCAGCGTTTCGAAATCGGCTTCGGCCCAACAGTGGAACACGTCGATGCAGATGCCCAGTCCGCCCATCTCGGCCAGGGTGATGGTGTCGCGCAGCGTATGTGCGAGATGAATGTCGGCGTAGAGGCTGGAGGCACACTCGATCGCCAGGCCCACGCCCACCTGCCGTGCGTGCGCGACGCACGGGGCGATCATCGAGCAGAACCGCTCGGCGGCCTGCTCCCACGCCGACGCACCGCGACCCCCGGTGAGTAGGTAGACGGTACGGGCCCCAACCTGGCCGGCGGCGTCGATCACGGTGGACAGCGCCTCCCGGGCGGGTCGCGGATCGCCGCTGAGGTGACCTCCGGCGAAAATGTGGGTAACTGCCTCCACGCGATAAGTGTTGCGCTGCAGGAATAATGGAAATACCGGATCGAGCAGTTGGTCATCGAGGACGCTCAATCTTGATACGCCGAGGTCCGCCCAATGCTGCTGAAGGTTCGCCAGCGGCTCGCCGTAAAAGGTGACGTTATGGACTGACAGGCGCGGGTGGGTCACGCCCGGTTCTCGATCTCGACGCCGAATCGTTCACGGAACGGCCGAAATTCCTCGTGCAGGGCGTCGAGGTCTTCGCCGATGTCGGTGAGCAGTGTGGTGGAATAACGGAATTTGCCGTGCCGGTCGCCGCGATTGTTGACCAGATAGTCGTGCATCACCGAGTCGGCTTGTGCCGTCAACTCTCTGCCGCTGAACGCGTAGTAGCGCCGCACCGTCGCGACCTGGTCGGCGATGAAGTCGGTGTAGCGGACGTGCATGATCCGCGGATCGTCGACCATCGGATTGCTCATCGTGTTGGCGATGCTGGCGCGGGTCAGATCGAGGTGCTTCTTGGCCTCGGCGTGCAAGTCGACCGGCCCCACGATACCTTCGGCGATGTCGGCCATCATCATCGTGCGCGACGCGGCGACCTGCACCGGGTCGCGGTGCAGCCACATCAGCGTCGCGTCGGGATAGGCCTCGAACATCTCCTCGAGTCTGAACCCGTGAAAACCCTTGAGCACCCAGTACTTCCGCGGCCTGGCGTATTGCAGCTGCTGCAACATGGCCTTGTGCAGCCGGTACTGCGCCTTGGCGTCGGTGGCAAGGCCGCCCACCAGTGACTGCATCGGCACCCGCCACCACGCGGTGGGTGTCATCACCCGGAAGTCGAACGCCCAGGTGCGTTCGTCTTCGGGCAGGCCGTCGCCGAGCATGTCGTTGTACGGATGGCTGTGCAGCCATTTCGGCATCGTGGCGTTGATCTCGATCCAGTCCGCGTCGGCCTGTGCGCGCCGCCGATCGTTCGCACCGGCCAGTCCTGGCGGCGGCGACGGGTACATCACCTCCCAGAATCGCAGCGCCCGGGCGTCCGGGTCGACCGACATCAGCGCGTGCATCAGCGTTGTGCCCGAGCGCGGTTCGCCGGTCACGAACATCGGCGCCGTGATCACTTCGTCGGCGATCGGATAGGCACGGCGGTCTTCGATGAAGACCAGCCGCGAAGTCAGCAGCCACCGGCATACCTGCTGCGCCGCGGCGATGCCGTGGCCGTCCATCTCCAGGCGGTTGAGGTGCTCGACGGCCACCGCGAACCGCTCCGGCAGCGTCGGGTCGCCGTAATCGGACAAGCCGGTGTCCGCGGTCGCGACGGCCAACAACGCCTCGGCGTCCAAGCGCGCGGTCACCGCAGGTCTCCGCACAGTTGCAGCAATTCTTCTTCGGCCGCAAGGACATTCGCTGCCGAAGCTGCGGCGTAGCCGAGGCCGGCCATCGCGCCGTAGTCGAGGATCTTGGGCACGCGTAGGCCCGCGTCCACGAACGTCTTGACGATCTTCGCGACCTCCTTCGGAGTGCCGTGCGGGACCACGGCGAGCAGCATCTCGGGCCTCACCTCCGCCAGAAAGTCGACGATCCGCTCGCGGGTGAGCACGGCGGGGTCGATGTCCTGGAAACCACGCCAGCCATGGCCCATCGGATGTTCGAAACCGAAACCGCGCAGCGTTTCTGCCGACACCTGCAACAGGAAGGCCTTCACTAGCGGAGCCGCCAGAATGTCGGCCAGCGCCGTGTCGTCCTTGCCGATGAAGCAGACCTGGATGAAGCACGGCGTGATTGCCATCGGATCGCGGCCTGCGCGGTCGGCGGATGCCCGCACCATGCCCAGCATCTCGGCGTACCGCTCCGGGGTCCATGCGCCCGCCGGCCACCAGCCGTCGGCGTACCGGCCGGCGATGTCGAGCATCCGTGGGCCGCTGGCCCCGATCCAGATTGGCGGTAGACGCCCGTCGTACGGCTCGGTGTCCAGTCGGGCGTGGTGCAGCGTGTAGAACCGTCCGTTGAAGTCGACCGGGCCGTCGCTGTCCCAGAGCAGCCGGATGACTTTCAGTGCCTCTTCGAAGCGGCTGACCGGGCGCGCGAAGTCGAAGCCGTAGGGCAGGGTGTTCTCGCTCTCACCGCTGCCGAGGCCGAGGATGAACCGGCCGCGTGACAGGTGGTCGATCGTCAGCGCGGTCTGGGCCAGCATGGCCGGGTGGCGGCGGACGGTGTCGACGACGGCGGAGACCAGCGGCACGTTCTCTGGTCAAGACCGCCGCCGCGGACGCGACCGCCAGGCCGTCGAGGTGGCGATGCGGCGACGGCGACGCGCTGGCCAGATCGGTGAATTCCGGAGTCCAGATCGAGTCCGGCCAGAAGCTGACCATGTGGTCGGGCAGCCAGATCGAGTGGTAGCGACCGCTGTCCAGGTCGTCGAGCCGAGACAGATCCAGCGGCAGGCTGGTTCGCAGGAATGCGGCGGGCTGAACCTTCATCGAGAGATGATGCTAAGCACATGCTCAGCATCTTGTCGATAAATGGGGTCGAGGCGACTGCCCAAGCGCCCCGGCGACCCAAAGTCGCTATGAGGCGGGCACGCCGGCACATACCCGAAAACAAGAGTGCGGTGAAGCCGCACCAGGCGACCTCGGACTAACCCTCGGCGATGAACTCTTCCAGCTGGGTACGCGCGATGTCGTCGGGCAGCTGCTTCGGCGGGCTCTTCATCAAGTACGCCGACGCCGCCGCCACCGGTCCACCGACGCCACGGTCCTTGGCGATCTTGGCCGCCCGCACCGCGTCGATGATGACACCTGCCGAGTTCGGCGAGTCCCACACCTCGAGCTTGTACTCCAGGTTCAGCGGCACGTCACCGAACGCGCGACCCTCCAGGCGGACGTACGCCCACTTGCGGTCGTCGAGCCAACCGACGTGGTCGGACGGGCCGATGTGGACATCCTTGGTCTTGAACTCGCGCTGCAGGTTGCTGGTGACGGCCTGCGTCTTGGAGATCTTCTTGGACTCCAACCGCGAACGCTCGAGCATGTTGAGGAAGTCCATGTTGCCGCCGACGTTGAGCTGCATGGTGCGGTCGAGTTGCACGCCGCGGTCCTCGAACAGCTTGGCCATCACCCGGTGCGTGATCGTCGCACCGACCTGGCTCTTGATGTCGTCACCGACGATCGGCACACCGGCGTCGGCGAACTTCTTGGCCCACACCGGGTCGGAGGCGATGAACACCGGCAACGCGTTCACGAACGCCACGCCCGCGTCGATCGCGCACTGTGCGTAGAACTTGTCGGCCTGTTCCGAACCCACCGGCAGGTAGGACACCATGACGTCGACGTTCGCGTCCTTGAGCGTCTTCACCACGTCGACGGCCTCGGTGTCGGAGATCTCGATCGTCTCCGCGTAGTACTTGCCGATGCCGTCGAGGGTCGGGCCGCGCTGCACCGTCACGTTGGTCGGCGGCACGTCGGAGATCTTGATGGTGTTGTTCTCCGACGCGAAGATCGCCTCGGAGAGGTCGAAACCGACCTTCTTGGCATCCACGTCGAAGGCGGCGACGAACTTCACGTCGCGGACGTGGTACTGCCCGAACTTCACGTGCATCAGGCCGGGCACGGTGCTGTTCTCGTCGGCGTCGTAGTAGTACTGAACGCCCTGGACCAGTGAGGACGCGCAGTTCCCGACGCCGACAATGGCGACTCGTACCTCGGTGGACGCCTGGGGCGCGTTCTGCTCACTCATTGGGCGTTCTCCTCTACTCGATATCCGTGTCGTGGATGGTGGTGGTGTAACCGGCTCTAGGCCTGCTCAGCGCTGCTTTGCGCTACGCGTTCGGCCGCAATCAGCTCATTGAGCCAGTTGACTTCGCGCTCGCTGGATTCCAACCCGAGCTGGTGTAGCTGCCGGGTGTAGCGGTCCAACGAGTTGGTGGCCCGCGCAATTGCTTCACGCAGACCTTCGCGACGTTCTTCGACCTGGCGGCGTCGGCCCTCCAGGATGCGCATCCGTGCTTCGGCCGGCGTGCGATTGAAAAATGCCAGGTGCACGCCGAAGCCGTCGTCGGTGTAGTTGGACGGGCCGGTGTCAGCCACCAGCTCGGTGAAACGCAGCTGGCCCGGTTCGGTCAATTTGTAGACACGCCGGGCTCGACGGACCGGCAATCCTGCCGGTGCAGCGTTCTCGGCGATCAGACCGTCGGACTGCATCCGCCGCAGCGCGGGGTAGAGCGACCCGTAGGAAAAGGCCCGAAATGCCCCGAGTAGACCGGTCAACCGCTTGCGTAGTTCGTAACCATGCATCGGTGACTCGAGCAGAAGTCCCAGTATGGCGAGCTCCAGCATCAAGTCACCTCCTTTGCTCGGCTATGTGCGACGTAGCTATATCGGCTGCAGTCTCGCGCAATACTATCGCTCCGATATATTCGCCACCACTCCAGATGGCGTTCGCTTTCCGTTCAGCGGGCCTTGGTCGCGGCGTCAGGCCGACGACACCGACCCCGATTTTGTTGAAATCACCGTGGTCGCAAGCCTGTTGATGATGCGGTCGGGCAGGCATAACCGGATAACGTGGCGATACCTACCCTTCACTTGCATTGGTTTCTTCCCACCTACGGCGACTCGCGCGACCTCATCGCCGGCGGCCATGGCAGCAGCATGCGCGGCGACCGGCCTGCTGATCTGAGATATCTCACCCAACTTGCGCAGGCCGCCGAGATCAACGGCTTCGAGGCGGTACTCACGCCCACCGGGTTGTGGTGTGAAGACGCCTGGCTGAGCACCGCGATGCTGATCCAGAGCACCGAGAGGCTGAAGTACCTGGTGGCATTCCGCCCCGGGCTGGTCAGCCCGACATTGGCGGCCCAGATGGCGACCACCTTCCAGTGGCAGTCCCAGGGCCGGCTGATGCTGAACGTGGTCACCGGCGGCGAGAGCAGCGAGCAACAGGCCTTCGGCGACTTCCTGCCGAAAGAGGCCCGCTACGCGCGGTGCGGTGAGTTCCTCGACATCGTCCGCCAACTGTGGACGTCCCAGGAACCGGTGACCGCGGTCGGCGAACACCTGCGCGTCGAGCAGGCCGTCCTGGCGCGCCATCCCGATCCGCTGCCGCCGGTGTTCTTCGGCGGGTCGTCGCCGGCGGCCGGCGAGGTCGCAGCCCGATACGCCGACACCTACCTGACCTGGGGTGAGCGGCCCGAACAGGTCAAGGAGAAGCTGGACTGGATCCGCAGCCTGGCCACGGCGCAGGGACGGCAACTCAGCTACGGCATCCGCCTGCACGTCATCTCCCGTGATACCAGCGAGCAGGCCTGGTCGGAGGCGCAGCGGTTACTGAGCGCGCTCAGCCCGGAGACCGTCGCCGCGGCGCAGCAGTCGCTGGCCCGTTCCGAGTCGGTGGGGCAGCGCCGCATGCGCCAATTACACGGCGGCGGCGAGGATTTCGCGGCCGGGGCGGACGCGCGTCAGCTGGAGATCTACCCGAACCTGTGGTCCGGCGTCGGTCTGGTCCGCGGCGGCGCAGGCACCGCGCTGGTCGGTTCGCACGACGAGGTGGCCGACCGGATCGCCGAGTACGCCGAGCTGGGCCTGGACCACTTCATCCTGTCCGGCTACCCGCACCTCGAGGAGGCCTACATCTTCGGCGAAGGAGTGCGCCCTCGGCTCGCCAAGCGGGGGCTGCTCGGCGACGAAGCGGCGCCCGACCACCCCAGCGAGCCCGTTCGGTCGGCCTTCCTGCCGCGCGTCGGCGACGCCAGCGTGTCGTAGCCCGGCGACGATGTGAGGCGCGCCGCGGCTCGTTGAGGAACCGGGCAATCCTGACTAGCCGGGTACGACGCTGCAGCTCAAGCCGAACACATCGGAAACGGAACCGACCTACATCTCGGCACCGGCCGAGCGGACGTACTCTGGTCATCGTGCGATTGCAGCGACAGGTGGTGGACTACGCGCTCCGGCGCCGCTCACTGCTGGCCGAGGTGTACTCGGGCCGCACCGGTGTGACCGAAGTGTGCGACGCCAATCCCTATCTGCTGCGGGCGGCTAAGTACCACGGCAAGCTCAGCTCGGTGATGTGCCCGATCTGCCGCAAGGAGCAGCTCACGCTGGTGTCGTGGGTATTCGGCGAGCATCTCGGCGCGGTCTCCGGTTCGGCGCGGAACGCCGAAGAGTTGGTCATGCTGGCCGCCCGGTTCGAGGAGTTCGCTGTCCACGTGGTGGAGGTATGCCGCACCTGCAGCTGGAATCATCTGGTCAAGTCCTACGTGCTCGGCGCAACCCGCAAGGCCAAGGCCCGTCCGACCCGTCCGGCGCGTCCTCCCGGGGGCTCGCGCGGCGCACGAGACGGCGCCCGTACGGCCAGTGAATAGCGAAGAGCCGCAAGACCAGTCCAAACCGGGCCCGACGCGGCGAACATCCTCGAGACCGCCGGTCCCGCCCGACGACCGGTTGACCACGATCCTGCCCCCCGTGCGCGACGGCGACGACGTGCCGCACCATCTACGCGATCCGATCGAGGCGGTCAAGGCCGCGCTGGACGGCCGGCCGACAACCCATTCGGCTGGCTGGGAACGCGAGCCGCGCGAGACACCCACGCCCGCACCGCAAAGCACGGCCCCGCCACCGCGTCGTCAGCACGCCGCGGGTGGTCCGCCGGGCGGACGTCCGCCCGGCCCGCCGAAGGGCAAGCTCCCGCTGCCGGACTGGGACCGCGTGCAGCGGTTCGACTGGAGTCAGCTGCAGCACATCAACTGGAGGTGGGTCCGCCGCGGGCTCTACGCCGGCGCCGTGGTGCTGCTGCTGTTGCCGATTGTCACGTTCGCGATGGCCTACTTCATCGTCGACATCCCCAAGCCGGGTGACATCCGCACCAACCAGGTCTCGACGGTCCTGGCCAGCGACGGCTCTGAGCTGGCGAAAATAGTTCCGCCCGAAGGCAATCGGGTCGACGTCAACATCGATCAGGTGCCGGTGCATGTGCGCCAAGCAGTGATCGCGGCCGAAGACCGCAACTTCTACTCCAACCCGGGCTTCTCGTTCACCGGATTCGCGCGGGCGTTCAAGAACAACATCTTCGGCGGCGACACCCAGGGTGGTTCGACGATCACCCAGCAGTACGTCAAGAACGCCTTGGTGGGAGCGCAGCGCGCCGGAGTCGGCGGACTGGTCCGCAAGGCCAAGGAACTTGTCATCGCCACCAAGATGTCGGGGGAGTGGTCCAAAGACGACGTCTTGCAGGCTTACCTCAACATCATCTACTTCGGCCGCGGCGCTTACGGAATCTCGGCGGCCTCGCAGGCCTACTTCGGCAAACCCGTCGAACAACTCACCATCGCCGACGGCGCACTGCTGGCCGCACTGATCCAGCGGCCGTCGACACTGGACCCCGCCGTCGACCTCGAAGGCGCCAAGGTGCGGTGGAACTGGGTGCTTGACGGGATGGTCGAGGACAAAGCCTTGGCGCCGAACGACCGCGCGGCACAGCAATTCCCGCCGACGGTGCCGCCTGAGCAGGCCCGCGCCCGAAACCAAACCACCGGCCCCAACGGGCTGATCCAGCGCCAAGTGACGCGCGAGCTGCTCGATCTGTTCAACATCGACGAGCAGACACTGAACACCCAGGGCCTGCAGATCACCACCACCGTCGACCCGTCGGCGCAGAAGGCCGCGGAGGACGCGGTGTCGAAGTACATGGAAGGTCAAAAGCCCGACATGCGGACGGCGGTCGTCTCGATCGATCCGCACGACGGCGCGGTGAAGGCCTACTACGGCGGCTCGGATGCCAACGGATTCGACTTCGCCCAGGCCGGTTTGCAGACCGGGTCGTCGTTCAAGGTGTTCGCGCTCATCGCCGCGCTCGAGCAGGGCATCGGTCTGGGCTACCAGGTCGACAGCTCACCGCTGACGGTCAACGGGATCAAGATCACCAACGTGGAGGGCGAGGGCTGCGGGGTCTGCAACATCGCCGAGGCGCTCAAGCGGTCGTTGAACACGTCGTACTACCGGTTGATGCTCAAGCTGAAGAACGGCCCGAATGACGTCGCTGACGCCGCGCACCAGGCAGGCGTCGCGACCAGCTTCCCGGGAGTGGCGCACTCATTGTCCGAGGACGGTAAGGGCGGCCCGCCCAACAACGGAATCGTGTTGGGCCAGTACCAGACCCGGGCGATCGACATGGCCACGGCCTACGCCACGCTGGCCGACTCCGGGATCTACCACCGCCCGCACTTCGTGCAAAAGGTCGTCAACGCCGAAGGCCGGGTGCTGTTCGACGCCACCAGTTCTGACAACTCCGGCGAGCAGCGGATCCCCAAGGATGTGGCCGACAACGTCACGTCGGCGATGCAGCCGATCGCGTCGTATTCGCGCGGCCACGCACTGAGCGGTGGTCGGCCGTCGGCCTCCAAGACCGGCACCACCCAGCTGGGTGACACCGACGCCGACAAGGACGCCTGGATGGTCGGCTACACCCCGTCGCTGTCGACGGCGGTGTGGATCGGCACCGTGCGTGGCGACGTGCCGCTGGTGAACAAGTGGGGCGGACCGATCTACGGGTCGGGTCTACCGTCCGACATCTGGAAGGCGACGATGGATAGTGCGCTGAAAGGCACCACCGTCGAGCAGTTCCCCAAGCCGACCGAGATCGGCGGCTCCGCCGGTGTGCCCGCCGCTCCGCCGCCACCACAGCCGCCGCAGATGACGGTGATCCAGCCCACGATGGAAATCGCGCCGGGCGTCACCATTCCGATCGGGCCGCCGACTACTGTCCCTGTGGCGCCCGCGCCGGCGCCGCCGGGGGGGCCTGAGCAGGCACCAGCGCCGCCGCCGTGACCGACCCCGCCGCCATTTCGCCGCGGCGGTTGGCCACCGACCTGCGCTCGGCCGATGACCGGGATTGCCCCAGCCGCACCGACTTTCTCGGCGCAGCGCTGGCAGGCGTCGTGGGCGGTCCGGTGGGCAGGCACGCGATCATCGGCCGCACCGCCGTCCTGACGCCGGTGCGGGTGATGTTTCTGATCGCGCTGGTGTTCCTGGCGCTGGGGTGGTCGACGAAGGCGCCGTGTTTGCAGACCATCGGGACGGGATCGGCCGATCAGCGGGTCGCCAACTGGCAAAACGAGCGCGCCTATTACGAGCTGTGCTACTCCGATACCGTGCCGCTGTACGGCGCGGAGTTGTTGAGCCAGGGGAGATTTCCGTACAAGTCGAGTTGGATCGAGAAGGACGGCGGCGGCAAGCCGCAAACTCGCTACGACGGCAGGCCCGCGGTCCGCTACATGGAATATCCCGTCCTCACCGGCGTCTACCAGTACGTGTCGATGTCGCTGGCCAAGACCTACACCACGTTCAGCAAGCTGATCCGGCTACCCGTCGTCGCCGAGGTGGTGGTGTTCTTCGACATCGCCGCGCTGGGGCTGGCATTGGCCTGGTTGGCGACGGTGTGGGCCACCGCAAGCCTGGCCGGCCGGCGGGTGTGGGACGCCGCGCTGGTGGCCGCGTCACCGTTGGTGATCTTTCAGATCTTCACAAATTTCGATTCGCTGGCAACGGCTTTGGCGGTCGGCGGCCTGTTGGCCTGGGCACGACGGCGACCGGTGCTCGCCGGGCTGCTGATCGGACTGGGCACGGCGGCCAAGCTGTACCCCTTGCTGCTGTTGGGCCCGCTGCTGGTGCTCGGCATCCGCACGGGGCGGCTGCGCGGGGTGGCCCGCACCACGGCCGCCACGGTGGTGACCTGGTTGCTGGTGAATCTGCCTGTGCTGGTGCTGTTTCCGCGGGGCTGGTCGGAGTTCTTCCGGCTCAACGCCCGCCGCGGTGACGATATGGATTCGCTGTACAACGTCGTCAAATCGTTCACCGGCTGGCAGGGCTTCGATACGAATCTCGGTTTGTGGCAACCGCCGGAGCATTTGAACGAGGTCGTGCTGGGCCTGTTCGTGTTGTGTTGCGCGGCGATCGGGTACATCGCGCTGACCGCTGCGCGGCGGCCGCGGGTGACGCAGCTGGCATTCTTGGTCGTGGCGGCATTCTTGCTGACGAACAAGGTGTGGAGTCCACAGTTCTCGCTGTGGCTGGTGCCGCTGGCAGTGTTGGCGTTGCCGCACCGCCGGATCTTGCTCGCATGGATGACGATCGACGCGCTGGTGTGGGTGCCGCGGATGTATTACCTCTACAGCGTGCCCGACCGCGGGTTGCCCGAGCAGTGGTTCACCGCGACGGTGTTGCTGCGCGATCTCGCGGTGCTGGCGTTGTGTGCGTTGGTGGTCCGCCAGATCTATCGGCCGGAGGAAGATCTGGTCCGCTGGGGCGGCCGGGTGGACGATCCGGCGGGCGGGGAATTCGACCGCGCGCCCGACGCGCCGCCGAGCTGGCTTCCGCCGTTGCTACGCCCGGCCCACCGGCGGAGAGTCGTTGCGTCAGGCGTCGCCGCCGACGCGGATTTCGTAAGCCCGGCCCCCGTCCGGTAACCTGTGTCGGTTGCCGACGCAGGCGACCCTCCTGCCACGGGGACTCCGTGGCCGCACACGACCATAGGAGGTGATGAGGTCCCATGCGTCCATACGAACTGATGGTCATCCTCGACCCCACCCTCGACGAGCGCACCGTCGCTCCGTCATTGGAGACTTTCCTCAACGTTGTCCGCAAGGACGGCGGATCGGTGGACAAGGTCGACATCTGGGGCAAGCGCCGACTTGCGTACGAGATCCTCAAGCACGCCGAGGGCATCTACGCGGTGATTGATCTGAAAGCCGAGCCCGCGACCGTGTCCGAGCTCGACCGTCAGCTCAGCCTCAACGAGTCGGTGTTGCGCACCAAGGTGATGCGCACCGACAAGCACTGACCGGCGACGATGCAGAGCGCGTAGCGCAATGAGGAGAAGCCGGTCGATAGATCTGAGCCTGTTGGCCAATGACCGCGTCTCGTCGGAGTCGCTGCGTAGGCTCAGCGAGAAACTTCATGAACAGCGCCGCTCACGGTTGCGGGCCCACAAGGATTTAGGAGGTCACAGTGGCTGGTGACACCGTCATCACGGTCATCGGAAACCTGACTGCCGACCCCGAACTGCGTTTCACGCCATCGGGCGCGGCCGTCGCGAACTTCACCGTCGCGTCGACGCCGCGTCAGTTCGACCGTCAGACCAACGAGTGGAAGGACGGCGAAGCGCTGTTCCTTCGCTGCAACATCTGGCGGGAGGCCGCCGAGAACGTGGCCGAGAGCCTCACGCGCGGCTCGCGCGTCATCGTCAGCGGACGGCTCAAGCAGCGTTCGTACGAGACCCGCGAGGGCGAGAAGCGGACTGTAGTCGAGCTCGAGGTCGACGAGATCGGCCCGAGCCTGAAGTACGCCACCGCAAAGGTCAATAAGGCCAGCCGCAGTGGTGGTGGCGGGGGAGGCTTCGGTGGCGGCGGCGGATCCCGTCAGCCCGCCCAGAGCAGCGGCGGCGGTGCCGCGGCGGCCGGCGGTGACGACCCGTGGGGTAGTGCCCCGGCATCGGGTTCGTTCGCCGGCGGCGACGACGAGCCACCCTTCTGAGTTTTTAACGAACTTCTTCACCCAAGAGAACGAGAGAGACAGACATGGCCAAGTCCACCAAGCGGCGGCCGGCACCCGAAAAGCCGATCAAGACGCGCAAGTGCGTGTTCTGCTCTAAAAAGGGCCAGGACATCGACTACAAGGACACCCAGCTGCTGCGCACCTACATCAGCGAGCGCGGCAAGATCCGCGCACGCCGTGTCACGGGCAACTGCGTGCAGCACCAGCGCGACATCGCGATCGCGGTGAAGAACGCCCGCGAGGTGGCGCTGCTGCCCTTCACCTCCGCGTCGCGGTAAGCGCTTAGCGCAGAACGGAAGCACCGAAACAATGAAGCTCATTTTGACCGCCGACGTCGACCACCTGGGTTCCGTCGGAGAAACCGTCGAGGTCAAAGACGGCTATGGCCGCAACTTCCTGTTGCCGCGCGGCCTGGCGATCGTCGCGTCCCGCGGTGCGGAGAAGCAAGTGGCGGACATCCGTCGCGCCCGCGACTCCAAGCAGGTGCGAGACCTCGAGCACGCCAATGAAATCAAGACAGCGCTCCAGGGCCTGGGTCCCGTTGCGCTCGCGGTGAGGACCGCCGGTGACTCGGGCAAGCTTTTCGGGTCGGTGACCGCCGGTGCCGTCGTCACGGCGATCCGTAAGGCCGGTGGGCCCAACCTCGACAAGCGCGTCGTCCGCTTGCCCAAGGGGCACATCAAGGCGGTCGGCAGCCACCCCGTCACGCTGCACGTGCATCCCGAGGTCGACGTGCAGGTCGCACTCGACGTCGTCGCCGAGAGCTAAAAGTTCGCTACCCTACCCCGGTTCGGCCGACAGCGGCGCGGACCGGGGTAGAAGGCGTTGCGATGGCCGTGGCGAACTGTTCCGCGAAGGCCCGAGATAGCGAACGTTACCGTCCGTTAACGTCAGTAAACACTGGCCGAAACGCAACACGCCCGAAGTGGCAACCGTGCCCGACACGCCGTAGGGATTCTCATCCACACGATTTCCGCAGGCGTGTGGTGCGCTTATCTGCGGTGATGCTGCAAAGTCGCAAATTGCTCCACAGGTTCTCCACAACCCCTCAACACTGCGCAGACGGATATGCACACACGATGCACAGGTCTATGAACAAGACCGTTTGTCGTCCTCGCCAGCAACCTTTAACGTCGACCCGGCATGAGGTGATGCGGGCGTTCGAAGATCGACAGCGCGTCCTGCGGTGGGAGTCCCGCCGACTGTGGGAGCGCGTCGATTGCGAGGGCGAAGGCCGTCGATGCGCCCTGGGTGGGGGGTCCCCCGATTTAACGGGGGCCACTCGGGCGGTCGGGCTAAGTCAAGCGGTTGTCGGTGGCGTGACCTAGCGTCAGGTCGCCAGCTTCGAATGCGCGTTCGAGCGTCGAGCCGGAGGAGGCGGGAGATTTAGTGGCCGTTGTTGATGATCTAGGACGTCCGGGAGCGGACGTGCCTAGCGAGGACTACGGCCGCCAACCGCCGCAGGATCTGGCAGCCGAGCAGTCGGTGCTGGGCGGGATGCTGCTGAGCAAGGATGCGATCGCCGACGTCTTGGAGCGCGTCCGGCCGAGTGACTTCTACCGTCCGGCCCACCAGAACGTCTACGACGCCATCTTGGACCTTTACGGCCGGGGTGAGCCGGCCGACGCGGTGACGGTTGCCGCGGAGTTGGACCGCCGCGGATTGCTTCGGCGAATCGGCGGGGCGCCATACCTGCACACGTTGATCTCGACAGTGCCGACGGCGGCCAACGCCGGCTACTACGCCGGGATCGTCGCTGAGAAGGCGCTGCTGCGACGGCTGGTGGAGGCCGGTACCCGGGTGGTGCAGTACGGCTATGCCGGTGCTGACGGCGCTGACGTCGCCGAGGTTGTCGACCGCGCGCAGGCCGAGATGTATGAGGTCACCGAGCGGCGGCTGTCCGAGGACTTCGTCGCGCTGGAAGACCTGCTGCAGCCGACGATGGACGAGATCGACGCCATCGCGTCCAACGGCGGTCTGGCGCGCGGGGTGCCGACCGGGTTCACCGAACTCGACGAGTTGACCAACGGGTTGCACCCCGGGCAGATGATCATCGTCGCGGCGAGGCCCGGTGTGGGCAAATCAACTCTGGGACTCGATTTTATGCGGTCGTGCTCGATCAAGCACCGGATGGCCAGCGTCATTTTCTCGCTGGAAATGAGCAAGTCCGAGATCGTGATGCGGCTGCTGTCCGCCGAGGCCAAGATCAAGCTCGGCGACATGCGGTCGGGCCGGATGAGCGATGACGACTGGACGCGACTGGCGCGGCGGATGAGCGAAATCAGCGAGGCGCCACTGTATATCGACGATTCGCCGAACCTGACGATGATGGAGATCCGCGCCAAGGCGCGCCGGCTGAAGCAGAAAGCCGATCTGCGCTTGGTCGTCATCGACTACCTGCAGCTGATGTCGTCGGGCAAGAAGGTCGAGTCGCGCCAGCTTGAGGTATCGGAATTCTCAAGGCATCTCAAGCTTTTGGCCAAGGAGCTCGAGGTGCCGGTGATCGCGATCAGCCAGCTGAACCGTGGTCCCGAGCAGCGAACCGACAAGAAGCCGATGCTGTCGGACTTGCGTGAGTCCGGATCGCTGGAGCAGGACGCCGACATGGTCATCCTGCTGAACAGGCCCGACGCCTTCGACCGCGACGATCCCCGGGGTGGCGAGGCGGATTTGATTGTGGCCAAACACCGTAACGGCCCGACCAAGACGGTCACCGTCGCTCACCAGCTGCATCTGTCGCGCTTCGCCAACATGGCGCGGTAGTTGTAGGTGTCGAGATGCAGCGAAGATTAGCAAAGGCCCTCAGTTTGCTAAAGAAGCCCGCTTTTCCTCTTGATCTCCGCGTCTACCGAGATCGATAGCGGCGGCGAGTCTCGGTGGAGTTAGTTCACCACCGTCTTCGTTGGCGATTTCGCATCCCATTGGCATGTTATAGCGGTTGTGCCTGACACGACTTTGTCATCACGTTGCTTTATCGCCGGTGCCGCCTCGAGGGTGGGCTATTCGTTTGGTGCCCCTGCTTGTTGCGCTAGCACCTGTGCGTATTGGCGCTCGAGTAACTTCGCGGGTCCGTTGTTCCAACTGTCACGCAACGATTGCGACATCGAATCGGGGAAGATGTCGTCTTCGTTGCGCTCGACCCCGTCGAAGATTGCTCGGGCGATGGACTCGGGGGCTGCCTTAGGGATGTCAAGCCCGCGGGTCATGTCGGTGTCGACCGGGCCGGTCAGCACCGCATGCACTCGAACGCCTCGTTCGGCGAGTAACGCGCGGAACGATTGCGTGAGGTTGAACGCGGCCGCCTTGGAGATCGAGTAGGCCGGGACGAGTGGCAGCGGGGCCAGCGCATTTATCGAGATGTTGTTGAGGATTGCGCCCCGTGCACGAATCAGCAGCGGCAGAAAAGCCTCGACCATGTCGTAGGTGCCAAAGAAGTTGACAGCTAGATGTTGTTGGAGCACAGAGCCCGATGCCGGCATTGACTAACAAGTCGAGGGATCCCACCGTCTCCACGGCGTCTTGAATCTGCGCTGCATTGGTGACATCCAGGATAAGCGGTGCGACGCGCTCATCCGCGCGTGGAAGGGGCTGTCGCGTGCCGGCGTACACCCGCGACGCGCCTCGACGTAGGGCTTCGTCGACCAGGGCCCTACCGATGCCACGGTTGGCCCCGGTAATCAGAACTGACTTGTCTGCGATTGTCGCGACGGTGACGATCTCCTTCGAGTCAGGTACGGAACGACACCGCGAATTTGCGGGGGGCGACGGTTTGCCTTGAGCGGGGTTAGCACGTCCCTGTAATCGCGTTGTCGATTTGGGTTGAGCAGGCCGGGTACGCAGTGCGTCGGCTCTAATCGAGGATTTCGCCGCCCGTCAGATTTACGACCGTACCGGTCAGCGCGGTCGCGCGATCTGACGCCACGAAGGCGGCCACTTCGGCAAATTCGGCAAGCCCGGTCGGCCGTTTCCGGTGCGTCGTGTCGGCAATTGACGATGCGAATTGCTCATACGTCATGCCGTACGCGTTGGCGTGGAGGCCGAAGACAACGTCGATCGTCGCGGTCTCCCACATGCCGGTCGTTCGCAAACACACGGCCCTCACGCCCTGGGCAGCGCACTCGGCCGAAAGTGACCGAGTCAAAGATTCAAGCGCCGACCAAGTGGGCGCCATGCCCCCAACCAAGCGTGTTCCTGCGCGAGCCGCCTCGGGCGTGTGCAGCAGTATCACCCCGGATTTTTGGGTTGTCATGCGGCGTGCGGCCGCCTTTGCGGTCACGAAGTGAGCGCGAGAGTACATGGTCACTGGCAGCATGAAACTGTCCACCGTCAGCTCTGTGAGTGGGATCCCTTGAATGCCTTGCTGCGGAATACCGATGGCATTAAACGACACGTCGACAGCTCCCGCTTTCTCGACAACGGCGTCGACATGATTTGCCACGGCCTGTTCGTTGAGAGCATCAACCTCGGCAGTCTCGGCCAGCCCACCGGCCGCCGAGATTTCTTCGGCGAGCTTTGTGAGTGCGCTGGGGTTTCGTCCGGTGAGAAATATCCCGGCACCTTCTCGAGCGAAAGCACGCGCCACCGCGCCACCCACGGCGCCAGCCGCACCGTAGATGATCGCATTCTTATTTTCGAGAAGCATTGCCGTTCCTAACGTTGTGTTGTGCCGAGCGACATTCGGTTGGTTGGTACCGATGACCTCGGATTCGCGATCAACATGAGAAGTTTGATTAGGCTTGGCTCGTCGTCGATTTCGTACCGCGCCGAGCGCTCCATATCAGCGTTCGTCGCCGCCCGGGACTCAACGGGCGATCGGCCGCCATGGCGCGCGCTGTCTACGCCTCCCACACTTCGGCCGGTGCTGCAGGGGCGTCGTCGTACTCGTCGTGCCGCCTCCACCACTCATACGGCGGCCCCTGCGGGTAGCCCGGCGGGGAGTCCTCCCAGGCCTCCTGCCGCCCGAGTGCAGTCATGTCTAGATAACTCCACGTATTGCCGAGTGCTTCGTCACCGCGACTGGTGATGAAATATGTGCGGAAAACGCGGGTGCCGTCGCGGATGAAGGCGTTCGTCCCGTGCCACTCGTCCACCCCAAAGTCGGCGTCGAAGCTATCGGTGATGGTGTACCACGGCATTCGCCAGCCCATCCGCTCCTTAAGCTGCGCGATGTCTGATTGCGATGCGCGCGAGGCGAATACGAGCGTGGTGCCGCGGGCATTGAGGTGCGCGAGATTGCCAACATGGTCGGCGATCATCGAGCACCCAAAGCAGGCACGGCCGCGCTCCACGCCAGCTGTGCCGTCCGGTTGGCCGTGCACGCCCGGATCGAAGAATGCGCGGTAGATGATCAGTTGACGCCTGCCGTCGAACAGTTCCAGCAGGCTCATCGTCCCTGCCGGCCCCTCGAAGATGTACTGCTCGTCCACGGCGACCCAGGGCAGCCGCCGACGCTCCGCGGCTAGCGCGTCACGGGCGCGGGTCATCTCCTTTTCTTTGACGAGTAATCGCTGCCACTCATCCTGCCACTCCTGCGGCGTCACAATCCGCGGTGTCGTCATCCGATCTCCCCTTTGTGATTGTCGCCCAGCGGTTCTCGACGTCGGCCCGACGGCCGCCTAGCAGTCAACGCTCAACAGGGTGGTTGAACGTCTCGCTTCAGCACACCACGAAGGAACGGCTATAGTCAACAAGATGGTTGAAGATCAGGTGCTGGATCGGGCGTATGCAGCGCTCGCCGATCCGACCCGCCGCCGGCTATTGGAGGTCCTGCGCGAAGGTGATGCGCGCATCACCGATTTGGCGGCGCCCTTGCCGATGACGTTCGCCGGTGTGTCGCGACATGTCGCCGTGTTGGAGTCGGCCGGCTTGGTGCTTCGAGAGATCCACGGGCGGGAGCATTGGCTTTCGCTGCAGCCGGACGGATTGGCGATGGCTGAGCAGTGGATCCACGAGCAGACGGTGTTCTGGTCGCGCCGCGCGGAGGCGCTTTCGGCGAAACTGCGGCGCAAGGGGCGTTCCCGGTGAACGATGCACCGGTGGTGCGCGTGCGCCACCTCATGCCGGCACCACCGGAGGTGGTATTCGACCAGTGGCTGGACCGTGAATCGTTGATGGAGTGGATGTGTCCGCGACCGGTCCGATGCGTGGCAGTGGCCGTCGACGCCCGCGTAGGCGGACAATTGCGCCTCGACATGGATGATTCCGGCACCTTGGTTCTGATGACAGGGCATTTCCTGGAAATCGAGCGCCCGCGGCGGCTGCGCTTCACATGGAGTCAGTCTGACTGGCGTGATCCGACTGTTGCCAGCATCGTCGCCGTCGATTTTGAGCCGGTCGGTGACGGCCAAACGCTGATGGTGATCGAGCATTCCCTGCTGCCGCCCGACGTTGTCGACGACTATCGGACCGGGTGGCCGCCAACGTGTGACCAACTCGCGGCGTTCCTTTCCGGGCTATGACCGGTGACCCGATATACGCGCTTGGTCGGCAAGGCGCCGACTCGGACGGCGGGCGCAGATGTGTTGGGCTGGAGGTTGTTTCGCGGCGCGATCAATCGAGGTCGCTCGACGCCAACTACGACATCGCTAAAGCACAATGCAGACTGCGCGACACGCGCTGCCACCGTGGCGACCGCTCGGGACCGACGTCGGACGAGACAGGGTGTACCGGTACGGCCACGAGAACAGGAGCAAGACGGCAATGACGACCATGGGGAACCTGCCCGAGGTGGTATCGCCCGAGCAGTGGCAAGCCGCCCGCAACGAGTTGCTGGCGAAGGAGAAAGAACACACTCGAGCGCGCGACCGGGTCAACGCCGCCCGACGGCGACTACCAATGGTTCGCATCGACAAGCCCTACACGTTCGAAGGCCCGAGCGGCCCGGTCGGCCTCCTCGATCTGTTCGAGGGACGCCCGCAGCTGGTGATGCACCACTTCATGTGGATCAACGACGTCGACGTCGACGGCGTCGAGCATCCGCGCGACACCGGCTGCGCAAGTTGCTCCTCCGCCGCCGACCAGATCCCCGCCAGGCTGCGGCAGCTACACATCCGCAACACCACTTTGGCCGCGGTGACGCGGGCCCCCTACAACAAGCTCGCCGCATTCGGCGAACGCATGGGATGGACGTTCCCCTGGTACTCCTCGTACGGTAGCGACTTCAACTACGACTTCCACGCCACCGTTGACGAGCGAGTCGCGCCGGTGCAGATCTTCCACCTGACCGAGGCAGAGCTCGCTGCGGTCGGCATGCCCTACGACCGGAGCATGAGGGGCGACTGGCCGGGCCTGAGCTCGTTTCTCCGCGTCGGAGACGAGGTCTTCCACACCTACTCAACGTTCGGCCGCGGTGTCGAGGAGTTCCACAACGGCAACAACTACCTCGACCTGACTGTGCTCGGCCGCCAGGAAGCGTGGGAGGAGCCGAAGGGCCGCGCAGAACTTCTCGGCTTGCATGTCGGCGGCCCCAACATGCGGGTGCCTGACGAATACAACGTCTGACAGATGTGCGCGGCGCCGTGGGGCGAGGAGCTGTCGACTACTTGCTGCAGGCGGCATTCCTGTCGGATATCGCTCGCTCATCAAGCGGGCCGTGTCGCCCATCCCGCCGGAACCCAGTAGATGGACGATGGAGTACCCGGCCAAGATGTCAGCCGCGGCCTTCACGTCGGCGAAGCGCTATTTCGCGGTCATATGGTGGTTGCCCAAAGCGCATTCCACGCGGGCGTCCCGCGCAACTTTTCCACCATTTTGAGGAAGTCTACGAACGATCCGGCGTAGCACTTGAGCGAGGCTAATGCCGCGCTGGCCAACAGAATCCGGGGCACGTCGACTGCGCCGCTTTGGTTAGGTCCGTAGGCGGCCGCCCAGAGGCCATAAGCCATCGCACCCCGGACTGTGTCGCCGGCGGCCAGTGAGTTACGACGGATCGGAGCCGTCGGACCAAAGCGGCATTTGTCCCGCCCGGCGACGTTCAGTACGACGGAGTCATTGTTCACGTCGATGACGATCTCCTGAGGCCGACGTCCTGCGTCTTGGACCAAGGTGCAGGTGACTTTAAGACTGTCAGCGACGTCAACGGCAACGGTATCGATTTTCACCACGATGCTCTGTCTGGGTTGGCCCTTGTGTTCCCACAGAGCCATCAGTCCCCCCTCGTGAATTGTGGTCACCAATCCTCGTCCGATTCGTTTATACGGCTCTTTCAGTGCCGGGTTGTCGGTGTCGGCGCCCAGCAGGTCCCAAATGTTGGGTGCCAGTGCGGCCCAGTTATCGCGTAGCCAGGTGCTGTACGCCTCCTCATCGGGGTAGCTGAAGCTCTCGCCGCCAATCACTTTCGCCAGATACCGGTCATGGCGTTCATCGTTGCGATCATAGAAATACGCCAGCTCCTGGTGCTTGCGCAGCTGGTCGAGAACGCTTTGGTAGCCCTGTTTAGGGATGCCCTCGATGAAGGCGGGATCGACGAGGGCGGCCATTGTGCGGACGAAAGACCCGACCCCCGCCGTCCAGATGGTCGGCTGGGCACTGGCATCCCGCAGGCGAGTTACCAATTCGAGTCCGGTAGTGCCGGTCTCATAGACAGTCGGCCCGGTCCAATCCTTGATGATCTGCGGATCGGCTTCCTTATCGGTGAATAAGAAGTCCTCTTGCTTCCCTTTTTGGAAGTCTTTCGGGAGTTGAGCGGCGGGCACCCGCAGCGCGGACCATTTGCCGTCCTTTGGTGCCGACTTGTCGCCCGCCAGCGACTGGACGTCCATGATGAAGCGCTGCCGGGATCGATCAGAGGTGCCATCTTTTTCGTCTGGGTCGAAGAAGATGATGTGGCTTGTGCGGCCGACCGCCTGAGATCCCTCGATGGCCCGAGAGGGGTCCCACGGATGAGTCTCGATTCCGGCGGAATGGCAGAGGTCTCGGATCGCCGCCCAGCCGCTCCAGTTGGCGGGCACGTTCGAGCAGAAGGCGAATCTGCCGACCGCTGGGGGACCTGCCATTGCGGCTGCGATGACGATGGGCACCAAACCTGATCCCCCCGGGACCTGTTGGTCAACGGAGATCATCCGGGTCGAAGCGCGACGTTTCGCGGGGAAGTCTGATTTATGTACAAGCGCGAAGCCGTGCCAGATCGATCCCAAGCCAGCGACGACCAGTCGGGGCCCCGGGTCTAAGGGCAGTGGGGCTGCGGGATGTTGGCCGGGGGGCGGATCGAGCGACCTGAGTTCGTTGAGCTGAGCATCTAACCAGGCCCGGGACGAGACACGCTGAATGGCCCTGCGCCAGTCTTCCCCAGTCGATAAGGTCGGCTGCTCGTCGGGGATCGCTCGCCACTCGTACCGCCGCGCGGCGTTGAGCTTGCCGGGCACCGCGGCGTACCCTATTGCGCGCACTGTGAATTTCGCCGCGTCTATTCCCAGCTGCCGTAGCCGTTCTCTCGAGCTGACACTCCAGTCGCCTTCCGACAACAATTGCCAGCGCTGTATCCCGTCCGGCTGCCGGAAGCGGTGTAGTGCGTAGACGATATCGACGTCAACGTCGGGAATCGAGTAGCCGACGAAGATCAGCGGTCGAGATTTCAACAGGTCAGAAAATTCGGTCACCCGGTTGTTCGCCCATTTTCCCAGCACGCGGCGAATGTGTTGCACGACAACTCCGCCCCGGGCGTGTCGTGTCAGGACATCCAGATTGTCGAAATACTCACTCTGAGAGAACGAACCGCTCAATCTCTGGCAAGGTTTCCCGGGTAGGGCTGTTAGCTCCCAGTCGCTAATTAAATTGTCGGCCAGTCGGTTCGTTGGCACGTCACCGCAGAATGTCTTCGCCGCATCCTTGGTAAGGACCGCGTCCTTTTCCAGGACGGCAGCTGCTAATTCGGGAGCGTCCCGAAGCACTTGCAGTTTCAGTTCCCGCAGGCACCCGTGGACCTTCCAAATCCGGACATGCAACTTAGATCCGCCGTCCGAGTTGGTGCGCCTCCAGAGCGCCGATGTACGGAAGTCGACGACCGACTCGATAACGGCCTCCCCGAACGGTGACGACCAGACGTCGATCGCGGCCGCAATGTTCTGTTCCAGTAAGCAGTCCACGTTGGTTGTTATGACATCCGCGGTCAGCCCGGCCGGTCCGCGCTGTGCAGCGGAGTGAACGATCGCGTTTGCCAGCTCTGCGAGCAGGGAGTTGGAAAGAACCGACGCGTCGCGGTGCAGAGTCTTCCCGAGCAGGTGCATCCGGAACGCTGGGGCCACACGTCTGTCCTTGGTGGTGGCATCGAAGAGTCGATCGAACCACTCTGCTTGCCGCGGGCCGACTAAGCGCGAGAACTCTTCGAAGTCGACGTAATCCGGAGATGTCTTAGGGATTTCGATGCTTGTCCATAAGCCGAGCATGTACTCAGCCCAGGACGGGGGCAGATCTACACGTTCAGCAGGATCGGCGCCGCCAGTGAGGGGCGCTACCCGCATAACGCCATTGCCGACGAAGAACACCGTGTCGGACGTCCATTTGGGCTTCGACGTCGACGTTGATGCAGCCATCGCCAACAGCGTCTCAGATATGTCGGTCGTCGAGAGCCCGAATTGCTGGATGGGGCGGCCGCGCTGGGTCTTGTCCGAAAGTCCAGTGACCAGGGGTTTCGCAGCGAAGATTAGCAAGGATCCGCGACACGCCGAAGTTTTGTCAAAGTAGCCAAGCGTGTCTTGTCAATCTTCGTCGCGTCTCGACAGCCAGCAGCAAGAATCTGCAGCCCGGAGAGGCTTGCATCGGTCGACTCGGAGAATTCCTTGGCCGATCGGTACGTCTAGGTTAACGAGTGCTGCGAGCCCCGCCCGTCGGCAGCCGTCGTGCTCGACGGTGGCGGCGCGGTGCCAGGTAACGTCGTTATCAATGGCTGATCAGACCCTGCGGGCACAAGCTGTTAGACACTTGCGAGCGCGCCGTCTGCTCGTGGTGTCGGCGATCGTGGTGTTGCTGTTCGGGGTGCCGTGGTGGACGTTGTTGATCGCGGGCACTCGGTGGCCCACCGCTGTGCTTGTGATCGGGACGCTCGCGTTCGTCGCCGCAGTGGTCGCGCTGCTGATGACGATGGTGCGGGGGCACGGGCGCAAGCACCGGGACGGGGCGGCCGTTACGGGCGGCGTGCTGCTGGGTGCCGTCTGGGTGCTGTTCGTCTGGTCCGTGTTGTCCCAGGTGCTTCGGCTGGCTCTGCTGGTGTTCGGCGTGGGGGATCCGGCGAGGTCTCGGGTCGTGGCAGCCACGGTCGTCGTCGTGGTCGTTGTGTTGCTCGTGTGGGGCCATTTCGAGGCGATGCGGGTGCCGCGCGCGAGGCTCGTCGACGTGACGATTCCGCGGCTCGGCGCGGGGATGGACGGCCTGCGGGTGGCGATCATCACCGATACGCACTATGGCGCGCTCGACCGTACGGGCTGGTCCGCGGCGATGGTTGAACGGGTCAACGAACTCGACGCCGACGTGGTGTGCCACCTCGGTGATATTGCCGACGGCACAGCGGATGTGCGGCAGGCGCAGGCCGCACCGCTCGCCCGTGTGCGCGCGACGCATGCCCGCGTGTACGTGACCGGCAACCATGAGTACTTCAGTGAGGCTGAGGGCTGGCTGGATTTCATGCAGGGCATCGGCTGGGAGACGCTGCGCAACCGGCACGTCGTGGTTGAACGTGGCGGCGACGCGCTCGTGATTGCCGGCGTCGACGACGTGACCGCGCAGGGATCGGGTCTCGAGGGGCACGGCGCCGACGTCGGCGCCGCGCTCGTAGGGGCAGACCCGACGCTGCCCGTGCTGCTCCTCGCGCACCAGCCCAAGCTCGTCTCGCACGCGGTCGCCGCGGGTGTCGATCTGCAACTCTCGGGGCACACCCACGGCGGGCAGATCTGGCCGTTCAATTTCCTCGTCCGGCTCGACCAACCCGTGGTGCACGGGTTAAGCAGACACACTGAGCGCACACAGCTCTACACCAGTAGGGGTAGCGGGTTCTGGGGCCCACCCTTCCGGGTATTCGCTCCCAGCGAGCTCACCCTGCTGACTTTGCGTACCGTTTAGACCCGGCGCGTTGGTACGACTGCGGCCGTGAGCGAGGATCTCGATCCCGTTGCCGCGTTGAGGACCAGCCAAACCCGGGACACCGCGGCGTCGTGGTGTTGATCGCCCGGTCGCCCAATCGGTATATTGGCTCACGCGAATTCTGCGGTCAGAGCCTGCGAACGTGGCTGCAGCAGAAAGGGTCTGAGCACAGGCCGCTGCCGGGACTCGACCCACGGCGGCGTGGCTACGATCCGTCTAAGTGCGGTTCGTGACAGGGCTGCCTCAGAAACCGTTTCGTTTCCTAGGGTTGTTTGTCGGCAGGCTCGATATGCCTGGATTATTACTAACGGGGATTACTAAGGTCCCCGCAGGCCGACTCCTGCGCGCAGTCGGGCGAAGTGGAGTACTCGTCTACTCTGTCCTGTGCGGTGAGATGCTGCGACCATGCCAGTTATGAGTGGATTTCGTGTGGGACTGGGCACTGAGCCCGTAAATTCCCGATACTCCCCGACCGCCTTCGCCCGCGCCGACATGCTGACCGCCACGGCCAGCGGTGCAAACTCCTACTGGCTAGGCGATCACCTGAACAACCTGTTTCCCGGTCGATTTACACACCGAAATACGTCGGCGTGGCGAAAGTCAGCCCCGAAGATAGACGCCACGCTCGAACCGTGGACGATGCTCGGGCACCTCGCCTCCCGCAACCGCTTCGCACGTCTGCGGCTTGGTGTCGGCGTCACAGATGCCAGTCGACGCAATCCGGCAGTCACCGCGCAAGCCGCCGCCACCCTGCATTTGATCACCCGCGGCCGTGCCATCCTTGGCATCGGCGTCGGAGAGCGCGAAGGCAACGAGCCCTATGGCGTGGATTGGACCAAACCGGTGGCGCGCTTCGAAGAAGCGATCGCCACGATCCGCGCACTGTGGAACTCCAACGGTGAACTGGTCTCACGCGAATCGCCGTACTTTCCGTTGCGCAACGCGGTGTTCGATCTGCCGCCGTACCGCGGCAAATGGCCCGAGATATGGATCGCCGCGCACGGACCGCGGATGCTGCGAGCTACTGGGCGCTACGCCGACGCCTGGTTCCCGGCGCTAACAACGCGGCCGAAAGACTATGCACGCGGCCTTGAGGCAGTGAAGACAGCCGCGTCCGACGCCGGGCGGGAACCTACTCGTATCACGCCAGCGCTGTGGCAGTTCGTCGTCACAGGCCGAAGCCAACAGGAAATCGAGGAGACCCTAAGCTCCGATGCCGCAAAAGCGTTCGCGCTCAACATTCCGGCCGAGATGTGGGCCAGCCACGGTGTGCAACACCCGCTCGGAGATGACTTCTCCGGTGGTCAGGACCTGGTTCCGCAAACGTTGGACGAACCGACGGTGCTGTCCTACACCAACGACGTGCCACTATCGCTGCTGAAAGAAACCTTTCTGACTGGGACACCGGACGACGTGATCGACCAAGCTGCTGAATGGCGCGACCACGGGGTGCGTTACTTGGTGGCCGCCAACGTGAGCATTCTGCAGCCCAGCCTGCGGAAGAGCCTGGCTTCAAATGCACCGTTCTTCCAGATCCTTCGAGGGTTGAAGAAACTGTGAGCCGCCAAGAAACTGACACAAAACCCGTCCGCCAACTTCGTGAGACAACTGAGCCAGACTGGTGCGCGGGTCAGCGCCGGTGGACCTGGTGACCTAGGGCAGCACGGCGAACGGCCCGGCTCCCCGAGCTGCCTGGACAAGCACCAAGTGGAGCCACCTGGAGCGCAGAAGCCGGTCACTCCGAATCGGCCCTGGGCATAGGAGTCCCCTCGGAACCGCTTCGACTCCTGTTGCACTTGTGTCATCCTGGTCTCACCGCAATCGTCGCAGGAAGAAAGGGGTTTTAATGGGGCTGTTCGAGGTACCTTTGAACCCCACTACGGTCATCAGTGTTAGTCCGGATCTCGATCCGGAGGTGATCAAAGACGCACTCCGCAGCGAACGTGTTTATGCGTTCATCGGCATGCTCGTTGGTGCACTCGTCATTGCCGCCGGCATCGTGATGATTTTCCTCAACATCGCGGGGCAGGTTGACGTCACCGTCAACGTTGGCGGGCACGATTCGAAGCTCAACACGGCAACCGTTGGCATCCCAATGGCGGTTATTGGGGCTTTGATAATTTTCTTCACCCGATTGAACGTGAAGGTCCGTTAAAGGGGAGACGAACGGCGCCGAGGAGATCGTCGGGACCGGGGTTCAGACGAGTACCGCCCTCATCGAGCAGCTGCCTGATGTGTACCGGGTTGTCTAGGAAAGCGACAACAGGTCGGGTTGCAGCAGATGCCTCCCACGACGGTTGGCGAAGCTAAGCCCGATCCGGCGTTGAATTTGCGTAGTCCCAAGACACTGTTCTAATGGGTGTCATGCGGATGTAGGTGGAGCCCGGTCTGGGTGCGGTGGGCCATTCGGGCTCTGGCACGCCCCGTGCCCGGGCACCTTCCCTCGCGAGCTGAAGTGCTTCGCTTGGTTCTCGAACGATGCGGGCGTGACCTTGGAACATCACTCCCCGGATATCTGCCATGCTGGAGCCGTCTTCGAGCAAGATACTCACGTTCGGGTTGCTTTCGACGTTGGCAACTTTGCGTGTCCCATCTCGGACACCCATGATGATGTCGCGGCCAAGGCGAAAGTATCCAAGGGGTACGGTGTGCGGGAATCCGTCCGTGTCGATGGTGCTCAGTATCGCCCAGCATGGGCGGCTATCGAGATACGCCTCAATTTGTTCGTCACTGAATTTTCGTGGCATGAAAAGAGGTTAACAAGATCGAAATCGGCGCTGGGCGTTGCGGTTCGGCGACATCCAGCTTAAGAATTCCCGGCCGACAATCCAAACTCACCGAACTACCCCGAACCATGGCCGATGACGGCTGAAGCGAGACGACTCGGTGGTCTCATAAAAGTGGACACGAACGTGAGACAATCGGTGTGGACACGAAGTGAGACAAACGTGCCGACCTCGTGCTCGCCATCGAAGCTGCCTGGCGCTGATCGACTAATTCGTCGATTAGCGGTGCGCGGTGACTTGGCGCCCTTCCAAACGAGACCGCGATCGCGACCCACCGACAGCGCCTGTCGCGGTTGACGAAAGCGGACATTATCGACGTTTACTGGGGATCGCCGGGCGGTCGGCGAGGCCCTGCTGTCAGTTCTCAAACACAATGTCGTCGTCTCTTGTGAAATGTTGTCGCGATGTCATATGTGACATGAAAGTAGGAATGGGGGAGCGCGGGGTCGTCTGCGGGATGTGCAGGACTATCGATGTGTTGGCCGTGCACTCCGGTCGCGACCTGTCGCGGTGGCCCGCCGATGAGTTATTCGTGGCGGCACCATGGCAGTCTGACCCGCGCACCAGGCACAGGCAATCAGGCTAAGGCAGTCAACCAGACTCGGCGATCCGGTCGGTAATGGCTTCGGCCGCTTTGCCGAGCGTGATCAGATCCGCCTTCGTCAACGGTTCCACCACAAGTTGGCGAACCTTCGCGACGTGCAACGGAGCCGCGGCGGCGACCCGCCTCATTCCCGCCTTCGTGAGCTCGACGACGCTCACTCTGCCGTCATCGGCGCAGACACGCTTGATCACCAACCCGTCGTCTACGAGGCGTCTGACTACGTGCGATAACCGCGATAACGAGCAGTTGGCACGGGTGGCGAGCTCCGACATCCGCAGCGTCCTGTCGTCGGCTTCGGACAGATTCGCCAACACGACGTACTCGAACGTTGTCAGTCCGGTGGTGCGCTGCAGATCGCTTTCCAGTGCCGCCGGAAGCTCCATGATCATCGACAGGATCTGACGCCACGCACGCTGCTGATCGTCGTCGAGCCACACCGTTTCGGGTCGACGACGATCACGCTTGGGTCGCGTCATCGCGACGACCCGATGGTGTCCCATCGCCCAGCTGTCATTTGGATCTCCTCCTCCGTCTGAAGGATAGTTCCACCATCAACCATTGAACGTGAACCGCCGACCGGCGACGGCTCCGTCGTGGAAACCCTCGGCACCGGAGTCGCGCGGGCAATGAGTGCCGATGCAGCCCATTAGTTGACGCGTCACGTTAACATGGCTACGTTTATTGAAGCATCAACTAATGCCCTCCGGGCCGTGCCCGCGTGAATGCGAGATTCGCAGGTGCAACTGCTCGGGCCAATCCTGTTCGCTCGCAATACGTCTTCGAGGAGCTCTCGTGAACATCGCGGTATGGATCGCGTCCGTACTACTTGCCGCCGCATATCTCTTTGTCGGTGGCACGAAACTGTTGACGTCCAAGCAGCGCCTAGCGGAGAACCCCTCCATGGCTGGCGCCGCCGAGGCGTTGTCTGCGACGTCGATCAAACTCATCGGCGGCGTCGAGGTGGCCGGCGCTCTCGGGCTGATCCTGCCGTGGCTCACCGGCATCGCGCCTATCCTGACGCCTGCCGCTGCCGTGGGGCTTGCGCTGCTGCAGGTGGGCGCGTCGGTGTTCCACGGTCGACGCGCGGAGTACAAGCAGTGGCCGGTGAACGCCGTGTTCCTGGCGCTGGCGATCTTCATCGCGGCCGCTCGGACCGCGGAGGTCGTGCGGTGAGCAGGGCTCTGCAGTACGCCGTCGTGGGCACCGGCGCCGTTGGCACGGTTCTGGCGCAACGGTTCTCCGACCACCACGTCCCAGCACTCTGGGCCAACACGCGAGGTCCGGCGACGATCGACGCCACCGCGCTGTCCGCCTCGATCACGCCGGCCACCCTCGACACGGCCCTGGATGCAGACGTGATCGTCCTGGCCATCCCGTTCCTCCAGGTCCGTGAGCTGGGCGGGCGCCGTCCAGACTGGTCGGGCAAGATCGTCGTCGACGCGACGAACGCGTTCTTGGTCCCCAACTCCGAGCAAATCCTCGGCGGCCGCCTGTCGACCGAGTTCAACGCCGAGGCGTTTCCGGGCGCCGCGGTGGTCAAGTCGTTCAATCAAACCGCCGCCAGGCAGCTCGCCGAGAAGCGCCCACCCGAATTCGGGAAACGCGTGGTCTTCGTGTCCAGCAACGACTCCGCGGCAAGCGCGGTGGTAGCCGGGCTGTGCACCGAAATCGGCTTCGCCCCAATCGAACTCGGACGTCTCAACGAGGGCGGTGTGCTCATCCAAGCCCGCAACGCCCTGGTCTTACGCGAACTCTACGAGCTGCCGTCCGAACTCGAGAAGAACACTCAGGTGACGTCGGCGGTTGCGCGGGATCTGACCCCCGGCACGTGGACGATCGACCCCATCCACTCATCCATCACGTTCTCGGTTCGCCACCTGATGGTCGGCACGGTACGCGGGCGATTCGGCGACTTCTCCGGGGCGATCACCTTGCCCGAGAACGGAACTCCGAGCATTACGGCCACCATCGCGGTCGGGTCGGTTGACACCGGCAACCCAACCCGCGACGAGCACCTGCGGGCACCCGACGTCTTCGACGCCGACGAGTTCCCCACCGCGACCCTCGTCTCGGTCGACATGCACGGTACCGGGCAAAACGACTGGGTGCTCATCATCGACTTCACCCTGCGCGGAATCACCAAACGCCTACCACTGGCGTTCTCATTTCTCGGCGTGAGCGCCGGCATGGGTCACGGTGAAGTGGCCGGGTTCGAAGGCGTGATCAAACTGAAGCGCAGCGACTTCGGCGTCCTGACCGACACTCCCGTGCTAGCCGGAGGCGGCCCGATGCTCGGAGACACCGTCGACGTCACCGTGTGTTTAGAGGCGGTCAAGGCACCCGCCGCGCCGACCGGATCAGAGGGCGACGCCGCACCCGCGTAGGGCCCACATCGCTCTGACAAATCAGAATTGAAGGGAAGACCACCAGTATGTTCAAAATCCCAGCCTCCGATCCTTCTGAGTTCGCCGGCAAGCGCGCGATCGTCACGGGGGGTTCGCGTGGTATCGGCGCGGCAATCGTGCAGCGGCTACTCGACGGCGGCGCGACCGTGGTCACCACGGCGCGTAACGCCACCGACGAGACGCCGAAAGCCGCCACCTTCATCCAAGGCGACATCAGCACCCTCGAGGGTGCGCAAGCTTTCGCCGCAGCAGCACTCGACAAACTGGGCGGCGTCGACATCGTGGTCAACAACGCGCAGCAGCACGCGCCCACACCGATGGCATCTCATCCATCCCCGACGACGAATGGCTCGACGCGCTCGAACTCAACTACCTCTCCGCCGTCCGGGTCAACAACGCGCTGCTGCCGGCGCTGCGCGAGGCCAGAGCGGGCAGCGTAATCGTCAACATCTCGTCGGGAGCGGCGCTGACCCCTGCACCGCAATTGGCCCACTACGCTGCTGCCAAGGCCGCGCTCAACGCCTACAGCAAAGCGCTCGCTGCCGAACTCGCACCGGCCGGAATCCGCGTAATTACGATCGTGCCCGGCAACGTCCTCACCCCAGGCGCCCCGGAGACCCGCGAGACATCGCCGAGGCCGTCGCCTACCTCGCCTCGGAGACCCGCGAGACATCGCCGAGGCCGTCGCCTACCTCGCCTCGGACAGGGCGCAGTGGATCACCGGAGCCAGCCTGATCGTCGACGGCGGCGAATCCCCCAGCTTCTAGCTTTCGCGCGACCTTCGCCCACACCGAGGGCGAAGCAGCAGACTGCGGTCGCCGCCAATGAGCGCCTACTGGAAGGAGAGTTCAATCCCATGCCCGTCTACCAATGCGTCACCCAACCGGACCTCCTGACCGCCGACAAGCGTGCGGAGATAGCTAGGGAAATCACCCGCATCCACTGCGAGATCACTGGCGCACCAGCGGCATTCGTCAACATCGTCTTTCTCGACGTGCCCGACGGGTGGCTGTTCACCGCCGGGCGACCGTCTTCACACTCGGTGATCGGCGGCGACATCCGACATGGGCGCGACGGCGAGACCCGTCAAGAGCTGCTGTGTGCTCTTTCTACGATGTGGACGGCCATCACCGGGCAACCCGAAGCCGAGCTGATCGTGGGACCGCGAGAGATCCCATCCGAAAATGCCATGGACGCCGGCCTGATCTTTCCGCCACCAGGTCAGGAAGAGGCCTGGTTGTAGGTGGTGGTGGTAGGAGGAGGTTTAGATAGGTGGACTGGTGGGGGGATGATGGGTTAAAAATGGCGCGCCTATTCACTGACGGCCATGTTTGGGGCGTTCGTTTGCCGTGGGGGTGCGGGGATCCAGCGTTCGGTCAGGGTGTCACAGATGGCGCGTTGCTGATCCTCGCCCAAGCTATGCATGAGTAGTCCTTCGACGGTGAAGGTGCCGATCATCACTTCGGCGTCCAGCTGTGCTGCCGGGATGACGCCGGCGTTTTCCAGTTCGGCCCGCACCAGGCTGGCCGTGAAGAAGTGGAAATTGTTGTGCCATTCAGCGATTGCCGACGACCGCTCGGCACGGGCATGAACGGTACTCACCAGGCGGTTCATCTGTTGAAGTTGATGCACCAGCCATAACACCCGCGTAGAGAGCGGTTCGTCGGCTACCGACTCGTAGTGCGTCCAGGCATCGGCCATGACGTCGTTGAGGACCGCGACCAGCACTTCGTCCTTATCGGCGAAGTACCAGTAGATGGTGTTGGCCGTGACGCCGGCCGCGGTGGCCAGGCGCCCCATCGACGCCGCTTCATACCCGGCGTCGATAAAGAGTTCGCGGGCGGCGGCGACGATCTCCGCGCGTTTCTCCTCCGGGGCTTGCGGCCGTTTGTTGCGCGGCATGCCCTCATCCTAGACCCTATCTTGATCGACCATCAAGATACTGATAAGTTCCTTGATTGGTAATCAAGATAGTTCTTTAGAGGAGGGTGCATGACCACCGAGCACACGTTCGTCCGCGAGGACGTCACGTTTTCGTCTGAGGGCACCACGTGCGCGGCGTGGCTCTACCGTCCCGACGGAGTGCGGAATCCACCGATCGTGGTGCTGGCCCATGGCTTCGCCGCCTTCCGGGAGCTGCGCCTCGACGCCTACGCCGAACGGTTCGCCCGGGCCGGCTACGCAGCGCTGGTCTTCGACTACCGGTACTGGGGCGCCAGTGAGGGCGAACCTCGCCGAATCCTCAACATCAAGGCCCAGCAGGCTGACTGGCGCAACGCGATCGCCTACGCCCGTAACCTCGACGGCGTCGACACCAGCCGGGTGGTCGGGTGGGGCTCGTCGTTCGGCGGTGGGCACGTCTTGGTGCTGGCCGGCCACGATCGCGACCTGGCCGCAGCGATCGTTCAGGTGCCCCACGTCACCGGCCCGGCCTCGGCGTTCTCTCAATCCCCAAAGTTGGTGTCCCGGTTGATCGTTGCAGGGGTGCGCGACCAGGTGGGTGCCTGGTTTGGGCGCCCCCCCTACCGGGTGGCGGCCATCGGGCACCCGGGTGATTTCGCGATGATGACCTCCCCGGGCGCGGCGGACCTCGTCGAACGGATGGCGGGGGACCGCCGCGAAGAACTGCTCGCCGAGAACGACGTCGCCGCCCGCATCGCGCTGCGCGTCCCGTTCTACTCCCCGGGACGCCACGTCGCCGACATCACCGCGCCGGTACTGGTGCAGCTGGCCAAACGCGATGACGTCACCCCCTACGCGACCGCCCAGAAAATTGTGGCCCGCATACCCGAAGGCGAAGTCCTGGCCTACGATTGCAGCCATTTCGAGCCTTACCTGGACCCGCACTTCGAACAGATCATCACTGCCCAGATCGACTTCCTCGACCGCCACGTCGGGGGCAGCCGATGACGACGGCCCCCTCCTTTCCCGGCGCAGTACATACCCTGGTGGTCGGTGCCGGTTTCGCCGGGCTTGCCGCGGCCTTGGCCCTATTACGCGACGACCCCGGGTCCGACGTGCTGGTCATCGAGCGAGCCAGCGAGGTCGGCGGGACCTGGCGCGACAACACCTATCCGGGCTGCGCGTGCGACGTTCCGACGTCGTTGTACTCGTTTTCCTTCTTCTCCAGCGCCTGCTGGAGTCACACCTTCGCCCGTCAACCCGAGATCCTTCGCTATCTCAACTCCGTGGTCGAGGAGTTGGTGAGTGGACCGACCCGACGGATGTGGCGGTTATCGGCGACGACCGCCACGGCATCGGCAGAGCCGGCACCGAACAGCGTGAAGAACTCTCCGCGAGTGCTACTGGCGAGCCTATTCGCGGTCGATGCCCACGACAGCTTGGCTGACTCGCTGTTCGACGCGGGGCTGTCAACTGTTGCGGTGTGAGTGTGTCGTTTGTATGCCCCGAACGAACATGCTGATGAGGCGTCGCGAGGTGGTTGGCCAGTCGGGTCCGTGCGGCAGGGGTGAGGCCATCATCGTGCTGAAGACCACCACGTCCATTGCGGCGACGTCGGGGCGCAGTGACTGGTCGGCTCTGCCCTCGTCGAGAAATTGTTGGATCTGTTCGAGGATGCGGTGTTTAGTCTCGATCGCCGCAACGTCGGGGAGGGGTTCTACGCCGCGCAGCGGCATCGCCACCAATTCGTCGGATGCGTCGTGGCATCGGTGAAGGTACGCCTCGATCGCGTCAGCGCCGGTGAGCTCATCGGCCCGGATCTGCGCCAGAATGCTTAGGCATACGTCGTAGCCGCGGCGCTGCAGTTCATCGAGTAATGCCTCCCGGTCGGGGAATCCGCGGTAGAAGGTGCCCACGCCGACGCCGGCTGCGTCGGCGATTTCGGTGAGCGGCACGTTGTGACCACGTCGTGCCATGAGCTCGGCGGCGGTCCGCAGGATTTTCTCGCGGTTGGCGATCGCGTCTCGCCGTGCCGCTCGGGGCAGGTTCGGTTTTGCCTGTACCGGCATTCCTCGAGTCTCACACATTTTCATTGGCCTCCATTTGACGGGCCGTGCCGGACGGTGCATCCTTAACTCTTAAGCGGAAGATAACTTCCGATATAGCGTAGCCGCGCATCGGAGCGTGGACCGCATCGGCGATTGCTAGGAGTGCCTTGTGGCCGGCATCTGGGATCCGATCACCATCGGGCGCATGCGGTTGCCGCAGCGCATCACCATGTCACCGATGACGCGCAGCCGGGCGCTCGACGACGGCACACCGTCGCCGCTTGCTGTCGAGTACTACGCACAACGTGCCTCGTTCGGGATGCTGGTTACCGAGGGCACGCAACCGTCCGCTGATGGCCAGGGGTACATGAAGACGCCCGGCATTTACACTCCCGCGCACGTCGAGGGCTGGCGCGAGGTGGCCGACGCTGTGCATGGCCGGGGCGGTCATCTGGTCATCCAGTTGATGCACGTTGGGCGGATGTCGCATCCGGATAACACCCCCCATCATCGGATACCGGTTGCGCCGTCGGCCATCGCGCCCGGTGAGGACATGTACACGGCGACGGGCAAGCAGTCCATTCCGCCGCCACGCCCGCTGAGCGTGGATGAGATCGCCGCGACTGTTGAGGATTTCGCGCATGCTGCCGAGATGGCGATTGCAGCGGGCGCTGACGCTGTCGAGATCCACGGCGCGAATGGCTATCTGCTGCACCAGTTTCTGGCACCGAATGCGAACCAACGCGGCGACGAATACGGCGGTTCGATCGAGAACCGGACGCGATTCGCGCTGCAGGTCGCGGAAGCGGTGGCCGACCGTGTCGGCGCCGATCGCGTCGGGATACGGCTGTCGCCTGGGGCGACACTGGGTGGACTGGACGAAGGCCCCGAAGGACCTGACCTTTACCGGTCGCTGGTCGCCGGACTCGCCGCCCTCAAGCTGGCGTTCTTGGATGTCTACTCATTCGGCGACGACGAACTTCTCGCCGACATCCGAACACTGTGGCCCAATCCACTGCTGTTGATCAGGGAAGGCCGCACCCTCGAGGAACTCGGAACCGACATCGATACCGGCCGCGCCGATGTGGTACCGGTCGCCAAATGGGCACTGGCCAATCCCGACTTCATCGATCGACTCCGCACCTCGGCACCACTCAACGATCCCGATCCGGCGACCTTCTACACCGGGGGCGCACACGGCTACACCGACTACCCGACCCTGACCGAAAAGCTTGAGGAGGCAACGTGACCGACGCCGATGATTTCAACCGCCGCAACATCGAAGAGTTCCGCGCCAACCACGGCGGGCTGGGCGGACCGTTCGAAGGCGCACCAGTGTTGTTGTTGCACAGCACCGGAGCGCGCAGCGGCCAACAACGCATCAACCCGATGATGTACATGGCCGACGGCGACCGTTATCTGGTATTCGCCTCGGCGGCTGGCGCCGACCGCAATCCCGCCTGGTATTGGAACCTGGTCGCGCACCCCGATGCGGGCATCGAAGTCGGCGACGACCACATCGACGTGCATGCCGTCGAACTGACTGGACCCGAGCGCGACGCCAAGTACGCACTGCAGGCCGAACGGTATCCGGGGTTCGCCGACTACCAGCGGAAGACCTCGCGGGTCATTCCCGTTCTGGCACTCCTACCCAAGCCCGCATCGTGACCGACAGCCTCGAAGCCCTGCGCGCTGAGCTACGTGACATCGTCTACGGGCCTGGCGACCACGAATATGCCTGTGCGACAAGCCCCGACAACTCCAGCTACCCACAGCGACCAATCGCCGTGATCCGGCCGCACTCAGCCGAGCAGATAGCCCAGACCGTGACGTATGCGTCGCGGTCAGGTGTCGCGGTCGTGGTGCAAGCCACCGGACACGGCGCGGGGCGTGAGGTCGACAACGATCAACTGCTTCTGGACACCTCCGCGTTGACCGGCGTGGCTGTTGACGCGACGTCACGTACCGCCCGAACTGAGGCGGGCTCAATGTGGCCGGCGGTCCAGGAAGCAGCGTTCGCTCATGGTCTGCTCGGCTTGAGCGGGACATCGCCGACTGTCGGCGTGCTTGGCTATACGTTCGGCGGCGGAGTGGGCTGGTTTGTCCGGAAGTACGGTCTCGCGTCCGCGGCCTTGCTGGCAGTGGACTACGTCGACGGCTCCGGGCGGCTGCGCCATGCCTGCGAGGACGCCACGGATCCGCTTGACCGCGAGGCGTTGTGGGCGTTTCGCGGCGGCGCTCCGGTGGGGGTCGCCACCGCGATCGAGGTCGCCCTGTTCGATGTGCCGGAGCTGTGGACCGGTTATCTGTTGTGGCGCGCGGATGCTCTGTCAGCTGTCTGCGCTGCGTGGAGATCAGCCGTCAGCACGGTGAGCTCGTCGGTGACCAGTTCGCTCTCGCTGCTCAAGTTGCCACCCCAGGGGCCATTTCCCGACGAACTGTTGGGCACGACGGTCGTCCATCTTTCCTATGTATCGCCCGACGGTGGAGCACATCTCGAGGTTATGCGCGAGGCGGTGCGGGGTGCGGCCACGCCCGTGGTGGACACTACCGGCCCCGGGGATCTGCAGTCATTGTCAGCAATCCACCTCGATCCGCCGGCTGCCGTTCCGGCCCGAGGCACGGGTCGTTGGCTGGGACCCGACGCGACTGAACTTCTGCCGGCCATGTTCGGCGCCGGACGAGTGGGTCAACCCGGCGGGTTGAACATGGTTGAGCTGCGCCACACCGAATCCGCAGCCCCTGCTTGCGACGGGGCGCTCACCGGGGTTCCGGCGCCCTACCTACTGCACGCCGTCGGCGGTGGCATCGATGACGACGCGAGAAGCCGAACCGATGAAGTTCTGGAAGCGGTCGAAACCACGGGCCGAGCCGCCGATATGGGGCGTGCAGCAACATCATTCCGGGAAGGACAACCAGATGTCGCGGACGCCTGGTCGGCATCCGATCAGACCAGGATCAGCGCAATCAGGGCCGCTCTCGATCCCGGCCGAGTCCTGAAATTCCAGCGACACCCAGCGGCATAAGGAAAACAGATGACCAGAAATATGAGCGGTACGGTGGCGTTGGTCAGTGGTGGTAGCCGGGGAATCGGTGCTGCCATCGTTCGACAGTTGGCCGCAGACGGCGCGACCGTCGCAGTTAATTACCGCTCCGGACAGGACGCAGCCGAAGCGCTAGTGGCCGAGTTGTCTAAGACGGGTTCGCGGGCCAAAGCATTCCAGGCAGACGTCAGCGATCCGGCTCAGTCCAAGCGGCTGGTCGAGGATGTCGTCGCTGAGTTCGGCCACCTCGATGCGCTCGCCAGCAACGCCGGCATCGAGCATTTCGGCGCACTCGCGTCGATCACCCCGGCCGACTTCGACCGCGTCTTTCACATCAATGTTGCTGGGCAGTTGTTCCTTACTCAGGCGGCCGTCGCCGCGATGACCAACGGCGGACGTATCGTGCTGACGTCATCCGTGAGCGCGCGACTGGCGATCTATCAGCACACCCTCTATGCGGCGAGTAAAGCCGCGGTATCGGCGATGGCGCTCAACCTCGCTCCCGAACTTGCCGAAGCGGGCATCAGTATCAATGCCGTCGCGCCGGGCGGCACAGACACGGACATGGCTGCCGAGCATGCCCGCCACTACGTCCACCCCGCGCTGGCCGATGCAGATCTCGACGCGGTGGTGAAGTCCATGACGTCGTTGGGCCGTCTAGCGAAGCCGGAAGAAATTGCTGCCGTCGTCGCATTTTTGCTGTCCGGCGATGCCTCCTGCATCACTGGCGCCACCATCGATGCCTCCGGGGGAGGCTAAGCGCGCGCCACGATCAGCCTCAGGGTTGCCTCAGCGCAGCGCTACGCCGTAGCCTACCGCGACCTACAAACCCTCGATGCCATCGCCAAAATCACGAAATGACCACGCGCACATCTACTTAACGCAAGAGGCACTCTCGGTTTTTTGAGAGGAACCGCGCGCTCGCGGATGGAAGTTGCGACGACCAAAAGTCCAAGCGTCACAGTGACGGATCATTCGTGGACCGCTTGGAGGCACCGCTGCTCGGCGTCGGTGCTTAATGGCCGGGACCTGTGGGGCCTTGAGAAGTGGACACGCAAGTGAGACAAACGGTGTGGACACGAAGTGAGACAACTCGCATCGTCGCACGTCAAGCCCTGAAACTGAACCGCTCCGGGGCGGTTCACAGTTTGAGGAGTTGGTCGGCGTTGCCGTGGGCGAAGCGCTCTTTGTCATCTGGACTCAAGGTGCAGTCGCGAAGGAATTCCATCGCGGTTTCGTTGTCTTGGAACGGGTAGTCGACGGAGAACATGAGCCGATCAATGCCGAGCATCGCCACTGCGCAATCGAAGACCGGTTTGTCGAACACCCCGCTGCTGGTGGCGAAAACGTTGCTTTTTAGGTAGTGGGCGGCGCTATTGCGGTTGCGCATTCCGTCTTGGGGTACTAACGCGCCTATGGCGGGGGTGAGACCGGCGTTGATTCGGGTGTAGCAGTAGGGCAGCAGTTCGCCAAGGTGTCCGACGATGATCGTGAGATCGGGGTATCGGTCGAACACTCCAGCGCACATGAGCCGAAGCACATGTGTTGCCGTTTCGACCGGCCATCCCCAGCTTGGGATGAGTGCGCTGAACGGCTGGTAGTAGATCTCTGAGATTGTCTCCGGCGGGTTGGTGGGGTGGAGATAGATTGGCACACCGAGTGCGGCGGCTGTCCCTAGGAGTTTGTCGAACGCTGGATCGTCGAGGTATCTGCCGTTGGTGTGGCCGTTGATCAGCGCGCCTTTGAATCCCAGCTGGCTTACTGTGCGGTGCAGTTCGGCCGCAGCCGCGTCCGGGGATTGGGTGGGCAGCGTCGCAAATCCGGCTAACCGCGTCGGGTAGGCGCTAACACTGGCGGCGAGCCAGTCGTTCACTTCCTGGCAGATCGTGATCGCCAGCTCGGCATCCCTGTCGGGGATGATCTGGACGCCGGGGTGAGCGTGCGAAAGGACCTGCAGATCGATGCCGGCGTCATCCATGAGGCTGACTCGCTGCGCGACGTCGCTTAGTCGCTCCTTGAGGTGGGCGTATCGGCGTTGCAGGCCGTCGGGATAGAGGCTCCACACGCGAGGATGCAGAAACGCCTCTTCCAGAGAGACAACACGAGATACCGGGTTGTCGAGTTGCGCGGGCATGGTCGGCCTACCTTTCGGCGAACGTCCGCCTTCACGAGTGCATGCCAAGAATGGCGTATAAGATACGAATACGTATCCTGTTGAAGTGACTGTAGGTGATCAATCGGGGGACCGCAACCAACCTGATACCGTGAGGGATGGCGAAGGACGCTGGGCCGTGAGGACGCGTCGTCGCGGAAACGAACTGGAGAGTGCCGTCTACGAGTCGGCGATGGCCGAATTGGCAGCGACGGGCTACGCCGGATTCACTATGGACGGTGTCGCCGCGCGTGCGCGGTGTGGCAAGGCGGTGCTCTATCGCCGCTGGCCGGGCAAGCGTGAGCTGTTACTGGCCGCGTTGAGAGCGCACATTCCGCCGTTGCCCGCCGCACGGCGTGATCGTTCGGCCCGGCAGAACCTACTGGCCGGCTTGAGCTCGCTGGCCGACGTCTTGGCTGGTAAGACGGCATATCCGGCCCTGTTCGTCGTCGTACAACTCTTTCATGACGCTGAGATGCGGGCGTTGTACGCCGAATCAATTGTGGTCCAGCGGACGAAGGTACTCGATGAGATCATCGCCGCCGGCGTGTCGTCTGGCGAGATCGACCCCTCGGCGGTTACACCGTTTACCACACGTACCGGGCCGGCTCTCATCGTTCAGCGGATACTTCTGACCGGGACCGTCCCGACCCGGTTAGAGCTTGAGCAGATCGTCGACACCTTGATCGGGCGCCCCGGTCATCCAGTAGCCGACAGCTAGCCAACCGCACCACATCGCGACCATCACTGAGCGCTTGCGTCCGTTGTGGGGATCGCTTACTCTCGGCGATAAGAGACTAATTAGTTTCTTGTTATCCGTAGGACCAGCCGCCGAGGGACCAGATCATGAGTGGATCCGCGAACTACTTCGACACCGTCACTGATGCCCTGCAGCAAATGGAGGACCTCGGCTATGAGCGTGGTGGGTACGACTTCGCCAACCACGGCCCGATGGGCGCCGAGGCGCTGGCGGTGCTGGGCTTCAAATCTGAAATACCCCTATGGATTAAGCGTTACCGGCGAGCATTTTCCCACGAGGACCCACCAGAACCACGGTGGAAGATAGACCCGCGAGAGGAAACCTCCTGGCGTCCGGTCTTGGGTGCGTTCGACCGCGCCGGCGACTGGGAACAGATGTTTCGCGCTCTGCTAAACGAGCATCCGTGGCAAGACGTGCTCGTGCAATGGTGGCCTCGGCTGTTGCCCGGGCTGTACACACGGCTGACGCACGGATTGATCCGCACGGCCCATGCCGTCCGCGGTGTTGCGGCCGCCATTGAACCCAATCCTGTGCAGCTCGGCGAGCTGGCCCGCGGGCTGGCGTATTGGGCCGCACGACACCACCCGCTGCCCGGTACCGCCCGGTTGATTGGGGCTCACACCGTCGCTGACGGCGTTGCTCGGCTGCCGCGCCTGTCCGAACGGGACCCGCGTGTGCAAGCCCAACCCGAGACGCGGTTAGCAGCGCTGGGCACGCTCACGGAATACCGCGAGAGCCTCGACGTGCTCGCCCCTGGCCCAAGCGACCGGTTACTCACTGAGATGACAACCACTTTCGCCGGCGTCTACTTCGCCCACCCCGAAGCGCTTCCTGTGCCGCTGGTGCACGGTGTCACGGCGCCGGCGGCAATCCGGCTGGTTCTTCCCTACCTGCCAGAAGGGTTGCGCGCACAATCGGTGGCGGTGATGTGGCAGAGCCACCTTGCCATGCTGCTGGCGTTCACGATGTCCACTACGCAAGAGTCAGAAGTTAAGCAACGCGCCCTAGAAGTCGATGCTCCGGCCGCATCCGAATTGATCGACCGCGCGCTCGAGCACGGTGACGAGCACGTCATCAAGTTCACCGAAGCAGCGCTTCGAGAACACGCCTTATACCCCGATCCGCGGTTCCCCGCCGCGATCATGGCAGCTCACGACCGCATCCCACGCCGGGACTAAACCGACAGCAAGCAACAAGAAAGCCGCATCATGAACCACTACACCGCCGGTTATATCGTGGGCAGTCTCGCGCGCGATTCGATCAACCGGAAACTGGCAGCCACGCTGGTCCAGTGTGCTCCCGACGAACTGCGTATGGTCGAAATCCGGATCAACGAGTTGCCTTTGTATAACCGCGATCTCGACGACGACTTTCCGCCGCCGGCCAACGCACTCAAGCACGCCATCGCGAGCCTGGACGCCGTTCTTTTCATCACTCCGGAATACAACCGCTGCATTCCCGCCAGCTTGAAAAACGCCATCGACTGGGCCAGCCGACCGTGGGGCGCTAATTCGTTCACCGGAAAACCAGCGGCAATCGCCGGCGCATCGCCGAGCCGGCTGGGTACCGCACTCGCACAACAAAGCCTGCGCAGCATCCTGCAGAGCTGCGGCGCTCAGCAGTTGCCCGGACCCGAAGTCCACGTCAACTTCACCCCGAGCCTGATCAACAACGACGGCGTCTTAACCGAACCATCCACCGAAGGGCTCCTGCGCACGTTCATGCACACCTTCGCCGACTTCATAGCCACCGCAACGCCACCCGCGGGCACCAACGCAACTCCGCGCACCAACCAAGCCGCACACAACGCTCAGTGAATCCGACCTCTCACCAACAGGGACCGTCACATGCCCACAACCTCGCTCATCATTGACACCGCGGACGGCCAATGCCCGGCCACGCTGCACACCCAAGACAACGACGCGGCACTTCCCGCCGTAATCATGTATCCCGACGCCGGCGGCGCACGTCCCGCCATTCAGGAGATGGCCACCACGTTGTCCGGATTCGGCTACACAGTGCTCCTGCCAGACGTGTACTACCGCCACGGGCCGTGGCAGCCCTTTGACATGTCCGCCGCGTGGACCGATCCCGTTGAGCGCCAACGAATGCTAACGATGGCTAAAAGCCTCACACCCGACATCATCGCCCGCGACGGTGACGCCTTCACCGACTCCCTGATCCGACATCCTCACACGTTCGGCGCACGTGTCGGTGTGTGCGGCTACTGCGGAGGAGGACGCGGCGCGTTCATCCTCGCCGGCCGCTTAGCCGATCGGATCGCAGCCGTCGGCGCCATCCACCCCGGTGGACTCGTCACCGACGGTCCAGAAAGCCCGCACCTCCTGTCCAGCCGGATATCTGGCGCCGTCTACATCGGGGCCGCACACAACGACCCGCATTTACCCACCAACACGCAGAGACCATCGAGCTCGCACTGGCGGACGCCACCATTGAACATGAAATCGACTTCTACGGCGCACCACACGGATTCGCTGTCGCCGACGGCACCAACTACGACTCCGACGCCGCCGATCAACACTGGGCGGCGCTCAAGAAGCTCTTTCGCAAAGCAGTTCCCGCAGAAGGTCCACGCGGCTCGCGAAGGTTATCCCCTTAAGACGTCCGAGGGCCCCAAAAGTCGAGCCCTCCGCGCTTGCGGCCGTCCCGCAGCGAACGGGCCAGGACGGCGGTCCTGCCGGTCGACGACCTCCTCTTGGAGGTGGGCTACCGCAGGTCTCCGCGGAGCACGTCGGGCCGCCCACTCGGGTCCGACGTGTTAGCCCCGGCGGCTGGAGTCACTGAGTCGATCTTGCTTTCGTTGCTGCTTGGGTCCGGTTTGCGGATGATCGGTCAGGACGGTGGTCGCTGACGTGGGCTCCGGGAAACCGGTGGCTTCGGGTTGGTCAATCGTCCCTGCGCGAGGACAGATCCGTGTTGTTTCAGGAACTGGGTGCGGATCCTGACATCAGAAGTCAGTACGTGCTTTATCGGCGCGAGCTGATCGGTCAGGTAGCGGTAGAGGTCGTGGGTGTCGCGGCAGATGGCGACGGCCACCAGATTGTTGCGGCCGCTGATCGCAGCGGCGAAAGGGATCTCGGGGTGTGCCGCGATTTCTTCGCCGACCTGCTGAATGTACCGGGGCGTCACGCTGAGCCAAAGCATGGCGTTGACCCGGTAACCGAGCCGCTCAGGCAGCACGTCGGTGTCGTAGAACAATGCCCCTGAGGCTTCCAAAGAGGCGAGACGCCTACCCACCCGTGCGACTGTCCAACCGGTGCGCTCGGCCAGCAGTGAGTGAGGCGCGCGGCCATCCTCAGCGACGGCGTCGAGGATAGGGCGATCTTCGACCGCGGGACGGGTCGGCTGGCGAGGCGTCGGCCGTTGAATACAGTCAGCCAGGACCTGTTCGGCCTGCTCGTCGCTAAGCCGGTGGCCGTAGCCGGTCCACGGCGTGCTGGCGGGTCGGCCAAACGTGTGCAGAACCAGATCGACATTGACGTCGATGACTGAGGTCATTCGCGGAAGCCGTTGCAGCACAGTATCTTCACGGTCTTCACCAAGGGGCGCCCGAATGATACAGACCAGCTCGGTCCAACCCGAAAGGATGTGGGCGTGAGCCACATCTGGTCGTCGGACTAGCGCATCGGCCAACTGCGATATGCGATCAGGTTTGGCATGGATGCGGCAGACCCAATAAGCATCGCGATCGGTCCAGGGGTTCTCCAAGCCGACGACGCGCACGACTCCGTCGCGACGCAGCCTCTGAAAGCGGCGGGCGACGGTTTGCTCAGACGCTCCCAGCACGGTGGCGATACGGCGAAACGACACCCGGGGGGATAACTGCAACGCGTGGAGGATCTGCACGTCTAGCACGTCAGACATGAAGAAAAGTATGCATTAGATGCGGGTACTACGGCGATTTATCGGCATTTTCAGACTCACATTGGACGTAGCCGCGCGGACGCTGCCAGGGTTAGAAGTCATTGACCAACCGACACGAGGGCAGGAATGAAGCTGACAGACAACACGATCCTGGTCACTGGCGGGGGCAGCGGCATCGGGCGCGGCTTGGCTGAATCCCTGCACCGTCTGGGCAACCAGATCATCATCGCCGGGCGACGTCGCGACCGACTGCAGGCTGTCGCCGAGGCCAATCCCGGGATGCACTACCTGCAGGTGGATCAGGGAGACGCGGCGAGCATCGCGCGATTGGCTGCCGAGCTGGCCGACCGCCATCCCGACCTCAACACGGTGATCAACAATGCCGGCGTGATGAGCATCGAGGATTTGCTAGCCGGCAATGGCGATGCAGCCGAAACGACCGTGGCCGTCAATCTGCTGGGCCCGATCCGGCTGACCGCGATGCTGCTGCCCGGGCTGCTTTCCCGGCGGCGTGCCGCGATCATCAACGTCAGCTCGGCGCTGGCGGTGGTTCCGAAGGCGACTGTGCCGACCTATTGCGCCACCAAGGCGGCGCTGCATTCCTACACCCAGTCGCTGCGCTGGCAGCTGCGTGACACCTCGGTTGAGGTGATCGAGGTGCTGCCGCCGCGGGTTGAGACGCAGATACAGCAGGGTCTCGAAGATACCCCCAACATAATGTTCCTGGATAGCTTTGTCCGCGAGACGATCTCGCTGTTGAACGCCGAACCGCCGGCCGGCGAGGTCGTGGTGGATTCCGCTAAGCGGGTGCGATTCGCCGAGCGCGATGGCCGCTTCGACGAGGTCTTCAAAGCCGTCAACCCGGTGTGCTGAGTGCACCCGACCTATCCGTTGCAGCGATCGAACCCAACAGTCACGCGGTCTGTCCTGTCCTAAGACCGCCCACAGCAATCATCGAGAACTAGGAGTGCATCATGACGGTGTTTGAGACACAGGGAATCTCGCTGTACTACGAAACACACGGTGACCCGGCCAGCCCACCGGTCCTGCTTATCTCGGGACTAGGTGGCGTCGGGGCGAGTTGGGGGTCGCAGACCGCTCGCTTCGCCGAACGACACTTCGTGATCCTGCCCGACCAACGCGGTACCGGGCGCACGTCGCGCACTCTGGAGGGCCACACCACCCAGCAGCTCGCGCAGGACATGGTCGCGCTGATCGAGCACCTAGGGGTCGGCCCGGTGCATGTCGTGGGCGCATCGACGGGCGGCGCGATCGCGCAGTACATCGCGCTGCAGCATCCACTGCTTGTGCAGTCCTTGACACTGAGTTCCAGCTTCGCCTGCTTCGATGCCTACACCTGTCGCGAGTTCGAGGTGCGGCGCAAGATGTCGGACGAGTGGGATAGGCACATCCTGCTATCGAGCTACTCGCTGTTCCTGTTCTCGCCGCGGTATACCCGCGAGCACCCCGAGGCGGTCACCGGGTGGATCGACCGCGCCGCCGCATCGCCGGCCCGTCCGCAGGATCGCGAGATCGGCGGCCTGCGCATCGACATGATCGCCGCGCACGACACGCTGGCCCGGTTGGGCGAAATCAGTGCACCGACGCTGGTGTTGTGCGGCGAGAACAACTTCTGCACGCCGATGCCACTATCGGAGGAGCTGGCCGATTTGATACCCGCCGCGACGCTGACTGTCTTCCACGATGCCGGTGAGCTTATCGAACTTGAGCAGCCCGACTATTACTTCGAGGTCGTCGCCGCCTTCATCAAGAGCCACAGCTGGTCGCCTTGCAGTACAGGGAGATTGGAGGGTGCCACGGTCTGTTCGCGGCTTGCACCCGAAATCTGGCCACTGTCATAACTTCCGATTTCACGCCACAACCGCCCTCCGGAAGATCGTTCACAACAGAGGAGCACCGATGTATCACCCCGTCGGCATAAATAAAGACCGCGCTATGTTTTTCAGCGACGCGATCTTCGCCATCGCCATGACCATCATGGTGCTGCAGCTACGACATCCCGTTGGCCACGACTGGGCCTCACTGAGCGGCATCTGGCCCACGTTGGGCGCTTATGCGTTGGCGTTTGTCAGTGTGGGCACATATTGGGTCAATCACCATCACGTCATGGAAGTTGTCGTCAACATCACGGGGCCGGTGTTGTGGCTGAATCTCGTTCTGCTGTTTTGGATCTCGCTAATCCCCTACGCCACTCAATGGGTCGGGGATTCGCGTTTCGCGGCACTTCCAATTTCTGGCTACGCGTTTCTTAATTTCATGTGCTCGATGTCGTTCGCGATCCTGACGGTTGCACTGCAGGCATGCGACCCTGCGCATAAGGTGCTCGCCGAGGCGATCGGAACCGGCCGCAAGGAGAAAGCCTCTCTTGCCGGCCACGCGTTCAGCATCGCGCTGTCTTTCACCGGCGAGTGGGGCGCCTGCGGAGCATTGCTGATTATGGCTGCGCTGGCTCTAATGTGGTTCATTCCCGATGTCCGGATCGAACGCAGACTTCGCTCGAAAGAAACCGTCGATGGCAGGTGAGGTCGTCGATGGGCGCGCCGGCCGACTGCGCTACATCGAACGCGACGGTAGCTACGTATCGATCGGTGCCAGGTGTCAATCCCGCCGCGCTAGAAGCAACGTCACCACTGGATCATCGTGAGGATTGGAATCGGTTTACCCAACCACATCGCGAGCGTGATCGGCTCGTTGATCTCAGCGAACGGGCCCGCCGCGCAGAGCAATGCGGATTCGAATGCGTGGCAGCTATTGATCGGCTCGTTATCCGAGCCTCGGCGCTGTCGTGGCCCTCACGCTGGCGGCCCGAGATGCGACGGGCCGTCTTCGGGCTTACGCCGCAACTGTGCGAGATAGCCCAGCGCGATGGAAGACCTGATTTGGGGCCGCGCTCACATTGTGCGCGAATGACAAGCGGGTACCGCGACCGCGACGGCATCGTGCCCGAGCATCCGCTGCAACGCGGGCACGTTGGCGCCAGCCGAACCGGCAGCGACGCGCAAATGTGCGTCGAAAGCTACTGGGGCAGCCACCGGACAGCCGCCTCGCCGCTGCTGTCGGGGCTCGAGTTGAAGGCGAGTGGCGTCAGGGGTGCCCCGCGCCGGACAGCGTCGATAACTTGTTCAAACTCGGGCACACGCTTGGTTGTCACGCGGACGCCAGCACCGATCACGATGCAGTCGTAAGACTCCCGCGCGAGGCGGTCCAGAATGTCGCCACGCAACGTTTCGTGCGCCCGGATTGGGAGATGCTCCGCTTCCCAACCCCGATCGTGCATTAGCTGCAAGTCCCGTTTGATGCCTTCGGCGATCAGGTCCTCGCTCAAGCCCGGCGGAATAGCCGGGTCGGTGAAATCGACGGCATCGGGCGCATATCCGATTACTAAGACGCGAGTCATCTTGTCCTCTCGTCATGGTCGAGACGCTGCGCTCAGAACAGCGCAGATTTCGAAGGCTTTCAGCCGGAAGCCATAAAGGTCATTCTCGGCACTGGTAGGGCGAAACGCAAAAGGTAGGCGATGGCCGTTCGCATATCCGCGCCGAGGCGTCGTTCGGGCTCCTTCAAGACATGGTGTAAACGAAGGCCACCCGCTCGACGGGCGTCATCGTCTCCAACACGACCAGCAGGGCCATGCGCATCGATTGATCGATGGTCAACCGTTCGGCAGGGCCGGTATCGGAGCGGAAGATGCGTGCCATCCGTCGTCCCGAGTATGTCACCGTTCGTTGATGGCCAGGTGACTCGTCCAGCAATTCCACCAGCTGGCCGCGCAGCATGAAGCTGCTCAGTCCCGCTGCCTCCGCGGCGATGTCGGTGATAGTGGTGTTGGTTTGGGTTGTTGGCATCGCTGTTCGGTCGGTGCTTCGTTCTGGTCGGCCGGGGTAGTAAGCGGTGCCGTCCATGAGTCGGCGGGCGGTCCTGCTGAAGCCGAGGACGTCGAACAGGACGTGTCCATCGTCGGTGTGGGAGTCGACTTTGGCGGGGGTCACGCCGGAGGGGTGGCCGATGAGACGCTCCTCGTGGTGGTTTTCGGCTACTGCGGCCACGGTCGATGCGGGTATGCGTGATGCTGCGGCGAGGCAGACCGAGCCGGACCCGGCGATGCTTTCGTGCAGGCGGTTCATGAAGATCAGCCGCACACGCAGATCCATCTGCTTGTCTTCGACGTGCTCACCGGACAGGGTCTGGTATGCGGCGACCATGCCGACCATCGGCAGTCCCGGCGACTCGTCATCGACGTGGTCCCAGTGCTGAGCCAATCCCATTGCTACTGCGGCCTTTCCGCGGATCTGGCGTACCGTGTCGAGGAGTTTCTAATTGTCGTTGATCTCCTCGGACAGCTCGCTGCCGGTGAGCCCGACCTGCAGCCACACCCGCAACGGCAAGCAACGATTGATCACACTGCCCGACAACGTGTTCGCCTGACACGGCCCCGACGGTGATCCACACGACGTCCTCACCGGTGCCCTCGCGCGGCATGATCCCGATCCGGGGCTCGTAGGTGTCGCTCCAGTGGAACGGCGCCGGATTGAGTCCGACCTGGGCGAGGTCAGCGACGACCGGCAGGTCGAAGAACAGCGGGTAGTGCTCGGTGATCGCGAAGTCATGCATCATCGTCACGTCGGGAACTCGATCGGCACGCTGCGCACCAGTGCGCCTTGGGCAGAGGCCAGGTGATAGGTCAGCTACGGCGCTATGAAGCTGTAGCCAGCAAAGAAGTGCAGCTCGCCGGTGACCGGGTCGATTTTGGGGTGGGCGGTCATCGCTGTCTTGAGGCGGCCCCCAAAGTCGCACGGGCCGACCGTGTTCAAGTCGCCGTCCACCTCGTAGGGCAATGCGGTCTCCTGCAGCGCCAGAATGCGTCCGCCGTGGGCGATGACGTGGGTGTTGGCCGCGCTGATCGCCAGATCCCGGTCCGCGAAGAGGTCATAATCGGCGGTTGCCTCCTTGGTGCGCACCCACCGGTTGCGGTACCACTGGGCCTGGCCGTCATGGATGCGGACGCCGTGCAGCATCCCGGCGCCGGCTCATAAGTGCCCAGGGTCGGTGCCCGGCCGCGGGTTGGGACCGATCCGCAAGTACCGGCCGGACCGCTGCGGGGGCAGGGATCCGGTGACCTCCAAGTTCCTGGCCTCGGTCTCGGCGGCCACCGGCTCCAGGATTCCCGACAGGTAACCCGGGGCGCGGGTGGCCATGCTGTTGGTGGGCGTGGTAGCGGTCTTGGTGGGCTCTCCTCCGGTTGACGGGCATTGTCGACGGGCCGATCAGACCCAGGCCGTTACGACTGTTAGTGAGCCGTCGGGACGTGGGTAATTGCTCTCATCTTTTTGTGAAGCACGATAATCGGATAAATATTCCAATCCCTTTGTAGGACAGTATAAGTCGCATCTTAGTTAAGTCCCGATAATATCCGTTTGATCAACTTAGACACCGCATATTCTCAGTGCCCGCTTGACAGTGAACATCTCATCGAGTGTCATCTCTTTCATCCTTGTCAGTCTTGGTCGGTGAAGCGCGTGCGCAGCCACGCGATGATTTTCGGCACCACCTCGGGCGCCTTGCTCATCGCAACGTGGCCGGTGCCCTCGACCAGGTGCACCTCGGTGTTCGGGCGGCCCTGGAAGATCAGGGTGTCCGACTGCGGGACGAAGTAATCGTCGGCGCCGTTGACTACCAGCATCGCCGAATTATGTTGCTGGGCGAGCAGTTCCCGACGGCTCAGCTTTTTGAGGCCGGTGCTGAGTTCCTCGAGGTTAGGGGAATGGCCCCAGTGCATAGCGTTGCCCAAGATGTCGTGCATACCGTAGGGCAGCTTGTGCACGTTGTCGGCTTCGAAAGCGCCGACGACCGGGCCGCCGAGGTCGACGGCGGCGTCCACTATCCCGGCCAACCCCGACATCGCGGCGAAGTTCCCGCCGAACGACGCGCCGAAATGCGCGACCCTGCCATCGCCGAGTGACCTGGCGTAACCGGCGAGCCCGCGGATGACCTCGTCAGCGTGCTCGTCGAGCGGAATCGCGGTTTCGCCGGTACCGGGGTGGTCGAAGGCCACGGTGGTCACGCCGGCGCCCTGGGTGAATCCCACCCACCATGGGTGGATGTCCATCTTCCAGGTGTCCACGCCGCCGCTGGCGATCAGCACCGGCCGGGCCGCGTACCCGCCGTCGGTGGAGTACAGATGGACGGGCACCTCAATGGTGCCGTCGCGGAAAGGCACCGCGATGATCCGGCGCTCGAAGGACACCGGAAAATCCTTTGATGCCAACTCGAATTGCTCGAGCTGGTTCGCATGGCCTGCATGCGCGCCGGGTCGGTCAGGCAGGGGAACTTCGCGCAGCCGTAGGTCAGTGACGCCAGGTAATGGTCGCCGCGGTTGGCGTGTTCGCTGGCCAGCTTTGACCATTCGTATACCCAGCCGCCCGGCGCGTCGGCCCACATGTCGGTGGTCGCGGCCCGGACCCGCTCGATTTCGTCGGCCGAGATGCCAAATTTTGCGAATTGATCGGTGCGGTCTTGAACATTGCGGCGGTGTAGATCTCGTAGGTGTACATGGGTCAGCTCCTAATCTTGGCGAAGTAGTCGGCGACCGTTGTGGTGTCGTCGAGGGTGGCGATGGCGCCGATGTAGCTGTCCGGGCGGATCACGACCCGCCCACCGCTCGTGAGTCCGAAGCGTTGTGCCACAAAGCCGTTCGGGTCGGCGATGACAGTGTCATAGCCGGCAACGTGGGTCTCGTCAGCGGTCACCAGCGCCTGCAGTTGACCGTGATCATCCGCGGCGGGCAAGACGCCTGTCCACGGCTACCGTCAGCACAACATGACCGGTGTCCGCGCCCACACCGCGCTGAGTTGCTTCTGCATCTCTGCGTCGACCAGATGTCGGAACATGTTCACCGGCTGCTACTGTGGCGTGCCGTGGGCGTTGGCCAACGGCGATGGGGCTGTTCTTGTAGCTGACGTTGACCTCTGTCGGCGGTGTCGGCCATGCGTCGCCGCGCCGCGGGAACGCGCGAGACCATCCGAATCACCATGTCGCGGATCCGCCGTGGCAGGCCAGACAGCGTGCCGACCTTGGTGAGGCGATCGGTGAATGTGATGACGCCGTCGGCGATCGGGAGTCGTTCGGCCTGATAGCTGTCCAGCAGCGTCTCACCGGCTTGGCCGTCGATCACCGCGGCCAGCTTCCACGCCAGGTTAAACGCGTCCTGCATGCCGGTATTCATGCCTTGCCCGCCGGCGGGGCTGTGGATATGCGCGGCGTCGCCGGCCAAGAAGACGCGGCCCCAGCGGTAGGCCGGCACCCGCGCGTGGTGAATCTCGAAACTGGTCAGCCAATGCGAGCGCAGCAGCCGGATGCCGCCGATCCGCTGATCGAGGATGGTTTGCAATTCGTCTTGGCTCGGGTTGAGGTTCATGGGAGTCCGCGGCTGCGTCGCGCACCTCGGCCAGGAAACGCATCCGCCCGTCTGCTCATCGGCAGCACCACTACCGGCCCATCGGGGGCGAAGAAGGTGTGCATGGAGTCCAGGTCCAGCCGGTGCTCGGCGTCGACGTCCCCGAGCAGGAAACGCTCGCCGACAAAGGAACCCGACGAGCTTGGTGCCCACCAGGCGGCGCACCGTGCTGTGGCCGCCGTCGGCCCCGATCACCCAGGAAGTGCTCACCTGCTCAGTCGATCCGTCATCGCGCCGCAGGGTGACGTTGCACACCGTCTCGTCCTGGCAAGCCGGTCAGCTCAACACCGCGCTCCACCGTGACCCCGAGCGACTGCAGGTGCTCATCTAGCACGCGCTCGGTTTCGGTCTGCGCGGTGGTCAGGGTGAACGGGAACGCGCTGTCGACGTCACCGAAGGGGACGCGGAAGAGCTTGCTGTGCCCGGCATACATCTGCATCGCGATCGCCTTAATGCCGGTGCCGACCAGCTCGTCGACGATGCCCATCCGGTCGAACATGTCCAGGCTGCGGGCGTGTACAGCGATCGCGCGGGATTGGTCGGTCGGCTGTGCCAACTTGTCGATCACCCGCACGCTGACTCCGCGGCGGGCGAGTTCGCAGCCGGCGACCAGGCCCACCGGGCCGGCGCCGACGACAGGACCTCGTGGGTCTGGTTGATGGTCATGGCCACTTCCTGATATTCACAGTGCGTTGAAACTTCCGAATGAGTTTCACGGTACGTTGAAAAAAGTCTCAACGCAAGAGGAAATTCACGCTAGGATGAAACTCATGGTGAAGAAAGCGATAACCCCGGTCCGCGCGATGAACGCGGGGTACTGTCCGCGCGAATCGTCGCGGCCGCCCGCACCGAAGTTCGCCCAGCACGGCTGGGCCGGAACCACCATTCGCGCGGTCGGACGCGCCGCCGACGTCGACCCGGCGCTGGTGTACCACTACTTCGGGTCGAAAGAGGGCTCTGCTGGACGCTGCGACAAACCCGCCCCAGAAATGGCTGGAAAGTGTCGCCAAAATGTGGACCACGCCGATCGAGCGACTGGGCGGCTGCGCTCATCAAGCTGCTGCTGGCCAGCTGGGCCGACGACGAGATCGGGCCAACGCTGCGCGCCATCTTGCAGACCGCCGCGCACGAACCGCCACTCGCGAGAAGCTGCGGCGCGTGGTAGAGGGCAGCCTGATGGGCGTCTCGCAGCTTGGTGGCGGTGAGCAGACCGACTGGTCCGCAGCGGGCTCATTCGTCACAGATGATGGGCTTCGCGTTGATGCGCTTCGTCTTGAAGATCGAGCCCATCGCCTCGATGCCCAGACGACGAGGCGATCACCGCGATCGCCCCCAATTTGCAGCACTACGTCAAGGTGACTTGACTTGACCTTCGACGGAACCTCAGCGCCCGCTGATCGGGTGCCGTCGCTGATACTCGTCCGTGGCTCTGTTCGCCGGGTGCCGCCGTGGCAATCACCTTGCTGGGCCGGTAGCCGTAGGCGGCGACAGAGGACACTTCTACCCCGAATCTTGTTGGGGGGCAAGTGAATCTCTCCACATTCGAAGGACAGCCGCCCGCAGATAGGCTGAACGAGACGATGTGGCAAGTGAACACCGGCAAACGTCGGTGCCGCAGTGGCGGCGAACTTCTGACCCTTCTACGCGTGAGGAAGGCTTCTCAGCGGCCAGCGCGCGGCACATCATTGAACGCGCAGGCGTGAGTTGGGGCGTCATCCAACATCACTTCGGTTGACCGCGATGGTCTGCTGACTGCGGTGATCGAAGATGCAGTCGAGCGTCTCAGCTCATCACTTGAAGTGTTGTCCGATCGGGCGCAGGTGCCTGACACGACTTGGTGCGCGGGAAGTGGGAGGCGTTCGCTAATCCAAGAGCTATGGCGGGACTCGAGATTCTCATCTCGGCCAAGCAGCTGCGCAGTGGGCTTGATGGGCGGCACATGGAACGCCTCGGCGCCGCACTGCGACAGTTAACGGCCCGGGTAAACGATGCGATCAAAAGTGAACATGCCGTTGCGTTGGGCATGCTGCTGTGGACCTCGCCGGTAGCGATGATGATCGCCGAGATGTTCGCCAAGCCTCCGCTCGCCACCGAGGATGCACAGAAGGCGCTAGCTGCTCTGATTGACGCGCATCGTTGACTAGTCTCGACGGCATAGCAGTGTTGCACGCAATGCGACCTTCGTATAGCGACGGCCAAAGACGTGCGATCAGCGCGATGACCTAAACATTGTTGACCGGTGTCACATCGAAATCGACGGCAGGCAAGGACTGATTTAAAGCCCCTCGCGCGAACGCCCCCTGTCGACATACGTTGGCGCATCGAGTGTGGAGACTCCGGGGCTTAGGCGTCACAGGGACAAATTGTGGCTGGGCCGAAAACTCGCTTGCCGCGTCGCTACGAGCGGTGTGAGCGGGTGAAGGGAGGGTTCCGGCTGAAACCGGTTCCGCGCCAGGCTCTTAATTCAGTGCGGCTACGAATTATGGTGTCTCACAGAGTTTTCGAGTCCACCGCGCGTTCTGGTGGCGCCAGACGCCGGTCGATCCAGGCGTCGAGACTGGCAGAACCGGCTCCTACGCACACTAGAAAAAGCAACAGGCCGGTCAGCAGCCACTCCGACGAATAAAACAAGTTGCTTAGGAAGTTCCACACGCTCGCGTACTTTTCCGCCAGACCGGGACCGATATCGGTCAATAAGGCGCCGACCATGTCTAGCGCCAAAACAAGAGACACCGCTCGGGTCGCCAGACCGACCATCAGCGCCACGCCACCAACAAGTTCGATGATTGCCACGGCGGGCGCTACCACCGGCGCACCTGGAATTCCAAGGCCATTGAACATCGCAGTGAACTTACCGAGGTCTGCGAGCTTTCCCACTGCCCCACTGAAGAACATGAAACCAATGCTGAGCCGCAAGAATAAATTGGCCAGCCAGTCGAATCTGTTTAGCGAGTGGGTAATTCGGTCGTAAGCCGACTGATAGCGGGCGAGCGGTCGGCGCATCATGGGCTAGCTCCTGCAATCTGTAGGTCTCGGCGTGTGCTAACTCTGATCGAATGCGCTTCTACTAAAACGTAGGCCACGATTGTTAATCGCAAGCAGCCGCGGTTCATTGGGAGTGGTTGGCCGCGGCGAGCAGTATCTCGGTGACGCTGTCGGGATTGGTCAGCATGGGTAGGTGGTCGGCATTGACGGCGTGGATGGTTGCGTTCATCCGGGTGGCGACGAAGCGTTGGGTTTCTGCGGCGATCATGCGGTCGTGTTCGGCGATGAGGAACCAGCTTGGCGATCTTTCCAGGCGGGCCGTGGCGCGGGTGTGGTGATGCACGATGGTGAGAGGGGGCGCTGGACTGCGGCGAGCATGGCGTGTTGTTCGGGGGTGGCGTTTTGTGCGAATGCGGCTGCGAAAGCGCTGCGCGGCAACCAAATCAAGCCGTGACGATCCGGCTCTAGAGCAGGGGCAAGACGATGCGCAGGGGCGCGGTGAAACAGACTGGCGACTGTTTCACCTTCATCAGGTGCGATCGCGGCGACGTAGACCAACGCGGTCACCGAATCGGTATTTGCCGCTCCGATGACCGCGCCGGCGTAAGCGTGACCGCCGAGAACGGTTCGTCCCTGGGATGCGCTCGAGAACGCGGTTGAGCGCTGCGGTGTCGTCGTCGAACGATGTGAGTGGTAGTGGTGCTGCGATGACGTTGTGGCCGCGCTGCTGTAGTCGATGGATGACTGGTGCCCAGCTGGAGCTGTCGGCCCACGCCGCGTGGACGAGGACGAAGGTTGTGTCGGTTGTCATCAGGATTCCGCCCCGAAGGTGGTGGCCATCAAATTGTTGATGCGCGTGGCGATTTCGTCGACTTCTTCTTCCAGTGCGAAGTGGCCGGTGTCTAGCAGGACTACTTCGGCGCCGGGCACGTCGTTGCGATAGGCCTGGGCACCGGCTGGGATGAAGAACGGGTCATTCGCGCCCCAGATCGCCAGCAGTGCGGGTTGGCGGCGGCGCAGCCACGCCTGCCACTGTGGGTAGCGGGCCGGGTTGTTCTGGTAGTCCCACAGCAGGGCCTTCATGTAGGCGGCGCGGCCAGGACGATCCAGCACAAGCTGATCAGCCAGTGCCTGCTCGGGGTCGATGTGTTCGAGGTCGCGGGCACCGGCCTGCCACTGATGTTGAGTACCGGCCAGGCTGACGAACCAGTCGACGGTGGCCTCGCCGGCGGCCTTGTCGGCCCACCACTCTGCTAACGCGGCGACGCCTGGTCCGAAACCGTCGGTGTAGGCGTTGCCGTTTTGGGTGATGACGGCGCGGACCCGCTCGTCGTGGTCGAGGGCGATCCGGAATCCGACCGGTGCACCGAAGTCGAACATGTACACCGCGTACTCGCCGATGCCGAGCGCGTCGATGGTGGCGCCGGTGACCACCGCCAGTTCGTCGAAGGTGGGCTCACCGGGCAACGGGTCAGAGGAACCGAAGCCGGGGTAGTCGATCGCCACGACATGCCAGCGGGTGGCCAGCCGATCGATGAGCCGCACATACGCTCGGGTGCTCGACGGATATCCGGGCAACAGCACCAGGGTCGGTCGCGATCGATCACCGGACTCACGAACGAAAACCCCCAGACCGTCGACATCGATCCTCTTGTGGCTGATGACACTCATCGCAACCCCTCCCTGCCGGTCCATCGCATGTAACTGGTGAAAGGTATTTAAACCTTTATGTGATCGAGGTTACGCATGCGCTTGATAACCTGTCAACATGTAGCTGAGCGGTTACCAATCATTGGGTTGATCCGCCGGGGAGGTGAGGCCGATGCAGCCACTCGATGTCATCGTCGGCCTCGCAGGAGACCCAGCCCTGGAACTGCTGAACAGCCGGGCCACGCCTTCCCCGGGTTCAGAGCCAATCGAATTGATCGGAGACGGGGCGAATTATTTACGGTGGCTCGCGCGCACAGGACTGATCGACCACGACGATCTCGCAGTGCTCGAAGATCTGTTCAGCGCTGATCAACTCGACGGTGCCGCCGCGGATGCCCGTACTCTTCGGGAGACGCTACGGCCGATTCTGTTGGACTGGGCAGGCGAAAAGTCGGTGCCGTTCCCAGTTGATGTGATTGATGAGCTGAATGCGCTGCTCGCGCAGGATCGGCGCTACACCCAGCTCAACCCCGACAATGACACTCTCTTGCTGCATGAGCGGCGGCACTGGGAACAGCCCACACAGCTTCTCGTCCTCTCCGCACAAGCCTGGGCGCACCTGCTCGTCGAAGGCGACCCGACCCTGATCCGGCAATGCCCAGGCTGCACCATCATTTTCTACGACCGCACCAAAGCCCACCGCCGACGCTGGTGTTCCATGGCACTCTGCGGCAACCGCGCCAAAGTACGGCGCCACCGAACATCCGCCAGCTGAGACACGAACGGGACGAACCTGAACCGCCGACGTCGGCGGCCCGAGTCGTCACTAATGGATCAGGTCAGATGCTGGCCGCCATCGACTTTGAGCGTCACACCGGTCACAAATGTGTTCGTCATCGCGAAAAGCGCGGCGTCGGCCACATCCTCGGCCGTCCCTATTCGTTGCGCCAAGTTGGTGCGGCTGACGTTCTCGAAGTGGTCACGCTTGCCCTGCTCGCCCAGCGAATCCCACGCGCCGGAGTCAATGACACCCGGAGAGATCGCGTTGACCCGGATCGGGGCAAGCTCGACCGCCAGCGAACGCGTCAAAAAGTCGACCGCACCGTCGGTGATGGCCACCCCGAGAAAACCGACATTGATCTTGAACGCGGGAAATCCCGAGAAAAGTACGAACGACCCGCCCCGATTGATCTGTGCTGCGAAATATTTCGCCAGCATCAGCGGCCCAATCACCTTGGTGTCAAACGATTTCAGCAGACTCGCGCGCTCCAGCTGATCAAGTCTTCCCCGTGCGCGGGCCGACACCGCCGACACGACATGGTCAACAGGACCCACTCGTTCAGCAAGTGCCGCAATCGACGAATCGTCGGTAACGTCAACAAACTCGGCGTTAATACCCGTGTCGCGGTAAGCGGCTGCCAGTCGGGCCTTATCGCGGCCGGCAACAACGACTCGAGCGCCCTCAGAACGAGCCAAAACCGTGACAGCACGGGCAATCCCGCCCCCTTGCCCCACCACGACAACGGTCTTACCCTGCAACGCTTCGCCCATTGCCTAGATCCTCCGGTTCTGCTGCGCCGCGTCGATGGCGTTGTGTTGCGTTGCTGAGGAAGTCGTCGACGAACTGAGCGATCTCCAGCAACCGTGGCCAACGCGAAGTCACCCGTGCCCGACGATGATGGGAACCCGGGACGGGCAGATCGTCGGCGCGGGGGGCGGATCGAGCGGCCACTCGAGCGAAACCACGCAGGTTTGCTTGACGACCTCTGCGTCGGCAGCGGCCTTAGCCGGGATGGCGCGCCGGCTCAATCTTGCCGGTGTCTATGAATTGGCGGTGCCGTACTATCTTGTGGTCCTTTATTTCCCAGATGTGAGAGTAGTCAACCTCCACATGTTTACCGGTCGCACGGTTCGTTCCCTTGAACCGGCCAACCGATACGACTTTATCGCCCTCGCAGATGAATTCGTGCGGCGTCAGCGTGTACGGCTCCCACTCTTCCATTGCCGGTATCAGCATGCCCTCAAGGACTTTTTGCGGGCCACGCCCGTCAACCTTGTAGTCCATCATGGTGATCCACTCGATGTCGTCAGACATCAGGGCGAAAGCGCCGCCTGGATCGCCGGCAGTCAACTTTGCGTAGAGATCCTTAACGATCTCCACAGGCGCCCGGTAGCTCGTAGTCACTGCTTCGGACTCCGAGCCCGGCGCCGCCACCGGTTCGTGGTCGCGCGTCAAGGCTTCACGAACCTTGTGCGAAGTCCGGTCGACATCGGTCCCTCTGCGGCTGCTGCAACCCGTCGCATTTTCACCCTCCTGTAACCACTGAATGTTCTTTAAAAGGGTTACGTATGGTTGTGTCAGATGTCAAGTACCAGGCTGAGGATTGCGGGATGTTGGCTCGATACGCCCGAAGGTGAAGCTCATCCAGCTGCTCCATGTCATCGTCGACCTCGCACGGGACTCAGCCCGGGCTAGTTCGCGTGTACTTCGGCGGCCGACCCGACACCAAGGCTGCCCGTACGGTATTGCACGACACCGCCATCCGGCGGGCACGGACCCTGATCGTGGCCACGCCAAGAACGACGACAGCGATCAGCGAGCCGGGGCCGCGTTCGGAGACGTGCTGATCGCGGTAAGTCATGGCGGAGGCCTGGACGCAATACCAGTCGGTGGCCGCCGAACGCCTCTCCAGGCGCGCTGGACCATCACCCTTCCGTCTTGGGTCGATTCGGTTGACGAGTTGTTGCAGCACAACATGATTCGGTACATCAGTCGAACCCATTCACATTCCAACGTCGAGAGTATCGTTAGCCAGCGAAGTGGGGCCTGGTCACCACCTTCGGACGGAACCGGTCCTCGAAAACTGTATTCCATCAACGGAATAGAGAAGTTACAGTAGTTCAACCGCTCGCGCTGTTTATTCGCGCGGGGTTGAAGCGTGACGCTCGCCGGGCGCCTCTCCGCGAAGCATCGCCTCAAGGTCCTTAGGCGGACCGGGCAGGGGACGGCCGGAGGCACGGATGCCGTCGACAAAAATGCTGATGTGGCGCTGGGCGATGATGGGCCAGCCGGGGCTGTGTGGCAGGGGTTGGCTGATCATGGCCGCGCAGACGATGATGTCGGTGGCGTTGACGTCGCTGCGTACTGTGCCGTCGGCGCGGCCGTCGGCGAGGAATCGCTCCAGCGCGGCAACGGCGCGTCCGCGGGCGGCGATCGATGCGTCGTCGGTAAGGGGCGGTGCCCCGTGCAGGGGCAGCATCAGTTGGGTGCCTAGCTCGACGCGTTCATTGAGCCAACTTTCTACTGCATCGGCGCCGGTCAGTCCCGACTCTTCGACACGGTTGAGCGCGGCGATCAGGATGTTGTAGCCCCGCAACTGCATAGCGTGAAATAGCGCGGCGCGGTCGGAAAATGCACGGTAGAGGGTCCCGACGCCGACCCCGGCCGCCCCGGCGATCTCGGCGAGGGGAATGTTGCGACCACGCTGAGCCATCAATTCAGCGGCCACCGTCAAGATTTTTTCCCGGTTGAGGCGTGCGTCCCGTCGCAATGCGCGGCGCGGCCGTCGCGCCGGCCTCGGTTGAGTTGCCATCAAATACGAACCCCTATCGGTCGCCGGGTCGAACGTCACGGCCGTGATCGTAACATTTAGACGGATGTTTCCGTCCGTAAATATCGACGTCGGCGCACCTTTGATCCGCCGGGACGGTCGGCGTAAACGGATGTATCCATCCGCTTGATCGGCACCCAGACTCACCCAGCTGAGCGATCAGCCGTGGTGAAGACGGCGCGTCGATGGCGCCGGCGGCTTCAGCAGCGGTGAGCTTGGCCCGATCGCGATTGCGCATCGGCAGGCGCAACGGATATGACTCATGGTCCCGTCCTAATTGGGCACGTCATTGACCGTTTCGTCACTCACCGCCTGCGTGACCTCGTCGGCGTCTCGTTCCTGTAACCCGATGCCGCTGGCGGTCGGCAAGATCCGCGCCTTCTCGTGGCCAGTCGAGTGCCCCAGCAGGAGCCAGTCGGCGCCGACGTAGTATCAAACGGAACTAATCGTCCGAAACTGTTGCAAGTCGACGATCGGCATGCTTATCCTTAACCGGAATACTTCGTCCTAGTACTGTTGATGATGAGGAGCTGTTTTATGGGCGACCCAGGCAGACTCGCCGGCAAGCGTGCGCTGGTCACCGGCGGCGGCCGCGGGATCGGAGCCGCGATTGCGCGTCGACTGGCCAGCGAGGGCGCCGCCATAGCCATCAATTACGTCGCCAACGCCTCTGCTGCCAATGCGTTAGTCAGCGAGTTGGAAGCCAAAGGGCATCAAGCCGCGGCCTTTCGCGCCGATGTCGCCGAGCGCGCCCAGATCGAGGGCCTGGTTGCGCAGGTGGTCGATGCGTTCGGCGGCCTGGACATCTTGGCCAGCAACGCCGGTGTCGAGCATTTCGGCCGCCTGGAGTTGATCAATGATGAGGACTTCCAACGCGTGTTTCGTATCAACGTCGCCGGCCAGCTTTTCGCCACCCAGGCCGCCGCCGCGGCGATGACACCGGTGGGCGCA
>CAWICO010000013.1:0-88737 GCA_963834615.1 uncultured Actinomycetota bacterium
TCGTCCTGCGGACCTAGTCCTCCGGGACCTCGCGGTCGATCTCGTCGAGCCAGGCCCGCGCCGACATGTCCGACGGGGCGCGCCAGTCACCACGAGGCGACAGCGCACCGCCGTGGGACACCTTGGGGCCGTTGGGTAACGCGGAACGTTTGAACTGGCTGAACGAGTAGAACCGCTGCACGAAGACCTGCAACCAGTGCCGAATTTCCTTGAGAGAGTAAACCGGTCGCTTGTTCTCCGGGAAACCCGGCGGCCAGTTACCGTGGTCTGGGTCGCTCCAGGCGTGCCACGCCAAGAACGCGACCTTCGACGGGCGGAATCCGTACCGCAAAATATGAAACAGCGAGAAGTCTTGCAAGGCAAACGGCCCGATCTTTGCTTCGCTGCTCTGCAGCTCTTCTTCCTCCCCACTGGGGACGAGTTCGGGAGTGATCTCGGTGTCGAGCACCGACTGCAGAACCTTTACAACATCCGAATCGAACTGGTCAGAGGAAATAACCCAGCGGATCAAATGTTGGATCAATGTTTTGGGCACACCGGCGTTGACGTTGTAGTGCGACATCTGATCGCCGACACCATAGGTGGACCAGCCCAGCCCCAGCTCGGAAAGATCACCGGTGCCTAGCACGATGCCGCCGCGTTGGTTAGCCAGCCGGAACAGGTAGTCGGTGCGCAGGCCCGCTTGGACGTTCTCGAAGGTGACGTCGTAGACCTTCTCGCCGCGAGAGAACGGATGGTCCATCTCTTTGAACATCAGCTTCGCGGTCTCGGTGATGTCGATCTCGGCGAAGGTCACACCTAGTGCGCGGCAGAGTTCGCCCGCGTTGCGCTTGGTGTGCTCGCCGGTCGCAAAACCTGGCAGGGTGAATGCCAGAATGTCGCTGCGCGGCCGCTCTTCTCGGTCCATCGCGCGCGCCGCGACAATCAGCGCATGGGTCGAGTCGAGCCCACCGGAAATCCCAATGACGATCTTCGGGAAGTCCAACGCGCGCAACCGCTGTTCGAGCCCGGCGACCTGAATGTTGTAAGCCTCGTAACAGTCCTGCTGCAGTCGCTGTGGATCGGCGGGCACGAACGGGAAGCGTTCGATCTGCCGGCGCAGGCCGATGTCACCGGCCGGCGGATTCAGCTGAAATTCGATGCGCCGGAACGAGTCCGCAGAATTCTGGTGGTGTCGTCGGTTGTCGTCGAATGTGCCCATCCGCAGCCGCTCAGCCCGAAGCAACTCAAGGTCGACGTCGGCGATGCTGCGTCGCTCCCCCTTGGGAAATCGCTCAGACTCGGCGAGCAGGACACCATTCTCCCAGATCATCGTCTGGCCGTCCCACGACAGATCGGTCGTCGACTCACCTTCCCCCGCAGCCGCATACACATAGGCGGCCAGGCAACGCAGCGACGCCGAGCGGGCAAGCAGTGACCGGTCGTCGGCGCGTCCGATGGTGATCGGGCTGCCCGACAGGTTGACCAGCACTGTCGCACCGGCCAATGCGGCCTCGGCGCTGGGCGGGATCGGCACGAACATGTCCTCACAAATTTCGACGTGCAGGACGAAGCCGGGCAGGTCGGACGCCACGAACAACAGATCCGGCCCGAACGGCGCCTCGATCCCGGCGATCCGGATGATGCGGTTGTGTTCGTCATCTCCTGGCGCGATTTGACGACGCTCGTAGAACTCGCGGTAGGTGGGCAGATACGACTTGGGCGTCACCCCGAGCACCGTGCCACGGTGGATGACGACGGCGGCGTTGTAAATGCGGTGCCGGTAGCGCAGCGGAGCACCGACCACCAGGACGGGCAGTAGATCGGCGGACGCGGCGACGACGTCGTGCAGCGCGCGCTCGACGGCATCCAGCAACACGTCTTGCAGCAGGATGTCCTCGATGGAGTAGCCCGACAACGTCAGCTCTGGAAAAACGGCCAGCGCGACGCCGTCGGCATGGCACTGCCGGGCCAGGCGAAGAACCGACTCGGCGTTGGCCGCCGGATCGCCGATCGCGGTGTGGCCGGTGCACGCGGCGACCCGGGCGAAACCTTGGCTATAGGCGTTGTAGAAGTTCATTGCCCTTCCATTGTTGTCCTGGCGGTGTCAACGCCTCAGCATTGGGTATCAACGTCGGATGAGCGATACCGCAGTCTTGGTCGTCGACATGATGAATAGCTATGGCCATCCCGACGCCGAACTATTGATACCCAATGTCGAAAGAATCATCGACCCGATCACCGATTTGGTGCGACGTGCACGGGACGGCGATGGCGTCGACCTGGTGTATGTGAACGACAACTACGGCGACTTCACCGCCGGTTTCTCCGACATCGTCAAAGCCGCGTGCGAGGGCGCCCGGCCCGACTTGGTCGATCCGATCGCCCCCTCCCAGGACAGCCGCGTGCTGACTAAGGTCCGGCACAGTGCGTTCTACGCAACGTCGGTGGCGTACCTGCTGCGTCGCCTGGAAACCAAGCGGTTGATATTGGTGGGCCAGGTCACCGAGCAGTGCATCCTGTACACCGCGCTGGACGCCTACGTGCGCCATATCCCGATCGTCGTCCCGACTGACGCGGTCGCCGGCATCGACGCCGAGCTCGCGGCGGCGGCACTGAAGATGATGGAAGCCAATATGGGCGCCGAGCTGACGACAGCGGCGGAATGCCTGGGCTGACCGCCGAGGGCGGTCGCTACCCAAGTCCCGATCTTCTGGACATCTCGTCTGCCGGGGAGCCAATATTGCACATCTATTATCCATCAGCCCCGAAAAAGGAGCACGACCATGACGATCCGACGATGTTTCGCCACCATCGCGCTGTTCACCGGCCTCGCGACCGCAATCGCGGCTCCCGCCTGGAGCGATATGAACGGCCATTACACATTCACCGAAACGGACGCGGCCGGTGCTGCTGCCAGCAGCGATTGGTATATCACCCCGTGCGGCGACGGGTGCGTTGCGGTCGCTCTCACCCCCGGTGGACCGACCAAGCAGGCTCATCTCACCGACGGGCAGTGGGTCCTGGACAGTACCGACAGTCTTGAGTGCGAGGACGGCACCCACGCTCCCGACGCCACCACGGCGCACTTCAGCTGGGATCCCAACACCCTTGTTGGGACCGTCGTTTCGACCGACGTCAAACCCGTCTGCGGCCAGCAACCCGGCCATCAGGAGACCAACAACATGTCGCTCAAGCAGGTCCCCTGACCCGTCACTCATCAGCCCGAGGGCGCCGGTACGTACTCTCGATTAGGTGACGGCTGCGCATGCGGAATCCCCTGAGCTAGTCGCATTACTGACCGGCCGCCGTGTCGCCGTGTTGACCGGCGCCGGACTCTCCACCGACTCCGGCATCCCTGACTACCGCGGTCCCGATTCACCGCCGAGCAATCCGATGACAATTCGCCAATTCACCTCGGATCCGGTTTTTCGGCAGCGGTATTGGGCGCGCAACCACGTCGGTTGGCGGCACATGGACGACACCCGACCCAACGCCGGGCACCGGGCGGTGGCGGCACTCGAGCACGCCGGCGTCGTCAGCGGCGTCATCACCCAGAACGTGGATCTGCTGCACACCAAGGCCGGCAGCCGGACTGTGATCAACCTGCACGGCACCTACGCGCGGGTGGTCTGCTTGAGCTGTGGTCGGTCCATGAGCCGGGCTACGCTTGCCGAGCAACTCGACGCGCTGAACCCGGGTTTCACCGAACAGGTCGAGGCGGCAGGCGGGTTGGCGGTGGCTCCGGACGCCGATGCCGTGATCGCCGACACCGCGTCGTTTCGCTACCTCGATTGTCCGGCCTGCGGCGGCATGCTCAAACCCGATATCGTCTACTTCGGCGAGAGCGTGCCCAAGGCCGTTGTCCGACAAGCTTTTTCGCTTATCGATGACGCCGACGCGCTGCTGGTCGCCGGTTCGTCGCTGACGGTGTTTTCCGGCTACCGGTTTGTGCGGCACGCCGCGGCGCTGGGCATCCCGGTCGCCGTCGTCAATCGCGGACCTACTCGCGGTGACGAGTTGGCGACCATCAAGGTCGAGGGCGGCTGCTCTGAGTTGCTGACGCTGCTGGCCGAGGAGCTATCCCCGGTCTCGGCGCGCTAAAAGGTGCACGGCATGCTGCGGATGCCGTGGATGAAGTTGCCGGCGAGATACTCCGGGTCGCCTGCCTGGATGTCCGGCAGTTGATGCAGTACCTCGCCGATGATCGCGCGCAGTTGCGCCCTGGCCACGTGCGCGCCAAGGCAGAAGTGCACACCGCCACCGCCGAAACCGACGTGCGGGTTGGGGCTGCGACTCAAGTCCAAGCGGTCAGGATGCTCGAACACGTCGTGGTCCCAGTTGCCGGATGAGTAGAACATCACCACTTTCTCGCCGGCACTGATGGCTTGGCCGCCGATCTCCACATCCTTTGTCGCAGTGCGGCGGAACGTCATCACCGGTGTCGCCCAGCGGATGAACTCCTCGACCGCGCTACCGATACGGTTGTCGAAATCCTCGAGTAGCCACGCGCGCTGGTCGGGAAAGTCGGTCAGCGCCTTCAGCGCATGGCTGGTCGTCTGGCGGGTGGTGTCATTGCCGGCGACCGTGAGCAACACGAAGAAGGCGGCGACGTCGGCGTCGGCCAACCGGTCGCCGTCCACCTCGGCGTTCACCAGGCCGCTGAGCAAGTCGTCGCCAGGATTTTGACGTCGATCCGCCGCGAGGCCGAAGGCCACCTGGTGGATGTACATCTGCGATTCGAAGAGCACCTCCAACGGTTGTCGGCCATTGAGGTACACCGGGTCGGCCCACGAGACCATGGCGTCGGCGGCGTGGGCGACCTTGTGGCGCTCTTCTTCGGGAATGCCCACCATGTCCGACAGCGTGCGGATGGGCATTTCTTTGGCGCAGCGCTCGACGAAATCAACACCGCTGCCTGCGGCGTTGAGTTCGTCGACGACGGTCGTGGCGTTGGCCTTGATCGAGTCCTCGATGCGCCTGACCTGGCGTGGGGTGAATGCGGCGCTGACGAGTTTGCGCAGGAACGTGTGCCGTGGCGGGTCCATCGCCAGGAACGACTGCGACGCCTCGAGCAACTCCTCGGGGACATTCTCGAAAAGAACGCCCTTGCCGGAGCGGAACAGCTCGTTGTCGCGGCTCACCGCGACGATGTCGTCGCGGCGGGTCACCGCCCAATAACCCGGATCGTCGGGATCAGACATCAGAGCGTCTTCGACGGGCGGATGCCAGCTCACCGGTCGCTCGGCCCGCAGCTCGGCAAATGCGCTCTCCCGCTGCTGCGCCGTGGTGGACCAGAACGCGCGCGACGACAAGTCGATCGGGTCGTAGGCGCGGGGGCTGGCGGTCGTCGCTGTCATGGTGAAACCCTCCGTCGGCTATGACGCCGGTCACATATAGGAACACCGTCGACCCTAAAACTAGACAGAGTGTCTAGTCAAGGTGTCATGCTCTCCTCTACGCTCTGACCAGTGGTGGACAGGAGGAGCCATGCCGTCAATCACCCGCAAGCCGCAAGCCAAGCGGCAGGAGCGGCGCGAGCAAATCGAGCGTCGACTGCTCGATGCCACCGAGCGCCTGATGCGCGATGGCGCGAGCTTCACCGAGCTCAGCGTCGACCGGTTGGCAGGCGAGGCCGGGATGTCGCGGGCCAATTTCTACATCTACTTCGAAGACAAGGGCGACCTGCTGCGGCGGTTGGCCGGCCAGGTGTTCGGCGATCTCGCGGCGAGCGCCGAACGTTGGTGGAGCGTGGCATGGCGACACGATCCCGACGATGTCCGATCGGCGATGACCGGCATCATCGCCAGCTACCGGCGGCATCAACCCGTGCTGGTCGCGCTCAACGAGATGGCCGGCTACGACCCACAGGTCGCGGCAACCTACCGCGAACTGCTGACCGGGATATCCGGGCGGCTGACCCTGGTGATCGAGGACGGTCAGGCCGACGGCTTGATCCGCCGCGAGCTACCGGCGGCCACCACGGCCAGCGCGCTCAGCTGGATGGTCGAGCGGGCCTGTCAACAGAATCTCCCGAACCGGCCTGCCGCATACGATACCGAGCTGGCCACCGCCCTGACTGAAATTGCTTGGAGCTCGCTGTATCTCGTGCCGATAGTGCGGAGTTAGACGGCGACCAGATCATCGGCGTGGACGGCGGGCCTGCGTAGTTCGGCTGGCAGCTCCGAGGTCGACTGGCCGATCATGGTCACCAACTCGGCGGCGTCGTAAGCAACCACGCCACGCGCCACCAGGGTGGCGTCCGGACCGGTCAGGTCGACCACGTCACCGCCGTGAAAACGTCCGGACAGTCCGGTGATTCCGGCGGGCAGCAATGAACGACGTTGACCCAGAACGGCACTCACCGCGCCGTCGTCCAGGGTGAGTGAACCGGCCGACTCCGCGGCGTAACGCACCCAGAACCTGCGCGCCGACATGCGATTGGCCCGCGGGGCGAACACCGTGCCCACCGAGGCATCCGCCAGCGCCGTCGCGGCATCGGCCGCGGCAGCCAGCAGCACCGGCACCCCGGCGTCGGCAGCCAGCAGCGCCGACGACATCTTGGAGGCCATCCCGCCGGTCCCCCGGTGACTGCCCTGTCCCGCGGTGACGCCGTCGAGGTCGTCCGGCCCGGAAACCTCAGCGATGAAACGTGTTTCGGCGACTTTGCGCGGGTCGGCATCGTAGAGACCGTCGATGTCGCTCAACAACACCAACGCGTCGGCACCGACCAGATGCGCCACCAACGCCGACAGGCGATCGTTGTCGCCGAATCGGATTTCGTTGGTGGCCACAGTGTCGTTCTCGTTGACGATCGCCACCGCATGCAGGGCACGCAACCGGTCCAGCGTGCGCTGAGCATTGGTGTGCTGCACCCGCATCGAGATGTCATGCGCGGTCAGCAACACCTGCCCGACGCTTCGCTGGTAACGGGCGAACGCGGTGCTCCACGCGTTCACCAGGGCGACCTGCCCGACGCTGGCCGCCGCCTGCTTGGTGGCCAGATCGGTGGGTCGCTTGCTCAGACCGAGTGGCTCGATGCCGGCCGCGATGGCGCCCGAAGACACGATGACGACATCGGAGCCCGCCTTCATCCGTGCCTCGATGGCGTCGACGAGACCGGCCAGTCGGCTGGCGTCGAACATACCGGTCGGGGCGGTCAGTGCGGTGGTGCCGACCTTGACCACAACGCTGCGCGCGGTGCGAATGGCTTCGCGCGCGTCACTATTCATTGTCACCGCGGTCGCGACGCTGACGACGTGCCGCCTTTCGCTCGTCGGCGCCGATACGATCGTTGTTCTCCAGGCGCGGATCGGCTCCGCGTCTCGTCATCAGGGCGTCGATGCCGGACGGTGTCTGCGGCTCCCAGTCGAAAGTGACATCGCCGATGGTGACCGCGCACCCGGGCCGTGCCCCCTGTCGCACCAGTTCGTCCTCGACACCCAACCGGGCCAGCCGATCGCCGAGATAGCCGACGGCCTCGTCGTTGTCGAATGCGGTCTGGGCGATCCAGCGCTCAGGCCGCCGGCCGCGGACCACGAATCCGCCCTCGCCGTCGGACGTCACGGTGAAACCGGACTCGTCGACGGGCACCGGGCGAATCACCGGCCGGCGCGGCACCAGCGCCGGCAGCGCGGCTTGGTATTCCGCGATTATGTCTGAGAGTCCGAAGATGAACGGCTGCAGCCCTTCTCGGGCGACCGCTGACACCATGAACACAGGCCAACCGCGCTCGGCTATCTCGTCGCGAACGAACTCCGCCAATTCGCGGGCGTCGGGCACGTCGATCTTGTTGAGCACCACCGCTCGTGGTCGCTCCACGAGGTCACCCAGCATTGAGTCGCCTTGCAGCGTCGGCGTGTAGGCGGCCAGCTCGGCTTCCAGGACGTCGATGTCGGAAATCGGGTCGCGGCCCGGCTCGGAGGTGGCGCAGTCGATGACATGCACCAGCACCGCGCATCGCTCGATGTGGCGCAGGAAGTCCAGGCCCAGACCGCGGCCCTGAGATGCTCCAGGGATCAGGCCTGGCACATCGGCAACGGTGAACGTCCGCTCCCCCGCCGACACCACCCCGAGGTTGGGGGCCAGCGTGGTGAAGGGGTAGTCGGCGATCTTTGGCTTGGCGGCCGAAATCGTGGACACCAGTGAAGATTTGCCGGCGGACGGGAATCCGATGAGACCGACGTCGGCAACGGTTTTGAGTTCCAGAGTGAGGTCGCGGGTTTCGCCCTTCTCACCGAGGAGCGCGAACCCGGGCGCCTTACGTGCGCGCGATGCCAGCGCCGCGTTGCCCAGCCCGCCGCGGCCTCCGGCGGCGGCTTCGAATCTGGCGCCGGCACCGACCAGGTCGGCGAGCATCCGGCCGTCCTCGTCGACCACGACGGTGCCGTCGGGAACTTTGATCTCCAGATCGGCACCCGCGGCGCCGTGCCGGTTGCCGCCCATCCCCTGCTTGCCCGACGGGGCGTCGACATGGGGACGGAAGTGAAAGTCGAGCAGCGTGTGCACTTGCGGGTCGACGACCAGCACGATGCTGCCGCCGCGGCCACCGTTACCGCCGTCGGGGCCGCCGAGCGGCTTGAATTTCTCGCGATGGACCGAGGCGCAGCCATGACCGCCGGAGCCTGCCCGCGCGTGGATGACGACACGATCGACAAACCGAGCCATCGGGGTTCCTCTTACTTATTCAGGCGTGCAGGCACGCCTGCGACGCTCAGTCGGTCGAAGACGCGGCCGAGACGATGTTGACCGTCTTGCGTCCGCGTTTGACGCCGAACTCGACGGCGCCGGCCGCCTTGGCGAACAACGTGTCGTCGCCGCCGCGGCCGACGTCGATGCCCGGGTGGAAGTGTGTGCCACGCTGACGGACCAGGATCTCGCCGGCTTTGACGATCTGGCCGCCGAACCGCTTCACGCCCAGTCGCTGTGCGTTTGAGTCGCGGCCGTTACGTGAGCTGGAAGCGCCCTTCTTGTGTGCCATGTGTGGTCTCCCGCTACTTGATGCCGGTGACCTTCAGGACCGTCAACTGCTGACGGTGACCCTGACGCTTGTGATAACCGGTCTTGTTCTTGAACTTGTGGATACGGATCTTGGGGCCTTTGGTGTGCTCGAGCACCTCGCCGGTCACGGCGACCTTGGCCAGGGCGGAGGCATCGGCGGTGACGTTGGCGCCATCGACGACGAGTGCGACCGGCAGCGACACGTTCGCGCCGGGCTCGGTGTCGAGCTTCTCCACCTTGACGATGTCCCCGACGGCAACTTTGTACTGCTTACCGCCAGTTTTGACGATTGCGTAGGTCGCCATGGTCTCGTCTACCTCAGTTTCTGGTTCTGCTGGTTCTTGCGGGTCGTACGGGCGTCGCGCAGCCAAAGTGCGCGGGCTGGTTTGGGAGTGTCGGCCGAAACCCGGTGAGCGGGCCGATCGACAACTGGTCTAGGGTACGTGACCAGCGGCTACAGGGTCAAACCGGCCTGTCAGTCGTCATGGGCCGGCGGACCGGCCGGTCTAGCCGCTGCTCGACGCCGTCGCGGGGCCCCGGCGGTCGCCGCGACGACCTGGTGTTCAGGATCCGCCGAATCCGAGTCGTCGTCGTCATCACCGTCGGCGTCGTCGTCATCGTCATCGTCGTCTTCGTCGTCGGCGTCATCTTCGTCGGCGTCGTCCAGTTCGTCGTCGTCGTCGAGGTCCTCGCCGTCGTCGTCGAGATCAACCTCTTCGGTGTCGTCGTCCTCGTCGTCGTCCTCGTCGTCGTCGCTGTCTTCGTCGTCGAGGTCGGCGTCGTCGAGGTCTTCTTCGACGACCTCACGCGCGACCTGCTGCTGGATCCGGGCGTCGGTCTCGGCGGCCTGGTCACCGGCCGTTTCGTCGACGTCCTCGCCGGGCGTCTGGTCGGCGCCCTCGGTCTCGTCATCGTCGTGGTCACCGTTGGCGGCAGCCATCGCCTTGAACATCGGATGGTCGCCGTGGGAATGCACAGGCACCTTGGCGACCGGCTGTTCTTCGGCCTTGCCCTTCTTCGAGCGCCGGCCACGCCTGCCAGCGGCTTCCGGTTTGCGGCCGGTGGACGGTGCGGAGTCAACGGGATCGGCGTGCAGCATGATGCCGCGGCCGCTGCAGTGCGGACATGTCGTGGAGAAGGCTTCGATCAGCCCGGTTCCCAGCTTCTTGCGGGTCAGTTGCACCAGCCCCAGCGATGTCACCTCGGAGACCTGGTGGCGGGTCCGGTCGCGGGCAAGAGCCTCGGTCAGCCGACGCATCACCAAGTCGCGGTTGGACTCCAGAACCATGTCGATGAAGTCGATGACGATGATGCCGCCGATGTCGCGCAGCCGCAGCTGGCGCACGGTCTCCTCAGCCGCCTCGAGGTTGTTCTTGGTGACGGTCTGCTCGAGGTTGCCCCCTGACCCGGTGAACTTGCCGGTGTTGACGTCGACGATCGTCATTGCCTCGGTGCGGTCGATCACCAGCGTTCCGCCGGACGGCAACCAGACCTTGCGGTCCATCGCCTTGGTCAGCTGCTCGTCGATCCGGTGCACCGCGAAGACGTCGGGGGCCGGAACTCCCTCAGCGGACTCCGCCGGCTCATATTTGTTCAGCTTCGAAACGAGCTCGGGCGCAACCGAACTCACGTATTCGTTGATGGTGGCCCAGGCGTCGTCACCGGAGACGATCAGCTGGCCGAAGTCTTCGTTGAACAGATCGCGGATGACCTTGACCAAGACGTCGGGCTCTTCGTAGAGCGCGACCGCGGCGCCCGCCGCCTTCTTCTTGGTTTCCTCCGCGCGCTCGGCGATCTCCGTCCACCGCTCCTGCAGTCGGTTGACGTCACCGCGGATGTCGTCTTCCTTCACGCCTTCCGAGGCGGTCCGGATGATCACCCCGGCGTCCGAAGGCACGACTTCGCGCAGAATCTCCTTGAGTCGCTGGCGTTCGGTGTCGGGCAGCTTGCGGCTGATACCGGTCGACGAAGCACCCGGCACGTACACCAGGTAGCGGCCGGCCAGGGACACCTGAGTGGTCAGTCGGGCGCCCTTGTGTCCAACCGGGTCCTTGCTGACCTGCACCACGACGTAATCGCCGGGCTTGAGGGCCTGCTCGATCTTGCGGTTGGACCCGCCCAGACCTGCGGCCTCCCAGTTCACCTCGCCGGCGTAGAGCACGCCGTTCCGGCCGCGACCGATGTCGACGAAGGCCGCCTCCATCGAGGGCAACACGTTCTGCACGATGCCGAGATAGATGTTGCCGACCAGAGAAGCCGAGGCCGCGCTGGTGACGAAGTGCTCCACGACGATGCCATCCTCCAGGACGGCGATCTGGGTGTATCGGCTGCCAGGAGCCGGTGGCTCGTTGCGGACCGTGTCGCGGACCACCATCACCCGATCGACGGCTTCACGCCGGGCCAGGAACTCGGCTTCGGTCAGTACCGGCGGGCGGCGCCGTCCGGCGTCGCGTCCGTCTCGGCGGCGCTGCCGCTTGGCTTCCAGGCGGGTGGAGCCGTCGATGCCCTGGATCTCGGAATTGCTGGAGGACTTGTTGTTGGCCCGGGGTGGGCGCTCGTGCACCACGGTGTTCGGCGGATCGTCCGGTGACGGGTTCTCGTCGTTGTCATCGCCCGACCCGGACTTGCGGCGCCGACGGCGGCGACGCCGCTTGGTGGCACCGTCCGGCGAGCCGTCGTCGTCGTTGTCGTTGTCGTCGTCATCATCGGAGTCGTCACCGGCGTTGTCCGCAGACGCCGCGTCCGGCTTGTCCGATTTGCCGCCGTCTCCGTCGGCGTCGTCGCCCTTCTCGGATCCGTTCTGCTCACCGCGACCGCGTCCACGCCCACGCCGCCCGCGACGTCGCCGCCGGTTGGCCGGGCGCTCATCCTGGTCGTCGTCATCGTCATCGTTGTCATCGGCGTCGGCGTCGTCGTCGTCGTCGTCAGAGTCATCGGCACCGGCACCGGCACTCGTCTGAGTCATCGGACTCGACAACTTTCGCCACCCGCTCGACCGGCTGGGGCGCCACGAACAGCGGCATGTACGCGGGACGCTCGGCGGTTTCTGGAGCCGCCAGCATCAGCCGCGACTCGGGTTCGTCCGCTTCGCCGGCGACGTCGCCCTGAGCTGCACCGACCGGCGCGGCGAGCGTGGCGGGCGCGCCTGCCAGCAAGTCGCGAACGCGGACAGCGTCGGCTCGCTCCACGGTCGAATGTGCGCTGCGGATCCGCCCGTCGAGCTCGGTCAGCGCGTCGAGCACCTGCCTGCTGGTCGTTCCCAGAGCCCGGGCCAGGGCATGAACCCTCAGCCGGTCAGGCAGCTCTTCGTGCTGCGCTGTGAGTCCTGAAGCCTCTGAGGATGGGCCACCGTCTGTCACGTATTCTCCTCAAGCCCCCGGGCGCGTCCTGATCGACGCGGCCACGCGAGGGCTTCGCTATGCGCCCGGGTCAGTTTCTCCCGGACTTGTGATGGTCTTGCCCCGAGAGGTTCGGGACGAACGCACTCGGTGCCGGTCTGAATGATGGCTGGACGGTCGGCGCCGCATCGCGATCGCGGTGGTCGCCCTTGTCGAAGTCTTCATTCGGGCGACTGTCGACGTTCCTAAGCCGGTCCGGCGACGTTCACCCGATCGCCAGTATCCCATATCGATGTGCCGGGTCGGACCAAGTGCACCGACCCGTTACTAAGCCTTGTCGAACCAGAGTCCAATTTCGCGTTCTGCCGACTCGAGCGAATCGGACCCGTGCACCAGGTTGAACTGCGTTTCCAGGCCGAAGTCACCGCGAATGGTGCCGGGCGACGCCTTGTCCACCGGGTCGGTCCCACCGACGAGTTGCCGCAGCGCGGTGACCGCGCGTGGACCCTCGATGATGGCCGCGACCAACGGTCCCGACGTGATGAACTCCAGCAGGGAGCCGAAGAAGGGCTTGCCGTCGTGTTCCGCGTAGTGCCGGCTGGCCAACTCGTCGCTGACGATCCGCAGTTCCAGCGCCGCGACCGTCAGGCCTTTGCGCTCGATGCGGCCGATGATCTCGCCCACCAGGCGTCGCTCGACGCCATCGGGCTTGATCAACAGCAAGGTCCGCTCAGTCATCTGCGCCGCTCCTCTTCATCGCATGCTCTGCATGGTCGCCGGCGCGGTCATTGTCGCCGTGCCTCGTCGCGCTGCTCGCCGCAGGCGCGTCACGGCGCACAGCGTATCGAACGACCCTGGCTCATCCGCGACAGCGGATCACTCGGGTGGGCCATCCTGGCCCGGGAGCAGCCCGTATCTCTCCCGGCGGAGGACCTCGGAACGGACGTAGGCGATCAGTCCCCAGACCCCGGCGAACAGCAGGCCGATGATGCCCACCCCCGGGTAGACCACAAACCCCGCGATCGGTATCACCTGCACGGCGAGATCGGCCCCGAAGGCCCATGACCTGCCCTGCAGCCCGGCCAGCACGATCAAGACTGCCGTCAAGCCGAGCAGATATCCCAGAACACCCGCGGTCAGCCCACCACCGACAGCACTGACCACCGGCAACGCCAGCAGGAAGACGATCGCCTCCAAGATCAGCGTGCCGGCCGTGACGCCGCGAAAGCTCTTCCACGGGTCGGGCTTGGACGCCCCGGGCGTCGGCTCGTGCGCCGTCACTCGGGATCACGACCGAACAGCGTGCGTGCCGCACCGGCGGTCACCACCGACCCAGTGATGACGATGCCGGTACCAGCAAACGATCTGTCCTCGGCATCCGCCTCGTCGACCAGCGCGGTCGCGGTGTCGATGGCATCGCGCAGCGTCTCGGCGGTGACTACCCGGTCGGGCCCGAACCACTGCTGCGCAGTCAGAGCCAGCGACTCGACGTCCTGGGCTCGCGGTGATCCGTTCTGGGTGACCACGATTCGATTCAACACCGGCTCCAGCGCGGCCAGAATGGCGCTGGCGTCTTTATCGGCCATGACGGCGACCACGCCGACCAGGAAGCGGAAGTCGAATTCCTCGGCCAAGGTCTGAGCCAGCGCGGCCGCGCCCGCCGGATTGTGCGCGGCATCGACGAATACCGTTGGCGCACTGCGCATCCGCTCCAACCGACCGGGGCTGGTCACCGCAGCGAACCCGGCCCGAACGGTGTCGATGTCCAACTGGCGCTGCGCACCGGCGCCGAAGAACGCTTCGACGGCGGCCAAGGCGATGGCGGCGTTGTGGGCCTGGTGTTCGCCGTGCAGGGGCAGGAACACGTCGGAGTACAACCCGCCGAGGCCCTGCAGTTCCAGCACCTGGCCTCCGACCGCGACTTGACGGCCCAGCAGCGCGAATTCGGAATCCTCGCGGGCAACCGCGGCCTCAGCGCGCACGGTTTCCGCCAACACCACCTCCATCGCCTCCGGCACCTGCCGGCCGATGACGGCGACGGTGTCCGGCGCACCCTCCTCCGCTTTGAGGATGATGCCGGCCTTCTCGCCGGCGATGCCGGCGATGTCCTCGCCGAGGTACTCGACATGATCGACGCTGATCGGGGTGATCACCGCGACGGTTGCATTGACCACGTTGGTGGCATCCCAGCGGCCGCCCAGGCCCACCTCGATCACCGCCACTTCGATAGGGGCATCAGCGAACGCCGCGAACGCCATGCCGGTGAGCACCTCGAATTTACTCATCGCCGGACCGCCCGCATCTTGCGACTGCTGGTCCACCAACTGCACGAACGGCTCGAGTTCGGCATATGTCGCAACGTATCGGGCCGGGCTGATTGGTTTCCCGTCGATCGCGATGCGCTCCACTGCCGACTGCAGATGGGGGCTTGTGGTGCGCCCGGTGCGCCGGTTGAAGGCGGTCAGCAGCGAGTCGACCATACGCGACACTGACGTCTTGCCGTTGGTGCCGGCGATGTGGATCGACGGGTAACTACGCTGCGGCGAGCCCAGCAAGTCCATCAGCGCAGCAATGCGGGTCAGGCTGGGCTCGATCTTGGTTTCCGGCCAGCGCTGATCGAGCAGATGCTCGACCTGAAGTAAGGCCGCGATCTCATCGGGCGTCGGAACTACACCGATGGGTCCTTCGTCGTCCGGCTCAAGAGTCACTTCAGGCCGGCCAACCTGGCCGTTATGCGGTCGACTTCGTCGCGCGCGACCCGCTGGCGCTCTCGCTGCTTGTCGACGACGACCTCCGGCGCCTTGGCCATGAAGTCGGCGTTGCCCAGTTGTGCTGTGGTGGAAGCCAATTCCTTTTGCGCGGCGGCCAGATCCTTCTCCAGGCGACGACGCTCGGCGGCTACGTCGATGGTGCCCGAGGTGTCCAGTTCGACGACCACGATGCCGCCCTTGAGCCCGACCTCCAGCGATGCTGACGCAGCAAACTCCGGCCGGGCCTCGGTCAACCAGGCCAGCGAGGTGATGGCGCCTAGCTGAGTGTGCAGGTCAGCGTACCCCGATTGCCCGGATCCTCCTCGGGCCGCTGCGCTGCCCGCATCGTCACCGGGCGCGGCAATGCCCGACAGCCGGGCAGGCACCTTCTGCCGGTCGGCCAGTCCCTGGTCGCTGCGGAACCGGCGGATTTCGGTCACGAGACGCTGCATATCGGTGATACGTTGCGCGGCAACAGTGTCGACGTCAATCCCGGAGGACTCCGGCCAGTCGGCGATCACCAGCGACTCGCCGGAGGTCAACGCCCTCCAGAGCGCCTCGCTGACGAACGGGATCACCGGATGAAGCAGCCGCAGCAGGGTGTCCAGCGCGGCAGCCAGCACAGCGGTGGTGTGCGATAGGCCGTCGGCAACCTGCGCCTTGGCCAATTCGAGGTACCAGTCGCAGAATTCGTCCCAGGTGAAGTGATAGAGAGCTTCGCATGCCCGGCTGAACTCGTAGGAGTCGAAGGCCGAATCGACTTCTGCGCGAACTTCTTCCAGCCGGCCCAAGATCCAACGGTCGGCATCGGTCAGTTCGCCGTACGCCGGCAGCGGACTCAACGCCGCGCCGTTGAGCAGCGCGAATCGGGTGGCGTTGAACAGCTTGGTGACGAAGTTGCGCGAAGCCCGGACATGGTCTTCGCCGACGCTGAGATCGCTGCCGGGGCTGGAACCTCGGGCCAAGGTGAACCGCAGCGCGTCGGCGCCGTAGAGGTCCAGCCAATCGAGCGGGTCGACCACGTTGCCCTTGGACTTGCTCATCTTGCGGCCGGACTCATCGCGGATCAACCCGTGCAGGAAGACATCTTTGAACGGCACCTGCGGTCCCCGGCGACCGTCCAGCATGATGGCGTCGTCACCACCGACGAAGGTGCCGAACATCATCATCCGGGCCACCCAGAAAAATATGATGTCGTAGCCGGTCACCAGAACGCTTGTCGGATAGAACTTTTCCAAGTCCAGTGTCTTGTCCGGCCAGCCCAGAGTGGAGAACGGCCACAGCGCCGAGGAGAACCAGGTATCGAGGACGTCGGGATCCTGCTCCCAGCCTTCGGGCGGCGCGTCGTCGGGACCCACACACATCTGCTGACCGTCCGGTCCGTACCAGATCGGAATGCGATGACCCCACCACAGCTGGCGCGAGATGCACCAGTCGTGCATGTCGTCGACCCAGGCGTACCAGCGACGCTCCATACTGACGGGATGAATCACGGTGTCGCCGTTGCGAACCGCATCACCGGCGGCCGCAGCCAGCGATTCCACCCGGACCCACCACTGCAGCGACAGCCGCGGTTCGATCGGCTCACCGCTGCGCTCGGAGTGCCCGACGCTGTGCAGGTACGGACGCTTCTCCGCGACGACCCGGCCCTCGGCCGCCAGCGCTTCGCGCACCGCGACACGGGCATCGAAGCGGTCCATGCCGTCGAATCGTGTTCCGGTGTCGGCGATCCGGCCTTTTGTGTCCATGATCGACGGCATGGACAGCTGGTGGCGTAATCCGATCTCGAAGTCGTTCGGATCGTGCGCCGGCGTGACTTTGACTGCACCGGTGCCGAATTCGGGGTCGACGTGATCGTCGGCGACGACGATGATCTGACGGTCGAGGAACGGGTGCGCCAGGGTGGCGCCGACCAGTGTTTGGTAGCGCTCGTCATCGGGATGCACCGCGATCGCGGTATCGCCCAGCATCGTTTCCACCCGGGTGGTGGCTACCACGATGTGCGGCTCGGAATCATCGAGCGAGCCGTACCGGAACGACACCAATTCGCCTTCGACGTCCTCGTAGCGGACCTCGAGATCCGAAATCGCGGTCTCCAGCACCGGTGACCAGTTGACCAGCCGCTCGGCTTGATAGATCAGGCCCGCGTCATAGAGCCGTTTGAAGATGGTGCGCACCGCCCGCGACAAGCCGTCGTCCATGGTGAAACGCTCGCGGTCCCAGTCGACGCCATCGCCGAGCCGGCGCATTTGACCGCCGATCGCGCCGCCCGACTCGCGCTTCCAGTCCCACACTTTGTCGATGAACAGCGCGCGGCCGAAGTCTTCTTTGGTCTTGCCGTCGACAGCGAGTTGCTTTTCGACGACGCTCTGGGTGGCGATACCCGCGTGGTCCATGCCCGGCTGCCACAGCACCTCGTAGCCCTGCATGCGCTTGCGGCGGGTCAGCGCGTCCATCATGGTGTGCTCGAGCGCATGGCCCATGTGCAGGCTGCCGGTCACGTTCGGCGGCGGCAGCACGATCGAATACCCGGGTTTGGCGCTGGCCGGGTCGGCGGTGAAATAACCGGCATCCAGCCAGCTCTGATAGATCGTGCTTTCGGCTGCGCCCGGATCCCACGCCTTGGGCAGGTCTTCAGCCCGCGTGTCAGCGGTGGGTTCTGGGCTGGCAGTCACCAGTCAAGTCTAGAAAGCTCCGACGCCCGCTACGAACACCGCCCATGCCGGGCGGCACTGATGAGACGTGGATTACTTCTTGCCGCCCAGCAATCCGCCGAGGATGTCGCCCGCCTTCGAGCCCAGCGCGTTGCCCAACACGGTGCCCAGCGACTTGTTGCCGCTGGCCCCGCCGAGGATGCTGCCCAGCACGTCATTGAGCGCGCCGCCGGAAGCTTCTTCTTTGGCGGGAGCGTCGCTCTTGCCGGTCAGTTGCTTGCCGATGTAGGCCAGCACGATCGGCGCCAAGATCGGCAGCAGTTGCTTGAGCAGATCGCTGTTGCCTCCGCCGCTGCCGGCGAGCGCGTTGGCGACCTGGGCGGAATCGTTGCCGCCAAAGATTCTCGCGATCGCCTGCTGACCTTCGTGCTCATCGACCTGATCGACGCTTACACCGCCGTCGAGCAAGCCGGCGTGGCTGTCGGCGGCGGACTCGATGTTGCTCGCGTGCTCGGGGTCTTGAGCGTTCTCGTGCAGTCCTCCCACCAGAACCGGCACCAGCAGATGCACCGCCTTGTTGACTTCGGCTTCGTCGACGCCGATCCTGCTGGCGATGTCACTCGTGGGAATCTGCGCGAAAAGATCATCAAGGCCAGACATGGACCCGTCCACCTAACGTTGCTGGGATGGTGTGGTTCTGGACACGACATTAGACCCAGCCGATCTTGTCCGACAGGGGTTCTGCGCACCGCAATTCACCTGCCGGCTGCGCAGTGCCGACCGCGTTAGCGGTGCATCAACCGTGCCGTTTCCAACGAGACTTCCGCAGCCGGGAACCGCGCCAGTAACGCGTCGCCCATCGCTGCCGCGGGCGTCAGCACGCCGTTCAGGTCCGACAGCGAATCGCGGTCCAACGCCAGCGCCAGACCACTCTCGCCCAACAGCACTGCGGTGGCCTTGTATCCGGGGTCGCCGCTCTGCGCGATGGTGGCGACGTACCGAGCGCCGGACGTCGTCGTGGTGTACGTCTCCGCCTTGTAAAAGCCGCGCTCGCGAACGGATTCGCTGGGGCCGGTGCCGGATTTGGGTAACACCCGGTCCACCAGCCGGCGCGGCAGCAGCCGGAAATAGCGGCTGCCCAACGCCGACACCGCATTGCCGATCCCGTTGACGACGGCTGAGGTCACCGGCGCGACGGCCGACGATCCCACGCTCATGTGTTCGCTGTATTTGAACCGCCTGCCATAGGCGTAGTCCTGTAACGCGTTGCTGCGCCGAACAATTCGCGTGTTAGCCGGAGCCATCAAGAATCCAGCGGTCCAGAGGCCGGTCAGCTCCGGAGCGATCTGGCGGCCGCGGCGTCGGCGCAGGTCGGGTTGTGCGCCGAGTTCAGGTTCCGCGCCGCGATCGGGGCTGAGCGTGTAGGGGTCGGCGAATTGGCGACGCACGTCGGCATCGCTCGACGTCGAGTCCAGCACTTCTACCATCGAGGCCACCGTGCCGCCGGAGAATCCACCGGCGAACGAGCGGACCACGAAGTCGGTGCCGAGCAGTTCGCCGGCACCATCTTCGAGCGCCCTGCGGTGTAGCGCGTACACAGTGAGATCCGAAGGGATCGAATCGAATCCGCACGCATGCACGATGCGCGCACCAGTGTCCAGCGCCTGCTTGTGGTAGAGGTCGATGCTCTCGCGGATGAATGGCGGCTCACCGGTGAGGTCCGCGTAATCGGTACCGGCGGCAGCGCACGCTGCGACCACCGGCAGACCATAGCGGCTGTAGGGGCCGACGGTGGTGACGACGACCTGGGTCTGGGCCGCCATCGCATCGAGCGTCGACGGCTCGGAGGCATCCGCCTGCAGAACCGGCCACGACTGCGCCGACTCCCCCAGCGTTTCCCGGACCGCCAACAGCCGATCCGGCGAGCGGCCGGCCAGCGCGATCCGCGCGTTGCCACCGGCCCGGGCCAGGTATTGCGCAGTCAGCTTGCCCACGAAGCCGGTTGCCCCGTAGAGGACGATGTCGTATTCGCGTGTTGCAGTCACTGGCGCGACGGTACTCCGAGCAACTCCGGCATTTCGGCACTCTCCCCAAGCACATGCTCAGCCAGGAACGCGAACACCACCTCGTACCAGATCTTGGTGTGTTGCGGTGCGGCGATCCAATGGTCCTCGAACGGGAAATACAAGAAGCGATGCGGGCTGCTGCCATCTTCGCCGGCCGGGAGTGCCGACGACGCGAGCAGTTCGTACCAGAGTCGCAGGCCTTCGCCGATGGGCACGCGGTAATCCTTGTCGCCGTGCACGACCAACATCGGTGTGCTGATGTTGGCGACGAAATGGTGGGGCGAATTGTCGGCGGTCATCTGCGGCGTCATCTCACGGCGCCAGTAGTACCCGGTGTCGGTGGTCGGACCGAATTGGTCGAGCGCCCACAGGCTGGCATGGGTCACGATTGCATTAAAACGGTTGGTGTGACCGGCAATCCAGTTGGCCATGTAGCCACCGAACGAGCCGCCCATCGCGGCGGTGCGGGTCGCGTCGATGCGGGGATGCGCGCACGCCGCATCGGTGGCGGCCATCAGGTCGTCGAACGGCGGTCCGCCCCACGCGCCCCAGCCGCGCTGGATGAAGTCCTGTCCGTAACCAGTCGACAGCGCCGGGTCGGGCAGCAGCACCGCGTAACCCCGGGCGGCCATCAGCCACGGGTTCCACCGCCAGGACCAGCTGTTCCAGCTGTTCAACGGGCCTCCGTGGACCCACAGCAACAACGGTGCCGGCGTCTGGTCTTCCGGCAACACCAACCACGATCGCACCGTCGTCCCATCCACGGCGGTCGTGGTCAATTCGCTTAACGCCCCTGACAGCGTGGGCGAGTCGACGCACGGCAGCACCGTGATCACGCCGCCGGGATCGATCCGCACCGGATGTGGCGGCGCTGCATAGGAATTGCGCAATGCATACAGCACGCCGCCCGGCGCGGCGACGACGTCGGTGTAGCAGAAGTCGTCGTCGGTGAGCTGAGAGACCGTCGACGTTGACACCTCGACGGCGAATATCGGCGCACGTCCGTTCTGGTCTGCGGTGACCATCAGTGTGGTGCCGTCGCTGGACCAGGTCAGTGCGGAAGCCCGTCGATCCCAGGCATCGGCCACCGTTGTTGGTTGGTCGCCGAATCGCAGGTATTGCAATGTCATTCGTGGAGCGCGATCAGGGGCGGCGATGGATTCTCGAGTGAAGGCCACCGCGGTTCCGTCCGGGGAGATCGCGGGGTTTTCCAGGTCGGCGTCCGGGTCATCGGCGATGATGGTGCGCTGCCCGGATGCCAGGTCGACCCGCATCAACGTTGAACGGTGGACCGGTCCGGGTCCGGCGACCGGCCAGGTAGTGACCAGAAACAGACCGTCGGCACTGACGTCGAACCCGGGATCGTGCAGTCCCCTGCCCGGTTGCGGGGTGAGATCGCGTGGTCCGTTCGCGTCAAGCAGGTGAGGTTCGTCCGGGCCAATGTCCTTGTTCCAGAACCGCACCGGATATCCGCTGTGCAGTACCGCGTCGACCTTATTGTCCTTGCGCAGTGTGCGCAGCCGCCGATCGTCGTCGACGTCGCGTGCCGCCGGGAACATCGGCGCGACGACCACTGTGGCTTCGGCATCGCGGGCGGTGCGCACCACAGTGATGCCACCGGGCATGCTCAACGCTTCGACCGCCTCGCCGCCGGCGGGCAGCCGCCACAGCGAGGCGGGCGGCTTTGTGCCGTCATCGGTGTTGTCGGCGGTCGGCCGCGACGAGACGAACAGCAGGTCACCGTCGGCGGTGAACGCCGGCGACGAGTCGCCGGTGCCCCCGCGGGTGAGTCTTTTTGCGGCCCGTTCGCCGGCCGGGTCGAGTTCCCAGATCGCGGTGACGTACTCGGTACGTTTGTCGTTGAGCTCGGACACGGTCGTCACCACCCGCGACCCGTCGGCCGACACAGCGAGGCCCGAAACCCGCGGTAGCGCCAGGTAGTCGTCGAGGTTGTCGAATGCCGTTGCGGTCATGAGTCGTTGGTAACACAACGCCGCGACGGCCGTACGGTGTCCGTCACCGCGGTATCCGTCACCCGCACGTTAGTGTGCTCTGGTCGGCCTCAGCGAACAGGCCGGTAGAAAAGTTGAGCAACGCTATGACCACTGCAGAGGCGTCGGCGCTTGAATCGCGGGTCGGCCACTACTACCAGATGGCCGGCACCTACCTGGTCGGCCGCGAGAAATTACGCGAATACGCCCGCGCCGTGCAGGATTATCACCCCGCGCACTGGGACGTCGCCGCTGCTGCGGATCTGGGTTATTCCGACCTGGTGGCGCCGTTGACCTTCACGTCGACCCCGGGCATGACGTGCAACCGCCTGATGTTCGAGCAGGTGGTCGTCGGTTACGACACTTACATGCAGACCGAAGAGGTTTTCGAGCAGCACCGCCCGATCGTCGCCGGTGACGAACTGCACGTCGACGTCGAATTGACATCGGTGCGCAGAATCGCCGGCAGAGACCTGATCACCGTGACCAACACCTTTACCGACTCCGCCGGCGAGCGGGTGCACACCCTGCACACCACCGTTGTCGGTCTCACCGCCGAGGACGTCGATCCGGCGATCAAGACGGCTGTGCAGACGATGATGGCGCACGACGTGGACCTCTTCGGAATCGGCGAAACCGAGTACCACAAGACGGTGCGCCCCGAGGGCGAGGTTCGCATCGCCGACGGAGGCACAACCCGTACGCCCGGTACGCCGTCCTTCGACGATGTGAAGGTCGGCGATGAGATCGCGGCGCACCGGCGCCGATTGTCCCGCGGCGACCTGGTGAACTACGCCGGCGTGGCCGGCGACGCCAACCCGATTCACTGGGACGAGGGCATCGCCAAGCTGGCCGGCCTGCCCGACGTGATCGCGCACGGAATGCTGACCATGGGATTGGGTGCCGGATTCGCCTCGGCGTGGTCGGGTGACCCCGGTGCCATCACCCGGTACGCGGTGCGGCTGTCTGCGCCCGCAATCGTGTCGGCCGCCGAGGGCGTCGACATCGAGTTCAGCGGCCGGATCAAGTCGCTGGACCCCGACACCCGGTCCGGTGTCGTCCTCGTCGGCGCGAAGTCCGACGGCAAGAAGATCTTCGGCCTGGCGACGTTGCACGTCCGCTTCAGCTGATCCGGGCCCGTGAACGCCTAACGGCGGTGGCGGGCCTGCGCCCGACCACCGCCGTCAATTGGCAATCGTCTGATCAGCCGCGACGACCGCAGACCGGCCAGGCGCCGATGCCCTGCGAGTGCAGCACGTTCTCGGCGACCCGGATCTGCTCCTCACGGCTCGCGCCGTTCGGGGAGCCCGCGCCACCGTTGGAGTGCCACGTGCTCGACGTGAACTGCAGACCGCCGGCGTAGCCGTTGCCAGTGCTGATGGCCCAGTTGCCACCGGACTCACAGCCAGCGATCGCGTCCCAGTTGACGCTGTACGCCCTGTGCACCGGAGCCTGCTCTGGTGCCGGTGCCTCGTCGGCGGGCGGGGCGTCCGGCGCAGGCGCATCCGGGGCGGGCGCGGGCGGCGGTGCGTCGGGGGCCGGCGCGGGCGGTGCATCCGGCGCCGGGGGAAGGTCAGCCGGTGCAGGCGGTGCGTCGGGGGCCGGCGCAGGCGGTGCATCCGGCGCCGGGGCGGGCGCGGTCCGGGGCGGGCCGGCGCGTCGCCAACCGGCTCAGGCACGAATGCGGCCTGCTCGAACGGCGACGACGGGCTGACCCGCTCGTAATCGGCGGAGGCGATCGCGGTGGACAGCGTCAGCGGAGTCGTAGCAAGCACACCGGTGATCGCGGCCATGCGAAGCGTCTGGCGGACGTTCTTCAACATCGTTCCTTTCGCGGTGCGCGCGCCGAAGCAAGCCCGGCGATATGGGCTTGGTGCCGGTTTTCCGGCGAGTTGCTACTTCGGGCCGTGCCGTCTCGATCAGGCACGACAGCAGGGGCAAGCAGCCGATCCGGGCTTGAGCCCGGCGGCCGCACGGCGGCGTCGTCGCCGTCCGTAGCCCCCGCTCACACGCGGGTCCGTGGGTTCGGATCTTCTTGCGGCTTTTCGGGCCGACACGGACCGTACGAGACCGCGTTGCATTCGTCATTTCGCGACGCGCCGCCATTTCGGCGAAGTAAAGCCGCCATCACCGCCTCTCAGCTAATTGACTTCCCAGGTCAAAGCGGCGTTTTTCGCTGACCTCTGCTCCTCTGTCCGGGCCACGTGTCGGTGACACGAATCACGCACTTTTTGTGAAACTCGACACCCATCTGGGCGGTGTAGAACGAACTGAATCGGGGCAACGGAACTCGCGGATCGCCGGATACCCGACGTAATCAACATCACACGTTAGATCTCGGTGTCGCAGCCCTTTTCGCTGCATTGTCGTTGCAAGACTCAGGTCGACCGAACCGGTAATCACTGAAGTCCTCTGTCGTGCAGTCGATCTCACGCTATGAATCCTTCGGCAGCTGCGAGACAGGTCAGCTTCTGGGTGCGACAGGTCGCGTCACCGATATTGTTGTTTGCCAATAGTTTTCGCAGCACTTAGGCTGGGCAGTCCATGTCGCCCCGATAATGGCTTCCGTCGACGCGGCGTCACCCGTCTCATCGGGCGCTCCATACCGGGTCGTCCCGCCCGCCCGGCCGAGCGTCGGTGCGTCCAAAGATCTGCTGCCGCAACCAAATACGCTGACCAGCGCAGCGGAAATCAGGCGAATGATTCCGGTAAGCAGAGCATAGTCGCGTCCCTTGACCAGCTAACAAATCGGGCACCATTTATGAATGCACGATTCGGCATAAATTCGGTGCGATAAATTTCGCAAAGATTGACGCGAAAAGCGTAAGTCAATGAAATGAGATCACGCCTGCTACGGCAACCGAGCGAATCAGCGTGCGGCAAGGAGCAGGCGTCGCAGACCGCTGGCCGGTTTGCCGCCGGTTGACGGAGGCGGTTCGGAGATCACTACTCGTTGGGTGTCGACGTAGTCGACCAGCGCGGGCATGTTCCGCTCGCCGGCAGCAATGAGCTCATCGATCTTGGCCGCCAATTCAGTTCGGTACACCCCGACCAGATAGCGATTGCTGCCGTCCCAAGGCAATACGACGTCGGCGTCAACTTCGGTGGCTCGGGCCAAGAGCACGTCGATCAAGTCGGCAGTCAGGAACGGAACGTCGACCGCGCAGAGGAAAGCCCGCTTCGCGCCGGCCGCCGCCGCGGCGCGAATCCACGCGCCGTCGCCAACAGCGGGCCCAATCCGCGAACATCGTCGCGCACGACCTGCGCGGAGAGATTCGGCAGCGCCTGCCCTGGCGCGGCGACCACGAAAACCGGCTCGACACCGCTGCCCGATGATGCTGACCGCGTTCTCGACCAGCGTTTCGGCGCCTCGGAGCCATGCAGTGAGCCGGGGTCCGCGAACCGGCATGGTGGCCTTGTCCCGGCCCATCCGGAGCGACGCGCCCCCAGCCAGCACCACACCGGCTAACGAGGCCGGCCAGGTGGCAGCCACGTCAGTTCACCGTCCAGGTGTCGCGGCCGCGCAATAGCGATTGCAGCGCGGCGCGGTCGGACGGCATCGACTCCTGCGCGCCGCGGACCTTGCCCGGGCCCCGTCGTCGTAGGTGGGCCGTTTGACCTGGCGGAAGATGCCCATCACCGTGTGCTCGAGGTTCTGCTCGGACAGTCGCGAAAGCGCGAACGCGTAGGCGGAATCGGCGGCGTGCGCGTCGTGCACGACGATCTAGTCGACGCTGACGTCGGCGGTCTTGGCGACCTCGAGGCCGAAGCCGGAGCGCACGACGCAGTATTCGCCATTGGCGCCGAAAATGATCGGCTCGCCGTGGCGAACGTTGATCACCCGCTCCTCGGCGCCCTCTTTGCGCAGAGCGTCGAACGAGCCGTCGTTGAAAATCGGGCAGTCCTGCAGGATCTCGACAAGCGCGGACCCGCGGTGCTGGGCTGCGGCGCGCAACACCTCGGACAGTCCCTTGCGATCGGAGTCCAGCGCCCGGCCGACAAAGCTCGCCTCGGCGCCCAGCGCCAGCGATACCGGGTTGAACGGCTGGTCCAGTGAGCCCATCGGCGTCGACTTGGTGACCTTGCCGATCTCGGACGTCGGCGAGTACTGGCCCTTGGTCAGCCCGTAGATCCGGTTGTTGAACAGCAGGATGGTGATGTTGACGTTGCGGCGCAGCGCGTGGATCAGGTGGTTGCCGCCGATCGACAGCGCGTCCCCGTCGCCGGTGACCACCCACACCGACAGGTCGTCACGGGCCAGCGCCAGACCCGTCGCGATCGCCGGGGCACGGCCGTGGATCGAGTGCAGGCCATAGGTTTCCAGGTAGTACGGGAATCGGCTCGAGCAGCCGATGCCGCTGACGAAGACGATGTTCTCGCGACGCAAGCCCAATTCCGGCAGGAAGTTGCGCATCGTGTTGAGGATGACGTAGTCGCCGCAGCCGGGGCACCAGCGCACCTCCTGGTCGCTGGTGAAGTCCTTGGCCTTCTGCGGTTGGTCGGTGGTGGGCACCGTGGCTGTGCTTGGCGAGCGCAGTCCGCTCAGGCCCGAGAGTCCGCGCCGATCCGGTCAGTCATCGCGCTCAGCTCCCGCTCCAACCGTGGCTGCCGCCAATCTGGCGAACTTCGTCTTGTCTTGCTCGATTTCGGCCAGCGTCCCGCCCAGCGCGGCGCGGATGATGCGCCCCACTTCGTCGGCCAGGAAAGCGACATGCCCTTCACCTTGGTGACCGATTGGACGTCGACCAGATACTTGCCGCGAAGCAGCAGCGCCAGCTGGCCGAGGTTCATCTCCGGGCACACCACCTGCGGGTAGCGCCGCAGCACCTCGCCGAGGTTGGCCGGGAACGGGCGGAGATGGCGAAGGTGGGCGTGCGCGACCTTGATGCCGTTGCGCCGCGCGCGCCGGCAGGCTTCGCCGATGGGACCGTACGAGCTGCCCCAGCCGATCAGCAGCAGTTCGGCATCGCCGGTCGGGTCGTCGACCTCGATATCGGGGACGGAGATGCCGTCGATCTTGGCTTGCCGCAACCGCACCATGAGGTCGTGGTTGGCCGGGTCGTAGGAGATGTTGCCGGAGCCGTTCGCGGATTCCAGCCCACCGATGCGGTGTTCGAGACCGGGCGTACCCGGGATGGCGAACTGGCGAGCCAGCGTTTCCGGGTCACGCGCATACGGCTGGAAGGGCTCGTCCGGTTCGGCGAAGGTGTGCTGAATGGGCTGCAGCTCATCGACATCCGGGATCCGCCACGGCTCAGAGCCGTTGGCGATAGCGCCGTCGGACAGCAGGATCACCGGGGTGTGGTACGACACCGCGATGCGCACCGCTTCGATGGCGGCGTCAAAGCAGTCCGACGGTGATCGCGGCGCGAGGACGGCCACCGGCGACTCGCCGTTGCGGCCGTAGAGGGCCTGCAGCAGGTCAGCCTGCTCGGTCTTGGTCGGCAGACCGGTGGACGGACCGCCTCGCTGCACGTCGATGACGAGCAGCGGCAGTTCGGTCATCACCGCGAGGCCGAGCGCCTCGGACTTCAGCGACAGGCCTGGACCCGACGTGCTGGTGACCCCGAGCGCGCCGCCGTACGACGCGCCCATCGCGGCGCAGATACCGCCGATTTCGTCTTCGGCCTGGAAGGTCAGCACGTTGAAGTTCTTGTGCTTGGACAGCTCGTGCAGGATGTCTGACGCCGGCGTGATCGGATAGCTGCCCAACACGACCTGAAGATCGGCCAGCTGGCCGGCGGTGACGATGCCGTAGGCCAGCGCGGTGTTGCCGGAGATCTGGCGATACTCGCCGGCCGGCAGTTTCGCCGGCGAGACCTCGTAGGTGGTGGCAAACGCCTCGGTGGTCTCGCCGTAATTCCATCCGGCCTTCAGGGCCAACACATTGGCCTCGGCGACGTCGGGTTTGCGGCCGAACTTCTCTCTGATGAATCGCTCGCTGGTTTCGATCGGCCGCCCGTACATCCAGGACAACAGGCCCAGCGCGAACATGTTCTTGGCGCGCTGACCGTCCTTCTTCGACGCGCCGATCGCCTCGACGGCGCCCAGCGTCAGCGTGGTCATCGGAACCGCTTCGACCTTGTAGTCAGACAGCTCCCCGCTATCCAGCGGGTTGTTCTCGTAACCGACTTTGGCCAGGTTGCGTTTGGTGAACTCGTCGGAGTTGGCGATGACCAGCCCGCCGATCGGCAGGTCGATGATGTTGGCCTTGAGCGCCGCGGGGTTCATCGCCACCAGCACGTCGGGCCGGTCACCGGCGGTGAGGATGTCGTAGTCGGCGATTTGGATCTGGAACGACGAGACGCCGGGCAGCGTGCCCTGGGGCGCGCGGATTTCGGCGGGGTAGTTCGGCTGGGTGGCCAAGTCATTACCGAAAAGCGCTGCCTCCGAAGTGAACCGGTCGCCGGTGAGCTGCATGCCGTCACCGGAGTCTCCAGCGAAACGGATGACGACTTTTTCCAGCTTTCCCGCTCGGGCAACGCCGAATTGGGTCGATGCGAAGCTGAGTCAGATCCTGACTTGGCTCCGTTTTCACTCGGACCCACGTCGCCGCCTTCCGTCGCTGTTCTACCGCACGGGCATGCGGTCGATACCGGTACGTTTCGTCCGAGTGCACCCTCGGGCGATGTTTCTGTCACTGGCAGTACCGATTATTGCACTTCTCTTAAAGAATGAGTGACGCAGGTGCACGCCACCACGCTACCGCGACGTGGTCAAACCGCGTGGTCAGACACACGCCGCCGACTAGCGGAAGCCCAGAGTGTGGCGTTCGTCACTTTTGTCGGCGCATGAACTCTAAGAATCGAAAGCTACGCGTGGGTAACATTTGCTGGCGGTCCGCCTCCCCCGTTCGGGGGAGGGCCCGGGTAGCCGCATCCGGTGGCGGGATGACGCCGGGCACGCAGCCGGTCCGCTCGGGCATCGCCGCTCGCAGCGACGGCCGGTTGCTAGGCGCTCTTGTCGCGGCGCTCGCTGCGCGCCGGCTTACGCGGCACGATCGTCGGCAGCACGTTGTCCTGGACGGTCTCCTTGGTCACTACGACCTTGGCGACGTCGTCACGGCTGGGGATGTCGTACATCACCGGCAGCAGGACTTCTTCCATGATCGCGCGCAGGCCACGAGCCCCGGTGCCCCGGTGGATCGCCTGCTCGGCGATCGCCTCCAGTGCGTCCTGGGTGAACTCGAGCTCGACGTTGTCCATCTCGAACAGCCGGGAGTACTGCTTGACCAACGCGTTCTTCGGCTCGGACAGGATCTTGACCAGCGACTCCATGTCGAGGTTCGTCACCGAGGCGACGACCGGCAGCCGGCCGATGAATTCGGGGATCAGCCCGTACTTGATCAGGTCTTCGGGCATGACCTCGGAGAAGTGATCGGTGGTGTCGATCTCGGCCTTCGAGCGGACCTCGGCACCAAAGCCCAGACCGCGCTTGCCGACCCGGTCGGAAACGATCTTCTCCAGCCCGGCGAATGCCCCCGCCACGATGAACAAGCACGTTGGTCGTGTCGATCTGGATGAACTCCTGGTGGGGGTGCTTGCGGCCGCCCTGCGGGGGAACCGACGCCTGGGTGCCTTCCAAGATCTTCAGCAGCGCCTGCTGCACGCCCTCCCCCGACACGTCGCGGGTGATGGACGGGTTCTCGCTCTTGCGGGCGATCTTGTCGACCTCGTCGATGTAGATGATGCCCGTCTCGGCGCGCTTCACGTCGTAGTCGGCAGCCTGGATCAGCTTGAGCAGAATGTTCTCGACATCCTCACCGACGTACCCGGCCTCGGTAAGGGCGGTGGCGTCCGCGATCGCGAACGGGACGTTGAGCATCTTGGCCAGGGTCTGCGCCAGGTAGGTCTTTCCGCAGCCGGTGGGACCGAGCATCAAGATGTTGGACTTGGTCAACTCAACCGATTCACTCGAGCGGGATTCGCGGCCCTTTTCGCCGGCCTGAATTCGCTTGTAATGGTTGTAAACCGCGACAGCAAGCGTCCGCTTGGCGGTGTCCTGTCCGATGACGTAGCCCTCCAGGAAGTCCCGGATCTCGGCGGGCTTGGGCAGCTCATCGAGTTTTACGTCGTCGGCGTCGGCCAGTTCCTCTTCGATGATCTCGTTGCACAGATCAATGCACTCATCGCAGATGTAAACGCCTGGCCCAGCAATGAGCTTCTTGACCTGCTTTTGGCTCTTTCCGCAGAACGAGCACTTCAGCAGGTCACCGCCGTCTCCGATGCGCGCCATGGTGCTGGGGGCCTACTTCCTGTTCACCGTCTGGATCGTGCTACGTCGCGTGTATTTCCCGACGCTACCCGCTTGCTCTACGGCGATGCGACCTATAGAGGTGAATCGCGTCGGTGATATTCGTGTTGTGCGCCTGAACATATCGCCTGTGGCGGCCCCAAGCTCGCCTGTACGCGCCACTGTGTCTCTGGCGTGTCGCGCCCGTTATGCGACTGAGAGGCGGACGTGGCCATGACCGCCCTACATTGAGGCCTGTGGGTTTCGCTCTGCCCGAGGATACCGTGCTGGTCGCCGACGGCGGCTTGGCGACGGAGCTCGAGGCACGCGGTCACGATCTGTCCGATGCGCTGTGGTCGGCGCGGATGCTGGTCGACGCACCGCAGGAGATCACCGCGGTGCACGCGGCGTTCTTTCGCGCCGGCGCGATGATCGCGACGACGGCCAGCTATCAGGCGTCGTTCGACGCCTTCGCGGCCCGCGGGATCGGCCGCGCGACCAGACTGTCCGGTTGCTGCGGCGCAGCGTCGAACTGGCGGTAGACGCGCGTACAGAGAGAGGCGGGCCGTCGCACCGCACAGCGCTGGATCGCGGCCTCGGTGGGCCCGTACGGCGCCGCGCTGGCCGACGGCTCGGAGTACCGCGGACGCTACGGACTCAGCGTTGCGCAGCTGGAAGCCTGGCATCGGCCTCGGCTGGAGGTGCTGGCTGACGCGGGCGCCGACGTGCTGGCACTGGAGACCATTCCCGACGTCGACGAGGCCGAGGCGCTGGTGAACATCGTGCGCTCGCTCGGCGTACGCGCGTGGCTCAGCTACACCGTCGACGGGGTGCGCACCCGAGCCGGCCAGCCTCTGACCGACGCGTTCGCCGTGGCCGCCGGGGTCCCGGAAATCGTTGCGGTCGGGGTCAATTGCTGCGCACCCGGCTGACGTGCTGCCTGCGATCGGGCCGGCCTCGGCCACCGGCAAACCGGTGATCGTGTACCCCAACAGCGGTGAGCGTTGGGACGCCGCACGACGCGCATGGGTTGGCCCATCGCATTTTTCGCCGCAGTTGGCCGGCGGGTGGGTCTCAGCGGGCGCGCGGGTCATCGGCGGGTGCTGCCGAGTCCGGCCCCACCGACATCGCCGAGTTGGCGCAGCCGTGCTGACCTGAGTGGCAGTGCGTCAGTGCGGTTACGCGTTCGACGCGGAGAGCTTCCGGTACTCCAGCACGGTGTCGATGATCCCGTAGTCCTTGGCATCTGCGGCGGTCAGGATCTTGTCCCGGTCGGTGTCCTTGCGGACCTGCGCGGCGTCCTTGCCGGTGTGGTGGGCCAGCGTGGTCTCCATCAGCGTGCGCATCCGCTCGATCTCGGCGGCCTGGATCTCCAGGTCGGAGAACTGGCCCTGGATCACGCCGGACAGCGACGGCTGGTGGATCAAGATCCGCGCGTTGGGCAGCGCCATCCGCTTGCCCGGTGTACCCGCGGCCAGCAGCACCGCCGCAGCCGAGGCGGCCTGGCCCAGGCACACGGTCTGGATGTCGGCCCGCACGTACTGCATGGTGTCGTAGATCGCCATCAGCGAGGTGAACCCACCGCCGGGCGAGTTGATGTACATGGTGATGTCGCGGTCGGGGTCCAGCGACTCCAGGACCAGCAACTGGGCCATGATGTCGTTCGCCGACGCGTCGTCGACCTGCACACCGAGGAAGATGATGCGTTCCTCGAACAGCTTGTTGTACGGGTTCGACTCTTTGACACCCCAGCTGGAGTGCTCGACGAACGACGGCAGGATGTAACGCGCCTGCGGCTGGATGTCGGGGTTCATGATGGTGTGACTCCGTTGGTCTCGGCGCGGGTGATGATGTGGTCGACGAAGCCGTAGTCCAGGGCTTCGGGGGCGGTGAACCACCGGTCGCGGTCAGAATCGGCGACGATGCGCTCGACCGGCTGCCCGGTGAATTCGGCGTTGAGCCGGAACATTTCCTGCTTGATGAGCGCGAACTGCTCGGCCTGAATGGCGATATCGGCAGCGCTACCGGTCACCCCGCCCAGCGGCTGGTGCATCAGGACGCGGCAATGCGGCAACGCGTAACGCTTGCCCTTGGTGCCGGCGGCCAGGAGGAACTGGCCCATCGACGCGGCCATCCCCATCCCGTAAGTAGCGATGTCGCACGGGGCCAGCACCATCGTGTCGTAGATCGCCATGCCCGCGCTGATCGATCCGCCCGGCGAATTGATGTACAGCGCGATGTCTTTGCTCGAGTCTTCGGCCGCGAGCAGCAGGATCTGCGCGCACAGCCGGTTGGCGATGTCGTCGTCGACCTGCGACCCCAAGAAGATGATGCGCTCGGAGAGCAAACGCTCATACACCGAGTCGACGAGGTTCAGACCCTGCGCGCTCGCGCGCATTTCAGTCCCACGGCTCACAGTGGGTTACCTGCTTTCTCGAGTTCCGTATCCACCGACACTAACCAACCGGGGCCGTCACGCACTCCCCGAAACTCCCGCGTTCGCTTACAGCGTCACTTCGTGTCGCCCGACGGCTCCTCAGACGAGGCCGCGTCGACCGCCGGCTCGTCGGTGTCCCCGTCCTCGCCGTGGTCGCGCCCACCGAAGAACTCGGCGGTGTCGACGACGTTTCCGTCAGTGTCGGTCACCGTCGCCGACTCGACCGCCGCGGCGATGGTCAGCCCGCGGCGCACGTCGGCGAACATCGCCGGCAGCTGGTTTTGCTGCTGAAGGTAGCCGAGCAGCTGCTGCGGCTCGATGCCGTACTGCCGCGAGGTCACCACCAGTCGTTCGGTGAGGTCTTCCTGGCTCACCTGGATGTCGAGGTCGTCGCCCAGCGCGTCCAGCAGCAACTGCGTCTTGATCGCCTTCTCGGCCTCCGAGCGGGCGTCGGTCTCGAATTTCTCCCGCGGTGGTGCCCTGCTTCTCCAGCGCCTCGGCCAATTTCGCCTCGTCGTGGTCGAGCCCGTGCAGCGCGTTGTGCAGCGTGCTGTCCACCTGGGCCTGCACGATCGCTTCCGGCAACGGCACGTCGACCTGCTCGATCAGGGCCTCCAGCGCGTTGATGCGGATCTGCTCGGCCTGCTGCACCCGCTTGGCCTGGCCGAACCTGGTCGGCCAAGTTCTCGCGCAACTCGTCGATGGTGTCGAATTCACTTGCCAGTTGGGCGAATTCGTCGTCGGGCTCGGGCAGCTCGCGTTCTTTGACCGAGCCGACTGTGACGGTGACTTCGGCTTCCTCGCCGGCGTGCGGACCGGCGGCAAGCTCGGTGGTGAACACCATGTGACTCGCCGGCCGACAGACCGACGATCGCGTCGTCCAGACCGTCGATCAGCTGGCCGGAGCCGACCTCGTGCGACAGGCCCTTCGTCCCGGCCTCCGGAACGTCTTCGCCGCCGATGGTGGCCGACAGGTCGATCGAGACGAAGTCGCCGGACGCGACCGGACGCTCGACACCGGTCAAGGTGCCGAACCGGGCGCGCAGCGACTGCAGTTCGCCGTCCACGTCCTCGTCGCTGACGTCGATCGGATCGACGGTGATCTTCAGCGCGCTCAGGTCGGGCAGGGTGAACTCCGGTCGCACGTCGACCTCAGCGGTGAATACCAGCTCTTCGCCGTACTCCTTCTTGGTGACCTCGATCTCGGGCTGACCGAGCGGCTTCACGTCGGATTCGGTCACGGCCTGGCCGTAGCGGCTGGGCAGCGCCTCGTTGATGACCTGGTCGAGCAGCGCCTCGCGGCCGACGCGCGCCTCCAGCAGTTTGGCCGGCGCCTTGCCCGGCCGAAATCCGGGCAGCCGGATCTGCTTGGCCAGCTCCTTGTAGGCCCGGTCGAAGTCGGGCTTCAACTCTGTAAAAGGCACCTCTACGTTGATGCGAACCCGGGTTGGGCTCAGCTGCTCGACGGTGCTCTTCACGCGTGTACTCCTCGGTTGTGCTGATGGTCTGTACTACTCAAGCCTGTTGGGTGGACGTGCCAGTCGGGGTGACAGGATTTGAACCTGCGGCCTTCCGCTCCCAAAGCGGATGCGCTACCAAGCTGCGCTACACCCCGCGGTGACCTCGAAATCCTACGGCCAAGGCTCGTCGTCCCCGTAGCGGCCTCACGACCGGGTCACGGGACGGCGTCATTTGGATAGGATGTCAGCCGCGACGTACAGTCGCGCTCGACTAAAACGCGCGGGCGTAGCTCAATGGTAGAGCCCTAGTCTTCCAAACTAGCTACGCGGGTTCGATTCCCGTCGCCCGCTCCATACCGGCGCCGGAAACCGCAGCGGACTAGGCTGAGGACGCTTCATGCGCCTGCGTCGGCCCAGCGGCCGGACAGGCCGACCCGGCAAGCTGAGGAGGCTGACCGATTCAGCATCCAGGTGCCACAGCCGACGTCGACATCCACGGCTCGTGCACGACCCGCTTCGACGGAGTGCGGGAGGCGTTCGCCGAGAATTTCGTGCAGGGCAAAGAAATTGGCGCAGCGGTCGCCGCATGGGTCGACGGCGAACTGGTCGTCAACCTGTGGGCCGGAACGGCCGACGCCGAAGGCGCGCGGCCGTGGCAAGTGGACACGCTGGCCACGGTGCTGTCCGGCACGAAGGGCTTGACCAGCACTTGCGTCCATCAACTCGTCGAGCGTGGCGAGATCGATCTGAACGCGCCGGTGGCCCGCTACTGGCCCGAGTTCGCGCAAGCGGGCAAGCAGGACATCACCGTCGCCATGGTGATGAGCCACCGATCGGGCGTCATCGGGCCGCGCACGCGCCTGGACTGGACCCAGGTCACCGACTGGGATCTGGTGTGTGACCGCCTGGCCGCCGCCGAACCGTGGTGGGAGCCGGGCACCGCGCAGGGCTATCACATGACGACGTTCGGATTCATCCTCGGCGAGGTGTTCCGCCGCGTCACCGGCGGCACCGTCGGCCAGTACCTACGCACCGAGATCGCCGAACCACTCGGCGCCGAGATCCACATCGGGCTGTCTCGCAGCCGAGCAAGATCGTTGCGCCGACCGGGTGGCCAAACCACACGTCCGCGAGCTCCTGGCTGACCTCAACGCTCCCGGCCACCCCACCACCCTGGCCGAACACCCGAAGGCGGGCCTCGCCGTGTCGATGGGATTCGCGCCGGACGACGAAGTCGGCTCGAACGACCTGGAACTGTGGCGCGAGCTCGAGTTCCCCGGAACCAACGGGCAAGTGTCGGCGCTGGGACTGGCGACCTTCTACAACGCTCTGGCGGAGGAGAAACTGCTCAGCCGTCGGCAGATGGACCTGATCCGGGTTGTACAAGGCGGTCTCGAGACGGACCTGGTGCTTGGTCCGCGCGTCGCCGACCACGGGTGGGGCCTCGGCTACATGCTCAACCAACGCTGCGTCAACGGCCCCAACCCGTCGATCTTCGGCCATGGCGGTCTCGGCGGCTCATTCGGTTTCGTCGACCTGGAGAACCGGATCGGCTACGCCTACGTGATGAACCACTTCGACCCGACCAAGTCCAACGCCGATCCGCGCAGCGTCGTGATGAGCGACGAGATCTACGCGGTGCTCGGGGTCAAGAAGCACTGAAACAAAACCGCACCTGCCTCGCCGGTGAACGGCTTTGGCAGGTGGGGTTTTTCCGTGCGGAAGTCCCTGACGCATTCAAATGGGAGGCGTTTACCTGTGGTCCCATCCAGGTCCGCCACGGTCCCATCCGGGTCCACCCGCTCCCCGGAAATTGTCATGGCAACCGCCGTTGTCCCAGTTGTCGCCCCACCCTGGATCCCAGAACTCTCCCGGGCACCATTGCGGGAAGGGACCCGGCTGCGCTTGAGCGTCGGTCGCGACAGCCATGCCGGCGAATCCCAGGCCGGCGGCGATTGCGGCCGTTGCTGCGGCCATGCGTACCTTTTTAGTCATCGGCGGAGCCTACCCATGCTTCCGTCGTCAAACCGCCAGCGGTACAACCGTTTTCGATCTGTGACGTTCGCCGCCCCGGTTGATTCCGCTCTGGCGAGGACGCGAAAGGGTCACGAATCAGTTACTTCCGCCGGAGGAGTCGCTCCCGCCCGAGGAGTCGCCGCCAGCCGAAGAGTCCGATCCGCCGGACGCGTCTGCGCCTCCCGAGGCGTTGCCGCCGCTCGAGCTGTCACCGCCCATCGACGGCGCGTCGGGCCCCGGCCCGCTGGACACATCCGGTCCAGGTGCGCCGGCATCAGGTCCGGGAGCGCCGGCGTCCGGTCCAGGTGCGCTCGGGCCGGGACCGATGGCGTTAGGCCCAGCAGGGCCCGGCCCTGGTTCAGAACCTGGGCCGCTCGGCCCCGCAGGCCCCGGCCCCTCAGCACCTGGGCCATTCGCCCCTGGGCCGCCAGGATCGTGACCGCCGGGTCCGCCCGGATCGTGCCCGCCAGGGTTTCCGGGCTCGCCGGGTCCGCCAGGCCCACCGGGTTCCCCCGGTCCTCCAGGTCCACCCGGGCCCCCGGGCACGTGTCCTCCGGGGCCACCCGGCTCGTGCCCGCCGGGACCACCGGGCTCGTGACTTCCCGGCCCGTGGCCGCCATGCCCACCGCCTGGGCCGCCCGGCTCACCTGGTCCACCCGGTCCGCCCCGGGTCCACCCGGCCCGACCGCCAGGTCCGCCGGGTCCACCCGGTCCCGGACCGCCAGGTCCGCCGGGTCCGCCTGGTCCCGGACCGCCAGGTCCACCGGGCTGACCGACCACCGGTGGCGGCCTGTTGACGATGGTTGGTCCGTTGTTGATGATCGTGGGAGCGACCGAGTTGCCGTGGCAAACGTTCCAATCCCAATTCGATCCCCACGACGGGTCCCAGAAGTCGCCCGGGCACCAGTTCGGTCCGGGTTGCGCGTCGGCGTCGGCGATGCCGCCCAATCCACAAGCTGCGGCCATCGCTGCCGATGCGATGACACAGCCTGCAAACTTGTTCATGGGCTATGCGTACCTGACCAGGCTATGCGCGCGCCCAGCGGACCCTGTCGGCCGGATGAGACACCCGCGGCGCCGCTGGGGTCACGTCTGGCAGGTCGGGCACCAAAAGAGGTTACGGCCCTCCAATTCGGCTGTGCGAACGGCAGTTCCGCACACCCGGCACGGTTCGCCGGCGCGGCGATAGACATAGCTGCGTGGCCGGCCCCGACCGTACGACGGTGGACCGTGATCGTGTTCGGGGCGCACTGTGATGATCTTGCCGCGGCGTAACCCGACTTTCATCAAGTCCACCAAGTCGGTCCACGCTTCGGCGAACTCCGCTTCGCCGATTGCACGGCCGGTCCGATACGGATCGATACCGTGGCGGAACAACAACTCGTTGCGGTAGACGTTCCCGACGCCGGCGATGATGGTTTGATCCATCAGCAGCGCGCCGATAGGCCTGCGCGACTTGCTGAGTCGCTGCCACGGCCACACCGGGTCGGCGTCGCGACGAAGTGGGTCCGGCCCGAGTCGCGCGACGACGTCGGCGACCTGAGCTTCGTCGATGACTTCACACACCGTGGGTCCGCGTAAGTCGGTGCCGTATTCGGCGCCGACCATCCGCATTCGTACCGCCCCCACCGGCTCGGGCATTCCGTCGTCGGCCGAGCTGGTCCACTCGGTGAACTTGCCGTACAGGCCGAGGTGGACATGCACTGTGGCGCCGCCGACGTAGTGGTGGAACAGATGCTTGCCCCACGCGGTGGCGTGTCGCAACACGTGCCCGTCGACCGTTGTTGCCGCGTCGGCGAACCGGCCCTGCGGGCTCGAAACCGCCACCGGCGAACCCGCATAGCGCCGCTGGTGCAGCCGGGCGAGTCGATGCAGGGTATGCCCTTCGGGCACGCCGGTTAGGCCCCGTCGGCGCCGGGCACCGGCGGCGCCTGGTGCGTGCGCTCGTACTCGTCAAGGATGTCGATACGCCGTTGGTGGCGTTCGGCTTTCGACCACGGCGTGGACAAGAATGCATCGACGATCGCCAGCGCTTCGGGCACGGTGTGCATGCGGCTGCCGATGCCGATCAGTTGCGCGTTGTTGTGCTGGCGGGCGAGCGACGCGGTTTCGACGCTCCACCCAAGCGCACACCGCGCTCCCGGAACCTTGTTCGCGGCAATCTGCTCGCCGTTGCCCGATCCGCCCAGCACGATGCCCAGGCTGTCCGGATCGGCCACCGTCTTGAGCGCGGCCGCGATGCAGAACGCCGGGTAGTCATCCTCGGCGTCGTAGGTGTAGGCGCCGCAATCGATCGGCTCATGGCCGGTCTTAGTCAGGTGCTCGATGATCTGGTGTTTGAGTTCGTAACCGGCGTGGTCGGAGCCGAGGTAGACACGCATGTTCGTGATCTTTCCCCGACGACCGCCGCTAGTCGAATTCGGGGCCCTCGGTGCGGCTTCGCTTGAGCTCAAAGAAGTGCGGATAGGCCGCGAACGTCACCGAGGCATCCCACAGCTTGCCCGCCTCTTCACCGCGCGGAATCCGCGACAGCACCGGGCCGAAGAACGCGATGCCGTTGATGTGAATGGTGGGCGTGCCGACGTCGTCGCCGACCGCGTCCATGCCGGCGTGGTGGCTCTTGCGCAGCGCCTCGTCGTAGGCCTCACTGGTGGCAGCGTCGGCGAGCTCGGCCGGCAAGTCCAGCGCCTTGAGCGACTGCGTGATGACGTCGTCGAGGTCTTTGTTGCCCTCATTGTGAATTCGAGTGCCCATCGCCTCGTACAGCGGGGCCAAAATCTCGGAGCCGTGGGCCTGCTCGGCGGCGATCACCACCCGCACCGGGCCGAAAGCCTTAGCCAGCTTCTCCTTGTACTCCGACGGCAGGCCCTCACGGTTTTCGTTGAGCACCGCCAGGCTCATCACCTGGAAATTCACCTCGATGTCGCGGACCTTTTCCACTTCCAGGATCCAGCGCGAGGTGATCCATGCCCACGGGCACAGCGGGTCGAACCAGAAATCGGCAACTGACTTTTCAGACATGCGCAATCCTCTCCTCAACGGTCGGCTAGCCGTCCAGCACAACCCTAGACGCGGCGGTCCTGTTCCCGCCGCTGGTGTCGACACGCCACCGAACCGGATTGGCCAGCTAGCCCCCTCGCCGCCGCACGGCTGGGAGTACCCCCACCTCAGGCCACTTCGCGGCCTGCATCGTCGCCGCCCTAGATTGGACACGTGGCACTTCCTAACCTCACCCGCGACCAGGCCGTCGAGCGCTCAGCGCTAATCACCGTCGACAGCTACCGAATCGACTTGGACCTCACCGACGGCAGCGGCAACCCCGGCGAACGCACCTTCCGCTCCACCACGACCGTGGAGTTCGATGCGACCGGCGGCGCCGACACTGTCATCGACATCGCCGCGGACACCGTGCGCAGCGCCACCCTCAACGGACGCGACCTCGACGTCTCTGGCTACAAGGAGTCGACGGGCATCGCGCTGACCGGTCTGGCTGAGCACAACGTCGTCGTGGTCGACGCCGACTGCCGCTATTCGAACACCGGCGAGGGATTGCACCGATTCGCCGACCCGGTCGACGACGAGGTGTACCTGTACTCGCAGTTCGAAACCGCGGACGCCAAGCGGATGTTCGCGTGCTTCGACCAGCCCGATCTCAAAGCCACGTTCGACGTCTCGGTGCGGGCACCGCAGCACTGGGAGGTGGTGTCCAACGGCGCCACGGCAACCGTCGAGGACGGTGTGCACACCTTTGTCACCACCCCGAAGATGAGCACCTACCTGGTGGCCCTGATCGCCGGCCCGTATGCGCGCTGGGACGACGTCTACAGCGACGAGCACGGTGAGATCGCGCTAGGCATCTTCTGCAGGGCCACCCTGGCGGACTTCATGGACGCCGAACGGCTCTTTACGCAGACCAAACAGGGTTTTGGCTTCTACCACAAGAACTTTGGCGTGCCCTACGCGTTCGGCAAGTACGACCAGCTGTTCGTTCCGGAGTTCAACGCGGGCGCCATGGAGAACGCGGGCGCGGTGACGTTCCTGGAGGATTACGTTTTTCGCAGCAAGGTCACCCGGGCGTCCTACGAGCGGCGCGCCGAGACGGTGCTGCACGAGATGGCGCATATGTGGTTCGGCGATCTGGTCACCATGCGGTGGTGGGATGACTTGTGGCTCAACGAGTCTTTCGCCACCTTCGCCTCGGTGTTGTGTCAGGCCGAAGCGACCGAGTTCACGACGGCGTGGACGACTTTCGCCAACGCCGAGAAGTCGTGGGCCTACCGCCAGGATCAGATGCCCTCGACACACCCGGTGGCCGCCGACATTCCGGACCTGGCTGCCGTCGAGGTGAACTTCGACGGCATCACCTATGCCAAGGGCGCCAGTGTGCTCAAGCAGCTGGTGGCGTATGTCGGACTGGAGGACTTCCTGTCCGGTCTGCGCGACTATTTCCGCGCACACGCGTTCGGCAACGCGACCTTCGACGATCTGTTGGCCGCGCTGGAAAAGGCTTCGGGCCGTGATCTTTCCGACTGGGGCCGGCAGTGGCTGAAAACAACCGGGCTCAACACACTTCGTGCGGACTTCGACGTCGACGCCGACGGCAAGTTCAGCCGGTTCGCGGTGACCCAGAGTGGCGCCGCACCCGGCGCGGGTGAAACACGGACGCACCGGCTGGCAGTCGGTGTCTACGACGACGACGCGGACGGCCGCTTGACCAGGGTGCATCGCGAAGAACTCGACATCAGCGGCGAAAGCACGGAAGTACCAGCGCTGGTTGGTGTTCCGCACGGCAAGTTGATCCTGGTCAACGACGACGACCTCACGTACTGCTCACTGCGACTGGACGGCGAGTCGCTGCAGACCGCATTGGACCGCATCGCCGACATCGCCGAGCCGCTGCCGCGGACTCTGGTGTGGTCAGCGGCGTGGGAAATGACCCGCGACGCGGAGCTGCGTGCCCGCGATTTCGTGTCGCTGGTCTCGGGCGGCATTCAAGCCGAGACCGAGGTCGGTGTCGCCCAGCGGCTGCTGCTGCAGGCGCAGACCGCGCTGAGTTCCTACGCCGACCCCGACTGGGCTCAGTCGGAGGGCTGGCCGGCATTCGCCGACCGGTTGCTGGAGCTGGCCCGCGCCGCGGAGAACGGTTCGGATCATCAGCTGGCCTTCGTCAACGCGCTCTGCACGTCGTTGCTGTCGCCGCAGCATGTCGCGGTGCTGACGGATCTGCTCGAGCAGGATCCCGCCGACTCGGACTTGGCCGGTTTGTCGATCGACACCGATCTGCGTTGGCGCATCGTCACTGCGCTGGCTGCCGCGGGCGAGATCGACGCCGATGGCACCGAGACACCGTTCATCGACGCCGAGGTGAAGCGCGACCCCACCGCGGCCGGCAAGCGGAACGGCGCCCAGGCGGCAACGGCGCGGCCACAGGCGGCGGTCAAGGAGGCGGCGTGGACGTCGGTCACCGAAGACGACACGTTGGCCAACATCACCACCCGCTCGATCATCAGCGGTTTCGCCCAGCCGGGACAGGGCGAGCTGCTCAAGCCGTTCGGAGCCCGGTACTTTGCGGCGATCCCCGGCTTGTGGGAGCGGCGGTCCAGCGAGGTGGCGCAGACGGTGGTGGTGGGTCTGTACCCGTCGTGGGATATCAGCGAAGACGGTATCGCGGCGGCCGACGAATTTCTCGGCGATACCGAGCTGCCGCCGGCGCTTCGCCGGCTGGTACTCGAGGGTCGCGCCGGGGTCGAGCGGTCGCTGCGAGCGCGTGCGTTCGATAGCGGCGGCGCGGCCTGACCGCCCCGCGCCCCGCTATGCGGGCGAAATGCCGGCGCTGGTCACCCGGATCGCGCTGACCAAACCGTCGATCAGGTTGCCGTCCTTCAACGCCGACGCCGCGGCGGCCACGCCAAGCGGCGCAGCCGATTCGGCTCCGCGGCCGCGGACGTGCGAGCCGTAGACCACCTCGATCGCATGTTGATCGGGCGAGACGGCGATCAGCACCGCGTCGTTGGGAGTCGGCACCTTGGCCAGGATCTCGCGTGCCCGCGAACCGGTGTCGCTGCCCAGGTCGCCGATGTAGACGGCGAACCGCGCGCCCGCGGCCCGCGACCCGTAGGTCAGCGCGTCGTCGAGGGTGACCAGGTCGTTGAGCGGGAACGGGTAGTGCACGGAGAGCTCACCGGGCTCGGTGACTCCGGAGATGCGTCCACTCGTCGTGATCGCCAAGCCGTACGGCAGTTCGGCGGGAGTGATGGTTGCGACTTCACCACTTGCCACTTGCGCCACCTCCCACGCTGAATTCCGATGCGCCGTGACCATGACCATGACCGATGACCTCGTCGGTGGCGGCCCACAGGATCGGCGGATGCGTCCAGGACTCCGACAGCTTGTAGGTCTCCGGATGCGGGCCCTTGCCTGACCAGATCGCCGCCGCCAGCAGGGCCGTCAACAACAACGGGATACCTACGAAGAACAGATGAACTTCCATCGCGCTCACGACGCAAACCGTATCCCACCGGCGACCCGAGAGCCACATACGCGTCGTTAAGCCGCGCCCTCGCCGAGGTACCGCGCCCAGGACGGATCCAGTTCTTTGACCGTCGACAACAGCCGCCAGTGCTGACCCTTCGGCGACGCCGGCGCCATCCGCAGCGACCAGCCCAGCTCGGCGAGCAACTTGTCGCCCTTTCGGTGGTTGCACGTCGAACAGCACGCCACGCAGTTCTCCCACGAGTGTTCGCCGCCGCGGCTGCGGGGCACCACATGGTCGACGGTGTCCGCCTTGGCTCCGCAGTAGGCGCAGACGAAGCGATCACGGTGCATCAGCGCGGCGCGGGTCATCGGCACGCGGGCCCGATAGGGCACCCGGACGAATGTGCGCAGCCGGATCACCGACGGCACCGCGATCGATCTGGCCGCCGAGTGGATGACCGGACCGGTCGGGTCGTCGTGCACCACGTCGGCTTTGCCGCAGAGCAGCATGATGATCGCCCGCCGGACGGGCAGCGCGGTCAACGGCTCGTAGGTCGAGTTCAGCAACAGCACCCGTCGGCGATTCCAGATCGATCCGTTTTCGTGCGAAGCAGGCGGAAGGGAGTCGACGGTGTGGACGCTGTGCAGGCTTGAGCCGGTCGCGGGCCCGGTGAGGGCTGCCGCGGCCCCTGAAGTGTGGTGGCTGCGGCGTTTTTTGCGCTGCGGCATACGTCCTCCGCCGACAGTCCACCACGATTCGTCAGCCAGCGCACCCCAAATAGGCCGGTGTCCGCTGGTCAATCCGGTGAACAGCCGGTAGCGACATCCGCGACCAAGGGTAAGTCGCTCGGCGGCCGGCTTCGGGCATGGCCCACAATAGAGGCGATGGAACAAGCAGAACAGAGCTTCTACGACGCTGTCGGTGGCGCGGCGACCTTCCATGCGATCGTGTCGCGCTTCTACGAACTGGTCGCCGAGGACGAAATCCTGCGGCGGCTGTATCCCGAAGACGACCTGGCCGGCGCCGAGGACCGACTGCGGATGTTCCTCGAGCAGTATTGGGGTGGCCCGCGGGCCTACTCCGATCAGCGCGGCCATCCGCGACTGCGGATGCGCCATGCGCCGTTTCAGATCGGCCCATTCGAGCGCGACGCCTGGCTGCGGTGCATGCAAACCGCGGTCGCGTCCGTCGACTCCGCGACTCTCGACGATGCGCATCGCGCGGAATTGCTGAATTACGTGCACATGGCTGCCAATTCACTCGTGAATTCGGCGTTCTGATGAGCACGCCAGAACACGAGCCGTGGTGGGCGCGCGCGGTGTTCTATCAGGTGTATCCGCGGTCGTTCGCCGACAGCGACGGCGACGGCGTCGGCGACCTCGACGGTGTGACGTCGCGGCTTGACTATCTGGAGAACCTGGGCGTCGATGCGCTGTGGATCAGCCCGATCATGGTGTCGCCGATGGCCGATCACGGCTACGACGTGGCGGATCCGCGAGACATCGATCCGCTGTTCGGCGGCCTGGCCGCGTTCGAGCGACTGATCGCCGCGGCCCACGAGCGTGGCATGAAGGTCACCATGGACTTGGTGCCGAACCACACCAGCTCACAACATCCGTGGTTTCAGGAAGCGTTGGCCGCCGAACCGGGCAGCGCCGCGCGCAACCGCTACATCTTCCGCGACGGTCGCGGACCCGGTGGAGCGGAGCCGCCGAACAACTGGCAGTCGGTGTTCGGCGGGCTGTCCTGGACCCGGGTGACCGAGCCGGACGGTAAGCCGGGCCAGTGGTATCTGCATCTCTTCGACACCGAACAGCCGGACCTCAACTGGGACAACCCGGAGGTATTCGACGACCTGGAGAAGACGCTGCGGTTCTGGCTGGAACGCGGCGTCGACGGTTTCCGTATCGACGTGGCGCACGGCATGGCCAAGCCACCGGGCCTGCCGGACACCGACGTCGAGATGCGGCCGCGGATGCTCAGCGACGGCGACCCGCGATTCAACCATCCCGACGTGCACGACATTCACCGCAACATCCGCCGGGTGATGGATGACTTTCCGGATGCGGTGACCATCGGCGAGGTGTGGGTGTTCGACAACGCCCGCTGGGCTGAGTACTGTACGGGCCGACGAGTTGCACCTGGGCTTCAACTTCCGGATGGTGCGTGCCGAATACGACATCACCGACATCACGTGACGCGATCGAGAACACCTTCGCCGCTGCCGAGATCGAAAATGCCACTCCGACATGGACATTGGAGAACCACGACGTCGTACGTGGACCCACCGCTACGGGAGGGGCGGACTCGCTCAGGCCCGCGCGATGGCGGTGGTCTTGCTGGCCTTACCCGGCGCGGTATTCATCTACAACGGCCAGGAGTTGGGCCTGGGCAATATCGAATTGCCGGACGAGGCACTGCAAGACCCGACGTGGGAACGCTCCGGGCACACCGTGCGCGGCCGCGACGGCTGCCGCATTCCGATTCCGTGGAGTGGTGACACTCCCCCGTTCGGGTTCTCGACGTCGCACGACACCTGGCTGCCGATGCCGCAGGAGTGGGCGGCGCTGACCGTCGAGAAGCAACTCGGCGAGCCCGAATCGACGTTGTCTTTCTTTCAGCGTGCGATCGAAATTCGCCGTGAACGCGCGGAATTCGCGGGTGAACAATTCGAATGGCTGGATACCCGGCCCGATGCGTTGGCGTTCGCCCGCGGCGACGGCGGGCTGCGCTGCGTGCTCAATGCCGGGACGACGCCGCTGCCATTGTTAGATGGCGAAGTCCTACTGGCCAGCGCACCCGTGATCGGCAGAGCGTTGCCGCCCAACACCGCCGCGTGGCTGATCTGACCCCTGGACCGCGCGTCGAACTAGCGCATGCGGCCCCGCTTCTCTTAGATGGTGCAAATGGCAACCTATGAGTGGACGGTCATCGGAGCCGGGCCCGCTGGGACTGCCGCCGTGGGAAAGCTCCTCGACCGGGGAATCGAACCGGCAAGGATCGCATGGATCGATCCGGCTTTCGCCGGCGGTGACCTGGGCGGAAAGTGGCGGACCGTTTCCAGCAACACGCAGGTTGGCACTTTTCTCAGCTACCTGAACGGGTCGGCCGCGTTCGGGTTTGCGGCGGCGCCGCCGACGCCGCTGGGCGATCTCGACCCGCACGACACCTGCGATCTCGGCTTGGTCGCCGACCCGTTGGTGTGGATCACCGAGCGACTGCGCGAGCGGGTCGAGGTCTTCGAGACGATCGCGACTGCTGCCTCCCTGCAACAGAATCGGTGGAGAATCGAAACGCAGCAAAGCGAACTCATCTCCACGAACGTCATCCTGGCGGTCGGCGCGGTTCCGAAGAAGCTGTCGCATTCCCACCTGACGGAGATCCCCGTCGAGGTTGCCGTCGATCCGGACAAGCTGGCACAGCTGCCGCTGGACAATGCCACGGTCGCCGTCTTCGGGTCGTCGCATTCGACGATGATCACGCTGCCGCACCTGTTGCATCAGCCCGTCAAGCGGGTGATCAATTTCTATCGCAGCCCGCTCAAATACGCTGTCTATCAGGATGATTGGATTTTATTCGACGACACAGGCCTGAAAGGCCACGCGGCCGACTGGGCGCGGGAGAACATCGACGGCGTACTTCCGCAACGACTCGAGCGTTGCTGGACCGATAGCCCGGAATTCGACGATCGCGTCGCGGAGTGCGACCACGCCATCTACACCGTCGGTTTCGAGCGTCGGACGCTGCCCGAGGTCAAACCCTGGGGGCAGTTGGACTACAACGCGGCCAACGGCATCATCGCTCCCGGCTTGTTCGGGCTCGGCATCGCCTATCCCGCGTACGCGACAGACCCGTACGGTTACGGCCAGTATCGGGTGGGGCTCAAGAAATTCATGGACCACATCGATGCTGTTCTGCCGCTGTGGTTGGGCTATCCGCCCTGACCGGCGCGCGCCGCGTTCTGATCAGCGCAGCAGCAGTGCCGGGTCGCCGTGGCGGCGATACACCGAACCGAACCGCGCATCGATGCGCAGCCAAGCCTTGAACATGCGAACCCGGACGATCTCGCCGACGTCGACCGCTTCCGCCGACTGCGGCAGGAAACCCATTGCGGTCAGCGCGAATACGCATCGCATGGGCACACCGACGCTGACGTCGGCCGAGCTGACCCGGATTACTTCCTGGTCCAGCAGCGACACCGGCGGACCCTGCGCGCTGCTGTGCTGCTTGGCCAGCTCAGCGCCACGCTGCGCCAAGTTCAGCATCAAGCGCACCGGTACGTCGTCGAGGTGCACGAAGCCCGAGTCCGGTGGCAATGCTCCCCGCCATGCCGAGTCCATCGGGAAGCCCGGGTCGACGTACCCGGAACTGTCCACCGCCGCCAGCCCTCGGCCCAATTCGTCGGCACCGACGGATAAGTCGTCGGGACGCACGACGCCGGTAACCACCCGGCTTGCCAGCACGTCGAGGCCGGTGGCCGTCCAGGCGGTCAATTCCCCACTCGGACGGGCGCGCAACCGGATCACGGCAGCGGCATCCAGCCGCGCTGCGCGCTCGACGAAGGTGGCCAGGTCCGCGCGCTGAGCGGCAACGGATTCCGGGCCCAACCACACACCTCGCTCGGCTACCTCAGCCACTGCTGAAGATATTCCCGGTGATGCGGCGCCAGGCGCACCAGCCGCTGCTCGTCGATGTTGAATGCGGCCAGTTGCGACTCGCCGATCACCGCCGGCTTCGATTCCGGGTCGGCGCCCACCGATCGGACGTCGTATCCAAGCGTGAAATCTACTGCCCGCAAACGCTTTACCCATATCGTGACTTGCAGAGGCGAATCCATGAGCCGCAATTGACCCTTGTAGGTGACCCGCACATCGGCGATCAGCAGGCCCGTGGTGAGGATGTCTGGAGCGAACGCCGGCGAGAGGAACGGGATGCGGGCCTCTTCCAGGATCGTGACCATGGTCGCGTGGTTCACGTGCTGGTACATGTCGATATCCGACCACCGAACCTGAACCGGTGCAACGAAACCCAGGGTGCTCACCCCGCGCCTCCGCGCCCGCTTGTCCGCGTCATCGAGCGAATCTGGCGCGCGGCCACCGACAAGGTGGCCAGATCCCGCTGACCGCTGTCGTGAATCTCCAGCAGCGTTCGCCGTGCCCGCTCAACCCGCGACGCGCTGAGGTGTTCCCATTCGGCGATCTTCTCTTCACCGCTTTCATCCGGTTCGCCGACAGCCAGCACGTCGAAGCACAGCGATCGCAGCGACGCATAGATGTCGTCGCGAATCGCCAAGCGCGCCAACGAGTGCCACCGGTCGCTGCGTGGCAGTTCGGACACCGCGGTCAGCAGCCCGTCGGTCCCGAGCCGGTCCATCAACGCGAAGTACGTGTCTGCGACCTCTGCCGGTTCGTGCTCCTCGATGTCGGCGATGTCGATGATGTCGAGCAGGCTGAAGCGATACAGGCCGGTGGCCACCATGTAAGCCAGATCCTCGGACGCACCCTCGGTGGCGAATTCCGCCGCTTCCTTCTCGACGATCGTCTTGTCGTCACCGCGGAGCCACTCCGACATACGCGGCGTCAGCTCGGCCACTTTCTTGGCGAAACGGTTGATTTCGGCGCCCACCGCCAACGGCTGCGGACGGTAGTTGAGCAACCAGCGTCCGGCGCGGTCGATCAGCCGACGGGTGTCCAGCGTCATGTGGTCGGACACCGCGATCGGCAGGTCGGCCTCGCGAATGCTGTGCCACAGTTGACTTAGCCCGAAGATGGCGTCGGTTGCCGCATAGGTGCGCACCGCATCCACCGGGCTCACCCCGACGTCTTCGACGATCCGGAAGTCATAGCTGATGCCCGCGATGTCGACGAGATCGTTGACCAGCATGGTGGTCACGATTTCGCGCCTCAGTTGGTGAGATCGGATGGCGTCGCCGAACCGTGTGCGCAGCGGCGACGGGAAATACCGTGGCAACCTCCGGGCGAACACCGGCTGGTCGGGCAGATCGGTGGCAAGCAGGTCGTCTTTGAGCGTGAGCTTGACGTGTGCCATCAACGTCGCGAGTTCGGGCGACGTCAGGCCCAGGCCGGCCTCGAGACGGCGCGCGATCTCCTTGTCCGACGGCAGCGCTTCGAGTTCGCGGTTGAGCCCCCGCTCGGCCACCAGATATTTGATCTGGTCGGCGTGCACGGACAACAGGCTGGGGGCATTGGCGCGGCTGGTGCCGATCAGGTCGTTCTGGTCGGCGTTGTCGGCCAGCACCAGTTCGGCGACCTCATCGGTCATCGACTCCAGTAGCTCGGCGCGCTCGCCCGGGTCGATCGTGCCCGCGGTAACCAGCGCGTCGATCAGGATTTTGATGTTGACTTCATGGTCGGAGCAATCCACGCCGGCCGAGTTGTCCATCGCGTCGGTGTTGATCCGGCCGCCGCACAGGTCGAACTCGACGCGGCCCAACGCCGTGACACCCAGATTGCCGCCTTCGCCAACGACTTTCGCGCGCAGCTGGTTCGCGTTGACCCGCACTGCGTCGTTGGCGCGGTCACCGGCGTCGGCGTCGGATTCGGCTTCTGCCTTGATGTAGGTGCCGATCCCGCCGTTGAACAACAGATCCACCGGTGCACGCAGGATCGCGCGGATCAACGTGGGCGGCGCCATCTCGGTCGCCTCGTCGTCAATGCCCAGCGCCGCGCGAACCTCGTCGGTGATCGGGATGGATTTGTGCTCACGGCTGTACACCCCGCCACCCGCGCTGATCAGCGACGTGTCGTAGTCGTCCCAGCTGGACGAGGGCAGGTCGAACATCCGCTGTCGTTCGTCCCACGATCGGGCCGGATCAGGATCAGGGTCCAAGAAGATGTGACGGTGGTCGAAAGCGGCCACGAGCCGAATGTGCTTGGACAGCAACATCCCATTGCCGAACACATCGCCGCTCATGTCGCCGACGCCGACCACGGTGAAGTCCTCGGTCTGTGTGTCGACGCCCATCTCCCGGAAGTGCCGCTTGACCGCTTCCCACGCGCCTTTGGCGGTGATGCCCATCGCTTTGTGGTCGTAGCCGACCGACCCGCCGGAGGCGAAGGCGTCGCCCAGCCAGAACCCGTAGGACTTCGCGACGTCGTTGGCGATGTCGGAAAACGTCGCGGTGCCTTTGTCGGCGGCCACGACCAGATAGGCGTCGTCACCGTCGCGCCGCACCACTCCCGGCGGCGCACTGACCTCGCCGCTGGTGTGGTCGACATTGTCTGTGAGATCGAGCAATCCGGAGATGAACAGCTTGTAGCAGGTGATGCCTTCGGTGCGGGTGGCGTCGCGATCGGCGGCGGGGTCACCTGTCGGCAGCGGAGGCTGTTTGACGACGAATCCACCCTTGGCGCCCACCGGCACGATGACGGCGTTCTTCACGGCCTGAGCCTTGACCAGTCCCAGAACCTCGGTGCGGAAGTCTTCTCGACGGTCCGACCACCGCAGCCCGCCGCGCGCGACGTAGCCGAATCGCAGGTGCACACCATCGACGCGGGGCGAGTACACGAAGATCTCGAACTTCGGGCGCGGCAGTGGCAATTCTTCGATGAGCTGCGCGTCCAACTTCAACGACAGCACGTCTTGGCTGCGGGCCGATCCTTCGCCCGTCACAAAGTAATTGGTACGCAGGGTCGCCTGGATCAGCGAGGCGAATGCGCGCAACACCCGGTCAGTGTCCATGCTGACCAACGCGTCGATGTCCGACGCGACCGCGGCGGCGGCGGCCTGCGCGTCGCGCTTTTTCGGCGAACCCGACGGGTCGGGATCGAACAACGCCTCGAACAGGGCGACCAACGACTTTGCCGTTTTCGGATTCTCGTTGATCACCGACTCGATGTGGGACTGGCTGTACGGAAAACCCGCCTGGCGCAGATACTTCGCGTAACTGCGCAGCACCACGACTTGCTGCCAGGTCAGACCGGCACGCATCACCAGCTCGTTGAACCGGTCGACCTCGACGCGGCCTTCCCAGATTGCGGTGACCGCGTCGGCGAAGCGTTGGGCGGTCGCCTCACGCTCCGGACCCGGTTGCGCCAGCGGAATCGTCGGTTGCGGGGTGATCTTGAACTGATAGATCCACACCGGTAACCCGTCGGGGCGGGTGACGGTGAACGGTCGCTCCTCGAGCACCACCACGCCCATCGACTGCAGCATCGGCAGCAACTCACTCAGCGACGCCGTCCGCCCACCCAAATACCATGTCAGCCGGACGGTTTCGTCGTAGTTGTGATCGGACAGCACCAGCCTGACCGAATCGTCGGTCAACCCTTCGACGATGGCGATGTCATCGATCGCCTCTGACGGCGTGACGGCCTGGCTGTACGCCTCGGAGAACGCTCCCGCGTAGTGCTCGGCTTCGATGGGTTCGACTGAGGCGGCGGCGGCCTCGCCGATCATCCGGTCGGACCAGGTACGCGCGGCTTCGGTCAACAACGCCTGAATCCGCACCTGGTTGGTCTCGGAGGTGTCGATGCGGGTGGCGCTGTCGTCGCGCAATCGGACCATGAAATGCAGCAGCGCCCAAGGCGATTCGGTGACACGGGCGGTGAATTCGAGGCTGGTGCCGCCGAATTCACCGACCAGGATGTCTTCGATCTGGAGACGCACCGCCGTGGTGTAGCGGTCGCGAGGCAGGTAGACCAGGCAGGAGACGAAGTACTCGAGCCGATCAGCGCGCAGGAACAACAGGGCTCGCCGGCCCGACCCGAGGTCGACCACGGCTTTGGCCATTGCCAGCAACTGATCGGCGCTGCGCACGAAAAGCTCTGAGCGCGGGACGGTCTGGATGACATCGAGCAGCAGCTGGCCCGGATGGGCGGGGTCGAGATCGGCGAGCGTGAGCACTTCGTGGGCCCTACGCGAAATGATCGGGATCTCAAGGACATCGGCGTTCATCGCCGCGACCGTGAAGAGCCCGATGAGCCGGTGCTCGAAGACGCTGCCGTCAGCAGTTTCGCGAACGGCGAAGACGTAGGGATAGGCGCCGAAGCGTAGGTAGCTGGCGACGTCGGTCTGCGCCAGCGCCAACAGTTCGGTGTCCTCGGTCAAGCGAGGGCGGGAGCCCGTGCGCCGGCGGAGTACACCGAGGCTGGCCGTCGCCGCTTCGCCCGACACCCGTCCGTCGCGAACGGGGCAGCGTTGATAGCCCAGCAGGGTGAAATGCCCCTCGGCCAGCCAGCGCAACAGCGTCGCGACGTCGCTGTTGTTGTCACCCGGGTAGCGCCCGTTCGCGTTGGTTTCGACGTCGTCTGCCAGATCGTTGAGGACGGCGAGCATCGCCGTGGAGTCCGCCGCGACCCGGCGCAGGTCGGCGAGCACACCCGGTAACAGCCGTTCCGCCTCCTGCAACGCGTTGCTATTCATCGTCGGCGACAGTTGGACGTGGATCCAGGTTTCGACGAGTCCGTCGTCGTCGGAGGTGTGTGGGCCAACGCCGAGCAGTTCTCCGGCGTCGTCGCGACGAACCTGGAAGACCGGGTTCATGATCGCCGTGTAGGCCACGCCGAGCCGATGCAGCAAGACGGTGACCGAGTCGATCAACATGGCGCCGTCGTCGGTGACGACTTGCAGCGCGGGGCCGAATCCACCTGAATCGTCCGGGGGATAAACGGCAACCCGACTCTCGGCGGCGGAGCGATGCTGCGCGAGCCGATGGTGCGCGCTCAGCAGCGCAGGCGAAACCGCGGGGGCCGACATCGACGCGGACGCAGACACCGAACTGGCTTCGGCCTCGTCGTTGTGCGGGCCTTGGTAGGTGTCGGTGTAGGCCTTGACAATCCAGTCGGGGACGTCGTCACCGTCGGTAAAGTTCGCCCAGTCATCAACGCCCTGTGCGGCCGACCTGGACCCGGGATCAATCGTCATGCCGACCGCTCCTCAGGACCCATACCGACGCTGGCATGCCCGACACTAGTCGCGAGTGAGCCTTCGGTGAGTGACCCGATGCGGACGCGCCGCGTCAGCACCTAGACGTTCGACTTTGTTCTCCTCGTAGGAGCCGAAGTTGCCCTCGAACCAGAACCACTTGGCTTCGTGGTCGCCGTCGCCCTCCCACGCCAGGATGTGGGTGCAGGTCCGGTCGAGGAACCAGCGGTCGTGGGAGATCACCACCGCGCAGCCGGGAAACTTCTCCAGCGCGTTCTCCAGGGACCCGAGCGTTTCGACGTCGAGGTCGTTGGTCGGCTCGTCGAGCAGGATCAGGTTGCCGCCCTCTTTGAGGGTCAGCGCCAGGTTCAGTCGGTTGCGCTCACCACCAGAAAGCACCCCGGCCGGCTTCTGCTGGTCGGGGCCCTTGAAACCGAACGCCGACACGTAGGCCCGCGACGGGATCTCGTTCTGACCGACCTGGATGTAGTCCAGCCCATCGGAGACCGTCTGCCAGACGTTCTTCTTGGGGTCGAGCCCGCCGCGTGACTGGTCGACGTAGCTCAGCTTCACGGTCTCGCCGACCTTGACGACGCCGCTGTCCGGCTGTTCGAGCCCGACGATGGTCTTGAACAGCGTGGTCTTACCAACGCCGTTGGGACCGATCACGCCGACAATGCCGTTGCGGGGCAGCGTGAACGACAGATCCTTGATCAGCGTGCGACCTTCGAAGCCCTTGTCGAGATGGTCGACCTCGACCACCAGGTTGCCCAACCTCGGGCCGACCGGGATCTGGATCTCTTCGAAATCGAGCTTGCGGGTCTTCTCCGCCTCGGCCGCCATTTCCTCGTAGCGCTGCAGACGGGCCTTGCTCTTGGCCTGGCGGGCTTTGGCGCCGGACCGGACCCAGGCCAACTCTTCGGTCAGCCGCTTCTGCAACTTGACGTCTTTGCGGCCCTGCACCCCGATCCGCTCGGCCTTCTTCTCCAGGTAGGTGGAGTAGTTGCCCTCGTAGGGATAGGCGCGGCCGCGGTCGAGCTCGAGGATCCACTCGGCGACGTTGTCGAGGAAGTACCGGTCGTGGGTGACGGCCAGCACTGCGCCCTCGTAGGCGGCGAGGTGCTGTTCGAGCCACTGCACGCTCTCGGCGTCCAGGTGGTTGGTCGGCTCGTCGAGCAGCAGCAGGTCCGGCTTGGACAACAGCAGCTTGCACAACGCCACGCGGCGGCGCTCACCGCCGGAGAGATGGGTGACCGGCTCGTCGGGCGGCGGACAGCGCAGCGCGTCCATGGCTTGCTCGAGCTGGGAGTCGAGGTCCCACGCGTTGGCGTGGTCCAGGTCCTCCTGCAGCTTGCCCATCTCATCCATCAGCTCGTCGGAGTAGTCGGTGGCCATCAGCTCGGCGACTTCGTTGAAGCGGTCGAGCTTGACCTTGATGTCGCCGAGCCCTTCTTCGACGTTGCCGCGAACGGTCTTTTCCTCGTTCAGCGGCGGCTCCTGGAGCAGGATCCCGACGGTGGCGTTGTTGGCAAGGAACGCTTCGCCGTTGTTTGCCTTGTCCAGCCCCGCCATGATCCGCAAGACGCTCGACTTACCCGCCCCGTTGGGGCCGACGACACCGATCTTGGCGCCCGGGTAGAAGCTCAGGGTGACGTCGTCGAGGATGACTTTGTCGCCGTGCGCCTTGCGGACCTTCTTCATCGTGTAGATGAACTCAGCCATGTGGCGGTGTTGCCTTTCTGGTTTACGAGGTTGCTCGCGCCCCATACTAGGCAACTCGTCCGCCTCGCCCCTAAGCCGACAACGGCAACTTCGCCACCGGCTCGCCGTCATCGGCGTCGTCCGCGTCGCCGGCATCGGCCGTTTCCGCGGTGGCGTCGGGAACAGCGGTGACCGTTTTCTCGACGCGGGCGATGCAGCGAGACAGGTCAGGCCCGACCGAGCCGGCACGCATCTCCAGAGTCGAACGCCGCACACCGTCGCGGTCCTCGTACTCGCTGGTGTGCACATGGCCCACCACGATCACCGGCGAGCCCTTGCCCAGCGACGCGCCCACCCCGGACACCAGCCGACCCCAGCAGTTGACGGTGACGAACAGCGAATTGCCGGGCTCCCACGTCCCGTCGGCACCCCGGCGCCGGGAATTGCTCGCAACCCGGAATTTCAGGACCTCCTGGTCTCCGACCGTGCGACGGATCGGGTCGTTGACGATGTTGCCGACCACGGTCAGCGGCGTTTCGAACATTGCTCATCCCTCTCTTCGATGCGACGGCGCTCGCCGCCGGTGCTGACCGCTATTCACCTCGGCGCTGCCGACAACAAGCGGACATCACCGGCGCGGGACGCTCAATCCTGTGGAGCAAACCGGGACTGTGGATGAGCCGGCAGCCACGAACCCTTAACGGCCCCGGCGAGCCAACTCGGACAGCATCGCGTTGTAGGCCGCCAACTCGGCGCCGTCGTCGCGGTCGGCCGCACGATCCAAACGGCGGGCGGTTCGCTGGTCGCTGCGCGACCACTGCACCAGCAACGCGATCATGACTACGGCGAGGGGTATTTCCCCTGCGGCCCAAGCCATTCCACCGCCGAGCCGCTGGTCACCCAGCAGGTCGGTGTGCCAGCTCAGGTGCAGCGAGCGGTAGAAGCTCCCGCCGAGCACGTTCGGCATGCTCATCAGCACAATGGCGAAAAATGCGTGCAACGGCAGCGAGGCGAACACCACCGCCACCTTGGCTATCGGCGGGATCGGCCGCGGCGTGGGGTCGACACCGATGACCACCCAGTAGAACAGGTAGCCGCTGAGCAGAAAGTGCAGATTCATCACGAGATGCCCGATGTGGCTCCCCACCGCGGCGTCGAACAGGCCGCCCAGGTAGAGGCCGTAGAACCCGGCGACGAACAACGCCGTGGCGACCAACGGGTTGGTCAGGATCTTCGACAACCGGCTGTGCAGGGCGGCCAGTATCCACTCCCGCATGCCCGGTGGTTCGCCGCGCCCGGCTGCCGGCAGCGCTCGCAACGCCAGGCCAACGGGACCCCCTAACACCAGCAGGACCGGTACCAGCATCGACAGCATCATGTGCGCCGCCATGTGCATGCTGAACATCGCCGGCATGTAGCGCCCCACGCCCGACGAGGTGACGAACAGCAGCGCCAGGCAGCCAAGCAGCCAGGACACCGTCCGTCCGCGCGGCCAGGCATCACCGCGGCGGCGCAGGCGGCGCACGGCCGCCAGATACAACGCGGCGAACACGATTGCGGCCGTCCCGAAGATCAGGTCGAAACGCCAATCCAACAGCACCCGGACCGGGGTTGGCGGCCCGGCGAAGTCGTACCCGATCTTCACGTCGGAAATCGAGGGCACTCCGATCGGCAGCGGGGGCGGAGGTGTGCGACCGAGGCCGACGGCGATGCCGAACGTGACGCCGAAAAGCAGCGCCTCGATCAGCGCCAGCCGCACGAAAGCGATTCGCGACCCGGGATCTGCTTGCAGCGCAACGACTCCGGATCGTCGCTGCCGCCAGCCGACGACGCCGAGCAGACACAACGCGACGAACTTGGCGACCACCAGCCGGCCGTAGTCGGTGGTGAGCAGGTCTGACGGCAGGATTCGCACCAGAGCGTTGACGACGCCGCTGACCGCCATCGCGGCAAAGCAGCACAGCGCGATCACCGAAAACCGCCGGGCGGCCAGTGCCGCGTGCTGGCCACCGCGAGCGACATGGGTGAGCAACGCCAGCAGCCCGCCGGCCCACAGGCTGGCCGCGACCAGGTGGATCAGCAGGCTATTGGTGGCGAGGTCGTGCGAACCGCCGGCCGACGCGTGCCCAGTCAGCGCCAGCGGTATGAGCGTGCCTAACGACCCGACCAGCAGCAGCGGAGTCCATGACCAGCGCAGCACCGGCAGGCTGGCCAGCGTGACCACCGCAGCCAGCAGCGCGGTCCATCGCCACGCCGCCGAGATATTGATCAGACTGGCCAGTGACCACAGAGTCGCTGGATTCAAGTGGGCGGCGAGCGGCTGACCCGAGACGTCGGAAATGGTCAGCGGCACCAACAGTGCGGCACACACCGCCCAGGCCCCGGACGCGATCGTCCCGACCCGCAGCGCGCGGTACCCGTCGGCGTCCAACACGCCGTTGCCCTGCGGCGGAACCAGGAACGCCGCCAGCAGAAACGCTCCCACGGCCACCACCGCGGCGACCTCGCCGGCGGCCCGGACGAAGGGCAGTCCCACTGTGGTCACCGGGCCGGGGTCGGGTAACCCTGTCGCGGTCAGCGCCGACGCCAGTGACAGCGCCCCGATGCCCGCCGCGGTGCACCCGGCCAGCGCCGCCACCCCGACGAGCAGCGGCCATGCCACCGCACGGCGGCCGGCGACCGAAGCACCCGTCATGAATACAGAGTATGAGCTCCCCGGCTATCGGTTACTTACCGTGCCGCCCTGCACTTCGGGCCTCGGTTTCCCGGGCGACGAACTGCTTGCGCGCGATGTGCCCGACGTGGTCGAAATCCTGCAGGATGGCTTGCAGCTCACGGCGGAACTCGAGCCGGCGGTCGGCCAGGTCCGGTGCGGGCTTGAGTAGATCCTGGTCGGCCACGACTTGGCGCGCGGTCGCGAACAACAATGCCGACACCGGCTCGCTGCTACGCACCCGCCCTTGCGCGACGTATTGTTTGCCGACGCCGAGCGCCAACTGGGTGAGTTGTTTCTCATCGATGTCCGCCGGCGCGTCGCGCAGCACGTCGGCCACGAGCTCGTAGGCCTCGAAGAAGACCCGCAGCATGGCATCAGACATCAACGGCCGCTTGGCGTACAGTATCGCGTCGATCTCCGCGGCGCCGGCTGCGACCTGCGATTCCCAATCTTGTTGCCACGCCATCTCTTCGGCGATGTTCTGCCGGAACGCGGCCGAATCGGCAAAGTAGAAGTCGAACTTCAGCAGATCGCGCAACCGCATGGCCTGCTTCCAGAACGCCTCGACCCGGTCGCCGTCGGCACGGCCGGCGTGCGCAAGCGCAAGCTCGACGATCACCGTCTCCAGGAATGCGTGAATGACCGAGTTGCGATAGAACGCGGCAGCGTGCTCATTTTCGGGGGCGATGCGCCACACGGGTTCTCGGCCGCTGTCGACACGGGTTATCGGGTGGCCGTTGGACAGTGAGTCGACGGCGGAACGGACACCGTCGGGCGTCCTCAGCCGCAGCGCACTGGTCGACATCGGGGTCTGTTTGCGTTCGAGGTAGTCGAGCGAGTCCTGCAGGGTGTGGTGCAGCTGCGTGAGCGTCAGCGCGAGCCCGTGTGTGGTCAGCAGCAGCGCCGATACCAGGCCGGTGGCATTGACCGGCGTCGCCTGCAGAATACGCCACGCGACTTCGAACGACATCTTCTGCAGCGCAAGGCGTTTGACGTCTTCGTCAGATGCTGCCGGGCCGCCCGACGGGCCGAGATAATCCCGCATCGAGACCGCCTCGGGGAAGCGGACGTAGATCCTGCCGTAGTTGCGTTCACCCTGCGCCTTGATGAAGTTGTACAGCCAGCCGAATCCCTCCGCTCGCTTCTCCCCGCCGCGGGCATAAGCGGCATACTCGGCGGTTTCGTGCAGCTGATCGAAGCTGATCGAAACCCCTTGCAGCAGAATGTCTTCGCTGCGACCATCCAGATAGGCGTCGGCGACATAGCTCGTCAGACCGAGTTTCGGCGGCAGCATCTTGCCGGTGCGCGAGCGGGTCCCCTCGATGGACCAGCTCAGGTTGAACCGTTTCTGCACCACATAGCCCACGTACTCGCGCAGCACGTACTTGTACAGCGCGTTGTCGCCGATGTTGCGCCGGATGAAGATGACGCCGGCGCGACGCATCAACGGACCCATCAACCCGAACGCCAGGTTGAGGCCGGCGAACACATGCACTGGGGGCAGCCGATTCTCCGCCATCGCGACCGGCATCACCGCGCCGTCGATGTAGGAGCGGTGCGAAAACAACAGGACCGCGGGATGCGTCTCCAAGGCCGAGCGCATCGCGGCGACCTGGTACTCGTCGTAATCGATGTCCCGGTCGAATCCCCGACTCAGCATCCTGCCCAAGACGGAGACGAGGTCGACCGACACCCGACTCCAGCCGGTGGCGAGCTCGTCGAGCATCTTCTCGGCTTCTTCGATCGTGGCGCCCGGAATCTTTTCCAATCCGGCGCGGAATCGCGTGGACGCCAGAATCTCCGGCGGTATCAACCGCGGGGACTTGTACTGCGGTCCGAGGATTCGGTATTCGGCGCGTTCCAAGGCCAACAGCGCTCGGCGGGTGACGAAATGCGCGAAGTCACGCGGGTTGTCGCCGACGGTGTTGTCCCGCCACTGCTGACGAAGCTCAGACACTTTGGCCGATTCGCCGGCGACCACCCGGGCGCGCGAGCGGTCGGAGCGCAGGATACGGCGCTGTTGACGCTCGCTGGGCTCATACGGATTTTGGCCAGGGATCAACGCGGCCAACTGGTTCAACGCCGACGCGTCGGCACGCGGCATCCAGAACACCCGCACCGGCACGATCGATCGGTCCTCGTCCAGCTCGAGCTGTTCGACAAGCTGAGCCACTTCGCCGGGAGACGAGCCGCGCGCCGGCAAGGGCAGCACCTCGAGTTTGGTCTCAGGGTGCCGGGCGCGTTCTTGGTCCAACCACGTTGCGAGCAGCTCCGATTCGACCGACGAGGAGGCCGATGCCAACACCAGCGTGTCGTCGGTGGTGCTGAAAGAACCGGTGTCAGGGGCCTGTCTGCTCACGATCGTCCTTTGGGCGGTGGCGTGCTCTGCTGAGCATTGGTCGCCCGGGGTGGGGCCGCCTTCGTGGCTTTCTTGGCCGTCGCTTTCTTGGCCACGGTCTTCTTGGCGGCGGTCTTTTTGGCTGGGGTCTTTTTGGCTGCGGTCTTTTTAGCCCGGTCTTCTTGGCGGCGGTCTTCTTGGCTGGGGTCTTTTTGGCTGGGGCTTTCGCGGGTGCCGCCTTGACGGCTTTGGCGGCGGCCTTGCGTGGCACCTTTAGCGGAACCGGTTTCTTCCGGTACACGTCATGCTCAGGCAACTCGTCGACCGGCCAGTCGGCCAAAGCGTCCACGAAGAGTTGACGCACTTCGGCGATGCGGTCCGACAGCGTGTCAACTGTCCAGTCGCTCACCGAGATCGGCGGGAACACAGCAACATCCACGGTGCCCGGATTCATCGTGGTGGAGTTGCGCGCCGCGATGATCTCGGCATTGCGGATCACGATCGGCACGATCGGTATGTCCACCGCCATCGCCATGCGGAACGGCCCCTTCTTGAACGGCCCGACGCTGGTGGTGTCCATCCTGGTGCCTTCGGGCGCAACCATGATCGAAAGCCCTTGCCTGGCACGCTCTTCGACCTGATGCAGCGACTCAATCGCCGCGGCCGGGTTGTCCCGGTCGATGAAGACCGAATCAAGCACCTTGCCGAGCGTGCCCATGATCGGATCGCTCTCAAGTTCCTTCTTGCCCACCGCAACCCAGTTGTCGCGGATCAGCGCGCCGACGATGACCGGGTCAGCCTGGTTGCGGTGATTGAAGATGAACACCGCGGGACGCTCGGCGGTCAGATTCTCTTCACCGAGGATGTTCAGCTGTACACCGCTGGCGGTCAACAACATCTGCGACCACGTTGCCGTGAAGAAGTTGACACCGCGGCGCCTGCTGCGGGTCAGCAGCCCGATCCCCAACGCACCGGCGGCGACGGGAATAACCGAACCGACCCCGGCGAGCGTGCGCAGTTGCGCTGTGATGCCCCCACCGCTGCGGCTGCTGAACCGCAGAATCGGCCAGCCGCGCCGCTTGGCGACGGCGGCCATCTTGCCTTCGGGGTTGGTCGGGCGCGGGTTGCCGACCAGATACATCAACGCGACATCTTCGTCACCGTCGGCGTAGAAGTAACTGTCCTTGAGATCAATGCCGTTCTCGCCGGCGAACTTCTGCACCGCGGCGGCCTTTCCCGGGCCCCACAGAATCGGATTTACCACGGCGCCGGTGAGGACGCCGTCGTCGTCGGTCTCGAATTTATTGGTGAGCGTGTTGGCGATGCCGAGGAAGCGCGCCACCGGACCGACCTGGATGGTCAGCGCCGACGAACTCAGCACCACGGTGTGACCGCGGGCCAGGTGCGCGCGGACCAGCTCGCGCATCTCCGGGTAGACGCGGGATTCGATTCGCTGCACGAACAGCCGCTCGCCGATCTCTTCCAGATCGCTCAACATGCGTCCGCGCAACGCCCCCGACGCCTTGCCGATGAGTTCTTCGAATTCGATACGCCCGAGTTGGTGGTTCAGGCCGGCGGCGACCATGCTGACCATCTCGCCGACGCCCATGTCGCGGCGGCGAATCCGTTCCTGGGTGAGGATCACGGCGGTGAAGCCGGCTACCAAGGTCCCGTCCAGGTCGAAAAATGCGCCGATCTGGGGCCCTGGCGGGCTGGCCATGATTTCGGCGACCGACCCCGGCAACCGTAAGTCGCGCGGTGATTTCTGCGACTTTGGCGCGCCTTTCTCTGCGTCCTCGCTCGTTGCTCGTCGCCGCGTCACAAGCCTGCCGCCGATCGCTTTGCCGCGCCGGACGACTCGCGCTGAATGACGAGGGCACCGCTTGCGGGACGGGATCGCCTGCCAACGCGAGGATTTCGTTGAAGCCCGCCAACAGGCATCGGGCGAACAACGCCTCGTCCCGGATGGCCGCACGGTCGTAGCGCGCCGTGATGGTGCAGTAGCCACCCCTGGAAATCAGCACAACCATCATGGCCACGCCGGGCAGCGGGCCAATACCATACTGCCGCAGAACCTTTGCCCCGGCGATAAACGTGTCGCCCGGGTAGACCGGAACGTTGCTGGCCTGGACGTCGGAGCCGACGACCGAGCCGGTCATCGACTCCAGCAACGGTCCCGGCAATACGCTGAGTAACGGCGCGATCGAACCGATGATGTCCATCGCAGGCTCGTCGCGGCGCTGGGTCATCTGCAAGCGGATCTTCTGCATACGGGCGACCGGATCGGCAGTGCCGACCGGAGCCGCCAGGTTGACGCCGGTGAACCGGTTGCCGCCGGCAGCATCGGAATCGGCCCGCAGGCTGACCGGCACGGCCATCGGCAGCGTGGTGATCGGCACCCCGAGTGCCTCGTGATAGCGCCCCAGCGCGCCGGACAGACCGGCCAGGTAGGCGTCGTTGATCGAACCGCCGCCGGCTTTTGCCGCCCGGTGCAGGTCGGACAGTGGAATGTCGATCGCTTCGCTGCGGGTCGCCAGGCTGCGGCGACGAAGCAGCGGAGACGGCTCAGCGGCGCGGCTGACCACCCGCGCGCCCGAGCGGGCGTAGTTGAACACGCCGGCCGCCGCGGCGCCGGGCTTGACCACCGCTCGCCCGACCATCGATGCCGCTCCCCACAGGGCGTTGCGGGCTCCGTTGGCGACGTTCAGGGGCAATCGATTGAAACCTTCACGCATCAAGTCGTTGGCTGTCAGATCCTGCGGGATGGGTTGGTCAGGGACTGGCCGGGACGGGGGATCTCGCTCGAGGTCGTAGATGTGGGCAAACATCTCGACGCTGCCGACACCGTCGGTGACGGCGTGCGACAGGTGAAGCAGCGTCGCCGCCCTGCCGTCCGGTAAGCCTTCGATCAGGGTGGCCGTCCACAGCGGCCGCGCGGTGTCCAGCGGCGACTGCAGCATCAACTCCGCGAGGTCGAATACCTGCCGCAGCGAACCCGGTTCCGAGACACGCATTCTGCGGACGTGGAAGTCGAGGTTGAAGTCGGGATCGACGACCCAGCGCGGCGAGGCTGTCGGCAACGTCGGCACGACCACCTTCTGCCGCAGCCGTAACGCCTTTCGTGACGCGTTCTCGAACCGGGTGCGGAAGCGGTCCCAGTCCGGCGTGGTGTCCAGGATCTCCAGGGCCATGATTCCGGAGCGAGTACGCGGATTCGCTTCTCCCCGATGCAGGAGGTAGTCAACCGGCGCAAGCGCCGTCGGCAATCCCGCCGCGTCGAGCTGCTCAGCCACCAAAGCTCCCCGCTCCGGCCAACGCCGCCATCGCCACTCAAGCCTCCCGTTTCGACTAGATCCGCGGCCCTCGCCACGACGCTCCACGCAATTCCAACGTAGCCCGGTTAGGGCGGTGACGGTAGCCGATTGTCCGGATCATAACGCGAGATCAGAGGCGCTCTGAGCGACCTGCGAAACAGCCTGGCGTGCTGGCTAATTCGAAGCGAACTGCCGGGTGCGTGGCACGCCGAGTCAGCCGGTCGAAGTGGCGTGCTCGCGCGCCAGCCCCTGATTGCGACTGCAAATGCTGTCCGTAGACAACACCTAAGAAGTCGGCGACGGCATCGGCGGCCAGTCGCGATCGGACTGTGGCGAACAAATCGAAAGCGTGGTGGGCATTGGGCAGCTCGGCGTAGCCCACAGTCTGCGCGCCGGCCTCACGAAGTGCGCCGCAAAAGTCCTGCGCCTGCACGCTCGGGATCACCGAGTCACACTCGCCGTGGAGTACGAAAAATGGCGGCGCATCGCGGTGGACATACGAAATCGGTGACGCCAGTTCGTAAAGTCCGGGGTTGTCGGAGTAGCGCTCTTTGATGACGAAAAGCTCGAGGAACGGCATCATCATCTCGTGCATTTTCTTGGCATCAGTGAGGTCGTAGATGCCGTAATACGGCACCGCGGCCTGAACAGTGGTGTCCGCGTCCTCGAACCCGGGCTGAAGTCGTGGGTCGTTGGCGCTGAGCGCGAGCAGCGAGGCCAAATGCCCGCCCGCCGAGCCGCCGGTGACCGCGATGAAGTTGGGATCGCCGCCGTAGTCGGCGATATTCTCGCGAACCCAGGCCAGCGCTCGCTTGACGTCGACGATGTGTGCCGGCCACGTACTGCGAGGGCTCTTGCTGTAGTCGATCGAGACACAGACCCACCCGAGTTCGGCCATCCGGCCCATCAGGGGGTAGCCCTGCGGCCGCCTACCGTTGACGGTCCACGCGCCGCCCGGAATCTGCAGCAGCACCGGCGCGCGGCCGCCGACCTTGACGTTCCGGTGGCGCCAGATGTCCAGCAAGTTGTGGCGGGTGTCCGGGCCGTAGGCGATGTCCGACGTCTGCGCCGCGTAACGACGGTGGCCGCGGGCAGAGTGCAACACCCCACCCCGACGGACGGGCCGGTCGTCGATCGGATGATGGACCGAGTCGCTGTACTGCGCACCGAATGAGTCCTGCAGCGCGGCGGTGAGGATGCGATCTGCACGCTGGGCCGCCCAGCTCGTCGCGACCCGGCCGATGGACAGCGGCGTCACCCCGGCCAGCGCGTGCCCGGTAACGACGTGCGGAGGAAATTCAGCAGAAAGCCAGCCGGCCAAGAAGCCCGCGACAGTGGGCGATCCCCGAAGCAGCAACGATCCGGTGCGGTAGGCGCCGATCGGCGCGGCTGCGAGCTGCGATCCCTGACGCAGCACTTCGGCTCGCGCCTGCGAGTATCGCGCCCTGACGTCGGTGACTACGGTCATCCTTGCCAACTCCTCGTCGTTGAGCACACGCCCGGCCATCGGCCAGCGTGTGTGGCGGGCCTCACACTAACCGAATCGCTAACCCTGCACGGCATTTCGGTCGGCGTTGCGCGAGCTTAGGTACCCGTTTTCCCGGTTGGCTACACTGACCTGGCTTAATAGTCTTCGGCCCCCGTAGCTCAGCTGGATAGAGCACATGACTTCTAATCTTGTGGTCGCAGGTTCGAATCCTGCCGGGGGTACCTGCCGACGGATGCCACCGTGACTGATGCGCTACCCGTGGCAGACGATCCCGGATGGTGCGCAATGTGCCGTCGCCGACGAAATCTGCGAGGTATCTCATGGCCGAATCCGACCTTGTCCTGTTCAGCGTCGACGATCATGTCGCGCTGATCACCGTCAACGACCCGGAACGGCGCAACGCGGTCACCGGTGAAATGTCGGCGCAGTTGCGCGCCGCCGTGGAGCGCGCCGAGGCCGACCCAGCCGTGCACGCGGTCGTCGTCACCGGAGCCGGCAAAGCGTTTTGCGCCGGCGCCGACCTGTCGGCGCTGGGCAGCGCGGCCGAAGAGGGCCTGCAGCAGCTGTATGACGGGTTCATGGCCGTCGGCAAATGCGCGCTGCCCACAATCGCTGCCGTCAACGGCCCCGCCGTCGGCGCGGGGCTGAACCTGGCACTGGCCGCCGATGTTCGGATCGCCGGGCCGAACGCCTTGTTCGACAGCCGTTTCCAAAAGCTCGGGATTCACCCTGGCGGCGGGGCGACGTGGATGCTGCAGCGTGGGGTTGGACCGCAGGTGGCGCGCGCTGCCTTGCTGTTCGGTATGCGCTTCGACGCCGAATCCGCTGTGCAACATGGCCTGGCGCTCAGCGTCGCCGACGATCCGGTGGCGGCGGCCCTGCAATTGGCGGCGGGACCGGCGGCAGCGCCGCGCGAGGTGGTGCTGGCGACCAAGGCCACCATGCGCGCCACCGCCAGCCCGGGAACGCTCGACGTCGAATTGCACGAGCTCGCCAAGGACACCGAACTTGGGCCGCAGGCCACGTCGATCCAGTCGCCGGAGTTCGCCGCCCGTCTTGCCGCGGCCAAACGGAAGTGACGACAAATCGGCTACGGGCCGGCGTCCGCCAAATGCACGATCCGCTCAGCCCGCCGCAACACCGGCGCATCCACCATCTTGCCCTCGAATGCGAACACACCGCGTTCCCCGACCGCCGCCGCGAGAACGTCTCGCGCCCAACGCACCTCATCGGCTGACGACGCATACCCAGCCCGGATCACCGGCACCTGACTGGGGTGGATCGCGACCTTCGCGTCGAAGCCCACCGCTACGGCGTCGTCGACCTCGCTACGCAGTCCGTCGAGGTCTTTGATGTCGAGGTACACCGAGTCCAGCGCGAGGCGACCATAGGCCTTGGCCGCCAGTAGCGCCTGCGAACGGACGTGGCGAGCCACCTCGCGATATGTCCCGTCCGGGTAGCGGTTAGCGGTGCCGCCGAGTACTGCGAACAGGTCCTCGGCGCCCCACATCACCGCGACGGCGTTGTCCACCTGAACGGTGTCCGTCACGATCAGCGCGCCCTTGGGCGACTCGACAAGCACGATCACCTCAAGCGGCGCAAGTTCGCTAATGTGCTCGACCGCTTCACATTTCGGCAGCATCACGGTGTCGTACGGAGTGTTCTTCAGCGCCTCGAGGTCGAGTTCCTGGTCGGCGGTGCCGAACTGGTTGACCCGCACCACGGTGCGCGACGGGTCGAGTTGCATGTCGACCAGTGCTTGCCGCGCAGCCGGCCGATCGGCGGCAGCACAACCGTCTTCGAGGTCGAGGATCACGACATCGGCTGCTGCCGCGGCCTTGTGGTAACGCTCAGGACGATCGGCCGGGCAGAACAGCCACGCCGGTCCGGGATTCTGCAGACCCATCAGGCCCGCCCGTCCCCGGCCTCCGCGGGTTGCATCCGCACCAGGGTCTTGCGGTTCGCGGTGGCGACGACGTCGTCGTGCTGGTTGCGCCCGGTGTGCGCGAACGTCACGATGCCCTCTCCGGGGCGGCTTTTGGATACGCGCTTTTCGAGGATGACGGTTTCGGCGTACAGCGTGTCGCCGTGGAAAAGCGGTGTGGGGAAGGCGATCTCGGAGAAGCCGAGATTGCCGACGATGGTGCCCTGGGTCAGCTGGGCGACTGATAATCCGACCAGAGTCGACAGGGTGAGCATCGAATTCACCAGCCGCTGATTGAACGGCGGCAGCGCGTCGGAGAACGCGGCATCAAGATGCAGCGCTTGGGTATTCATCGTCAACGTCGTGAACAGCACGTTGTCAGCCTCGGTGAGGGTCCGGCCCGGGCGATGCAGGTACCGCACGCCGATGTCGAATTCTTCGAACCACAACCCGCGCTGGACTACCGTCTTCACCGGTTGCTCGCCGTTCGTTCCGTTCCCGTCACTTCGTTCCGCTCACTCGACTTCACAGCCCAACCTCTCGCGCGATCAACATCAGTTGTACTTCGGTCGTCCCTTCACCGATCTCGAGGATTTTGCTGTCCCGGTAATGCCGGGCCACAGTGAATTCATTCATAAAGCCATAGCCACCGTGAATCTGGGTGGCGTCGCGGGCGTTGTCCATGGCCGCTTCGCTGGCGACCAGCTTGGCGATCGCCGCCTGTTTCTTGAACGGTTTACCGGCCAGCATCAGTGCCGCAGCGTCGTAGTAGGCGGTGCGCGCGGTGTGGGCGCGTGCCTCCATCCGCGCGATGGTGAACGCGATGGACTGGTATCGGCCGATGGCCTGCCCGAACGCCTCGCGTTCCCGCGCGTACTTGACGCTCTCGTCGACGCAACCCTGTGCCGCCCCGGTGGACAGCGCGGCGATCGCGATCCGGCCCTCGTCGAGAATGCGCAGAAAGTTGGCGTACCCGCGGCCACGTTCGCCGAGCTGGTTCTCCTCGGGCACCCGCACGTCGTCGAAGCTCAGTGGATGGGTATCCGAGGCGTTCCAGCCGACCTTGTCGTACGCCGGCTCCACAGTGAATCCCGGGGTGGGCACCGGCACCAGGATCGACGAGATCTCTTTCTTGCCGTCCCGCTGGCCGGTCACCGCGGTCACGGTGACCAGCTTGGTGATGTCGGTGCCGGAGTTGGTGATGAACTGCTTGGAGCCGTTGATCACCCACTGCCCGTCGTCGAGGTGCGCGGTGGTCTTGGTCGCGCCAGCATCGGTGCCGCCACCGGGCTCGGTCAGGCCGAATGCCCCCAGGGCACGGCCGCTGGCCAACTCCGGCAGCCATTCCCGCTTCTGCGCCTCGGTGCCGAACCGGTAGATGGGCATGGCACCCAGTGAGACGCCGGCCTCCAGGGTTATCGCCACGCTCTGGTCGACTTTGCCCAGCTCCTCCAACGCCAGACACAGCGCGAAGTAGTCGCCGCCCATCCCGCCCCACTCTTCCGGGAACGGCAGACCGAACAGGCCCATCTCGGCCATGCCCGCGACCACCTCATACGGGAAGGAATGCTCGGCGTCGTGGCGCGCGGCGACCGGTGCGACGACGCTCTGGGCGAAGTCACGCACGGTCTTGGCCAACTGCTGGTATTCGTCCGGCAGCGAAGCCGTGGACAGGAAATTAGTCATGAGCGCCGTCCTTTGTCTGAAGTCTGCTGTCTGTCTTTGCGGCAATTCGGGCCAGGGTCTGGCCCACTTTGACCTGATCGCCAACGGCGACAAGAAGTTCGACCACCCCGTCGACGGGTGCGGTCAGCGCGTGTTCCATCTTCATTGCTTCGACGGTGACGACGACCGTTCCGGCCCGCACCTCGGCACCGTCGTCGACACTGACCGCGACGATCGCACCGGGCATCGGGCTGACTAATTCGGCGTCGCCGCTCTGCTCTTCGTCGGCGCGCACCGAGGCTTCGCGCACCTCTTCGAGCACCGCCGTCGCCCCGTCGCCGGCGATCCAGATGGTGCTGTCCGCCGCCGCCACGGTGTATTCGCGGCGCAGGCCGTCCAGGGTCACGGTCAACCGATTGCCAACCAAAGATGCCAGCAGCGAACGATGTTCGCCGTCCTCTATGCGAACGTCGGCGGTATTCGCCGTACCGGTGATGTGAACGTGCTCGGTACGTTCACCGGCCCGCAGGCGGACGCTGACCGGCGCGTGCCGGCCCACCCGCCATCCCGACGGCACCTCCCACAAGTCCGCGCCCGGCGCCGGAAAGCGCCGCAGCCAGAGGTAGACCGCGGCCGCGGCGAATTGCTCGTCACTCGGCGAAACGGCGACGAATTCGCCTGCGCGGCGGTCCAACAGCCCGGTGTCGAGCCGGCCGGCGATGACGTCGGAATCGGCCAGCAGGAAACGGGCGAAGTCGATGTTGGTCACGACACCGAGTACCGCCGTGTCGGCCAAGGCCCGATCGAGAGTTCGCAGTGCGGCGGCTCGATCCGCGCCGTGCGCGATCACTTTCGCCAGCATCGGGTCGTAGTCGCTGCCGACGACCGTTCCCGTGGACAGGCCCGAATCCACTCGGACACCGACCCCGTCGGGTTCGACCAGAGCCAGCACATCGCCGCCGGTGGGCAGGAATCCGCGCGATGGATCCTCGGCATAGATCCGCGCTTCAATCGCATGGCCGTGCAACGCAATATCATCCTGACTCGTGGTCAGGGTCTCCCCCGCCGCGACCCGGACCTGCCATTCGACCAGATCCCATCCGGTCACCAGCTCGGTGACCGGATGCTCGACCTGCAGCCGGGTGTTCATCTCCATGAAGAAGAACTCCTCGGGCCGGTCGGCCGAGACGATGAATTCCACCGTGCCCGCGCCGGTGTAGTCCACACTCCTGGCGGTGTCACACGCAGCGGCGCCGATCCGGGCGCGCGTTTCGGGATCCAACAGCGGTGACGGCGCCTCTTCGATGACCTTCTGGTGTCTGCGCTGCAGGCTGCACTCCCGCTCGCCGAAGTGCACCACGTTGCCGTGAGCATCGGCCATCACCTGAACTTCGATATGCCTGGGCCGCAATACAAATCGCTCCAAGAACAGCGTGTCGTCGCCGAACGCCGCGACCGACTCGCGGCGGGCACTGACCAGCGCGGCAGGCAGGTCGGCGGGCCGCTCGACCATGCGCATGCCTTTGCCGCCGCCACCGGCGGATGGCTTGACCAACACCGGGTAACCGATGTCGTCAGCCGCGGTGATCAGGTCGTCGTCGGTGAGCCCCGGCCGGGCGATGCCCGGAACCACCGGCACGCCGAATGCCGAGACAGTCCCCTTCGCGGTGATCTTGTCACCCATGGTCTGGATGGCACCCACTGGCGGCCCGATGAACGTCACTCCCGCCGAGGCCAATGCGGCCGCGAAATCGGCGTTCTCCGAGAGGAATCCGTAGCCGGGATGAACGGCTTGGGCTCCACTGCGCACCGCCGCGTCGACGATGGCCGCAATGTTGAGGTAGCTGTCTCGCGCGGGTGCCGGGCCGATCGCGACGGCAGCGTCCGCCGCAGCGACGTGGCGTGCGTTGACGTCCGCGTCGCTGAACACCGCAATCGACCGGATCCCCATCGCCTTGAGCGTCCGGATCACCCTAACGGCGATCTCACCCCGGTTGGCGACCAGAACCGTGTTGAAGATCATCACACTCACATCCGGAAGACGCCGTAGGAGACCGCGTCGACCGGCGTATGGGACGCTGCTGAAAGTGCAAGACCGACAACTGTTCTGGTGTCAGCTGGATCGATCACTCCGTCGTCCCAGAGCCGGGCGGTCGAATAATACGGATTACCCTGATGCTCGTACTGCGCGCGGATCGGGGCCTTGAGCGCTTCTTCCTCCTCGGCGGTCATCTCCCCGCGCACCGTGGCCAGCACCGACGCAGCCTGCTCGCCGCCCATGACCGATATCCGGGCGTTCGGCCACATCCACAGGAATCGCGGCGAATACGCGCGGCCACACATCGAGTAGTTGCCCGCCCCGTAGGAGCCGCCGATGACCACAGTGAGCTTGGGCACCCGCGCGCATGCCACCGCAGTCACCATCTTGGCGCCGTTTTTAGCGATGCCGCCGGCCTCGTAATCGCGGCCGACCATGAACCCGGAGATATTCTGCAGGAACAGCAGCGGCACCATCCGCTTGTCGCACAATTCGATGAAATGCGCGCCTTTGAGCGCGGATTCGGAGAACAGCACGCCGTTGTTGGCGACGATGCCGACCGGGTGGCCGTGGATGTGGGCGAAACCGGTAATCAAGGTGATGCCGTATTCGGCTTTGAATTCGCCGAACTCACCGCCGTCGACGAGCCGGGTGATGACGTTGCGCACGTCGTAGGGAATCCGCGGGTCGACGGGAACCACGTCGTAGAGTTCGGACTGATCGACGATCGGGTCCACCGCGGGCAGCCGATCCCAGATGCGTGGTTCGCGCGGACCCAATGTCGAGACGATGCGCCTGACGATGCGCAGCGCATCGCGGTCGTCGTGCGCGAGATGGTCTGTGACACCGGAGGTCTTGGAGTGCAGATCTCCGCCGCCGAGGTCCTCCGCCGAGACGACTTCCCCGGTGGCGGCCTTCACCAGCGGCGGGCCGCCGAGAAAGATCGTGCCCTGATTGCGAACGATCACTGCCTCGTCGCTCATCGCCGGGACGTACGCGCCCCCGGCCGTGCACGACCCCAGCACCGCGGCGATCTGCGGAATGCCTTTGGCACTGAGCCGGGCCTGGTTGTAGAAAATCCGGCCGAAGTGGTCGCGGTCGGGAAACACCTCGTCTTGCCGGGGCAGAAAGGCGCCGCCGGAGTCGACCAGATAGATGCAGGGCAGATGATTCTGCTCGGCGATCTCTTGTGCGCGCAAGTGCTTTTTGACCGTAATCGGGTAGTAGGTACCACCTTTGACGGTCGCATCGTTGGCCACGATCATGCACTCACGGCCCGATACCCGACCGATACCGGTGATGATGCCGGCCCCCGGGCATTCGTCGTCGTACATGCCGTCCGCGGCCAGCGGAGCGATTTCGAGCAGCGGGCTGCCGGGATCGAGCAGACCGTCGACGCGGTCGCGGGGCAGGAGTTTGCCGCGGTCGACATGGCGGGTGCGGGCGCGTTCGGAGCCACCCAGTGCAGCGGTGGTCAGTTTGTCGCGCAACTGTGCGACAAGGACGGTGTGCGCTTCGCGGTTTTCCGCTGGAGAGGTCATCGGGGTGCACACCAATTTCGGTTAATGGTCACTAACTCATGTAATGTTAGTGGGGATTAACCGAAGTGTCCAGGGAGGCCGTATGGCAGCGTCCGCTCCGGTCGACCAGGCACCGAATCGCCGCAGTCGCCGCAAATCAGACCGCCGGTTGCAACTGCTGGCCGCAGCCGAGCGGCTGTTCGCCGAACGCGGGTTTCTGGCGGTGCGACTCGAAGACATCGGCGCCGCCGCGGGAGTCAGCGGCCCGGCAATCTACCGCCACTTCCCCAACAAAGAGTCCTTGCTGGTCGAGTTGTTGGTGGGCATCAGCACCCGCCTACTCGCCGGCGCACAGGACGTCCGCTCGAGGGAAACCGACGCCGCCGCGGCGCTGGACGGTTTGATCGACTTTCATCTCGACTTCACCCTGGGCGAACCGGACCTCATCAGGATTCAAGATCGCGACCTCGCCTACCTGCCGACGGCCGCCGAACGCCAGGTGCGACGGGCCCAGCGGCGATATGTCGAAGTGTGGGTGGGAGTCCTGCGCGAACTCGATCCAGAACTCGCCGAAACCGACGCCCGGCTGATGGCTCATGCCGCGTTCGGCCTGCTCAACTCCACTCCGCATAGCCTCACCCCCGCCGACAAGGCGGCGCGAGCCGTGCGATCACGGGCGGTGATGCGGGCGATGACCGTCGCCGCCTTGACCGCCGGCGCGTCGTCGCAATGACCATCATCCGTTAACCGGCTGTTCGAATTCCTACTGGTCATCGCGAGTATCGGCGCCGACGGTATCGCTGCAGGTACCCTGCAGCCATGAGGTGTGCATGAGCGATCGACGTCATCCCGAGCACACCCAATCAGCCCAGGAGTGGTCTGACCAGACCCAACGCATACCTCAGCCGCACTCGCAACACACCGACCCGGCCTACAGCGGCCAGTCGCGCTATCAGCCACCCCGTTACCCCGGCTCGCCCGCGGACTTGAACGCGATCAACCCGACTGACAAGCTGCCGCAGTATTGGCTTCAAGGTCAGCCTCCGCCAAACCAGCCGGGCGAAGAGCCCCCACCCGACCGGCCGAAGACGCCGCGCTGGTTGTGGGTCGCAGCGGCCGCTGCTGTGGTGCTGGTCGTCGCGCTCATCATCGCCCTGGTGATCGCCAACGGCGCGGCCAGGAAGCAAACGGCCGTGCCGGCACTGCCGTCCATGCCGAGTTCGCAGAATCCGGCTTCGACGACGTCCGCATCGCCCCCTCCGTCGGCCGGCACCTCCGAGCCGAGCACCAGCGGGTCCAGCCCGCCCGCCAACGCCGGCGCGATGCAGGCCGTCTTCTACAACGTCACCGGCGAAGGCCGCGCCATCAGCATCACCTATGTCGACAACGACGGGATGATGCAGACCGAATTCAACGTCCCACTGCCGTGGAGCAAACAAGTCACCATGGCGACCACGGAGAGCACGTCGCCCAATGTGACCATCGTGAACATCGGCCATGACATCACGTGCACGGTGACCGTGGACGGGGTGCAGATCAACGAGCGCACCAGCGTCGGCTTGACGGTGTGCAGCGGGACGGGTTAGGCAGCTCGGCCGGCGTCTGCCGCGGGGACTCGCTGCGGCACACGGACCATCAGCAAGCCCAGCAGCCCGCCGGCCATGACCAGACACAGCCCACCCATGCCGGCCCGCACCGCCCCGAACAGGTCGACGAACACCGAAAACAGCCACGGCGCCACGAACGACACCGCACGCCCGGTCATCGTGTAGAGCCCGAAGGCCACGCCTTCTTTTCCGGCGCTGGACATCCGCAGCAGCAACGTCCGCGCTGAGGCCTGCGCCGGCCCGATAAACAGGCACAGCAGCAGCCCGGTGACCCAGAACCCTCGGGGGCCCGACACCGCCATCATGGTCAGTCCGGCCGCGATGATGGCAGCCAATGAGCCGATGATCACCGGCTTGGAGCCGATCCGGTCGTCCAGAAATCCGCCGAAGACGGCACCCAACGCCGCCACCACGCTGGCAGCCACCCCGAAGATCAGCACGTCGGCCGGCGAGATCCCGTATGCGCTGACGCCCAGCACGCCGCCGAAGGTGAATACTCCTGCCAGGCCGTCCCGGAAAACCGCCGCGGCCAACAGGTAGTAGACCAGGTTGCGGTCGCGGTGCCATTCGCCGACCAGGTCCTGCCAGAGTCGGCGGTAGCCGCCCAGCACGCCCCGGGTGGAACTGACGGCATCGGCCGGTGCCGGCAGTTTGTGCGCGGTAAGCAGCAGCGGCGTCGCGAGCACGGCCAACCAGCCGGCGGCCAACAACATCGCGATCCGGACGTTCATGCCGTCGCCGACGGGTAGTTGCAGGAATCCGCGGGTGGGACCTTTGCCGTCGATGCAACCGAAATAGACGAGCAGCAGTAAACCGACGCTGCCGACAAACGCCGCGGCCAACCCGAAGCCGGAGATCCGGCCGGAGTTCTGCGGCGTCGTGAGTTGTCGCAGCATCGCGTTGTACGGGACGCTGGCCAGATCGCCGCATGCTGCGCCGATTGCGAGCAACGCCAACCCCGGCCACAGGTATTCGGGACGGTCGCGGATCAGGCTCATTGCGCTGACCAACCCCACCACCAGGCCGGTCAACACGGTCAGGGTGATGCGCCTTCGCCGTGGATCCTCGACCCACACACCGATCACCGGGGCCAGCACAGCGATGGTCAAACCGGCAACAGCCAGGGCGCGACCCAGCCAACTCGCCGGAGGAACACCGCCGGGCAGATCCTTGCCGACGGTGCCGGTCAGATACACCGAGAACACGAACGTCACGACGACCGCGCTCACCCCGGCGGAGCCGGTGTCCCACACCGCCCATGCCAGCACTTGTGACCGTTTGGCTCCGCGTGGACCGTCGTGGGTGAAATCAGACATTGTTGGTCTGTCTACCATTGGCCCATGCCGGTACCCGCCCCACGTCCCGACGCTCGCGCCGTTGTAACCGGAGCTTCACAGAACATCGGCGAAGCGCTGGCCACCGAGTTGGCTGCCCGCGGCCACAGCCTGATCATCACGGCCCGCCGTGAAGATCTGCTCAACAATCTGGCCGGCAGCCTCGCCGAGAAGTACGGCGTCGCCGTCGAGGTGCGCCCGGCAGATCTGGCCGATACCGCTGAACGCGCGAAGCTGGTCGACGAGTTGGCCACCCGAAACGTCTCGATCCTGTGCGCCAACGCCGGCACCGCGACCTTCGGCTCGGTGTCCACGCTCGACGCGTCGACGGAGCGGGCTCAAGTCCAGCTCAACGCGGTCGCGGTGCATGACCTGGTGCTCGCGGTGTTGCCGGGCATGATCGAGCGCAAGGCCGGCGGCATCCTGATTTCCGGCTCGGCAGCAGGCAATTCACCGATCCCGTACAACGCGACCTATGCGGCGACCAAAGCGTTCGCCAACACGTTCAGTGAGTCGCTGCGTGGCGAACTGCGCAAAACCGGCGTGCACGTGACGGTGTTGGCGCCGGGCCCGGTCCGGACCGACCTGCCGGCCGAGTCTGAAGCCTCGCTCGTGGAAAAGCTGGTACCGGACTTCCTATGGATCTCCACCGAGTACACCGCAAAGAAGTCGTTGGACGCGTTGGCGCGCAATAAGATGCGCGTGGTACCCGGGCTGACGTCCAAGGCGATGTCCGTGGGAAGTCAGTACGCGCCGCGCGCCATCGTCGCGCCGATCGTCGGCGCCTTCTACAAGAAGATGGGTGGCGGCTGATCTAGCGACGGCGGCGACCGGCACTGCCGCCGAGGAAGCCCTTCAGCGTGTCAATGACGAAATTCCTGAACTCTCGGCTACTGAAGAACTGCCGGAACCAGCCCGGCTTCTTCACGGGTGCGGGCGGCTTCTTCGACCCGGTCTGCGCCGGCTGATCGGGCTTGAGCCTGGGCTTTCTTGGCTTCCAGCTTCTCGTAAGCCGATTCCCGGTCGACGGTTTTGCCGTATTTCTGTTGCAGCGGACTGGATTTCGCCGCCGCACTGATTGCGTCGTTGCCAATGGCGGCCATCAGCGAACGCGGTGAACGCAGCCTGGTCCACGCGACCGGTGTCGGTGCGCCGCGCTCCGACAGCACGGTGACGACCGCTTCGCCGATGCCCAGCGACGTCAGCGCCGAAGCAAGGTCGTAGACGTCGGTTTTCGGATAGGTGCGGACGGTTCGGGTCAGGGCTTTCTGGTCGTCGGGGGTGAAGGCGCGCAGCGCGTGCTGGATGCGCGCCCCGAGTTGCGACAACACATCATTGGGTATGTCGGTGGGCAACTGGGTGCAGAAGAACACGCCGACACCCCGGGAGCGGATCAGCTTGACGGTCTGTTCGACCTGGTCCAGGAATGCTTTGGACGCATCGGCGAACAGCAGGTGCGCCTCGTCGAAAAAGAACACCAGCTTGGGCTTGTCGATGTCGCCGACCTCGGGCAGCGACTTGAACAGAGTGGAGAGCACCCACATCAAGAAGGTGGAGAACAACACCGGGCGGGCGGCCTGGTCACCCAGCTCGAGCAGTGAGATCCGGCCATGGCCCCGTTCGACACTCAAGAGGTCGTTGGGATCCAGTTGCGGCTCGCCGAAGAAGGTATCGCCGCCTTCGCCTTCCAGATTGACCAACGCCCGCAGGATGACCCCGGCTGTCTGCGCGGACACCCCGCCCAGGTTCTTGAGATCGGCCTTGCCCTCGTCGCTGGTCAAGGTGCTGATGACCGCACGCAGGTCGGCAAGATTCAGCAACTCGTACTGCTTCTGATCGGCCCAGTGGAAGATCAGACCGAGCGTCGACTCCTGAGTACTGTTGAGGCCCAACACCTTTGACAGCAGGATCGGGCCGAAACTCGCGATGGTGGCCCGGACCGGAACACCAATTCCCTTGGTGCCCAGCGACAAGAACTCCACCGGGAAACCGCTCGCCGCCCACGCGTCGCCGGTCTCCTTGGCGCGCGCAGTAATTTTGTCGCTACTCTCCCCGGGCTGGACAAGCCGGACAGATCGCCCTTGACATCAGCCATCAGCACCGGCACACCCGCCGCTGACAGCTGCTCGGCGATGACCTGCAGCGTCTTCGTCTTACCGGTGCCCGTCGCTCCGGCTACCAGGCCGTGCCGGTTGACGGTAGCCAGCGGGATGCGGATTTGCGCGGTCGGGTCCGCCTTCTCGTCGACGACGACGGTGCCCAGCTCCAGCGCCTGGCCCTGGACGGCGTAGCCCTTCGCGATCTGCTGTGCGGGGGTCTCTGTCGATTCAGTGCTCACAAGGCCGCTGCCTCTCCCCTGGAAGTCGTGGTCGCGATAAGGCTCGACCTTACTTGCTGGGGCGCTGAGCCGGGGTGGCTGCGCCTAGCCAGCTAACTTTGCCTACTGTGAACTCTGTGCGGGACCAACTGGTATGGATCGACTGTGAGATGACCGGGCTGGATTTGAGCTCGGACAAGCTGATCGAGATCGCCGTCCTGGTAACCGATGCTGACCTCAACATTCTCGGCGACGGCCTTGACGTTGTGATTCACGCCGATGACTCCGCGTTGTCGTCGATGGTCGACGTGGTGACCGACATGCACACCCGCTCGGGCCTCATCGAGGAGGTACGCGTGTCGACGGTGGATATGGCGACTGCCGAAAAAGCGGCACTGGACTACATCCGTCAGCACGTCAAGCAAGCGAAAACGGCACCGCTGGCGGGCAACTCGATCGCCACCGACCGCGGCTTCATCGCCCGCGACATGCCCGCCCTGGACTCATTCCTGCATTACCGGATGATCGATGTGAGCTCGATCAAGGAGTTGTGCCGTCGTTGGTACCCGCGCATCTACTACGGCCAGCCGGCAAAGGGCCTGGCGCACCGCGCGCTGGCCGACATTCACGAGTCCATTCTCGAACTGCAGTACTACCGGCGCACCGCTTTCGTGGCGGCGCCGGGGCCCACGACCAGCGAGATTGCCGCAGTGGCCGACGAGCTCGGGGTTCAACCGTCGGACGCGGAGGGAATCAATTCGGCCCCCGGGGACCCGAACGGCTAGTATCGACGTCGCCGCTTATCGTCCGGCGGCCGTGGTGGGTGTAGTTCAGTTGGTAGAGCGTCAGGTTGTGATCCTGAATGTCGCGGGTTCGAGTCCCGTCACTCACCCCACATGGAACACCGTCCCACCTGCGAGTTCGCGGGTGGGACGGTGCCTCCTATGACCAAGTAACGAGTTGCAACAGCCCTACGGGACCGTCGCTGTCAGGGCCAAAGATGATCTCTAGCCCGCGCGCATACCAGCTCCGTCCAGTACGGTTCGCATGGTGGAAGAAGCCACACCCGCACACCACGAACCGTCTGGCTCTCAGCAGCCGGCGTCGGACTCGGCGCCAGCTGAGCGTGACGTTCTGGTCCAGAAGACAAAGCGACCGAACGAATTCTGGCTTGCTTTGGCGAGCACCGTAGTGGCTTTGGTCATCGGTGCCATCGCGGCTGGGTCGGGTTGGTACACGGCTAACCAGCACGACAAACAAGAGACGATCCGCCAGACGGTCAGCTCGACGCGATCGCAGCAAAAGGATGCCTACGTCGGCTTCATAAATTCGGCTAGCGATGTTGCAATCGCCATCCAACTTCAGGTGAAAGCGATCGAGAATCGATATCCGTTTTTCTTGTACTCCCCGATTCCAGAGGGTAAAGCAGACCTTGAAACAAAGTTCATTGGTTTAGGGCATGCCCTGGACCTGGCACAGCTATACGGCAGCGCCCGCGTGCGAGACCAGAGCAATAAAGTTTTTGAGGCGGCCGAGCAAAGTCGGTTCGTGATTATAGGTTGGGATATCGCGCATCCGGCCAGCGACCCGAACAGTGCGCCCTGCCCTGAGCTGCTGGAATTTGAAAAGAAGACTGAGTCCGATAGGCAAGAGCTGGGGAATGCCATCGACCGCTTTAACGACGCTGCCCGAGAAGATCTCGGCATTCCTGCTCTTCCTGCGACGTCAATACCTCCTGAGCCGCTGCTCCCTAAAGACACGTGTACGAATCTTCCGCACTGAATTGTCCGTAGGTGGGCGGCTTTTCACCGACCACCATGGACTGCGCACTCAGCGACTCTTGATCGCACTCCGCATGGCGACTCTGCGCATCTCCAACTCAAATCCCGCTTCGGCGGCGTAACCGATAGCGCCCACGGCGACGCCGACCATTCGCCACAGGACGTTGCCACTCACCATCGCAAGGTAGCCGCGGACATCGCGAGTGACGGGTGCCTCGGGTTGGCGGCCGAGAGTTTCATTCACACCATGAGACTAAAAGCGCAGCGGCGCAATTCACCGGATCGGCACCCGGCGCGGCGAATGTCGTTGCGGAACAGCTGGTATCACCGAGCTGATCAAAGGGTTACGCTTTAGCGTTACCCGCGTGCCATTGATCCCACGGGATGTTCCAGTCGCCAAGACCCTCGGTGCCCGACAACGGCGGTCCGAGAGTGTTGAGCACCTCAACAATGTCACCCCGCTTGGTGTTCTCGAAGAACCACTGCGCGTTGCTGGGGCTCACATTGAGGCAGCCGTGGCTGGTGTTGGTGTGGCCTTGGGCACCTACCGACCACGGCGCCGAGTGCACGAAGACCCCGCTGTAGGACATCTGGGTGGCGAAGTCCACCTCGGTGCGATATCCGTTCGGCGAGTTCGCCGGTACTCCGTACGTTGAGGAGTCCATGATCATGTGCGCGAATCGAACGCCGAGGATGTAGGTGCCGCTGGCGGTGGGGGTGCTGTCCTTGCCCATCGATGTCGGCATGGTCTTGACGACGTTGCCGTTGACCCGGACAGTCACCATCTTGGTGTTGTCGTCGGCGGTCGCGATGACTTCGTCGCCGATGGTGAAGTGCGAGCGCGCATTGTCCTCGCCGAAGACCCCGTCACCCAAGTCGACACCGTAGGTGTTGACCGCGACGTTCACATTCGTACCTGGCTTCCAGAAGTGCTCTGGGCGCCAACGCACTTCGCGGTTGTTCAGCCAGTAGAACGCGCCTTCGACAGGCGGATCGGCGGTCACCACGATGGCCTTCTCGGCCGCCGCCCGGTTGGCAATGTTCTCGTCGAACTGGATCGCGACCGGCTCGCCGACGCCCACTACCTCGCCGTCGTGCGGCATCGCGTAGGGCATCGTCAGGTTCTGCGGCGAATGGGTCTGGAACGAAAGTTGCCGGGTGGCAACTCCACCGAGCCCGCGCGCTTTGGCGGTCAGCGTATAGAGCCTGTTGTAGCCGAGCTTCTCGGTAGTCGCCCAGTGCACGCCATCGCGGCTGAGCTGCCCGTCCACGGTTCCGCCGTTTTCGTTGACCATCTCTACCGACGCCAACACGCCGTTGTCGGCGCTGACCGTCACCGGGCTGTCCACCGCGACGCCGACGGCGCCGTCGGTCACCGAGGTGGTGACCTTAGGCACGAGCAGGTCATTAAACGGCGAGGCTTTGTCCATCATGGCCTTCGGGGCGGAGTTGCCGCCGCCGCTGCTGCATGCTCCGAGACCGAAAACGGCAAGCGGGACCACCAGGATGGCCAACCAGAGTCGGCATATCCCTAGAGGTCTCATCACGCGACCTGCCACTAGCTTTGCTCCCCCTCATGCCCGTATCGCTTCGTTACTGGGGAGTATTCTAGGGCTTAGACGACTGTTCGCGGCGACCAGTGATTTATGTCAAAGCGCGACGATTTCACCCGCCGAAGGAATGGCTGTTATTGTCGCAAACGCAGTCCGGTAGGACGCACGCGCCGTTAGCTCAGTTGGTAGAGCAGCTGACTCTTAATCAGCGGGTCCGGGGTTCGAAACCCTGACGGCGCACCACCTGACCAGCAGTGGAGCGGTTTTCGAAGTCGCGACTGTACTCGCCGCTGTACTCAACCGAGAAAATCCGAGTGCAGTCGTGTCGTGGCACGCCAAATGTCGCACGCCAGCATGTTGGACTTCGTCTCTGAGCCCGGGAACGATTATCGGCATGTCAGAACCACTCGAAATGATCAAGCACGACGACGGCACTGTCACGCTGCACTTCGCTAGCTTGAGCGCCGGCCTTCTCCGTATCGAGCGCTTGTCGAACATTGAGATGTACAACCTTCTCCGTGAGTATGAGGTGTGCGACGGCGACGGAGGGCCGCTGCTGTTGAAGTGGGCGCAGGGCTTTCGCGACTCAGACCCGCACGAACTCGCTGACTGCGGCGACGACTTGGACGACGCGCTGCGTGGCGACATTGCGAGCCGCTGGGGACCCTCTGAGTGAGGCTGTCGCTGCCGAGGAGAGAAACGGCAGCGACAGCCTCATCGAATTTTGGCTGGGCCGTGCAGAATCTAATTCACCCCCACTGCGCGGCAACGCACAAACAAACGGCGCGGCGAGATCCATTCGTCGGACACGCTGAATAGCATCGCCGCCATGGACGAGCATGATCCCGGCTTACCACCACACGCAGATCACCCACTACAGATGAGCGGACGTGGGGCCTTCTACTCGTTCTCGTTCGACTTAGGCCCCGAAGTCGATCTGATCGGAGTCGCCAACAAGCTGCTGAAGCATGACATGGCGACGGTTGCAGGATCGCCATCACGACCAGGTCTACGCGTTGGGCGCCGCCTGCGCACGTCGGCTGCCCACCAAGCGGAGGCGCAGCGGTTTGCAGACTTCTTGGACATCTTCGATTCGGGAAAATTCGATTGGCGCAAGATGCTTCGACTCAACTGGAAGATTACGACGCGCATCGTGTGGCTGGGCCTGGAAGATAATCACGCCCTATCTCCTGCACCGTCTGCTGTTCGGCCACTCGCCGAAAAAGCATCGAAACAACCATCACCGCAATCAACACAACCATCACCGCAAGAGTCAAACGACGACCAGCCTGATTCGCTCACCAAAAGCCGCGACATGGTTAAGGACGCTGCCGCTCAACTCGATGAAGTGGTCGCCGATCAGCACGTCAGCGGAGCGCTTCGCCTTCGGATGCAGCAACAGATGTATTTTCCGCGGTACTACCTCACTAATGAACCGTTCATTCGTTTGGAGATGAACCGCACCTATTACACCGATCAGACTTACGCCGATGAACCGATAGAAGTATCGCTGATGATTCACCGATCCGGCGTCTGCATATTCACGTTCGCCACGCCGATAGCGCGTGTCCACGGAGTTGACGAGGCGTACAGCTACCTGCAAGCTGGCGAGCGCCTTTTCGATGAGATAACAGTATCGGTTCCCATACTTGGTATGCGGATACGCTCTATGAATGAGTATTACTATCGTTGGGCAATAAGGTTGACCCGGTCTGAAAACCTAGATTGGGTCCGCTTTCGAACATCGGCTGACGGCGAAGGCAGCGTCTCTCTGGAATCAGTATTTGAGTTGTACCTCGATGCGGTAGAGAAGGCTGCGGGCAGGAAGATGCAAACTGAGTGGCGCTGCAACACAACGCTCTTTCAAGGCTCCCCGCGTTGTGGCTGCGATGCCAGCCAAGCAAAAGAGGTGCACGCTGTCGAGTTCGCTCAGATGATGGTGCGCGCAAGATCACCGTATCCGGTCTCCGACGAAGCACGCGAAGAGTTGCTCAAAAACTACCTCGTGAACTCAGATGAGGAGCTGTGGTTGGGCCCTGGTCATGCAATCCACACGATCTGGAACGAGACGAGAATTGACTATAGCCACAACATGGCCGCTGTCGAGCCAATCGAATCCGCAATACTGCAACACCGACAACTAGAAGCGATTGACCATAGAACTGTCAATGTTGCGGTACGTGATCACGACTTGTTCGCTGCTCAACAACAACTCGCAACCGGGCTCCCCGAATATGGCCGAAACCTAATGACGGACATCAACGCGCCAGGTGTGGTGGAAGGACTCGCCGAGAAACTCCGCACGCCTCAGCTTTTTTTTTGATCGACTCGATGATCGAGTGAAGGTGCTAGAAAGTATTGTCAATACCCGATACGCGCGCCGACAATCACGACGGACACTTTCTATCTCCGCGATTGGTCTCGGTGTGGTACTCCTGCTGCTGCTCCCTCGAATTGATGAATTGATGTCGAAACTATCTTCACTCACACCGACCGCTCCATTGATTGCGAAGGTACGCGACTACTTTGGGGGGGCTGATCAAGCGACATTTGCCATCTATTTCGTCGCCATCGGGATTACTGCCTTAGTCCTGCTGAAGATGAGCATTTCGCTGCCACCGACGGGGCAGCTACTTTCTTGGTTGAGGCGGCCATACCTTCGCACCCGAAATCGCAACTTCGGGTATCCCACAAAGCACGACGTCGTCGTCACCCGAGAAAATCGCGACTAACCTGCGCACTTCCGGCGACGCTCCTCCGACTCGCGGCGAGATTTGCTATAGACCCAAGTCGATATCATCAGCAGCAGGATCGCGGTCTACCTGATCTTGGCCGGCCCGTGGAGTACTTCGCAATTCACCCCGAGCGCGGGACCGAACGTGACGTGCCCGCATCGTTCGCAGAACCAACTCAGGTGCCGGTCTCCGCAGCTGCATGGCGTCGCCGCGACGGTGCAGCGACCCGCGAGCGTGTGCCCGTTGCCGCACGTCTGTGGTGGCCGGGTCATCCACTCGCCGTTGATGCCGAGAACCATGTCACCGACTTCGTTCACGGCGCTGAACGCTACGCCGCTGGGTCCGCAGAAATGCTGTGTCAGCGCGTCATGCAGCCACAGCAGTTACACAGCTGATCGAAACCCGGACTTGATAGTTCATCATTACGGTTGCGCCTAACACCGTTGAGGAGGTCTGCTGTGTGCCACTACGTGATTACTGTCGAGTTCGACGACGGTCAGCTAGCGACGTCGCAGTACTCGTCGCCGTCTGACGTGAGAGCCAAACTCGCCGAGGTCGTCAACGATTTGACGGACGAAGACGGTGTCGAGCACTTCCGCAGCGTCACTGTCACACAAGCTGCCTGACGGCTCAGCAGCCGAATGTGGGGCATGCACGTCGCGGCTCTGTCGAGGCGGAGGGTCACGCAGGGCCAATTTCCACTTCGTCTTCCGGGTTGAACAGCCGTTGTGTGCCGTCGGCGAACCTGACGGTGACCAGTTCAGATACGCGGCCGTCGTCACCTCGGCGGTACCCGCAGAAAACCCGTGTGGTGACCAGCTTCCACGCATCGTCGGGGGCGCCGTATTTGCGGAACCCATAGCCAACAGCCGAGGGGGGCACGGCTGTCAGATCAACTGCCCGCATTCGGTGCACGCGGCGCGGAGACATGCGGTGGCTATCGCCCTTCGATGACGCGTCCGGCGACGGCCCGAATCGACGTGTTGGTGCTCTGGGACAGCTTTCTGAGCATGTCAAAAGCCTGCACGGCGTCGATGTTGAAGCGTTCCATGAGGATGCCTTTGGCTTGGCCGATACTATCTCTGCTGGCCAACGCCGAGTCGAACTGATGCTCACGGTTGACGGCGGCCAAAGCAACGGCGGCGTGGGTGGCCAGTACGGCGCCCAACGCTTCGCCCTCCGGACTGAAGGCGCGCGGGGCGGTGCCCAGCAAGTTGAGCGCGCCAGCGCCGCCCTTGCTGGTGTACAGCTGAAACGACAGCACGCTGTGCACGCCGAGTTTGATCGCTGCGGGAGCGAATTGGGGCCAGCGGGTGTCCTCCCGCAGATCGGCGCAGCGGATCACCGACTCGGCGACAGCGGCCTGTAGGCAAGGACCTTCCCCGAGGCGCTTTTGGACGGCGTCGAGTTCCTCGGCGACCGGCGCAGTGGCGGCAACCGAGGAGAAGCGATTTTCCTTGATGAGCAAAATGTCGGCGTGATCCACACCGCGAATCAAATCGACGGCGGCGGCGGTGACACCAGCCAGAGTTTCCTGAACGTTGTTGGTGTGAATCGGAAAAGTCGTGGCAAGTCTGACCATCGCTGCACGAAGTTGCTCGTCGTAGTCTGCACCGTTAGCCATTGGCCCCTGCCTTCCGCACGGCGCTCAAAGCATTAAAGGGCCGCGCCGTTTTCGCTGTCGAGGTTTTCCAGTAAACCGACGCCCCGACAAGATGACGGGCGCGCCGGGTTCGAAAAGGCGATTCGAGTCAGGGTGGTGACTGTTTCAGCCGGGCGAAACATGGGTACCTGGAAGACTACCGGTCGAGGCAGAGGCGGCGACTTGGGTGTACGTCTCGCGTTGCCGACGACAACTAAAGTGGTGCGAATTAACCATTGCGCCCCATCGCACCCTGGGTGCAGGACACGCGAGGGCGCAACGCCATGGACGACCATATTTTCAGTACGGCCGTGCCGGCTGACATCGCCGAACGCATCGAGCATGCTGTCGACGTGTCGCGACGACTTCAAGCTGAAGCGCATGACGTTTGCGAGCGCAGCCGCGCACTACGCGATGATCTGGCTGCCACCCGTCAGCAATCGTGAGAGCTCGGTAATGCCACGCGCAGCGAGAACACAGGCGCCTCAGACACAGTCCACAGTTGATTGAAACATGCACTTGACAGTTCGCCGTTAGCCTCGGACGCACATCCAAATCCCGAGGAGGTGTGCAATGCGCCACAACCTGAAATTCGTTCGGCGCAGCTTCGCCAACACCGCCGTGACGGTCGCCACTTCAGCAATCGCTGTAGCGGTCAGCCCTGTCGCGGCCGCCAACGTCGCCGCTAACGTGGCGGGTTGTTTGCCGCTCAACGGAGTCCAACTCAACGCCAACAGCCATGAAGACACCAACTATCTGGGCATCACCTACGACAGCAACGTGACGTACTGGTACCAAGATGGTGCGGTCAATTGGCATAGAATCGTCGATGGCGGCTCGTTTAACCTTACGCACACCAACACCTCCGGCACCGTGCCCGCCGCACCGGGAAGCACCGCAACCATCCCCGGCACCGACAGCGGCAGGCGAGGCGGCGGCGACGGAAGCCCCATCATCGTGACCGTCTGCAACGAATAGAGGGCGCGCTCTGTGGGGGTCTTTTCAACCGCTGTGACGTGATCACACGGCGGCGACGGTGCGGCGGGGTGGCGGCGCTGCACATTCAGATGCCGCCATCCAGCCGCAGTCTCGTCGATCCGTTCCCCGCAGACCCGGCAGACTGGTTCACCGCGTGCAACACGAGCACACCGAGAACACAGATGCCGCAGCACGATCCCGTCGTCGTCGAGTTCATCCGCAAAAGTGAACACCGCTGTATGGCAGCCTGAGCACGTCTGACGGCGGTCGACATGATGAACAGTCGGGCCGATCACAGCTGCCCCAGATCGACGGTCACACAACCAGAATCACCGTCGTCCCGCTGCCGCTGGTCGATCATGCGGTTCAGGTCAGCGAACGCCGCCATCAACCGCTCGTGCGAGATGCTGGGAGCGCCGTCGCTTCTCACGAGAGAAGCGTCAAGTCGTCGAGGAGTCTGTCGTCGACGTCGCCGCACTCCCATCGAACCCGCGCGTCAATACTGCCCACGTCGATGATGACGCCGCGCTCACGCCAATCATCAACCAGTTCACTAATCATGTTCTGCCGCAGCAGCACTGGACGCCCGATCAGCGTCATGATGCCCGTCGATTCTGTCGGAGCGACCGCACGAGCGAGCCCGCACTGACGGAGTGCCGGCCAGTTCCATCAGCGCGCGCACGATGTCAGTTTTGTTGATCGCGCGATCATCCACCTCCCTGCGGAGTGTGTGCATTAAGTCGTTTGACGCGAACGCTTCTTCTCTGGAGAGCCGGATTGACCAATTCACCTGCGGCACTGGATCATTCATGCGTTTGAGCATACATTGCGCGCACGGCGCGTGTACCCTCCAATCATGTTTAACCACAACCGGTTTGGAGCAACCCGATGAGGATGAAGTTCGATCTTGATAGCAGCGGGGCGGTGAAGTTGTCGGTGTTGCTGAAATCTCAAGTCGAGAAGGCCAGCGAAGCCGTGCAGTTGTGCGAGGCCACCGCGGAACGGTTTCTGTTTGAAGGCTCGCGGATCACCCGCGAGGAATACTTGAGCTGGGCGCGTGAGGATTTGGCGTTCTACACGACGCTGCGGACGCAGTGCGATGAGCAGTTCGCGGTGGCGTCGAGATGACAACGCAGGATTGCCGCACGTTCGCCGCGTCGACGATGCCCGCACCTGCTGGGTTCTCCCCCGACCTGGCGTGGTCGCAGTGGGACGCCGAACCGCACTGCCTGGATTACGAGCCGTCGTCGCGGTGGAAATGGGTGCTCGTGATAGCGGCGTGGGCTGCCGGTGCGGTGGCGCTCGCTGTCGTCGTCGGTCTCGCGTACGTCGCGCTCGCACCGCAACAGCAGCCCTCCCCGGCGCAACAACAGCCGCCGATGATGACGTGGATATCCCCCAACGCCGGAACCATCGTCCCGTTCCCGACTGCTGAGCCAGCCCAGAACACGTGACAACAACAACTGTGCGACGAGCAGCCGTCGCCGCTGTGGTGTTCGCGGCAGTAGTCTGCACGCGGCACGTCCCAGGACCGGCGCCCACGATTGCCCCGACACCTTCGGTCATTGCAGACGCGCCGGGGTCGACATACACGCCACCACCAACAGCAGATACACCGACCGACGACCAGATCGACCAATGGAAAACCCGAGTTAAAGACGCGATAGCCGAGATCATTCCAGCGAAAGAGACGCTGACCGATGCGCTCGGCACCCACGACTTTGATGCAATCCACATCGGCTGCCAGCCGGTCGGAAAGGCTGGCCGTGATCTGACAGCCGCGCTGGATGAAGGCCGCGACTACGCGGCTATGTCGGATAGTTTGCAGCAGTTGACGACTCGGATGCGACAAGTTGCCGATCTGTTACAGCAAGCCGAGTCGGATTGTTTGGCGATCACACCGTTCAGTGAAGCGGCTGGAGATCGGCTGGTGTCTGACATGCGCGAGATCACCGACATCATCAACCTAATACATTAACCAAGAAGGACAGTCATGACACTCAGCGACGACAGCGGCGATCCGTTAACTAAATTCATTGACACGTTTTCGTTCGACGTCGCCGACGCCACTTCGATGGCGGACGGTGACCACGATTTCTTTCTCAGAGAACTGTTGTTCCGCCTTTTGAGTAAGGATCGGTACGACCTGTGTGCGGCGAAGAACGCCGTGAAGGCAGCGCCACGTGAAACCCTATGGGCTGCGATGGATCTGCGATGGTCGCAGAGTGATGAACCATCTGCGCTGGGTGACCGTCAACTGCCCGAAGGTTTCCAGGCGACGACGTCGGGGACGTCGGGTCCGAACGAGCTTGTTGTCAGCGTCAGCGGCGGTGGCCGGGTGTACGACGGCGCGAGCCGGGATCTGACTGTTTCTGATCTTCTGCGTGTGCAGCAGTCCGTGAACGACGCGATCTCGCAAGCCATCGCGCATCTGGTTGCCGAACCCGAGACGGTCGCGAAATGACGGCGAAAGTTGTTGTCAAGAATTGGAAGAAAGGAAACTAATTATGTCTAGGGGAGTAATCGTGGAGCTTGATGTCCTTGGCTGGCGTCAGTGGCCGAAGGTTGAGGAGTACGCAACTGCTCACGGCATCACTGTCGGCGCCGCGATTAGGCGGCTGGTGAGTGCTGGGCTGCCTCACGTAGAGGAAGCGCCTATGTTGAAGACTGTTGCGGGGGTTGATCTGACGCGCATTCCGGGAGGTTGGGCGGCTCCTAATCCTAGTGTGGAGTTTATCGCTGAGATGGAGCCTGACAACCCGATGGGGTGGAGGGTCTACGTTGACGATGAGGAGGCGTTGGGAGACTGCTGGGGTGGTGAGACGAGCGGAATTTTCTGCACGCTTGAACTGGCTGTAGAAGAGGTCCAGGACCGCCCCGAGTTCAATCTGCTGGGCGTGACCTAGCCCAAAATCTCTTAATGTAGTAGACCCCCGCCGAGGCGTATGCTGGGCGCGGGTCTACTACTTCAGCAAACACAACGGATCGGCTGCGCCGCAACACCACTCACGCGGCGTCATCTCGCGCATGTGCTTTGAAATGCTGAAACGGCGAACAGACGAAGATCGTATCGACACTGTCGAGACGGGGTTTCGTGCGGGAGCGTGCCGCTGGGGCATATTGAGGCGTTTGACTATTTCCGTTGAAAACGCCAGTGGCTAAACCGAATTAAGGGTGCCGGTCAGACACCGGAGGCGAATCCTGGTCTGACCGGCACCCGGTCTTTGTGTTAGCTGCGGTCCAGAAGTCAACCGCGGCCGCAAATCAACGCCGAGATGTACCGATCCGGCGTGCAATGCGTTCGAGACCGAGCGACGCCGGTTTTTCACGGCGATCTCGAGCCGTGTCTGACGGCGAACCTCGAGCGCCGACGATGATGTCTTCTGCGACAATCTGGACGGTGAAGAGTCTTCGTCTGGTGCCGTACATGTGCGCCAGAACTCGTGGTGTGACGTTGATGCCGTTGAGTCCTCCCCCGCCAGGACACTCGCGCAGCCAAGGGTCCATCGCACCACTACAGGTGGCTCAGGTGCTTCTCGGGCGGCCGGAAATCCGATCGTCTGCCCGGCGAGCGGGGAGTCGGAGTCGAGATGAGCTCGGACGACGGCACGATCGTCTGCTTGAACAATTGGGGTTCTCCTTCGGCTTGTTAGTAGCGGGGCGACGGACAGCACAAGCCGGAACTGGTTGCCGCCCCGGGACCATGGGCGGTGCTGCGCCCCTTCGCTTTCGGCGAGCCTGCTTTCGAGCGCGAACATGCGCAGTCGCGCTTCGGCCTGGGCTGATCGTTCTGCTCTTCGCT
>CAWICO010000014.1:0-49525 GCA_963834615.1 uncultured Actinomycetota bacterium
TCAGCAACCGGGGCACTGCTGTTCGGCGGAGCAGGCGTTGCCACCGCCGCCGTCCAAAGCGCACCCGCGCCGTCTTCGACCGCAACGACGTTGGCGGACAACACAAATAGCAACACCGAACAACACACTGACAACAGCGGTAAGTGGGGCATGTTTGGCCTGCTTGGGTTGTTCGGACTGGCTGGACTGAAGCGTCGCAACACGACCGACACCAGCGTCGGCGCAGCACCCAAAGCCACCCCCGGGCGCATCTAGTACCTGCCTTGCCCTGAATCAGCCCCCGCCAGCGCTTAACCCTGGCGGGGGCTGCTCGGACTATCCATGTCGTGAAAGGAGAGATTATGGACGCATTGACTTTTCTTCGTCAGGACCATAAGAGTGTGCTGGGCATGTTGGAGGTGCTCGACGAGGCACCGTCGGGCTCCGGTGCTCGAGATGAGCGGCTTGGAGACGATGGTGACCAACCTGGTCATCGCCGAGTCGCAACACGAGGCCATTGAGGAACAGTTCTTCTGGCCCGCAGTGCGCGCGGCGCTCGACGACGGAGATGCGCTGGCTGACAAAGCGATCGAGCAGGAGCAGGATGGCAAGCAGCTATTGCAGCGACTGGCTGACGGCAAGCCGGGCGAACCGGATTACCACGAGGCTCTGCGAGAATTCGTCAAGGTCGGCACGCGAACACATCGCCTACGAGCAGGATGTCGTGTGGCCACGATTCGAAGCCGCGGTGAGCCGCGAGGAGCTGGAAAAGATCGGGTTGAAAGGCTCGAGCGGTGCCAAGAAGATCGCGCCCGACCCGTCCGCACCCCGGCACTCCGCCGAGCCCCGTCGGTGCTCAAGACGACCGGGATGGTCGCTGCGACAGTCGATCACGTGCGCGACGCCGTTACCGGCCGCGCAGCCGACAACCCGCCGGATCCCCAGATCCACTGAGAGCACAGCAGATGGCCGGCGCCGAACGTTCGGCGCCGGCCATCATGCATGCTCTGTCGGTTATGTTGTGGGCAGGTGCTGTTCGTGAGTAAACGGTTTGTCACCCTTGACGTCGGGTGAACCCGTCGGGTTCTGCTCGGCGCCAGCGTCTTCTGGCGGATGGAGGTGCCCAGCCACTGCTCTTCGGGCTTTTCGACGAAATCCCACTCCTCTATGCCCTCGGGCCACGGACCCTGACCTTCATTCCACGGTCCACGCACTGACGGGCCTTCGCCCTTGGACATGTTGAACGCGACATTCTGAAAGCGGGGATCGCCGGGAAGTTTGCCGGGCGGGAAGTTCACCGGCAGCTCGTTGAGCGCCGCGGTGAACTGCTGGTAGTGGGCCACCTCGCGAGTCATCAAGAACGTCAACGAATCCTGCACACCGGGATCGTCGGTGAATTGCTTGAGGTATTCGTAGACGACTTTCGCCCGGGACTCCGCCGCGAGGTTGCTGCGCAGATCCACTGCCGGATCCCCGTTCGCGTTGATGAAGGTACTCGTCCAGGGATTACCGGCCGAGTCCTTGATGTCGGGTCCGCCACCACTGAGTGTCAGGAACAGCGGACTGACCGCGACCTGGTGAATGGCCTGCTCGCGACCGTCCGGACCGGCCACCGCCGGCATCCAGTCACACTTTTGGTTGGCCGTCTTGAGGTCGTCGTTGAGCCCGTCGAGCAACATGGTGATCATCGAGCCCACCATCTCCAGGTGGCTGAGTTCCTCGGTGGCGATATCCATGAAGAGGTCATACATCTTCGGGTTCTTCTCCTGCAGCACAAAGGCCTGGGTGAAGTACTGCAACGCCGCGGTGAGCTCACCGTTGGCGCCCCCGAACTGCTCCAGCATCAGCGAGGAAAACGCGGATCGGGCTGGCTGACGCGGACCTCGAACTGAAGACTCTTGTTGTGGACGAACATTGCGCCTCCTGGGCGACATGAGAAAGGTGGCTGGCAAAAGAACCGGAGATCGTCGAACTCGGTGCTGGGTTTGTCCGGTGAGAGCGACGGCAAACGCTCGAGTTCGCGGGTCGCCTCCGGAGCTTACCCACGCGTGTGAAGGCCAAACACCGCAGTGAAGTTAGTTGCGCCGCAGGGATATTCGGTGCTTGGGACGCTTCCTCGCGGGACACCGGCGGAAGTGGTTAGCCGTCGACTACGGCAGTGCGACGGCAGCACGCCGGCTGGAGCGCCTAATTATTTGCGCGGTTGGACAGTAGGGTCACTCCGGAGGCGGCCCGAAAAGCTGAAGGTCGTTACCTTCGGAATCCTTGAACGACGCGATGCGGCCCCAGGAGTGCGTGCTGACCTCATCGACGAATTCCACGCCCGCTTCGGTCAGACGCGCCACTTCGTTGTAGAGATCGCCGTCGGGTTGAAACGTAAGGACTGCTCCTCCGTTGCCTCCCTTACGCGTTGCTTCACGCGCGTTCAACCCGATTGTGACGCCGTCGGCGTCCAACTCCGACCAGTCCTCACCTTCGCTCTTGACCGCCAGTCCCAGCGTTTGAGCGTAAAACCGGACCGCACGATTCATGTCTTCGACGGGCAACCAGACCGTCGCCACTCCACTTGCCATGATGTCTCCTTGAATTCGTTGTTCAACTCTGCGCGGTTACCCGCATTTGGACTGCTCACACCAGGTCGCCTGCAGCGTTTTTGCATCGATTGAGGTGTGGGCAGCAGGCAACGCGGGTAGACAGATGCCAACGAAACCAGGCCCGCACGGGCCCCCGAACGGAGTTACGGTGACATTCATTGACCGGGCCAAGCGCAAGGCCAGTCAGCTCGTCGAAAAAGTGAAGGACAGGACGGCATCCCACGACACACGTGAGTCCGATGTGAGTTCCGACCCTCATGTCGCGAACTCCCGCGAGGGTAAGAACGGCGAAGTCGGCACATATGTGGGGCGCACGTTTCCCGACACCCCTTTCGATGTCGGACAGAGCGGTGCGGAAGCGCGCAGCGAAGAGAAACGGCACCGCGTGCAACGTGAACAAGCCCGCAACGAACCACCCGATAGCACGCCCTCTCCGGGTGCGCATTAGCTAATCTTGCTGCGGCGCAACGTGATGCAAGTCAATTGCTCCACCTACCCGGATGGGCTGTCATCGATCGAGGGTCGCCGCGTCGGCAGAGTTGAAGCAAAGCGGTCGGCCAAGCGCGGCCGGCGAAACTCAGCCATATGGCTTTGTGTTCAGCGGCACCTCATGCAGCAAAGCGGAGTGTCAGATAGCTTGGCGCTCAATGGATTAGGCTGGCGCTGGCGCACCGGCGATTTGGTCGTCGACTCCCTCACCGGGCTGGCGAGTTGCCGATTGATTTATGCTGGCAACCATCGCGTCGGCTGGTATGCGTGCCCTAGACTTGGCGACGCCGCGCAACGCACCCCCTGCCCGGCACGGGACGAGGATCGGTGGGTCGCTTGAACCAGCGCGACAGTGGCCGCGGCCGGCGCCGCACCCTGACCGCAGGTGCTGTCACGAACCAGATGCAACCTCGGTACACGGTGCGGGGCGCCGCGCATCGACTGGGTGTGCCCACGGCAACACTTCGCAGTTGGAGCCAGCGCTACGGCGTAGGCCCGCTCGGGCACGCGCCGGGTCGGCATCGCCTTTATACCGAGACCGATATCACCGCCCTTCGACACATGAGCGAAATGATCGCTGGGGGCGTCAACCCACGCAGTGCCGCGAGCGCAGCGATGCACACACTCATCCCAGAGCCCGTGCAGGCGACAGCACTGCTGGCTGCCCTGTTTGCACTGGAGGAGCTTACCGCTGCGCGTCTCATCGAACGTCACCTCAGTCACTACGGGGTGCTCGAGACGTGGGACTCGTTGATACGGCCAGCCTTTGCCGAAATTGCGGGCCAGCAAGCAAGCGGTGAGCGCTGCATTGACGTAGAACACCTGCTGTCCTGGACGGTGATGAGCTGTCTACAGCGCATACCTATGGCGCCGACCGACACAACCGAGACTGCCATTTTGGCGTGCGCTGAAAATGACAGCCACACGCTGGCTCTGGAGGCGGTCCGTGCCGCGTTGTCCGAACGCGGTCACGCGGCAGTGATGTTGGGCGCTGCGGTGCCGTGCGCGGCGCTCATCGATGCCATCACCCGTCGATCGAAGCCGATGACCGTGTTGCTCTGGGCTCAGACCGAGCGAACCGCCGACGTGGCCGCCGTCAGGGCAGTCCGCAAGAAACGCATTCGGATGCTGGTTGCCGGCCCAGGTTGGAATTCTGTGCGCTTGCCGGCGGCTGTGGCTCATCTGCACTCCCTCAACGACGCCGTCGAACGCTTGACGATCCCCGACTCTAACCTGTCTAGCGATCAGTCCCTTGTCCCGGCTGCGTAGTTCGAGAACTCGATGAGTTGCTACCGGACGTGGGCCGACGAGGCTTGGGCTCGAATTCGTGGCCGTGCTGATGCAAGTTGATCTTGGAGTCACCGAACCGCAACGCTTTGCGCCCGGCACCAAATGTCAGCTCCTCCATGCCAAGTACCTGCGTGTAAAACCTCACGGTGGCGTCCAGATCGGAGACGGTAAGAACCAGATGATCCAACCGGTCGATGTTCACAGCTGCCTTGTCTCGCAGGCTCACGATCCAGCCCCGTTTGAGCCCGACGCCTAGCAGGCTCAGCTTGCCCTGATTTCCACCGGATCGTTCGGGTTGAAGTAGCGCTCCGTTCCGTCGGTGAACGTCACGGTGCACACCTCGGGTAGGAAACTGCCGTCATGCGGATGCAACTCGCAGACAACCCTGCTTCTCACCCGCTTCCACGCGTCGTCACCTTCCCCGAGCTCGCGGAATAGGTAACCGGGCGCGCGGTTGGTGAGGTCCACTGCCCGCATACGTAGCGCTCGGCTTGATGGTGAGGACACACAAGCAATTCTGCCTGCCGCGAGGTGAACTCTGCCTATACGCAGGTAAACAGATCGCTGACAAGCGCCGGGGTCCTTCCAGCGTGAGTGCTATCGGCTAACTCGGCTCGGACACCCGGGCCTGCCACCGAGTGCGGCGTTGCTCGTCGGTCTGCTCCCACCACGGCGGCGAGCCACGCTCCCCCAAAGCTACTTTCGCGGCCTGCACACCCGCTCGGGCTACCGACTCCTGCGGTGTTCCCTTGGTGCGGCGAACCTTTCGCCGCCACGCCATCAGTATTCGGACGAGCTCGGTCCGGCGATCCTCGGGAATCGATGGGTCGGTAGCACGCCACCGGCGACCATCGATGATGAAGTAGCGTCCATCGTCGGTAGCCGCCGGTCCACTCACCAGAAGATGGTATTCGGACGTGTCCACTCAGCTGGCGGCCCGGCTAGGTGATGGAGAAGCCCGCGTCGAGGGCCAGTACTTGATTGGTGATGGCGCGCGCCGTCGGTAGGGCGAAAAAGAGCACCGCCACACCGATTTCGCGTGCTTCGACGAGTCCAAACGGCGCTTGACGCATCGCCGGGCCTTCGAGTCCGGTCCCGTCGATCCCATCGAGCCCGGTGTGAAAACCGATCCAGGCAAGATGGTGTTGACGGTGATGGCATGCTCGGCTAACTCAAAGGCACTGACACTGCTCAAAGCGAGCAGCGCACCCTTCGAAGCGGCGTATGCCGCCTGCCCCTTGACCAATGAGCCCCGGAGCACATTGGAGGCGATGTTGACGATGCGGCCTCCCGTACCAGCTGTTGCCATCGCCTGACCCAGTTCTCGGGTCATCAGGAACGGGCCGCGCACGTTGACCTCATTGATCCTGTCCCACTCGGCGACCGTCGCCTGCAACAACAACTGGCGGTCCTGCAGCCCTGCATTGTTGACGAGTAGCCACGGCACTCCGTGGTCGGCGACAAGGTGCGCACAAGCCGCGACAACCGAGGACTCATCGGAGACGTCGAGCGCCAACGCGTGCGCTGTCCGACCCCCTGCGATCAGAGCGGCGGCGGTCCTCTCTGCGGCAGCGTAAATGAGATCGGCGACCACTACCGTGGCTCCCGCCTCGGCGAGGACCGCCGCAATGCGTGCACCGATACCGCGAGCGGCGCCCGTCACCACGGCCACCCTGTCGTTCAGGGTGAACATGTCATTCGGCGGGGCTGTCACCGGACTTCAGCGGTGCTCGTCGACGCCACCAGGCGATGATTGCGAATATCCAATTGGCCCTCCGTAATTACGTCCCGGTCGCACCGTAGATGCCGACCAGCCCGTGTGGAGGCGTTCAGGGACTTTTCTTGACGGGCCCCTCGGGTGACGCGGGGATAGCCGAAGACTCTCGCAGACTCGGGTCAGAACATGTTGGTCAAATACAGTTCCAGAGACTGGAATACGCTTTCGAAAAGTCCGCTGCCGGCGGCCCCGTTCTCGAATACTGCACTCAGCCAGGCGTCAGCGTTATTGAAGGTGTCGGGGATGTCGACAAGTGTGAGGTCGCCCTGGGGTGTCGAGGTCGCGAGAGCGAGCTCTTCCGGTGTCAACCCCAAGTACTCGACATGCTGGAGGAACAGGCCCTCGATCGTTCCCAGCAAACCTCCGGATTCGAAGTCCTGTTGGAACTGGGCGACCCCGTCCCCGTCCAGCGAGTAGATCGTCGTGGGGTACAGATAATCCGGCGTCACGTTTCCGAGGACGGCGTCAACGCCGGCATCGGTGAGAATTGTGTGCGTCAGAGTGGTGCCTAATACCGAGTCCAGGTCTAGGAGCGATCGGGCCATATCCCGGTGTCCGCGAGGGAGGGGTCGCCGATGAACACGAAATGCAGGTCGTCGAGCGGGATGCTGTCCCCGTGAGCCATGCTGTAGTCGTTGATCTGGGTCATCGCGATCGACTCGGCGGTCGCACTCTGCGAGTATCCGAAGATCGTCAGCGGGTGGTCGGCGTGGAAAGCGCCTGGTTTCGCGTTGAATTCGTTTTCCACGGCGAGCGTGACGTCGTCCGCGGCCGTGAAGCTACTCGGGCCTTGTTGAATCAGTTCGGGCGTTGTCAGCACCTGCAAAGGCGCGGCGCACGGATCGGTCCCAGTCATGTCGCAGACCGTCGAGTAGGTCGCGCCATCGTCGAAACCGAGCGCGTGCAGATACACATTTTCGGCGGCCTGCGCGAAAGCAAGCGACGGCGTCGGCTCGGTGGTTCCGCCGAGGATGATCGCCATGTCGCTCCCGGATAGCGGGGCGAGCAGCGTGTCGTCGGCGTGCGCAACTTGGACGGACAGCGCGCTGGCCACGCCACCCAGCAAGCCGGCGGCCGCGAGAGTCTTGAGTCCGTTCACGGCGCGCTCCTAGCTTCGGCCCGCACGCTCCGCGCTGTGATCTGCGTCATCGCATCTTCTTACCGGAAGTTAACCTCTACCTCAAGGCACTCTCAGGTCGCTCATCTGGCGAGGGCCGGAGTGACCCGCTGCTAGACGGCGGCCGCTCCGGCTAACTGGCGATGTCAGCCAGTGCGTGCGCCGCCGCATCGAATGCACGCAGCGTGTCCAACAGATTGCGGATCGTGGGAGTGCTGGGTGGACAACTTGGCGGCGACCACCTCCGCGCCCCGGTTGACGTAGATCACCTGACCACACATGCCCTGGCACAACACGACGTCGTTGCCTGGGTAGGGAAACCACACTTGGTTGCGGTACATCCCGCCGGGCATTCGGGTGTCGTCGGGGCTGGCGGCGAACGCCTGACGCGAGTCGGGCCCGCCGTCGAGCGTGTCGGCGATCCACGCCTCCGGCACCACTTGCTGGCCGGTCAACGAGACACCGTCGCGCAAGAACAGAGACCCGAACCGGATCATGTCGCGAAGGCAGGCGCTGATGCCGCCGTCGAATAGTCCGGTGCCGGCCGTGTCCACACCGATGGTGGCATCGCATTGGGCGCCGATGCGCCTCCACACCAATTCCGACATCAATTCGGGCATCCGCTTGCCACCTGCGACCTCGCAGATCCAGCCGAGTACATCGGTTTCACACGAGCGATATTCGAACGGGCCGCCGTGAGCCGATTTCCGGCGCAAGGTCAGCAGGAAGTCGCACAACGAGGCGGGGCCGTCCGGACTGCTCTTGGGTGCCCAGCCGATCGACTCGTCGAGAAGGTGGATTTCCGCGGTCGGGTGGAGGTAATGTCTGAGAAGGCGATACCCGACCTCATATCCAGCAGGTGACGCACCGTCGAACCGGCGTACCCGCAGTTCGCCAAGGCGGGAACGTAAGCCGTGACCGGCGCCTCGGGTTCGATCGCACCGGCCCCGTGCAGCGCGCCGACGACGGCTGCCACCAGCGACTTGCTCACCGAGAACAGCAGGTGCCGGGTCTGTACACCCAGTCCGTCGAGGTACTCCTCGGCCACCATCGACCCGCGGTAGGCGACGGCCCACCCGTCGGTAGCGGTGGTGGCCATCACCTCGCCGACGGTGGTCGCCACCCCGTCGGTTCTGTTCACGGGAATATCCGCCACCGGAGCGCTGGCTGCGGGCAAGGCCGCGGCCGGCGCAGATCCGCGCGAGATCACCGCGGTCGGCACGAAATCTTCGACGTGCTGAAATGACCACTGCGAGTAGGGCTCCGACAGCCAGTTGTCCAGTGAGATGCCGGCCGGGACGCGACCGGGTTCGGCGCTGATCATGGACGCGGTATGGCGCAGCCGCTGCTCACGCTCGTGCGACGAGCCGCGAGACGATCGGCGCGGCCGGCGCCAGGGGTGTTGAGACGAACTTCGCCTTCATGCCTTTGACCCAGCGCTGGCAGCGTTCGGTGAGGTGGTAGTCGTCGCTCTGCAGGTGTCCGCGGGTGACGAGTACGCCGAGTTGGGCGCCCTCAGAGCGTAAGTCGCCGGGCGCCGCGACCCGCATGTAGAAGGCCTCGGACCCGTCGAGCAGCGTGGCCCAGTCGTTGGCGGACCGCGCAAAGGAGACGCGGCCGTCGTCGTCGATGCGCCATACGCCGGTACGTGGCGTCGCAGTGAAAAGCTCGATATCTGTTGAGGTTTCGTTGAGTATCACTTGGCTCCACACCTCGTCCTCACCATAGCCCCGCTCCCAGCGCGCGTTGATCTCAGCGACGTCGACCTCGTACTCCACGTCCATGTACTCGAGCAGGTGAAAGAGGAACAGCGGCATGTCGGCGTAGGCCTCGGTCATCAGGTTCGTCATCGGGCTCGCACCGGACAGGCGCGGGTTCACCTCACCGAGGTAGAGCTCCCCGGAGTCCAGGTCATGCAGAAGGTCCACCTCGAAGTAGCCGCGGTACCCCTCGCGGCTCAAAATGTCGCCCAGCTTTCCCACCATTTCGCGCGCGGCGTGCGTCTGTGCGGGCGGAAGAACCTCGCGCCAGATGTCATTGCCGCACCAGGCGCCCCGGTACGGAGTCAGCTCCGAGTAACCGACGAGACTCGTCATCGCGGGGCCAATCACTGTGCCGTGGCGAGTCACGGCACCCTCGATGCACACCTCGACATTGCGGATGCGCTTCATAACTTTGAACTCCTGCTGCGCGGTCAGGTCACCGGCATGCTCGTCCCAGTCGCCCTGACCGTGCACAAAGAACGTGCCGCTGCCGGCGTTGCCATATGGGATCGAGATGACCAGGTCTTCTCCCAATTCGGCGGTCTGCGCGAGCGCCAGCAGCTCTTCGTAGGAGCTGGCCCGCCCCATCACGTGCGGCACGCTCGGCACACCCGCCTCATCGGCCAGACGCGTCATGACGGTCTTGGAGCCCAACCGATTGCGCAGCTCCACCGAGGGGTGCATGACCTCGAGACCCGCCTGCCGCGCGAGGGCCTGCGTTTCTTGGTCCAGCATCACAAAGCATGCCTTAGCACCGGGGCCTCGGCCCGCGATGAACTCGAGCGTCTCCGGATCGGATAGGAGGTGGTTGCAGACATCCCCCATCGAGTCGAAATCGAGGCGGTCGCGGCGCCGGGGCACGAACACCCGCGAATGTGTGCCCTCAAAAGAGTCAAAGTACGTCAGGTAGAAAAAGTTTCGTATCCAGCGGTCGATCCCCAGCAGGTTGAACGGGGTCGGCGAGATGAAGTACAGCGGCACGGTGTTGGTGTGGAAGAACGCGCGAATGTCTGAGAGGCCGTTCAACACGCGGCGCGGCTCGGGCTCAGGCCTATTGGCGCCGGTCGAATCACTTACATCCATTCCGCCAGTGTGCGCCTTGCCCTTGGCCGTGTCGAAGTTACTTCGCGCACATTGGCAGTCACTTACCTATGTCATCATGCGGACGTGTCGCTACGTGCTCGGGCCGCTTCCGCGTGGCGCATCCTGGGGCCGGGCTTCGTCACCGGGTCGTCCGACGACGACCCGTCGGGCATCCAAACCTATAGCCAGACCGGTGCACAGTTCGGCTACTCACAGCTTTGGGTGGCGGCTTGGACCTACCCGTTCATGAATGCGATCCAAGAAATTTGCGGGCGGATCGGCATGGTCACTGGCCGCGGCCTGGCGACAGTGCTGCGCGAGCACTACTCACGCCCAGTGCTCTATGTCGCCGTGCTGTTGCTGTTGACCGCAAACGTCGTCAATGTCGGGGCCGACCTCGGTGCGATGGCGGCGACCGGGCAGCTGCTGATTCACCTGCCCTTTCTGGCTTGGCTGGCTGTAATCGTCGGGATCTCTTTGGCGCTACAGGTTTTCGTGCCCTATCCCGCGTACGCCCGGTTCTTGAAATATGCATGCCTGACGCTGCTGGCCTACGTCGCAGCGGCATTCGTCGTCCACCATCCGTGGTGGCCAACTGTCGCAATGAGCGCATTCATCCCGCATATCGAATGGTCGGGCACCTACCTGCTGAACATCGTGGCCCTGCTCGGGACCACCATCACGCCCTACTGTTTCTTCTGGCAGGCCGACCAGGAGGCGGAGGAGGACTTCGCCCGCGGGCGGATGAGATTTTACGGCGCTGGTGTGCCCGTGCTGAATGGAAGCGACATCCGCAACATGCGCACCGACACCGCAGTCGGGATGGGCTTCTCCAATATCGTGCAGTTTTTCATCATCTTGACCTGCGCCTCCACTCTGCACGCGGCCGGCGTCCTGACCGTGGACACCCCCGATAAGGCTGCCTTGGCGCTGCGGCCCCTCGTCGGCGATCTGGCTTATCTGATGTTCGCGATCGGGATCATCGGGGTCGGCTTCCTGGCCGTACCCACGCTGACCGGTTCGGCCTCCTACGCGCTCTCCGAGGCACTGGGCTGGAAGGCCGGCCTGGGCTACACGTTCCGCCAGGCGCGGTCCTTCTATGTGGTGATCGCCTTGGCAACGCTTGTAGGCGCGGGCCTGAACTTCGTTGGGATTCCGCCGTTTCGGTTGCTCTACTACGCCGCGGCGGTCAACGGCGTACTCGCCCCGCCTCTGATGGCGATGATCACGCTGATCGGTAACAACCGGGCGATCATGGGCAGCCACGTCAATAACTGGTTCGCCAACCTGATGGGCTGGGCGATCGTCGTGATCATGGGTGTGTGCGCGCTGGCTTTGATCGGGTCTCTGGTCGCCGGCTTTTGACCAAGCGGCTTCAGGGCCTCTGGAACACTCGTGCTATGACAAAACCCCTTATCGGCGCACTGCTGGTGGCAGTGGCAGTAACCGCCGCTTCGCCGGCGCGGGCTGACGGCGATGCGAGCAACCTCGACAGTCTCGTCGCACAGGTCTACAACCAAGTTCAAAGAGGCTGCACGCCAAGAATTCCACCGCAATTCCAGCGGATCATCTGGGACGGGACCGGACCCACCGGTGGCGGCGGCACTGGACGCATCGTCGATGCCAACCCGGGCCTTGGTGGGCCGTTCAGCGCATGGTGGAACCTCGGCCCCGATGCCCCGGCGGGTGCCCGTTCGGTGCCCTCACTAGGCGGGCACGGCTACTGGGACATCACTCTCGAATTCTGCTAGCACTCGGAGTTGCAGTTATACGAGGTGCTTTCATGGCCGTCTTGACCGTGCGGGTCGAGGTCCCGGTATCCCTTTTTGTTGGTGATAATTCCGATCGAAGTGCAGCGGTTCATGCCGCGTCACGTATTGAAGAGGCCCAGTTCGAGGGTATGCGCGATCTGAGTGATCGCGGCCTGAGCACGCACGCTATTGCCTGCTTGGTCCAGCGGCGGCGAGTACGCGGCGATCGCCAATTTGCCGGGCGAAACCGCCACGAGGCCGCCTCCGACGCCACTCTTGGCGGGAAGCCCGACCGTGTAGGCCCAGTCGCCGGATGCGGTATACAGGCCTTCCATCGCCATCAAGGCCAACACGGGTGCCACGTTGGCTTTCGCGATCACACGTTTGGCGGTGACGGGGTTGACGCCTCCGTTGGCCAGGGTCGCGCCCATGATCGCGAGGTCGACGGTAGTGACCAGGGTCGAACACTGCAGGGTGTAGATGTCAACGGCCTCCATCGGCTCGCAGTACATGTATCCGCCGCAGAGCAACAGCCACGCGATCGCACGGTTTTGAAAGTTAGTGGCGCGCTCCGAGGCGACGATCTGTTCGCTGACGCTGATCGGACGACCCGCGAAAAGGCTTTGGATCTCGAGGATCTGGGCCCAGCGGTCATCTGCGTCGGTGGCCGAGACCAGGCTGGTTGCTGTCATCGCACCTGCGTTGACCATCGGCGACATCGGTCTGTCGTTGTGAAGTTCCAGTGCCAGAACCGAATTGAACGCCTCACCCGTCGGGTCAGCGCCCACCTTGCGGTGAAACGCCCGCGGACCTACCTGCTCCATCGCGAGCGCCGCGGTGAACACCTTCGAGATCGACTCCAACGCGAACTGACATTCGGCATCGCCGGCCGAAAAAGTCTGACCGTCAACGGTTGCCACGCAGATCCCGAATATGTGCGGGTCGACCTCAGCCAAGGCTGGTATGTAGCCGGCGTTCTTGCCGCCGCGTTTGTTCTTGTACTTGTTGTGTGCGGCGTCGACCGCTCGAGCGATGCGGCCGGTGTCGTTGCCAACGTTGCGAGTTGAAGCGACCGCCATCACAAGCCCTCCTCGGTTGGAACCCCGGCGCCGATGAGCGTAATGCTGCTTGGCCGTCGAGCCTACGGCTCACCGCGCAGGCGGTTCTCGCGAAGTCCGGCACGATGAGCGCGGCCGCAGCGTGGGGTCACACATCGATCGGGCAGCCGAGAGGCCGATAAAGACGAATTGACCTCGGCCCGCGTGCCTACACCGTTAACAGCAGTCACGTTGTTAACATCGCGCGATGCAGGACAGGTCGGGGACTATCAGCCTCCGGCGCTTCGGCCCGGTTTCCCGCCGTGACGCGCTGCGCTACGCCGCCGCTGTGTCGGCACTGGCCGGGCTGGGCGCGGCATCCGTTAGTGCGGCTACCCCCGCAGCGGCAGCCGCTCCCACGCTGATCGACTTCGCTATGCGCCAGATTCCGGCCCAGGACATCAAAGCCGCGGGCCATTCCGGGGTGGTCAACTACGTCTCGCTGTCGCGTCCCGGCTCATCCTTTGGCGCTAAGCCGATCACCCGGCCCTACGCCGAGTCGCTGGCCGCCGCCGGGCTGGCCATCGTCAGCAATTATCAATACGGTAAGCCGGGCGGTTCCGCACCGTCGGATTTCACGCGCGGGTTCGCCGGTGGCGTCTCCGACGCTCACACCGCCTGGCAGCTGCACACCGCGGCAGGTGGCGGCCAGAGCGCACCGGTCTTTTTCACGGTCGACGATGACATCAACCGAGACACCTGGAACAACGTTGTGCTGCAATGGTTCCGCGGAATCAACTCGGTGCTCGGAGTGCCGCGCACCGGCATCTACGGGGGCATCAATGCGTGCCAATGGGCCGCCGCCGATGGTGTGATCGGGAATTCGCGCACGCCCGGCCGCCGATGGGCCTGGCAGACCCGGTCCTGGTCGCACGGTCAGGTCGACCCCGCCGCAGTTCTCTACCAGCGCATTGTGAGCACCGCATCGACTCCCGGGCCGGTGGTCGGCGGGCTCGAAGTCGACGTCAGCGACGCCCTGGCCCAGGACTGCGGCCAATGGCAGCTACATCTGTGAGGTCGTGTCTCTGCGGCGTCAAACACCTTCGCCCGCAGCGTGAATCGCACGATAGATTCGCTGCTCGCTGACCGGACGTGGTGTGCCGAGTTGCTGTGCCCACAGGCTGACCCGTAACTCTTCGATTTGGCGTGCAATGTCGCCGACGTCAGCCACCGCCCTGCGCTCAGGAGGTAGCGCTTCGACTAAGTTCTGGTAGGCGTTCTGGACCGCATGCACTCGTGTCATTCGCTCACGGTCGGCGTTGATTGCGTGTGGCAACTGGTCCAGGCGTCGCCTGATCGCGGTCAGGTAGCGGACGAGGTCGGTGAGATGCGCAGCACCGGTGCGGGTGACAAATCGAGGCGTTAGCAGGCGATCCAGCTGAGCGCGGACGTCGGCGACCGCCTCGGCTTGTGCACGCGTGGGTTGAGCGGGCAGTAGCAAATGCACCTCTTGCGCCGCGGCCATCACCTTCTCAACGCGGTTCACAATGTCGAGGGTTGTCGACAAGAGGGACTCGGCGATCCTGCCGCGCAATGCGATGAACTCGTCACGCGCCCACACCGGTGCGGTGACCATGGTGCCGACCGCAGCGTCCGCGCAGTCATCGAGCAGCGCGGCGAGCGAGCCATCGGGGTTGGCGCCCAGGACGAGACGGGTTCGTGGATCAAGTTGTCGCTCAATCGCTTTCACTGGCGACGAGATGCTCAGCCGCAATAATCGACCAATTCCGGGACGCAACGCTTCCTGCTGTTGACCCGACGTCGCAAACGCCCGCAGTTCGACGGTCTTGCCCGCATCAACGAAAGCGGGATATCCCCGCACCACGCGTCCGTCGACGGTGCGTTCAATGCTCGCAGGTAACTGCTCAAGGTCGTCCGGCCAACTTCGCAAACCAGTGCGTTCCAGCTCGGCGGCAACTGTATCGGCGACCGCGCGACGGGCTGGCGCTGCCAGTCGCTGTTGAAGCGCCGGCAGATCCTTGCCCCGTGCGATTTCGGCGCCTTCGGGCGACTCCACAGCGAAGGTCACCCGCAGGTGCGGCGGCAACCTGTCCAGGTCGAAAGCGTCAACGGGTACCAAAATCCCTGTGCGGCGCCGTAATTGACGCTGCAGGGCTGTCAACAGTGGTTCGACGTCCACATCGATCCCCGCGAGCACGGCGCGGGCGGTGTCCGGTGCCGGAACGAAGTTGCGGCGCAAGTCTTTGGGCAGTGAGCGGATGAGCGCGGTCACCAGCTCCTCGCGCAGCGCCGGCACCTGCCAGGCGAACTCGTCGCCGCCCAGCCGTGCGAGCACATCGATCGGGACGTGGACCGTGACGCCGTCGTCTGTGGCGCCAGGTTCGAAGCGGTAGGTCAGTGGCAGCGTGACGTCACCTGCTTGCCAGACGTCCGGCCGGTCGGCGTCGGCGGTGGCCTGGGTGCGCAGCAGATCCTCGCGGGTGAGCGTCAGCAAATCCGGTGTCGCGTGCCGCTGCTTACGCCACCATGCGTTGAAGTGCTGAGCAGAAACAACATCGGCGGGAACCCGCGCGTCGTAGAACTCATACACCTCGTCGTCGCCGACGAGCAGGTCCCTGCGGCGGGCCCGCTCTTCCAATTCCTCGAGTTCGGCCCGCAGTCGGGCGTTGTCGTCGAAGAAGTGATGTCGGGTCTGCCAGTCTCCCTCGACCAACGCATGCCTGAGGAACAGTTCCCGCGCGACCGTCGGCTCGACGCGCGCGTAGCCGACACGGCGGCGGGCGGCGAGCGGTAGTCCGTACAGCGTCACCCTTTCGTAGGCCATCACCTCGCCGCGGGTGACATCCCAGTGCGGCTCGCTGTAGGCGCGTTGAACGCGGTCGCCCGCCACCCGCTCGACAACCTCCGGCTGGATGCGAGCTCCAGTGCGACCGTAGAGGCGGCTGGTCTCGACCAACTCCGCCACCATCACCCAACGTGGTGGCCGCTTGGAAAGGGCTGAGCCGGGAGCGATCAGAAAATGTGCATTACGCGCTCCCAGATACTCATTCGCGCCTTCGCGACGCATACCGACGTGTGACAGCAATCCGGCCAACAGCGCCGCATGCACCTGAACCTCGGTGGCCGGCTCGTCGGATTCGGTGATTCCGAGCTCACGGGCAATGCCGCGGAGCTGTCCGACCAAGTCCTGCCACTCGCGGACGCGCAGATAGTGCAGGAATTCGTCCCGGCATGTACGCCGAAACGCGTTGCCTGACAGGTTATTCCGCTGCTCGCGCAGATAACGCCAGAGGTTCAGGTAGGACATGAAGTCCGAGTGCTCGTCGGCGAATCGCGCGTGGCTCTGGCGGGCTGCCTCCTCGCGCTGGGCGGGCCGCTCGCGGGGGTCGGGGATGGTGAGCGCCGCAGCCACCACCAGAACCTCTCGCACGCACGCCTCGGCTTCGGCGGCCAGGATCATCCGCCCCAGCCTCGGGTCGACGGGCAGACGCGCCAGGCGCCGACCGAGGTCGGTGATCTCGCCGTGCTGGTCGAACGCACCGAGTTCCTGCAGCAGCTGCACGCCATCGCGGACACTGCGCCGGTCCGGAGGGTCCAGGAACGGAAATTTCTCCACGCCGCCCAGTTCCAACGCTGCCATCTGCAACAGCACCGCGGCCAGATTCGTCCGCAGAATCTCGGGGTCGGTGAAGCGCGGACGGGCCGCGTAATCCTCTTCGGCGTACAGGCGAATGCATACACCCGGCGCGACACGACCACACCTTCCGGCTCGCTGCGCAGCGGACGCCTGAGAGATCGGCTCGATCGGCAGCCGTTGAACTTTCAAGCGGCGGCTGTAGCGCGAGATGCGGGCATTGCCGGGGTCGACGACGTAGCGGATGCCGGGCACGGTCAGAGATGTCTCGGCGACGTTGGTCGCCAGCACGACACGGCGTCCGCTATGAACAGCGAAAACCTTGTGCTGTTCTGCTGTTGGCAGCCGAGCGTACAGCGGTAACACTTCGGTGTTCTTGAGATCGCTCAAAGCCTCTGCGGTGTCACGGATTTCACGTTCACCGGACAGAAACACCAAAACGTCGCCTGGCGGCTCGGCCTCCAACTCATGAACGGCGTCGATGATCGCCTCGATTTCGTCGCGGATCTCGGTGCGCACTACCTCGTCGTCAGGGTCGTCTGGATCATCGTGAGTAGCTGCGGACACCGCCCTATCGAGCGGTCGATACCTGATCTCGACCGGGTGAGCCCGCCCGGACACTTCGATGATCGGTGCGCCGTTGAAGTGTGCTGCGAAGCGTTGCGGCTCGATGGTCGCCGACGTGATGATCACCTTCAGCTCGGGGCGACGGGGCAGCAGCTCATGGAGGTATCCGAGTAGGAAGTCGACGTTCAGGCTGCGTTCATGGGCTTCATCGATGATGAGGGTGTCGTAGCGCATCAGCCGGCGATCGCGCTGAATCTCGGCGAGCAGAATGCCATCGGTCATCAGTTTGACCAGTGTGCGCTCGCTGACGTGGTCGTTGAATCGCACCGAGTAACCGACGGCATCGCCGAGCGGACTTCCCAGCTCATCGGCGATGCGTTGGGCGACCGTGCGGGCGGCAAGCCGCCGGGGCTGCGTATGGCCGATCATGGCGCGGACACCGCGGCCCATGTCGAGGCAGATCTTCGGTAGCTGGGTCGTCTTGCCCGACCCGGTCTCGCCGGCCACTACGACCACCTGGTGTGACCGGACCACCTCGGTGATCTCTTGACGCCGGCCGCTGATCGGCAGGTCTGGATACGTCACTCTCGGGACAGCAGCTTGCCTCTTTGCGACGAGGATTTCGGCTGCGGCGATCTGCTCGGCCAGTTGCCGGAGCTTTTCCGGCTTCGCACCGCGGAGATTCTTCAACCTTCGGCCGAAGCGTGCGGCGTCCCGAAGGGTCAGACCGTCCAGCCGGTTACGCAAGTCTGCGACAGACGTTTCAGCCACCCCGGCCACAATAGGCGCGGCCGGCTCCGGGCTTGTTGGCGGAGACGCACCGCTGGTGCGGGCGGCCGCACCCGCCTCAACGGGGTAGGGCGACCTGTGTCGGGGCGGTGTCAGGGCAGAGGTCGGACAACCACCCCCGGTAAACAACAACGCGACCGTCAAGCTTCGGGTCCGGCACCACGCTACCGCTGAGCCACCCGAACCACCCGGCGTCGGACGGCGTCAGACAGGCCACGCCTCACGGCGCCACGCGGCGTCCCAGAACATCCACTCGTAGCGGGCGGTTGTGACGAAATGGACCCGGGCGCGTGTCTCGTCGGCAGCACTCAGAGTCAGGCCAACGGTGTCGGCCAGCGCCAACACCTCGGCGACGATGGTCTGGTATTCGTCGTCGGCATAGGTGTCGATCCAGCGCTGGTAGCGCGGATCCGGCGAACCGCGCTTAACGAGCTCGGCGCCCACCTCGGCATAAATCCAGTAACACGGCAGCACCGCAGCGAACCCCTCGGCGAAGGTGCCGCGGTAAGCGGTGGCCAGCAGGTAGCTCGTATAGGCAAGGGTGGTCGGTGCGACCGGCACGGCATCGAAGTTCTGAACGCCCAGTTCGGATAGCAAGGACTCGTGCAGGGCTAGCTCAACGTCGGCGACGCCGGCAGCGTGCCGGGCAAACATGCCGACACCGGCGTGCGTCGGCGCCTTGCTGCCCACAACGGCCAACGCGCGAGCAAAATCCTGCAGGTAGTGCCCATCCTGAACAATGAAGTGGGTGAAGGCCTCCGGGTCGAGGCGGCCGTCGGTCAGGCCAGCCAGGAACGGGTGCTCCAAGATCGCCGCGTAGGTGCCTGCAGCCTCGGCCCACAACCGTCCAGTCCAGCCGTCTCGCACCACGCCTGCGATGATTCCAGCCCCGCACCCCCACGGCTCGGTTGGATGGCGACTGGCCTTGTGATCACTAACGATCGACCCCCCGCCGGGTTGATCGCAGCGGACAAGTCTGGTCAAGTACAAGCAGGCCACTGTCTTGTGACACGGAATCTGATCTGCATTGCCTATCGCGATCCTTGGCGAGAGCATCGGTGTCAGCTGTAGCGTTACGGCTGTGCTGTCCAGATGTCTCGGATGCGGCGGCCCGTTCGACGCGCGAGCCGACGCGCGATACTGCTCGTCGGCTTGCCGACAGCGGGCGTACCGCAGGCGTGCGGCCAACCACGACGCCGTCAGGCGCGAACGGTTTGAACAGGACCCCGCCGGGTGGAGCAACGATGCGGTTCGAGCACGCGCCCACCGTGCACGCGCACACGCAGGCGAACTGCGGAAAGCGGGAGCAGCCCTGCGCGACATGGCGCGCGCCGTCCGTCAGCGCGCCGCGTCGCCATCAAACCCGACGGTCAGCGAGCCCGGCCTATGAATTGGAATGACGACGGCGCGCCAGAATCCATCAACGAATCACTCGTCAGCAGCATCACCACCTCGGTCGCCCGGCGCGATGAGATCGTTCTGCTCACCGTTGGCGGTGACGTCGACCTATCCACCGCCCCGACTCTGGAACGAGCCATCGATGCGGTGCTGATCGGCAGACCCAAGGCCTTCATCATCGACCTGTCCGCAGTCGAATTCCTTGGTAGCGCGGGCCTCAAGCTATTGGCCGCAGCCAATGAAAAATCTACATTCCCTAGTCGTTTCGGGATTGTAGCCAATAATTCCGCGGCCCGGAGACCGATAGAGGTAACCCAACTCGATCAGTTCATTTCTTTGTTTCCGACGCTGGATGACGCGGTGACATCGCTGCGAAGCGATACAGTCAGTTAGGTCGAATTCTGTTGGCTCGAAGCCCAATTGGCGGTGAAGGCACTTCCGGGCATACCAGGCTCACTCTCGAGCGGCGAAGCGTCGCAACGATTTTGTTGCAGCACGTTGCGGCGCATCACACTCGGTGACCTCACCGCAGGTTGACCGTCATGCTATTTCGCGACGAGCACCTCGCCCTCCAGACCGTCGGGGTCGCGGAAGAAGAGGCTGCGGACGGAGCCGAAATCGTTGACCTCCCCGTCACTGGCACCATGGTCGACGAGACGCTGTCGAATCGTCTCGAAACCGTCGGCGGACGCGGCTTGCAGGCCGAAGTGGTCGAGCCGGCCGCGTCCCCACATCGGCTTCTGCCGGTCTGGCTCGGGGTTGCCTGCAATGGTGAAGACGTTGAGTTCGGTGTGGGGTCCGATGCGAATCGTCGTCATGGTCTCGTCACCCTGATCACCGTGCGGCTTGGTAGGGCCGACCTCAGCGTCAAAGACTTCGGTGTAGAACGCACGCAGCGCGTCGATGTTTTTAGATATCAAGGCAATGTGGTTGATGCCGTTCAACAACATTGCTCTACTCCTGCAACGTAGTCGCGGCAGGCCGGGCTCGCCGGTTGACCGTCACTCTGCCAAGTCCTAGTCGCTCTGGGGTGGCTCGGATGCACTCTCACTGTCAAGCGGCGGTGTGGCGGGCTTGGGATCTTCCGGGTATTGCTCCGGGCTGTAACTTCCGGCTTCGTTGGATTTTTCCGCCGCACGATCAGTTTGATCGGCCTTGTCGCCGGTGTTATCAGCTTCGTCGTCCCGCGCAGACATTTGTTACCTCTCTGATTCCACGCCGCGGCGTGTGCAGCCCGGCGCACTGCGGCTACCCCCTCGCGACCGTCAACAATCCTGCCCCTGATACCGAATGGTTGGCAGCACAGAGCCTCCGAGCACCAGAGCTCCGGCCGTCTAGTCCGGACGGTTCACAATGACGCAGCGGCGAGTCGGCGAAATCGGTTTGGTGATCGGGTGATCCGCGTGGGGGTAACAATGCCCGGCAACGGGTACTTGAGCCACCATGTCGAAGATCGGATACTTCCTGTCCTGTGAACAGTTCCGCCCCAAGGAGCTCATCGATCAGGCTAAGCGCGCCGAGGCGGCCGGCTTTGAAGCATTGTGGATTTCAGATCATTTTCATCCGTGGAACGACGAGCAGGGCAACAGCCCGTTCGTGTGGGGTGTCATTGGGGCACTGTCGGAAGCCACATCGCTTCCCGTGTCGACCGCTGTCACCTGTCCCACGATGCGGATCCACCCGGCGATCATCGCGCAAGCTACCGCGACTGCCGCGGTTCAACTCGACGGCAAGTTCGTTCTCGGCGTCGGCAGCGGGGAGGCGCTCAATGAGCACGTGCTCGGCGACCCGTGGCCGTCTGTAGGTGTGCGGTTAGAGATGCTCGAAGAAGCTGTCGACGTGATCCGGCTCCTGCTCGGCGGCAAAGAGATCAGCCATCATGGAACGCACTACGAGGTCCAGGAGGCGCGGATCTACACGCTGCCCGATCAACCCGTACCGATCTACGTGTCGGGGTTCGGACCACAGGCTGCGGAATTCGCCGGCCGCATCGGTGACGGGTTCGCCACCGTGACGCCCGACGCCGACCTGATCAAAACGTTCCGCGACGCCGGCGGCGGCGACAAGCCGGTGCAGGCAGGCACCAAGGTCTGCTGGGACCGCGATCCCGATAAGGCTTTGGAGCTCGCCCATCGACTTTGGGCCAACGAAAGTCTGCCCGGCCAGCTGGCCCAAATCCTGCCGCGTCCCAGAGATTTCGAGGCAGCCATGCAACTGGTTCCCAAAGACACCGTCGCCGAATCAGTGACAGCGGGGCCCGACGCCGACAAACACGCGGCCCAGCTACGCGAATACCTCGACGCCGGCGTGGACGAAGTGTACGTCCAGCAAATCGGCCCGGACATGGACGGATTCTTCCAAGCGTGGCAGCGTGACGTGCTGCCGCAGCTGGGCTGAGTGTCCCGCTATTCCCGTACCCCTGGGACTGGTCCCGATGCGGGACGATAGCGGTCTGGCGATCTGACGCGGCGTTTGACAAGTCGTCGGGGCGGGCATTAAGAACGTGGCCGCTGAGCACACAGCCGGCTGGGGACACCCGTCGCGATATTTCGGTTCTGCGACTAACACGCGATACTCCGCCGAATATGTCTGCGGCACAACGATGTCCGGGTAACGAAGCCACACCTACAAGAAACCGAGCCGATCATGCCTGTTGTGCACAGCCTGGATACCGCTGACGGTGATCTTGCCTGCCGTGGGGATCACCAGATGAGGGCCGACCGCGACAGGGTCCATATGCAGGCTCATCTCCGCCATCTGGCCACGATACTGACGATCCGCGGCGACATCGACGCGAGCAATACCGACCGTGTCAGCGCTTATGCCGCGCGCTTAGTCCCGGTAGGAAACGCGTTACTCCTCGATCTCAGCGGCGTGGGCTTCCTCGCCGCCCAGAGCATTTCGGTGTTGGCGGCCGTCGGCGACGCCTGCGACCACGCGGGGTTGCCGTGGGCTTTGATCACCAGCCACGCAGTCGACCGCGTCCTACGTATCAGCGAGCACGACGACATCCTTCCTGTGGCGGATTCAGTGCCCGACGGGATGCAATATTTCGCCGATCTCGCAGGCGTACGCCAACAAGTCTCTTTGTCAGCAGTTTGGCCGAAGGCGCCCGTCGTGAGGTCGATGCCGCTGGAACCGTCAGCCGATTCGCGACGAAGCGCCGTTGTCTGCCAGCCCGATGCTATGCAGCTAGATCGCGCATAGTCGGCCCTTCGAGCAGCGTGCCGTCCGGGGCGAAGCGCGAGCCGTGCAGCGGACATGCTCAATCTCGCTGCAGCCTAAAGCTGTTCGACCCGGTCACTCAGCCGCAATGAAAGTCACAAGCGGGTTGATACCCCGGCAATGCCCAGGGAACGACTAGCACCGGGCGTTAACGATGCAGACGGCAACCCGACGCGTTGAGTGTTCTCAATCAGTTCGACCAGGGGTATGCAAACAGTGGCCCGGTGACGGCAGATGTCAGGAGCCACACCAGTGCACACAAAATCAGGAGCCACATCGCCCTGGCGAAGAATCGGAACTGATTCGCGGAGGCCAGCTCGCAGCGGATGACAGTGCTCAATCGGTCCAGATCGCCGGCACTCAGGAACACGCTCCCCGTTCCGACCCTCAGCAGGTAGCCGCGCGTCCCGTCAGCCCGGTGCATGCGTAGGAGCAGGAGCCGATCCCCAACGCGGTCTCGCAGGCCGATGAGGCTGGTGAGCTCGGGTTGTCGCACGGCATTCCCCTAGGTTTGGTTGGGACTTCCTGTGCTTGGGGCGCCTACGTTACTCGCCGTGACTTTGTCTCACAAGCGATTTCGTATTGCCGCGATACACGCCGTCAATTCTTACGTCGCCGGCTTCGTGAGTGATCCCCCCGTAACAATCTCCGCCTGCCCCCTTCACGCGTTTCCGCCGTCGCCTATTGCGGGTCGATGCGGCTCGCAGAGTTCGGGCGCCTCGTCATGCCGCTCAGCGACGCCGCTCAACTGTGGTGAATGACACCCTTGATCAAGATATTGAGCGGTGTAGTTATTCCGTTTGCTGGGTAAGTCGCCGTGGGGCCGCTTACGTAGGGGCGTGGCGGCCTCGGGCAGGCATTCTAAAACGTCATTGCGCTGTGCCAGCGGTACTGGAGCGTAATCTTTTCGGGAACTCAGTCGTTGCGATTATCAACTTGCCCAAATGCTTTGAATGATGCAGTTGCTCGAATGCCGCCTTCGCCTGGCTGAATCCATAGACATTGTCGATCAGCGGCGAGAGCCCAACGCGACTTCTCCGCCTACGGCAACCGCCTGCAACGACTGGTCGATGGTCGCGGGCCCGCCGACCTCGACGGCGCGGTCCACGCCTCGCCCACCGGTCAATTCGCGCACCCTGGCACCCCAGTCGGGAGTGTCGCGGTAGTTGACGACATCCTCTGCGCCCAGTGCGTGAAGAGCCTGTGCCTTCTGGCTGCTCGACGTCGTTGCAACGACGCGGCCACCGAGTAGTTTCGTCAGTTGCAGCGCGAAGATCGAGACTCCGGACGCGTCCCCGCCCCGGTCCCGCCTGCACCGGGCGGTAGCGCTGCCGTGGGGATGGCGTTGTCGATGAGGACGGCTGCGATGGCGGCGGCGGTGGCGAAGGTTTCGGTGTTGAGGACTCGGTTGCGGGCCGAAGCGCCATCCAACAGCAGCGCCAGTTGTTCGCCGAGCTGTTCGGGGTTGGTGGCGCCGGCCTCGCGCGCGGTTTCGGTGAGGCGCGCGGCAAAGGCTTTCTTGTAGTCGCGGGCGCGTACGCGTGCCGGGTGGGCCGCGTCGTGGATTTCGACGGCCGCAGCGATGAACGGACACAACGGCGCGCGAATGTCGAAGGCGGCGAGGAGCCGTTCGCGGGGCGTTAGGTCGGTGCGGTCGAACACCTCCGGCAGGATATCGGGATCGAAACGGCGTAGATGTTCGGCTATCAGCTCATCCTTGCCTGTGAAGTGCTGGTAAAACGTGCGCTTGGACACCTGGGCCACCGCGCAGAGCTGGTCCAGGCCGGTGCGGTTGATGCCTTGATCGCGGAACAGTTGTTGTGAAGCGCCCAGGATGCGCTCTCGCGCGCCCCTACCGCGGCGCAGGCCTCGCGGCCCCTTCTCTAGCTCCGTCATACACCCACCCTAGCCCAGTTGGGTACGGATCGGTGTGCATAGCTTGCATTCCGCCCCACCCTCCGATACGTTAAGCAAACAGGTCGGTGTACATAACATCGGCACTATCGACGAATTGGAGTGATCATGGGAAAGCTCGATGGCAAGGTCGCGGTGATCACCGGTGCGACAAGCGGGATGGCGCTGGCCGGTGCCAAGTTGTTCGTTGACGAAGGAGCTCACGTCTTCATCTCGGGCCGACGAAAGGACGCGCTGGACCAGGCCGTCGAACAGATCGGGCGGAACGTCACCGGCGTGCAAGGCGACTCGGCCGACCTTGGCGATCTGGACCGTCTGTTCGACACGGTCAAGCAGGAAAAGGGCGCGATCGACGTGTTGTGGGCAAGCGCCGGGACGGGCAAGCAGAACAAGCTCGGCGAGATCACCGAGGAGGACTTCCACGACGCCTTCTGGCTCAATGCGCGCGGCACGCTGTTCACCGTCCAGAAGGCGCTACCGCTGTTCAACGACGGCGGCTCGATTTTCATGACCGGATCGAACGCATCGCTGCGGGGCTACCCCAATTGGAGCGTGTACGCGGGAAGCAAGGCCGTCCTGCCCGCCTACGCACGTGTGTGGGTGTCGGAGTTGCGGGACAGGAAGATCCGGGTCAACGTGCTGACCCCCGGCCAGGTCGCCTCACCGATGCTGGAAGAGGTGATGGACGAGGAGGCCAAGGCGCAGTTCGAATCCGTGATCCCGCGGCGAGAGATGGGCCGCCCCGAAGAGATCGCGTCGGCCGCATTGTTCCTCGCCTCCGACGACTCGAGCTACGTCAACGGCATGGAGCTAGTGGTCGACGGCGGCACCACAGTGATTTGAGTGACCGACGACGGCACTGCATGCCGACAAAGACGTCGTCACACCGGACCGAGGCCGCCAGCGCAGAAGAGTACCGACCTTCCGAACAGGACTCACACACCACAAGCAACAAAAGGACATAGGGAGTAACCATGACCACGTTCGCCCCGCACCGCGACGCCGTGGAATTCTTTGTCGACTGCATGCACGGCGGCGCAGACAAAGACGCTCTTTCCGGCATCCTCGCTGAGGACGTGATGCTGTACAGCCCGCTCGGCGATGAGCCAACCACCGGCCGCCAGGCAGTCCTGGAAGCCATGCAAGGGATCGGCGTGGGCGCGGCCGACCTCACCTACAAGGAAATCCTCAGCGGCGAGACGCATCACGCCGCGTACTTCCGGCTGCAGATCGAAGACACCGTGGTCGACGGAATGGACTACATCCTGCTCGACGGGGACGGCAAGATCGCCGAGGTGACCATATGGTGGCGCCCGCTGCCGGCCGGCGTCCAGATGCAGGGACACCTTGCTGGTCTCCTCGGCATGCAGCCCTGGGAACTTGTCACCGATAAGGAGTAACGGTCAAGCCCATCGTCTTATCAGTTCAATTCATATGGAGAACAACGGGATTGGTGGCATGCCGCACGACGCCTTATGCGTCATTCAGCGCCGCTTACGGAAAACGTTTGCAGAGTTGGAGGTTCGGATGTCGACCACCGCAGATGTTCGATGCACAAGCGTCCTGCAACCGTCCCAGTTGGTGACTCGTGCGCGATCACAGCAGCAGTCTCATAGATGGATCCGCTAGCGCTCGGGCATCCCGCCTAGAGTTCGAATGTGCCCACCTTCGTCTTCAGGCTCCAGACGCCTCGCCCAAACTTCGCGCTCGACATGACCGACGAGGAGCGGGAAATCATGACCCGTCACGCCGCTCACTGGCAGCCACTGATCGACTCCGGACATATGGTGATCTTCGGCCCCGTGCTCGATGGGACTGGCTCCTGGGGCCTAGGCGTCGTGGAGGCCGACAACGAGGAAAAGCTGCGCGCGTTCGCCGCGAAGGACCCCGTCGTAACAGCCGAGATCGCCCACATCGAGATCGGCACGCTGCTCGCCGGCTTCGTGCGGCCCGCGCCGACCGTCGCGTAGCCGCTACCGCCTTTCTCGACCCGACCGTCGTCGCCGCGAAGTCCGGCAGCCGGAAAATCTTCGGCCTGGCGACGTTGAACGTCCGTTTCCACTGACCTGGCGGCCCAGGTGACGGCGGTCGACGACAACGAAGCGCGGCTATTCGCTTGCGGCACAACGATCACGAGACCTTCATGCCACGCGTCCAGTTGGACATCGATTGATATTTCACCTGAGAATTTTTACGGGGTTTGAGTTATGGAGGTCCGCAAACTCCGTGTCATGTGGCGGCTCTCCATTCTACTATTTTTAGCAAACAGTCAGTGAGGGGACGCATGTTAATCATCGATGCCGACGGACATGTTGCGGAGGGGGCATCGCTGGCGATCGAGGCGATGCAGCGCTGGCCACAACACATCACGCCGCGCGCCGACGGGCGCGCCTTAGTGATCGAGGGCCGCAACTATCCCGAGGCCGACGGCCCCGGCGCCGGCTGTCCCCGTGAGTACGGGCTCAGTACGGCGGACGGCATCAACTACTCGTCCGCCGAGGGCGTGCTCGGCGATGCCGATCGCGATCAGATCGACACGATGGTGCTCTATCCGAGCCTCGGTCTCTGTGCGCCCAGCCTCGAAGATCGTGAATTCGCCGCCGGGTTCGCGCGGCTGTACAACCGGTGGATAGCCGACTACTGCCGCCCGACCGCCGGCCGGTTGCGCGGTATCGCGGTGGCACCGATCGAGCAGGTGGACGTTGCCATCGAGGTGATGCGTGAGGCGAAAGACCTTGGGCTGGTGGCGACACACATCCCGCCGGCGCTGAAGACCCGCAATCTAGACCATCCCGACCTGGACCCGTTCTACTCCGCCGCGGTCGAACTCGATATGCCGCTGGGCGTTCATGGCGCACCCGGCATGCATCTTCCGAAGGTCGGCGTCGACCGCTTCACGAACTACATTCAGGTGCACTGCGTCAGCTTCCCATTTGACCAGATGACGGCGATGACCGCGCTGGTCTCCGGCGGCGTCTTCGACAGGCACCCGGAACTGCGGGTCGCCTTCCTCGAGGCCGGTGTCGGCTGGGTTCCATTCTTCATCGACCGACTGCACGAGCACTTCGAGAAGCGCGGCGATTGGATCGACCGCGGGTGGCAACGCGATCCGCAGGAGTACCTTCAGGCCGGCAACATCTGGACGACGTGCGAGCCGGAGGAGCCGATCCTGCCTGGGGTCATCGACGTGCTCGGCGACGACTTCATCATGTTCGCCAGCGACTACCCACACTGGGACGGCGAATGGCCGGAGAGCACCAAGCACCTGCGCACCCGCCCGGATATCGGCGAGGAATCTCGCGAAAAGATCGGCGGGCTCAACGCCCTGCGTTTCTACGGACTCAACTAACGTTCAGTGCTTGCGCGATCAGCCTCAGCCGAGCCCATACTGCTACAGCTGGGCGCTGTGAATATCGCTCGGAGCAACCTGCCTCCGAACCGACACGCCACCTAGCGCAGGTGCAGCGCCGCGATGTAGGCCGCGGTAGCGACTGTGTCGTTGCGGTACCCGATACCAGACGGCGCAATCGGTGCGCCGATGCGACCGGGGACCGGCCCCTGAGCGTCACTGTTCCGGCATCGCGGCGAATCGTTTCTTGACGTCGTTGTACCAGCTCATCGACTTCATCGGGTGGCGCCAGCGACCCTTCATGTCGTCGCGGGCAGGCACATGGGCGTCATCGCCGGCCTTCACGAGTTCCTTGAGGTGTCGGTCTTGTGCCTTGATGATGTCGTCGGCGCTCTCACCGCGGTGCGCGAGGTCGCACGGACCACCGAGTTCCTGGCAGGTCATGGTCTTCACGAAGGTTTCCTCCTCTGGTCACACCAGACGGTCCGGGTGCGTCAAGGTGGTGACGCACCCGACGACGAAAGTGTGACCGCCATGGTGAGCGACGACCAGCTCCGCGACGGCTTCGAGGCCGAGCGTCCTCGCCTGCAGCGCATCGCCGCGCGGATCCTGGGCGATGCGCACGCGGCCCAGGACGTCGTGCAGCAGGCGTGGCTGCGACTGCATGCCACCGACGAACCGATCGACAACCTGCCGGGCTGGCTCACCACGGTGACCTCGCGGCTGTGCTTGGACCGGCTTCGGGTGCATGCGCCGGTGCCGACGGAGTCGATTGAAGTCACGGCCACGGCAGCCGACCCGGCCGACGACGTGGCGCTCGCAGACAGCGTCGGCATCGCGCTTCAAGTGGTGCTTGACCGGCTGACGCCCGCCGAGCGGGTGGCTTTCGTGCTGCACGACAGCTTCGGTGTCGACTTCGAGTTGATCGCCTCGATGCTTGACACGACACCGGTCGCGGCGCGCAAGCTGGCCTCTCGGGCTCGCGCCAAGGTGCGCCCGGCCGCACCCGACGATGCCCTCGCCGACTGGGAAATCGTGGACGCGTTTATGGCCGCGGCCCGCGAGGGCGACTTCGCACGGCTGCTGGAACTGCTCGCTCCCGACGCGGTGGTCTCCGCCGATGTGGCTGCGAGCGCGCTCGGCACGCCGACGCACCTGCGGGGCCGCGATGAGGTGGCCAGCTTCTTCAATGGTGCTGCCGCAGCTGCCTTCCCGGTCTTCGTCGAGGATCGTCCGGGCGCCGCCTGGATCCACCGCGGCGAGGTGAAGGTTGCCTTCGACTTCACCATCGAGGCCGGGCAGGTACGCCGCCTGCGGTTCCGCGCCACCAAGGACGTGCTAGCCGGCGTACGACGTCGCGAGGGTGGGCGGTGATGACCGCTGTATGCGGATTTCGATTCTCCAGTTCAGCGTGTTGCGCGTGCCGCCGCCGACGACGCCGCCGGAACCAACTCGGCCTAGCTCACGTTTCACTCGTTGTTCGGACCGCCCCGGACTCTCGGCGTTATGCTTATCCCAGGTGGCATGCCTTCTGGCCGCAACCGACCGGACTTTCGGTGCTTCGGCGCCGAATCTGAGAGCGCCGTGCGTTGACATAGCAGCGTCTGAGCAATTTAGGTTCACGATGGCGTTGGGCGCCCCGTTGCAGCGGCCAGGCGATTCCCCGATCCGCGAATCACGTCAAATGTGTGCTCGCCGGGTGCTTGCGCAACATCCGGTTCCTGTCATAGCCGTAGTGGACGACGTTGCCGTCCTGTTCGCTAATACAGCGTTTGCGGATGTACCGAGCTGCTTATTCTCGGCGGTTACCCGGCTGGGCGCTGACGCCATTGGAAGCCTGCTGCAATTGGGCCAGGCGACACTGTTCGTCAGGATGCGCAGGTCGGCGATCGTCCCCGGCGCTGACTCGGGTGTGATCACGCTGTTTGAAGCGCTGATGGAACGCCTGTCGCGGCTAGCGGAACCGCGCGGTTCGCCCCTATAGGTCCGGAGCACCGGACAACCCATGAGCAACGAGGCCATGCGCAGTCGGTAGCACTCGAAGGCCTCGTTCAGGCGGAGGCGGAGCTACCCCGCGCGTTAAGCAGTAGCGCGTGGTCCGCCCCCGCCACCCCACTACGTGGGCGCGTGGCGCCGAGGTACTAGCCGCCTGCGGCGTTAATTGGTTGTACTGCAACAGGTTTCGGGACCCCAGACGTCACCGAGTTCGGATCATCCTGTAATCGACTGCTATGAGGCGTTTTCGGCGCGCTAATTGTGACGCGCTGCGTCAGTAGGAACTTCGGATCACAAAGTTTTGCCGCGTTCATCGGTCATGTGTTTCGAAGATGTTGTGGCGCGGTGTTTTTGGTGACGATTCTGGACAGAGAAGGCGCAGTCACCCACGCTCAGTCGGTCGAATTGTGTACGACGTGGCGTTTGACCAGAAACTGATGCACGGTTGCCTCCCCTCGGTTTAGGCGGCAAGCAGCCCAATCCCGAGGGATGTGAGCCCCGCGGCTAGGACTATCGCCCCGGCGTACACGAGTGCGATCAGCGCATTGGGAGAGGTGCGGTCGCTGCCCATCGAGGAGAAGAAAAAGCCGGCCGGCATCAGCAGCGCAGCGGCCGGCACCCCGACACGCGACAGCCATCCCCACAGTCCGGTCAGGTGTACGGCATCGGCGTACAACAGCGCCGTCAATGACAAGACGAGAAGCACCGCGGCGTGGGCATGACCTGCGCGCGCGAAACCGAGTTGAAACGGCGTTGCCGGGGCCGCGCCCTGCACCAGTCTCACGAGGTAGAGGCCGCCGGTCTCGACGGTCACCAGCGATAGCAGCAGGATTCCGGCCAGAATGCGGGTGGTGTCAGACATGGAACAACTCTCCCTTATTGGTGACTGCGACTCTCCAATATTAGATAGCGTCAGTATCCGATGTGTCAAGATGGGTTATGCGACTGGCCGAACTCTCTACACGGAGCGGCGTCCCCGCGACGACGATCAAGTACTACCTGCGGCTTGGGCTCTTGCACTCCGGGGAGCGCCAGAGCAGCACCTGGTCAGCCTACGACGACTCACACCTGCGTCGCATCGCTCTGATCCGTGCCCTGATCGACGTCGCCGGCCTGCCATTAGAGGCAGTGCACCGAGTGCTCGAGGTCGCCACTAACGAAACCGTGCCACTGCATCAGGCCCTTGGGACCGCGCAATGGCTCCTATCCCCCAACACGGTGGACGAGCCCAGTGACAGATCTTGCAACAGGGTCAGCGCTCTGCTCGGCCGGCACAACTGGGAGGTCGCTTCCGGCAGCCCGCACTGCCGTGTGCTGGCCGCCGCTCTCGACCGACTGGACCGCCTGGCCTTCCCGGCACCCGATGCGCTGCTTGACCAATACGCCGAAGCGCTGTCCCGTTTCGCCCCCAGCGAGGTCGAACCCATCACGACCGAGACAGACCGCGCGACCGCCATCGAGCACCTTGTCATCGGAACCCTGCTCTACGAACCACTATTGGTGACCATGCGCCGGATGGCACACGAATCGGAATCAGCCCACAGCTAGACTCGGCCCTCGACACCGCTCCGCGATGCGACCCGGTGGCGAACGCAAATGACAGCAACCGGGGTTGGTGACCAATCTGCCCGGGTACGCAGCTTTGCGAATTCGCCACCGAACCAGCCAGTCTGACAAGTTCGTTACGGAGAAAAGGAAGTCATGAGTAACACATCGAAGGCTTTGTACCTGCCGCTTTCGGCCGCCACCAGTGTCGCCGGAGGTTTACTAGCCAGTGCACTATTCGGCCTGATCTGGAAGCGCCTCAGCGACGAGGAACCCGCCCCCCCAAACCCCAAAGACCTCAGCCGTTCGAGTGGCGCTGTGCTACTGGGCGCAGGATTACAAGGGCTTGTGTTCGGTGTGGTGAAGGCGGCCGTTGACCGACTCGGCGCCCGCAGCTACGAGGCGATCGCCGACGAGCCGGCCCCATCTCCTTGAGTCCCTTTGGGCGGCCAGCCGTGAATTGATTGCCCGGCAGAAGAAACGCGCCTCGGCCCCAGTGAGCAGGTGTCACTGTGACGCTGCATTTCGGACGGTTCCAGGCCGATTGAGCGAACCCCGATCAACGGATTCGATGCCTTCGAACAGTCTTCCGGTTACGCGACCGAGGCTACGTCGTGCCGGGTTGCTCTGTGGCGCTAGTGTCAGCCGCACGGCGGTCGATGAACTCTAGCCCGGCGCGAATAGCGGGGCGGTGACGCAGGATTCGGTAATGAGCTAGTCGGCCGAGCCCTCGCGTGGTCAGCAATCGAGCGCCTTGCCATGACGTGGCCAGTCGTTCGCTGGCGGCGTAGGGGCTGTCCGGGTCGTCGGGGTCGTGGATGAGAAGCAGCGGCGGGTAGTTGGCTCGTCGACCGATCCGCGTCATGTTCGTCTCCTGCAGTGGCATGGCGATTCGTTTTTCCAGACGACGCTGCAGGCCCGCGCGGATCCGGCGACCGAAGCCATGGCGTGCGGCGAATAGGTCGAGATAGAGGGGAAAATCGCCCATGGGCGCCAAGAAGACCAAGCGCCCTACGGGTGCGCCCTGCGCCGCCGCCAATGCAGTCGCGTTAGCTCCGAGTGAGTGAGCTACCACCGCGTAGGCAGGCCCATGGGTCTCGATCATGGCCGCAATCGCGTTGGCGCACTCGATTGCTGTGGTACGCCCGGGCGCGAGCGCACCCGGATCGGATTCGTTGTGGCTAGGCAAGTCGAACGCAACAACCCGATACCCCGCCTCCACCAGCGGTTTGACGAACACTGCCAAATGCGGTCGCTGGCCGCCCCAACCGTGTACCAGATATATCGGCGGCCCCTCGCCCCATTCCTCACCAGCGACCCGATGCCCGTCCCAATACGCTTCTACCGGCGTGCCCGGGGACACTCCCGGCGGCATGCGCAGACTCGACTCCAGAACTGGTGGGGTGCACCACAACTCGACTGCCCACCGCGATCCCAAAGAGGGCGCCAAACGCTCGAGCAGCCGAAAAGTTCGGCGCACTCGGACATCGACTGGGGGAAGTATTCCGGAGCCGACGACATCGAGCGGGCCGACCTCGCCAGCCTGCGCTCGCGCCGACGCCGGTCCAAGTGCACCCTCCGTCATGAACCGCGATCGTAGTACGGGCAGGGCCGTGTCGGCTCTGTGGGACGTCGTGCGCTCGTGCTAGGCATCCGCGGGGCTCGTAGTGCGTCGGCAGGCCGTCTGGCGGCGTGTCCGATCAGTCGTGTTTCGCCTCGTAGCGCAGGAGGACTGTGCCGCCCGGAAAGGTGCGATTCTCCAACAGTCGCAGCGAGATCCATGACGGCAGCGTAGGGAAGAACGGGGTGCCGCCGCCCACCGCGGTGGGCGCGACCACGATCCGGTACTCATCAACCAGTCCGGCCTGCACGATCGGTGCGGCCAGCGTCGCGCCGGCCACCTCCAGCCTGCCGTCGGTTTCGGCTTTCAGCTTTGTCACCACTTCGATCGGGTCGCCGCGCTCCAGGCGGGAGTTCCAGTCGACGGACTCCAGGGTGCGCGAGAACACGACCTTGGGCATGTCGCGCCAGATGTGCGCGAAGTCGACGATCAGAGGGGTGGCGTCCGGGGCCTTGTCGGCGGTCGGCCAGTATGCGGACATCAGTTCGTAGAGCCGCCGGCCGTAGAACGACAGGGCGGTTTCCCGCTCGAAGTCGTTCCAGTACTGGTGAAGTTCTTCGCTCGGATCGGACCAGTCGATATTGCCCTGCGCGTCGGCGATGTACCCGTCCACCGACACGTTGAAGCCGTAGATGAGTTTGCCCACCGGGTCCCTTGGTTACCTTGATCTTCGAAGTCAGCGGGCCTCGTTGGCGTCACCGGGATGGGGCACATTGTTCTCGTCGACGTAGGCGTCGTGATCGGTATCGACGCCCTGGTGGTCACGTGGACCTTCGTTGGCTCCATCGGCCTCGATCCCGTCTGCGGCGTCACTGGGCATCGTCATGTGCATGTCCTCCTGCTCGTCACGCCGGACTCGTCCCGCCGGAATGTGTGTGGAAGTGTGCCCCGTCCGCGCTGCGCCGAACCGGGGAGTTCGGAGTGCCCGTCAGTCGGCCGGCTCTCGTCGATCGCGTTCGCGGCCACGAGCTGGCGGCCTGGGCGAGGATCAGTGATCGGTTTTCACGCGATGGGGGTATCGATAAGCTGCAGCATGCCTCCGAGGGTCGCGGCGCTCATGATCATCCTGCTGACAACGGTGGGCTGCGGTGCGCAGCCCTCGGAAACTGCCGGACACCCGGTAGGTACGAGCCGCAGCCAAGCGTCAGCTCCGCAACCGGCGCTGCCCCAGATGGCAGGTTCCTACAAGGTCGTCACAGGTCCCTGCAGGACAGGCCGCGCGCGTTCGAGTATTTCAACTTCTTCGCCTCGTTGACCCCCGACTCGTCGGGGGTCTGGCGCAGGGTCGACAAGCTCGAGGACGCCGGTCGCGGCGACATCATGGCGTGGCGCTTCCCCACCATCGAACGTGGTGAAGACACCGGCCACGTCGTGATCCTCGCCGAATCACCGACGCGTGATCCCAGCGGCAAGTTTTTGGTCGTGCGCCTCTACGACTCGGCTGCCGTGGCGCATTTCGACGACACCCGCATGCCTCAGGGGCAACCGTCACCCACGGGAACGACAGGCGTCGGCTCGGGATTGATCAACATGCTGGTCGACGGCGAAGGCCGACCCATCTTGCTGGTATGGACGCGCTGAAACCTGGTTCACGTGGCAGCAACCGGCCCCGTGGCGTCCAACAAGCGTCGCCTGGGTCCCAAGCCTGCGATCGATACGGGGATGGTTTCGAACGGCACCGGAGAGACTGACGCGTCGCCGACAACGCGTCCTGAGCTGACGCGCACCCAAACGTAGTTGGACTGTGTCAGGCAAACACGTTGTCGGGCAGTGCCATCAATCGTTGCTTGCCGTTGCGGGTGTGGTTGCGCATGACGTCCTCCGCGTGCTGGGGGTCGCCGGAAAGGATCGCATCCGCGACCTCGCGGTGCTCGGTGAGTGAGTGGCCGCTGAGGGGATGATCGGCGGCGAGCCGGCTGTGGCGCAGTTGCAGACTGAACGTCAGGATGTGCAAGTTGGCGCACAGCTCGGTCAGAGGCGGGTTGTCTGCGATGCGCAGGATCACCTCGTGGAAGTCCGCGCCAGCGTCGACCTGGGCGTTGAGGCTGACGGTAACGGCGGCCACCTGGCCCTCGAGCGCACTGTTGAGCAGCTCGGCGCTGCCGGGCAGGCCGATGTTCTCGGCAGCCTTACGGGCGGCCAGGCCTTCGAGCACCTCGGCGATGTCGTAGAGCTCGGCTACCTGGGCGCGGCTTCGTCGTCGGATGGAGGCGCCGCGATGCGGCTCGACGGCAACGAGACCCTCGCTGGCGAGCCGAGAGAATGCTTCGCGCAGCGAATTGCGGCCCACCCCGAGGTCGTTCATGAGATCGGTTTCGACGAGTCGTTGACCGGGCACGTAGCGTCCCGTGCGGATCCCTTCGCGCAGCGCCACCACGGCACGTTGGGTTCCCGTCAACCCGCGCAGCGCGGGGTCGTCGTCTGTGTATTGAACGGCTCTGCCGGCCACAGCTGACCTCCTTGTCCTCACTGACGACGCACTTTCAGTGGATGACATTACCGGGTTGCATCGTAGGAACAAATCATCCTACAATCTGAAGGGACGGAAACCCTACTATCCAAAAGGACGACATGATGGCCACCAACACGATCGACTTCGATCAAGTGAAGACGAGCTCAGGACTCAAAGAGAACGACGGCGAGGACCGCAACTTCTCGACCGACTTCGCGTCGGTCAAGGACGAGGTCAGTGCCGAGGAATGGCAGGCTCGCTGCGATCTGGCAGCTTGCTACCGGCTCGTCGACATCTACGACATGAGCTACATGATCTACAACCACATCACGGTGCGCGTGCCGGGAACGGACAGCTTCCTGATCAACCTCTATGGACTGACGTATAAGGAGATCACCGCCTCTAGCTTGGCCAAACTCGATCTCGACGGCAACGTGATCTGGAAGCCGGAGGGTACCGACTACGGCATCAACGCCGCCGGTTATGTCATTCATAGCGCAATCCACAAGGCGCGCAACGACATCAACTCCGTGATCCACACCCACAGCACCGCCGGCATGGCGGTCGCCGCCCAGAAGGACGGCCTGCTACCCCTGACGCAGAACTCGATGCGCTTCGCCAACAACATCGGATACCACGACTACGAGGGTCCAGCGCTGTCGACCGAGGAGCAGTCACGGCTGGTGGCTGACCTGGGTCCGCACAACGCGATGATCCTGCGCAATCACGGCCTACTGGCCGCCGGACCCACCGTCGGTGAGGCTTTCAACTACCTCTACCAACTCGAAACATCTTGCCGTGCACAGGTTTTGGCGCAGACAGCCGGCAGCGAAGGCTTGGTGACGCCACCTCAGGATGTCATCGATCTGACCGGCAAGGTGTTCGCGCCGAGCACGTTGCGCCGCTACGGCCTGCTGGAATGGCCCGCCATGCTGCGCAAGGTCGAAGCGGAGACCAAAGACAACGGCTACCCCTACTACGCAAGCTGAGGAGACGTGACCATGACTAAGTCAACTGACTCGACGCCACGGCTGAGCCCGCCTCCGGATCCATATGAACACCCACCGACACGGTTCGCCGTGCCGCCGGGAGCCGTGGACGCCCACGCCCACCTCGTCGGCGACGGAGTGAGCCAGCCCTACGTGTCGGACAGAAGTTTCACGCCGGTACCGGCACCCGCGCAGGACTACCTGACGATGCTGGACGCCACCGACATGACCTACGGGGTGCTCGTCCAAGTCAGTGCACACGGCATCGACAACTCGCTGATGGTGGACGCCCTTAAGGCGAACCCGGGCCGACTGCGCGGCATCGCCGTCGCACCGTACGACCTTCCCGAGAAGGACCTTGCCGACCTCAAGGAGGCGGGGGTGACGGGGCTTCGGCTCAACATCGTTTCCGGCGGTGGCATCGGACTCGACCACCTCGACGACTACGAAAAGCTCTGTGAGGAGATGGACTGGCATCTTCAGTTCCTTGCGCCCGCTTCGCAACTCGAACCCATCGCCAGTCGGCTGTCGGCGCTTCGGGTGCCCTACGTCATCGACAACATGGGCTGGTTCGATGTTGGAGCCGGCGTCGAAGCCTCCGGCTGGCAGCAACTGCTTAAGCTGCTCGGCGACGGTGCATGGGTCAAACTCGATGGCGTGTACCGGGTGTCGGAGATACCGCCCTACGCGGACGCGGCGCCGTTCGCGCAGTCGCTGATCGACGCGGCGCCCCAGCGTTGCGTGTGGGGCTCGGACTGGCCACACGTTGGATTCTGGGGCCCGATGCCCAACGGCGGGGACCTACTGGACGTGCTTGCCGACTGGGCGCCCGACCCTGCTAGCCGAAACGCCATCTTGGTCGACAATCCGCACGCGCTCTACGGTTTCGCAGCGGAGGTGAACGACGATGAGTGAGCAGAAGACGATCCCACTTGTACTGATGCGCGGTGGCACCAGCAAGGGGCTGTACTTCCACGAGTCGCACCTCCCGCCGCCCGGGGCCGCCCGCGACGCGCTGCTGTTGCGGCTGATGGGCTCACCGGATGTTCTGCAGATCGACGGGTTGGGCGGATCACGCCCCATCACGTCGAAGGTGGCCATCGTGGCGCCCTCGGCCCGCGCTGACGCCGACGTCGATTACACCTTCGCGCAGGTCGACATCGAGCACCCCGTCGTCGGTTATGCCGGCAACTGCGGCAACATCTCCTCCGGTGTCGGGCCCTTCGCCATCGACGAGGGGCTCATCGAAGCCATAGAACCGGTAACCACCGTGCGGATCTACAACACCAACACCGAGGCCACGCTGATCGCCGAAGTGCCTGTTCACGATCGCCACGCGCAGATCGCCGGCGACTTCGCCATCCCGGGCGTACCGGGCACAGGCGCCGAGATCGTCATGAACTGGGTCGAGACGATCGGAACGAAGACCGGCAAGCTATTACCCACCGGCCACGCCGTCGATGACATCACCCTGACCGATGGAGGGACGGTTCAGGCCACTCTGTGCGACGCGGGCAACCCTTGCGTCTGGATTCCCGCCGAACAGGTCGGGCTCACCGGCAGCGAGCTGTCCGAGGAGATTAACGACAACCAAGAACTCCTCGACACGGTCCGCCAGATCCGCGGAAAGGCCGCAGTAGCAATGGGATTGGCTCAGCACTGGGACCACGTCGATGACGAGTCGCCGGGACTGCCGATGGTCGGCATGGTCGCCGCACCCGCCGCATACCAGACCCTGTCCGGTGAGCACGTCGAAGACAAGCAGATGGATCTGCGTGTGCGGCTGATCTTCATGAACCGCCTGCACGAAAGCATCGCCGGGTCCGGCTCGGTCTGCCTCGCCGCAGCATCGCGCATACCCGCATCGACCGTGGCCGCGGTAGCCGAAAACCGCCACGCCGACGAGCTTCTCATCGGCCACCCCTCCGGCGTGACCCCCACCAAAGTCGACTCCCACACCGACGACGACCGCGTCGAATTCGACGTCCTCGGCTTCAGCAGGACCGCCCGCCGACTCATGGACGGCACGGCGTACTACCCGGCCGACCAACACGAATTCACCAACCGGCCGGCAATGACAAGAAATCAAACCGACACCACATTCACCGACATCGCCACCCGCGACGCCGCCTCGACATCGGCCGAAACCAAGCCTCACCCTCAGCGACACGAATGCTCGTGGCCCGACGATCTCTTCAAGAAGTACACCCAAGCCCGGCGCTTCGCATCCGTCGAATCGACCTGCGGCGACGGTGGCCGGGTACGGGTATAACCCCGCAGGGCGGCATTATTCGCCTTCGCGCGGACCGGCATCGCCCTCGCCGTGCGGTCTCGGCACGAGCGTTGGCGGTATCGACTGCCCGGGCTGAGGCCAGTTGCTGAACGCCTCGGCATAGCTGTGGCTCATCACCTCGAGCACGGTCCCCCAAGGGTCGGTGGTGTAGGCGAGTGTCCAGGGGCGTCCGGGCACGAATTGGTTGGGCGGCGCGAGTAGCGCGCCACCGTGATCGACGATGTGATCGACCATGGCCGCAACGTCCGGGTGGGTGATGCACAGGTGCCACAGCCCGCGCTCGAGCCAAGGCATCCGCTCCTGCGTCGGGCGTGGCCCGCTGGTCTGCGGGTCGATGAACTGGAACAGCTCGATTCCTACCGAATTCCCGGTGAGCAGGTGCGCCTGCCACGCGCGGCGAAAACGGCCGCCGAACACCGACGACGCCTCGGCGTGTCCGGTGACTTCGAGTTCACGCGGACCCATGATACATCGGAAGCCGAAGACAGCCTGGTACCAGTCGATCGCAGCATGGATGTCCGGGACCGTCACCCCGACGTGGTTGACAGCAAGGGCAGCAGCCTGTGGCGGGAACGTCATCATCACTCCAGAACTCGATGTTCACTATATTGAACAGGATTGTCCAATATAGTGCAAGCACGGAAGTCCCCAGATGGTCACGGCGCAGCTCTTGCAATATCTCTAACTGCGCGTACGGAGAATTGCGGGCGGTCGGCACACATCAGTGTACGTTTTAATGTACGATTATGTACGTTGCACTGCACAAGGAGCGATCATGAACCATCAGCCAGTTGTCGACGCAGCAAGCGCACCGACGAGTGCTCTCGGCGGACGGATCCGCCAGATCCGCACCGCACAAGGTATGTCGGTGCGGGCACTCGCCGCCCGGGCGGGGTGCTCGCCGAGTCTTGTCTCTCAGGTGGAACGTGGGGTGACCGCGCCGTCCGCCCGCGTGGTGTATGCACTGGCGAATGAACTGGGCATCACTCTAGATTCCTTGTTCAGCAGAGAAGGGGCCGCCTCGGCAGACCCGGCAAGCATGACGCACTTCGGTGCCGATCACCCGGGCTCTGCGAGAAACGACGCAGCAACTCCGCACACGGGGGGGAGCCCGTGGGGCCGAGCGACGGGTCCCGACGGGGCGAGCATCGTGCAGCGGGCGGCTGATCGCCGCGTTATTGAGCTTTCGTCGGGTGTTCGCTGGGAACGCCTCACCCCCACCCACGACAGCAAGGTCGACTTCCTCGAGGTCGTCTACGCCCCCGGCGGCCAGTCCTCCGACGGCGGACAGGCCGTCCGACACGACGGCCGCGAATACCTCTATGTACTGCGAGGCGAACTCGAAGCCGTCATCGGATTCGACACCTTCCGCCTCCTCGAAGGAGATTCCCTGGCCTTCGACCCGACAACGCCGCATCACTACCGAAACCCAACGACGGAGATCGTTCACGCCTTGTCCGTCGTCGTACACCAGCACTCGACATAAGCCAACTCGGGCAGACCCGAGTGATCCATTGCCCCATGAAGGAGAAGCGTTGAAAGACAACACCACTGGAGGATTCGAGACCGACGGACCGCGTCGTGTCGGCTTTATTGGTCTCGGGAATATGGGTTCTGCCATGGCGGTGCGGCTGATCGAGGCCGGCTACCAGGTGACGGTGTGGGCTCGGACGGCAAGCAAGGTCGATGCGCTCGTGGAACGCGGCGCGGCCCGCGGCCAAGATCCGGAGGACGCCATCGGAACCGGCATGGTTTTCTCGATGTTGAGCAACGACGATGCGGTCCGCCAGGTCTTCACCCCCGAGCGGCTCAACGCCGCACCGGAAGGGTTTGTCCACGTCAACCACGCCACGATCAGCCCCCACTCGGCGCTCGAATTCGCCTCGACGGCACGAAAAAACGGTACCCGGTATGTCAGCGCTCCCGTCCTTGGCCGCCCGGAGGTGGTGGTTGCCGGAAAGGTCGCCATTTTGGCATCGGGCGAGCCCGAGGGGCGGACCGCCGCGACTCCGCTGCTTGAAGCGATCGGCCGGCGGGTTTGGGATTTCGGGCCGTCTCCAGCGTCGGCTCTCGCCGTGAAGGTCTGCGTCAATTACCTCATCATCCATGCCTTGCAGGCGCTCGCAGAGTCGGTCACGATGCTCGAACGGCAAGGCCTGAACACCGAGCAGTTCATCGAGGTAATCAACGATTCCGTCTTTCCGGGACCGGTCTACCGCGGGTACGGCAACGCGATCGCCACGAGCAACTACACGCCACCCGGCTTCACCAGCACGCTCGGACTCAAAGACCTTCGGCTGGCCGTCGGCCTCGCTGAGGACTTGGGGGTCAATCTGCCCACCGGCGCACTGCTACAAGGGATCTTCGAGGAAGCCGTCGAGGAAGTCGGCGAGGACTTGGACTGGGCCTGCATCGCCGAGGTCACCAGGCGCCGCGCCGGCCACGACCCGCACCAACTCTAACGACACCGCCTACGTACTGGAGATTGAAAACCGTGTCACTGCAACAATTCCTGCCCACCCCAACGTTCGACGAGTACAGCGAACAGTTCAAGGATTTCTTCATCCTCGACCGCCGCGACGACGGAGTGCTGCTCGCCCAAGCCCACACGCGCGGCGACTCGATGAAGCTGAGCGTGCAAAACCACCGGGCCCTAGGCCAGTTCCTCAAGACCGTCGGCGCGGATCCCGAAAACGAGGTCCTCATCCTCACCGGCTCCGGGCGCGACTGGATGATGGGGACAGACCCACAAGGATTCGAAATCGAAGAACACGATCTCGAATACTGGGCATACGAGTACGCCTACAAGGACGGCCGCACCAACGTCAGCAGCCTCATCAACGATCTGGAGATCCCGACCATCGGCTTGGTCAACGGCGACGGGTACCACTCTGAACTCTTGCTCATGTGCGACTTGACCTTGATGTCCGAAGATGCGCACATTTACGATCTGCATCTCGGCATCGGCTCGATCCCCGGCGACGGCGTTCACAGTTGTTTCCAAGAGCTCCTTGGCGTCAAGCGGGCTGCGTATGCCCTGCTGACCGGCGAATCCATCGATGCACCCGCCGCGCTGGACTACGGCATGGTCAATGAGATCGTGCCCCGAAAGCACCTAATAACCCGCGCGTACACCATCGCCGACCACATCATGAAGCAGCCACGGACGATCCGGCGTTTGACCACGCAGATTATTCGGCGGCCGTGGAAGAAGCGGATTGTCGACGACCTCGATGGCGGGTTCGGCATCCAGATGTTCGGACACCTCACAAAGCGGGCGGCCGCCCACAGCGACGACCACATCATTAACGCCAGCCGCTACGTCCAAGAGGGCCGTCGAACCCCCTTCGACTGAAGCGGCACCCGGATGTTGCCCCCACTGACTGCCGCGAATGACCGCTTGTCTGGTCTCGCTTGCAATCCGGTTTAGCGTGGCCATCATGCCGAAATCCAACACAGTCCAGCTCGCCTCTGTCCGCGTTATTACCGACGACCTGCCGCGTCTCGTCCGGTTCTACGAGGTGCTGACGGGCGCGACCCCGCAATACCTGACTGACGACTTCGTCGAGCTGGTAACACCGTCGGCCACGTTTGCCCTCAGTGGCCCAGCCCGGGTTGCGTTCATCAGCGAAAATACGCCGCGCGCGGGCGCCAACAACACCGCGATCGTCGAATTCCTCGTAGAGGACACCGAGGCCCTCTACACCACCCTGAAGACCGAGTTCGACGACCTCGACGTTGTGCAGGAGCCCACCACGATGCCGTGGGGCAACGTCTCACTCCTGATCCGCGACCCTGAAGGGTCGTTAATCAACCTCTACACGCCCGTGACGCCGGACGGAATCAAGCTGCAGCAGAATCGGACGCCTAAGATGCTGCCAGACTCCGCAGAAGGCTCGTAATGGACATTGTGGCAACCGGTTTAGGCGATCCGTCGGTACTGAAGATCGCGAGACTGCTTCACGGGAGCCACGCTTGAGCAGCGTAAGCGGGCCTCGTGTCGCATCTTGCTTTGCCTGAAATCGATATCGCGCTGGACGATTCCAACGAGGAAAACGCCACATCGTCGCCGACGAAGACGGCGATCCCCGAGCGATTTAGGACACCCCGCACGTACGTGTGTTGGGCAGTAGGACGGCACTACCTTGCTCGAACGCGGCTCTATGAGGTGTGCAGGCACTAAGACACGTGCAGAGACGGTGCAGCCGACGTTTAGAACGTGCAGAGTAATCTGCGACCCTGCATGAGAGTTGTTGTTGCTACCTACATGTCGAGATGCAGCGAAGATTGACAAGACACGCCTGGCTACTTCGACAAAACTTCGGCGTGTCGAGAAGGCTCGCTAATCTTCGCTGCATAATCGCAGCTCACGACCGGAAGGTGTAACGGCTGGTTGCAGCTTCGTCAGCTCGGCTGAAACGCGTTCTCAGTGCCGGGCAGGCTGCCACATCACCGCGAACGCCACTGTGGCCGAGATGGATTCGCAGGCCAATATGGTCGTACTGCATCAGGGAACCAACCAGTGGACGTGCTTCCCCGGTAACGAAAATGAAACCGGCAACGTCCCCATGTGCGCGGACCCGGCGGGCCTGCGATGGATGATGGACGTCAAGGCGCAAAAGCCAGCGCCGACGAGCCCCGCGCCCGGCCTCATCTACATGCTCTGTGGCGCAACGCAACACAGCAATACCGATCCCTTCGACAGAACCAGCCCCGCCGTTCCGATCGGCCCACACTGGATGATCCTGTGGCCATTCGACGCCGCGCGAGACGGCCTGCCCAACACCGTGCGCGATGCCGGCGCCTGGGTAATGTTCGACACGACACCCTATGCCTACCTACACATCTGCGGTACGCCCTGGATTGGCAACGAGTACACCAATGACCGCACACCCATATGGACTATGGAATACGGCGCGAGCGACGAACCACCGGCGACGGCGTAGGCGACGCAGCTGGTGTGTCGATAACCGCGGCCTTCCGTCCATGACCCTACATTTAGCCTGCGCGGTGTGAGTGCTTCCGCCGTAAGGGAAGCGGCTGACTCGCCGTCTCAATTTGGTCGCCAACTGGCCAACGCGTGGCCATTTGAAATGAGAAATGGGCCATTTTGGCTTACGTCAACAACGCTCACCTCAGCAGCCGCAGGTGAAGCTGATCCGCGGCGTTCGCTGTCGTCGTCGAGCCATCGCCAAGTCGATGTACCATCGCCGGACGTCGGTTCTGCGTACCCCGCTGATCAAGGAAACATCTTAAGTAGCAACGAGACAACGCGTCTCGATGAACAATAACTGCTGCTACTCGTCGTGGGTTGGCAACTCCTTGGTCGAGATGAGAATCTCGACCCACGAGATGTCGATGCTGGTTCTCCCAGGACCGGGGCCGCGGTGTTCACATCGACCTGTCGGGCAGGTAAACCTGCAAGAGCACCTCACGAGCCGGCGTGGGCGGCGGGGTCGAAGGAGCCGATCCCTAGGATTTGGTGGACCTGCCAGTCGATGACCTCGATGCGGGTCTGAGCGGTTAGGGCCAGCGGGTCGGTGGCTGCCAGGGCATGCGCGTCAGGTTGAGACGCCGCACGCACCACATAGATGCCGGTCATACCGTCGGAGCTTGGTCCAGAGATCAGTACCGTGCCGCGCTCGTGCTGGTTACGCATCCAGGCGAGATGGTCGGCGACCCGCGCAGGGTCAACATTCGGCGGGGTGCCGTGGTGGCGAAGGACGAGATAGAAGGTCACGTCTGCTCCTATGGGCTTGGTTTGGGGTTGCTGGTTTTAGATTCGGCGGTCAGCTGGTGGTAGAACGCCACCACCAACTCGTCGACTTGCTCTACGTCCCGACGGTCGAGATGGCCGCGAACTTGGTCGAGCACCGGGGTGGGCAATGCGCGCTCGCGAGCGAACTGATCGAGCTGAGTCAGGGTCTCGGCCAACGCGGACAGGTTAAGGCCGCGCGGCGTACCGGGCGGGTCGAGAACACGCGGTGCGCGACGGTCGAACACCGCCGAGGAGACGATCGTGCCGCGCAGCGCAGTGAGGACCTCGCCCAGGTCCAAGCCGGCGTAGCCGGCGAACGCCAGCGCTTCGGCGGCGACCAAGCTGTGCCCGGCCAGCAGCAGATACGCGGTGTATTTGGCGCGCATCCCGTGGCCGAAAGCCCCCATGTAGCGCACGTTCGGGCTGATCGTCTGCAACACCGGTTCGACCTGTTCGTGGACGTCGCGCGACCCGCTGCTCAGCAGCACCGCCCGGCCCGCTTGCAGCTGGTCGGGTGCGCCGCTAATCGGGCAATCCAGCGCCCGCCAACCTTGTTCAGCCAGCGAGTCGGCCAGCGGGCGCTTCACCGTCTCAGGAACGGTGCTCATCTCCACCCAGATACCGTCGCGGCGCGAGCTGACCAACCCGTGCTCGCCGGCGGCCGTCGAGACCAGCGCGTCGGCGGTTGGCAGCACAGTGAAAACGACGTCACACTGGTCGGCGAGCTCGGCTGCCGTACCACAGTTGAACCCACCCGCGTCGACAAATGCCGCTGGAGGTTCACGGCGGCAATTGCCCGCGACGCGAAGTCCCGCCGCCAGCAATCGCAGAGCGATCGGCAACCCCATGTGACCCAGGCCCACGACACCAACGCTGAGCGGCGAAGCGGCCCCGGGTGCGTGCGGGGGGCAGCTAGGCATGATTGAATTTCCCGCCTTTCCTTTGTCGTCGCTGTCGAGACCTAGATGTAGCCGCCGGAGGCGTCGATGGTGGCGCCGGTGAGATAGGAGGCGTCGGGCGACATCAAAACCGCCGCGACGGCGGCGATCTCGTCGGGTTCGGCCAATCGCCCGACGGCGTTCATCGATTTGGTCACCAGCGCGGGCGGAACTTCGCGCAGTGCAGGGTGGGTGTATTCCGCGGCGACGTCGGCGGCCATGTCGGTGGCGGTCCCCCCAGGTGCGATGGCGTTGATGGCGATGCCGCGTTCGGCCAACTCCGGAGCCAGGTTGAGCGCCATTGCCGAAACCGCCGCCTTGCTGGCCGCATACAGGGTGTGGGCGTAGACAGCGATGCGCGCACTGATCGACGAGGTCAACAAGATGCGCCCACCGGATGTCATCGCCGCGGCGGCGGCCTGGGTGGCGAAAAGCTGACCGGCGACGTTGATACGAAACACGCGTTGGAAGTCCTCATCATTGATCAACTCCAGGCGGCCGAAATGCTCGACACCGGCGTTGCTGGCCAAGATGTCCAGGCCGCCGAACGCATCGACCACCTGCGCAACCAGGCCCTCGATCTGGGCGCGCTCGGCGACATCGGCGCGAAAGGCCGCGGCTTGATGCCCTTTGGCTTCCAACTCGCTGACTAACGCATTGGCAGCAGAGGCGTTGGCGACGTAATTGATGGCTACGGCGGCGCCCTCGCTGGCCAGTCGACGCGCAATCGCGGCTCCGATCCCGCGGCCGCCGCCGGTGACCAGCGCACGCTTGCCGGCGAGTCTGCCTGGGTCGCCCATAAAACAGCTCCTCATCATCAACAGTACTAGGACGAAGTATTCCGGTTAAGGATAAGCATGCCGATCGTCGACTTGCAACAGTTTCGGACGATTAGTTCCGTTTGATACTACGTCGGCGTCGACTGGCTCCTGCCGAGGCACTCGACTGGCCACGAGAAGGCGCGGATACTTGCCGACCGCCAGCGGCATCGGGTTACAGGAACGAGATGCCGACGAGGTCACGCAGGCGGTGAGTGACGAAACGGTCAATGACGTGCCCAATTAGGACGGGACCATGAGTCATATCCGCTGCGCCTGCCGATGCGCAATCGCGATCGGGCCAAGCTCACCGCTGCTGAAGCCGCCGGCGCCATCGACGCGCCGTCTTCACCACGGCTGATCGCTCAGCTGGGTGAGTCTGGGTGCCGATCAAGTGGATGGATACATCCGTTTACGCCGACCGTCCCGGCGGCTCAAAGGTGCGCCGGCGTCGATACTTACGGACGGAAACATCCGTCTAAATGTTACGATCACGGCCGTGACGTTCGACCCGGCGACCGATAGGGGTTCGTATTTGATGGCAACTCAACCGAGGCCGGCGCGACGGCCGCGCCGCGCATTGCGACGGGACGCACGCCTCAACCGGGAAAAAATCTTGACGGTGGCCGCTGAATTGATGGCTCAGCGTGGTCGCAACATTCCCCTCGCCGAGATCGCCGGGGCGGCCGGGGTCGGCGTCGGGACCCTCTACCGTGCATTTTCCGACCGCGCCGCGCTATTTCACGCTATGCAGTTGCGGGGCTACAACATCCTGATCGCCGCGCTCAACCGTGTCGAAGAGTCGGGACTGACCGGCGCCGATGCAGTAGAAAGTTGGCTCAATGAACGCGTCGAGCTAGGCACCCAACTGATGCTGCCCCTGCACGGGGCACCGCCCCTTACCGACGACGCATCGATCGCCGCCCGCGGACGCGCCGTTGCCGCGCTGGAGCGATTCCTCGCCGACGGCCGCGCCGACGGCACAGTACGCAGCGACGTCAACGCCACCGACATCATCGTCTGCGCGGCCATGATCAGCCAGCCCCTGCCACACAGCCCCGGCTGGCCCATCATCGCCCAGCGCCACATCAGCATTTTTGTCGACGGCATCCGTGCCTCCGGCCGTCCCCTGCCCGGTCCGCCTAAGGACCTTGAGGCGATGCTTCGCGGAGAGGCGCCCGGCGAGCGTCACGCTTCAACCCCGCGCGAATAAGCAGCGCGAGCGGTTGAACTACTGTAACTTCTCTATTCCGTTGATGGAATACAGTTTTCGAGGACCGGTTCCGTCCGAAGGTGGTGACCAGGCCCCACTTCGCTGGCTAACGATACTCTCGACGTTGGAATGTGAATGGGTTCGACTGATGTACCGAATCATGTTGTGCTGCAACAACTCGTCAACCGAATCGACCCAAGACGGAAGGGTGATGGTCCAGCGCGCCTGGAGAGGCGTTCGGCGGCCACCGACTGGTATTGCGTCCAGGCCTCCGCCATGACTTACCGCGATCAGCACGTCTCCGAACGCGGCCCCGGCTCGCTGATCGCTGTCGTCGTTCTTGGCGTGGCCACGATCAGGGTACGTGCCCGCCGGATGGCGGTGTCGTGCAATACCGTACGGGCAGCCTTGGTGTCGGGTCGGCCGCCGAAGTACACGCGAACTAGCCCGGGCTGAGTCCCGTGCGAGGTCGACGATGACATGGAGCAGCTGGATGAGCTTCACCTTCGGGCGTATCGAGCCAACATCCCGCAATCCTCAGCCTGGTACTTGACAATCTGACACAACCATACGTAACCCTTTTAAAGAACATTCAGTGGTTACAGGAGGGTGAAAATGCGACGGGTTGCAGCAGCCGCAGAGGGACCGATGTCGACCGGACTTCGCACAAGGTTCGTGAAGCCTTGACGCGCGACCACGAACCGTGGCGGCGCCGGTCTCGGAGTCCGAAGCAGGGACTACGAGCTACCGGGCGCCTGTGGAGATCGTCAAGGATCTCTACGCAAAGTTGACTGCCGGCGATCCAGGCGGCGCTCTCGCCCTGATGTCTGACGACATCGAGTGGATCACCATGATGGACTACAAGGTCGGAGGGCGTGGCCCGCAAAAAGTCCTCGAGGGCATGCCGATACCGGCAACTGGAAGAGTGGGAGCCGTACACGTGACGCCGCACGAAATCATCTGCGAGGGCGATAAAGTTGTATCGGTTGGCCGGTCCAAGGGAACGAACCGGGCGACGGGTAAGCATGTGGAGGTTGACTACTCTCGCATCTGGAAGTAAAGGGCCACAAGATAGTACGGCACCGCCAATTCGTAGACACCGGCAAGATTGAGCCGGCGCGCCATACCCGGCTAACGCCGCTGCGAGCAGAGGTCGCCAAGCAAATCTGCGTGGTGTCACGCCGGAGTGGCCGCTGATCCGCCCCCGCGCCGACACTCCGCCCCGTACGGGGCTCCTATCGTCGTCGGGCACGGGCGGCTCCATGTTGGACACGGTTGCTGGAGATCGCCGAGTTCGTTGACGACTTCCCCGGCAGCGCAACACAAAGCCGTTGACGCGGCGCAGCAGAACCGGGAGATCAGGGCAATGGGCGAAGCCTGCAGGGTAAGACCGTTGTTGTGGTGGGGCAAGGGGGCGGGATTGCCCGTGCTGTCACGGTTGTGGCTCGATCTGAGGGCGCTCGAGTCGTTGTTGCGGGCCGCGATAAAGCCCGATTGGCAGCTGCTTACCCAGACGGGGGTATTGACACCGAGGTTGTTGACGTTACCGACGATTTGTCGGTCGAGGCTCGGGCCAGACGTTGGTTCGGTTGATCATGTCGTGTCAGCAGTCTCGGCACGCGCACGGTAAAGACTTGATGAGCTGCAGCGCGCGAGTCTGCTGAAATTGTTCGATACCAAAGTGATCTGGCTGCACCGATGCTGGCAAAAGACTTTGCAGCACAGATTAATCAGGGCTGGTTGTCGGTTTTTATTTTGGGGTTTCCAGCGTTCCCCATCAATGTCGGCCTTCTCTGGGTGGCCGTCACTGATGGTGCGGCTCTACTTTTTCAGACACGCTCGTTGGCTGTCAAGCTTGACGTTATCCGCGTCTACGCAAACTCTCCGGGTGCGCCACTCCGACTCCGCGGCGTGGTGTTTCTTCGGGTGAGCAGGCCGAGCGTGATCACTTCGAGAACGTCATGGGCACAAATTGGTGAAACGAATAGGGACGGCCGAGGAGGTGGCCGACGCCGCGCTTTTCGCGATGACGAACACATTTGTGACCGGTGTGACGCTCAAAGTCGATGGCGGCCAGCATCTGACGTGATCCATTAGTGACGGCTGGGCCGCTGACGACGGCGGTT
>CAWICO010000015.1:0-20215 GCA_963834615.1 uncultured Actinomycetota bacterium
ACGCGGTGCGATAGCCGGCGATCACCGTATCCTTTGTCGGGGAGAACCCAGGTAATCGACGTGAAGGGTACGAGTGGTCCACGACAAGCACACCGAGGGGCCGCAGCGACCGAAGCGAGCACCGCGTTCTCAAGCACCCACTTCGGGCCCGGGTCGCGCTCGCCGATCGCAGCCCAGGACCGAATCCACTGACGAGGACCGCGACGCGCCGCCGATTCCGGCCGAGATCGAGGCCAAACAGCTGGCACCAGAGATCCGGCGGGAGCTCAGCACTTGGATCGCCACACCGCGGATGCCGTGGCCCGGCACCTGGTTGCCGCGGGGGAGTTGATCGACGAGGACCCCGAAGCCGCGCTCAACCATGCGCGCGCCGCGCGGGCCCGCTCCGGCCGGATCGCCGCCGTCCGGGAAGCCGTGGGTATCGCCGCGTATCAGTGTGGTGATTGGTCTCAGGCCCTCGCCGAGCTGCGGGCGGCCCGCAGGATGGGCAGCAAGTCGCCGCTGCTTCCGCTGATCGCAGACTGCGAACGCGGACTTGGCCGCCCGGAACGCGCGCTGGAGCTGGCCCGGGGGCCGGAGGCAGCCAAACTCACCGGCAACGAAGCCGACGAGTTGCGCATCGTCACCGCGGGTGCCCGCGCTGACCTCGGCCAACTCGAGCAGGCCCTCACCGTGCTGTCCACCCCGCAACCGGACCCGAGCCGCACCGGCACGATCGCGGCCCGGCTGTTCTACGCCTACGCAGACACCCTGTTGGCGCTCGACCGCGGCGATGAAGCCTTGCAATGGTTCCTGCATGCCGCTGCCGCCGATGTCGAGGGTGCCACCGATGCCGAAGACCGAGTGAGCGAGCTCGGCTGACGTGGGAACGCTTGCGCAGGAATACGATTGCCTACTGCTCGACTTGGACGGCACGGTCTTTCGCGGTCACGAGCTGACCGAGGGCGCCGCGAGTCGTTGGAAAAGGCGGCCTGCCGCAAGCTATTCGTCACCAACAACGCGTCGCGCAGTGCCGACGAGGTCGCCGACCATCTCAACGAACTCGGCCTCGACGCCACCGCCGACGACGTGGTCACCAGCGCGCAAAGCGCCGCGCACGTCCTGGCCGACCAGCTGGCCCCCGAATCGCGGGTGCTGATCGTCGGCTCGGACTCGCTGGCAGCCGAGATCACTGCCGTCGGTCTGCGGCCGGTCCGCCTGTTCGACGACGAACCGCACGCTGTGGTGCAGGGCCACTCCCCGGAGACCGGGTGGAACAACCTCGCCGAAGCGGCATTGGCCATCCGGGCCGGCGCCTTATGGGTGGCGGCCAATGTCGACCGCACACTGCCCACCGAACGCGGTCTGCTGCCCGGTAACGGCTCGATGGTCGCCGCGCTCAAGACAGCGACGGACGCCGAGCCTCAGGTCGCGGGCAAACCGGCACCGACGTTGATGCGAGATGCATTGGCCCGCGGTGACTTTCACACGCCGTTGGCCGTCGGCGACCGATTGGACACCGATATCGAGGGCGCCAACGCGGCCGAGCTGCCCAGCCTGTTCGTGCTCACCGGGGTCAATTCCGCGCGCGACATGGTGTATGCCGTGCCGGAACAACGCCCGACATACATCGGCGACGACCTGCGGTCGCTGCACCAGGACGCCGATGCGCTCGCGGTGGCCGCACAACCGGCCTGGCACATCGAGACTGCCGACGGGTCGCTGACCGTCAGCGCCGGCGGGCGACGATCACGACGATGACGGGCTCTCGATCGTTCGTGCCGTCGCTGACGCGGTCTGGTCTGGCCAGTTCAACGGCGACTCGGTCACCGTCGAAGCGGGCGACGACACCGCACGCGACGCCCTGCAACGGTGGTCCCTGGCCTAAATCCGATAGCGTTGGAATGCAATGACTAACGACCCAGATCAGATCCGCGCCCAAATCGACGCCGTGCTCGCCGAGCTACCCGATCCTGCCAATCCTGACAAGATGCCCTCCGAAGCCGATCTCGAAGAGCTCGCGCGCCGGTTGTCAGAGGCGCACGACATGCTGGTGCAGGCGCTGGAGTCGGCGGAGAAGGGCTGAGTCTCGTGCCGCGGCACAGCCGTGTCGACGCCGAGTTGGTCCGGCGCGGCCTGGCCCGCTCTCGCCAGCAGGCCGCGGAGTTGATCGGTGCCGGCAAGGTCAGCATCGACGGCATGCCGGCGGTCAAGGCGAGCACCGCAGTTTCGGCATCCGCGGCGCTCATGGTCACCGCCGACACCGCTCGAAGCTGGGTGTCGCGGGGCGCGCACAAGCTCATCGGCGCGCTCGACGCTTTCGGTATCAGCGTCGAGGGCCGACGATGTCTGGACGCGGGTGCCTCGACGGGCGGGTTCACCGAAGTCCTGCTGGATCGCGGCGCGAGCGAGGTGGTCGCCGTCGATGTCGGTTACGGCCAGCTGGCCTGGCTGCTGCGGTCTGATCCTCGGGTGGTCGTCGTCGAGCGGACAAATGTGCGCGCACTCACGCCGGATGCGATCGACGGTCCGGTTCAGGCGATCGTCGCTGACCTGTCCTTCATCTCGCTGACCACAGTGTTGCCCGCGCTGACTGGCTGTGCGTCGCCCGACGCGGATATCGTTCCCATGGTGAAGCCGCAGTTCGAGGTCGGTAAAGGGCAGGTGGGGGCCGGCGGCGTGGTACACAGTGCCGAGTTGCGGGCCGGCGCGGTGCTGACAGTCGCACGCCGCGCGGACGAACTTGGCTGGCATACCGTCGGGGTGACTCCGAGTCCACTTCCCGGGCCGTCGGGCAACGTTGAATACTTCCTGTGGCTGCGCGCCGAAACCGATCGGAACCTTAATGCCGATGACCTGCACTGCGCTGTACACCGAGCTGTCGAGGAAGGTCCGCAATGACTCGTGAGCGCATCGTTCTTCTCGTCGTGCACACCGGGCGAGAAGAAGCGACCGAAACCGCACGCCGGGTTGAAAAAGTATTGCACGAGAACGGCATTGGCCTTCGTGTGCTGTCGGCGGAGGCAGTCGACAGGGGTCCATTACAACTGGATCCCGACGATGAGCGCGCGCTGGGCGTCGACATTGAAGTCGTCGACGCCGACCCGAATGCCGGCGAGGGCTGCGAGTTGGTCATCGGCCTCGGCGGCGACGGCACCTTTTTGCGAGCGGCGGAACTCGCCCGCAATGCCAATGTCCCCGTGCTGGGCATGAACCTCGGCCGGATCGGGTTTTTGGCCGAGGCCGAGACGGAGGCGATCGACAGCGTGCTCGACCTCGTGATCGAGCGAAGCTACGCCATCGAAGAACGGCTGACCCTCGACATCGCGGTCTGGGTGAAGGGCAAGGTGTTGTGCCGCGGTTGGGCGCTCAACGAGGCCAGCCTGGAGAAGGGGCCGCGACTCGGGGTGCTCGGGGTGGTCCTCGAGGTCGACGGGCGTCCGGTGTCGACATTCGGCTGTGACGGCGTACTGGTGTCGACGCCCACCGGTTCGACGGCCTACGCGTTCTCCGCGGGCGGGCCCATCCTGTGGCCGGATCTCGAGGCGTTGCTGGTGGTGCCCAACAACGCTCATGCGCTGTTCGCCCGGCCGATGGTCACCAGCCCCGACGCGCGCATTGCCATCGAAATCGAGGCCGACGGGCACGACGCCCTGGTGTTCTGCGACGGCCGCCGGGAAATGCTGGTGCCGGCGGGTGCACGGCTGGAAGTGCGGCGCTGTGAGACATCGGTGAAATGGGTGCGGCTGGATAGCGCGCCGTTTACCGACCGGCTGGTCCGAAAGTTCCGGCTGCCGGTCACCGGTTGGCGCGGACGGTAACAGTGCTCAGTGAAATCCGGATCGAGTCGTTAGGCGCCATCAGCGTCGCAACGGCCGAATTCGGCAGTGGCCTCACGGTTTTGACGGGGGAGACCGGCACCGGTAAGACCATGGTCGTCACCGGGCTGCATCTACTCGGGGGCGCCCGTGCCGACGCCAATCGAGTTCGCTCAGGCGCCGAACGCGCCGTCGTCGAAGGGCGTTTCACCACCGCCGATCTCGACGAGAAAGCGGCAGCCCAGGTCGACGAGATGCTGGATGCCTCCGGCGCCGAGCGCGACGAAGACGGCAGCATCATCGCGCTGCGTTCGGTGAGCCGCGACGGTCCGTCGCGGGCCTACCTCGGAGGGCGCAGCGTGCCCGCGAAATCACTGAGCGGCTTCACCACCGAGCTGCTCACTTTGCACGGGCAAAACGATCAACTCCGCCTCATGCGACCCGACGAGCAACGCGGCGCCCTCGACCGGTACGCGGCGGTCGGTGCCCGGCTGGAGCGCTACCGAAAAGTGCGCGACGCCTGGCAGTCGGCGCGGCGCGACCTCGTTGACCGCAGCAATCGGGCTCGTGAATTGGCCCTGCAGGCCGATCAACTGAAGTTCGCGCTGCACGAGATCGACACCATCAACCCGAAACCCGGTGAAGACGACGCGCTGTCCACCGAGATTCGTCGGCTCTCGGAACTGGATGCGCTGCGCGAGGCAGCGGCCGGGGCACGCACCGCGTTGTCCGGGTCAGAGGACGACGCCGCACCCGGTCCGGCCGGCCAAGCGGCATCGGCAGCGGACAGCGTGGCGCGCGCCAAGGCGGCCCTGGAGTCGACCGACGACACAGCGCTGCGCGGATTGGCCGGTCAGCTCGGTGAAGCGTTGACGGTGGTCAATGATGTCGCCAGCGAACTCGGCGGATACCTGGGTGAGCTGCCGTCCGACGCCAGCACGCTGGACGTCAAGCTGGCCCGCCAAGCCGAATTGCGCACGCTGACCCGCAAATACGCCGCCGACATCGACGGTGTGCTGCGGTGGTCGGGCGAAGCCCGAGATCGGCTGGCGCACTTGGATGTTTCTGAAGAAGCGCTGGCTGGTCTGCAACAGCGCGTCGACGAGCTGGCACTGCAATTGGCCGGTGCGGCAGCCGAACTCAGCAAGACCCGTAGCCAAGCAGCCAAGCGACTCGCCAAGGACGTCACCGGCGAGCTATCCGGATTGGCGATGGGCGATGCCGAGTTCACCATCACCGTGTCCACGATGCCCGCCACCGTCGACGATCCGGCCGCACTGACACTCGCCTCGGGTACGCGGGCGCACGCCGGCGGCGACGGTGTCGACCAGGTCGAGTTCGGTTTCGCCGCGCATCGTGGGACAGCGGTGCTGCCGCTGTCCAAGAGCGCGTCGGGCGGTGAACTGTCGCGGGTGATGCTGGCGCTGGAGGTGGTGCTGACGGCATCGATGGCGGGCACCACGATGGTGTTCGACGAAATCGACGCAGGAGTCGGCGGCCGGGCGGCGGTGCAGATCGGACGGCGGCTGGCGCGCCTGGCCCGCCATCGCCAAGTCATTGTCGTGACGCATCTGCCACAGGTCGCGGCGTACGCCGACGTGCACCTGATGGTCGACAGCAACGGACCGAAGGGCGCCAGCGGGGTACGGCGCCTGGACGTCGATGACCGGGTTGCCGAACTGGCCAGAATGCTGGCGGGGCTGGGTGATTCGGACACCGCGCGCGCACACGCCCGAGAACTTCTCGAGGCTGCCGACTGTGACCGGACTGCGACCTGAGAAGCGTATTGAACCTGTTGCAGATGTGACAGAATATAACTTCTGAGGCTGTTGTTACGGCGCGCCTCCCCGCCTCATCTTGGGTTGACCGACAGAATCGCCTCCATGAGTGTCACGACCACACTGTCAGGTCTTCTGTCCCGTAACACCGACCGTCCGGGTCTCGTCGGCACGGCCCGAGTCGACCGCGACATCGACCGGTTGTTGCGTCGGGTCTGCCCGGGTGACATCGTCGTCCTCGATGTGCTGGACCTGGACCGCATCACGGCCGACGCGCTGGTCGACGCGCAGATCGCCGCGGTCGTCAACGCCTCCACATCGGTCTCCGGCCGCTATCCCAACCTGGGCCCCGAAGTACTGGTGAACAACGGCGTCACTCTGATCGACGATGCCGGTCCCGACGTCTTCAAGAAGATCAAGGACGGCGCGAAGGTCCGGCTTCACAACGGCGGCATCTACGCCGGCGACCGTCGGCTGATTCGCGGCACCGAGCGCAGTGACGAAGAGATCGCCGACCTGATGCAGGAAGCCAAGAGCGGATTGGTTGCGCACCTGGAGGCGTTCGCGGGCAACACCATTGAGTTCATCCGAAGCGAAAGCCCGCTGTTGATCGACGGGATCGGGATCCCCGACGTCGACATCGAGTTGCGTCGCCGTCACGTCGTCGTGGTCGCCGACGAGGACGACGCCGCCGAGGACCTCAAGCGGCTCAAGCCCTTCATCAAGGAGTATCAGCCGGTGCTGATCGGAGTGGGTGCCGGCGCAGATGTGTTGCGCAATGCCGGATATCGCCCACAGCTCATCGTCGGCGATCCCAGCGACCTGAGCGACGAAGTCCTCAAGTGCGGAGCTCAGGTGGTGCTGCCGGCCGACGCCGACGGCCACGCGCCCGGGCTGGAACGCATCCAGGACCTCGGCGTCGGGGCCATGACCTTTCCTGCCGCGGGTTCGCCCGCCGACCTGGCGCTGCTGTTGGCCGACCACCACGGCGCCGCATTGTTGGTGACCGTGGGCCAGAAGGCCAACATCGAGACGTTCTTCGACCGGACTCGCCAGCAGAGCAACCCCTCGGCATTCCTCACCAGGCTGCGTGTCGGAGAAAAGGTCGTGGACGCCAAAGCGGTTGCCACGCTGTACCACAACCGGATCTCGAGCGGCGCGATCGCGCTGCTGATCTTGACCATGCTGATCGCGATCATCGTCGCGCTCTGGGTGTCACGCACCGACACCGTGGTGCTGCACTGGGCTGTCGAGTACTGGAACCACTTTCTCTCCCGGGCGCAGCACTGGATGCATTAAGGCGGTACAGACGTGATATCTCTTCGTCAGCATGCGATTTCGCTAGCCGCTGTGTTCCTGGCGCTGGCGGTCGGGGTTCGTACTCGGCTCAGGTCTGCTCTCCAACACGATGCTGTCCGGGTTGCGTGAGGAGACGAAGAGTCTGCACGGCCAGATCAACGGGCTGAACGACGAGAAGAACATTTTGAACGAAAAGCTCGGCTCCGCAAACAATTTCGACACCCAACTGGCGGGCCGGATGGTGCACGATGCGCTCAACGGCAAGTCTGTGGTCGTCTTCCGGGCTCCCGACGCCAAAGATGAGGACGTCGACGCGGTGTCGAAGCTGGTCGGCCAGGCGGGCGGAGCTATTACCGGCACGGTGGCGTTGACGCAGGAATTCGTCGACGCCAACTCCGCAGAGAAGCTGCATTCGGTGGTCAACTCGTCGATCCTGCCTGCGGGCGCCCAACTGAGCACCAAGTTGATCGACCAGGGTTCGCAGGCCGGCGACCTGCTGGGCATTGCCCTGCTGATCAACCGGGATCCCGCCGTTCCACCGGTCGACGACGCTCAGCGCGACACCGTGCTGGCTGCATTGCGTGACACCGGCTTCGTCTCTTACGGGAATCAGCATGTCGGCGCGGCCAACGCCGCGGTGGTTGTCACCGGCGGCGCGCTCGGCAACGACGCCGGCAACCAGGGCGTCAGCGTGGCCCGATTCGCCGCCGGTCTGTCGCCGCACGGTTCGGGTGTGCTGCTGGCCGGACGTGATGGCTCGTCAAGCGGACCGGCTGCGGTCGGGGTCGCACGCGACGACACGACGGTGACCCCGACGATCAGCACCGTCGACGATGTGGACACCGAATCCGGCCGCATCACCGCGGTGCTGGGCGTCGCCGACCTGATCAACGGCGGTCGGACCGGCCAGTACGGCACCGGCCGCCGCAACACCGGACTCACCGTCGCGCAATAGGCCCCGGCAAGGGCGCCTTTGCACTGGGCGTGTCAGCAACGAGCAGCCGGAGTGTTTGTTAGGGTAAGTTTCCGTGGGTCGGCAGGCCCAAAGCTGGAGTACAGCCCTCACAAAGAGGTCTAGCCCTGCGCCGTCTGCACGGAGGTCGCCACTTTGCGCAAGCATCAGCAGACCGCCACTAAGCACCTCTTCGTCAGCGGTGGGGTGGTCTCCTCACTCGGCAAGGGATTGACCGCGAGCAGCCTCGGACAGCTACTCACAGCCCGCGGGCTGCAGGTGACCATGCAGAAGCTCGACCCGTATCTCAACGTCGACCCCGGCACGATGAACCCGTTCCAGCACGGCGAGGTCTTCGTCACCGAGGACGGCGCCGAGACCGACCTTGACGTCGGCCACTACGAGCGCTTCCTGGACCGCGATCTGTCCGGCTCGGCGAACGTCACAACCGGACAGGTGTATTCGACCGTCATCGCCAAGGAACGCCGGGGCGAGTATCTCGGTGACACCGTCCAAGTCATCCCGCACATCACCGACGAGATCAAACGCCGCATCCTGGCGATGGCACTGCCGGACGCCGACGGCAACCGGCCAGACGTCGTCATCACCGAAATCGGCGGCACCGTCGGCGATATCGAATCGCAGCCGTTTCTCGAAGCCGCTCGACAGGTGCGTCACGACCTCGGCCGCGAAAACGTCTTCTTCCTGCACGTATCGCTGATCCCGTACCTGGCACCGTCCGGTGAACTGAAGACCAAGCCCACCCAGCACTCGGTGAACGCGCTGCGCAGCATCGGTATCAGCCCGGACGCGTTGATCCTGCGCTGCGACCGCGACGTTCCCGAACCGCTGAAGAACAAGATCGCGCTGATGTGTGACGTCGACATCGACGGGGTCATCTCCACCCCGGATGCGCCGTCGATCTACGACATCCCAAAGGTGCTGCACCGCGAGGAACTCGACGCCTACGTGGTGCGCCGGCTCAATCTGCCGTTCCGCGACGTCGACTGGACGGAGTGGGACGACCTGCTGCGTCGAGTGCACGACCCGCAGGAGACCGTGCGAATCGCGTTGGTGGGCAAGTACATCGACCTCTCCGACGCTTACCTGTCAGTCAGCGAAGCATTGCGGGCAGCGGGATTCAAGCACCGGGCCAAGGTGGAAATCCGCTGGGTCGGCTCCGACGACTGCGAAACACCAGGCGGCGCGGCGACGGTGCTCGACGACGTCCACGGTGTGCTGATCCCCGGCGGGTTCGGCATCCGGGGGATCGAGGGCAAGATCGGCGCGATTGCGCACGCCCGTGCCCGTGGAATACCCGTGCTGGGGCTCTGTCTCGGCCTGCAGTGCATCGTGATCGAGGCCGCGCGTTCGGTCGGACTGACGCACGCCAACTCTGCCGAATTCGAGCCCTCCACGCCGGACCCGGTGATCTCCACGATGGCCGATCAGGAGGAGATCGTCGCCGGTGAAGCCGACCTCGGCGGCACCATGCGGCTGGGCGCCTACCCTGCAGTGCTTGAGCCGGATTCCATTGTTGCGCAGGCATATCAGTCGACCGAAGTGTCAGAGCGGCACCGGCATCGCTACGAGGTCAACAACGCTTACCGGGATCGCATCGCCGAAAGCGGCTTGAAATTCTCGGGGACGTCGCCCGACGGCCACCTCGTTGAGTTCGTCGAATACCCTCCCGAGATCCATTCCTTCGTCGTCGGCACCCAGGCGCATCCCGAGTTGAAGAGCCGGCCGACCCGTCCGCATCCGCTTTTCGTCGGATTCGTCGGTGCGGCCATGGACTACAAGGCGGCCGAGCGGCTGCCGGTGGAGATACCCGAACGGCGCGAGAACGGCAGCGACCAGCACGACGGTGCCCAGGCGTCGCTGTCTGAGCCTGCCCGTGGCTGAATACGTCTTCGAGACGATCTCGTCTGAAATCCTGTACAGCGGAAAGATTTTCGCCCTGCGCAAAGACCAGGTCCGGATGCCCGGCGGGAAGATCGTCGCGCGGGAGGTCGTGGAGCACTTCGGTGCGGTGGCCATCGTTGCGATGGACGACGACGGCCGCATCCCGATGGTGTATCAGTATCGCCACCCCTTCGGCCGGCGCCTGTGGGAGTTACCCGCCGGATTGCTCGACGTGCACGGCGAAGCACCGCACCTGACCGCGGCCCGCGAACTCCGCGAAGAAGTCGGGCTGGAAGCCAAGACCTGGCAGGTGTTGCTCGATCTGGATTCCACGCCCGGTTTCAGCGACGAATCGGTACGGGTCTTTCTGGCCACCGGATTGACCGACGTCGGCCGGCCCGAAGCGCACGACGAAGAAGCCGACATGACCGTGCAGTGGTATCCCCTCGCCGAAGCTGTGCGGCTGGTGTTCAGCGGCGAGATCGTGAATTCCCTTGCCGTGAGCGGGATTCTAGCGGCACACGCGGTCGGCGAGGGTATCGCTGAGCCGGTTCCGGTGGATACGCCGTGGGTTGACAGACCGACGGCTTTCAGCGCACGGCAGGCGTCGGCCCGATGACGATGCGGGCCGGGGCGGGAGGAGGAGGTGGCGGGCAATCAGCCCCCGTGACGACGCTTGCGCCGCCGCTGGAAGGCCAGCTTCAGGGATACCTCGATCACCTGACGATCGAACGTGGGGTGGCGGCCAACACGTTGAGCTCGTATCGCCGTGACCTTCGCCGCTACTTCGATCATCTGACCCTGCGAGGCGTCGACGACCTGGCCAAGGTCAGTGAGGACGACGTCAGCGAATTCCTGATGGCGCTGCGACGCGGTGACCCGGACTCCGGCCTCGTCCCGTTGTCGGCGGTGTCGGCGGCGCGGACGCTGATCGCGGTGCGCGGGCTACACCGGTTCGCCGCCGCCGAAGGCCTGGCCGAATTCGACGTCGCGCAGGCGGTGAAGCCGCCGACGCCGGGCCGACGGTTGCCCAAAAGCCTCAGCCTGGATCAGGTGCTTGCGCTGCTGGCCGGCGCCGGCGGCGACAGCCCGTCCGACGGCCCGTTGACGCTGCGCAACCGCGCGCTGCTCGAACTCCTCTACTCCACCGGCGCAAGGATTTCCGAAGCCGTGGGGCTCGACGTCGACGATATCGACACGCACGCGCGGTCGGTGTTGCTGCGCGGCAAAGGCGGCAAACAGCGTCTTGTACCGATCGGGCGCCCCGCTGTTCAGGCACTCGACGCCTACATGGTGCGGGGGCGGTCGGAGTTGGCGCGCCGCGGTCGCGGCACCCCGGCGATCTTCCTTAATGCCCGTGGCGGCCGGCTGTCACGCCAGAGCGCCTGGCAGGTGCTGCAGGATGCCGCCGAGCGAGCCGGTATCACTTCGAGCGTGTCACCACACACGCTGCGGCACTCGTTCGCCACGCACCTGTTGGAGGGTGGGGCCGATGTCCGGGTGGTTCAGGAGTTACTTGGACATGCCTCGGTGACGACCACGCAGATCTACACGATGATCACCGTGCATGCGCTGCGGGAAGTGTGGGCTGAGGCCCATCCGCGGGCGCGTTAGCCGCCCAGGTACTCCGATTCCAGAACCAGGTCCGAGATCAGGGTCTGATACTCCAGGTGCGCTTTGTGCTCGGTGGTCTGCCACAGCTTGGCCTGCTGCTGGCGCATGTACTCGCGGTACTTCGGGGCGCCGGGCAGCTTGACGTTGTCGGCCACCACGATCGCGCCGGTACGCAGCCAGCGCCGGTCGAGGATGCTCCGCAGATCCGAGAGGTAGGCGTCCTTGTCGTGGTCGAGGAACAGGAAGTCGAGTGCTCCTGCGTCGAAGCCGTGGTCGGCGGCCAACGCGTCCAGGGTGTGGCCGCCGTCGGCGATGGTGCCGACCACGCAGGTGACCCGGTCGGCGACGCCGGCGTGCGCCCAGATCCGGCGGGCGTTGGCGGCGTTGGCTTCTGCGAGTTCGACGGAGTAGACCTTGGCGCCCGGCGCGGAGCGGGCAATGCGCAATGCGCCGTACCCGCAGTACGTGCCGAGTTCCAGCGCCAGCTTCGGGTCGGACCGCCGGACCGCGGCGTCGAGCAGTACGCCCTTCTCGTCGCCGACGTTGATCAGCATCGACTTCTCGTAGGCGAACCGGTCGATGGTCGCCAGCACGTCGTCGACGTCACCCGCGCGAGCGTGCTTCAGGACGTAGTCAACCGCCGCGGCCTCACGGCCATCGCCGATCTGGCCTGTCGTGGTGATGTTGCGGACCCCGGTCGCGATCCGCCAGAACGACCACCGCAACAGAGGGATGCGCCGCTTCAGACTCATGATCGCCACATTAGCCCGGTGGCAGCGCACGCCGACGCGTCGCTAAATTCGCTGGTGACGTTGTTGCGGGTCTCGCAGCAGGAGCGCGTATACCCGTTAGACTTTCCTGCGATGTCCGCCATTTCCCGACCGCCGCGCCCACTGAGGCGATCGACGCTGCCGGGTGTGAGTCGCGCTCATGAGTGACAGCGCCGACGGCGGCACCGAAGTCGGCCTGACCGGACGTCCATTCCGGACGATCCCCGAACCCAAGCCGCGCACTTCTCACGGACCGGCCAAGGTCGTGGCGATGTGCAACCAGAAGGGCGGCGTGGGAAAGACGACGTCGACGATCAACCTGGGCGCTGCGCTGGCCGAATGCGGCCGCCGGGTGTTGCTGGTGGATCTGGATCCGCAGGGGGCGTTGTCCGCGGGCCTGGGTGTGCCGCACTACGAGTTGGATCACACCATCCACAACCTGCTGGTCGAGCCGAAGGTGTCCCTCGACGACGTGCTGATGAACACGCGCGTCAAGAACTTGGACCTGGTACCCAGCAACATCGACCTGTCCGCAGCAGAGATCCAGCTGGTCAACGAGGTGGGCCGCGAGCAGACGCTGGCCCGAGCCCTGCATCCGGTGCTAGATCGCTACGACTATGTCCTCATCGACTGCCAACCGTCACTGGGCCTGCTGACCGTCAACGGCCTGGCGTGTTCCGACGGCGTGATCATCCCGACCGAATGTGAGTTCTTCTCGCTGCGCGGCCTGGCGTTGCTGACCGACACCGTCGAGAAGGTCCGCGACCGGCTCAACCCGAAGCTGGACATCAGCGGCATCCTGATCACCCGCTACGACACGCGAACTGTCAACTCCCGTGAGGTCATGGCCCGCGTGGTGGAGCGCTTCGGCGATCTGGTGTTCGACACCGTCATCACCCGCACCGTGCGCTTCCCGGAGACCAGTGTCGCCGGCGAACCGATCACCAGCTGGGCCCCGCGGTCAGGCGGCGCGACCGCCTACCGAGCGCTGGCCCGCGAGGTGATCCACCGGTTCGGCGCGTGACCGGCGGGGTCGGCTGCGAGCAGGCGTCACCCCAGAACGGCTTTCAGGTCAGGCTGACCAATTTCGAAGGTCCGTTCGACCTGCTGCTGCAGCTCATCTTCGCCCATCGCATGGATGTGACCGAGGTGGCGTTGCACCAGGTCACCGACGATTTCATCGCCTACACCCGTGAATTCGGCCGCGCGCTCGAACTCGAGGAGACGACGGCATTCCTCGTCGTCGCCGCCACGCTGCTCGATCTGAAGGCTGCCCGGCTGCTGCCGTCCGGCCAAGTCGCCGACGAGGAAGACCTGGCTCTGCTCGAGGTCCGCGACCTGCTGTTCGCAAGGCTGTTGCAGTACCGGGCGTTCAAGCACGTCGCGGTGATGTTCGCCGAGTTGGAAGCCGCCGCGCTGCGCAGTTATCCCCGCGCGGTGTCGCTGGAGGACCGGTTCGCCGATCTGCTGCCTGAGGTGATGCTGGGCGTCGACGCCGACCGGTTCGCTCAGATCGCCGCGACCGCCTTCACGCCGCGGCCGGTGCCGACCGTGGCCATCGAACATCTGCACGAGATGCATATCTCCGTTCCAGAACAGGCCAAGCAGCTGCTGTCGTTGCTGGAGCATCGCGGGATCGGGCAATGGGCGTCGTTTTCCGATCTGGTGGCCGACTGCCGGCCCATCGAGATCGTTGGTCGCTTCCTGGCGCTGCTCGATCTGTTTCGGTCGCGGGCGGTAGCATTTGACCAAGTAGAACCGCTTGGTGTGCTCCAGGTTTCGTGGACCGGAGAACGGCCGATCAACGAAGAATTGCGGAAGGCGGATTCGCCGCCCGATCAAGAACTGTGAGACCTGTGATGACCGATCCCGGCGTGGGCCGCGTCGATGCCCATGATCCCGACGCGGCGATGGATCTCGCGGAGCCGACGATGCAGTGGTCGCACCTCCAGCCGCGGAGCGGCGAGGGGGACGAATCGATGCCAACGAGCGAGGCAGCTGTGGACGGGCCGGATGCCGGCCTGGGCATCGACGTCGCGACCGCGCCGGAGCTCGAAGACGGCGAATTGGGCGCGGTGCTCGAAGCGCTGCTGTTAGTCGTCGACACCCCGGTGACAGTCGACGCGTTGGCCGCGGCCACCGAGCAACCGGCGTATCGGGTTGCCGCCAAGCTCAGGCTGATGGCCGACGAGCTCACCGAACGCGACAGCGGCATCGATTTACGCGAAGCCGGCGGCGGGTGGCGGATGTGTACCCGGTCGCGGTTCGCGCCCTACGTCGAGCGGCTACTGCTTGATGGGTCTCGCTCCAAGCTCACCCGCGCGGCGCTCGAGACGCTGGCGGTGGTGGCTTATCGCCAGCCGGTGACGCGAGCGAGGGTGAGCGCGGTGCGCGGAGTCAACGTCGACGCGGTCATGCGCACCCTGTTGGCGCGCGGATTGATCACCGAAGCCGGCGCAGACCCCGATACCGCCGCAGTGACCTTCGCGACGACCGAGCTCTTCCTGGAGCGGCTCGGTCTGTCGTCGTTAGCCGATCTGCCTGACATCGCGCCGCTGCTTCCCGACGTCGACATGATCGAAGATCTGAGCGAATCCTTGGACGCCGAGCCACGTTTCGTCAAACTTGCCGGCGGTGCGGTGTCCAATGATCCACCGCTGTCGTTCGACGTGGATCACGCGTGATGGCCGAGACCAGCGAAACGCCAGGGATTCGCTTGCAAAAAGTGTTGTCGCAGGCCGGAATTGCCTCCCGGCGCAATGCCGAGAAAATGATCAGGGACGGCCGCGTCGAGATCGACGGGCAGGTGGTGACCGAGCTGGGCACCAGGGTCGACCCTGACGTATCGAAGATCCGCGTCGACGGTGCACGGGTGGTCCTGGACGACTCCATGGTGTATCTGGCGCTGAACAAGCCGCGCGGGATGCACTCAACGATGTCGGACGATCACGGCCGTCCGTGCGTCGGTGATTTGATCGAGCATCGAGTGCGGGGCAACAAGAAGCTTTTTCACGTCGGGCGTCTCGATGCCGAAACCGAGGGATTGATCTTGCTGACCAACGACGGGGAGCTCGCGCATCGCCTGATGCACCCGTCGTATGAAATTCCCAAGACCTACCTGGCGACCGTCAACGGGACGGTCCCGCGCGGACTGGGCAAAAGATTGCGGGCCGGCATCAACTTGGACGACGGTCCGGTTGCGGTCGACGACTTCGCCGTGGTGGACGCGATTCCCGGCAAGACACTGATCCGTGTCACGCTGCACGAAGGGCGTAAACGCATTGTCCGTCGGATGTTGGCGGAGGTCGGTTTTCCGGTGCAAGAGCTGGTGCGCACCGACATCGGCGCGTTGACGCTGGGGGAGCAGCGCCCCGGCAGCATCCGGGCATTGCGCCGCAATGAGATCGGAGATCTCTACAAAGCGGTCGGGTTGTGAACGAAACGGACGCCGTCGTCGTCGCAATCGACGGCCCCGCAGGTACCGGAAAGTCTTCGGTCTCACGAGGATTAGCGCGTGCTCTGCAGGCCCGTTACCTGGATACCGGTGCCATGTACCGCATCGTCACGTTGGCGGTACTGCGCGCCGGAATCGACCCCGCCGACCAAGCAGAGGTCGCAGGAGCTGTGACAGGTGTGCGACTGTCGGTGGGCTACGACCCTGACGAGGATCGCAGTTACCTTGATGGCGAAGATGTTTCGTCGGAGATCCGCGGGGGCGAGGTCACCAGAGCAGTGTCCGCTGTCTCGTCGGTTCCGGCGGTACGAACCCGTCTGGTCGACCTGCAACGCACGCTGGCACATGGTCCCGGCAGTGTTGTGGTCGAAGGTCGCGATATCGGGACCGTGGTGCTGGCCGATGCCGACGTCAAGATTTTCCTGACCGCATCGGCCGAAACACGGGCCCGGCGCCGCAACGACCAGAACGTCGCCGCGGGCCTGCCCGACGACTATGCCGGTGTACTGGCCGACGTACGCCGCCGCGATCACCTGGATTCGACGCGGGTCGTGTCGCCTTTGCGGGCGGCTTCCGACGCGGTGGTGGTCGACACCAGCGACATGACCGAGTCCGAGGTCATCGCGCACCTCTTGGCACTGGTGCAGCAGCAAAGCGAGGCGGTCCGGTGAGTCACGACGGTACCTGGGTCGACGAAAGCGAATGGGATTCAGAGGATTTCATCGCGTCTGTCGACGATGAGGACAGCGGTCCGCCGCCGGTGGTGGCGGTGGTGGGCCGGCCGAACGTAGGCAAGTCCACGCTGGTGAACCGGATCCTGGGCCGGCGCGAAGCAGTGGTTCAAGATGTGCCAGGCGTCACCCGTGACCGGGTGTCCTATGACGCGCTGTGGACCGGTCGCCGGTTCGTCGTGCAGGACACCGGCGGATGGGAGCCTGACGCGAAGGGGCTGCAACAGTTGGTAGCCGAACAGGCATCGGTGGCCATGCGTACCGCCGATGCGGTGATCCTGGTCGTCGATGCCGTCGTCGGTGCGACGGCCGGTGACGAGGCCGCCGCACGTATCCTGCAGCGTTCTGGCAAGCCAGTGTTTCTGGCCGCCAACAAAGTTGACAGCGACAGAGGCGAATCCGACGCCGCGGCGCTGTGGTCGCTGGGCATCGGAGAGCCGTTCGCCATCAGCGCGATACATGGTCGCGGCGTGGCCGATATGTTGGACGCGATCGTCGGCGTACTGCCCGAGGTCGCGGAATTGGCCTCCACCCGGGGCGGCCCGCGGCGGGTGGCGTTGGTCGGCAAGCCGAATGTCGGGAAAAGCTCGCTGCTGAACCGGTTAGCGGGCGACCAGCGGTCGGTAGTCCACGAGGTCGCGGGCACCACAGTCGACCCGGTGGACTCGTTGATCGAGATGGACGGCAAGGTCTGGAAATTCGTCGATACGGCCGGGCTGCGCCGCAAGGTGGGGCAAGCCAGCGGACACGAGTTCTATGCCTCGGTGCGTACCCACGGCGCGATCGACGCCGCCGAGGTGGTGATCGTGCTGATCGACGGTTCGGAGCCGTTGACCGAACAGGACCAGCGCGTCTTGTCGATGGTCGTCGAGTCCGGACGTGCGCTGGTGTTGGCGTTCAACAAGTGGGACCTCGTCGACGAGGAACGGCGCTACCAGTTAGACAAAGAGATCGACCGCGAGTTGGTGCAGCTGCGGTGGGCAGAACGGGTCAACATCTCAGCGAAGACCGGCCGAGCGGTGCAGAAGCTGGTGCCCGCACTGGAAACTGCATTGGCGTCGTGGGACGCCCGGATCGGCACCGGCCGGCTGAACACCTGGATCAAGGAAGTGGTCGCCGCGACGCCACCGCCGGTGCGCGGCGGCAAGCAGCCGCGAATCCTGTTCGCCACTCAGGCCGCCGCGCGCCCGCCGACGTTTGTCCTGTTCACTTCCGGCTTCTTAGAGGCGGGCTACCGCCGTTTCCTGGAGCGGCGGCTGCGCGAGACGTTCGGCTTCGAGGGCAGCCCAATCCGCATCAACGTCCGAATGCGCGAGAAGCGGAAGCCTAAGTCCCACTGACGCCCTCGTGGGTGCCGGAAGCAGCCCAGCTAAGGTTTTTCGGTGCCGCTCTCAGATGCGATCTTGATTGTCTTCGCCGGCTTGGGGGCAGGCGCGATCAACGGTGTTGTCGGGTCGGGCACCTTGATCACCTTTCCCACGCTCGTCGCGATGGGCTACCCCCCGGTGACAGCGACGATGTCGAATGCGGTGGGCCTGGTTGCGGGCAACGTCTCAGAGCGCCTGGGGCTACCGGCGCGAGTTGCGCGGACAGTGGGAGCGGCTGCGCTGGCAGATTCCCGCGTCCATTTTGGGCGCGATCCTCGGCGCCTGGCTCCTGCTGCACCTGTCGGAGAAAGTATTCACCGCAGTGGTGCCGGTGCTGCTGATCCTCGCGCTGATCCTGGTGGTCGTCGGCCCCCGAATCCAGGCGTGGGCGCAGGACCGGGCTGAAAGGGCGGGCCGCTCCGCTGAAGATCATCTCGGCAGGGCGGCTGGCCGTCCTGGTGCTGAGCACCTTCGCGATCGGCGTTTACGGTGGCTATTTCACCGCGGCCCAAGGCATTCTGATGGTCGGCGTGATGGGCGCTCTGTTACCCGAATCGATCCAGCGGATGAACGCGGCGAAGAATGTGTTGATTTTGTTGGTGAATGTCGTTGCAGCGCTTGCCTTTACCCTGGTGGCATCTCACCGGATCAATTGGTCGGTAGCGGGCCTCATCGCGATCGGCTCGGTGGTCGGCGGCTGGTTAGGTGTTCGCTACGGTCGGCGGCTGTCGCCGAATGCGCTGCGCGCCATCATCGTTGTCGTCGGGCTCATCGGGCTGTACCGCGTGCTTGCCATTTAAGGATCAGCCTCGGTGGGCGACGTTGCCTTGACCGGATTGGTCGATCTGCGGGAACCCTTTTTGGTATGTGACCTGGTTGTTGAAGCCGGACTCCTCGATGCTGTCGACACCCTCGACCGTCACCTTGTTCTGCACGCCGGACACCGACTAGTCGTGTGCAGTGGCCGGTGATGACGACGGTGTTGGACACCCCGCTGACGGTGACGGTGTTCTGATTGCAGACCACGGTCCGGCTCTCGTTGATACCCGAGACGATGAGGTTCTCGCTTACCGGTGCTGTGGGAACGGCTGCGGCAGGCGTCGATGGTCCGGCGGCAGGTGTTTGCAAAAGACCGCCGGAGGGAGCGGGGCTGTCGAAGGAAATGCTGGGAATCGGCACGAGGGTGTTCAACCCGCTGTGCGAAACCTCGTGCGCGGTGAAAAACAGGATCCCGACGGGCAGAGCGACCATGCTGACCACGAAGACAGCGGCCACAATCCACCAGGTCCGGGCTGCGGGAAGGTGTCTGCAGCGCCTGGCCGAATTGCGAGCCGCTGTAGGGCAGCGGTGGCGCGCTGTTGTGGGGGAGCCGAAGGTGCGGCCCATTTGCTGGGCGACTGACTTTCTGTCGCTTCGGATGCGCGTGCCGTCTCGGCCAGCGGCTGCTCCAGCTCCCGAATTCGGGCTTCGGGATCGTCCTCAGAATTCATCCACAGAATGCTCCCATACCGAGATCGGCCCGAATAGGTCATTCGTATTCGGTAGTTTCTGCATCGTGTCGGACTTAGCCAATCGCCAGATTCTGCTGCGTCGTCGCCCGAGCGCACTTGTCGAGCCGGGTGACACCGAGTTGTCGCCACGCCGGCACCCGAGCCCGCCGACGGCGAGGCGCTGGTCCGCACCACGTACGTCGGCCTCGACGCCGCGGTGCGGACCTGGCTCAACGACCAACAGGGCTACCTTCCGCCGGTGCAGTTGGGAGAGGTCATTCGGGCGGCCGGCATCGGCGAGGTCGTGTCGTCGCGATGCGACGCCTTTCAAGTCGGTGACGTGATCACCACCCTGACCGGCTTCCAGGAATACGTGATCATTCGCGACGACGTGTTCAGCACGCCGATACCGGGCGAGAGCCGACCAGCTGGCGATCATGTCGGTCTACGGTCCCACGGGTGCGACGGCCTACATCGGGATGACCGATGTCGGGAAGCCGCAAGCCGGTGACACCGTGGTCGTCTCTGCGGCGGCAGGCGCCACCGGGTCGATAGCCGGCCAAATCGCCAAGATCGCCGGCGCGCGGGTGGTGGGCATCGCGGGCGGCCCGAAGAAGTGCCGGGCGGTCGTCGAGGACTTCGGGTTCGACGCGTGCATCGACTACAAGAACGACGACCTGCAGGCCGCCCTCAAACAGCACTGCCCTGATCGGGTGAACGTGTACTTCGACAACGTCGGCGGCCCGATTCTCGACGCGGTGCTGGGCCGGTTGGCGATGAACGCACGCGTCGTGCTGTGCGGGGTGATCTCCAGCTACCTCAGCGGCGATCACCCGGGACCGGCCAATTACGTGAATCTGCTGGCGAAAACGGCGACTATGCAGGGATTCAATGCGCTCGATCAGTGGGGCCGTTTCGCCGAGGCCTCGGCCGCGTTACGCCAGTGGGAGCACGAGGGCCGAATCAGTCACCGCGAGACCATCTTTGAGGGCATCGAGTCGTGCGTCGACGCCCTCAACGGACTGTTCACCGGCGCCAACATCGGCAAGATGCTGGTC
>CAWICO010000016.1:0-327515 GCA_963834615.1 uncultured Actinomycetota bacterium
CGTAGTTCACCAGCGGCGTGACGGTGTTGACCACGAGCGGGAGGCACAGGTACGCGCCGAAGACCACGATCCGGATGATCCAGCCCCAGATGGCCAGGCCGGTGGCGATGAGCGCCGGGTTGCGGGCCTCCACCGTCTCGGTGAAGCTGGCCATCCACGGGGTGTAGGCGATGCCCAGGCCGAGCGACAGCAGGGCCAGCATGATGGCCAGGGTGTAGTAGCCGGGATGGTGGCCCGCCTGCTCCAGGTAGATCACGGTCATCACCGCGGCCAGCACGCCGCCGATCACCATGAACGGCTTGCGGACCCGGAACCGGTCGGAGATGATCCCGACCAGGATGACCGCGAGGACGTTGAAGCCCCAGTTCCAGTTGCCCAGCCCGTTGGCGTCCTTGACCGTGAGGCCGAACACGGTGGTCAGGTAGATCACGGCGAACGCGACGGCGGTGTAGTAGATCAGCAGCATGATCGACACCGCGATGGAGGAGACGATGACGTCGGGCTTGAGCAGCTGGCGGAACGGGTGGCGCAGCGCCGCCTCGATGTCCGCATCGGTCAGGCCCTTGGCCCTGGCCTCGATCAGCGCGCGGTCGCGCAGGGTTACCATCAGCTGATCGCGCAGCCGCGGGGACAGCTCCTTGAGCCCGACCAGCGCGATCACGAACACGACGATCCCGGCGATGCCGCAGATCCGGTACTCATGGGTCCAGAACCGGTCGTCGTTGACGATGGCGGGAACGGTGGCACTGCCGACCACCGAGACGATCAGGCTGCCGAGCACCGGGCCGCTGGTCCAGAAGCCCATGGCCGTGGCCCGGCCCACCTGCGGGGAGAAGTCCCTGATCAGGGCGGGGGTGGCGACCAGGCAGACGCCTTCCACGAAGCCGACCACCCAGCTCTCGATGGTGAACGTCCACTTGTTGGTCGCGGTGGGCATGATGAACGCCACGAAGATCGCGGTGAAGAACAGGCCGAACACCACCAGGTTGGCCCGGCCGAGCCGGTCGGTGATCCCGGCGAACAGCGAGCCGAACGCCCCGATCAGCGCGCCGAACGCCAGCGTCAGCACGAAGAACGTGAAGCTCATGTGCAGGTTGGCCAGGATCAGCGTGGACACCGAGCCGCCGACGTAGAGCTCGTAGTACAGCGTGATCGTGGCCAGCACCGTAATGGCCAGGTACGTCACCCTGGGCCTTGTTTCCGGATAAGTATCGAGCTGTCGTTTAAGGAGCCAGTCGACCCATCCCGGTCGAGTGGAGACAGGCTCCGCGGCGGTCCCTGACATACGGTCACCCCTTGCCGTCGAGCGGTTAGGCCAGGCTGATGGTGACTAGACGGTAACCCCGTAGTAGGTAACAGATCAATAATTTGTTTCATACGTTTCCGCTAGATAGCCGGCCAGTAACGGACCGCCAGCGGAAACCCAGCGGAAACCCAGCATGCCAGGGCCCTAAGCTCGGAACCCTGACGGGGCGAGCGGGAGATGATGCGCCGATGGGGCCGGTGATATGAACACCGTCCGGACCGCGGTCCGGGTGGAGGGAGTCGTGCAGGGCGTCGGCTTCCGCCCGTTCGTGCACGCGCTGGCCACCGGCCTGGGCCTGACCGGACTGGTCGGCAACGACCTCGACGGGGTGTTCGCCGAGGTCGAGGGGCGGGCTGCCGCGGTCAGCGAATTCTTGCGCAGGCTGGAGCGGGACGCGCCCCCGCTGGCCAGGATCGAGCGCGTCACCACCACGGCCATCACGCCCGCGCACTCGGCGTCCTTCGTCGTCGCCGCCAGCGACGCGGGCTCCGGGCTGCGCCGCACCCTGGTGTCGGCGGACACCGCGACCTGCGCGGACTGCCTGCGCGAGCTGTCCGACCCGGCCGGCCGCGGTTCGGGTACCCGTTCATCAACTGCACCAACTGCGGGCCCCGGTTCACCATCGTCCGCGACGTGCCCTACGACCGGCCGCTGACCACCATGGCTCCGTTCGCCATGTGCGAGCGATGCGCGGCCGAGTACCACGACCCCGCCGACCGCCGCTTCCACGCCCAGCCCACCTGCTGCCCGGCCTGCGGCCCCCGGCTGGCCCTGGACGACGACAGCGAAGACCCCCTCCACGCGGCCGCCGAACTCCTCCGCCGCGGCCGCATCCTCGCCGTCAAGGGCCTGGGCGGCTACCACCTGGCCGCCGACGCGGCCTGCGAGCCGGCCGTCGCCACGCTGCGGGCGCGCAAGCACCGCGAGGACAAGCCGTTCGCGGTCATGGCCGCCGACCTGGCCGCCGCCCGGCAACTGGCCGAGGTCGACGCCGCGGCCGCTGACCTGCTGACCAGCCAGGCCCGCCCGATCGTGCTGCTCCCCCGGCGCCCCGATGCCGCCGTCGCCACCGCCACGGCCCCGGCCAACCGCCAGCTCGGCGTCATGCTGCCGTACACCCCGCTGCATCACCTGCTGCTCGCCGCCGTAGCCCGCCCGATCGTCCTGACCAGCGGAAACGTATCCGACGAGCCGATCGTCTACCGGGACGACGAGGCGCGGGACCGGCTAGGCGGAATAGCGGACGCGTTCCTGACTCACGACCGGGCCATCCACGTCAGGACCGACGACTCGGTGGCCAGGACGTTCCGCGGCCGCCCGATGCTCGTCCGGCGCTCCCGCGGCTACGTCCCCGAGCCCATCACGACCGCCAGCACCTTCCCCCGCCCGGTGCTGGCCTGCGGCGCCGAGCTGAAGAACACGTTCTGCCTGGCCCGGGGCCGCCATGCCTTCGTCTCGCACCACATCGGGGACCTGGAGAACGCCGAGACCCTGCGCTCGTTCACCGAGGGCATCGAGCACTTCCGCCTGCTGTTCGACATCGACCCTCAGGTCGTGGCGCACGACCTGCACCCGGAGTACCTGTCCACCAAGTACGCGATGGAGCTGGACCTGCCCCTCGAAGGCGTCCAGCACCACCACGCGCACATCGCCTCCTGCCTGGCCGATTGCCGGTCTTGGCTTCCTCCGACCGGGCGACCACCAGCACCGCCTGGGCCTGGTCGACACCCGAGATGTAGACCTTCTGCCCCTTCAGGATCCAGTCGCTGCCGTCGCGCCGGGCGGTGGTGGTGATCTTGTGCGAGTTGGATCCGGCATCGGGTTCGGTGATCGCGAACGCCATCGTGATGGTTCCGTCGGCGATACCGGGGATCCAGCGTTTCTTCTGCTCCTCGGTGCCGAACTTGGAGATGATCGTGCCGTTGATGGCCGGCGACACCACCATCAGCAGCAGAGCGCTGCCCGCTGCCGCCATTTCCTCCATCACCAGCGACAGCTCGTACATGCCGGCACCGCCGCCACCGTATTCCTCAGGCAGGTTGACCCCCAAGAAGCCGAGCTTGCCTGCCTCGGACCACAATTCGTCGGTGTGCTCCTGAGCGCGAGCCTTCTTCAGGTAGTACTCGCTGCCGAAGTTGGATGCCCATTCGGACACCGCTTTGCGCAGTGCCTTGCGATCTTCGTTCTCGATGAAGCTGCTGTCGGTCATGGTAAAGCTCCTTCTAATTTTAAGAAATCACGAATCCTCGGGTGCGTCGACTCGGGCCAAGACGGCACCGACTTCCACCTGCTGGCCGGTATCGACGTTGAGCTCGGCGAGCACGCCGTCGGCCGGTGCGGTGATGGTGTGCTCCATCTTCATTGCTTCCAGCCAGATCAGCGGTTGACCGGCCGTCACGGTATCGCCGACCGCGGCGCCGAGCCGAATCACGTTGCCGGGCATCGGCGCGACCAACGAACCCTTCTCCACGGCCGACCCCGGCTCGGGGAAGCGGGGCAGTGCCGTCAGGTGAACCGGGCCGCGTGCCGAGTCGATGTGGACGTCTGGACCTTTCGAGCCGTAACGCTTCACCGCGAAGCTGCGGGCCACGCCGCTGCCGTCGGCCAACACGACGTCTTCGGCCGAGGCCGAGACCAGCTGGATCGACTCGTCGGCCGGCAGTATCAAACCCGTTCGGGTGAAGCGGTATTCGATGCGGTGCTCATCGCCGGCGTCGTCGACATAGGTTTTGACCTGATAACCCGACGTCAGGTTGCGCCAGCCGCTGGGAATAGAGCCGAACACGCTGGCGGTCGATCGGTTGTGCACCGCGTCGGCGAGCGCCGCGGCGATCGCCGACAACCGGATGTCGTCGGCGTCGACCAAGGGTGCGGCCAACTCGGCCAGGCCGTGAGTGGTGAAGAAGGCGGTGTCGGTGGCGCCGTCCAGAAACGCCTGATGCCGCAGGACATTGACCAGCAGATCGCGGTTGGTGCGCACGCCATGGAGTCCGGCTGCGGGTCAGCGCGTCGGCGAGCACCATCGCCGACTGACGCCGGGTCGGCGCATACGAGATGACCTTGGCCAGCATCGGGTCGTAGTGGATCGAGACCACCGACCCGTCGACGATCCCGGAATCCAGCCGGATCCCGGTGCGTGCCCCGAGGGTGGTGAACTCGGTCCGCGCCGCGGGCACGTCGACGCGGTGCACCAGACCGGCCTGCGGCTGCCAGTCCTGGGCGGGATCCTCGGCGTACAGCCGGGCTTCGATGGAATAGCCTTGGGCGACAGGCGGTTCAGCGTCCAGCCGGCCGCCGTCGGCGACGTAGATCTGCAACTCGACAAGGTCGAGTCCGGTGGTCTCCTCGGTGACCGGGTGCTCGACCTGTAGTCGGGTGTTCATTTCCAAGAAGTAGAACTCGCCGTCGTCATCGGCCAGGAACTCCACGGTTCCGGCTCCGGTGTAGCCGATCGCGCCGGCCGCCAGCCGGGCCGCGTCGAACAGCTTGTCCCGCATGCCCGGTATCCGCTCGACCAACGGTGACGGTGCTTCTTCGATGATCTTCTGGTGGCGACGCTGGATCGAGCATTCCCGTTCGCCGACCGCCCACACGGTGCCGTGGGTGTCGGCCATCACCTGAACCTCGACGTGATGCCCGGTGGGCAGATACCGCTCGCAGAACACCGTGGGGTCGCCGAATGCCGACTGCGCCTCGCGCTGCGCGGCGGCGACTTCGCTTGGCAGTGCGTCCAATTCGTGGACGACCCGCATGCCGCGGCCACCACCGCCGGAGGACGCCTTCACCAGCACCGGCAGCTGGCTCGTGGTGACCGATTCCGGGTCGAGTTCGTCGAGGACCGGGACCCCGGCCGCCGACATCAGCTTCTTGGATTCGATCTTGGATCCCATCGCCCGCACCGCATCGATCGGTGGACCGATCCAGATCAGGCCGGCGTCGGCGACCGCCTTGGCGAATTCGGCGTTCTCCGAGAGGAATCCGTAACCTGGGTGCAGTGCGTCGGCCCCGGCCGCACGGGCCGCCGCGATCAGCGCTTCGGCGTTGAGGTAGTCGTTGACCTTCGGTAACCGCACCCGGGCATCGGCTTCGGCGACGTGTGGCGCGTCGGCATCCGGGTCGGTGTAGACCGCGACGGTGCTCAGGCCCAGTCGCCGGCAGCTGGCGAAGACGCGGCGGGCGATCTCTCCGCGATTGGCGACCAGTACTCGATTAATTCCCACGGGAGATCACATCCGGAAGACGCCGAAGTTCGACGTCCCCTTGATCGGGCCATTGGCGATGGCGGACAAACACATTCCCAACACGGTGCGGGTGTCGCGCGGGTCGATCACCCCGTCGTCATAGAGCATGCCGGACAACACCATCGGCAGGGACTCGGCTTCGATCTGGCCTTCGACGGCGGCGCGCATGGCGGCGTCGGCCTCTTCGTCGACCTGTTGTCCGCGGGCCTCGGTCGCCGCCCGGCTGACGATCGACAGCACCCCCGCCAACTGGGCGCCGCCCATCACCGCGGACTTGGCGCTGGGCCAGGCGAACAGGAAGCGGGGATCGTACGCACGCCCGCACATACCGTAGTGGCCCGCGCCGTAGGATGCTCCGATCAACAGTGAGATGTGCGGGACCGTCGAGTTTGACACGGCGTTGATCATCATCGAACCGTGTTTGATCATGCCGCCTTCCTCATAGTCCCTGCCGACCATGTAGCCAGTCGTGTTGTGCAGGAACAACAGTGGCGTATCCGAGCGGTTGGCCAGCTGGATGAACTGGGTTGCCTTCTGCGACTCCTCGCTGAACAACACGCCTCGCGCGTTGGCGAGGATGCCCAGCGGATATCCGTGCAGCCGAGCCCATCCGGTCACCAGCGACGAGCCGTACAGCGGCTTGAACTCGTCGAAGTCGGAGCCGTCGACGATGCGGGCGACCACCTCGCGCGGGTCGAACGGGATGCGCAGATCCGAAGGCACGATGCCGATCAGTTCCTCGGTGTCGAACAGCGGCTCGGTCACGGGCCGGGGCGCAGGCCCTTGCTTGACCCAGTTCAGCCGGTCCACGATGCGCCGGCCGATCCGGATCGCGTCGAGTTCGTCGACGGCGAAGTAGTCGGCCAAACCCGATATGCGGGCGTGCATCTCGGCGCCGCCGAGCGACTCGTCGTCGGACTCCTCGCCAGTGGCCATTTTCACCAACGGCGGGCCGGCGAGGAACACCTTCGAGCGCTCTTTGATCATCACCACGTGATCCGACATTCCGGGAATGTAAGCACCACCGGCGGTGGAGTTCCCGAACACCAGCGCGATGGTGGGGATTCCGGCCGCCGACAGTCGCGTCAGGTCGCGGAACATCTGTCCGCCGGGGACGAAGATCTCTTTCTGGGTGGGCAGGTCCGCGCCGCCGGATTCGACCAGCGAAATGACCGGCAACCGGTTCTGCAGGGCGATCTGGTTGGCCCGCAATATCTTCCGTAGCGTCCACGGATTGCTCGTGCCGCCCTTGACGGTCGGGTCGTTGGCAACGATCAGGCATTCCACGCCGCTGACCGCGCCGATCCCGACGACTGTGCTGGCGCCGACGGTGAAGGCGCTGCCCCACGCCGCGAGTGGGCTCAGTTCGAGGAACGGTGAGTCGGGGTCGACCAGTAGTTCGATGCGCTCGCGAGCGGTGAGCTTGCCTCGGGCGTGGTGACGCTCGACGTACTTGGCGCCGCCACCCTCGATGGCCTTGGCAAGTTCGGCGCCGATCTCGTCGAGACGGGTCTCCGCGGCCTCGGCCGCCGCGGTGTAGGTGTCGGCGTTGGGGTCCAGGGTGGACCGAAGGGTGGTCACGATTGATATCCCAGGAGTTTGGCGGCCAGTGCGGTCATGATCTCGGTGGTTCCGCCGCCGATGCCCAGGATGCGCATGTCCCGGTACTGGCGTTCGATCTCGGATTCAGCCATGTACCCCATCCCGCCGAACAGTTGAACCGCTTGGTTGGCGACCCATTCCCCGGCCTCGACAGCGGTGTTCTTGGCGAAGCACACCTGAGCCAACAGATCGGTATCGCCGGCCTGCTGGCGCTCCACGACGTTGCGCGCATAGACGCGGGCGACGTCGGTGCGGCGGGCCATCTCGGCCAGCGTGTTCTGCACCGCCTGGCGTGAAATCAGTGGGCGGCCGAACGTCTCGCGGTCGCGGCACCACTGCACGGTGATGTCCAGGCACCGCTGCGCACTCGAATACGCCTGTGCGGCCAGGCCGATTCGTTCAGAGACGAAGGCTTCGGCGATCTGGGCGAAGCCGCTGTTCTCAGCGCCGACGAGATTCTCGACGGGAACCCGCGCGTCGACATAGGACAGCTCGGCAGTGTCCGAAGAACGCCAGCCCATCTTGTCCAGCTTGCGGGTCACTTGAAAACCAGGGGTATCCCGTTCCACCACCAGCAGCGAAACGCCGGCGGCACCGGGCCCGCCGGTGCGCACCGCGGTGACGACGTAGTCCGCGCGCACTCCGGAGGTGATGTAGGTCTTGGCGCCGTTGACGATGTAGTGGTCCCCGTCTTTGACCGCGGTGGTCCGCAGATGTCCGACGTCAGAACCCCCGCCGGGTTCGGTGATCGCCAGCGAGCCGATCAGTTCGCCGGTCAACGTCGGTCGGACGAATGTGTCGATCAGCCGCTGGTCGCCGGACGCGATCATGTGCGGGACCGCGATGCCGCAAGTGAACAGCGACGCGAAAACGCCACCCGGCGAACCGGACTGATGCATCTCCTCGCAGATGACCACCGCGTCTGCGCCGTCACCACCACCGCCTCCGACCGCTTCGGGGAAGTTGGCGCCCAGCAGCCCGGCCGCCGCGGCACTGCGGTGCAATTCACGCGGCAAGTCGCCGGTGCGTTCCCACTCGTCGATGTTGGGCAGGACCTCGCGTTCGGCGAACGATCGCACCGTCTTGCGCAGCTGCTCGCGCTCTGGTGTGGTCCAGATGTTCACAACAGCCCTTCTCTCACAACAACTCTGCCGGAATGTCGACGTGGCGACTGCGCAGCCATTCGCCCAGCCCCTTGGCCTGAGGATCGAATCGCGCCTGGTAGGCGACGCCTTGTCCGAGGATGCCGTCGATGACGAAGTTCACCGCGCGCAGGTTGGGCAGCAGATGCCGGGTGACGGGGAGACTGGCCGTCTCGGGCAGCAACTCCTTGAGCAGTTCGGCGGTGAGGGTGTTGGCCAGCCAGCGCCACTGCTCGTCGGTGCGCACCCACACGCCGACGTTGGCCGACCCGCCCTTGTCGCCGCTGCGGGCGGCGGCGATGCGGCCCAGCGGTACCCGCCGGGTCGAACCTGCGGGCCACGGCTGCGGCAGCGCCGGCGGATCGGCCGGCGTCAACTCGAGAGTGTCTGTGGCACTGGGGATCTCGACGCGAGTGCCGTCGGCGTGGACGGCGGCGTGGTGCACCGCGGCGGCGTCGACGTAGCCGGGGGTGAACACCCCGTACACCTGACCTTCGCCGGGTGGCGCGGTGACGGTGAACCCTGGATAGCTCGCGAGAGCCAATTCGACTGCGGCCGAAGAGAAGTGCCGGCCAACATTCGCCGGGTCGGGGTCGCGGACCACACAGCGCAACAGCGCGCTGGCGGCTTCTTCGGTGTCGGCATCGTCGTGGTCGGTGCGGGCCAGCGTCCACTCCAGCTCGGCGGGCTTGACGGTGAGCCCGGCCTCCAGCTGCCGTCGCACCAACGCGGCCTTCTGCTCGATGTCCAACCCGGTCAGCACGAACGTCGTCGAGTTGCGGAATCCGCCAATGCTGTTCAGTGACACCTTGAGCGTCGGCGGAGGCGGCTCGCCGACCACGCCGCTGATCCGCACCCGGTCCGATCCTTCAGAAGAGACATCGGACAGCTCGATGGTGTCCATCCGGGCTGTGACGTCCGGGTTGGCGTACCGCGCGCCGGTGATCTCGTAGAGCAGTTGCGCGGTCACGGTGTCGACGCTGACCAGCCCGCCGGTGCCGGGGTGCTTGGTGATCACCGACGAGCCGTCGGCGTGGATCTCGGCCAGCGGGAAACCGGCATAGCCCAGATCGGGAATTTCCGTGAAGAACGAGAAGTTGCCGCCGGTGGCCTGAATGCCGCATTCGATCACGTGGCCGGCGACCACTGCCCCGGCGAGCTGGTGGTAGTCGGTCCGGCTCCAGCCGAAGTGCGCGGCCGCGGGCCCGACTGTCACCGACGCGTCGGTCACCCGGCCGGTCACGACGACGTCCGCGCCGCTGCTGAGGCAGTCGACGATGCCCCAAGCGCCCAGGTAGGCGTTGGCCGTCAGCGGCTTGCCCAGGCCGAGTTCGTCGGCGCGATCGGACAGGTCATCGCCGTCGACGTGGGCGACCTGGACCGGTACTCCCAGCCGCTGGGCCAGCACCCGCACGGCGTCGGCGAGACCCGCGGGATTCAAGCCGCCGGCGTTGGTGACGATGCGCACCCCGCGGTCCTGCGCCAGCCCCAGACACTCCTCGAGCTGGGTCAGGAAGGTCTTGGCGTAGCCGCGTTCAGGATGCTTCATCCGGTCGCGGCCCAGAATGAGCATCGTCAGCTCGGCGAGGTAGTCGCCGGTCAGGTAGTCCAAATCGCCACCGACCAGCATTTCCCGCATCGCGGCGAGCCGGTCACCGTAGAACCCCGAGCAGTTCCCGATACGAACTGGAGCCGTGGGCCCCGACGAACTCGAAGAACCCGCCATCCGTTCCTCCCCTTCGTCGGGACGTACCAACCAACCGGTAGGTTAGCGGGTACCGCCGGTGTCACGTCAAGGCTGCCCCTGCGATCCCGCGCATTCCAGAGCCGATTTTTGTTTGCAGCAGGTCACCGATTACTATTGGCCACAATCGTCGCTGCCGAGGCTTGTTCCGCGGTGACCCTCCTACCAGAAGTAAGGCCTGATCATGGCTGTGCCAAAGCGCAGAATGTCGCGCAGCAACACCCGCAGTCGGCGGGCGCAGTGGAAGGCCGACAAGCCAGAACTCGTCGGTGTGACGGTGGCCGGTAAACAACACAAGGTGCCCCGCCGGTTACTCAAAGCGGCGCGCCTCGGTCTGATTGACCTCGACCGCCGTTAACTTATTTGCCGTGAGCACTGTCTCCCGGCTTATCTTCGAGCAATGCGCGGCGGGCAGTTTGCCGACCTCTCAGCCGGATCTCAGGCGATTGGATGAAACTGGTGGCTGTGCGAATTCTTGTCGTTGACGACGATCGCGCAGTGCGCGAGTCACTGCGTAGATCCCTCTCCTTCAATGGCTACTCCGTTGCGCTAGCAGAGGACGGCGTTGAAGCCCTGGAAATGATTGCTGCCGACCGGCCCGACGGGGTTGTTCTGGACGTGATGATGCCGCGACTGGACGGCCTGGAAGTGTGTCGCCAACTCCGCAGCACCGGGGATGATCTGCCGATCCTGGTGCTGACTGCCCGCGACACGATCTCCGAACGGGTCGCCGGCCTGGATGCCGGTGCCGACGACTACCTGCCCAAGCCGTTCGCGCTCGAAGAGCTGTTGGCCCGGATGCGGGCGTTGCTGCGCCGCACGAAAATCGATGACAACAGCGAATCCGTCGCGATGGCATTCGCGGATCTCACCCTCGATTCGGTCACCCGGGAAGTCACCCGGGGGACACGCCAAATCAGCCTTACCCGGACCGAATTCGCTTTGCTGGAGATGTTGATCGCTAATCCGCGACGGGTATTGACCCGCAGCCGGATCCTCGAAGAGGTCTGGGGTTTCGACTTCCCCACCTCCGGTAACGCGCTGGAAGTCTATGTCGGATACCTACGTCGTAAGACCGAAGCGAGCGGCGAGCCACGATTGATCCATACCGTCCGCGGAGTGGGTTACGTGCTTCGCGAAACACCTCCCTGATGCCTCTGACGACCCTGAAGAGTCTGCTCCGCCGCCGAACTCGGGTCCCGCTGCGAACCAGCACCTCGTTGTCACTTCGGTGGCGGGTCATGCTGCTCGCGATTTCGATGGTCGCGATGGTCGTCATCTCGATGGCCGTCGCGGTGTACGCGGTAATCTCCGCGGCGCTCTACAAAGACATCGACAACCAGTTGCAGAGCAGGGCTCAGCTGTTGATCGCGAGTGGATCGTTGGCCGCTGACCCGGCCAAGGCCATCGAGGGCACCGCGTATTCGGACGTCAACGCGATGCTGGTGAATCCGGGCCGGTCGATCTTCACCGCGAACCAGGAAGGTCAGACCCTTCCGGTCGGCCAAGCGGAGAAGGCGGTTATCCGCGGGGACCTGTTCATGTCCCGACGTACCGCGTCCGGTCAGCGAGTGCTGGCCGTGCATCTACCCAATGGCAGCTCGCTGCTGATCTCCAAGAGTCTGGCGCCGACCGATGCGGTGATGACCAAGCTGCGTTGGGTGTTGCTCGTTGTCGGCGGGGTCGGGATGGCCGTGGCCGCGGTCGCCGGTGGCATGGTCACCCAGGCGGGGCTTCGCCCGGTGGGCAGGCTCACGAGGGCGGCCGAGCGGGTGGCGCGCACCGACGACTTGGACCCCATCCCAGTGTTCGGAAGCGACGAACTAGCCCGGCTCACTGAGGCTTTCAACATGATGCTGCGAGCGCTCGCCGAATCCCGAGAACGCCAGACGCGCTTGGTTGCCGACGCCGGTCACGAACTGCGTACCCCGCTGACGTCGCTGCGCACCAACGTCGAATTGCTGATGGCGTCAACGCAGCCGGGCGCGCCGCCGATACCCGAACAGGAAATGGTCGACTTGCGCACCGACGTGATCGGCCAGATCGAGGAACTATCCACGCTGGTAGGCGATTTGGTTGACCTCACTCGTGACGATGCCGGCGAGAAATTACACGAGCCGGTAGACCTCACTGAGGTCATCGACCGCAGCCTGGAGCGAGTTCGCCGGCGCCGCAACGACGTTGAGTTCGATGTCGAGGTGACGCCGTGGCAGGTTGACGGCGACAGCGCGGGACTGTCCCGGGTGGTGGTGAATCTGATGGACAATGCGGCTAAGTGGAGCCCGGCCGGCGAACACGTCGGCGTGCAGCTGCGGCAGCTCAACGCGACGCACGCCGAGTTGGTGGTCTCCGACCGCGGGCCCGGGATTCCGGCGCATGAGCGTGAGTTGGTGTTCGAGCGATTCTTCCGCTCGATGACGGCGCGGGCGATGCCCGGCTCAGGCCTGGGCTTGGCGATCGTGAAACAGGTGGTGCTCAAACACGGCGGCGCGCTTCGCGTCGAGGAGACCGTTCCGGGCGGCGAGCCTCCCGGAACGTCGATATATGTCCTGCTGCCCGGGCGACCGATAGCGGTCTCGGACTACTCCAGGAATGACGACGACGCCCCGGATGTTGACGACCGATCAATTCCGGGGAACTCTCCAAGTCCAGCGAACGTTATCTCAGTCGAATCTCAGACCACGCAGGCAAGGTAGATCTCCAGATACTGTTTGGGTCTGAACCGACTGCACGAGAAAGAGCGACCTAGCGACATGACGAATCACCCGCGGTATTCGCCACCGCCGCAGCAGCACGGATACCGCCCAGTATCTGAGCAGCGCGGGACTACCGGCTATTCCGGCCATGGTCCGCAGCAAACGTATCCGCAGGGACAGGGATACGACTGGCGCTACGGTCAGCAACCGCAACAGCGGCAGCCTTTCGGTCCGTTCGGCGGCGGTCCAGCCGGGCCGTCCGCGGGCGGCCCGCCACCCCAGCCGGCGCCGCGGAAGCGTTCTCGCGCAGGCGCGTTGACGGTTGGCGCGGTGGCGGTCGCCATCGTGTCGGCCGGTATCGGCGGAGCGGCCGCTTCGGTGATCGATCACCACGGCCAGCTTGCGTCGAGCGTCGACGGTGCGTTGCCGGGCGGCGGTGCGACTCCGGGCACGCCCGCCGGAAACGCGCCTACGGGCAGCGTCGAGCAGATTGCCGCCAAGGTGGTGCCCAGTGTGGTCATGCTCGAGACCAACCTCGGTCGTCAATCCGAGGAGGGGTCCGGCATCATCCTGTCCGCGGACGGCTTGATCCTGACCAACAATCACGTCGTCGCGACAGCGGCCAATCCCGGTAAGGCCCCTGGGCCACGCGATCGCGAGCAGAAGCCTGACGACGAAGCTCCTCCCCCCGGCGGACCGGAGCCGGACCCGGCTCCCCCCGGAGCCAAGCCGAAGACCACGGTGACGTTCTCCGACGGGCGCACCGCCGAGTTCACGGTCGTCGGTGCCGACCCGACCACGGACATCGCCGTGGTTCGCGTGCAAGGCGTCTCGGGGTTGACACCGATCAGCATCGGCTCGTCGGCGAACCTGCGGGTCGGCCAGCCGGTGATGGCGGTCGGTTCACCGCTCGGCCTGGAGGGCACGGTCACCACCGGCATCGTCAGCGCCATGAACCGGCCGGTGTCGACTACCGGTGAGACCGGCAACCAGAACACCGTGCTCGACGCCATTCAGACCGACGCCGCGATCAACCCCGGCAACTCCGGTGGTGCGCTGGTCAACATGAGCGGACAACTGATCGGCGTGAACTCCGCGATCGCCACGCTCGGCGGCGACTCGCCGGATGCCCAGAGCGGTTCGATCGGACTCGGCTTCGCGATTCCGGTCGACCAGGCCAAGCGCATCGCCGACGAGCTGATCAGCAGCGGCACCGCGGCGCATGCCTCGCTGGGTGTCCAGGTCACCAACGACAAGGCGACACCCGGTGCCAAGGTCGTCGAGGTCGTGCCCAACGGTGCGGCAGCAGCAGCCGGCATGCCCGGCGGCGTCGTGGTCACCAAGGTCGACGACCGCACCGTCAACAGCGCCGACGCACTGGTCGCTGCGGTGCGATCCAAGGCACCTGGCGACAAAGTCACGCTGACTTACAAGGATCCGTCCGGAGATACGCGGAAGGTCCAGGTCACGTTGGGTAAGGCGCAGCAGTGATGAGAGTCGCTGCGCCGGGGTCGGAACCCAGATATACGGTTGCACCCATGGAACAGGGAGCTGAGTTGGTCGGCAGGGCACTGGTCGTCGTTGTTGACGACCGAACCGCCCACGGCGACGAGGACCACAGCGGCCCGTTGGTCACCGAACTGCTCACCGAAGCCGGGTTCGTCGTCGACGGCGTCGTGGCCGTTGCCGCCGACGAGGTGGAGATCCGCAACGCGCTCAACACCGCGGTCATCGGGGGAGTGGACCTGGTGGTCTCGGTAGGTGGCACCGGCGTCACGCCGCGCGACGTCACCCCGGAAGCCACCCTCGACATTCTCGATCGCGAAATTCTCGGCATCGCCGAGGCGATTCGTGCTTCGGGATTGGCCGCGGGCATCATCGACGCGGGATTGTCACGCGGTTTGGCGGGGGTGTCGGGCAGCACGCTGGTGGTCAACCTGTCCGGTTCGCGCTATGCGGTGCGCGACGGCATGGCAACGCTGAATCCCCTTGCGACCCAGCTCGTCGGCCAGCTCTCCAGTTTGGAGATCTGACGCCGGTCATGGGCAGACCAACCGGCGACGACCGCGAGGTGCTACCTCAGACGTCGGCGGATGAGCGTGATCCGGACGCGAGTCGCGACGCCGAGGCTCACGAGCAATGGCTGAGAGACAACGCACCCCCGCACCACAACTAGAGCGCTACTTGTCGTCGATGGTGGCGCTCTCCGGCGCGTTGGCGGAGTGATGACCGGATGAGCCGTCCGCGGATTCTTTGAGTTGATCCCGGATCTGAGTCAGCAGGCTGAGTTCGGTGTCCTCGGCTTGCTTGACCTCACCACGCTTGCGCAGCGTGTTGTACGGCAGCACGACCAGGAAATACACCACTGCCGCAATGATGATGAAGTTGATGGCGGCGGATATGGCAACGTTGAAGTCGATGAATTGGCCACCGCCGATACCGATTTTCAGCAGCCCGACGCTGGACTTTCCGCCGGCACCGATCCGGTCTATCAGCGGCTGAATGACGCTTTCGGTGAATTTGGTGACCAAGCCGGTAAACGCGGTACCGATCACGACCGCTACTGAGAGATCGATGATATTGCCGCGTGCGAGAAACTCCTTGAAGCCCTTTAACATTGGGATGTCCCTTCCGCAGTCGGTAAGCAGTAAAACGAATCGCAGCCCAAGAAAAAGCTAGCCCAGTCAGGCTGTCAGTGCGAGAGTTTGCTTTTTCTCGAGGCTGACCCTCAGTGCAAGGTGAGAGTTACCGTCTGTGCGAGCGCGGCGCCGGCCACCGCGTTGGCTGAGGCGGCCGGCAGCGCTATCAACACCAGGCGATCGTTCGTCGTGCCTTGAGCCTTCTGCTTCGCCGAGACCAGGACCACGACCGCATCGGTCGCGACGACGTGCGAGGTGGGCGCAGCGCTGCCCTCGGACGCGGCCACCACGTCGACGACGTCGCCCGGGCGCACCAGGTCGATCAGCGCGCTGTCGGCCGGATGCACCGGCACGATCCGTGCGTCGGGTCCCGCGGCGGACTCGGCCAGTCGACGGCCTAGTAGCCGGACGTCGGTCAGGACTTCACCGCGCCGAGCCGGGCCCGCCAGCGTCGAGCCGACGACGGTGTCGATGTTCGACTGCGATCCATCCGGAATGGTTGGGGCCAAACGATTTTCGAGTCGCAGATCGTCGGCGGTCAACGCGGCGCCCGGGCTGAGGTCACGGGCAGTGACCACGACTTGGGCGTGGGCGCCACCGGGGTCGGGCCGCAGTGCGGCGATACCAGCCAGCAGCACCAGCCCGCCTGCGGTGATTCGGCGGGCACGTACGGTTCGCGACCAATCCGGTCGCAGCCACTGCGAAATCCGGCTCGACAGCGACGGATTCAGCGACGTCGAGGATTCGCCCACGCCGCAACCGTAATCGCGGGACCACGATGCATGCGGCCGCAGAAAGGCCGCTTGTGGATAACCGGCTAGCTGGAGGTGGTCGCTGTCGACTTGGACGTCGACGAGCTCGAACTGTCGCTAGAAGAACTCGGGCTGCTCGACTTCTCAGACGAACCGGACTTCTCAGACGAACCGGACTTCTCAGACGAACCGGACTTCTCAGATGAACCGGACTTCTCGGACGAGCCGGATTTCTCGCTCGAACTCGAGCTTTCGCTGCTTGCCGAGGAGTCCGAGGAGTCCGACGACGAGCCGTTGCCCGCGGAACTCTTCGTCGACTCGCGGCTGTCGGTGCGGTAGAAACCGCTGCCCTTGAACACCACTCCGACGGAGTTGTACAGCTTGCGCAGCCGGCCCGAGCACTTCTCGCAGTTGGTCAGCGAATCCTCGGAAAAGGACTGGACCTTGTCGAAGCGGTCGCCGCACTCAGTGCAGGCGTAGCTATAGGTCGGCACACAAACCCCCTGGTGGTCTAAACAGTTAGCACTCTACAGTCTCAAGTGCTAGAACCGCCATGTGGCGAGTGTCATTCCCGGTCACCGCCTGGTGGCCGATGTAGCACCCCATTCTCGGCGGCGCCGTCCCACTTTGGTTGTCGCTCGGTCACCGTCCAGATACGCAAGAGTGCCGGCTTTGAAGAAAGTCTCACGTCGATGCCTCGGTTGGCATGTGATCGGCTTGTCCGCGGGCGACCGTTTGTCGTCAACGGCTGAGAGAACCGGCATCCGCCGAGGGTCACGAATCTCCCGGTACGCATGGAAGCTCGGCGGCGTTCTTCAGGGTAGTGACGGCGCACCGGTGTCCGATGTCGATTGCCGGGACGTTCCACTCGATGCCGGTTAGCTTGCTGGCGTCGCAGACACTTGCGGCACCGTCGCGGCACGCACCAAAGCAATGACTACCTGGTAGCGACGGGTGACGTCATCACGGTCTCGGGGGTCGGCAACGCTGGCGAGATTGGACTTCTGGATCGCCTCGGCCTGGCGGACCAACACCGTTTGCCGCGCGCGGTCGGGAGTTTGTTCGATGATCTTGGCCAGAGCATCGAGTTGCCGGATCATGATTGCGGGCATACCGAGCGCTGCTTGCCGGATGGTGGCGAACGCTCGTTGGACCAGTCGATCGAAGTCAGGCTGGTAGGCGATCACTCGTATCCACCCCTGTCTGTCGCGGCGTACTGGCTGCGGCCGCCACGAACGCGACAACCGGCAGAGCGCGTCAGCTATCCAGTCCACACACGTCATCCCGGTAAACGTATCGTTGACAGCAGGTGATAGGGCGCGCAGCGCAATCTCGACCAGCTGGTCCACGCCGAACGAAATATCTTGCGGCAATGTGCGATACGCACCGGCGATATGGCCCAGGGCGAGAGTATTTTCCACCGCAGCAATCGCGGTCGGGGGCCACACGCGTGCGATCACCTGGCCGGCGACCAGGAAATGTCCTGGACGATAGGGTAATTCGACAACGGCGTCAGCTTTGGCGGCGGCCTTGACTAACCGCTCGACCCTGATTACCTGTAGATAGCCGCCCCGCGGCATGCGAATCGGAGCACCCGACTGTCTTAGCTGCGATAGTAGTTCCTCGCATGACGGGCCACGCCCGACGCCCTCGGCGAAAGTGGGAGGGTGTTCGTGCGCCGAGATCTCGGCATGCAGTGTTTTCGCGATACCGGAGATCACGACTGGGAGCTGGATCATTGCGGCCACGTGATTGAGGAAATAGATCAGCACCGCCACGTTTGCCAGGGTCAATCCCAGCGTCACGGTGATAGACAGGTGCGGGACGAAGTCGCCGTGCGGGCCACCCCCGACTGACACCAACGTGATCATCGCGTAGCAGAAGGTTGCGACGAAAGCCCCTAGGGCCAGCTGAGTTCCAGGGTCTCGGACGAAGTTTCGTAGCATCCTTGGCCCGACTTGCGTCGAGGCCAGCGTCAACACCACGATGGTGATCGAAAAAACGATGCCGATCACGGTCATGATCGACGCCGAAACCGTGGTCAAGATGATTCGCGCGGTGTCGGCAGTACCGTTGAGCACCCAGGCGGGGTAGCGGACGGTGCCATTGTAGGACGCGCGGTCTGCTGCGTAGGTGATACCGAAAAGCACTACGATGCAGGAAGTCTCGACCATCGGCATGACCCAAAGATTGGTACGTAGCGCCTCACGCCGCCAATCCGCCTCCCAGAAGCGGTTACCCGGAATCACGAGGTGACCACACGGCCGCGCCATGGCCGGTGATCTGGCATGCAAACGTGCGCGACGTGCATCACCGGTCTTCGATCGGGGAAGGGGCGGTCAGTAGCGGAGCCACGCTCTGGTGTTCGCCGATATCGTCCGCTTTCTGAATGTGTTCACGTCGCCGGCTATCCCGCTCATCTGATCGTGCAGTTTTCGCTGACGACCCGGCCGATCGCACTCGACGTGGAGGAGTCGCCCGTGCTATCTGCGACGCGATGTCGTATGTCACGATTTGCGGTGTCGCACTGGGGATCCGGCTGATGACCCGGGCAAGCTTGTCTGCGGTGCGGTCGTGGAGCAACCGCCCCACCAGCGGCGCGTAGGTACGTCGCGGCAACAGCAGTGTCACCTGGGTGTCCGGGTACTCGACAGTCATCGCTCGCACCAACATGCAAGCGGCTTGCTCTAAACGACGGTCGGGGCATTGCGCCATGTTTAGCTCGACGTCCTGTTCAAGCCGAACCCAGCACTCACGCACCTGCTCAGCGTGAACGGGGTCCAGCACGAAATGCACCGCGGTCAACTCATCGGCGTGCAGACTGCGTGCATACCGCAGTGCTTCAATCTGGGCGAGGTCAACAGAACCCACGAACAGAAGGACCCGATGCCGGTGATGCCTGCCGTTCTGAACACGCTCGGTGCGAGAAAGCTCCAAAGCTGCTGTCTCAGCACGATATTGCCGGTTGAGCCGAATCAGCACAGCCACCAGAACCGGGAATACGATAACGACTAGCCACGCGCCCTCGGTAAATTTCGCCACGGCGAAAATGCCCACCACCAGCGTCGACAAAATCCCGGCTGACAAATTAATCCCCAGTTTGTATCTCCAGCCGCGGCCGCGGTGGGTCAGGTGATGTTTGGTCATCCCATAGCCGGCCATCGCGAACGCACTGAAGACACCCATCGCGAAGAGCGGCACTAACGCATTTACCGATCCTCCTGTCGCTAACAGCAGCGCCAACGCCAGTGTGGTCAACACGATGATCGCATTGGAGAACACCAGCCGGTGGCCACGCTTCATCAGCGGCCGTGGCAGAAAACGGTCTTCGGCAACGAAGTTGGCCAGTGCCGGAAATCCGTTGAAGCTGGTGTTAGCGCCGTTGTACAAAATGGCAGCGCTGGCAGCCTGCAACAAGAAATACGGCACGTTGCCTACCATCCCGGCGCCGAAAACCGCCCGCCCTATTTCGGACAGCATTGACGGATATCCAGCAGCGAACGGGGTGGCGTGGGTGGCATAGGCAAGCCAGGCGACTCCGGCAAGTAACACGCCCAAGATCCACGCCATAATGGTCAGCACACGGCGGGCATTGAGTCCTTGTGGCTTGTTGAACAGGTTGACCGTGTTTGAGATCGCCTCGACGCCGGTCAAAGACGAGCCACCATTGGCGAATGCTCGCAGGATCACCAAAACCGTCGCACCCATGATCAAACCGTGGCCTTGTTGGACGGGCACCGCGCCATCGAGATGGTGTGGGTCGTACACGGGTAAGTGCCCGAAGATCTCGCGGGTGACTCCCGCGACAACCGTCAGCGTGAGCATCGCAACAAAAGCGTAGGTCGGCACCGCGAACATGCGGCCCGCCTCCCTTAATCCACGCAGATTGGCGTAGCAAAAGACAACTACCGCGCCGACGGTGATCGGCAGACTGTAGGGGCTCAGCATCGGGATCGCCGACACGACCGCGACGGTGCCGGCCGCGCACTGAATCGCGACGGTGACCACATAGTCGATCAGCAAAGCCGCCGCGGCGACTTGCGCCACCCGCGGCCCAAAATTTTCCCGCGCGACCACGTAGGAGCCGCCGGCACGCGTGTAAGCCACCACAACCTGGCGGTACGACGCAGCCACCAACACCAGAATTAACAAGATTACGCCGGTGATCGGCAACAGCAACACGAACGCGGCCGTTCCGGCAGCCGGCAATAACTCCACCATGATCTGCTCGGGCCCGTACGCCGTCGACGAGATAGCGTCAGGCGAAAGTGCCCCCAACGCAACACCATTCGACAACTTCTGGTGTCGCAGGTCATCGGTAATCATAGGCTTGCCCAGAAAGATCCGTTTACACACGTCGGAGAGCGATGGAAGTATCGCCTGCCCAACGGGCGCACCGGTCACACTTGTTTTCTAGCCGATCTCGGGGTTCGACGGCGCCGTCCTAACGACATCTTGACACTTGGCGTGAGGCGTGGAAGAGGCCCGCTCACCAGAGGGCGAGCACCCCGACGGCGTGGTGTGGGCCGCTCCGGTGCTCACACCGTTTACGCGGCCGGCATTCGTCGGTGATATCACAAGTCCGCTCACGTTCACTGCGAGCCGACTGCCGGACAAGTGAATACCTCGGACTGGCAGCCAAAGCCACTACAGCACAGCCGGTATGGCGGCTGGCGGCCGGGGGAGCTAGCCTCTTCGATCGGCACGGGCCGACGGCACCAGTGCGGCACTGACTCTGGCCCAATCCGCCGATGCGTTCAATCCGTCCTCCGCGATTCTGGTGTGACAGCGGGTCACTACTAACTCTGCGCGCGCCCGGCGGATGCCCAGCCGTCGCTCAGCTCTCGACGAAGGTGACGTTGTCCTCGAACGGACTGCGCGGCGTGTGCAGCGCGTTCGCCGCGAACTCCGGGTCCGGGTAACCGATCGACACGCCACACAGAATCCGGAGCTCCTCCGCTATCCCGAGCTGTTCGCGGATGACTTCCGGGTAACCCGCAATCGACACCTGCACGCAGCTTCCGATGCCCCTGGCGGTCAGCGCCAGCAGGAACGTCTGCAAGAACATCCCGACCCCGATCGCGTCGGCGTAGTCGAGGTCGCGATGCATGCAGACAACGGCGCCAAGTGGCGCGCGGAAGAACTCCCAATTCCGCAGTACCGCAACCCGTCTGGCCTCTGGAGCGTTTCGCGGCACACCCATCGACCCGTAGACCAGCGCGCCGAGATCGCTACGGAAGTGGTGAAACTCGGCCGGAAGAGCCGGCACCTTGGGTTCGCCGTGATCCGCTTGGTTGAGCAGCGCCTTGACCAGCCGGTCGCGAGCCGGTCCGGAGTTGAACACCAGCCGCCACGGCTGGATGTTGGAGTTCGACGGCGCCCTGGTCGCGGGCTCGACGGCTTCGAGTACCAGCTCCCTCGGCACCGGCTTGTTCCGCAGGAACAGACGCGTCGACCGGCGGTTGCGGATGGTCTCGTCGAGGTCGTACATCTGGCTCGTTTCTTTAGTCGTGAATGGTGAGCTCGACCAGACCACGTCCAGGAGTCAACGCGTGCGTCATCGGCACGTCATGCGGCTCGTGCGGCACCTCGTCAAGCAACTCCCCGTCGCGAACGATCGCGATCAAGCGAGCGTGCGGAGCTCGCAACACCAAGGTGCGGTCGTAAAAGCCGCGGCCCCGGCCCAGCCGCGCTCCCGAGGAGTCGACAGCCAGCGCCGGAACGAGCACGGCGTCGGCGTCGGCAACCGCGGCCGGCGGCAACCACGGCCCGCCCGGTTCGAACAACCCGAACCGGGCTTTGACCAGTTCTCCTGGTCGGTATTCGCCCCACTGCATCGCCGTCGAGGAGTCGTCGGCGGCGGTGCGCGCGACCGGCAGCAGCACCCGGTCGGCATGCCGCAGCAGTGCATCCAGCATCTCGATGGATCCCGGTTCGGGGCCAACCGGCACGTAGGCACAGACCACGCCGCCGTTCAGCAGCCCGTCGACGTGCTCGACCAGTGACTGTGACTCGGCGGCCCGAACGTCGTCGGAAACCAAACGACGGGCTGCCAACAGCCGTTCTCGCAATGCGGCCTTGCCCGCGGTCGCCACAGGGTCAACGATATGGTTTCAACGATGTCTCGCCCACATGTTTCGGTCCCACGCACCGCGATTGTTCCCGCGGCCGGTTTGGGCACCCGTTTCCTGCCGGCGACCAAGACCGTGCCCAAAGAACTGCTACCCGTCGTCGACACTCCCGGCATCGAGTTGGTGGCCGCCGAGGCGGCTGCCGCCGGCGCCGAGCGGCTGGTGATCATCACCTCCGAGGGCAAGGACGGCGTCGTCGCGCACTTCGTCCAGGACCTGGTGCTGGAAGGCACGCTGGAAGCGCGCGGCAAAATCGCCATGCTGGCCAAGGTTCGTAGGGCGCCGGGGCTGATCAAGGTCGAGTCCGTCGTGCAAACCGAGCCGCTGGGCCTGGGACACGCGATCAGCTGCGTGGAGCCGGTGCTCTGGGACGACGAAGATGCGGTCGCGATCCTGCTGCCCGACGACTTGGTGCTGCCGACAGGTGTGCTGGAGACGATGTCGAAAGTGCGTGCCGAATACGGCGGCTCAGTGTTGTGCGCGATCGAAGTGACGCCCGAGGAGACAAGCGCCTACGGGGTTTTCGACGTCGAGATGGTGCCGGGCGCCGACAAGGACGTCCTCAAGGTGAACGGCATGGTGGAAAAGCCTAAGACCGAAGACGCGCCGTCGTTGTACGCGGCGGCGGGCCGCTATGTCCTGGACCGCGCCATCTTCGGCGCGTTGCGACGGATCGAGCGGGGTGTGGGCGGCGAAATGCAGCTCACCGATGCCATCGCGTTGCTGATAAAAGAAGGCCACCCGGTCCATGTCGTCGTGCATCGCGGCTCCCGACACGACTTGGGAAATCCCGGCGGCTACCTCAAGGCTGCGGTTGACTTTGCGTTGGACCGTGACGACTACGGCCCAGATCTACGGCGATGGCTGGTGACTCGGTTGGGTCTGGCCGAGGGCTAGCGGCTTAGGTCGTCGCACCTCGACGACAGAAAGGCGCGGTGTGCGTTCGGTAGAAGAGCAACAAACACGGGTATCGGCCGCCGCGGTGGCGCCGCGACCGGTGCGTGTTGCCATTGCCGAGGCCCAAGGTCTGTTGTGTGCCGAAGAAGTCGTCACCGAGCGCCCGCTGCCCGGCTTCGACCAGGCCGCTATTGACGGCTACGCAGTTCGCAGCGTCGACGTCCTGAGCGTCGGGGACGCCGACTCAGCCGATGACCATGTTGATGAAGAGGGAGAACCAGGGGAGTCGCCGTCAGCGCGTGGCGGCGTGACGCTGCCGGTGATGGGCAGCATTCAGGCCGGCACCCGAACACCCAGCAGGTTGCAGCCGGGTCAGGCCGCGCGCGTGCAGACCGGAGCGCCGATGCCGACATTGGCTGACGCGGTGTTGCCGTTGCGTTGGACTGATGGCGGGCAGTCGAAAGTGCGGGTGCTGCGCGCTGTGCGCTCGGGTGCCTACGTGCGACGGACCGGCGATGACGTGCAACCCGGTGATGTCGCCGTGCGCGCCGGAACGATCATCGGCGCCGCCCAGGTCGGGCTGTTGGCCGCGGTGGGCCGGGAGCGGGTGCTGGTTCATCCGCGACCGCGGGTGTCGGTGCTGGCGGTCGGCGGAGAGCTGGTCGACATTTCCCGCACGCCCGGCAACGGGCAGGTCTACGACGTCAACTCCTACGCGTTGGCGGCCGCCGCCCGGGATGCCGGCGCCGAAGTGAACCGGGTCGGAATCGTCAGCAACGACGCGCGAGAACTCGGCGAAGTCGTCGGCGGGCAGCTCAACCGCGCCGAGATCGTGGTGATCGCCGGCGCGGTGGGCGGCGCGGCGACCGAAGGTGTGCGTTCGGTGCTCGCGGAACTCGGCGACATGGAAGTCACTAGGGTCGCAATGCATCCCGGCTCGGTGCAGGGCTTCGGTCAGTTGGGCCGTGACGGTGTGCCGACATTTTTGTTGCCCGCGAATCCGGTGAGCGCATTGGTGGTCTTCGAGGTGATGGTCCGGCCGCTGATCCGGCTCTCACTGGGTAAGCGGCAGCCGATGCGCCGAGTCGTGCAGGCGCGCACGCTGTCACCGATCTCCTCGGTGGTCGGCCGAAAGGGCTTCCTGCGCGGACAGCTGATGCGCGATCAGGACACCGGCGAATACCTGGTGCAGGCGTTAGGCGGCGCGCCGGGCGCGTCGTCGCACTTGCTGGCGACGTTGGCTGAGGCAAACTGTCTGGTCATGATTCCCCGCGAGGCAGAACAGATTCGCACCGGCGAGATCGTCGAAGTCGCTTTCCTGGCCCAGCGTGGCTGAGCGACGCGGTGGATCGATCGTGAACCTGTGGGGCTCCAACTCTCCGCATCCTGGCTGGCCGGGACGCGTCGGACCGTTGCGGGTCGCCGCCGGGGTCATCCGGCTACGCGCAGTGCGCCTGCGCGATGCATCGATATGGAGCCGCGCCCGGCAGGCTGATCGAGCACATTTGGAGCCATGGGAGCCGAGTACTGAGTCCGATTGGTCTGTGCGGCACTCGGTTTCGGCCTGGCCGGCGGTGTATTCGAGTTTGCGGTCAGAAGCCCGCAAAGGTCGCATGCTGCCCTATGTGATCGAGCTGGACGGCAGGTTCTGCGGACAATTGACCATCGGAAACGTGACCCACGGCGCCTTGCGGTCGGCGTGGATCGGCTACTGGGTGGCCAGCCCGTTCACCGGCGGCGGTGTCGCGACCGGAGCGCTGGCGCTGGGCCTCGACCACTGCTTCGGCCCGGTCCGGTTGCATCGCGTGGAAGCCACCGTGCGACCGGAGAATGCCGCGAGCCGAGCCGTGTTGGCAAAGGTCGGCTTTCGTGAAGAAGGCCTGTTGCGCCGCTACCTCCAAGTCGACGGCGGCTGGCGAGACCACTTGTTGGTGGGTCTGACGACCGAGGAAGTGTATGGATCCGTCACGTCGACTCTGGTGCGTGATGGCCGCGCCGGTTGGGTCTAGCGTGGCGATAGTCGATTGAGTCGAGCAAATATGCGCGGCGTGTCGTGTTACCAACGTGACGTTTGTGACCAATGATGCTTGTCAGAGGTAAATCACAGGAGTGTCATTATCCTGAGCGTGCCTCGACCGGCTGCGCTGGCTACCGGTCTTGCCTGGCGGGGAAAGGAGCGGGTCACGATGCCAAGTATCCCGCAATCATTGCTTTGGATATCGCTGGTGGTGCTCTGGCTGTTCGTGTTGGTTCCGATGCTCGTCAGCAAGCGCGACGCGGTGCGCCGCACCAGCGACGTAGCACTGGCGACCCGCGTGCTGAACAGCGACGCGACCGGTCGGCTGATCAAGCGGGTCGGGGTGTCGGCAGGGCATCGCAGTGACCCTGACTGGCGGCCGGAGGAAGACGAATACGACGAGTTGGACGCCGCCGACGACGAAGACGACGTTGACGACGCCCCGACCTCGCGCGTCATCGTCACGGTCACGGCAGAGGCCCCCGCCGAGGAGATGGTCCCCGACTATCTGGACGTCGACGTCATCGACCCGGACTCTCCGGCGCTGCTGGTGGGTGACACCGCGGCGGAGGAAGAGACCGACACCGAAGTGACCCTGGCCGTCGAGGTTAACGACAACGACGACGAGGACACCGCCTTCGATGACGACGACGACCAATACGAGTACGTCGACGACACTTCAGGGATACCGGTCGCCGCGGAAGAACCGCTGACCGGCGCCTCAGCGACATTCTCTCGGCGGCATCAACATGACGCGGACACCGCCGCGGCGGTCAGTGCTCGCAAATACGCCTTTCGCAGGCGGGTGCTGACGATCATGGCGTCGACGTTGGTCGTCACCGCGACGATGGCCTTCCTGCTGACCTCTTCGGCGTGGTGGCTGTTCAGCACCACCTCCGTGGCGACGGTGCTCTACCTCGGGTACCTACGCCGGCAGACCCGCATCGAGGAGCGAGTGCAACGTCGCCGGATGCAGCGCATGGCGCGTTCACAATTGGGCGTGGAGAACACCTACGACCGCGAGTACGACGTAGTCCCGTCGCGGCTGCGGCGCCCAGGGGCCGTAGTGCTGGAGATCGACGACGAAGACCCGACCTTCGAGCATCTCGAGTACGCGACGTCCGCGCGGGACTACAGCTGGCACCGGGATCTGCCGCGAGCCGTCGGGCAGTAGACGGTTCGGCGAGTTCGGCGGCGACTGGTAGCCTGCTACCGATCAGGGGCTATGGCGCAGTTGGTAGCGCGACTCGTTCGCATCGAGTAGGTCTGGGGTTCGATTCCCCATAGCTCCACAGAGTTTTTGCAGGTCAGGGCATGTCTTGTCCGCCAGGAAACTTTCGCCGTAGGTCCACGGTCGCTCAGCGATTCCCATCTATCAGATCGGCAATCGCCTTCTGGGCATCCCGGGTGGCCAAAGGAACCGTTGCGAACATTTCGGCGATCATCATCGCGACGGGTGTCGTCCACAGCAGCATGCCCAACGCGACGGCGTGATCGCGGTCGGCACCGGCGTCCAAACGTTGAATCAAGGCCGTCAGCGCCGCACCAAGGCGTTCCATGTGCCGTCGATCAAGGCCGGCGTGCAACTCCTTGGTCGAGATGAGAATCTCCAACCCTGCCATCGCTTTTGGATTCGCGAACGCCTCCCACGCCCCCGTCACCAGAGCTTCTGTGTTCGTGGCCTGCGCTGGATCGGACAACGCTTCAAGCGATGCGATCAGACGGTCAAAGGCATCCTCTATCACCGCAGTCAGCAGACCGTCCCGGTCTCCGAAGTGATGCTGAATGACGCCCCAACTCACACCTGCTCGTTCGATGATGTGCCGAGCGCTGGCCGCTGAGAAGCCTTCCTCGCGAATGCACCGAACCGTCTCGTCGATGAGCAGTTCTCGGGTCCGATTTCCCCGTTCCTGACGTCCGCTGATCGGACGACGCGGGGCAGAACGCTTGCCCGGGGTCACCGTTGCAGTCCGCCCTGCTCACCGTGGTTCTTCATCGATAGCAGGTTAGGGCACGACCCTTGTCACCAAAAACATGGCATGTGCAATGCTATGAGCTGTGCAGCTACTAAATCGCCTGTGGCGTGAACCATGACGGAGACGATCAGCACCGACGACGAGCAAGCTTCACCGGCGAAGCGCGGACTGTCGTCACTGCAAAAGTCGCTCTTCGGCGTCTTGGCGTTCTTCTTCGTCATCCACATTGTCTTCTGGTATCTCGAATTTCATGCCGGGGTGTCCCACGTCCTCGCATCTACCACGTTGGTCGTCTTTGTCGTGGCCTGTTTCTTGACGGCGCTCGCGCTTCCGTGGCTACCACTGCCGGGCCAACGTGACCGCACGAAGTCGGAACGCCTGGGTGCCATGGTCATCGTCTGGGTCTTTATCGCCCTGATCCCACGATTTATCTGGGAACTGCCGTGGCTCTTGCTTTTCGAGCAGATCAAAGGAGGGGTTCAGCGCGGCGCGCTCTGGACGTACATGTGGTCGCCCATCCTCTTGGGAGGCGATGCGCGCTACTTGAACGGCGACCCACTCATCATCGTTCTCGAATGGGTCGCGTTATTCATTGGACTTTTCGAGGCGTATGCGATGGTGCAGTTCTTCCGAAACGGTAAGCAGTTCACCAGCACTCAACTCTCCTTCATCATGGGCGGGATGATCGTGGAGGTCACGCTGCCAGCGATCTACTTCGGCGTGGAGATCGCCAATGACCTGCACAGCATGACGAGTCCCGTCGAGATGTGGATCAAGTTCGTGGTGCTGAACCTCTTGTGGTGCACTATGCCCTTCGTCACTTACTTCTGGGGCGTACGGAGGTTGGCTCACCAGGATCTTGCGGTGAAGTTTTAGCGCGCCACACGGCGTGGCAGTGTCGAAGGCCGCCGGTTAAGGATGTGCGACCAGATACGTCTCGTTGATCAGTCCCGCGGTGAGTTCCTCGACGTCGAACGGTCGGTCGAGGCGGGCGCGAAGCGCATCACGGTCCACCAGGAGACTGATTTCGGCGGTTTGGCGGGCGAAAAGTCTCGCGATACGCGGGTAGAGCCAACGCATGACGGCCCGTTCCGCTGGTGTGCATCGTGACGCGCAGTAGCCGACGTGTCCGACCTCATCAGTGAGGATTTCGCTATAGAGCCGTTCGACTCTTTCGCAGACTTCGGGTTCCTCGGCGAAGAGTTCAATGCCAACGCGGCGTAGTTCGTCGAACATGATGCAGCCAGCCATCTCGGCCGCTCCGACGAAGACGAATCCCAGCCGTTCCGGCATGAAGACCCCGGTCTTGACGAACTGGCGCATGACGAACGGTGGTGGCACTACTTGGAATCTCAAGTCGAATACGTCCAGCACGTAGGCCAGTAGTCGGGTGTGGTAGTGCTCTTCGAGTTCGAGATAAACCCGTTCAGGCGGGAGGTTCTCGTCACTGTTGAGTCCGTAGGTTTCTCCGAGGCCAACCCCGAATCGTTCGGCCTGATTCAGCTTGGCGGTAGCCAGCAAAAACAGCATCTTCCGATCCACGCCGGGTTCGGGTTTGCGTCGGCGCATGTTCCGCAGGAAGACCGTTCGGTCGGCGGGATGGGACGATCTGACCGGGTTCGCCTCAAGGCCGTCGAAGAAGTCTTCGCGATTCGCCAAACGTCGGTTGAGCAGATCGGCCTCCCCATCGCGCCTCTTGAGGAAGTCCCGGTAGCCGTCGATCCTGGTGTCGTTCATCGTGTCTCCATTCCTTTGACGAGGGTCGTGACATACCGATCCATAACGGCAGCCGCCGTCGGTGCGGCGTGAGCGCCAGTCGCTAGCAGTGCGAAGAGTCCGGTCATGAAGAACACCCCGAGTTCGGCCGCGTCCGACTGCACTGCAACTCGGCACGACTCCTGCGCAGTGGTGATCGCAGCAATGACGAACTCCGCCAAGGGATGTTCCGACACCTCGTCCTCGACCGGGCGGTTCGCGGAGAAGTGCAACCCCAACATCTCGCGGAACACCACCGGACCCAACCGGTGCTCGGCGGCGACGACATGCCGAACGAGGAGCGACAAGACAGACACCAGATCGTCCGTGTCGATCTGTGCAGCGTCGAGTTCAGCGACGATCTTGGCTTCCTCGTTGAGTTCCAGCTCGACCAAGACGTGTTCTTTGGTCGGAAAGTGAAAGTAGAAGGTGCCACGCACCACTCCCGCCGCGCCGGCGATGGCGCTGACATCAGCGCCGGCCAATCCGGCCCGGTCAATCTCAGCCAGGGCTGCATCGAAAAGGCGTGCTCGCGTTTCCTGCATTCGGACCTGTCGAACGCCTCCACCCGCTACCGGGGCTTCCGCGACGGCAATGGGCGACTTCATGCGAGCACGGTAACCACACTCATTGGCACCCGTCAATGACAGCTGTCAATGAAGTTGTCAAAAGATGAATGCGGGCTGTGCGTCACATCCAGATCGGCGGGACGCAGCTACCGGGTCGCGAACCGGGCTCTGCGAGGGAGACCCTCGCTCGTTCGGTCCGCAGCGGCGGTCTCTGGGCGGCTGGTCGGCGCCCTCGGGCTTCAGACGGCAGTTCAGCCGGAACTAGTTTCGATTGTTTCGCGCAGCATCTTGCCGATCGCATTCATTCCGGAAAGCACCGCATCCGCGATGCGCGGCTCCGACGCATCCCAATTGGCGATCACGGCGTAAGAGAACCAGTAACCATTCCGCCCCACCGTGCCGACATCTGCTCTGATCCGGGTATCGGTGCCAGTCTTGTTGCGAATGAGGAAGGTTCGCCCCGACGTTGCGTGAGACAGCGGGTCAAGCCCGAAGGCGGACGCCACCATAGACAGATCGACGCCGGTCGCCAGCCAAGCATGCACTTGCTCTGAGACTGCTTGCGAAACCAGTTCGTTCCTGGAAATCTGACTCATCAGGCGGGACAACTCCGATGCTGAGCCGGTCGAGAGAGTCGGCGGATCGGCTGGGCCGCGGACATCTCGAACGTAGTCGAGCACCGCCGTGTGCACGAAGCCCAAGTTTCCGGAAAGATCTTGAAGCCGTTGAAGGCCAAGGTGTTTCAGAAGGACATTGGTAGCCACATTGTCGCTCACGCTGGCAATGAGGACGCAGAGATCATGCACTGACAGTTCGTCGATGTGAAGGTGTTGCCATAAGCCCGAATCGGCGACCACCAGTGTCGGGTCCCGGCTGAGCATTTCGTCACCAGCAAGATCCCCCTCGCTGCATTGCCGTGCGACTTCCACGAGTAGCAGCAGCTTGCCGACGCTAGCTATCTCCATCGTGCTGTCGGCGTGCCAACGTGCCAATTCGTGACCCACAGCATCTCGAATCGAGATCGCCCAATCGATATTCGTGCTGCCCGTGAGCACATCGTCTATCGACGCCTGCAGTGTGCGCATTCGTCGTCTACCGCTATCGCGCGACGCGTGCAGCCAGCGTCGACTGCCCCGGCCCGCTGAGTTCGTCGACGGTTTCGCGACGACCTGTCATTGCCAGTAGCAACGCCTCCGCGGTGCCGCTGACCTCGGGCCCGCTGCCATGTCGCCAGTCGATGTCGGTTGCAATGAGTCGCAATCCGCGGATGCGACGCCCCGCGCCCAGGCGGGGGTTACTCGGAACCAACGGCAGTATCCGTTGCAGACGATCCGCGGGCACCTCTCGCGGACGCCGGAGTGCTCTCCGAATGTCTTGGTGATGAATGGTTCCGTCGACCAGCCCGATCATGCCGCCAAACGCGGCGGTCAGCCCTTGCGGACGAAGGTGACGGCTGAGGAAGTCGATTAGCTGCTGAGGCGACATCAGTGCAAACTCTTGGACACCAACCTCATTGGCACGCACTATATGTCCTTTCGCGAAACGCTTGGCAAGTCCGAACGGCGAGAGCTCCTCGTAGCTGACGACGTGAGCAACGACATCTTTGACCGTCCACTTTTCGCAGAGACTGGGTGCATTCCAGTCCCGCGATGTCAACGATTCAAGAAAGGCGGCAAGGTCGGCCCGCTCGTCGTAAGCCAGGTCCATCAGAGATTTCTCGAGAGCGCTCATTGTGTGGCCTTTGCCCGTTGCCAATTCGCCAGACTAACGCCGATCCAATTGTGACGCTCAAGATTTGCGATGGCTGGCTGTTGCGATGTCGCAGGCGTAACTCCACTCTGGCCCTTGGCGGACGAGGGAGCAGTACCCGCGCATACAAGACTACTGGTAGGAGGTCTTGTCAGGCTGGCTAATACGCGTGCTCGCGAACGTTTTCGAGGCCGCGTGCGCGATCGCTCTGAGCGAGTTCGGGCAATTCACGCGGCTGGTCCCCAGCGTCGTTTTCCTGGTGGCCTGATCGTCAGCATGGCCGGCCTGGCGTTGGCCAGCACGACGATCGCGATCGGCACCGCTTATGCGCTGTGGACTGGCGTAAGCGCGGCGCTGCATGTCGGCTACGCGATGGTGTCCGGAGTCAAGTAGGTGTAGGTCGGCGACTTGATCTTCCCGCCGGAATCATCGGCTCGGCTATTACTCTGAAACTTATTTCTTCTAAGCAGCTTCCAGGCCCGCAGGCTGAACCGCGCTCGGCCACGCCAGCGGATTGAGCTTCCGGAACGGATCGTCGGCGCGCACCACCTGCAGGTCGGCGAGAATGTTTTCAAGCGAGTCTCTGGTGGTCTCGCGGACCGTCTCCAGCCAGGTCGCGGCGTTCGTGCGGGCAGGTCGGGTGGTGCTGATCGGTTCCCCGAATGCCAGGTACATCCGCTGGGGGCGGGGAATCAGCGTGGGACCGACGCCGCGAATCAGTGGCATGGCCATATCGGCGCGTCCGGACAACCGCTCGCTGAGGGACAGGTTCAAGCGGCCCCACGTGCTGTCGCGGGCAAACAGGCTCTGGTACACGTCATCTCCGCCGACCAATCCGACGGGAACAATCGAATAGTCACTCTCGATGGCCACCCGCGCGAAGCCGCTGCGACCTTCCCAGCTCAGTCGGTACTCCTCGCCCTTGAATTTGGCGATCTCCCGAGCACCGCCCGGGTATACCAACACGGTTTCGTTGTGGCGCATCAGTTCTCGAGCGCTATCGGGATGACCGACCACGCCGCCGTAAGCCGCGATCAAATCCCTGCCCAGCCCGCGCGCCTCACCCATTCCCCGTTCGGCCAAAGGCCTCACCCGAACACCTAGTTCGCGGCGAACAAAATACGAGGTGAGAAAGACTTCGGTGCCGGCCTGAGTGTGGTTGCCGACCAGGAGGAACCGGCCGTCGCGCGGCAGGTTCGCCAATCCGTCGACATATGGCCGATACAACTCGACCAGAGGGTTGAGGTTGTCGCCGACACTGCCCAGCAGTTGCTTCAAAGCCCGCACTCGGCGGGATTGATTCATGATCGCTTCCAGCTCCTCGGCCGTAACCGTCTTCTTGCCTTCCGGCGGTCCCAGCCTCACGCGCTGACTCCATGCAACGTTCTCAACGACATGTCACCAACGTTACAGACGAACTGGTTCGTTTGGCTAGGATGCTCCTGTGAGATCCAAGACAGAGCTGCGCGACGAGATCCTCGCCGCCGCCCGCGCCGAATTCGCGCAGTACGGCCTGGCGGGGTCCCGCATCGACCGGATCACGACCGCTGCGCGGGCCAGCAAGGAACGGTTGTATGCGCATTTCGGCGACAAGGAGACGCTGTTTCGCGGCGTGGTCGCCGCCGACGGGCGGCAATACTTCGCCACGTTTCGCATGCGGCCCGAGGCGGTGGCGGAGTTTGTCGGCGATGTCTACGACCTGGCGCGCAGCCACCCCGAGCACCTACGAATGCTGACCTGGGCCCGGCTGGAGGGGCTGACGATCGAACCGCCGGCTCTCGACGACGAGGCGCCCCCGGACCAAGCTCTCGCAACCATCGAGGCCGCCCAGGCGGCGGGTTACGTCGACCCGTCGTGGGCGCCCACGGACCTACTGGTCCTGCTGTTCGGCATCGGCCTGGCGTGGGCGCAGTTTCCCGATCCGCATCCCGAGAGCGCCGCCGACCCGGACGTCGTCGCGTCGCGGCGCGCAGCTGCCGTCGAAGCAGCCGCCCGCATCATCTCGCCGCGCAGGCACTAGCCGCTTGCGATGGCGTGAGTCCTTAAGACATCCGTAAAAACTTTATTCTTCGCGACTATTAGGGAACTAGCGCACATGCGATTGCGTCAAATGAACCATAATCAGCTTCGTGGAGCGCAGACGGAACGGCCGTAAGCCGGGCCAAACGCCAATGGACACTCTCACACAGTTGCCGGCATTGGTCGTGCTGGAACGTATCCCGGTTCCAGTGCTCGCGATCGCGAACGACGGGGCACTGGTGTTCGCCAATTCGGCTTTCTCGGAAATGGTCGGCCGCGGGTCCGACGACGTGCTGTCGCTGACGTTTCACAAGATCTTCCGCCTACCACCCACCACGGGATCCGTGGTCTCGGTTGTGCAGGCGCTGGCGAACGAAGTGGTCGAATTGGCCCATAAGGATGGCTCGAGTGTGCAGGCGCTCATGAGCAGGTCAGCGCTCATCCGCGCCGATGACGACATCGCGTTGGCGACGTTTCAGGATTTGACCGAGCAACTGTGGCTCGAAGAGCGCTAAGTCGCCGTCAGGTTCCGACGTTCTCGGGCGGAGTGATGGCCTTGATCGCCAGCGCCGTGCGCCGCTTGACGAATTGGGTGAAGTAGCTCATCCGGTCGGGTTGGACGATTGCCCGCAGCACTGTCGACAATGCCTTCTCGAAGTCACTCAGCAGCACCACCGGTTCGTCCAGCCTGCTGGCCTGACGCATGCCCATGTAAATCGAGACCAATAGGCGGCCGATATCGTCCGGGTCGCCGTGCTCGACGATGTCTCCCTCGCGAATCCCGCGCACGGCGATCTCGCTGAGCAATCCGATCCACCCACCCAGAAGCCGTTCCTGCAATTTTTCGGTTCGGCCCACCGACTCGAGGAGGTTGAGCGCCGCCCGGGTGACGTCGTGGCTGATGTCATCGATAGCCATTAGGTAGGTGACGTCGATAAGGCTTTCCAGGCCCGACAGCTTCCGCGCCAGCAAATCCTTCACTTCGTTCGCGGATTTGCTGGTCTGCTCATCGACGATCGCCATTGCCAGCGCGTGCTTGGAGCGGAAATGAAAGTACATCGCGCCCTTGGTCAGTTGCGCTTCGGCCAGAATGTCGTCGAGACCGACGGCGTAATACGGACGCTGAGCGAACTGGTGGGCCGCGGCGCGCAGAATCTGCTCCCGGGTCGAATCGGATCGCTTATCCGTCGACTCGGTCATCGCAGAATCCCGCAGCGAATGAACATTTCTACCTAAGTCTAGATCGTGCTCGAGGTCAGGGCCTGACTATCGGCCAGGAAAGGCATGGGCATCCAGCGCGACGCCAGCAATGCCTGCATCGCGTGGCCCGGCAATGGGCGCGAAAGCAGGTAACCCTGCGCTCGATGGCAACCGTGTCGCATCAGAGTCAGTGCGGCCGCGGGTGTTTCAACGCCCTCGGCCACGAGTTGCAAATCGAACGCTTCGGCGAGACCGATGATCGCCCGGACGATCGCCAGATCGCGGCTGCTGGTACCCAGATCGCGAACGAACGACGTGTCGATCTTGAGCGTGTCGACCGGCAGCGATTTCAGGTGCGACAGAACGGCGTAACCCGTGCCGAAGTCGTCGATGGCGATCTGGACACCGACTTCTTTCAACGCCTCGAGGGTCTTGCGGGTGGTGTCGATATCGCGGACCACAGCGCGCTCGGTGATCTCCAAACACACTGAGCCACCGTCGATACCGAACTCGTCGATGGTTTCGGCCACGCTGCTGACGAATCCTCGGCTGACCAGTTGCGCGGGTGAAACATTGATGCGCAGCGTAATGTCCTGCCCGACGCCGTTCGCACGCCACCGGCTGAATTCCGCGATCGCGCTGCGCATTACCCAACGACCCAGATCCCCACCGAGATTGGCGGCTTCGGCCACCCCGATGAACGACTCCGGCAGTAACAGGCCCCACGTCGGATGGCGCCATCGAACAAGTGCTTCGGTCGCGACGATCGCGCCGGTCCACAGGTCGACCTCGGGCAGATAGTGCAGCAGCAAAGCATCGTTGTCGATCTCGCCGCTGAGGTGAAGTTCGACGTCTTTGCGGAACAGGCGCTGCAGCGACATGTCATCGCTGGAGACCGCGACGCTGTTACCGCCGGCGCGCTTGGCTGACAGGACGGCCTCGTCCGCGCGATGGAGGATGTCGCTGGTGCTGTCGCGTCCCGGCACGCCGACCGCAACACCGATACTGACCGTCCGGCTGATCATGTGGCCGCCCAACGCCATCCGATCGCGCAGTGCGACACACAACTCTTCGCCGGTCTTTTCGGCCACTTCGATCGACATCGGTTGATCGGGCACGACGACGAACTCGTCGCCGCCGAGCCGCGCAGCCATACTTTTCGCTCCGGCCTTCAACCGCAGTTGCTCGGCAAAGGTCCGGATGAACCAGTCGCCGGCGGTGTGGCCTAGATAGTCGTTAATCGACTTCAGTCGATCGAGGTCGAGGTACAACACCGGGACGGGACCGGGCTGACCTGTGGCGAGTCGTTCGGTGAGGTGCGCGATGAGCGCGCGACGGTTGTGCAGACCAGTCAGATCGTCGTGCTCGGCGAGGTTGCGAAGCTTTTCTTCGGCCACGATGCGGGCTTGGAGTTGTGCGAGCAGGGATGCGACCGTCTGGATGGCGTTCAGCTCATCGGTGCGCCACTTCTTGCGACGAAATCTCGTGCAGATCAACTGGCCGGTCGTGATGCCCCCGGAAATCAGCGGCGCCGCGACAGCCGACGGTGAGGTGATCTTCGAGGGGTCGTGACCCCACCGTTCCTGTATGCCGGCGATCCACTGCGCATAGGCAGGATCCGACGGTTCCGGCCGGATCACCGTCAATTTCTTGCCGTGTCCGCACAACGCCAGAACCGGATCGGCGCTACTGAAGTGGGCGATGGCCGCCCAGTCCGGAACGGAGCGGTCGCGTCGTGGTGGCCATACCGCGACCAATTTCGACACCCTGACTTTGTGGTCGTTGTGGCGCAGATACGCGGCATCGACACCGAGATTCTCGACCAGTTCGGCCAATACCTGCTCATTGACCTCGGCAACCGTCGCCGCCGTCGTCTCCATCAGCCGGGTGGCGACGCGGGCGACCAGGTTGCGCAACAAGGTCTTCTCCGATGTGAGGCGTGCTCAGGATGCCGCGTCTGGTGAGGTCGGAAGTTTCAGGCGTCTGTTCAGGTATCGAAGTCGGTGCGCAGCAGTTCGCGAAGTATATACGTCCGTTGATGTGCAATGCCTGGGTACGCGATAGGGCCGATCGGCCGCCAATGCACACCGGACCGGCCTTTCGTCGGTTGAATTCGTCGCGGTCCGCCCTTTCGACACCCGGCTGACAGGCATGCCGGACAGTTAAATAAATTGCTTGATTTAACTCACTCGCGGGTGTTCACTAGGTCGGTGACCGCGGCCAGAGTCCTGCGCAACGATCGATCGACGGGCACCCGGGAAGCGATTCTGTCCGCCGCTGAGCGGTTGTTTGCCGAACGCGGTATGTATGCGGTGTCGAATCGGCAGATCAGCGAAGCGGCGGGCCAGGGCAACAACGCCGCTGCGTGTTATCACTTCGGCGGCAGAACTGACTTGCTGCGCGCCATCGAAAGCAAACACCGGGTACCCATCGAGGAATTGCGCGTACAGATGCTGGCCGGCGTCGAGGGCTCGACCGAATTGCGGGACTGGGTCGGCGTGCTGGTGCGTCCGCTCACCGATCACCTCGCTGCCCTGGGCAACCCGAGTTGGTATGCGCGCTTCGCCGCGCAGGCGATGGCCGACCCCTGCTATCGGCAGGTGGTGACCAAGGACGCGCTCGGATCGCCCATTCTCGTGCGGGCGATCGACGGCATCAATCGCTGCTTGCCGGACCTGCCGAGACGAGTCCGCTTCGAACGCATGGTGATGGCCCGGAACCTGTTGATGCACACCTGCGCCGAGCATGAAGGCGAACTCGCCGAACACGGGCCCCGGGCACGACCCAGTTGGCCGATCGCCGCCGAGGGACTGATCGATGCGATCGTCGGGCTGTGGCGGGCACCGGTCCACCGCATCGTCGTCAGCGCCTCGACGGAGCAGTGACAGCATGCGCCGAGATCCCTCATCGTCGAAGGAGTGATATGTCTGACACCCTGACCGGTCGCACAGATGAAACCACCGGCAGCATCCCGGACTATCCGATGGCCCGCGCGGCGGGCTGCCCGCTGGCACCGGCACCGGTCGCACTCGAGCTCAACGCCGCCAAACAGCTGAGTAGAGTGCGGATCTGGGACGGCAGTACGCCGTGGCTGATCACCGGCTACGACGCGATCCGTTCGCTGTTCACCGATGCGCGCGCCAGCGTAGACGACCGCAAGCCGGGTTATCCGCACTGGAACGAAGGAATGTTGGCCACGGTCGACAAGCGGCCGCGCTCGGTATTCACCGCAGATGCCGAGGAGCACACCAGGTTTCGGCGCATGTTGTCCAAGCCGTTCACCTTCAAGCGGGTCGAAGGCTTGCGCCCGGCCGTCCAGAAGATCACCGATGACCACATCGGCGCGATACTGGCCGGTCCTCAGCCGGCCGACCTGGTCGAGACGCTGTCACTGCCCGTCCCGTCGTTGGTAATCAGTCAGTTGTTGGGCGTGCCCTATTCGGACGCGGAGTTCTTTCAGGAGCAGGCCTCGCGGGGGATGGGCCGGTACGCGACCGCCGAGGAGTCAACAGAGGGTGCTACGGCGCTGGCGAGATACATCGCCAGGTTGGTTCGTTCCAGAATGGAAAGCCCGACAGAAGATCTGGTGGGTGACCTTGCCGAGCGGGTCAATGCCGAGGAACTCAGTGTTCGAGAAGCGGCTCAGTTGGCCACCGGTGTGCTGATCGCCGGACACGAGACGACCGCCAACATGATCAGCCTGGCGATCGTCGCGTTGTTGGAGCATCCGGATCAGTTGGCGCTGTTGCGCGACACCGACGATCCGAAGGAAATCGCCACTGCCGTCGAAGAATTGATGCGCTACCTGAGCATCATTCAGACCGGCCAACGTCGGGTGGCCGTCGAAGACATCGAAATCGGCGATGAGGTGATCCGTGCCGGCGAGGGCATCATCCTCGACGTCCCGCCGGCGAACTGGGATGCTCGCCGCTACCCCAGCCCGGACGAGCTCGACCTGCGACGGGAAGACAACCCACACGTCGGCTTCGGCTACGGCCGCCACCAGTGCGTCGGCCAGCAGTTGGCCCGGATGGAGTTGCAGATCGTGCTGCACACACTGCTACGCCGCATCCCGACGCTGCGGCTGGCGGAGCCGATCGAGCAGTTGCCGTTCAAGCACGATGCGTTGGCATACGGGATTTACGAACTTCCCGTGACGTGGTGACGGACGACGCGGATCTGTCGCTGGTCGTGCCCGACTTGTCGGGTCGGCTGGCGGTGGTGACCGGAGCCAACAGCGGCCTGGGATTCGGCCTGACCCGGCGATTGACAAGATCCGCGCGGACGTCCCCGACGCCAAGCTGACAATCAGAACCCTCGACCTCTCCTCGCTGAAAAGCGTTGTGGCGCTTGGTGAAGAGCTGGTCGCCGAGGTGCGGCCGATCGATGTTCTGATCAACAATGCGGGGCGTGATGACTCCACCAAAACGTGAACAGACCGATGACGGGTTCGAGCTGCAAATCGGCGCCAACCGGCTATGCGTGGCAGGAAGGGCTGGGCGCGGTGCTTCGCCGCGACACCGTCCTCATTACCGACGACGGCAACGAGGTGCTGACCACCAGTCCGTCATGGCGGTAGCGCCGCATCGAGAAGCCGACCGAACTGCTGTGTCTCCCAGAGATTCAGCGCGTTGGTCAACATCTGCAGTGGTGCACGGACACTCTCGTCATCTTTGATCGGAGCGTCCTTTCTGGTCAGCGCGTGAGCGGCGTCGCCGAAACGGGATCGGATCAACGCGGGGACGTCGAGCAACCAGGCGAGTGTCATGGTCCCGACGTAGAGCATGATCTGCCCGCGCAACGTGGACACGCTGAGATTTGGCCCGCCGCAATCGCGGACCGCTGCGGTGAACAGTTCCAGTAGCTCGTCGAGGTGGTTATCCCACAGGTCGGTTTCGGCGGCCGACATCGCACCCCACAACGCCATGGCCACATTCATCTGTCCGGCGCATCCCCAGTCCATCAGTCCGCAACGCAGAACGTCGTCGGCGTCACGCCAAAACCAGGCGTTGTCGACGTTGGCGTTCCAGTGGCACAGCGCGATGTAGTCGGGGTCGCGGGCCAACCGGTCCCAGACCGCCGGTTCGTGCCGCAGAAATCGGGGAGCGTCGACCCGCAGCAGGGTAATGAATTGCGCCGAACGGACATTGGCGGGCAGCAGCCCCGGGCAGGTCTCGGTGAATTGCGAGAGCTGATCCAGACGACGATTCAACTTGTCCGGGCTGATCGATACCCGCTCGCCAACGGTCGCCACCTGCATGTCGACCGGGAATCGGTCGACGATTGCCGCGGGTAACCGCCCGGACCGGTGGCTGCCGACCAGCCGACCGAGCGCCGACACCAGCACCCGGTAGTGCTCCAGCGGCTCGGGCATCACGTAGTCCAGGCACTTGTGATAATGGCACTCGATACCGTTGGCGCCGAGCTGGATTCGCTCGGATATCAATATGCCAGTACCGGTGTCGCGGTGATAGTCGGCGAACAGGGCGGTTGGCACAGTGATCGGAAAGCCGGGCTGGCGGGTCAGGGACGCGAAGAGGACTTCGGACTCCATCTGGGTCTTCCCGCGGTCACGGATCGGATTGTCGAAGTCGCGGGAAAACTTCACGAATAGCTCGGTGGGGGCGGCTGATGGCTGGTCGTATTCGACGCGCAGCAGAACTTTGCGGCCGGTGCTTCCGCCCGGGACTTCGTCGCATTGGCTGATTCGGACGACAGCGTGATCGACGCTCAGCGCGCCCGATGCGCGGAACGCCTTGGTGAGAAACGCTGCGCCACCGGCACGCAACGCGGTGGGGTCGGCCGGTATCGGCAGGCCGGCGTGATCGCCGGTGACCCACTGCTGATTCATTACCAGGTCTGCTCGGCAGCCCGGACCAGCATGTGGTTGACGGCGACTCTGCGGTCGCGGGTGACGACGTACAGCACAGCGTCGGCGATGTCCTCGGGTGCCAACTTGACCATGTCGGCGGTCTGGCGGTCGAATGCCGCACGCCGTTCCGGCGGCAGGTGGTCGCCGATCTCGGTGTCGACGGTGCCGGGACCCACCACACCGACGCGGACTCGCTTCCCGATCAGTTCTTGGCGGATCCCCTCGCTGAACGCGTTCACGCCGAATTTCGTCAGCGAGTAAACGGCCGTGCCAGGACGGGCGACCCAACCGGCGGTGGAACTGATGGTGACCAGATCGGCGACGCCGCGCGGTGAATCCGCTGCCGCGTCGATCAAGTGGGGGATCGCAGCCCGCGTCACGTACAACACACCTTGCACGTTGACTCGCACCAGATCGTCCCAATCCTGCAGTGACGCTTCGGCTGCCGGCGCCATCCGCATCAGCCCAGCGTTGTTGACCACGGTGTCCAGGCGTCCCAGCTCGTCGACGGTGCGCTGCACTGCGGCGGCGACCTGGTCGGCGTCGGTCACGTCGGTGGGCACCGCCAGCGCGGTGCCACCAGCCGATTCGATGTCAACCTGCACCTCTTCCAGCCGATCGGCGCGGCGTGCCAGCAGAGCGACGGCAGCGCCGTGAGCTGCCAGCGCCTGCGCCGTCGCGGCGCCGATGCCGCTGCTGGCGCCGGTCACCAGCGCCACCGTGCCGGCCAAAGTCTGAATCACGTGCGCCGCTCCTCCATTGCGTGGGCACCAAGGATCTCGTCACGAACATAGTCGTTGTGCTCACCGAGATCGGGCGCACCGCGCGTGATCTCAGCCTCGGCGACCGACATCCGCCACGGCGCTGCGAGCACCGGTCGTTGTCCTTCGCGGTGATCGCTGACGAAGCGGTAAGCTCGCGGTCCCACAACAGCGAATCGCTGATGATGTCCAGGGCCGTCGCGCTCTTGGTCGCCGGTACTCCGGCGGCCTGAAGGCGTTGCGCCAGTGCACCCGCGTCGTGGCGTGCGGTCAAGTCGGCGATGTCGACATCGAGCGCGTCGGTATGGCTGAGTCGGTCCGCCAACACCTGGTATCGCTTGTCGTCGACCAGCGCAGCGGCGCCGAGAACGTCACAGAGCTGACGCCACTGGTCGTCATCGGCCACCGCGATGCTGATCCAGTCGCCACCCGAACACGGGTAGCAGTTGTGCGGGGCCATGTCGGCGTGGCGGTTGCCGTCGGGCATCAACTGCGTTCCGGTGAGTTCCTGGGCAAGCAGGCAGTCGCCGATCATCGACGACAGCGTCTCGACCGCCGACACGTCGACGAATTGGCCTTCGCCGGTCAGGTCACGATGCAGCAGGGCCGCGACGGCTGCGAACGCGGCGGCGGCGCCGACGGTCGAGTCGCCGTAGCGCATGCTGGTACCCAGCGGCGGGCCGCCAGGGTAGCCGACCAGCGAGGCGACACCGGCCAAGGCGGCGAAGCACGGCGCGTAGCCGGTCTGGTAGCCCAGCGGTCCGTCATTGCCCCACATTTTGATCGAGACTGAAATGATGTCCTGTTTAACAGTTCTCAGCTCGCCGTAGCCAAGGCCCAGCCGCTCCATCGCTCCGGGCCGCAGGTTGTTGATCACGATGTCACTGTGCGAGATCAGATCAGCGAGCCGGTCTACGTCTGCCGCTGACTTGAGATTCAACTCGACGCTGAGTACCTCGGGATTGATGCTGAGAAAGTAGGGAGCGTGGTTGATGTCGGTGCCGCCGTAGGCGCGCATCTCGTCGGGATGAGTCGAACTCTCCACTTTGATCACCTCGGCGCCCAGGAAAGCCAGCAATTTGCCGGCATAGGGGCCGGCCCACACTTTGGTGAGCTCGACGACGCGGACACCTGCCAGTGGGCCGCCGCGCGGCACCTTGGGCGATTTGTGTTGTGCCGATGCTGGTTTCGCTGTCGGCCGTGGCGTGTGGAGGGTGTCCAGGATCTCGGCGGTGTGTTGCCCGACGCGGGCGCGGGGCTGGTGATGTGCGCCGGCGACGCGCTCAACAGATAGGGCACACCGGGGTAGGACGCCTTGCCCAGCACCGGATGGGTGACCTCGCTGAAGAAGCCACGATACCGGTACTGGGGCGAGTTCTTCACATCGGCAATGCTTTTCACCGGAACCAGCGGGACGCCGAACCGCTGGGCCTCGTCGGATATGGCGTCCTTGGCCAGGCCTTTGACCCAGTCGGCGAACCCGCTCCGAAATGTCGCGACCTTGTCCCGGGTGACCGAGAACTCCAGCCAGTCGTCATCGAAATCGTTGAGCCAGTCTGGGTGACCCATCAGTCTTTTCAGGGCCGACCAGTGATTTCCGCTGGTTACGTACAGGTAGACGAACCCGTCTGCGCAGGCGAAGAAGGAGGCCGGTCCCTGCTGATCGTAATCGTCGCGGGTGTTCTCCGGCGCGATCTCGCCGGTGATGAACCTGCCCAGCACGCAGTCGGCCCGCGACGCCAGCACCGCGTGTGCTGACACGTCAATGAATTGGCCACCGCCGGTGTGCAGATGCCAGAACAGCGACGAGGCGACGCACAGTGCCGCATCGAGCCCGGCCTCGTAGTCGGCGAGGAACCGGCCGGGACCCTTCAACGGCGGTTTGGCCGCATCGGCATGGCTGGGCGTGTGGTATCCCCACCCACTACTGTGAAAGACGTTGAGGCTCTTGGCATTGTGCAACCCGGGGGGCGCCTGCATGCCGTACGGAGTGACCGCGCAGAACACCACGCGGGGGTGACGACGCGCCACGTCGCCGGCGGACACTCCCACGGCATCAGCCCACGAGAGCGCGTGATCATCGACCACCGCGTCGGCCGTCGCGATGAGTGTGTGCAACAACTCGACCTCGCCGGGTACGCCGACGTCGAGGATTACCGAGCGTTTGTTGGTGTTCAAGTACGCGAACACCGCACTGCGCTCGTGCTCACCACCCTCCCCGACGATCGGAGCCATCGCCCGAGTGGGGCTACCTCGACCCGGGCGTTCGACCTTGATCACCTCGGCGCCGAAGTCCGCGAGTAGCTTCCCGCAGTATTCTCCGGCAACCGATTCGGCGAGCTCGACGATTCTGATACCAGTCAGTGCCGACATGCACGAGCCCGAAACGTCAAGGCTTGGCACGCCCCGAGCGGCTCAGGCGCCACTCGGGCGGGAAGTTCATGTCGTTGTCCTTCACGACGTTGTTGAGGCCCTTATTGAAAGTGCCCTCGGTGAGATCGACGTCGTTCTCCTGGTCGTTTTGAATCATCGGCAGCATGCCCTCGACCATGCCGACAAGCAGGCTGCCGAAGTACTCACCCTTGTGCTGCTTGTACAGCTCCAGGAAGGTCTTCTGTACCGCGACGGTATCGGTGGGACGGGATTTGGAGCAGGCCATCGCGTACTTCAGTGTCTCGTCTTCGAGCTTGTCGCGAGGCACGACGCTGTTGACGAAGCCGCACTCATACATTTCCTTGGCGCTGAACGGCCGCCCGGTGAAGAGCATTTCGGAGAATTTGCGCAAACCCATCGTCTCGGCCCACCACCACAGCCGTGGGCCCCAGCCGACGTAGCGGAATGCGGGGTGGCCGAACAGTGCGTCGTCGGAGGAGATCACCAGGTCGGCGTCACCGGCCTGGTAGAAGTGCCAGCCGTAACAGTAGCCTTTGGCCTCGATGATGCTGACCTTCCGGAGCTCCTGCAGGGGACGATTTCCCGCGCGAGCTTTCGCGTAGAAGTCCGTGACGGTGGACAGATAGCGGTACGAGCCGCCCGGCGGGTACTTCACGTCGTCGTCGTTGATCCCCAACTCGTGCAGCAATGGCATGCCGGGGTTCTCGATCATGCCCCGCTGTTCTGGCAGGTCGCCGCCGCTGCCGAAATCCTGACCCTCACCGCGGATCACGACGACCTTCACGTCATCGTCCACGTTGCATTTGTGGATGAGGTCGGCGTAGAGCTGCCGCATACCCAAGCTGGTGGCGTTCTGTGCATCGGGACGATCAAAGGTGATGTAGGCGATCCGGTTTTTCTTGTCCTTCTCGAACTTGATGTACTGCTCGGCTTCCTGCTTCATCTTCTCGTAGTCGTACTCAGGCATCAGTCATCTCCATCGTTGGTTGTCGATTATTTGAGCAAGCTGCCCGCGTCGACGGGAAGCGAAATGCCTGTGACATAACGAGATTCATCAGAGGCGAGGAATAATACGGCATTACTGATATCCACCGGCTCCACCCACGGCACCGGCAGCGTGTGCGTCGACCGCGGTTTTGAGCCCTTCGAAATCGCGGACATCGACCTGTGTGGTGACAATGCGCCGGTCGTGAGCCTTGACCAGTGCCGCGGTTTCGGCCAGATCCTCCGGCGTCGAATGTGGATAGGCCAAATTGTCGATCGGGCCGCAGATGTCGACGGCGATGATGTCGGCGCCCTCTCGGGCCAGTCGGACGGCGTGACTGCGGCGCCGGCCACGCGCGGCCCCGCTGAAAAACGCGACCTTGCCCTCGACCCGGCCGGTCATGGTATGGAAGCCGGCATCGACTCCCAGCCCCGCACTGTCGAAGTCGGGCTCAGTGTGGCGTTTGCCAAGTCGACCTCCCACTCGGGGAAACGTCTGAGGAGTTCTTCGAGCGCGATCCGCCCTTCGAGGCGCGCCAGCGCCGAACCCAGGCAGAAGTGGGTGCCGACGCTGAACGCCAGGTGCGGGCGGGCCGGGCGGTGAATGTTGAACTCGTCGCTGTCCGGGCCGAATTGGCGTGGATCGCGGCAGGCGGCACCGATCAGCATCATCATCACGCTGCCTTCGGGCACCGTGTGGCCGTGGATTTCGATGTCGCGTGCCACGTACCGGGCTGAGTGCGGCGCAGGCGGCTCGAAGCGCAGTAGTTCCTCGATGGCCTGCGGTATCAGCGCGGGATTGCCGACCAGATCCCGACGCTGATCGGGATGTTCAGCGAGCACCTTTCCGGCCCAACCGATCAGGCGGGTGGTGGTCTCATTGCCCGCGCCCGCAACCACGTTGAGGTAGATCAACAGTTCGTCGCGAGTCAGGCGCCGAGTGGTTCCGGTCTCGTCGACGAACTCGACATTGAGCAGCTCGGTCATGATGTCGTCAGAGGGATTACTGGCGCGCCAATCGATGTAGGCGGCGAAGATCTCCCCGGTGGCCAGCCCGTGGTCGGCGTTCATCGGCTTGCCGGCCTCGGTTCGCATCTGCGCGTTGGTGTGGTCGCGGATGAATTCCTGATCGTCTTCGGGGATGCCGAGCAACATGCTGATGACCTTCATCGGCATCTGGGCGCCCAAGTCGCCGACAAAGTCGAGGTGTCCGCTTCCGACCAACGGATCCAGCGACTGAGCGCAGAAGTCGCGGATCTGTCCCTCCAGCGCAGCGATCTTGCGCGGGGTGAACATGCGGGCCAGCAACTTACGATGGATGTCGTGGATCGGCGGATCTTCCATGATCAGCAGGCCGGGTGGAATGTCGACGTTGGCCTTGATCAACTCCAGGATGATGCCGCGCGCTGAACTGAACGCTCCGTGGTCGACCAGACCCTTGTCGACGTCGGCAAACCGGCTCAGCGCATAGAAATCGTGCTGGGCGTTGTAGTACAGCGGCGCCGCTTCGCGCAGGCGCCCGAACATCGGATAGGGATCGGCATTGAGAGCGACGTCGTAGGGGTCGTAGTAGACATCCTGGACATCTAAGCCGGTGCTTACCGTCACGAAATCTTGCCTTTCGCCACAACTTCCGGACTCGGACATGCCGGATACCGGGCTCGGTGTCAACAGTCTGTCAGCGGGTGAGGCGCTTTGGGCGATTTGTACTTTCCGCTTAATAGAACCGCGCTCGCGGCTTACCGGCGACCGGTTAACTCTATTGCCGTAGAGACTGTGATGTGCCGATATGAGGCAGGAAATGCGAAGGTTTACCGCCGATACCGTGAGTGCCGGCCGGGCGACTGAAGCAGAGCGCCGTCCTGGGTAAGCAGACCCTGCTGCTCGCTGCCCAGGACACCCGTGACGATCGCCGACAAGACACCGTCGAGCTGTTCTGGGGTGTCGATGATCCGGTCGCCGTGGGCAAGTCGCATCAGCAACCCGTTGATGAAGGTCAGCGTGATGTTGGTCAGATCGTCGACGACGGCGGGATCCAGCTCGGCGCCGCGCGGCAGCAGCTGTACGAAGATGTCGTGGTGCAGCTTGGTGAAGGCCTGCGTGGCGCGCTCCAATATCGCGGCCATCGCCGTATCGCGGGTCGCCTGCATGGTCAGCTCGTAACGCGCCTTGGTCCGCGTCAGCTGCGGCTCTTCACTGGACTGGATGACGACCTTGGACAGGGGGGAGGCTGACGCCCCGTCCTCGAGGCCGGGACTGTCGGCAACGGCCTGCAGCGTCGCCAGGTCGAGTTCGACCATCCGCTCGGCCGTCGCGTGTAGCAACGCCGACCGGGTGCGGAAATAGAACGAGGTGGTGCCGTCGGGCACCCCGGCGCGTGCGTCGACTTTCAGGTGGCTCAGACCCTTGGAGCCATCGTCGGCAAGCAGTTGTATCGCCGCGTCGCAGAGTTCGCGGCGACGCTGATCGGGATTGGGCTTGCGGCGCTTTTGTATGCGGGCAGTGTAGCGGCCGTTTACCCGCGGTTTAGTCGTCGAGCGGATCCGGCGGTGAGCCGGTTTCGGCTCACTCTCGGACTACTCTATATTCGTAGTGGTGGCCGTCGACGTCGCCGATGCAGTGGTATCGCCGGCGGGCTGATCTTTGACCGGGCGATGGCGGGATGGGACGAGTCCGTCGTACTCGACGCCGCTCAACCGGCAGACGAGGGTTTCTTCTCGATGGCCTGACCGTCACCCGGGCTTGCCGGCGGTGACGAACTGCAAGCTGCGTTGGGTCTGCTGCTGCACGTCGATGAGACCCGACGAGGTGAACAGGTCGGTGAAGGCGTCCCGCTCGAACATCTGCAGCCCGATGACGCGGGCGCCCGCTTTCATCGCCTGCCGCACGGGCGGTGGCTGCCCGGCGTAGCTGGTCAGTATCGCCACCCGACCGCCGGGCCGCAGCACCCGAACCATCTCGTGGGCGACCCGGAACGGTTCCGGCATCAGATACAGCGCGCCGAAACAGCAGACGGCGTCGAAGGCTTCGTCGGCGAACGGCAATGTTCCAGCATCGCCGCGGATGTAGCAGGTGCGTGGTCCGCTGTTGTCCAGCACGGCGCGGGTCAGCATCGGCACCGAGATGTCGAGCCCGACGGCCAAGCCGTCCTCGGGCAGTCGCTGTGCCAGCCGGCCGGTGAAGTTGCCTGGTCCACAGGCGATATCGAGCAGCCGGTGTGCGCTGGACAGTCCTAACGCTTCAGCCGCACGCCGTTGTTCTCCGCCGGTCGTGACACCACTGGCGACATAGAACGCCACCGGCCGCCAGAGTCGCTCGTACACGCCCGCGACCAGCGGGCTGTTCATCGCGCGCTGAGCCAGCGTCGAAGGTCTGCTCGCCTCGGAGGAGTCGGCCTCACCGAGTACGTCGAGGAAGCCGTGCCGCACGGTGGCGGGGCGGTCGAGCAAATCGCGGGTTGTCTCGAGCGGATCTGCGGTGCTACCCATGCCGTGAGTCTGACCGGCAGTCGGTGCCGGGGCACATCCGGGGCCCGCCCTCATCGCCGGCCTTGCTGCAACAGGATCGAAACCCATAGCCTGGCAGCATTGGACCCGCGACCGGACAGAGGCGGCATTGGTGACCGAACTGACCGCGCTACGCGCAGTCGAACTCGCCGCACTGCACATCTTCAAGGGATGTCCTGCCGAGGACTTGATGCCGCTGGCGGCCAGCCTCCAGCCGCTGGAGGCTGTTGCCGGCGAGATCCTGATGCAGCAGGGCGAGCAGGCGGTGTCCTTCTTGCTCATCTCATCGGGCACGGCCGAGGTCAGGCATGTCGCCGATGACGACGTGGTGACCGTCGAGAACGTCTCGGCCGGGATGATCGTCGGCGAGATCGCATTGCTGCGGCACATCCCGCGGACGGCGACGGTCACCACCACCGAACCCCTGATCGGGTGGATCGGCGACAACGACGCGTTCGCGCGACTGGTACACATCCCCGGGATCATGACCCGGCTGGTGCGCACGATCCGCCAGCGACTGGCGGCCTTCGTCACGCCGATTCCGGTACGGGTACGCGACGGAACCGAGTTGCTGCTGCGGCCGGTGCTGCCCGGCGACAGCGCGCGAACCCTGCAGGGGCACGTCCGGTTTTCCGCCGACACGTTGTATCGCCGGTTCATGTCGGCGCGAGTGCCCAGCACGGCGCTGATGGACTATCTTGCCGAGGTCGACTACGTCGACCACTTCGTCTGGGTGATGACCGATCAGGACGGTCACCCGATGGCCGATGCGCGTTTCGTGCGGGAGGACGGCAAACCCGGCGTCGCCGAGATCGCGTTCACTGTCGCCGACGCGTACCAGGGGCGCGGGATCGGCTCCTTCTTGATCGCTGCGCTCGCTGTCGCAGCCCGGGTCGCCGGGATCGAAAAGTTCTCCGGCCGGATGCTTGCCGACAACGTCGCGATGCGCACGATCATGGATCACTACGGCGCGTTCTGGGAGCGCGATGACGTCGGGGTGGTCACCTCTATCATCGACGTACCCGAGCCACGTCGCCTGCCGCTGAGCAGCGACATGGTTGCCAACATCAAACACACTGCGCGCCAGGTTATTCGGGCCGTCAACTAGCATGCGGCTACCGGTCGTGGCCGCAGTGGCGTTGCTGCTCGCGGGGTGCGCCCACCCGGTCGATCACAGCCAGGCACCGTCGACCAATCCGGCGACAGGTCATGTCGACCCGGACAACATCAGGCGGGTGCGACGCGATCTGCCGTCCGGCTACGAGGTGCGGGGTGTTTCCGGAGTGGTTACGCCGCAGGAGATCTGGGGTATCGGCGGGGCGGGCGCGGCGGATCCTGGGCGCTGCTCGGCATTGGCCGATCCGGCAGGCGGTCACGGTCAATCCGCGCACGGCATCTCAGGTTCCGGTGCGGGTGGCACGGTCTACGCCGTAGTTGTGGCCGCGCAAGCGGGGCCGGTGGTGCTGGATCAGAACCTGCTCGGCCAGTGCCGACAGTGGAGCCTGACCGGCCAGCGGGCCAGCGCGCGTGTTCATCTCGTCGACGCGCCGCACATCGACGGCGCCGAAACGCTGGGTATGGCAGCCGAAATCAACACATCGGTTGAGGGAGGCAATGAAATCGGTTCGCGGGCAAGCACGTTCACCGCGTATCTAGGCAACTACTACGCGTTCACCACGTTGGTCAGCGACCCAGGTTCGCCGAATCCGGCGCTGACTCAGCAGTTCGCCGCCGACCTGCTGGTCAAAACCGTGTCGGCGTTACGGAGCTGACAGCGGTGGTTTAGATTGAGCCAAATGATGCGGACGGCTGCAGCGATCGGAAGTGTCTGCCTCCTGGCGGCGTGCTCATCGAACGGATCTTCGCAGACCGTGTCTGCCGATATCACGAAGATTTCCCAGGTGAAGTCATTCTTCGGGCCGCAATACAAGGTCAAAGACGTGCCGAAGACCGCCATCGATCCCAAGGTGCTGTCCACGCACAAGCTTCCGCCGGGCCTGACGTTCGACCCGCCCGACTGCTCGTCGTTCGTGGTGGGCGAGGACATGCCTACCGGCCTGCAGGGCAACATGGTGGCGGTAGAGGCCGAAGGCAACGGCAACCGGTACATCGCCATGGCCGTGCAGACATCCGCGCCGGTCCCGTTCAGCGAACCGGGTCGCAACTGTCAGAAAGTGGCCTTCCGGGGCGGCCGTGTCCGCGGTCTCATCGAGGTGATCGAGACCCCGCAGATCGACGGAACGCAGACGTTGGGCGTGCACCGCGTCATCCAGACCGTTGTGCAGGGAAAGCCGCGCAGCGGCGAACTGTACAACTACACCGCACATTTCGGCGACTACCAGGTGATCATCACCGCCAACCCGGTCGTCGTCGCCGGTCAACCCTCGCCGCCGGTCGACACCAAACGAGCTCGCGACCTACTCGTGAAGTCGGTCGCCGTGACCAAGGGCTGACGTCTAGCGAACGTCTCTGGGCCGGAACTGAATACTGATCCGCGGCCCGATGTTGGCCGACGTCTTCGGGACCGAGTGCTCCCAGGTCCGCTGGCACGAACCGCCCATCACCAGCAGATCGCCGTGTGCCTGCGGCAGCCGCAACGACGGGCCGCCGCCGCGGGGCCGCAACGCGAAGGTGCGGGTCGCGCCGAGGCTGACAATCGCAACCATGGTGTCATGGGTGCTGCTCCGGCCGATGGTGTCGCCGTGCCAGGCCACGCTGTCGGAGCCGTCGCGATACCAGCACAGCCCGACGGTGGTGAACGGCTCGCCCAATTCGCCGGCGTAGCCGTCGTTGAGTCGGCGGCGTAGTCGGGCCAGCCCTGCGTGTGGCGGATCGTCGACCGTCAAATCGTGGAAGCTCACCAGGCGCGGGACGTCAAGGACTCGGTCGTACATCTGGCGGCGCTCAGCCCGCCACGGAACCGCCTCCAGCAGTGCGCCCAACAACTCGTCGGCGCCGGTCAACCATCCGGAGCGGATGTCGATCCAGGCTCCGTTGCCCAGCGATCTGCGGTCGTTGGCTTCGAACAACGACTCCTGTACGGCGAGCGCCACGGCGCCCATTGTATCGCACGTTTGTTCGATTCTCGCGCCGCGACGATGGGGCCGTGCGTGGGCCGTTGAGAAGCCGCACAATCAGCCCCGTGGGTCTAGAGTCGCGCGGCGCCCGGTCCATGACCGGCCAGCACGTCGTCGGGATTGAACAGCGCGCAACTGCGCACGCTCAGGCAACCGCAGCCGATGCAGTCGGCGAGATTGTCGCGGAGTCGCTGTAGATGCAGGATCCGGTCGTCGAGATCGGAGCGCCAACCGGCAGACAGCCTCGCCCAGTCCCGGCTGGTCGGTACCCGATCGGCGGGCAATGTGGCCAGCGCAGCGCGTACCCGGGCCAGTGGAATGCCAAGCCGGTGCGACATCTTGATGAATGCGACCCGGCGCAGGGTGTCGCGGCTGTAGCGACGTTGATTGCCCGACGTGCGCCTGCTGGTGATCAGCCCTTGCCGCTCGTAGAAGTGCAAAGCCGAGATCGCGACGCCGGCCCGCCGGGCGAGTTCGCCGGGAAGCAGCTCTCGGCCGTCCACAACCTGAACGATACTTGAGGTCACATTCCGCGTTACCGTGCTAAATGTGACTGGCGGCCAGCTGGGCTTGGACTCCGAAGTAGGCGCACTACGGGTGGTTATGGTGCACCGGCCCGGTGCCGAACTGCGCCGACTCACGCCGCGCAACAACGACGATCTGCTGTTCGACGGATTGCCCTGGGTCGCGCGGGCGCAGGAGGAGCACGACGAGTTCGTCGAACTGCTGCGCTCCCGCGGCGTCCAGGTGCTACTGCTGTCGGACCTGCTGAACGAGGCGCTACTGGCCAGCGGCGCGGCGAGGATGCAGGGCATCGCGGCCGCGGTCAATACCCAACGGCTCGGAGCGCCACTGGCGCAGGAGCTTTCGGCATACTTACGCGGCATTGAGCCGGCCAGGTTGGCGGATGTGTTGATCGCGGGAATGACGTTCGACGAGCTACCTTCAGACGCCCGCCCGGATAGCTCGCTGGTCCGTCGCATGCATCGCGATACCGACTTCGTCATCGAGCCGTTGCCGAACCTGGTCTTCACCCGCGACTCGTCGATCTGGGTCGGCCCCCGAGTGGTCATCCCGTCGCTGGCACTGCCGGCCCGAGCCCGCGAAGCGTCGCTGACCGACCTGATCTACGCTCACCACCCGCGGTTCACCGGTGTGCGGCGTGCCTACGAGTCGCGCACCGCGCCGGTAGAAGGCGGCGACGTGTTGCTGATGGCTCCGGGAGTCGTCGCCGTCGGCGTGGGTGGACGAACCACCCCGGCGGGTGCAGAGGCGTTGGCGCGCAGCCTGTTCGACGACGGGCTGGCGGAAACGGTGCTGGCGGTGCCGCTGGCTCAGCAACGCGCGCAGATGCACCTGGACACGGTGTGCACGATGGTCGACATCGACGCGGTGGTGATGTATGCGAACGTCGTCGACGCGTTGTCCGCATTCACCCTCGCGCCCACGCCGGACGGGGTCCGTATCTCCGAAGAAGTACCGTTCGTCCAGGCTGCCGCCGACGCGATGGGGATCGAGAAGTTGCGCGTCATCGACACCGGGCGCGATCCCGTTGTCGCCGAACGGGAACAGTGGGACGACGGCAACAATACATTGGCATTGGCGCCCGGCGTGGTCGTGGCCTACGAGCGCAATTCTCGAACCAATGCCCGCCTGCGGGATTCCGGAATCGAAGTGCTCACGATTGCCGCGTCCGAATTAGGTACCGGTCGCGGTGGGCCGCGCTGCATGTCCTGTCCAGTCGCCCGCGACCCGTTGTAATGTTTTGCGTGCGTGCGTTGTTGGTTGCGATTCGATAACCGACACGCCCGCAAGGGGACACCAGACGATAACGATCCGGCAATCGGTTTGCCGTTGGCGCCTCGAACTGTCAGCGTGGTGGTCGTGACTATTGATGCCGACCACGACCGCGTCCCCTTCACTGAGTCGCAGCCGTATCGCTGTGCCCGCGGCCACTGGTTGCTACCAGACCGCATGATGGCCGGAAGCGTGTCGTGCTCCTGCCGTCGAGGACGACACACCACTTGGGAATGCGAATGCGGCGACGTTACTTACGCGCCGAAGCTCAAAGAATCCTGCACCTTGGGACAGTAGTCTTCACGAAGACGAGTCAACGCCAGCTGGGTAGCCAGATCTCCATATTCCAGGTGGTCTGCGAAATCGGCCGGCCGGTCAGCACCGGGAAGAGCCACGCGAAATTCGTCAAAACCAGTGCGATGTAACAGGACACCGCAATGAGCCCAAGGGTTCGACGTTCGGCGTTCTTGCCAGGCTTGTACAAGATATCGCCGAGAATCAACGCGATCATCATCGCCAAGAACGGTCCCATGGTGGCCGCATAGAAGAAGTACATCTGCCGGTCGATGTCGGCGAACCACGGCAGCCAGCCGGCGCAATAACCAACCAGCACTGCGGCGTAACGCCAGTCGCGGCGCACGAACGTCCGCCAGCACGTGTAGCCGAGGACGGGCACCGCCAGCCACCACATCGCCGGCGTCCCAACCAACATCACCGCCTTGACGCAGGATTGCGCGCCACAGCCGGGAACATTCTGTTGATCGATGGCGTAGAGCACCGGCCGCAGCGACATCGGCCATGCCCAGGGTTTGGACTCCCATGGGTGGTAGTTGCCGGCGGAATTCGTCAGCCCGGCGTGGAATTGGTAGGCCTTGGCGGTGTAATGCCAGAGCGAGCGGATCGCATCGGGTAGTGGAAATTTTGTCTGCGGTCCGATCGACTGGCCGACTTCGTGCCGGTCGATTGCGGTCTCGGAGGCGAACCACGGCGCGTAGCTGGCCAGGTACGCCCCGAACGGGATGAGCAACAACGCGTAACCGGTCGGGATCAGATCCCGGCGAATCGTCCCCAGCCACGGTCGCAGCACCCGGTATTGCCTACGTGCCGCGACGTCGAAGCCTAACGACATCAATCCGAAGAACACCACGAAGTACAAACCGGACCACTTTGTCGCGCAAGCCAATCCGAGCAGCACCCCGGCGCCGAACCGCCACCACCGCACGCCCAGCCTTGGGCCCCACACTGTTTCGGCAATGCGACCTTCGGCCAGCACGACGTACATGCGTTCGCGCACCTGGTCGCGGTCGACGATCAGCGCCCCGAACGCGGCAACGACGAGGAAAGCCAGGAACCCGTCGAGCAAAGCCGTGCGGGCCACCACGAAGCTGACCCCGTCGGCCATCAACAACATTCCGGCCATCCCGCCGGCCAGTGTCGATCGACTGATCCGTCGCACGATACGGACGACCAGAGCCACCATGACGACACCGAGGACGGCGCCGGTGAAGCGCCACCCCACCCCGGTGTAACCGAACAGCGCCTCGCCGATCGCGATCAGCTGCTTGCCGACTGGCGGGTGGACGACCAGGCCGTAGCCCGGGTTGTCCTCCACGCCGTGGTTGTGCAGCATCTGCCACGCCTGCGGGGCGTAATGCTTTTCGTCGAAAATTGGTGTGCCGGCATCGGTCGGCGAACCCAGATTGACGGTCCTGGTCACCGCCGCCAATGCGGTGACGACGGCGGTCACCGCCCAGCCCTGCAACCGGTCGAGCGGTCCGAAGTCAGGCGCCGGCGCCACGGGCCCGGGGCTGATGACGGGAACCGGCTGCTCGTCAGCGACGAGTTCATCGGGCAGAGCGGTGGTGGTCATCACCGACGATCGTAGGCTGTGCGCAATGACCCGCGCCGCGACGATGCAGTGCGCAGCGATGAGGAGGAGCGGCGCAATGACCGAGGGCCGATTGCTGCTGGCCGCGACGCCGTTGGGTCAGCCCGCCGATGCGTCAAGGCGGCTGATTGAGGCTCTGGCGTCGGCGGACGTCGTCGCTGCCGAGGACACCCGCCGGGTGCGGACGCTGGCCAGGGCGCTCGATGTGGTGATCGGCGGGAAGGTCGTCAGCTTCTTCGACCATGTCGAAGCGGAGCGGGTGCCTGCGCTGGTCGAACAGATCGGTGCGGGCGCCACCGTGCTGGTGGTCAGCGACGCCGGGATGCCGCTGATCAACGACCCCGGCCACCGGCTGGTGGCGGCGTGCGTGGACGCGGGTCTGTCGGTGCAATGCCTGCCCGGCCCGTCGGCGGTGACGACCGCGCTGGCAGTGTCCGGGCTGTCGACGGAGAAGTTCTGTTTCGAGGGTTTCGCGCCTCGTAAACGGGCCGCCCGTCGAACCTGGCTGGCGTCGCTGGCGGCAGAGCTGCGCACGGTGGTGTTCTTCGAGTCGCCGCGGCGGCTGCCGGCTTGCCTGCACGACGCGGTCGAGCAGCTCGGCGGCGACCGCCGGGCAGCGGTGTGCCGCGAGCTGACCAAGGTCCACGAGGAAGTGCTGCGCGGATCGCTGGACGAGCTGGCCGCCTGGGCCGCTGACGGCGTGCTCGGTGAGATCACCGTCGTGTTGGCCGGCGCGGTGGTGGTCACGCGCTGACCTGCCTACGCTGGTGGTAGAGGTCAATGCTCTGGTCGACGGGGGAATGGGCGTCAAAGAAGCCTGCGCGCAAGTGATTGCGGCTACACCGGGCGCAAAGTCACGGCGTGAGCTCTACGACGCGGTGCTGCGCGCCCGATGACGATGCGCGCCGTGAAGCGGCGGGCTGAGGAGCTGGGCAATCGGACTCACGCGCGGCTGAGGCGGCACCCGCGCCGATGATCGGCACCGCCTTGTGCAGGCATTCCTCCCACTCCGCGTCAGCGTCGGAGTCGGCGGTGATCCCGCCGCCGGAACCTAGCACCGCATTGCCCACTGCGTCGAACTCCACAGTCCTGATCGCGACGTTGAGCTCACAGCCCGCTATCGGGGATGCCAAACCGACTGTGCCGCAATAGACTCCACGTCGGGTAGGCTCCCACTGCGAAATCAGTTGTCGGGCACGCAGTTTGGGTGTGCCGGTGACCGAGGCAGGCGGGAAGGCGGCGTCGAGCAGTGCCGACATCGGCAGCTCGACGGGCATCTGCGCCGACACCGTTGACACCAGGTGCCATACGCCGGGCGCGGGCCGCACCACGAGCAGCTCCGGCACCGTCACCGATCCGGTGACGGCGACCCGACTGAGGTCGTTGCGGACCAGATCGACGATCATCACGTTTTCGGCGACATCCTTGCTCGACGATCGCAGCGACGACGGGGGAGCGGTCAGCGGAACCGTGCCCTTGATCGGGCTCGACGTGATGACATCGCCGCGGCGGCAGAGGAAGAGCTCCGGTGACAGCGATGCCACCGCTCCCCAGGCCCCGGCGAGGTAGGCCGCTCGCGCCGGGGCGGTGCGCGCGACGCCGTCGATGAAGAAGTCCAGGGGTTCCCCGGTGATGGTGCCGGCAAACTGCGTGCACACGCACGCCTGGTAGACCTCGCCGGACCGGATGGCTTCCAGGCACGCCAGCACGCCGTCGCGATGCGTCTGCCGGTCGGCCCTGTCCCAGTCGATGCGGTATGCACCCGGTGCGGTCCGCGGTGGTGGGCCTCGCCAATGCTTCAGCCAGCCACTCGGGCATCGATGCGTCGGACAGGCTCTCGTACCACCACTGCCGGTCGCGGTCGCAACGCAATACGCAGTCCGTCCAGCCGCCCGCGGCTTCCGGGATCCGCGCCGGCCGTCCTTGCAAGCCCGCGTCGGGGTAGGACAGGTAACCGATCCAGCCGCCGCCGACCGCGGTGCTGTGCGATCCCGGTTGCACGGCGAACGCGTCTTCGGCCTTGATGGGCTGTATGGACACGCTCGGCGCGATCAACGCCGACGCGCCGAACCAGGCGCCGGTCAGCGCCGCCGGCGGCGGCAGGTCCAGCCGGTTCGTGGCATCGCCGACGGCACGCAGCACCTCTGGAGCGCTGCCCAGATCGCCGAGCCGGTCGATTCGCACGCCCCCAGCTTGGCAGAAATCTCAGCCGCGGCTGATTTGGCGTACGGTCGTCGCCGCCGCCAGCTTGTCCGGGTTGCGCATGGCGTAGAAGTTGGTGATCTTGCCGTCGACGATCTCGAAGGTGAAAATCCCCTCCAGGCGACCGCCGGCGTAGAGCACCATCGCCGGCGCGGCGTTGCACATCGCCATCTCCGCGCGCACATCGGCCAGCTGCATTCCCCGGCTGATCAGGCCGACAACCGCCCTCGCGACCTTGTCGGCTCCGATCACCGGCCGGCGTGCGGCACTGGCCTTGCCGCCGCTGTCGGCGGTCCACACCACGTCCGGGGACAGCATCGACATCACCGTCTGCACGTCACCGCCGGCCGCGGCCGCCATGAACTCGGCGGCGATCCGGGCGTTCTGCGCCGGGTCGGCCGGGGTGAAGCGCTTGCGTCTGGCCTGCAAGTGTTCGCGGGCCCGGTGAGCGACCTGCCGCACCGCGGGCGTCGATTTGTCGACCGCCGACGCGATGTCGTCGTAGTCGAAACCGAAGACCTCGCGCAGCACGAACACGGCGCGTTCATCAGGGCTCAATGTTTCCAGGAGGACCAGCATGGCCATCGAAACCGATTCAGCCAGAACGACATCGGTCGACGGGTCCTGCTCGTCGAGTAGCAGTGGTTCGGGCAGCCACGGTCCCACATAATCTTCGCGACGCCGGGCGTCCGCGCGCAGCTCGTTGAGCGCCTGGCGGGTGACCAGTCGGGCCAGATACGACTTGGTGTCGTGCACGCCCGCCAGGTCTACCTGCGCCCAGCGCAGGTAGCTGTCCTGGAGGACGTCATCGGCTTGCATTGTGGAGCCGATGATTTCGTAGGCGATGGTGAACAGCAGCGGCCGCAGCAGGACGAACCGTTCGGCGTGTTCGTCGGCGGTGGTCACGAGATCGGGACAGCGTCGGCGGCGAGGCGCTCGGCTCGCTTGCCACCCTTGAGCCAGCGGTACCACCCCGGCTTGGCGGCCTCGCGGCGAATACCCCACACCGTCCCCTTGCAGACCGCTTCCTTGATCGACGCGGCCACCCGCCCGCCGATGAACAAGTTCAATGGGGTGTCGTCGGGACGGGCGAACTGGACGGTGGCGTACGAGCGGCCCACGCTCACGCACTGCCCGGTGAATGCCTGGTTGATCGCCGCCGCGGGCGTCCCGGCGATGCGGCTGAGCACCGTGTTGGCGGCCTGTGCGCCGAGCGGGATCGCGGCCTGGCAGCTCATCCGCAGCGGGTGATCCGAGGGCGCGGCGGCGTCACCGGCCGCCACGATGCAAGGATCGTCCACGCTGGTCAGTGTCTCATCGGTGAGCAACCGGCCCAGCGCGTCGGTGCGGAGTCCGCTGCGGGCGGCCAGATCCGGGACGCCGAAGCCTGCCGTCCACACCGTCACCGCGCTGGGCAGCACGGCGCCGTCAGCCAGCACCACCGCGTCGGAGCGGACCTCTGCGACCACCGAGGTCTCCAGCACGTCCACGCCGAGACGGTGCAGCCATTTGGCCACTGAACGCCGACCGGGGTTGCTCAGCGACGGCCCCAGCGCCCCGCCGCAGACCAGGCTGACCCTGCGACCCTGCTCGGCCAATTCCGATGCCGTCTCGATGCCGGTCAGGCCCGCGCCGACGACGGTGACGGGCGCGTCGGGACGCAGTTCGCTCAGCACATCGCGCAGCAGCTCGGCGTGCTCGAATTCGGCGACGGAGTAAGCGAAGTCAGCGGCGCCTGGCACTGAAGCCGGTATGGCGCCGGTGCTGCCGATCGCATAGATGAGGTAGTCGTAGTCCAGCACCGCGCCCGACGTCAGCTCGATGGTGCGGGCGGCGGCGTTGATTCGTTCGGCGCTGTCAACGACGAGCCGGATGCCGTTGCCAAGCAGCGTTCCGTAGTCGACAGCGGCGGTGCCGGTGCCGGCGGCCAACTGATGCAACCGGATTCGCTCGACGAAGACCGGTCGCGGGTTCACCAGGGTCGTGTCCGCGACGTCGGCGCGCAGGCGCAGATGATTGGCGGCCAGCGTGCCGGCGTATCCGCCGCCGATCACGACGATGTGAGTGCGCTGGGCGGTCATGGTTGTCTCCTGTTCTCGGGGGATGTTCTGCCCTCAAGACACCGCGACCGCTTTGGATGTGACGTGCTGTGACCAGGGTCACTGTGGCATCGTGGCGGCGCAGAACTGGGCGGTCAGCAGATCGATGCGCGCGGCGCGGTAATCCGGGCGCAACCGGCCGCTGCGGCCGAGGGTGACCAACCCGTGCAGGGCGGCCCACAACACTTCGGCGAGCGTGTCAGGGTCCCGCCCGCCCGCGACCATGTCCACTGCCGCCCGCAGCTCGTCGAAAGCACCCGTCAGTTCGGCCGGCGTGTCGGTGGCGGCGAACCGCAGCGTCGTCGCGCGGGTGAACATCGCGTCGAACAAGACCGGATTCTCGTCGGCAAATCCGATGAACGCGTGGGCGATTCGCGCCACAGCGTCGGGGCCGTCGATCGCACGGCTACGCGCCGAGGACAGCGCCACGCGAAGTTCGACGAATCCCTGGACGGCGACCGAGGCGACGATGGCTTCCATGCCGGAGAAATGTTTGTAGAGCACGGGCTGGCTGTATTCGATTTCGCCTGCCAACCGGCGGGTGGTGACGGCGTCCCAGCCCTCCTGCTCGGCCAGCGCGCGAGCGGTGCTGGTGATCAGTTGTCGGCGGGCAGCGCGCTCTCGCACGCGCCGATCTTCGATGGCCACGCCCCGATGTTAGCACTGACACATAAAATAGCGTCGCTATTGACTCGCCGAGCATCGGGGGTTAGCGTCGCTAACACCAATCGAAATGGAGTACGGCGATGGCCCACCTGTTCGCGCTGATCGCGGTGTTGGGCACCGCGGTGGTCTACGGCACCGACGTGTTCTGTGCCCTCGTGCAACGGCCCGCACTGGCTCAGGTCGACGACCGGGCGCTGCTCGCGGTGATGGGCAACGTCCACCGCTACGGTGACCGGCGGATGCCGGTGCCCGGCGCAATCGGGATCGCGGCCGCGGTCGTCAGCACGGTGTTCGCCGCCGCGTCCGGTCGCTGGACGCAGGCGATCACCGCCGGCGTGGCGGTCGGCCTGCTGGTGGTGTGGCTGGCGCTCTACCTACTGGTGAGCGCGCCGATCAACCGCCAGCTCACCGCCGCGGCCGGCCGCGCTGACCTGCCGGTCGATGCCCGCGCACTGCAACATCGGTGGGACAGCGTCATCTCGATCCGAGCCGTCCTGCAAGGCTTGGCTGTCACAGCACTGTGTGCAGCGCTACTGACCTGAAAATCGAAGGGATACAAGAAAATGTCCATAGTCACCAACCTCAGCCGCCTGGTGATGCGCGCGGCGCCGGTCTTGAACGCACCCGTCGCGGCGATCGCGGCCTCGCCGCGCTTCGGCGGGGCACTGCGACGCAGCGTCACCGTCGATCACCTACACCGGGCGGCGTTCGGGACGAACGTTCAGCATTCCGGTGGCCTACCGCCGCCGCGACGACGAGAACATCGACATCGGTGCCAACCTGCCCGAGGCCAAGACGTGGTGGCGTAACTTCCTCGGCGACGGCGCCCCGCTGTCGGTGACGCTCGACGGAGTCGAGCGCGCCGGGCACGGCGTGGCCCATCGCGACGACAAGGGGCGCGTCACCGTCCAGGTTCGCCTGGCCGGCAGCTAGTCGACCTGGTAGCGCGGGAACACCCCGGCGGGCGACGGTAGCGGCGTACCCGGCGCCAGGCGTGTGCCGATCGCGGCGAAGTCCCGCTGATCGGCGGGCTGACCGAGCAAGTCCAACAGCTTGCCCGCCGACTCGGGCATCACCGGCTGGATCAGCAGCGCCGCGATGCGGACCGCTTCACAGGTGGTGTAGAGCACGGTCGCGAAGCGAACATGGTCGGCGTCCGACTCGCTCTTGCGCAACACCCATGGCTGCTGGGCCGAGAAATACCTGTTCGCCGCGCCGAGCATCAACCAGATCGCTTCCAACGCCAAATGCATTGCCTGGCTATCGAATTCAGCGCGAACCTTGTCGAGCAGGCCGCCGGCGATCGCGAGCAGTCCGGAGTCCTCTGCGGTGAACTCACCGGGCGTCGGGACGACGCCGTCGAGATTCTTGGCCACCATCGACAGCGACCGCTGGGCCAGGTTGCCCAACTCGTTGGCCAGGTCGGTGTTGATCCGGGTGATGATCGCGTCTTCGCTGTAACTGCCGTCCTGGCCGAACGGGACCTCCCGCAGCAGGAAATAACGCACCTGGTCGACCCCGAACGTGTCGATCAGGGTCACCGGGTCGACGATGTTGCCCACCGACTTGCTCATCTTCTCGCCCTTGTTGAGCAGGAATCCGTGCGCGAAAACCTTTCGCGGCAAGTCGATTCCGGCCGACATCAGAAACGCCGGCCAGTACACCGTGTGGAACCGGATGATGTCCTTGCCGATCATGTGCAGGTCAGCCGGCCAATAACGCTGAAACACTGGCGAATTCGTGTCCGGGTAGCCCACGCCGGTCAGATAGTTGGTCAGCGCGTCGACCCAGACGTACATGACGTGATCGGGATGCTCGGGAACCTTCACGCCCCAGTCGAACGAGGTGCGCGAGATGGACAGGTCACGCAGACCGCCGGAGACGAAGCTGACGACTTCGTTGCGTCGCACCTCGGGTGCGATGAAGTCCGGGTTCGCGTCGTAGTGCGCCAGTAGCTTGTCGGCGTAGGCCGAGAGCCGGAAGAAGTAGGTCTCCTCCTCGGTCCAGGTCACCGGGGTGCCGGTCTCGACGGCGATCCGGGCCCCGTCGACGAGAGCGGTCTCCGATTCGACGAAGAAGCGCTCGTCACGGACCGAATACCAACCGGAGTAGCTGTCCAGGTAGATGTCGCCGGCGGCCTGCATCCGCCGCCAGATCTCCTTGGACGCCTCGTGGTGGTCGGGGTCGGTGGTCCGGATGAACCGGTCGAAGGAGATGTTCAACGTCTTCTGCAGGCCCTGGAACACGTCCGAGTTGCGCTTCGCCAGCTCAGCAGTCGGAATACCTTCTGCGGCCGCGGTTTCGACCATCTTGAGGCCGTGCTCGTCGGTGCCGGTCAGAAAGCGGACGTCGTACCCGTCGAGCCGCTTGAACCGCGCGATCGAGTCCGTCGCGATGTACTCGTAGGCGTGCCCGACGTGCGGGTTGCCATTGGGGTACGTGATCGCTGTGGTGACGTAATACGGCTTCATCGCCCCTCACCTTATTTGTGGGGCACCTTATGGTGTGCGCGTGAGTTCCAAACGTGAGCCGCCACCCGCTCCGCAGCCATTGAGCCCGCTGGTCGACGCGCACACCCACTTGGACGCCTGCGGCGCCGCGGACAGCGTCGACGTGACCGCCATCGTCGATCGCGCCGCGGCGGTCGGTGTGACCGCGGTGGTCACCATCGCCGACGACTTGGCCTCGGCGCGCTGGGCGACGCAGGCCGCCGAATGGGATCCGCGCGTCTACGCCGCAGTGGCACTGCATCCCACCCGCGCCGACGCGCTGACCGACGCGGCCCGCGCCGAGATCGAGCAGCTCGCCGCCCACCCGCGGGTGGTGGCGGTCGGCGAGACGGGTATGGATCTCTATTGGCCCGGACGGCTGCAGGGCTGTGCTGACCCGGCTGTGCAGCGGGAGGCCTTCGCGTGGCACATCGACCTGGCCAAGCGCACCGGCAAGCCGCTGATGATCCACAACCGCGAAGCCGATGCCGACGTGCTCGACGTGCTGCGGGCCGAGGGTGCGCCGGACACCGTGATCTTTCACTGCTTCTCCTCGGGCGCTGACCTGGCGCGCGCCTGCGCCGACGCGGGATGGCTGGCCAGCTTGTCCGGGACGGTGAGCTTTCGCAACGCTCGTGAGCTGCGAGACGCCGTCCCGCTGATCCCACTGGCGCAACTGCTGGTGGAGACCGACGCCCCGTTCTTGACGCCGCACCCGTACCGGGGCGCGCCGAACGAGCCGTACTGCCTGCCCTACACCGTGCGGGCGCTGGCGGAGCTCATCGATCAGCCCGCCGAGGAGTTGGCCGAGGTCACCACCGACAATGCCCGCAGGACCTACGGGTTGGCGACGCGCGGTTAAAAGCCGGTTAATGCGGTCGGCGCCAAGTTGCTCTAGTGTGGGCCTGTTCGTTACCGTCTTGTGATCGAACCGGGGTGCCCTAGCGGCCCTATTTGCTTGATACAAAGTTGCCTTTGAGGTCAGGAATACACGCGCGTTGAATGTGATTACGAAACTCCACCAGGCTCCCTCTCCGGCTTTGCGGCTTCTCGCTGCGGGTTTGTTGCTCGTCTTGGCATTCGGCGGCTGCTACGCGGTCGCCGATTACAAGACGGTGACGCTGAGCATCGACGGCACCGCGATGACCGTGACCACCATGAAGTCCCGGGTCATCGACATCATCAAGGAGAACGGGTTCGCCGTCAGCGAGCGCGACGACCTGTACCCGGCTGCCGGTGAACGGGTTCCGAACGCCGCCAACATCGTGCTGCGTCGCAGCAGGCCACTGCAGATCTCGCTGGACGGCCAGAACACCAAGCAGGTGTGGACGACGGCCTCCACGGTCGACGAGGCGCTGGCCCAGTTGGCGATGACCGACACGGCGCCGGCAGCGGCCTCGCGGGGCACTCGGGTGCCGCTGGCCGGGATGGCCCTACCGGTCGTCAGCGCCAAGACGGTCGAACTCGACGACGCCGGTGTGGTGCGCAACGTCCACCTCGCCGCGGCCCGGGTCGGCGATCTGCTGGCCGGCAGCGGGGTTCCGCTGGAGCAAAGCGACCAGGTGACGCCCGGTGCGGCGACGCCGGTGATCGACGGCATGCACATCCAGGTGATCCGCAACCGGATCGAGAAGATCACCGAGCGGGTGCCGCTGGTTCCGCCGAAGCGCCGGATCGAAGACCCGCAGATGAACGTCAGTCGCGAGATCGTCGAGGACAAGGGCGTCGCGGGCATCCAAGACGTGACGTTCGCGGTGTCGAAGGTCAACGGCATCGAAACCGGCCGGCTTCCGGTCGCCAGCCACGTCATCGCACCCGCCCGCGAGGCGATCGTGCGGATCGGCACCAAGCCCGGCACCGACGTGCCGAATGTTGGTAACGGTGAAGTGTGGGACGCCATCTCGCGCTGTGAGGCCGGCGGAAACTGGGCGATCAACTCCGGCAACGGCTACTACGGCGGCGTCCAATTCGATCAGAGCACCTGGGAGCGCAACGGCGGCACACGGTTCGCCCCGCGCGCCGACATGGCCACCCGTGAAGAGCAGATCGCCGTCGCCGAAGTGACGCGGGCCCGTCAGGGCTGGGGTGCATGGCCGGTGTGCAGCGGAAGAGCGGGTGCGCGCTGACCATCCAGCTGCTTGGGCGGACCGAAATCCGACGGCTGGCCAAAGAACTCGAATTCCGGCCGCGTAAGTCGTTAGGGCAGAACTTTGTTCACGACGCCAACACGGTGCGCCGGATCGTGTCGGCGTCCGGAGTCAGCCGGCACGACCACATTCTGGAAGTAGGCCCGGGTCTGGGATCGCTGACCCTGGCATTGCTCGACAAGGGTGCCGCCGTCAGCGCCGTCGAAATCGATCCCGTGCTGGCCGGCCGGCTGCCGCAAACCGTCACCGAGCACTCGCACAGTGAGATTGCGCGACTGACCGTGATCAATCGTGACGTATTGACCATCGGCCCCGGTGACCTGGCTGCCGACCCGACGGCGGTGGTGGCGAACCTGCCCTACAACGTCGCCGTCCCGGCGCTGCTGCACCTGCTCGCCGAATTCCCGTCGCTGCGCACGGTGACGGTGATGGTGCAGGCCGAGGTCGCCGAACGACTGGCCGCCGAACCGGGCGGTAAGGAATACGGCGTACCCAGCGTCAAGATGCGGTATTACGGGCAGGTCCGCCGGCACGGCATGGTGTCGCCGACCGTTTTCTGGCCCATCCCGCGCGTCTACTCCGGGCTGGTACGGATCGACCGCCATGCGACGCCGCCCTGGCCGACCGACCCGACCTTTCGCAAGAACGTATTCCACCTCATCGATACCGCATTTGCCCAGCGGCGCAAGACATCTCGTAACGCCTTCATCGACTGGGCGGGTTCGGGCAACGAGTCGGCGAGTCGGCTACTCGCCGCGAGCATCGACCCGTCCCGTCGTGGCGAGACGCTGACCATCGACGAATTCGTCCGGCTTTATCAGCGATCGGGCGAAGTCGGCGACGTTGCGCCGCCACGGGGTCACGCTCAACGGCACGCCTCGGCGAGCTGACCGGCCACGGGCGACCGTTCACCGGTCGCGGGCGATAGTCTCGTGCGGTGCCGATGGACGGGAACACCGCTGCGGAATGGGTGCCCACTGGGTCGGTCACCGTCCGTGCGCCGGGAAAGATCAACCTCCATCTGATGGTCGGGGATCTTGGGGATAACGGCTACCACGATCTGACGACGGTGTTCCATGCCGTCTCGCTGGTCGACGAGGTCACGGTGCGCAACGCCGACGTGCTGTCGCTGAAGATCAGCGGCGAGGGCGCCGACCAGCTTCCGCTCGACGAACGCAATCTGGCGTGGCGGGCCGCGGAGTTGATGGCCGAGCACGTGGGCCGAGCGCCCGACGTGTCGATCTCGATCGACAAGAGCATCCCGGTGGCCGGTGGAATGGGCGGCGGCAGCGCGGACGCGGCGGCCGTCCTGGTCGCGCTCAACTCCCTGTGGGAACTCGGAGTGCCGCGTCGGGACCTGCACACGCTGGCCGCAAAACTCGGCAGTGACGTGCCCTTCGCTCTGCACGGTGGCACCGCGCTGGGCACCGGTCGCGGCGAGGAACTCGCTACGGTCCTGGCCCGCAACACGTTTCACTGGGTTCTCGCGTTCGCCGACGGTGGGTTGTCAACTCCGAAGGTGTTCGGCGAACTGGACCGGCTCCGGGAGGTCGGGGCACCGCCGCGGCTTGACGACCCCGAGCCGGTGGTGGCTGCCCTGGCGTCCGGTGACCCCGAGCAGCTTGCGCCGTTGTTGGGAAATGAATTACAACCGGCCGCGCTGAGCATGAAGCCGGCGTTGCGTCGGGTCTTGCGCGCCGGCGTCGAGGCGGGCGCGCTGGCCGGCATCGTGTCGGGTTCCGGGCCGACCTGCACGTTCCTGTGCCGATCGGCACCATCGGCGGTCGACGTCGGTACCGAGCTGTCCGGGGCAGGCGTCTGCCGCACGGTTCGGGTGGCCAGCGGCCCGGTGCACGGAGCCCGGGTGGTACCCGCGCCTACCTGATGCGGCGCATTTTTCGGGCCCACAATTTGGCAACTCTCTAAGAGGAGTTTAAGATATCTTGCGGTGACGAATACCGGTCAAGCAATGCGTCTGGTTTTCGCGCCCGCCATGCATATCGGCGGGCGCGTTGCTTCCGACGCGGCAAAGTTGGGCGCCGAGATCGCGTCACCACCGATTCGAGATGAAATCGCTGCCCAATTGTGGGCGCGCGGCTATCCCAATGTGTGCTTGAGCAGGAGCAACATTAAGAGCCGGGCGATGGTGCCGGAACCGAGGAGGCAGTCGTGAGCAGGTTTACCGAGAACATGTTCCGCAACGCTCGCGAGAGTACGCGGGGCATGGTCACCGGCGAGCCACACGAGCCCGTCCGGCACACCTGGCTCGAGGTGCACGAGCGGGCGCGCCGCGTCGCCGGCGGACTGGCCGCCGCGGGCGTCGGACCCGGGGACGCCGTCGGCGTGCTGGCCGGTTTCCCGGTGGAGATCGCGCCGACCGCGCAGGCCCTGTGGATGCGTGGCGCGAGCCTGACGATGCTGCACCAGCCGACGCCCCGGACCGACCTCGCCGTCTGGGCCGAGGACACCATGAACGTCATTGCGATGATCGAGGCGAATGCCGTCATCGTCTCGGAGCCATTCCTCGTCGCCATCCCGGTGCTCGAAGAGAAGGGCATCAAGGTGCTCACGATCGGCGACCTGCTCGAGGGCGAGCCGATCGATCCGGTCGAGACGGACGAAGACGACCTGGCGCTGATGCAATTAACGTCGGGCTCGACTGGATCTCCTAAAGCAGTCCAGATCACGCACCGCAACGTCTACTCGAACGCCGAGGCCATGTTCATCGGTGCCGAGTACGACGTCGATAAAGACGTCATGGTCAGCTGGCTGCCCTGCTTCCACGACATGGGCATGGTCGGGTTCCTGACCATTCCGATGTACTTCGGCGCCGAGCTGGTCAAGGTCACGCCGATGGACTTCCTGCGGGACACGTTGCTGTGGGCCAAGCTCATCGACAAATACAAGGGCACCATGACCGCGGCGCCCAACTTCGCGTATGCGTTGTTCGCCAAGCGGCTGCGCAAGCAGGCCGAGCCCGGCCAGTACGACCTGTCGACGCTGCGGTTCGCGCTGTCCGGCGCCGAGCCCGTCGACCCCGCTGATGTCGAGGACCTGCTGGATGCGGGCAAGGCTTTCGGGCTGAAGCCGTCGGCCATCCTGCCCGCCTACGGCATGGCGGAGACCACGCTCGCGGTGTCGTTCTCGGAGTGCAACGCCGGCCTGGTCGTCGATGAGGTCGACGCGGATCTGCTGGCTGCGCTGCGCCGCGCCGTCCCCTCCACCAAAGGCAATACCCGCCGGCTGGCATCGCTGGGTCCGCTGCTCAAGGATCTCGAGGCCCGCGTCGTCGACGACAATGGCGAAGTGATGCCCGCTCGCGGCGTCGGCGTCATCGAGCTGCGCGGCGAATGCGTCACGCCGGGCTACCTCACCATGGGTGGGTTCCTGCCCGCACAGGACAAGCACGGCTGGTACGACACCGGCGATCTGGGCTACCAGATGGAGAACGGCCACATCGTGGTGTGTGGTCGCGTCAAGGACGTCATCATCATGGCCGGCCGCAACATCTACCCGACCGATATCGAGCGCGCCGCGGGCCGCGTCGAGGGTGTGCGCATCGGCTGCGCCGTCGCGGTTCGGCTGGACGCCGGGCACTCGCGCGAGACCTTCGCCGTCGCAGTCGAATCCAACGCCTGGCAGGACCCGGTCGAGGTGCGGCGCATCGAACACCAGGTGGCCCACGAGGTGATCACCGAGGTCGACGTGCGGCCGCGCAATGTCGTGGTGCTCGGCCCCGGGACGATCCCGAAGACGTCGTCGGGCAAGCTGCGCCGGGCGAACTCGGTCACGCTGGTCACCTGACAGTCGGCGACGATGCGCGCGTGAGAAGCCGGCTAATTCAACCCGCGAGCTGCTTCTGCTGGTAGAGCCGCGCCCATTCCTTGCGCGGGCGGATCGACACGTCGACATCAGATCCCTTGGCGCGCAACGCCCCGACTCCTGCCTGCTCGCGCGGTGTGCGGGCGAACGGGTCCCAGCCGAAGAACCGGCAGGAGTTCTGCCAGGTGATCTTGTTGATGTCGCTGTCGTCCGCGCCGGCGGCAGTCAATTCGGCCAGCACTTGCTCGGGGGCGTCGGGCCAGAAGCAGTCGGAGTGCGGGTAGTCGCATTCCCAGGCAATGATGTCGATCCCGATCTCGTGACGCAGTCTCAGCGACGTCTTGTCGGTGACATAGCAGGCCAGTGAGTGCTCGCGGAACACGTCGCTGGGCAGCTTGTCGCCGAAGTCGCGGCGCAGCCACTTCTGGTTGGTGTAGTGCCGGTCGCTGCGGTCCAGGTAGAACGGAATCCAGCCGATGCCGCCCTCGGAGAAAGCGAACTTCAGGTCGGGGTAGTTGCGCATCGCCGGGCCCCACAGCAGATCCTGGGCACACATCGCCGACACCTGGGTGGCCAGGATGATCAAGTTGTCGATCGGCGCGTTGGGCGCCATGCTGATCGCCCCGAAGCCGGTACCGATATGCAGGCACATGACCACGTCCTCCTCGGACAGGGTGCGGAACACCGGGCCCCAGTACTCGTCGTCGTGGTAGCTCGGAAGCCCTTCCAGGTGCGGTAGTTCCGGCATGGTGACCGCACGGCAGCCCTTGGCCGCCACCCGGCGGATCTCGGCGCACATTCCCTCTGGAGTCCACGTCGGCAGGATTGCGATCGGAATGAACCGATCGGGGTAGGACCCGGCCCACTCATCGATGTGCCAGTCGTTGTAGGCCGACACCATCACCAGCGTGACGTCCTCGCGTGTGATGTTGAGGTGCCGCGCGGAAAACCCGGTGAAGGTGGGAAAGCACATCGACGCCAGGATGCCGTTGCGGTTCATGTCGCGGACCCGCTCGTGCACGTCGTAGACGCCGGGACGCATCTCCGCGAAGCCGGCGGGGTCACGGCCCCACTCCTCGGGCGGCCAGGACACCACGGCGTTGAGGCCGCTGACGCCTTGCGGCCTGCCCTGATACATCCACTGGTCGACGCCCTTGTCGTCGGTGACGACGATCGGCGCCTCGTCCCGGTATTTCTTCGGTACGTGGCGCAGGAACATGTCCGGCGGTTCTACGACGTGGTCGTCGATGCTGACCAGGATGAGGTCGTCGATGTCCATGCGCGCTCAACTACTACCCTGGACACCGATGACCGTCTCTGCACCTTCGGCCAGAGTTTTATCTGAATCGGCCAACCTGACCGGCCGGGCTACGATCGGCCCGGTCGAGTTGCGCCGCGGCGGCCGGGCCCGGGCCGGCAGTTATCTCTACGAGGGCCATCGGCTGGTCACCGGCTGGCATTCGCACGACCTGCATCAGCTCCAGTACGCGATCGGCGGGGTGGTGGAGGTCGAGACGGCCAGCGCGCATTACCTGCTCCCGCCCCAGCAGGCCGCCTGGATTCCGGTCGGCCTGGAACACCAGGCCACCATGACCTCCGATGTTCGCAGCGTGGCGGTGATGTTCGACCCGGATCTGCTGCCCGACTTGGACGTTCATGACAGTCGGGCTCGCATCGTGGTGGTGTCGCCGTTGATCCGCCAGATGATGATCTATGCGCTGCGCTGGCCGATCGGTCGCCCGCACAGCGATCCGGTGTCCGACGGGTTCTTTCAGACGTTGGGCCACTTGGTGTTCGAGGCGCTCGACCACGAGGCGCCGCTGAGCCTGCCCACGGCCGACAACGCGGTCGTGGCGGCGGCGATGGACTACACCAAGGCGCACCTGGCATCAGTGACCGCCGCCGAGGTCAGTCGCGCAGTCGCGGTGTCCGAGCGGACGCTGCGACGACAGTTCGACACGGCGATCGGAATGTCGTGGCGGACCTATCTGCTGCACGCCCGCATGCTGCGTGCCATGGCACTGCTCGTCACCCCCGTCACGTCGGTGCAAAAGACCGCCAGCGCAGTCGGTTTCGACAGTATGAGCGCATTCACGCGCGCGTTCACCCGGTTCTGCGGCGAGACCCCATCGAACTATCGGCAGCGGGCGTACGACAGCGAGTGAGCGATTACCAGGTGTGCACCCGGTTCTGCGCCGACTCCAGGCCCAACTCGATCAGCAACTCGGTTGCGTCGGCAGCCTGCTCGCAGATCGTCGGCACGTCCGGGCGCTCGGTGGCGGTGAAGTTCTCCAACACGAACGCCGCCGGATCCTTGCGCCCGGGCGGCCGGCCGATCCCGATGCGCACCCGCTGGAAGTCTTTGGTGCCCAACGCCGTCGCGACGGAACGCAACCCGTTGTGGCCACCCTCGCCACCGCCGAGCTTGAGTCGGATCTGACCGAATTCGATGTCGAGTTCGTCGTGGATGATCAGGACGTCAGCCGCAGGCACCGAATAAAACTTGGCCAACGGACCCACCTGGCGGCCGGACTCGTTCATGTAGCAGCGCGGCTTGGCCAGCACCACCGAACGCCCACCCAGCCGGCCGGTGACGATCTCCGCGCCGGAACGCTTGTGCACCTTGAAGTTCGAACCCAACCGAGCAGCGAGCCGGTCGGCCACCATGAACCCCAGATTGTGCCGCGTCTGGGCATAATTCGGCCCGGGGTTGCCCAAGCCGACCACCAATCGTGGATCGGCCACGGGCTATTCGGACTCGGCTCCGGCCGCGTCGTCCTCGCCGTCGGTGGATTCCTCGGTCGGCTCTGCGGCCTCCGTCGCCTCGCCGGCGCCCTCGCTCTCGAGCTCCTCGGCGGTCGGCGCGCTCACCACGTTGACGACCAGCAGCTCGGGATCGGAGATCAGCGTTACCCCCGCCGGAAGTGGGATCTGCGCGGCGGTGAACTGGGTACCCGCGGCGGCGCCGTCGAGCGGCAAGGTCAACGACTGCGGGATCGACATTGCGTCTGCTTCGATCTCGATGGTGCTGGCCTCCTGGGTGACCAGGGTGCCGTATGCGGCCTCGCCCACCACCTCGACGTTGACCTCGACGGTGACCTTCTCGCCGCGACGGACCACCAGCAGGTCGGCGTGGGTAATGCTGCGGCGGATCGGGTGGATGTCGAGCGCCTTGGTCAGCGCGAACTGTTCTTTGCCGTCGATGTCCAGGGTGAGCACGGCGTTGGTGCCGGCGTGGCGGAGGACCGCGGCGAAATCGCGTCCGGGCAATTCGAGGTGCTGCGGGTCGGCGCCGTGCCCGTAGAGGACGGCCGGAATCTTGCCTTCGCGCCGTGCCCGCCGGGACGCGCCTTTACCGGTTTGGGTCCGCACCAGCGCGGTGAGTTTGTTGACGGCATTTGCCATGGTGTCGCTCCTGGGTCAGGTTTCTGGCACGGCCAGGATCGCGACAACTGAGTCGGGTCCCCGTCGATAACGGCGGCTCGCAAGAGCCACCCTCGCCGTGACGCCTGGTCAGGCTAACGCATCAGCGGCTCAGAGCGGAAATTCGGTGTCCGTCAAACGCTCGGACAGCTCCCACAGCGCACCGGCTGTAGCAGCGCGTTTGGCCAGTGGGCTGCGCCCGACCGGCCGGCTGCGACCGCCTATGCCGAGGGACGGGCCGACGAAGCTGTTACCCGGGACGTCCTGCGCGATGGCGTACAGCGTCTGCCGGGCGCCGAAGTCGGCGTCGGTGGCCAGCCGGTTGCCGAAGGACATCAGCGCATCGCCGAGTTTGCGGCCGGAGTGCCCTTGCAGGTTGGTGTGCGAGTAGCCGGGATGGGCGGCGACGGCGCGCAGCGGAGATCCCGCCGCCTCGAGCCGGCGCTGCAGCTCGCTGGTGAACAGCAAGTTGGCAAGCTTGGACTGACCGTAGGCCACCCAAGCGGAGTAGGGCCGTGACGTCCAGTTCAGGTCCCGCAGACTGATGTAGCCCATCCAGTGCATCAGCGACGCCACCGTCACGATCCGGTCGGTGACCTTCGGCAACAGCAGGTTGGTCAGCGCGAAGTGGCCGAGGTGGTTGGTGCCGATCTGGCTCTCGAAGCCGTCCGCGGTGACCGCGCGCGGGACGGCCATGATGCCGGCGTTGTTCACCAGAATGTCGACGGTGTCGACCCCGTCGGCGAACCGGCGCACCGAAGCAAGGTCTTGAAGGTCGAGCGATCGCACTTCCACTCTGCCCTTCATGTTGCGGGCCGCGGCTTTGCCTTTGCCGGTGTCACGCACGGCCAGGATCACCTTGGCGCCGACCCGGGCGAGCTCGCGGGCCGTCACGGCGCCGAGGCCGCTGTTGGCGCCGGTGACGATGGCGGTGCGTCCGGCGAACGAGGGAAGGTCTGCGGCGGTCCACGACGTCATGGCAATCACACTAATCCGATGGCAGTGCTACCAGGCGGGACCGGTTACTCACTTGGCGGCGACGTTGAATCCGTGAATGATCGCCTCGACATCAACCGCATCGGCGACGGCCTGGTCGGCCAGGCTGGTGACCGCGAGCTGGATCAGATATTCGTCCGGGTCGGCGCCGGCTCCGTGGGCGACCACTATCCGGTTGATGGTGTGCAGCCGTTGGTCGCCGAGGTTGTAGCTGCCTTCGATCATCGAGGACGGGAAGCCGTGGAAAGCGTCATCTGAGGACTCGAGCTGCTTGAAGTTCTCCGCGAGCCGGGCATCGTCGTTGCCGTGCTTGACCAGATCGGCTGGGTGGACGTCGCCGCCCAGTTTGAACACGATGAGCATGGCGTTGGGAAAGCCCTCACCCTTCGCGATCAATTCGGTGGTGGGCGGGACGTTCTGCTTGTCGACCTTTTGCCAGCCCGGCGGTGTCGGAATCGACACGGTCAGATCGGTCACCTGATCGGGCGCCACCGGCGAGCCGGACACCCCGTTGCTCTCCAGATACTGCGAGAACGGCACCGGTGCCTCGCTCGACGTTGGTGTCGTCGTGGACGGCGTGCTGGACCAAATCGACTGGTAGTCAGGGTTTTTCGGTCCGCAGCCGACCATCTGCAAGGCAAGCACCGTGAGTGCCGCCACCACGGCACCGAGTCGTATCAACGGTTTCACAAGATCTCGCGGACCGTGTCTACCGGACGGGCCAGCCGCGTGCCTTTCGGTGTAACGACAAACGGGCGCTCGATCAGGACGGGGTGCTCGGCCATGGCGTCCAGCAGTTGGTCGTCGCTCGCGTCGGCCAAATTGAGCTTGGCGTACAACACCTCACGTTTACGCACGGCGGCCCGCACATCGATCCCGGCCGCACTGATCATGCCGGCCAACTCATCGCGGGACGGTGGCGTCTTCAGATACTGCACCACCTCGGGCTCAATACCCTTGTCGCGCAGCAACTCCAGGGTCTTGCGAGACGTCGAGCACTTGGGATTGTGGTAGATGACCGTTGAAGCCATCTATGCGTCACCGTCGAACAGCCCTGTGACCGAACCGTTTTCGAATACCGCGCGGATGGTGGTCGCCAGCAACGGCGCGATCGACAACACGGTCAGCTGCGGGAAGCGCTTCTCCTCGCCGATCGGCAGCGTGTTGGTGACGATCACTTCCTTGGCGCCGCTTTCGGCCAGCCGCTTGGACGCCGGGTCGGACAGCACGCCGTGCGTGGCTGCGATGACGACGTCTTTCGCGCCGTCGTCGCGCAGCAGCTTGACCGCGCCGGCGATGGTGCCACCGGTGTCGATCATGTCGTCGATCAGCACGCAGGTGCGGCCCTGCACCTCGCCGACCACCCGGTTGGACACCACCTGGTTGGGCACCCGTGGGTCGCGGGTCTTGTGAATGAAAGCGAGTGGAACGCCTCCGAATGCGTCGGCCCACTTCTCGGCGATCCGCACCCGGCCGGAATCGGGGGAGACCACGACCATGTCGCGGCCGGCGTAGTTGTCCTTGATGTAGCCGGTCAGCAGGTTCTGCCCGCGCATATGGTCGACGGGCCCGTCGAAGAAGCCCTGGATCTGGTCGGTGTGCAGGTCGACGGTCACGATCCGATCCGCGCCCGCGGTCTTGAACAGGTCGGCGACCAGGCGTGCCGAGATCGGCTCGCGGCCCCGGTGCTTCTTGTCCTGACGGGCATAGGGGTAGAACGGCACGACCGCGGTGATCCGCTTGGCGCTTCCACGCTTGAGTGCGTCGATCATGATCAGCTGTTCCATCAGCCACTGATTGACTGGTCCCGGGTGTGATTGCAGGACGAATGCGTCGCAACCGCGGACCGATTCCTGGAATCGCACGAAGATCTCGCCGTTGGCGAAGTCACGTGCGGTCTGCGCGGTGACGTGTACGTCGAGCTCCTTGGCCACCTGTTCGGCCAGTTCAGGGTGCGCGCGACCCGCGAAGAGCATCAGGTTCTTGCGGTTGTCAGTCCAGTCGTAGCTCAACGTGCTGCCCTCACTGAATCGGATCGGATGGCTGCTTTACGAATACTAGGTAGCGGAACGCCGCCGCGCTGCCCTGTTGACGTCATGTCGGCTCGTCGGGCGCGTGGGCGTCTCACGCGTGGCGCGCGCCTTCTCGGCGGCCTGTGCGGCGGCGCTGCCGGGGCGTTTGCGTTCGACCCAGCCCTCGAGGTTGCGTTGCTGACCGCCGGAGACCGCCAGCGCACCGGGCGGAACGTCCTCGCGGACTACCGTGCCTGCCCCGGTGTAAGCGCCGTCGCCGACGGTGACCGGTGCGACGAACATGGTGTCGGAGCCGGTGCGCACGTGCGAACCGACCGTGGTGCGCTGCTTGGCGGTGCCGTCGTAGTTGACGAAGACACTTGAGGCGCCGATGTTGCTGTACTCGCCGATATCGGCATCGCCGACATAGGTCAGGTGCGGCACCTTGGTGCCGGTACCGATGGTGGCGTTCTTGGTTTCCACGAACGCGCCCAGCTTGCCTTCGGCGCCGAGGACGGTGCCGGGTCGCACGTAGGTGAACGGCCCGACCACGGCACCCTCACCGATCGACGCGTCCGCCCCGTGGGTCCGCACCACCGCGGCGCCGTCGCCGACGACGACGTCGGTCAGCGTGGTGTCCGGGCCGATGCTGCACCGACCGCCGATCCGGGTGCCGCCGAGCAGCTGCGTTCCCGGCTGGATGACGGTGTCGCGGCCGATGGTCACGTCAATGTCGATCCAGGTGGTCGCCGGGTCGGCAACGGTGACGCCGGCCAGCTGATGGGCGGAGACGATGCGGCGGTTGAGCTCGGCGGCCAGCTCGGACAGCTGCACGCGGTTGTTGACACCGGCCACCAGCGAGCTGTCATCGACGTGCCGGGCCTGCACCACCTGTCCGTCCTGCCGGACGATGGCGATGACGTCGGTCAGGTACAGCTCCTGTTGGGCGTTGTCGGCGGACAGCCGGGTCAGTGCCGATCGCAGCGCGGCGATGTCGAAGGCGTACACGCCGGCGTTGACCTCGCGGATTTCCCGCTGCGACGGAGTCGCGTCAGCCTGCTCGACGATCGCGATCACCTCGTGGTCCTGCGTGCGCAGGGTGCGCCCGTAACCGGTCGGGTCGCTCAGCGTCGTGGTCAGCACGGTGACCGCCGCGCCGCGGGCGCTGTGCGTGGCGACCAGGTCAGCCAGGGTGTCGGCGTCGAGCAGCGGGATGTCGCCGGACGTCACGACCACGACGCCGCCGAAGTCGTCGGGCAGCGCCGACAGTCCGCAGAGCACCGCGTGACCGGTGCCGAGCTGCTGGTCCTGGGTTGCCAGGTCGATCGGGCGCCCCAGCGTCTCGGCCAAATCACCGACGAATTCTTCGATGCGCTGGTGATCGCGGCCCACCACCACCACCAGGTGTTGCGGCGCCATCTTGCTGATCGCATGCAGCGAATGTGCCAGCATGCTGCGGCCGGCCAAGGTGTGCAGCACTTTTGGGGTATCCGAGCGCATCCGGGTTCCGGCCCCGGCCGCCAGGACGAGGACCGCCGCTTCGCCGTGCGTCGTCATCGGACCCTCCTCGCTGCTGGCCGCCCGTTGCGGGGCTTCTCGGTGTGCGGCCATCCGTTCAGCGTGTCATTATCCGCACGGCCGGGGCAAAAGATGCGAACCGCCCCGAGCTTCGCAGGTCACGCAGGTATCCGAAAGTGCGGACGGTCCGGCGCAAATTAAGCACTAGACACCGTCATAGACCATAATCAGTCGGTGGACCGACGACGAACCGCGCGGCCGAGCCAACCGCCGCTCGAAGCGCTCCAACGGCTGCCTGCGCTGGTCTTGCTGGAGCGCATCCCGGTTCCCACCCTGGCGGTCCTCCAGGACGGCACGATCGTGTTCGCGAACACGGCATTCGCCGAGATGGTCGGCCGTGCCGCCGACGAGGTCGTCGCACTGAAGTTCTACGACATCTTCTATGGGGCGTTGGAAACCGAACCGGTACTTGAAGTCGTGGACGTCCTGGCGAACATGGTCGTCGACCTGGCGCACAACGACGGCTCGACCGTGCGCGCGCTGATGAGCAAATCCGCGCTGCGACGTGCCGACGACGAGATCGCGCTCGCGACGTTCCAGGACCTCACCGAGCACCTGTGGGTCAACGAACGCTGACCAGAGATCAGGTTGCCCCGTTGTGTTCGACATGGCGCAACGCTTCTCGCGACAGGAATTCGCGGTAGTACCCCAGCGACGTCTCGGTGACAATCGCGGGAAACAGTAGCTCCCACATCTGGGTCAGTCGCCGGACGAGATCGTCGTGACCGGCCGTCGTCCGGCCCAGTACCCGAGCACCGAACGTCGCGCTGATGATCGACTCGCTGACCCGGCGGGGGTCGTGCTCCGGTCGGATATCGCCCTCGGCGATCGCCCGGGTGGCCTCGACTGTCATCGCCTCGATCCACACGGTGTAGGCCGAGCCCGCGCTGTCGTTATTTTTGCCGAACGCGAGGGTCAACTGCTCGGCGGTGCGAACAACGTCGTTGGAGGCGAACAGATCTGCGGTGATGAAGGTGCTGTGCAGGATGTTCTCCAGCGCCGGAGAAAACGAGTCCGACATCGCGCCCAGTTCGGTGACCAGTAGCTTGGCGCCCTCTTCGATGATGGCGGACGCCAGTGATTCCATCGAATCGAAGTGGTGGTAGAAAGCGCCCTTGGTCATCCCGGTGCGTTCGATGATCGCGCCTCGATCGGCAGCCGCGAACCCCACCTCAGTGAACACCTCGACCGCGGCGTCAAGGATCTTTCGCCGTGTCGCTTCCGATCGAACCTGGCGGGCCATCGCTCTCACTTCCGGAGTTCGGGTTGGGTGCTTAGACTCCGGGCCCTCGGTCTCCGCACCTTTGCTGCTCGGCGGCAAAGCCTAACAGGGCGGCGGGGCGGGCGGAGTCGATCACCGCACCATGGACCGACGTCGTGATCAGCCTGAACCGGCTAATGCGGAAGTGCTTCTCATTGCGATGGTCGCGCGGCGTTTGATGAACTGCCGGAAGTACTCGATGCGTTCCGGTCGCACGAATCCGGGGAGCGCCAGCGCCCACGTCTTCTCTAAATCCCGGAGGAATACTTCGGGTTGGTCGAGGTCACTGGCCTGGCGCAAGCCCATGTACATCGAGACCAGGAGAAGTCCGACGTCCTTTGGGTCGGCTTCCTTAAACACGTCGCCCTCGCCGATCCCGCGCCGGACGGCGAGCGCAAGGCTGTCGATCCAGGTTGCCAGCGTCTTGGCCTGCAATTTTTCGATACGACCGATCGATTCGAGCAGATGAAAAGCCGCCCGGGAGATTTCCTCGCTGATGTCGCGGACGGCCAATTGATAGGAGAAGTCGATCAGCGTCTCCAAGCCCGAGAATTTGCGGGTCAGCAACTCGGTGACCGCTTCGTTGGACCGCGTGGCCTCGTCGTCGATGACCGCCAGCGCGAGCGCGTGCTTGGAACGGAAGTGGAAATACATTGCGCCCTTGGTCAATTCGGCCTCAGCGAGGACGTCGTCGAGACCGACCTGGTGATAGGGCTGCCGGGCGAACTGGCGTGCGGCCGCACGCAGAATCTGCTGGCGGGTGGAATCCGCCTTGCTGTCGGTCGTCTCGGTCATTGTTGGGCCACCTAGTGATGCACCGCCGCGAAGGTTATACAACGGGCCCCCAGGGTCTCGAGGCGTCGTCTCACGAGCGTAGTCCAGTACTTATACGCGGTTGGCGATCGACGCGGCTCGAAAGCCACCCCTGAGTCGATGCACCCAGACCTCACCTCAGCAGGCGTGCGGTCTGTCCTAGTCTATACATGATTCGGAAAGTATGTAAAATGCTCGTTATGAGGGTGAATGGTCTGACGCGTCGTCTGCTGCTCACCTGGTGCGGCCGCAGCGACGTCAGGCGGACGGACTTGTTGCAAGGCCACTCGGGGGGCGGTTGGTAGATGCTGGAGTTCGGGGTCATCCCGCCGGAAATCAATTCCGCGCGGATGTATGCCGGCCCGGGATCGGGGCCGATGATTGCCGCCACGGCGGCCTGGGACGCGTTGGCCGACGATCTGTACTGGACGGCCGTTGCCTATGGATCCACGATCACCGACCTGACGTCGTCGTGGCTGGGTCCCTCTTCGCTGTCGATGGAATCGGCAGCCACTACCTACGTGTCGTGGATCACCGCCACAGCCGTGCAGGCCGAACAAACGGCCGCTCAGGCCAAGGCGGCTGTGGCCGCCTATGAGGCAGCGTTCATGATGACGGTGCCGCCTCCGGTGATTGCGGCCAACCGCGCCTTGCTGCTGGCGCTGATCGCGACAAATTTCTTCGGCCAGAACACCCCGGCGATTATGGCCACTGAGGCCGAGTACCTCGAGATGTGGGCTCAGGATGCCGCAGCGATGTACGGCTACGCGGGTGCGTCGTCGGCTGCGTCGGCGCTGACACCGTTCACCGCTCCAGCGCAGAGCACCAATGCGGCCGGCTCGACCGGGATGGCTGCCGCGGCAACGCAAGTTGCGGGCACTACGGCCGGCACGGGCATGCAGGTCGTGTCACCGCTGAGTTCGATTGTGTCCCCGCTGACTTCTGCCGCGATGCCCAGTGCAGTGCAGGGGCTTGCATCTGCCGCGACGTCGGTTTCGTCGTCGTCGCCGCTGTCGGCGTTGACGACCTCATCGACGGTACTCACCTCGGGGACCAGCCTTGTGTCGGGAATCACCTCGTCCGCATCGGTGTCGACGTCGAGCCTCTCAGCACCCGGCTCAGCTGTGTCGCTCATGTATTCGCTGCAGTCTGGGACCAGCGCCCTCGGCAGGGGGCTGCCAGCGTTCGGATCGGCGCTTGGCGGCGGGTGGAATCCGGGGGCAGGTGCCGTAGGTTCACCGGATCTGGGTGGCGCCGCTGTGACCGCAAATGCGGGTCGGGCAGCTTCGCTGGGGGCGTTGTCCGTGCCGGAGGGCTGGACCTCGGCGGCTCCGGCCTTCAGTCAAGTCGCCTCGGCAATGCCAGGCGGCGCAAGCCCGCTGGCGGCCGCGCCACCGGTGGTGCCCGGGGGGCAGGGGACCCCACTCGGTCCTCCGCTGTCACAAACGGCCGGCCGTCACGGCACCAGCGCTCGTGAGACTGCCCGCTACCATTACCGTCCCGCGGTGCTCCAACGCCCGGTGTACACCGGTTGACCAAATCGGGATTCGCGCGAGCCCCCGCGCAGCAGGTTGGCCGCTCTGCAAAAAATCGCTCCGCTCATGCTGGCCGCCCAACTACCGCAATCTGGCTCGCGCCGTCGCTCAACCGCGGACGATACCGTTAGTTTACTGATGGGCTTAACATCGTTCAGTTAGTATGTATAATGCACTTTGTGCTCATGACCGGTTTCCGCAGTTCCGGCGCCAATGCCGTCCTTCCCATGGGGGATGGTTCGCGGGCGCGCTCTTCTCGGCGTTCGCTTCGCGAAGCGACGCCATGCCGAGTATTCGTGCCCGGGCGCAGCGGGACTCTGCTGAACTCGCGGGTCGTCCTACATGATGGCGCTGACGCCGGTCGGCCTCGATTCCGTGGCTGTCATCGGAGCCCACTGCGAGACATCGCCATCGGCGCCGGCGCGACGCTGATGGAAATCGTGCGAGACAACCCAGATCTGGTCATTCACGCCCGAGTGCTGACCAGGGGCGGCACCGGCCGGGAAATTGAAGAGAACAACTCGTTTGCGGCGCTGTGCCCCGCTGCGGACGTCCGGTCGACGGACGCCGATCTCCCAGATGGCCGGCTCGCAGACCATCGAGGAGCAGTCAAACAACAGCCGGCCAAGTTTCACCGCGACTGCGAGCCGAACATGGTCATGGGTCCGCAGCGGGCTGACTGCCACCAAGACCGTCGATTTGTGGCGGAGTCGATCCCCGGGGAATTTCGCGACCAGCTGATATCCGGCTACGAGACTCTCAGGTGGGATTCAGACTTGCTGAATCCCGTTCTCTACCTGCCGATCTCAGCTGAGACAGCCCAAAAGAAGGCGCGCTTACCCGCCGAATACGGGGCGGCGTTCACGGTCGAAAAGGCGCTACTGGAAACCGAATCCGATTATTCGGTCAATTAGCGCCGACGGCCACCGAACGACAGAGGGACATCACAGTGCGATTGCTAGTCAGCGGCACGGAGCGCTACTTGGGTTGCTTGCTTGCCCCGGTACTGCTCGAGGGCGGCCACGACGTGGTAGCAGACGGACACAATTTCTGGAAGGAAGAGCCCCGGTGAAATACACACCTACTGCCATTGCCGGAGTCACGATTATCGATATCGAGCCGGATCGCGACGATCGTGGCTTCTTCTCACACTCGTTCTGCGCCAACGAATTCGCCGCTTATGGACTGCTCCCACACGTCGCGCAGACGAGCCTGTCTTATAACTACGCCCGAGGAACCATGCGTGGATTGCACCGTCAGGTTTCTCCGCATGCCGAGGCCAAGTTGGTGCGCTGCACCCGTGGAGCGATCGTCGACGTAGCCATGGACGTGCGGCTGGAGTCGCAAACTTACGGGAAGCATGTCATGGTGCAGCTGAGTGCCGACAACCGCCGGTCGCTGTTCTTGCCGCCATTTGTTGCGCACGGATTTCAGACTCTTGCGGACAACACCGAAGTTCTCTACCAAGTAAGCGGCGTCTACGAAGCCGCCGAAGAGCAGGGTTTCCGCTGGGATGACCCTGCATTTGCGATCGAGTGGCCACTACCGGTCAGCGTCATTTCCGAGAGAGATGCAAGCTGGCCGTTCCTGGCATCGGTCGGTAGCGCGGCATCGTGACTGTCGATCGGTCGGATCTTGCGTGGGGCACATCATTACGCCTGGATTTGTCTTCTGTCAGCACCTGGTCGATGGCAGGTGATCTTCTGCTTATTGCCAGGACGCTCGAGGCCGTCGTGGCCAGCGACGAAGCGTATTGGTGAACGTTCTTCACCCAAGATCTGGGGGCTATGGTCAGTACTGCGACATGTCCGGTCAATCGCTCGCACATGACCGCACTGTGGCGGAATCGGTTGACAGCGCGCGTTGCAAGCTGGACCAGGCTCCCTTCGAACGCCCGGGCCGCGGTGTGCCCCCGCCGCGGTCCGGGCCCCCCCTCGGTGCGCCGTGAGACGCGGAACAGGAAACAGCACACCACGGGTGGGAGTACGTGCGCGTTGCCGTCTCTGCGATTCGGAACGACTGGTGGTGGTGTTGGACCTCGGAGCGACTCCGCCAAGCGAAAAGTTACTCGCGCCAGGAGATCTCGATCTGCCCGAGCCGACCTTCCACTGCGCTTCGGCTGTGTGAGGACTGCCTGCTGCTTCAGCTGGCTGGGTCGATCATGCCGGAGGACACCGTCAGTGAATATCCGTACTTTTCCTCATTTTCAGATGCCCGCGTGCAGAACGCGAAGGCATTCGTCCGTGACACCGTCAAGCGACTCAGTCTGTCAAAAAGTCGTTCGTGGTAGAGGTCGCCAGCAATGACGGCTACCTTCTGCAACATGTCGTCGCGGCAGGCGTTCCGTGCCTGGGAATCGAGCCATCGGTAAATGTTGGCATTACCGGCTCGTGAGCGTGGGGTGCCAACGGTCTCTGCGCTTTTGGACGAGCCACTGGCACGCACGGTACGTGCCGAACACGGGCCGGCAGAGTTGGTCGTAGCCAACAACATTTATGCGCGCATACAGGATCTTCAGGGTTTCACCCGATCTTTGCGCGTTCTGCTCGCCGATGACGGTTGGCTGAGCATCGAGGTACACCACGCGTTGAAACTGGTCCATGAGGTCCAGTTCGACATGATCGACCACGAGCACTGTCAGTACTACACCCTGCGCTCGGCAACGCGTGCGCTCGCCACTGCCGGCCTGGCTGTCGTCGATGCAGAAATTCTGCCTACCCAAGTTGGCACGCTTCGTATCTGGGCTCGCCCCTCACGAATTGCCGCACCGCCCAGCAAACGCGTCGTCGAGGTGTTGGGCCTTGAGAAAGCCTCGGGATTGCACCGGGCGGACGGGTATCTGCAGTTGCGCCCTCGCGCAGCCGGACGGCGTCAGAATCTGCTCCGGTTCCTGCTTCAGTGCCGCGCCGAGGAGAAGCGCGTGGTTGGTTACAGTGCGACGGGCATGGGCAGTACCCTGCTCAACTACTGCGGGATCCGCAGCGATCTGCTCGAGTACATCGTCGACCGCAATCCCTATAAACACGGCCGGTTCACAGCAGGTATGCGCATCCCGATTGTTGATCCCGAGCGCATCGCCAAAGATCGCCCAGACGTAGTTTTGGCGCTGTCGTGGGATCTAGAAGACGATCTGAGTCGACAACTGGACTACATCGACGAGTGGGGCGGTCAGCTCGTCTTTCCTCCGACACTGCGTAGCCCGGCCATTTCGGTATCGAAAGCGAATGTTGTGGGACGGCTATGACCAGATTTAGTGAAACCAAAACACGTCGAGCTCTCGATGTAGCGGAAGCGCTTGGGGTACCGAACTTTCGCGGAATAAGTTCCGCTTCGACTGCCGAGGAAGGCACAGCACGGCGATGGCGATGACGAAGGCTCACCCGCCCCGCGATTATCGCGCTGGCGCGAATGCAACCGCGGCGTCGAATGCGCCTCGGGTGTTATGGCTCTCACCATCGATGCGGCCACTGGCGCGGGTGCAGGCGGAAGCGCTGCGCGGGCGCGGCGTCGATGTGTTGTTGGTGACCACTGACCAACACCCGGAGTCAGATTCGGCCCGTGACTACGAGCTGGTGCTCGATCCGCGGTTCCGCTCAGCGTCGACTTGGCTTGCGGCGCAACATCGCATCCGCGAACATCGGCCCGATGTCGTGATCGCGGAACTCGTGTACGACCCACGTTGGATCGCGCTGGCCGGGCGCGCGCCACGTGTTCAGCTCGTGCACGACGAGCGCCGGGAGAACGGCCAAACGCCACGGCGAGGCTACGCGCGTGCCTTATTCGACTGGTGGGGCTCCCGATCGGCGGCCACACTGACCTACAGCAACTACGCCGCAATCGCTGTGGCGTCACGGCGGGACGTTGCGGGGACTGCCGTGAACGTGGTGCCGCTCTGCAGTGACCTGGATCCCACGCTCGTTCCACCGTTTGTCGGTCCGGAAGAGCGGCGCGATTTCGTGATAGCGGGCCGGCTGGGCCCGCACAAAAATATAGACATAGTTCTGGAGGCCTGGCAGCGACATGTAGACGGTGGCAGCTGGCGCGGCGACGAGCTGCTGCTGATCGGAGATGGACCGCTTGTCATCCGGACCCTTCCGGCCTATGTGCGTTGGCGCCCTGGCACTTACCGCTATGCGGATGTGGTCGACACGCTTGCTGCCGCGAAGGGATCGATCGTGCACTATTGCGGTGCCTCGCAAAGCGGTGTGCAACTGTTATCGATGCAGCTTGGTGTCGCGCCCATCGTTTCCCCAGTCGGGGGCCTGCCCGAATACCAGCCCGCCATCCTGCCCCCGGTGGGGGTCCACGATGTCGCAGGTCTGACTGCCGCGTTTGACGAGTTGTCGGAACCATTGACCGCGACGTTGCGTGGGGCAGCAGCGGCACGGCACTACGCAGACTTGTTCGCCGTTGATCGCGCCGTGGACGGCCTTCTGAGTGTTCTCACTGCGGTGGGTCGTCAAGCTGGGAAAGCATCAGTATGAAGCTGTTACGGCAATCGGTTCGGACCCGGCCTACAGAGTGCGTTCGCCGCTACGTCGGTCCGGCTTTTCAGGCATTAGCGTGCGGAACGAGCAAGAACAGCGCCCACGCCGCGATCGACTGGGCATCGGTAATCGCGCCCTCGACGATCATCCGCTCCACCTCGCCGCGGGAGAACCAGGCGCTGTGCATGTCCTGCTCCTCGTGTTCCCGTTCGTGCTGACCCTCGGTGATCCCTGTTGCCAGGAACACCCGACCGCGCTGGCTGCTCATCCCGGGCGCGACATCGAGCAGACCTAGAAAGACCATCGACTCCGCGCGCAGTCCGGTTTCCTCGCGCAGTTCCCGCTCCGCCAGCGCGGCAGGTTCGGCGTCGACTAGGTCAGGTGCAGTGCCCTGCGGGAGCTCCCACGTCCGCCGCCCCAGCGGATAGCGGAACTGCTCGACCAGGCAAATCCGGTCGCCATCCTGCGCGATCACCAACGCGTAGTCCGGTCTGTCTATCACGCCGTAGCTGCCGTCGCTGCCGTCGAGACGACGGATCTGGTCCTCCCGCACCGTCATCCAACGGCTTCGGTAAACCTCACGCGACGCGACGCGCTCAATGTGATCCATCCACCCAGTATCGCGGCAGCGGGCGCGCGGCAGCCTCTCGCCGTGTTGCTGGACTCGTTGCAACCATCGGCCGTCGCCGCTGGGCTGTTCGTCACGCTCGCCGGGGAGCACACAGTCCATGCCGCGCCGTTCGTGCCGCGCCGTTCGTGCCGACGGCTGTGATCAGGGGCGCGCCGACGACCTTGGAATCGCTATCGTCGCGACGAGACCTCGATGGTCCGACCCTGGAATCTTCAGCGTCTGCAGCGACGTTGCCGCACATTCACGAGTGAGGATGTGGTCGATGGCGAAACTGGGGGGCAGCCGCGAGTTGGCCGGAAAGGTCGGCTCGATTCCGGCTCCGGATTGTTCGGCGGCATCCTGGTAGCCGTTGCCTAACAACGCGCGGAAGGGTCGCATGTCGGTTGTGCTGTTCAAGTCAGCGCCGACGATCACAGAACCCGCGCCGGCTTGCTCGCCGACTTCGGACAAGGCAGCCGGCAACCGATCTAAGTCGCGCCGCCAATCATCGATGGGTTGTGGCCAGGGACCGGCTACGTGCGCCACGACGACGGTTGGATGTATTGAGACACCCGTCACCTGAAGTTGCGCGGTGAGAAATGCAAATGTGTAACCGCCGATGCGCCGCGGTGTCTCTATCGGAAACCGGCTCCACATGCCGACTCCGCCAGAACCGTCCCGCGCTTCGAGCCATCGGTAGGGAAACGCTGCGTCCAGTCCAGCGCGGGAAAGCCGGTCAGCTTCTTGCGGGGTAACTTCTTGAAAGGCAACAACATCCGTCTGCTCTCGAGCCGTCCTGACGAGATAGTCTGGGTCGGCCATCCCTTCGTAGAGATTCGCCGACATCAGCCGAACGTCGACACTCGCCGGTCGCCCGGCAGCCGAACGGAGGTACGAGTGCTGCTGGACCGCGACCGCCGCGACCGTCAAGCCGACGCCCGCGAAGGCGAGAATCCACTGTCGACCCCAGAGAAGCAAAGCCGCCGAGGCCGGTGCGCACAGCACGAGGTATGGCGACAGCGCCGCCGCGATGAACGTGGCATGGTTGGTGATTGAAAAGTACCGGGACGCAAATCCAACGAGAGCAACTATGAGTGCGACGACGCCGACAGCCGTCTGGGGCACCCGTTGAATCATCGATGACATCGTTCAGTATCTCAGCTCGGCCGTTGTCGTCACAGCGCGGCGCACCCCACAGCCGCAGCTTCACGAGCAGACTGGGACTGGGTCGTCACCGGCGGAGCGTAAGACCACCGCGTGACAACCCGGCAGGACCGTTAGTGTCCCGCCCGCAGCGTCGTGGTTGTCTTTTGCTAATTGCTGGGCACGCGATTTCGTAGCCGCTCTCAAATCTTTGCCGACCGGACCCCCGAAAGGGTGTCAGGCCCAGCTGGAGCCGACAGCGGAGTCGGTGCTGCTCATGTTGTTGCCTGCGGTCTGGACCTTTTGGCCGTGGGAGTTGGCCTGCTCGTAGATGGTCTGGAAGTTGCGACCCAACTGGGTGATGAACTCCTGGCAGGCCACCGAACCCGAGCCGCCCCAGAAGTCACCGGCAGCCAGCACATCGCGCACGATGGACTGGTGCTCGGCCTCGAGCGACGCGGCCTGGGAGCGGATCATCGCGCCGTGGGCATCCACGTCGCCGAACTGGTAACTGATCGACATGACTGTTCTCCTACAAGTATCGGGGGGGTGGACTAGCTGGACAGCAGGTGCTGCGAGCCCTGCTCTTGGCTCTCGTAGTTGTTCGCATCGCGGACCAAGCCGTCGCGCACACCGTGCAGCATGTTGACGATGTTGCGGAACGCCGTGTTCATCTGGCCCATCGTGTCGAACGACGTGGCCTGAGCCGTACCGCTCCAGCCGGCGCCGGCGATGTTCTGGCTCGATGCCCACATCTTGCGGGCCTCGTCCTCGACGGTCTGGGCGTGGGTGTCAAACCGGCCCGCCATCGACCGCATCTCGTGCGGGTCAGTCATAAAACGTGCAGGCATATCTCTCTCCTTAGCTCGAAGCCGGCGAAGCCTAGAACTACGCCCGCCGAAGCCGCTACAGCGATCACCGTCTGATGTCGCACAAACATATAGTCTAGCTTCGATCGATGTTACATACTATTTGGATTGATAGGAAGGATTAACTAGACTTAGAGTAGAGTCAGCAGCATTGAGTCGCAGTCGGGAGATGATCGTCGTGGGGCGAATGGCAGTCGGTATCGGGTGCGTTGTAATCGGTGTGGCGACGGGCTGTTCGTCGCCCTCGCCGGGGAGCGCACCGCGGGCACCTGCAAGCGTGTCTGCCGTCGCGCTGCGCCCGGCAATGTCGGCTATCCAAGAGCAGTCGATTCCCGGCGTCGGAGCTACGCGGGCCAATTGGGACGCCATGCACGCGCTGAACGCTTTGAGCGACACCGGTTCCGACTACGGCGATGATCCCAGTTTGCCGCCGTACGTGACGAACAACGGTGCTGTCTATAAGGAGGTAAAAGACCTCGGGACTGAAAGGATCCAGGCGTACTACCTGGCTATGCATACGGTTGACGCGCAGGAGGTGCTGAGGCAGCTCCGCCAGGAGTTACCGCCTGACGCGTCCATCGCCTGGGATCTCACGCGCGATCAGTGTTATCGAGTGGCCTTCAACAGCCCGACCCTGCGGGTCGCGGGGGGCTACATGGTGGAGGCTGAGCTCCAATACATCCAGCAAGACGGCACCCCGGCGACGAGTCCCGACAGGTTCAACATCGCTTCTTTTTGGCTTGACGAAGCCGGTTCGCCACCCGACCCGGACAAGGACTGCTGACTTGCGCACCCAGCCGTATCGACCCGAGGTCGCATGGCGAGTCTCGACTAGTACGGGCCTTGCGCTCGAGCGCTTCCCGAGAAAACACAACTGCAGATCAGCGACTCCCGAATGAAAGGTGCCGCTCGGTCGGGAGTTGCGGCACTGGCGCTGTTGATGGTCGCCACCTCACTGTGGTTCATTCTCCGTGACGTTGATAAAACCACCGCATTGAACACCGCGGCTGGATACTCGTGGCGCACATTTCCCGGTGCCGTTACACCGTTCTCGGCACCGGATTTGGTGAACCCGAAACGTGGCCAATACCAAGACATCGGCATGCCTTTGTACCCGCAGTCGGCGACCAGCAGCTATCCGCCATGGCCAGGTACCAACGATGCCGGCGACCGGTTGCTGTGGTCACAAATCCAACCGGCGGGTCCCCAAACCTACGACTTCACGGCGGTCGACAATGAGATCGCTGCTGCGCATGCCCGCAACCAACGGTTCCACTTCCGCATCATGGCGTTCGCATCCAACTGGGAGAGCGGTAACACCGTGATGGGGGTGCCGGAGTGGCTGCACGCGACGCCGGGGGCCACCACCGACCACTACTTCGACGGCAAGAAGTACGTCGTGCCGAACTGGAACGCCGACGCCTACCTCGCGCCGCTCGAGCACCTGATCGCCGCACTTGGCGCGCGGTACGACCACGATGAACGCGTCGAATGGTTCGAGTTCTCCGGCTACGGCGACTGGTCGGAAAACCACATCGGTTTCGTGGCAGAGAATTTAGGCGCGCCCGGACCATCACCGGAAAACAGCATCGCCCAACTGGGCTACTACGACCAATACGGCGACCAGTCAGTCACGAAGGCATCGATCACGCGAATGGTGAACGCGACGCTGGCCGCATTTCCGGACACCCAAATCATTGCGGGTGATGACAATGTCGAAATCACCCGACAGTTCCTGGCCGCCTCACCAAGGCGGCCGGTGGGGATCCGCGCCGACTGCCTGGGTGTCTACCCGCCGCCACAAACCTGGGCCACATCTCCCGATTCCTGGCATGTGCAGCACCATAATTCGGTTATCAAGGTGCTGCTGGCGCGCTGGCGCATCGCGCCGGTCGTCACCGAATGGTGCACCTTTCAACCTGACGGCGCCGCCGCGTTTTTCCAGCGGGCTCTCAAAGACACGGTGAATTACCACGTTTCATTGGTGGCGAGCAACGTGACATTGGCGGCAAGCAGCGGGGGGATGGCCCCGGCGCCGGATAGCTATGACGTCTGGGCGCGTGCCAACAAGTACGCCGGCTACCGCTATGCCGTCTCGTCCGCGACCTTGCCGGCTAGCGCCACCCCGGGCTCGGCGTTGCCTATCACGGTGCACTGGACCAACTTCGGCACCGCGCCGTCATACGACAATTGGCAGGTCGTCTACGAGCTTCGCAATAGCGACAACAATGTCGTCACGACCCTGCGGTCTGCGCTGTCGTTACTCACGATCGCTGCCGAGCAAAACTACACCGACACTGCGCAAGATCCAGCAAGTCGGGCTAGCAGCGATACGTTCTCCCTGCCGACGTCCGGACTGTCGGCCGGCAGCTACCGGCTCGTCGCGAAGGTCCTTTGGAACGAGCACAAGTCACATGGAAACGGCACCGTCAACTACCCGCCGATGACACTTGCCCAGGCCGGACGCGACAACGACGGTAGCTATCCGATCGGAAGCATCCAGCTCACCGGATAACCACGGCTGATCTCAAAACCCCTAGTTCCTTGTGATGCCTATATCATCCGATAAGTATGTATACTACGATTTAGTTGAATGACTGGTTTGCCGCCGGTGGCAGGGCCAAAGCCGGAGTGAGGGGGAGACAGTATGAGTGAGCTGGACCCACGCCTGCGGGGCACTGTCGATTGGTCGGAGGTCCACTGTCTCGGGACCGTCGAGACCATGCCTATGAGCGAGCACAGCGAAGTCCTCCCTAACTTCGCCGAGCACGATGAGGACGCCAAGAACCATCCTCTTGAGACGCCCATCGCCCCGCCGGCGAACTTTCGGCGCTATCTCGCTCGGCAACTGGAGGACCGAAGCAAAGGCCCTGAGACGCTGCGCATAATCGACGTCGGCTGCGGGCGTGGTGACACCGCTGCGTGGCTGTGCGCCCAGGGTTGGGACGCCTACGGGATCGATATTTCGCCCAATTACATCGAACGAGGACGTGAATACCTCACCCGGAACGGCGCCGATCCTGAACGTCTGCAACTGCTGAACAACGACTTTACTTACCCGTTCCCCGACGGCATGTTCGACATTGTGCTGTCTGACCAGGTCATCGAGCACGTGGCCGATCTTGAACTGTTCGCTTCGGAGGTGGCGCGAATATCGGCGCCAGGAGCTAGCGGTCTGCACAATTTCCCCGCCAGGTGGCGTCCCGTCGAGACTCACCTCTTGGCGCCGTTTGTCCATTGGCTGCCCAAGGGACCGCTGCGCAGGGCCGCCGTGGCGACGTCCCTGCGGAGTGGGCTGGCGGCGCGCTACTTTACGGAGTTTCCGTTCTGGGATCGGGTCGAAATTTTCAACCGGTTCAGCGAGGACGAGACCTTCTACCGATCGCTACGGAGCACCATCGCGACTATGCAGCGGCACGGCCTGCGATGCGAGGCGCGAGTTGCCTCCCAGGACAAGATCGCCATGCGCCTCCCGAACGCCCCCAAAGCGGCGCTGCCGCTGCTCGGATGGTTTTACAGACACATGTCGAGCACGGCACTGCAGACACACAAGGCGTAGGTCACGTCCATGGGTGTCGCACCGTCGAATGAGCGGATGATCGGAGGCGTCGCCGCCGCGTTCGTCGCGCTCGGGGTTGCACAATTGGCGGGCATCCCGTTGGGCGCGCGGGCCGATGCTCGTGCTGCGACCCGCTCACTGGTCGTCGACCTGATGCCGGTCCCTGTCAAAGAGTGGTTTTTTGAGACCCTGGGCTCTCTGGACAAGCTGTTCGTGGCCGTCGTCATGCTCGCGGTGATCGCGACGGTCGCTGCAATCGTCGGAACCCTCGAGACTCAGCACCGCCCGCTCGGCAGTGCCGCGATCGCCGCGATCGGCGTCCTTGGCTGCCTTGCGGTGCTATCCCGGCAGGGTGCGACAGCACTCGACGCGGCCCCCACGGTCGCAGGCGCCGTCTGCGGCGTGGCGGCTCTACGCATGCTTGTTCGTCGGAGTCGGCCGGGCTCGCGCAACCAGCAGGACAGCGCCGGCCATGACGAAGCGGATGCCGGCAGGCGCACGTTGGTCACGCTCGGATTACTCGGCTTCGGAGTAGTGAGTGGCGTGGCGGGCGCGGCCGCCGCCCGGTTGGTGAATGCGTCACCTACCAATGCCCGGACGAACAGCGCGGAGTCCGCCGCGCCGGATGTCGGCGCCATGTCGAGCCCGGGCACCCACCGAATTGTCGCTCCGTCCGGTGACACCACTGGAACGACCGATCTGGTTGCGATCAACGCCGCTATCGGGTCTGGAAGTGTGGCGGTGCAGCTAGAGGCCGGCACTTATTACGTCAACGCTCCGATTGTGCTGCAAAAGGACACCCGCCTTGCGGGTGCGGGAATGCGCGCCACCATAATCCAGCTGGCCAACAGCTCGAACTGCAATGTCGTCGAGAACTTTGTATCGCCGGATGGTAGGGCTGGCAACGCCGAGTTTGTCGCGATTCGTGACATGACGATTGACGGGAACAAGACCCACCAGACTGCTACCAGCTATGGAATCTACTTTGCGACAAACCCGCAGTATGCGGAGGCGACGAACGACGAATGCTATGACCCGCACAACGAAGTCAGTGATGTCTTCATCGTTAATATCAGGAACGACGCAGTCAACACCTACGGACGGGGCGAACACCGGTTTACCAATGTCGTTGCCTACGAAAGTTGGGGTAATGGCTTCAACATCGGCAGTTCGGACACCTTCCTTATAGGGTGCTCTGCCGGAAATATTGGTCTCGCCGGATTCTACTTGGGGACTAGCAACGCCATTCTCACTGCCTGCAAAGCGTTCGTGTGCGGCACGGTCACTCCCGCCTCTGGTATAGGTTTCAACGTACCCAAAGGCAATTCCATCACCATGTCCTCGTGTTGCGCGCAGGACAATAAAGCGTACGGCTTTTCTCTGGACGGTGCGCAGCAGGTCACCCTGTCCGCCTGTGTGGCGGATTCCAATAGTGTTGCGGGAGCTGGCGACTACTCGGGGTTGCATCTGAACAGCGCAAGCTTTTGCACCGTGACCGGGTTCGTTTCGATCGAACGAAAATACGACGGCACCCACAGCTATCAGCTGAATGCGCTACAAGCTTCGGGAACTTGCACCGACAACAACGTTACTCTGACGCATTCACCGAGGCTTTCCAGTAGCGCCACCGTCGGTCCACCCGTCAAGCCGGGATCCGTTTCGCTGGCGGGCAACTATGTCGTTGTCAACGGTGCACTTTTGGCGTCGAAGAGCGGCAACACGTGAACACTGCAGCGGCGGCATCTCGACCATGGTCACAACAGTCAATCGGGCCTCTTGTCACCGTTGGCTGCTGTTCCGACTATCCACGCACGACCTACGAGGCGGGTCAGGTTTCACGCTTCCTCAGAAAGGGGATTGTGTCATGAAGTCTCAACAGCAGGACTGGTTAGACTCGGCAGAGCCGGGGGTGTTGGAAAGCGAATCGGTGGTTGATGGACCGAGCCACCCGCCGCCGGCAGCGATTAGGCGAGTAGGCGCAGCACTCCAGCGTTACCCCCTCGTCTATGGAACTGCGGTGCGGGCCTTGCAGGCTAGAGGTCTGGTCCGCCGGACTCGACAACTCGACCGCTATTGCGCTGAGGTTCCAGCGGAGAAACGGTGCCTCTCCATCGGTTCCGGTCTGAACGTGCTCGACGGATGGCTGAGCACTGACCCGGTACCGGTCCGACCCGACACTGTCTATCTCGACGCGATCAAGCGCTGGCCGATTCCCTCGGCGTCGTTTCGTTATATGGCTTGCGAACACATGATCGAACACGTGCCCTACGAAGCCGGTTTGCAGTTGATAAGCGAGGCGCACCGGGTGCTTCAGCGCGACGGCGTGTTGCGCATCTCGACGCCCAACCTGGACGTGTTTCGACAGCTGCCAGACTCCAAGGATCCTGATGCCCAGGAATACATTCGCTGGAGCAACCGCACCTACGGCACACTCGCAGAGCGCGCAGATGAAGCTAGTCCAGTTCACGTGCTGAATCGCATGATGCGTGAGTGGGGCCATATCTATCTCTACGACGAAGACACGTTGCGCCGAGCGCTGATCCGGGCCGGGTTCCGTCGCGTCGTGCGTTGCGAGCCTGGGACGTCTGAACACGCTGAACTGGCCGGTGTGGACCGGCACGCGGTCGCGATCGGCGACCTGGCCAACCGAATCGAGTCTCTGATTCTGGAAGCTACCGCCTGACCGCCCTGCCGATGAGCTGGGTCGGGCGGGCTCTCCAGGGTCTCCGGGATGCGGCGGGGCTTCGCGGTCTCCGCTTTGCCAAGCATGCCGATGGTGTGGACGTTTCGGCCCTAGATCACAAACTATAAGTTGTCTAAACCAGCAGGATATTGTCTAATAGTATGTAGAATCCGGAATGAGTGAGTCACCGGTATATAGCTGGACGGACCGGGGCGCCGCAGAAATCGTGGCGCCGCCTTCGGGTCGGCCTGCTTCCATCAGGAGGAGCGCATCCATGCCAAATGCGTGGTCAGGCCACTATGACGCGCGGCGGTCCAACGATCTGTTGGTGACCCCGTGAGAGTGGTCGTCAGCGGGGGCGCCGGTTTTCTGGGTTCACATCTCTGCGAAGCGTTGCTGGATCGGGGCGACCACGTCGTCTGCCTGGACGATCTGTCAACCGCTTCACTGGATAACCTTGCGCATCTTCTCGACCGCCAGAACCTGGAGGTGGTGCAGACCGACGTCAGCGACGAGGTGGACGTAGCAGGACCCGTCGACGTCGTCGCTCACCTCGCCAGCCCTGCGTCACCTCCGGACTACCACCGTCTCCCGTTGGAGACGCTCGCCGTCGGTAGCCGGGGTACCGAAAACATGCTCCGGCTGGCTCACCGCTACCGGGCGAGGTTCGTACTCGCCTCCACCAGCGAGGTCTACGGCGACCCCCTGGTGCATCCTCAAACCGAGGACTATTGGGGCAACGTCAATCCCGTCGGGCCGCGCAGTGTCTACGACGAGGCCAAGCGGTTCGCCGAGGCCTTGTCGATGGCCTACCGGCGCAGCCTGGGCGTCAATGTCGGCCTGATGCGGATCTTCAACACCTACGGTCCCCGGATGCGCCCGCACGATGGCCGGGTGGTGTCCAGTTTCATCACGCAGGCCCTCAACGGGCAGCCGCTGACTATTTACGGGGATGGGTCGCAGACCCGCAGCTTCTGCTATGTCGACGACCTGATCCGCGGAATTATCGCCATGCTCGACTGTGACGAGCCTGGACCGGTGAATCTGGGGAACCCGACCGAACACACCGTTGCCGAACTCGCCGAACTCGTCCTTCGGATCACGGGCTCGTTGTCGACCCTGGAGCATCATCTGCTGCCGATCGACGACCCCACTCGTCGCTTGCCAAGCATCGTTCGCGCGCAGGAACGCTTGGGGTGGCGCCCGGGAGTGCCGATCGAGGAGGGGTTGCGGCGCACGGTCAAGTGGTTCCGGTCGCGGCCGCGGCAGGTCGCCGCGGCGGCCGCCCTCGTGGCCGGCGCCCAGGACCAAGGATCGCCCAGCGTCGATGTGCGCGGCGTGGTCGGGGACCGGGCTCAGGTCACGAGGCGCCGAGCAATCGCTCGCTCCGCGGGTGCGACGTTGCATCCGGCTCACATTGCTACCGCGCAATAAAACGGGAAAGGATCGCGTCCCCACCATGCCTCTTGATCAGATCCTGGCCTCACCTCTCGTGCGCCCGCGCAAGGGTTACCGACTTGCGGTCGTCGGTACTGGATACGTCGGCACTGTCGTCGCCGCATGCTTCGCCCACCTGGGCTACGAAGTCACCGGCATCGAGACGAACACGGCCAAACTCGCCCGGTTGCAGATCGGCCAAATCCCCTTCCACGAGCCAGGACTCGAGGATCTGGTGAACTTGGGCCTGCGTGCAGGGCGGCTCCGTTTCACGGCTGACTACGCGGACGGAATCGCCGGCGCCGATGCGGTCTTCTTGTGCGTCGGGACGCCTCCACTCCCAGACGGCTGCGCCGATATGTCAGCGTTGAACGACGCCGCACGGTCGGTGGCTGCGGCTGTCCGACATCCGGTAACAGTCGTCACCAAGAGCACCATCCCTTTGGGCGCCGCGCGGGCGGTCTGGACGGTCCTTCAGGACACACTCGTGCAACGGAACGGCGACGCGGCGCCCGTCACGCTTGTGCACAATCCCGAGTTCCTCCGTGAAGGCAGCGCGATCGGCGACTTTCTCCATCCCGACCGAGTAGTCCTTGGCAGTGAGGATGCACAGTCGGTGCGACTCGTCGCAGACCTGTACCGGCCGATCCTGCAGCAGTCTTTCGACGGCGCCGACCCGACGAAGCGACCGGGGCTGCTGTGTACCGATCCCACCACCGCCGAGGCGGTCAAGTATGCGAGCAACGCGTTCCTCGCCACAAAGATCAGCTTCATCAACGAGCTGGCCAATATCTGCGACCTTGTGGGCGCTGACGTGACCGGTGTCGCCACCGGCATGGGGCTCGACCACCGTATCGGCGCCGAGTTCCTTTCCGCCGGACTCGGGTGGGGCGGCTCGTGCTTCGGCAAGGACCTGTCGTCCTTGATCACCAGCGCGCGCCGCGAAGGCTATGAGCCGGCGTTGCTCACCGCCACGGTCGAGGTCAACAAACAACAGCATGATGTGTTGGTGGACAAGCTGATTCGGCACTTCGACTGTCTGGCTGGGCGACGCATCGGTTTGCTCGGACTTGCGTTCAAGCCCGGCACCGACGACCTGCGCGATTCCCCCGCGCTCGAGGTGGCCGAACGCCTCCTCAGTCGCGGAGCCGAGGTGATCGCATACGACCCTCTGGTGTCCAGTGTGTCCCACGTTCCCGGACTCGCTGTGGTCGGTGACCCGTATGAAGTCGCCGCCGACGCCGACGCCGTCGTGTTGGCTACGGACTGGCCCGACTTCCTCCTGCTCGACCTCGCCAAGTTCCGGGCCCGGATGCGAGGAAACGTGTTCCTCGACGGCCGCAACGTTTTCGACCATCACCTGATGGAGGCGGCGGGCTTGCACTATGAGCCTGTTGGGCGCCCGAAGGCCAGCACCGCCATCGAACTGGACTGGGTACCGGAAATCAGACAGCATGCCGCGCCGGTAAACGGCCGACACCTCGATGCTCTGAGCAGGCAGCGTCCGTCGTTGAAAACAAGGGCGCTTGCCGGCCGAAGCGACGTCGACGGAACCTAGAAGGTCAAGAATCTCAAGCGCTGGGGGAGCGGGGCTTCGTCGGCTCGAACCTCTCCGGCGCCGCTCGCCGACGCCGTTCCCGGTCGTATCCGGCGTGCCGCAAGGTCGCCGTCCCGATCACAGAAGCGGCGCTAGTCGAACTACTACCAGGGCGGGAATGCAATTCCGCAGCGCTCTGGAGTGGTCCTGACCAGCGGTAGGCGGCGCCCCGTCACCGGAGTCGTCAAGAACCACTAGCCAATATGCCGGCGGGCATCTCGCCACATGCGCAGACGTCCCACCACATTGCCGAGACCTGCCAGTCCGATTCCAACGAACATGGCAGCCCATTGGAGAACTTCCTCAGGATGTCCCGTGAAGAGGCCACGCAGCGCAGCGGCGGACTGCCTGGGAATCGAGTGCAGCACGAACTGTCGCTCGGGTGCGAGGCTGGCAGCTTCACCCAGAACTGCGAATGCGGCGACTTTGTCCCGGTTCACCAGAAAGCTGCGCGTCCAAAAGTATCGCCATGTGACCCGCTTAGCCGGGACGAAATGGTGGGCAACAGCTCGAGGCTCGTATAGGACAGCGGAATCCGAATACGTGAACGCCAATCGCGTGCATAAGTCCAGATCGTCGAAGTCCGCCGACTTGTACCCGCCGAGCGCACGAAACGCCGATGACCTCACCGACAGCATCCCACCGAACAAACGTGGCGTCGGGGCGAGGGCGATCGGAAGACCCTCGTACGCGCAACCGAAGATCCAATCGAAGCTCCGCGGAAACCACATAGGCCGCCGGGTTTCGTAATCCGGAACGCTGGTTGCGCCGACGGCGACCACCGACGGATCGTCGTAGGGGGCGAGAAGATATTCAAGGCACTCAGGCTCGGGCCATGCGTCGTCATCGAAAGTGACGATGACATCGCCGATCGTTGCCTTGGCGCCTGAGTTGCGGGCGCTCCCCCCGCCATAGCCGCGAGCGACGCCGTCCGAATTCGACTCCGTCACCACGCGGGGTGTCCACTGATTGCTGCTCGTCACGACCTTGACGGGCACCGGCAAATCCATTGAGCCCCAACGATCCTGGCAGGCACGAAGCAGCTCTGGGTTTCGGTCGATACTCAAGATCAGCTCAACTGGCGGGCAGCTCTGCGATTGGACGGCGTCGACGGCTTTGACGATCAGGTCCCATCGGTCAAACGTAAACGCGGGTATCACCACAGACGCCGTCACGTGAGAGTTCCGTGGAGTCGGCCGAGGGTGGTGATTCGCTTGCGCGTCCCTCAGTGCTGGTTTCATACCTCGACATCCTTTCGGTTATCGCGCGTCCGCGAAGTCCCGCGGCGCGATTCCACACGTGGCCCAGTGGTCAACATGTGGGACGTTCGGTGCAGGGCGCATGAGTCCGAGGAGCGAATCGGCGCGGAACCCTGCCCTGACGCCGACTCCTTCCGCCGCCCGCAATGCCCGATAGAGCAGGGCGGACGGTACCGGGACGGCGTGGAGCGGCTTAGCGGTAACGCCCGCGCGCAGCGTCGACATGATCTCGCTGAACGCAATCCGGCGCGGGTTAGCCACGCCGAGGACGTGGTGTGGCGGACGCTGCTCGACGGTTGAGAGCACACAGTTCGCCATGTCCTGCGCGTGGATGGCGTACTGGTAGGAGTCCGGGCGCAGCATCGGCACGAGCGGAAGCGCGACCACCTTGCGCAACGCGCCGATCATGCCGCCGTCGGCGCCGCCGTGAACGAGGCCGAGCCGCAGCGACGTCCCGCCGCGAGCGGCGACGAGGTCTTCGCAGGCCAGCTTGGTCTGACCGTAGATCTGCAGCGTGCCCGAGTACGCGGACATCGACGAGATGAAAACGATCGGAACGTCACCGACCGCGCGGATGAGCTTGTCGGTGCCGCGGAGGTTGACCCGCTCGATCTCGGCGCGGTCGCGGGCGCGCAGATCGTAGGCGCAGTGGACGACGGCCACCACGTCGGCGGGCAGCGGGGCGGCCGGTCCGTCCTCAAGGGAAAAGGGCAGGTAATCGCGTCCGTCGTTGGGAGCAACGCGCTGCATCGCAATAACTCGGTAGCCGGCCGCGTCGAACGCCGCGCGCAATGTCGTGCCCACATAGCCGTTCGCGCCCGTGATGGCGACGGCTCCCCGGTCAGACATGTCGGCTCCCCGTCACGATGCGGTGGGCATTGGCCATCACCGTCAGCGTGAATGTGGTCGAAGGCACCGACGGCAAGACCGCGCCGTCGATGAGATGGACGTTGCGGAGCGTGCCGATGCGGCCGAGCAGATCGGAGCCGTCGCCGTGCGGGAACGTCGAGCCGAAGTGGTAGCTCTTGCCAGGTCCGGACAGCCGCACCATCGGCAGCACCGGGTACAGGTCGAGCTTGGGGCCCAGCGCTGTGAGCCGGCGCAGCACCGACCGCAGCATCGCCGGCCGTTCGTCGGACACCACCCGCACAGCGACGTCAGGCAACGCATTCTGATGCCGTGCCCGGACGTCTACCCGCAGCTGCGGTGACCGCCAGGACGGCAGGTATCCGAGCCCGGCGGTGACCCGGCCGAGCGCAGCACCGGCCCACGACCGCGGCAGCCAGTCCGGCAGCGCCGCGGCGATGGCGGGGTTGTACGGATAGCAATGCACCTGTGAGGTGGTGTAGGCCTCGTCGTCGTACTTCATCAGCAGGTTGAACTGGTTGAGGGTGAAGTCACGCTGTTCGCGAGGGTCGCCCGTGGTCCGACGCGAGATGAACGGGACCAGAAACTGCACCGATTCCTGTAGGGCGAGCTGCTTTGGCGGCGTGCTCAGCGAGTTGATCGCGATTCGCGTGCTGCCGAGTCCACCGGCACCTACGAACACCCGGTCGGCATCCAGACAGATGGCGCGCCCGGTCGTGAGGTCGACGCCATGAACCGACGGCCTCGCGCCGACAGGCTGGTCGATTCGGGTGACGAGCACGCGTGAGATTAGCCGGACGCGTCGAGCGGCGACGAAGCGGTCGACAGTGTCGCGCGCAGAGTAGATCAACGAGTACGGACAACCGGTCATGCACAGGCCACAACGCATGCAGGAGCCCGCCGCCAACGCGAGCCGCGCCTTGCCGACCACGATGCCCTTGCCGCGGATGACGTCGCGGTGGCGCCGGTAGCGCTCTAGGACGGCGGCGGTCCGCCCGGATACTGGCGGCAAGGGTGCGCGGGCCGCCAGCAACGGAAAGTCCTCCGCGTAATCGTCCTCCTCGGCAGCCAGTGGCACCTCGGCCAGCACGGCCCGGTAGTGCGGTTCGATCTCGTCCCACCCGAACGGCCACCGGTCGAAAGTGGCTCGGGAGAACGGCATGATCTGCGCGCCCCAGACTGTCGAGAAGCCGCCGACCGCTCCGGACACCGCCGCATGATTCCCGCTCTCGGGCATGGTGATCCCGCGCTGCTGGCCCCGGTCGATGAACATGTGGTTGGAGCCGTAGGCACGTTTCTCGGGGAGCGTCGAACCGGCGAGTGCCACCGGCTGCGCGGCGACCAGGTCGACGTCGCTTGATACCCACTGCGCCGGCTCCAGCGCGCTCATGCGGTGGACGGCCGCGGCCGTGTCGTCGCCGAGCCGTTCCCCGATGTCGACGACGGTGATCTGCTCGGCCGGGTTATCGGCCAGAGCCAAGGTCGCCGCCGCCGCGGCCGGACCGCTTCCGATGATGAGGTTATGCGGCATCGTCGCCTACCGGCACGGCGGTGTGTGCGCGCTGGATGTCGGCTGCGCTCAGCCCAGTAGTCAGAACCGTTGCTCGGCGTCCGCGGGCCAGTTGCGCCCTGCCGATGACGTGTCCGCATCCGGCGATGCGACGCCGACCACTGCAACCAGCGCCTGCACCAGGCGCTCAGGCCGGCCGCTGAGCGCGGCGACCATCGCCGGCCCCCACCCCAGCAGCACACTGAGGCAGAACCGCAACTCGGCGCCGATGTTGCCGGCCGAACCCATGTCGGCGAAGGCGCCTACCTTGCTGCGGTTGACGTAAAAGCAGCGCCGCCAGAAGTACGACCAGGTCAGCCGTTCCGCCGCAACGTAGTGACGCACCTCGGCCCGTGGCTCGTAACAGACGGCGGTCGGCCCGTAGGTGTGGGCAATGCGGTGTGAGAGGTCCATGTCGTCGTGGTCATCGGCGTGGAACCCACCGATGGACAGGACGGCTTCGCGACGGACGCTCATGCTGGCGCCGATGAGGTGGCGCACCGGAGCTAGCCGATCGGGCAGCGATTGGTAGTGACAGCCGAAGACCCAGTCGAAGTGATGCGGGAACCATGACGGTCGGGGCGCACCATAATTCGGCTGTGGCGCCCCGCCGACGGCGACGGCTCCGGGGTGGGTGGCGTACACGGCGAGGAGCTGCTCGAGCCAATCCGATGCCGCTTCGGCGTCGTCGTCGAGGAAAGCCACAACGTCAGCGCCGGTGTACAGCAGTGCGGTGTTGCGTGACGAACCCAACCGGCCCGCGAATTCGTTCGCGACAACGACGATCTCCACGGGCGACTCGGGCAGTCCACCGGCCCACTGCTGTCGGCACTGCTCGAATAACTCTCCGTTGTGATCGACGACGATGACCAGTCGCTGCGGCGCGATGCGCTGCGCCAGAACCGATTCCACCGACCGTAGCAGGAGATTCCATCTGGCGAGGGTGTAGGTGCAGATGACGACATCCGCCCGCAGCGCGGTCACAGGACATCCGCAGGTTGTCTGCGCATTGCTCTGATAACGGCCGGAAGCGCGACAAGTGCGCAGACTGCCGACATCCCCAGCCATCCAAGGATCAACATCGTCATGCCACCGAGCAGACCACCGGTGACCGCACCCGCCAACTCTGCCGCGGTCCACAATGCCATCGTCACCATTCCCTGCCGTCGCCGACCTTGAAGGCGACGTAATACGACGAAGTGGTCCTTGATCACCAGCGCGGGACCGCCGCTGAGAAGTAGCAGAAGGATCGGCCAGGATTGTTGTGCGTAGTCAGGTCCGAACATCAGCAACAGAACGCGACCGAATAGTGCGCCTCCGACGATGATGGCCAATGCCAAGGCCATCCCTATGACCATTGTTCGCGGCGCCTTACGACGGAAACCTTCCAAGCCCCCGGCGGTGGCGAACAGGGCAATTGTCAAGTAGTACGGGAGTGGAATTATTGTGTCGCCCAACAACCGGGCCTGCTGGAAGTACGCCGTCTGAGTCGCCGACATCAACGACGCAACAACGACCGAGAGAATAAGGCTGCTCGACGACACTGCCAGTGTGAGACCGTGGTGACCTATCGCCGCGACCCAGTAATTTCGCACCAAGTTCATACGTTGCCCAATGGTCACCCGAACATGAGGCGGGAGATGTCGCCGCAGCGGAGTGGCAAGAAGAGAGCCGACGAATCCGACGGTCCAGGCAAAAAGAATAGCTTGTCCGCTTCTGACGCCGAGTGCAATAGCGCCAGCTAAGACAGCAATCCGCAGAATAGAGGCGACGAGATTCCGTCGCACTTGCATGCCGCTGATGCCCATTCCTATTACTGCTTGATCAAACGCTGAACATATTGCGGCGATGCCCGTTGTGCCAATCAATAACAGGGCTGCGAACAGCGAAAGATCGCCCAAAGCCCCAGACAGGTGCACCAGCGCGCAGAGACAGACCCATGCTGTGGCTATCAAGGCCCCGCCCATTCCGGCGATGCCCAAGCCCGTGCTGAGTAGCGCTCGGCGATCCGTTGCTGAGACGACCTTGACGCGCTCCAACAACAATGTGCCGATACCGAGAACCCCGAACGCCGACAGCAGGTTCATCGCGGCCACCAAGGCCGCCCCGACTCCGACCTGTTCCGGAGCCAGGGCTCGCGCCGCCAACGTCCAAAAGATAAGGCCGAACAACGCGCCGTTCAGTTGTGACCCGACGAGCGAGGCAAAGACAGCAAACAGTCGACCCGGCCAGAACAGGCTGTCGCGCGGCGCGGTGAGCAACTTCAAGCGCTCAACCCGTCGACCGGATCCCGCGCCGCTTGCCACACCCGGCGCCGACACGCCCGGACGCGATAGCAGCTTAGCCAACACGAGTCACCTCGCCCTTACTTCCGCGACGGCGCCGGCGTAGAGGGCCTCGATGCGAGGAACGACGGCGCCGACGGTGAATTCTCGTGCCCGGTCTCGCCCGGCGACGCCGAAAGCCTGGGCGCCCTGCGGATCGCCCAGCACCGACGAAATGGCCTGCGCCAGCGCCGGTGCATCTCCGGGCGGGACCAACCGCCCGGTGACTCCGTCGACGACCATGTCGAGAATGCCTCCGGAAGCGCTGGCGACGACTGGTCGGCCCGCGGCCATCGCCTCGAGCACAACGGTTGGGCAGGGGTCGGCCCACACCGACGGGATGATCACCGCGCGCGCGGACCGGAACAACGGGAGGACCTCGTCGTGCGGCAGCGCGCCGAGCCATTGAGCACCATCCGGCATCGTCCACGTGCACCCAGGCTGCAGACGACCGGCAAGCACCAGCGGTGGCGGCCCGTCGAGCAGCGTGTAGGCGTCCAAGAGCGTTTGGACCCCCTTGTCCACGCTGAGGTCGCCGACGAACACCAGCGGGGCATCCGGGGCTGTCGACGGAATCTCATCGAGGACGATGTCGTCGGGAATGAAGTTTGGAATGACCTCAGCGTTCAGGCCGGCACTACTGAGCCAGCTGTTGTCGCGGAGAGCCGCGGCATTGGCAACCGGGCTGCTGACCGCCGCGAAACGCGAGACCCGATCGGACCTCCGCCGCGCGGACCACGCATTCGCTGCCACAGTGACGGTGCCCCGGACGGCCCCGTAATGGTTTGTGGCACAGGGCAGGCAGCGGGCCGGCGATGGGCCCGAGCACCGCTCTTTTCCGTGGTCCATAAGTCGCATCGTCGCGCAGACATGGCTGTAGTTATGCATCGTCATAACAAGCGGTACCTGAGCGCGTGCGGCGGGGCCCAGGGCGCTGTTGACGATCCAATTGTGCGCGTGGATCACATCGAACTGGCCATGCGAGAGTTCCTTGCGGATCGCCCGGCTCACCATCGGGTCAGGCAGGGGAAGCGCGTAGGGTCGCGTCGAATCGCCGTACAGCATGGACAGATGGGAGGCGGCGGTTCGCACCCGGACAATGCGCACACCCTCCAAGTGGCTCTCGGCCGGCTCGTCGCCGCCCGCCGCAAAACCAAGCAAGGTGACATCGTGCGCCCGCGCCGCAAGCGCCCTCGCGAGCGTCCACACATGCCGTTCCTCGCCACCGAGCATCGGGGGCAGGAACTGGGCGAGCATCAGGATCTTCATGCCACCACCTCGTGGTAAAGGCGGTGGTACTCGTCGGCGCAGTCCTGCCAGCTGGGAAGGGCCGGCGGCGCCATACGCGGCGCTGCCGCAACAGCGAGCGCCGCAGCAGCGACCTGCTCGGGCGGCGCTTCGAGGGCGACCGTCGTGGCCAGGCCCGCGCGTCCGAGCTCGGACAGCCCGGGGGAGTCCGCGAGGAGAACCTTGGTGCCGGCGCCGAGTGCTTCCAGGACCGCCATCGGGTGCCCCTCGTATTCGCTGAGCAGGCAGAACACGTCCGCGTCAGCGATGAGCTTGCCCATTGCTGCGCGCCGTTCGGGGCTGAAGGCGCGGACCGACACCCGGTCGTCGACGCCGAGGTCGCTGGCCATGTCACGCAGCGGCTGCTCGTACGGTCCGGCGCCGACGAGCACCAGCCGCGCGTCGGGCGCCTCTGCCAGGATCTTCGGCATCGCCTGCAGGATGCGGTGGTGGCCTTTGAAGCGCTCGAGTCTGCCTACCGAAACCAGCAACGGGCTGCCCGCCGGTTTTTCCGCGGAATGATCGATAGGCAGCGGCTCGGACCCGTTCCGAATGAGCCGGATGGTATCTGCGCTGTCACCGAGGACGCGGGCGAAGATATCGCGCTCATTCTCGCCGGTCGCCACGATCGTCGTGGTTCGGAGCAGCGGCTTGAGCAGCCGCCACTGCAGCGGGCGTAGTGAATTTCGCAATCCTGAATTGTGACCGCCGGTGTGAAGCGTCAGCAGGGACGGAATGCCGGCCCGCCGCGCTGCAGCGAGCGCGGTCGGCGCCACCAGCGAGTGCACGCCCTCGACGTGCACGACGTCGTAGTCGTTGGCGTGCAGCAGATGCCGCGCCAATCCAGGGGCGAAGTAGTAGTCGCGTGAGCGGGGGTAGGCGCGCCACCGCCGCACGCGGTAGTCAGGGAGCTCCTCTTCGGCAGGGAGTTCCCAGGTTCGGTCCGTTGTCAGCACCGTCACGTCGACGCCGGTGGCGCCGAGGCGGGTGGCGACCTCATGAACGTGGGTCGCGATTCCGGCCATCGTGGGAAAAGCGAACGCGGAAACCATGGCGACCCGCAGCGGGCCTCGGCGGCTGGGGATCATCGGAAGCCTTCTTCGGTTGTGGTGGATGAAGACAGATCGTTGGTGATAGTTCGCAGCGCCGAGTGCGTTCGCCGCACCGCGGCCCGCCCCGCAGTGAGCGTGTGAGCGGCGGCGTAAAGAAGCGGTATCCGCTGTTGGTGCGCAATCAGGGTGAACGCAGCCTGCGAGGTGGCGCGGCGGATGGTGAGGCGAGGAACGGAAAAGGGGTCGCAGGACGGCCGGGCTACGGCGTTCGCGACGCTCGCGGCCTGGAGATAGCCGGTTTCACGGGCAACTGCTCGCACTCGCTTGCTGGAGTACCCGTACGGGTAGGCAAGGCTGTGCACCGAGTCGCCGATCCGGTCCTCCAACAGGCGCCGGGAGTCCGCCAGCTCAACTCGCAACCTGGGTTCGCGGATCTGGTCGAGCTGGGGGTGGCTGTGACTGTGCGCCCCGATCTCAACGCCGGCCGACGAAAGCTCAGCGACCTGACTCCACGCAAGCATGCGTCCGGGTGGCACCCCGGCCGCATATTGCGCCGCGTCGCGCACCCATCCCGTCGTGACGAACACGGTTGCCGGGAACCCTTGCTCGATCATTATCGGCAACGCCTTTTCGATCAGGTCGGCGTAACCGTCGTCAAACGTCAGCACGATCGGGCGCGCCGGAAGCGGCGACCCACTGCGGCGGCGTCGGCACAGCTCGCCGAATGTCAGGCCGCTGAACCCGTGCTGACGCAAATAGCCAAGTTGTCCGGCAAACGTGGCGGGCTGAACGGAAAGCACTCGTGCAGAGGCGGCAGGAGCGTCGCTCACCGAGTGGTACATCAGAACCGGCACCGAGATCTCAGGCGCCACAGGTGACGTCATGAGGCCGGCGACCTGATCACGCGATGTACCGTCCCGGGATCTTTGAGGATCTGCTGAACCTTTGAAACGTCCACCGCCGCAGCGTCATCTACTGCCAGGGCAATAGCGCCGGTTGTCAACACGGCGACTATCGCCGAAGCGGCCAACCACTTCCGGTGAACTCCGGTCGCCTTGTTTCTGACTTTTCCGACCGTGTACTTTGCCCATCGCCGGTCAATGAGCGACGCGACTAGCGCCATTGACAGAAAACTCGGCGGACCAAGCCATATGTGAGCTAGAAGCATCAAAACCGATGCGAAACACAATGCTCCAACTGCTGCGGCGAATGTGAGTGACGGGCCTGCCGCAATGCGGAACGATCTGAGCTTTTTCAGCACCGGCGACATTGCGCCGGAAAGGCCGGCCAAGCCGAGAACCAAACCGCCCAGAAGTCCGATTAAGAGCTGGACGAGAATACCGATGGGACGGGCGTCTCCACACCATCCGCTGCGCGCGAAGGGCACCCCGAGCCCGCTGAGGTCATATATGGCGATCGGCCCATGCCGGTAGACCACGTGAATTCCGGGGACCTTGTCGAATTTCGTTAATTCGGCGCGAGTAAATTTCCGCGGTGTGGGGTCGACGGCGGGACCAGGGGCGGCATGAGAAGTGTCTCCATGGTAAAAGTAGTATTCGCCCGCGTGTGGTCTAGTGGCGGCCAGTCGCAGGTCGACATAGAGGTACTGAAGATGCAGGTGGCGGGCAAGTTGAGTCTGCTCGGGACCCCATACATCGGCGTAGTACAGCTGTGGCGTGTACAGCTTCTCCGGATCGCCTTTCCGATCTTCTTTCATAACCGGCCACGAGCGGGCTTGGCTTGCCAGCAGGATCGCGCTCACCCGGTCCGCGCCTATGCGAGTACCAGACACAAGCTCGTCATGCGCCCAACGGACGGCGGCCAGGGTCTCGGCGTCCATCGACCGCACATCGGCCACCGCCATGTACTTGCCCGGCAACCGCATCCAGTCTGGTCCGCTGCCCAGTAGCATGCCGCCCACAAACACGCAGGTGGCCAGCAACAATGCTGGGTATTGAAAGGTCATCGTTAGTCGGTGCAGCCTGACGGGGGAATTCCGCGAGGACAGCGATGCAAACCAGCGGACTCCGCAATCGGCGGCGAGCAGGCTGAACGGGAGGAACAGGAAGCCGGTGCAGCGATCGCCCACCTCGGCCCAACTCGGTATGAAGCGCACGGCCATCGTCACCGGAATCAAAGCCACGATGGGTACGAGCAACCTTCCCGACCGCCATTGCTGGGAGTCGGCTGGTGTCGCACGCCGCCGCCTCCGTTCCCGTACCGATAGGGCGTACGCCAGCACGATCAGCCCTACGACCGACGTGACAGCTATCGCGTAGTAGACGAGAAAAACCTGCTCCCAGGGTGGAGTCTTGAAACCTGCGGGGTCGGAGAAGGGCACGCGCCGCTCGCCACCGGTTACTTGTGCCACCACGTCGTCGAAGATCGGGCGGAAATAGTTCGACAGAAGTTCTCGCTGCACCATCGCCCAGGTCGCGGTCGCCGCAAATGCGATCGCGGCGCCATAGAACACTCGTCGCCGCGCCCGGCGATCACGCTCGGCAACAGTCCAAACGACCAGGAATGCCGTGGCTAACCAACTGGTGACGTGATGTGTCACGACGACGGCAAGCAGACAAACCGTGGCGCCGATCAATAGCGGGCGGCAATCGGGGACCCAGCGCGCACGGGCAATGAAAGCAACCGCGGCCAGCGCGAGCGGTAAAGCCAGCGTCTGATAGGAGAACATCGAGTTGAACCAGGTGAACTGCGAGGACACGGCATACACAGCCACGGCGAGTCCGCCGGTACGAGCGCTTCCGCTCAATTGCTCGACGGCGTCGCAGAGCGCGAAGGCCAGCACAAGGCGCGCGACGAACACCACCACCACCATCGCGGCTACCGTCACAGGAAGCCCGAGTGAGTGCAGGAAAACCGTAAGCGATTCCAGGCCCGGGTAGTGCGGGCTGATTGCGAGCGATGGGTTCGGTTCGAATAGGTGGTGCGACGTGAGAATGTCGCTCAGAGTGCGGATGTGGAGCTGCTCGTCGTACCCGGTAAACAACACCGGGTCGGTGAGATGGCACTGCAGAGCGGGCATCACCCCGATGCATATGACCGCTGTGTTCCGCACCACCCGAGATAGCTCAGGTCGAGTCATAGCCCAAAGCGCACTTGCGTAGGTGAGCGCAGAGGCGGCGGCGGAAAACGCGAACCAGGGGCCATCGCCTCCAGCTCGCCTCGACATGCAAATCGCGAGCACCTGGACGACCAACGCAATCGTTTGCCACAGCACCAGGACGCCCAACGGGTGCAATGACCGTGTGCCGGCGGGTGCTTGCTCAACGTTGTCGACGTCGACCGTGCGAACCGATCCCCAAGGTTCGCTGAACGGGGCTTGCACCACCTCTCTGCTCACCATCAGGCCGTCACCTCTATCTCAGCAGTGACGCCATGGCGACAAGACATTACGGGCCCCCGTAGATGAGTTCCTCACGGCGCAGCATTCGTGATCTGCCCGCTAGGCCGGTCAATTGTTGACCGGTTCGTGTCCGTTGGTCGGTACGTATACGATCGCCGGCCGGTATCCGGGCGGCGCATGTCCGTTTCCGTTCGTCGAGTACGCAGCCGCGGGCCTCCGCGATGAGGCTGCCGGTTCGGCCGGGTATCCCGCAGCTGGCGGGCGCGCGACGACCTTGAGGCGTGACCCCATCTTGGAACCAGCGGCGCCGGCTGCGGCGCCGGCAGCCGCGGCTCCTGGCAGCCCGCCGAACGCGAAGGGAAAACCTAGCCCGGAGCCAAGTTCGGCGCCTGGCAACGGCGCACCCGCGGGAAGCAGCATTGGCGGCGGCGGTGCTGCCGACCAAAGCCAATTCGGCGGCACTGACAACCCCCCTAACGACGGCGCCTCGCCCAAGCCGGCCGCGACCCCGGAGTCGCCGACGAGCTCCGCCGCCGCACCCCCGTCAGCGCCGCCAGTCCATTCGGGGACACTCCCGGCACCACCGGGGGCACCCTCGGCCCCACCGGCCGCACCGCCGGCGTCGTCGCCCGGGGCTGCGGGTGGGGGCGGGGGGGTTTCCAGGGTGCCCATGATCGGCGAGAGCGCGTCGAGCCCGGCAAACGCGCCGAAAAATGCTGGAAGATAGAGCAATTCCGAAAGCAGGCCGGAGCCGACTCCGGTCAGCCCCCCCGTCCCATTCGCTCCCGACGTGACATTTAGTGAACTGAGCAGACCACTCAGGAGCGTCGATAGCCCCGAACCGGACGACGTGGAGGAGGCAGCGGGCGTTGCGAGACTCTGCAACGCCTGAGAGATCAGCTGAGAAATCGAGGCCTGGGAGTTGCCGGCAGCGGTTCCGGCGGCCTGGGTTGCCGCCGCGCTCTGCGCGGCTGACCCGGCGACGTTGGTGGTCTGCGGCGCCTCGGCGAATGGCGTAATTTTGCTGGCGGCCGCGGAATTCGCGGCGTAGCTGTACATCGCCGTCGCGTCCTGGGCCCACATCTCGCTGTATTGGGTCTCGGTGGCCGCGATGGCCGCTGTGTTCTGGCCGAAAGTGTTCGTCGCGACCAGCGACGCCAGGTGAGTGCGATTGGCCAAGATCGTCGCCAGCGGCACCGTCATCGCGAAAGCTGCCTGATAAGCGGCCGCCGCCGCACTGGCCTGACCGGCCGTCTGCTCAGCTTCCGCGGCGGTGCTGTCAATCCAAGCCACGTAGGGGGCCGCGGCGGCGGCCATCTCTGTCGAGGATGGACCCGTCCATGATTCGTCGGTTAACTCCGAAATGATCGACCCGTACGACGATGCCGCGGAACGCAATTCGGCGGCCAAGCCATTCCAGGCCGTGGCAGCGGCCTCCATCGACCCTGACCCTGGCCCTGCATATATCCGCGCTGAGTTGATCTCCGGCGGTAACGCCCCGTAATCCATGGCTGAACTTCGGCTGCCTACAGCGCCGCAGCCGCATTGGCGGCCTCGGCAGCCGCATACGAACCGGCGCTGACGCCCAGCGTGTTCACGAACATCTCGTGAATCGCCGCGGCCTGGGCACTGATCGCCTGGTAGAGCTCGCCGTGAGTGGAGAACTGTGCCGCGGTCAGCGCGGACACCTCGTCAGCGGCCGCGGGAACAACACCCGTGGTTGGCGCCGCAGCCGCTGCATTTCCAGCGTCCATCCCAGCGCCGAGACCCCGGAGGGTGCCGGCGGCTGCCGTCAAGGCCTCAGGTTGTGTAGTCACGAAAGACACGTGTTTCTCCTAACGGAAGCAAGCCGACCTGCATAGGGCTGGTGGCACGCGGTCCCACCCCGCAGACCGAGCATACACCGAAATGGGCTAATTACATACTGGAAGAATTAGTTAGGCGCTTATAGGGCTTGGCTGGTCTTTTTGTTCTGGTCAAACCTGTAGGTCCGGATTCTGGCCGCATAGCAGACCGGGTGACCGTGCGGATCGCGCTGGCGGAGATACCCACCGTGGGACGTTGTGCCGTCAACTGCCGCTTTCCCAACGTCGCGAAGTTCGCTCGGCCAGGTACTGAGGATTACGTGCGCGCGAAAGACGCTAACCGATTGGCGTAAGCCCAATCGCCTTCTGTACCAACGGCATTAGTGCCTGGGCATAGGTACCAGTGATGTGGTACTGATCCTGATAGGCAACATAATGTCCGATAATCGCGGGGCACAGCTCCGCGGTGCAGAGCCACGGTGTCAGGTCGACGTAACCGGCGCCCGCCTGCTGCGCGCCGTAGAGCGCAGACTCCTTTTCATGTCCCGGCACCGCCGTCGGGGTTTTGGTCGCACACTTCAACGCCGACGAAAAGTGCGCGGCCAAGCACCGCGGCGGGTCCTGACTCAACAGCGGAACATCGCCCATCACAAACAACTTGCGGCTGGGGCCCTGTATCTGCCTCAGCAGGTTTGCGTACCCGGCCGCGTAGTCGGCATCGTCGATTCCCTCGTGGTTTCCACTCGCCACCAACACCACCGCCGGATGCTGGCGGTTCGTCCAGTCGATCGCCGCACTCTTCCACTCACGGCACTGCGCGTCGGTCAGGCCTTCTCGCGTCGTTTCGAACGTGACCATTGGCATGTGACAGCCGTAATTGAAGACGAGACCGAACCTATAGGCGCGCTGCTTGGCGATCGAGTTCACGGTTCGCGACCACATCAACGCCTGGGAGTCTCCGATAAGGATGATCATCGGGGCGTTCGCTGGGGCGCCGGTGTCGAATATGCATGGCTGACGGTCGGGCTTGAGCCATGAGATCGGCAGCCGTGAGCACTGGCCACCGTCGGGTTCATGCAAATCAGTCACGGCATCAGCGAGGCTCGGGGTGAGGTCCGAAGGAATCGCGTCGGTCTTCGCTCCTGACTCCACCTGGGCCAGGATGTCCATGCAAGCGGGCGACGGACATCCGCTGGTCGATCCAGGCATGGCGCCCAAAGGTTTTGTGATTGCCGGTTTTTCGAATAGGTTCCAGGTGCCCCCGTTGTGGACGATGAACGACTGCGCTAACGCAATGGTGATGGCAATCAGCCCAGCGCCGACCGCGAGGCTCAGTCCCGGCCTTGCGATAAGCGATCGGGCGCGGCGAACCGGGTGCTCCACCAGTCGGTAACTGAGCGTGGACACCAGAATCGTGAGCAGCAGCAGGCCGGTCGTCTGCCACCCGCTCATAGAGCTCACCAAGTACTGGGCGGCGATGGCGAGGATCGGCCAGTGCCACAGGTATAGCGAGTACGACCGCGCACCCAACCATTGCATCGGCCGAAGTGACAAACACCGTTCCACAACAGTTCGGGTATCGGTGCAGCCGGCGGCGATCAGCAGCGCGGCGCCTACCACCGGCCACGCGAGCACCGCCCCGGGGTGTGGCGTCGAGGAATTCAGCAACAGCGCACTGCCGGCGATACACACCAACCCGCACGACGCGAGTACTTCGGCGGTCCAACGTGGTTTCAGCTTCTGGTTGATGGCCGGTCCCACCACGGCAGTGAGCGCCCCGAGACCAAGTTCGTAGGCGCGGGTAAAGGGAGAGAAGTACGCCCAGACGGCATCTGAGCCATTGTGAACGAGAGACCAGGTGAAGGATGCGGCGATGATCGCGATAAGCAATGCCGCGAGCGCGTGCCTGTGGGTCCTGCGAGAAATAAACGCCGACGTCAGAAACAGGCCTGGCCACACCAGGTAAAACTGTTCCTCCACGCCCAACGACCACATGTGTAGCAGTGGTGAAGGCGGCAGTTGGGATCCGAAGTAGTCGGTGCCGACTAATCCAAAGTGGATGTTGGCTGCGAAGACAGCAGTCCATTTCGCAGCGACGGCGACATCGTTGCCGGTGAGGAATCCGAGGAAGCAATACGCCGCGACGACCGTCGTGACCACGACCAAAGTGGACGCGGGCAATATTCTCCGCGCCCGCCTCCCGTAAAACGCCAGGATTGACACCCGACCGGTCGTCGAATGTTCGCGCATCAGAATCTCGGTGATGAGGAATCCCGAGATCACGAAGAAGACGTCGACGCCGACAAATCCGCCAGTGAACGGCGTGCCGTAAGCGTGAAAGACCAGGACGAGACCAACTGCGACGGCGCGCAATCCCTCGATATCGGGACGGAATCGCCGAGCGCCATCAGCTCGCCCAGGCCGCAGCGTGGATTCAGAAGCCGTGACGGTAGGCGTAGCTATGGTGTTGGATCGCATGTGGCCGTTTCAGGCCCGGGCGAGTGCGACCCGGTGGGGATCGACGGAGGCGCGCAGCCAGTCGACAGTGCGACTGATACCTGTGCTGAGGTCGGTGCGGGCTTGCCAGCCCAGCAGCCGGGCCGCACGGGTCGGGTCCAACACGCTCGCTTGAATCTCACCGGTGCGGGATTCGGCGAAGTCGGGCGGACGCGAGACGGCGGTTTCCGCGGCGATCAGCTGGTGCAGCTCGGCAACCGATATTTGGACGCCGGTGCCGATGTTGAAGGTGCCGGTCGTCGTGATCGGCGCTTCCGCGGCGCGAACGAAGGCATTGACGACGTCGTCGACGTATACGTAGTCGCGGGTGGCGCTGCCGTTGCCGTAGATGGTCGTGGGACGACCGGACAGCATCGCACTGCCAAAGATCGTGACCACCCCAGCTTCCCCGTGCGGGTCCTGACGTGGCCCATACACATTGCCCAGTGCCAGGCAGATGGGCGCTAGCCCGTACATGTCGGCGTAGGCGCGCATATACAACTCGCCGGCAACCTTGGACACCGCGTACGGCGAAAGCGGGTCCGCGCAGGTGTCCTCGGCGGTAGGCAAGGTGGTCGGCGAACCGTAGCGGGAGCCCCCCGAGGCGGCGTAGACGATGCGCGGTACTCCCGCCCGCCGGCTCGCTTCGAGAAGGTTGATGGTGCCCAGGACGTTGTTGCGGGCGTCGTGTTGCGGATCGTCGACGGACTTGCGCACGTCGACTTGGGCGGCCAAATGGAACACCGCGTCTGGGTTGGCGCCCGCGACGATGTCAGATAGCTCGGGGTGCCGGACGTCGGTGGCGACGAAGGTGAAGCGACCGGGGCGGTTGTGTCGGTGGGCCGACTCGAGGTTGTTGGCGGGAGGGCCGGCGCTGAGATTGTCGACGCCTGTCACCTGGTGGCCTTCCTCCAGCAAGCGGTCGACAAGGGTGGAACCGATGAATCCGGCGGCGCCGGTGACGAGGGTGCGCATTTATCAGCTATCTCCAGTTCACGGTGACTTGTGTACGGCGGCAACCGGTTTGAGGTCAATTGGCTCGGGGTCAGCCCGCAGGTCGGCGTGCCAGCGGCTCACGCTGTCGTCGCCTCCGCCAACGTGCCCGCCGGCCGTCCAGCAGCGTGGCGCGCCGCCTGGTAGACATGCCCGGAAACACCCGAGCGGTGATCACGCAGCACGGTCCGCAGGACCCGAATGCCGTCGCGGATGGCATGCAGGTTCGACGCACCCGTGCGACGGGGCAACTCCAGGCTTGGAACCTCTGCAATTCGCAGACCCGCCTGCATGGCACGCACCGTCATCTCGGCCTCGATCTCGAAGCCAGTGGCTGACAGCCGGAGGTGGTCGAGATAGCGACGATGGAATGCGCAGAATCCGTAGCACAGGTCGGTCAGGTGGGCGTCGTAGGCCGTGTTGAAGGCTGTGAGCAGGAAGAGATTACCGAGTCGTCGGATCGGGGTGATGTCCAACGATCCGCCGCCGCTGATGAACCGTGAGCCCTTGACGAAGTCGTAACCATTTGTCAGGAAATGCACGTAGTGGCGGATCTCCTGCGGCGACATGCTGCCGTCGGCGTCCATCATCACAATGATGTCGCCGGTGGCCGCCTCGAACCCGGTGCGTAATGCGCTGCCTTTTCCCGTGCCTTGCTGAGGCACGATCCTCAGGTCCGGCCGGTATGCCCGCGCGGTGACCACCGTGACATCGGTCGAATTACCGTCGACGAGAATAATTTCGTCGACGTCGTTGGCGATCTGCTCGAGCACCCAGCCGACGTTGCGGGCCTCGTTTCTGACCGGGATGACCAGGCTGACACTGGGGCGCACCGCGGACTTCGCCCTGCCGTGGGCGCGCGTGCTTGAGACTTCATCTGACGGGATCGCACCCGCAAGATGCAGCGGTGATCCGTTTTCACTGGTGTGGCCTGCGGCCGATACGGTTGTCATGGTCAGCTGCCAATCTGCTTGTCGTGTTGGGGGTGTGACGCTCGTGACCTAGACGTGCTCGGAATCGAGCCGGCGGCGCGCGGCGAGGTCAATGTGGTGGGTCGACGTTGACCTTTATCGGCGGCCCGATCAGTGGAGTCCGAACCAAACGGGCCGAACAGAGCAGACTCGCTGACGGGCTGTTCCAGGACTAGCTTGCCGAGCTGCGATAACGTAGTAAAAATTATGCCCTCCACCCTCATGGTGGGAGTAAACCATACGATATGAATGGTTAGCAAGCTAAAGAGCAACTTTTAGTATTGCCGCTCACATCTTTCGGGGGCGCCGGGCTAGACGGATCGCAGCGGTAGCTGGGCGATGGTGATTGACCAGGGGTCGACCGGAGGTGGCTTCCTGGGAACCTGGATCGTCCTGAGCGCTAGATGACGGCCTTGGCTAGCGCCTCACGGTCGGCCAGGAAGGGCATCGGCATCGCGCGCGACGCCAGCAGCGACTCCATGGCGTCACCGGTGATAGGCCGGGAGAACAAATAACCCTGCGCCCGTCGGCAGCCGTACTGCATCAGGGCCAGTGCTGCCGCCGGGGTCTCGACACCCTCGGCGACCAGTTGAATGTTGAAGGCGTTCGCGAGCCCGATGATTGCCCGGACGATCGCCAGGTCGTCGGCGTTGGTGCCAAGCTCACGCACAAATCGCGGGTCGATCTTGAGCGTGTCGATGGGCAGCGTCTTCAGATGTGACAGCACGGCGTAGCCGGTACCGAAATCATCGATCGAGGTCTGCACGCCAATGTCGTTCAACGCCATGAGCGTTCGCGCGGTGCTGTCGATGTCGTGAACCACGGCGCGCTCGGTGATCTCGATACACAGCGACCTGTCCTCCATGCCGAACTCGTCGACGGTCTCGGCGACCATTCGGACGAAACCGGGCATGGTCAGTTGCAGCGGGGAGATGTTGACCCGCAACACGGCGTCCTGCCCCGTGCCGCGCGCACGCCAGCTGCTGAACTCCGCGCACGCGGTGCGCAACACCCAGCGGTCCAAGTCGCCGGCCAGATTCATCGACTCGGCCACGCCGATGAACGAGTCGGGCAGCAGCACGCCTCGTTCTGGATGCCGCCATCGGACCAGCGCCTCGGCGGCCACGATGGCACCTGTCCACAAGTCGACCTCGGGCAGGTAATCCAGCAGCAGCGCGTCGCGGCCGATGTCACCCTGACGGTGGAGCTCGATATCGTTGCGGAACAACTGCTTCAACGAGTTGTCGCTTGCCACGGTGACCCGGTTGCCGCCGGCGCGTTTGGCCGCCAGAACAGCTTCGTCGGCGCGACGCAGCAGATCGCTGCTGTCGTCGCGTCCGGGCATGCCGGCAGCAACTCCGATGCTCACCGTCCGGGTGACCGTCTGATTGCCGATCGTCAGACGATCGTGCACCAGGTCGCGAATCCGATCGGCGAAGGACTGTGCGGCACGAGCTGACATCGGCTGATCCGGAACGACGACGAATTCGTCACCACCCAGCCGGGCGACCATGCTCTGGCTTCCGGCGCACCCGTCGAGCCGCTCGGCGAAACTCTTGATGAACCAGTCGCCCGCGGCGTGGCCGAGGCTGTCGTTGATCGCTTTGAGCCTGTCCAGGTCGATGTACAACATGGCGACCGGTCCGAGCTGCCGGTCCGCGAGCCGGTCCGCGAGGTGGGCGAGTAGTGCCCGGCGATTGCGTAAACCAGTCAGATCGTCGTGCTCGGCGAGGTGACGCAGTCGTTGTTCGGCCGAGACGCGAGCTTGGAACTGCGCCAACAACGGTGCGACGGCCTCGAGCGTGCGAAGGGCTTCCGGCTTCCACTTGCGGCCCCGGAACTTGACGAAGCCAAGCACACCGGCGGTCACCGCGCCCGAGAGAAGCGGTGCCGCGGCGACCAGCGGTCTGCCTGCGCGACGGCGTCCGGTGAGGGAACTTCGGACGCCCGCGATTTCGGGACCGCGGTATACCACCAGGTCTTTGCCGTTTTGGCACAGCGCTAGGGCCGGCTGGTCACTGGTGAAGGCTGCAACAGAGAAAGGATCGGGATCGGCGACGGCGTACCGCCGCGGCCATTCCGCGGCTAATATTGACGCTTGAATGCCATGGTCGCTGTAGCGCAAGAAGCTGTATTGCAGATCGAAGTGCTCGACGAGCTGTGCCAAAGTCTGCTCGCTTGCTTCGGTGGCCGTCGACGCGTCGGCTTCCAATAACTGGTTGGCGATCGAAGTGAGCAGTCCAAGTTTGCCCGGCAACTGTCTCCTCCGATCTGGGCACGAAGCAGAAACCGGGCCGTATAGGTGCGTCACTCATGAGGCCGTTGCCTAATAGGCAGAATTGGTTAGGCCTTCTATTGCACAGACTGGATACTACAGAATTTGGGCTACACCGAAAGAGAAGTGTCGCCTCGATTACATCATCGGACGGGAGACGACCATCGCGGAATGCGCGGCATCGATCCTCGACGACGGGGATCCCGCCGACAAAACAGTGCTGGACGGACTTCGTGCGGACCCCGCCGTCGAGTTCATCGACGAGAGCGACAACCAACTCGCTGAATTGCGTCGGCTGCTGCCGCCTCCCGCCGCCGATTTGGTCGCCGAGTCCTGCCGGTGGGCGTACTACCCGTGGCGGCGAACAGTCGTCGCGGTGCTGGGTCCGCGGGGTTTCCGGGCGGTGCGGCTGGACCGTAACCGCAACGTCGTCACTACCGAGGAGCAGGCACGGCTCGGTGCATTGCGGATCGGCGTCGCCGGGCTGAGCGCCGGACACGTCATCGCCCACACGTTGGCCGCCCAAGGCCTGTGCGGGGAGCTTCGACTGGCGGATTTCGATCACCTCGAGCTCACCAACCTCAACCGGGTCCCGGCGACCGTTTTCGACATCGGACTGAACAAAGCGCAGGCGGCGGCCCGCAGGATCGCCGAGCTCGACCCGTATCTGCCCGTCACAATCCTGGACACCGGCTTGACGCTGGATACCATCGACGATTTTCTTGACGGGCTGAATATCGTTGTTGAGGAATGTGATTCGCTGGATATGAAGGTCATCGTGCGGGAGCGCGCCCGGGCCCGTGGAATCCCGGTGCTGATGGCAACCAGCGACCGTGGTCTGGTCGACATAGAGCGGTTCGACCTTGAGCCCGGACGGCCGATCATGCACGGACTGCTCGGCGACGTGGATCCCGGTTCGCTGTCACGGATGACGAGCGGGGCGAAAGTCCCACTCCTGCTTCGTTTCCTGCAGGCGGAGCATTTGTCGGCCCGCGGCGCCGCGTCATTGTTGGAGATCGACCGCACCTTGTCGACGTGGCCACAGGTATCCGGCGACGTCGCGGCGGGTGCGCCGGTGATCGCGGAGGCCGTCCGGCGCATCGGGCTGGCCGAACACCTGCCGTCAGGCCGGACCCGCCTCGACATCGGCGGCGCACTGGATAGTCTGCGCGAGCCGGAGTTGCCCGAAGAAGGCATCGCCGAACCGGACGCCTACCTCGACCCTGTGCTGCCGGGCTTGCCGGGCATCATTGCCGCAGCGGCGATGCGGGCGCCGTCCGGCGGCAACTCGCAGCCCTGGCGCATCGAGGCCGGTTCGGATGCGATCCTCATCCGCCTCGCTTCCGAGCAGTCCTCGACGATGGATGTCGGGTATCGCGGCAGCGCCGTCGCGCTCGGCGCAGCGCTGTTCAATGCCAAGGTCGCCGCCGCCGCTCACCAGCTATTGGGTCCAGTGCATGTGAGCGAGGATCCAGACTGCACCGGCGGTGTGCCGCTCCAAGCGACGATGCAACTTCGCGACGGCGATGACCCACAGCTCGCTGCACTGTACGAAGCAACCCTCGCTCGAGAGACCAACCGTCGCGTGGGGACAGCCCGACCGATCACTGACGGCACCGCCCGCCTGTTGTATGACGCTGCCGAGCGGGAAGGTGCCCGTATGTACTTGGTGACCGAACGGGACGATATCGACGGGTTTGCAACGATTCTCGCCGCAGCGGACCGGGCCCGCTATCTAACGCCGCAATTGCATGCGGAGATGGTTTCTGAACTGCGGTGGCCCGGTGATCCGTTGCCGGATACCGGTATCGACATCCGCAGCCTGGAGATGGCCCCCGGTGATCTCGTTACAGTTGACATCCTGCGGCGTCCGGACGTGATGGCAAATCTAGCCCGGTGGAATGCGGGGTTCGCCCTGGGCGAGGACACCCGCCGGCGCATTGCGGGGAGCTCCGCAATCGCGGTCATGACGGTGAGCGGTCGTTCCCTGATCGACTATGTGCGCGGCGGCTGCGCCGTCGAGGCCGTGTGGGTCACCGCGCAGCAGCAGGGATTGATTGTGGCACCTGTCTCGCCGATTTTTCTCTACGCCCACGGTCGTCGCGACCTCGACGAGGTGTCAACATCTTTCGCGCACGAGTTGAGCGTTCTACAGCATGAGTTCCAACGGCTGGCCGGAATGGGGGCCGGCGACGTCCCCGTTTTGATCTTGCGGATTGCGGTCTCCGAACCCGCATCGGTCCGCAGCAGACGCGACCTTGATCGTATCTATTTGCGGTAACGTCAATCGGGTCTACCGTATTCGATATGTCCGGCGGGTTAGACGACTTGGTAACCGGCGCGGCCTCCGCGCTGATGGCGGCCACCGCGGCGACCCACGTCTCGATCAGCGATCGTGTCATTGCCGACCTGGTGCGTCACTTCGGCGTCGACTTCGGCTTCCTGCGGCACAACGATCACACCATCCATGCGACGATTCTCGTTGCTGAGTATCCGCGGCGCGAAAACGTTCCCGACCCTGACCCGATCGGCGTGGTCTACTTTCGCGGGCGCGGATTCGATCTTCGCAATGGCCGAGAACCTCAAAGAGGCCGATGTGGTACGTCCCGAGGCCGCGAACGAGGACTATCAACGGCGCGTCGAGGAGGGCAGTGCCATTCCGCAGACATCGCTGGCCTGCATGCCACTGCTCTCCGGGGATATCACCACGGGGACGTTGGGCTTCGTCAAGATCGGCGACCGCGAATGGCTGCCGGAGGAACTGAATGCGCTCAAGGCGATCGCCTCACTCTTCGCGCAGCTGCAAGCCCGCATCGTCGCCGAGGATCGGGTGCTCTATCTCGCCGAACATGACGACTTGACCGACTTATTCAATCGCAGGGCGCTGATCGCCCACCTCGACCAGCGACTGGCGCTCGGCGAAGCGGGCCCAGTGTCGTTGCTGATCCTCGATATTGACCGCCTCAAGGTGATCAACGACCACCTCGGCCATCAGGTGGGCGACAGCTTCATCAAAGCCTTCGTCAAGCAGTTGAAGGATGCCGTCGACGTTCCCGCAGTGATCGCCAGGTTCGGTGGCGACGAGTTCATCGTGGTGCCGACCGAGCCGATGGAGATCGAGGCCGCCGAGCCCTTCGCCAAACGGCTGCAGAGTCAACTGCACAAGCAGGTCGTGATCGACGGGGAGTTACTCGCTCGCACCGTCAGCATCGGCGTCACCGCCGGCGAACCCGGCCGCGACAAGGCGTCGGATCTGCTGCGTCGCGCCGACGAGGCGACTTCAGCGGCGAAGGCTTCCGGCGGCAGCAAGGTCGCCCCGTACAACCGGGAGATGTCGCAGAAGTACGCGATCCGCGACGACATCGAATTGCGCCTGGAAGAGACCCTCGACAGCGACAACAACGCATTGGTGGTGCACTACCTGCCGGAGTTCGACATCCGCACCGGTGAGGTCCTCGGTGCCGAGGCGCTCATTCGTCTGCAGCACCCCACTCTGGGGTTGCTCATGCCCGATTCGTTCATCGGCGTCGCCGAGTCGATCAACCTCGCGGGAAAGCTCGGTCGCGCCGTGATGCGCTTGGCCTGTGGTCAGTTCAGCGAATGGCACTCCCGCGGGGTCGGCTTGGACTCGGTACTGCGGGTCAACGTGTCCCCGGTCCAGCTCGTAGCCGACGGGATCATCGAGACGGTCGCCACCGCCCTCGACGAGTTCGGTCTGAATTCCAGTGCGTTGTGTCTGGAAATCACCGAAAACGTTGTCGTCCAGGACATCGACGCTACGCAGAAAACGCTCACCGAACTCAAGAACCTCGGCGTGCAGATCGCCGTGGACGACTTCGGTACCGGATACAGCGCGCTGACGTATTTGAAGACCCTGCCCATCGACATACTCAAGGTGGACAAGAGCTTCGTCCGCGACCTCGGCACGGATTCGGGCGATCTGGCGATCGTCCAGTCGATCATGGCGCTGGCGAACGCTTTTAAGCTCGACGTGGTTGCCGAGGGAGTCGAGACCCCGGCCGCGGCCAGAATACTGCTCGATCTGGGATGTCAACGCGCGCAGGGTTTTCTGCTTTCCAAGCCGCTCGACGGCGCAGCGATGGAGTCGTTGCTTGCCAGACGCTTCGTGCCACTCGATTTCTCGGATTCGTGAACCAGCGTTGCGACGGGGTTCAACAATCGGGCTTCGAAGGCGATGTAGTGCCTGCGACCAGGCATACCATCGGTAGAATTACTCTTCGCAAACCCTGACGGGGTACGGTCTGATTGTTAAGGTATCTAATGATCAGCCTCTCCAGACGCGCGGCGGCTTGTCGACAACCTTGCGGGAACTTCGAGGGAGGGCGATGACGGACCTCGCCTGCGTGGGCACACCAGACGCCCGCCTGCACGACACGACGATCACGCATCGGTTGGAGCAGCACGCCCGGACCCGGCCGGACGACCGCGCGTTCTCCTTTCTCGATGACGGTGGCGGCGTCGACAGCAAGACCTGGGCTGAGCTCGCCGCGGGTGCCCGCGCCGTTGCCGCTGCGTTGCGCGAACTTCCGGCGACCCGGGAGCAGCCGCGCGCGCTGCTCCTCCTGCCGCAGGACGCGACGTTCCTCGATGCGCTGTTCGGCTGCTTTTTCGCCGGGGCATGCGCTGTTCCTGCGCATGTGCCGATCCCGTCGCGACTGGCTCAAACGTTGCCGCGGCTGCGTGCCATCGTCGCCGGGGCGCGACCGCATGTACTGCTCACCACCCGGGAGTTGTTGCAGGCCCGGGATCTAGTGCCGGAGTTGGCGGAAACACCGTGCATCGTGGTCGACGATCTGGCCGTCACCGGCGCACCCTCGCTCGAGTCGGCTGCCACGGTCGACGATCTCGCGATCCTGCAGTACTCGTCGGGCTCGACCGGCTCGCCGCGCGGCGTCATGGTGAGCCACCGGAATCTGATGGCCAACGAGGCGTTGATTCAGGAGGCCTTCGAGCACACCTCGTCGACGGTGGTCCTCGGCTGGCTGCCGTTCCAGCACGACATGGGGCTGATCGGTAACGTGCTGCAACCGGTGTTCGCCGGCGCCGAATGCGTGATGATGACGCCCCTGCAGTTCCTGAAACATCCGCTGCGCTGGTTGCAGGACATCACTCGGCACCGCGCCACCACCAGCGGCGCACCGAATTTCGCCTACGAGCTGTGCGTCGCCGCCGCGAACCGACAGGGTGCTGCTGGCCTCGAAGGTCTCGATCTGTCGAGCTGGAACCTTGCGTTCGTCGGCGCCGAACCGGTGCGCGCGGCGACACTGGACCGTTTCGCGGCGACATTTGCCGGCGTCGGGTTTCGCCGCGAGGCGTTCTACCCGTGTTACGGGCTCGCGGAAGCGACGCTCATGGTGACCGGCGGGACGGCGCAGCGAATCGCCCGCCGTCTGGCGCGACGCGCGCGGCATCGACCGGGTGAGCTGTGGCCGCGCCCGCGGCGGGCTCGAGGTCGCCATCGTCGACCAGACGACCGGCACCCGCTGCGACGGCGGTGTCGAGGGCGAGATCTGGGTGCAGGGCAGCAGTGTCGCCGGCGGGTATTACGGCCAGCGGCAAGCCACGCGTGAGACGTTCGCGGCCCCGCTCGCGGGCACGGGGGGCGCATCGTGGCTGCGCACCGGGGACCTGGGCAGCGTCGTCGACAGCGAGCTGTACGTCACCGGCCGAGACAAGGACGTCGTCGTCAAAAACGGCGTCAAGTACGCCGCGGAGGACGTCGAACACTCCGTCGAGCAACTGCACGTCGGAGTCGCTGCATCCCGGTGGATGCGCGGCATTCGGGCACGATGACGGCGCTCGCGAGCGGTCTGGTAATCGTCCAGGAGATCGGGCGCGATGCGGTCGACGACTGGGATGACGTGGCTGACCGCATCGTGGGCGCGGTGGCCGGTGAGCAGGGGACGCCGCCGGACGCCGTCGTGTTCGTCCCGCGCGGCAGTATTCCGCGCACGACCAGCGGCAAGATCCGCCGCAGCGAGTGCCGCTCGCAGTACGGGCGCGGCGAGCTCGTCGAGGTTCATCGTCACGAGACGGGAAGAAGCTCGATGACCCGTGATCGCGCCCTTGCGGCATTCGTCGTCATCGCACCGGCCATCGCCGTGGTCGCGGCAGTGATGCTGTCGGCGTTCGGGATTGGACCGTCGGTGACGGATCTTGTCGTGTTGGCGGTCGGAACGCTGGCAACCATGGCGGGCGTCGAGCTCGGCTTCCATCGGTATTTCGCGCACCGCGCTTTCACCGCGGCACCGGCGCTGGTCTGGTTGCTCGGCGCGCTGGGCTCCAGCGCGTTTCTCGGCCCGGTGATGTGGTGGGTGACTACGCACCGCCGTCATCATTCGGTCACCGACCGCGAAGGCGATCCGCACTCGCCGCACTGGCCGTACAGCGGCACCCGCGGTTTCTTACATGCGCACGCCGGCTGGCTGTTCCGTCCCGAGTACACCGGGATGACGGTGACCGCGGGCGAGGTCAAAGATCTGTGGCAGAGTCCGCGCACGATCGCGCTGCATCGCACGCTATCTGGTGTGGGCCGCGCTGGGATTGGTGATCCCGGCGCTGATCGGCTTCGCCGCGGGTGGCGCGCGCGGCGCGCTCACCGGCTTCCTGTGGGGCGGCATGGTGCGGGTATTCCTGGTGAGTCACGTTGTGTGGGCGGTGAATTCGTTCGGTCATCTGCGCGGGGGACGCGCCCGGCTGCCGCACTCCGGTGAGGCGCGCAACAGCATGTGGCTGACCCTGCCGGCGTTCGGCGGGGGCAACCACGCCAACCACCACGACGCCCCGCGGGTGTACACCACCCGGGTGCGGTGGTGGCAGGTCGACGTCGGCGCCGTGCTGCTGCGCGGGTTGTCAATGGTTGGACTGGTCAGTGACCTCAAGCCGCCGGCGTTGAGCAAAGCGAGTTCGCAATGACCGGGACCTATTTGGGCGCCAGCCCGTCCGCCATTCGCCACCACTACGACGTCGGCAACGACTTCTGGCGGATCTGGCTCGACCCGTCGATGGCTTACTCATGTGCCATGTGGGACGGTCCCGGCGACGATTTGGAGCGCGCGCAGCGGCGCAAACTCGACTACCACGTCGCGCAGGCCGGCGCGGCCGGCGCGGCGCGAGTTCTCGACATCGGCTGCGGCTGGGGCGCGCAAATCATGCACATGGTGGGCACACACGGCGTGCAACACGCTGTGGGACTCACCCTCTCGGACGCGCAGGCTCAGTATCTGCGCGGGATCGCACCGGCAAACGTCGAGATCCACGAGCGCGGGTGGAGTGGCTATGAGCCGGCCGAGCCGTTCGACGCGATCGTCTCGGTAGGCGCGTTCGAGCACTTCGCGCGTTTCGGCTTGTCGGCCGACGAGCAGATCGAGGCGTACCGCAACTTCTTCAGTTCGTGCCGTAGCTGGCTCAAACCCGGCGGCCGACTGTCGTTGCAGACCATCGCCTACGGCGACATTCCACGCGATCGGCCGTTGCGCGACCGCTTCATCGTCGACGAGATCTTCCCGGAGTCGGAGCTACCACGATTGGCCGATATCGCCCGCGCCGCGGAGATGGAGCTCGAGATCGAAAGAGTGCGAAACGATCGTGACGACTACGTCAAGACGTTACGGGCATGGTTCGAGCGCCTGCGGGCACGACGGGACGAGGCGGTCGCGGTGTCGAGCGAAGAACTCGTCGCGCGGTACGAGCGCTACCTGCGCATGTTCGCGTATTCGATGGAGCTCGGCGCGTTCACGCTGCTGCGGTTGACCATGCGGCGGATCGATATGCCGGGTCGTTGGTGAGGAAGGGGTGCGCGCGATGGGTCACTCCAGGAGAGGCGGTTGTGAAGAGCTACGACGAGATTGAGGCAATGCTGGCCGAGCAGGTTGCCGATCGGACCGGAACGTCGGCCGACGACATCGATCGCACGCGGCGCTTCGACAAGCTGGGTCTGGATTCGGCGGATGCGGTCAGGCTGGTCGGAGAGCTGGAAGACTTCGTCGGCCGCCCGCTGTCCGCCTCGCTGCCGTACAACTATCCGACCATCGAGCAGCTCGCCCGCTGCCTGGCAGATGGCGACGACTAGCCCGACAACAGGCCGAGCCTCACGCTCCTGGCCGAACTCGCGACTCAATTGGCTTGTCTCGGTCAGGATTTTGGCGACCTGAGCCGGCTCGGCATGGGACACGAAATCGCGTCGGTTCCACCAGATCATCTTGGTCTGGTAACGCTCGTCGGGGTAGGGCGTCGAGGGGATGCCCGCCACCACCCCTCCAGAGCTGCGCCACCGGTTCAGCACATAGGCCGCCGCCGTCGCCATGCAGAACTGCACGTCGATCAAGCGCCATCATGTGGAAGGCGCTGCGGGCCAGCGGGGTCGTCAGGTCCAGATCCCGATCCGCGTCGTCGGCCACCCATCCCGATTTCATCTCGAGGACGCCGAACGGCACGCGGTCGTTGATCATGTTGCGGACTGCCCGCTGACTTGGCTGGCCGGCCCATTCGATGACCGCGTGTGAATCGTCGGCGGACGTCAGCGGCCCTTTGGCGCGCAGCCCTGCCAGCATGCGGCCGGCATCGTCGAGCACCGCAAAGAACATCACGGTGTCCGATCCGGTGCGCATCTGGTCGATGTCGAGCGCACCTTCTACGCCTCGCTTGCTGTAGCTGCGATATGCGCCCGCCACGAACTCCGACCACAACTCGGGGTCGTTCGATGGCTGGGCAACCGCCAGCGTGCAGTCGATGTGGGTGTCACGCCAGCTGAAGCTCTTGGGCAGAGTGAACTTGTCAGCTGTCGTGAAATCCAGCGAAACAGTGGTCATGTGGGTCCCTCCCTCGCAGGGCGCCAACTTCCAGTTTGTTTCGTGGCACTTTTAGTGCTCATTGAACGAGTTCCGGCTACTTTATGAACCGCTCACTCGTAAACTCACGTGGAAAAATATTTAGTTGTGGTAATAAGCGGAAAAGCCAAACTTAAAGGATCTACCTAGGCCACTCGGGGCCGAAGTCATAATAATACATTTTTTCTGCGTTGACCTGCAACGAAAGCGCCTGCAAGCAAACCGGGGTAGCGTGCGCGGCTTCGCCTGTCGGCACCGGAATGGCACATGCACCCCCGCATACCAACTCCGGGAAGTCGCGGCTGAATTCCATATAACGCGATCGACATTCCGCCTGCGCTAATGGTCGATGACCGTAATGCCACCTCCGACCTCAGTGTGGCAGGAATAGAAATCTCAATTCCTTATCAGCCGCTCCTGAGAATGCGCACTGGATACGTTCGAATGACAACGTGCGCCGTCAGCACGGGGCGCAGGGACCCGCTGGGATTTAACACCGCATGGGTGCCAGGAGTGATCGTGCTCACGTGGGGAGCTCCGTCGCCAGGACTCGAACCTGAACTATCTGAACCAAAATCAGAAGTGCTGCCGATTACACCACGACGGATCAATACGACCAGCGGTAAACCGCGTCCACTCTAGACGACCGGGCGGGCCGACTGCGGACCGCGGCCAACGGCTCTTCTCCAGCCCGTCGACCCGATAACCTGTGAGGCGTGGCCGCGCCAGACAAGGAAACGCGGGCGCCCCGCACCAGGATGACCGGTAGCGAGCGCCGCCACCAACTCATCGACATCGCGCGGTCGCTTTTCGCCGAGCGTGGCTACGAAGGAACGTCGATCGAAGAGATCGCCCTGCGCGCCAACGTGTCCAAACCCGTCGTCTACGAGCACTTCGGCGGCAAGGAAGGTTTGTACGCGGTCGTCGTCGACCGGGAGATGTCGGCACTGCTGGACGGGATCACGTCGTCGCTGACAAACAACCGGTCGCGGGTGCGGGTCGAGACGGTGGCGCTGGCGTTGCTCACCTATGTCGAAGAACACACTGACGGATTTCGCATCATGATCCGCGACTCACCGGCGTCGATCAGCTCGGGCACCTATTCGAGCTTGCTGAACGATGCGGTGAGCCAGGTCAGTTCGATCCTGGCCGGCGACTTCGCCCGTCGCGGCCTGGACTCCGACCTCGCGCCGCTGTACGCCCAGGCGCTGGTCGGGTCGGTTTCGATGACGGCGCAATGGTGGCTGGACACCCGGGAGCCCAAGAAGGAAGTGGTGGCCGCCCATCTGGTCAACTTGATGTGGAACGGCCTGACCCATCTGGAAGCCGACCCACACCTGCAAGGCGAATAGCACCGGATAGATCGCCTCGGTGTCGGGCAGGGCTGCGCGAAACGCGGCGGGCGCGTGACCGCAAGTCCGGCCGAAAATTGACGATCTCGTAACCCATACAATGGCGGCATCATGACCGCACCGGGGCCGGATTGCGTAGTTACCCCGATCGCGGGGTTGATGGAGTTGGCGTTGCGCGCGCCGACGCTGCAGCAGCTCATCGATCTTGCCGCTGGTCAACCCGATGAATTGGCATTGGTTGGCCCGGCGAGCGCGCGACTGTTCGTCGCCTGCGCTTTGGCTCGGGGTGGCCCGTTACTGGTTGTCACGGCCACCGGCCGCGAAGCCGACGACCTGTCGGCTGAGTTGCACGGGGTGTACGGCGACGCCGTAGCGATGTTCCCGTCGTGGGAGACGCTGCCGCACGAACGGCTCTCACCTGGGGTCGACACCGTCGGCGCGCGAATGATGTTGCTGCGCAGACTTGCCCACCCAGACGACACCCGGCTGGGCCCGCCGCTGCAGGTGGTGGTCACCGCGGTTCGTTCGCTGCTGCAGCCGATGGCGTCCGGGCTCGGCCAGCTGGAACCGCTCACCCTGACCGTCGGCGACGAGGTGGTCTTCGAAGACGTCATCGCCCGCCTGGCGGAGCTTTCCTACACCCGGGTGGACATGGTCGGTCGACGCGGCGAATTCGCCGTCCGCGGCGGCATCCTCGACATCTTCGCGCCGACCGCCGAGCACCCGGTGCGGGTGGAGTTCTGGGGCGACGAGGTCAGCGAGATGCGGATGTTCTCGGTCGCCGACCAGCGCTCGATTCCCGAGATCGGCATCGACACCGTGTTCGCGGTGGCCTGCCGCGAACTGTTGCTGACCGACGACGTGCGGGCCCGAGCCGCCGACCTCTCCCGGCGGCAGCCGGCGCCCGAGCACGGCGTTACCGGCGGCGTCAGCGAGATGCTGGCCAAGCTCGCCGAAGGCATCCCGGTCGACGGGATGGAAGCACTGCTGCCGGTGCTGCGGCCGGACGGCGTGGCGCTGCTGACCGACCAACTGGCCGACGGCACGCCGGTGTTGGTCTGCGATCCGGAAAAGGTCCGCACCCGCGCGGCCGACCTGATCAAAACCGGCCGCGAGTTCCTCGACGCGTCGTGGTCGGTGGCCGCGGTCGGCGGCGATTCGCCCATTGACATCGAGCAGCTCGGCGGATCAGGTTTCCGCGAACTCAACGAGGTGCAGGCAGCTGCGCGGCAGTCCGGGCACCGGTGGTGGACGCTGAGTCAGCTCTCTGACGAGTCGGCGATCGAGTTGGACATCCGCGGCGCGCCGTCGACCCGGGGCCATCAGCGTGACATCGACGAGGTCTTCGCGATGCTGCGCGCACATGTGTCGACCGGCGGAGTCGCCGCCGTCGTCGCGCCCGGCGCTGGGACCGCGCACCGCGTCGTCGAGCAGTTGGCCGAATCCGAGACGCCCGCAACATTGCTGGAACCGGGAACGGCGCCCAAGCCCGGAGTGGTCGGGGTGCTCAAAGGCCCACTCCACGACGGCGTGATCATCGGCGGCTCCGAGGTGGGGGCCGGCGGGCTGGTGATCGTCACCGAAACCGACCTGACCGGCAACCGGATGACCGCGACCGACGGCAGACGGCTGGCTGCCAAACGCCGCAACACCGTCGACCCACTGGCATTGACCGCGGGCGACTTGGTGGTGCACGACCAGCACGGCATCGGACGGTTCGTCGAGATGACCGAGCGCACCGTCGGTGGTGCACGACGCGAGTACCTGGTGCTGGAGTACGGGTCGAGCAAACGCGCCCAGAACCAGACCGACAAGCTGTTCGTGCCAATGGATTCCCTCGATCAGCTGTCGCGATACGTGGGCGGCCAGGCTCCGGCGCTGAGCCGGCTCGGCGGCAGCGACTGGACCAACACGAAGACGAAGGCCCGCAAAGCCGTCCGGGAGATCGCCGGTGAGTTGGTGTCGCTGTACGCCAAGCGGCAGGCCAGCGCGGGCCACGCGTTCGGTCCGGACACTCCGTGGCAGGCCGAGATGGAGGACGCCTTCGGCTTCACCGAAACGATCGACCAGCTGACAGCGATCACCGAGGTCAAGTCCGACATGGAGAAGCCGGTGCCGATGGACCGGGTGATCTGCGGCGACGTCGGCTACGGCAAAACCGAGATCGCGGTGCGGGCGGCGTTCAAGGCGGTGCAGGACGGTAAGCAGGTCGCGGTGCTGGTGCCGACCACGCTGCTGGCCGACCAGCATCTACAGACGTTCAGCGCTCGGATGGCGGGCTTCCCGGTCCGGATCAAGGGCCTGTCCAGGTTCACTGAGGGCGCTGAATCCCGCGCTGTGCTCGACGGCATGGCCGACGGCACCGTCGACATCGTGATCGGTACGCATCGGCTGCTGCAGACCGGTGTGCGATGGAAGGACCTCGGCCTGGTCGTCGTCGACGAGGAGCAGCGCTTCGGTGTGGAGCACAAAGAACACATCAAGTCGTTGCGCACCCATGTCGACGTGCTGACCATGAGCGCCACCCCGATTCCCCGCACGCTGGAGATGAGCCTGGCCGGGATCCGCGAGATGTCGACGATCCTGACCCCGCCCGAAGAGCGCTACCCGGTGTTGACCTACGTCGGGCCGCACGACAACAAGCAAGTCGCTGCGGCCCTGCGCCGGGAATTGCTGCGCGACGGGCAGGTCTTCTACGTGCACAACCGGGTCAGCTCGATCGATGAGGCGGCGGCGCGGGTGCGCGACCTGGTTCCGGAAGCCAAGGTCGGCGTCGCGCACGGCCAGATGCACGAGGAACTGCTCGAGACCACCGTCGAAGGTTTCTGGAACCGCGAATTCGACATCCTGGTCTGCACCACGATCGTCGAAACCGGTCTGGACATCTCCAATGCCAACACGCTGATCGTCGAGCGCGCGGACACCTTCGGGCTGTCGCAGCTGCACCAGCTGCGCGGGCGGGTCGGCCGCAGCCGGGAGCGGGGTTACGCCTACTTCATGTATCCGCCGGCACGCTCCGCTCACCGAGACCGCCTACGACCGGTTGGCCACGATCGCACAGAACAACGAGCTGGGCGCGGGCATGGCGGTGGCCATGAAAGACCTGGAGATCCGCGGCGCGGGCAACGTGCTCGGCGCCGAACAGTCCGGGCACGTCGCAGGGGTGGGCTTCGACCTGTACGTCCGACTGGTCGGCGAGGCGGTCGAGGCGTATCGGGCTGCGGCAGACGGGAAGACCGTCTTGAGCGCCGAGGAGCCAAAGGACGTTCGTATCGATCTGCCGGTCGATGCGCATCTGCCGCCTGACTACATCCCCAGCGACCGGCTGCGTCTGGAGGGTTATCGACGCCTGGCGGCGGCGACCGACGACTCGCAGTCGATGCCGCTGTCGAGGAGCTGATCGACCGCTACGGTGCGCTGCCGGAGACCGCGGAGCGGCTGGTCGCTGTCGCGCGTCTTCGGCTGCTGTGCCGCGCCACCGGCATCACCGAGGTGTCGGCGCCGTCGGCTGCCATGGTGCGGCTGGCCCCGCTGACGCTGGCCGACTCGGGCCAGGTGCGCTTGGCACGGATGTACCCGGGTGCCCAGTACCGCGCCACGACGTCGGCGGTCCAGGTGCCGATTCCGCGTGCAGGCGGTATCGGCGCACCACGAATCCGTGATCTGGAATTGGTGCAATTGGTGACCGATCTGGTGACGGCGCTGGATGCCACGCGGGGGAAGAAGCAGGCACGCCTGCGGCGAGGAGGGGGCGCGCATGACAGTCGTTTTGGTCGACCCGCGCCGCCCGTCGCTGGTGCCGGTGGAAGCGATCGAATTGCTCACCGGTGAGGTGCAGTACACCGAAGAGCTGCCCGTCGCGGTGCCCTGGTCGCTGCCGTCGGCGCGCTCGGCGCACACCGGAGAGCGATGCTCCGGTGTTGCTGTCCTCCGATCCCGAGCACCCCTCGGTCACCGCGCGGCTGGCCGCCGGTGAACGCCTGATTTCCGCGCCCGGCCAGCAACCCGGCGAGCGGCTGGTGGACGCCGTGACGATGATGGACAAACTGCGGACCGCCGGGCCATGGGAGAGCGAGCAGACCCACGATTCGCTGCGGCGGTTTCTGCTCGAGGAGACTTACGAGTTGTTCGACGCGGTCCGCAGCGGTGACGCCGGGGCACTGCGGGATGAGCTCGGCGACGTGCTGCTCCAGGTGTTGTTCCACGCCCGGATCGCTGAGGACGCGCCGCAGCATTCGTTCAACATCGACGACGTCGCTGACGCGCTACTGCGAAAGCTGGGTAACCGGGCTCCGGGAGTTCTTGCCGGAGAATCGATCTCACTCGACGAGCAGCTCGCCCAATGGGAGGAGCGCAAAGCGCTGGAGAAACCCCGTAATTCGGTGATGGACGACGTGCCCACCGGGCAGCCGGCTTTGGCGTTGGCGCAAAAAGCGGTTCAGCGTGTCACGCGGGCCGGGTTCCCCGTCGATCTCATTCCGGCCGACATCACGTCGGTCACGGTCATACCTGGGATCGACGCCGAAAATGCCTTACGGACAGCAGTTTTGGAGTTCATCGACACGGTCCGCGACGTCGAGAAGGCTATCGCAGCAGAGCGGCGCGGCGGGCGTTATCGGCGCAGAACTGGACGTCGCACCGGCCGGGACGATCACCGAGCAGGAATGGCGCGCTTGCTGGCCGGCTGTGGACGGTGCCGAAGCGGAGTTCGCACTCGCCGCCGACGGCGAGGTAACTGGTCAGATCGCTCAACTCAGACGACGACGTCGAAGACTGACAGTGATGTCCAACACGCCCGGCGGGGCCGCCGACCTACTCGTTTCGCGTGGGACCATGGTCAAGGAATCGTGTTTTAGGGGTGTTTCTGTGTCGCCGGTCCGTTGGCTGCGCGCGTTGGCCGTCGTAGCCGCAACAGCGCTGCTGTTGGCATCTAGCTGCAGCTGGCAGCTGGGCCCCTCATTCCCGAAGGGAGTTCCGCCGCCACCGGGCGCTCTGGTCCCGCCGGTCGACACTCACGCCAAAGGGCGGCCCGCCGACCAACTTCACGCGTGGGCGGCCGCGCGCGCCCCGCCTTGCAAATGCCGGTGACCGCGCTGGAGGCCTACGGCTACGCCGCACGGGTCGCCGAGGTGGAGAACCCCGGCTGCCACATCGCGTGGACGACACTGGCCGGCATCGGCCAGGTCGAAAGCCATCACGGCACCTACCACCATGCGACTTGTTTCCCAACGGCGACGTGCGTCCCCCGATCAGGGGTGTGGTGCTGGACGGGACCAACGGCACCATGCGGATCGTCGACAGCGACCCGGGCGGCATGGACAGCGATCAGACACCGTCCGAGCGATGGGGCCGATGCAGTTCATCCCGGAGACCTGGCGGGAATACGGGGTCGACGCCAACAACGACAACATCGCGAGCGTGGACAACATCGACGATGCCGCATTGTCGGCCGCGGGATATCTGTGCTGGCGCGGCAAGGACCTCGCCACGCCGCGGGGCTGGATCACGGCGCTGTGGGCGTACAACGATTCCGACGAATATGCCCGCGCCGTCCGGGACTGGGCTACCGCCTACGCGGCGGGGCACCCGCTCTGACGCGCAGGCCTCTAGGCTACTGGTTGCAGTAACGGACGACGCAAGGAGAACGCAGTGCCGATTATCGAGCAGGTGGGGGCCCGCGAGATCCTCGATTCGCGCGGCAACCCGACGGTCGAGGTCGAGGTGGCCCTGATCGACGGGACGTTCGCTCGGGCCGCGGTGCCGTCGGGCGCGTCGACCGGCGAGCACGAGGCGGTCGAGTTGCGCGACGGCGGCGACCGGTACGGCGGCAAGGGCGTTAAGAAGGCCGTGCATGCCGTGCTCGACGAGATCGCTCCGGCCGTGATCGGGCTGAACGCCGACGATCAGCGACTGGTCGACCAGGCGCTGCTGGACCTCGACGGCACGCCGGACAAGTCGCGGCTGGGCGCCAACGCCATTCTCGGGGTCTCGCTGGCGGTGGCGAAAGCGGCCGCCGATTCGGCCGGGCTGCCGCTCTTTCGGTATCTGGGCGGGCCGAACGCGCACATCCTGCCGGTGCCGATGATGAACATTCTCAACGGCGGCGCACACGCCGACACCGGCGTGGATATCCAGGAGTTCATGGTGGCCCCGATCGGGGCGCCCAGTTTCTACGAGGCGCTGCGCTGGGGTACTGAGGTCTACCACGCCCTCAAGGCGGTGCTGAAGAAGCAGGGGCTGTCGACCGGACTGGGTGACGAGGGCGGATTCGCACCCGACGTGCCGGGCACCAAGGCCGCGCTGGACGTGATCAGCCAGGCCATCGAGTCGGCGGGTTTCAAGCCCGGCGCCGACGTCGCGCTGGCTCTCGACTCTGCGGCCACCGAGTTCTTCACCGACGGCACCGGCTACGCGTTCGAGAAGAAGACCCTCAGCGCCGACGCAGATGACGCAGTTTTACGCTGAGCTGATCGGCGCCTACCCGCTCGTGTCCATCGAAGACCCTCTGGCCGAAGATGATTGGGACGGCTGGGTGTCCCTGACGACGGCGATCGGTGACCGGGTGCAGATCGTCGGTGACGACCTCTTCGTCACCAATCCCGAACGGCTGGAAGAAGGCATCGACAAGGGTGCGGCAAATGCGTTGCTGGTCAAGGTCAACCAGATCGGGACGTTGACCGAGACGCTCGATGCGGTGTCGTTGGCGCACCACAGCGGATACCGGACGATGATGAGCCACCGCAGCGGCGAGACCGAGGACACCACGATCGCCGATCTGGCGGTCGCGGTCGGGAGCGGGCAGATCAAGACCGGCGCGCCGGCGCGCAGCGAACGCGTCGCCAAGTACAACCAGCTACTGCGGATCGAAGAAGCCCTCGGCGATGCTGGCCGCTACGCCGGCGATCTGGCGTTCCCCCGTTACACGCCGTAAGCCGGACAGCCCCCGAGAGTCGTAGCCCCGATGCCCGAATCGAAACGGCCAGAACCGAAGCGGCGCTCACCGGCCTCGCGGCCGGGTCGGGGAGGCGACTCGGTGGCCGGCCGTCCGCGCAAATCGACAGCGGGTCGTCGCGCACCCACTGCGGCGCGCGCCGTACCCGAAGTCATCGAGCCGATTCAACGGGCGATCGCGGAATCCGCTGAGCAGCGATCCGATCAGCGCCTCGGCCTGACCGCGCGCCGGGCAGCGATCCTGGCAGCCGTCGTCTGTGTGCTGACGCTGACGATCGCGGGCCCGGTCCGTACCTACTTTGCGCAACGGACCGAGATGAAGCAGTTGGCCGCCTCCGAAGCCTCGTTACGCGGTCAAATCGCCGACCTCGAACAGCAGAAGGATAAACTCGCCGACCCCGCTTACGTTGCGGCGCAAGCGCGCGAGCGCCTCGGGTTCGTGATGCCGGGGGAGATCCCGTATCAGGTGCAGCTCCCGCCGAACGCGGCGCTGCCCGCTGACCCCGGCTCGACACCGACAGCGGCGACCAACAATGACCCCTGGTACACCTCGCTGTGGCACACCATTGCCGACAATCCGCATGGGAGACCCGCGGCGCCAGCCACCGCCGGCGCCCGCCGCCACCGCCGGCGCCCGCGCCGCCGAATCCGCCACCGCACGGTGGTTGATCGCGCTGATCTCGATGCGGTGGCCCGCCAGCTCGGCCGCGAGCCGCGAGGAGTGCTTCGTGTCGCGTACCGGTGCCCCAACGGCGAGCCCGCCGTGGTGCAGACAGCGCCGAAACTGCTTGACGGCACACCGTTTCCGACGCTGTACTACCTGACGCATCCAGTGCTGACCGCCGCGGCGAGCAGGCTGGAGTCGACCGGCTTGATGCGGCAGATGACCGAGCGGCTGGAGCATGAACCCGAACTGGCCGCGGCATATCGGCGGGCCCACGAGTCGTATCTGGCCGCGCGGGACGCGATCGAGCCGCTCGGCACGACGGTCTCCGCGGGCGGTATGCCCGATCGGGTCAAATGTCTGCACGTGGTCATCGCGCATTCGTTGGCCGCGGGGCGGGGCACCAATCCGTTCGGCGACGAGGCGCTGGCGGTGCTGGCCGCCGAGCCGTCGATGGCCGGGATCCTGTCGCCGGGGGAGTGGTTATGACCCGCGGCGCTATGACAAAGCGCGTCGCAGCAATCGATTGCGGTACCAACTCGATTCGACTGTTGATCGCCGACGCGGTCGACGGGCACCTGCACGACGTGCATCGCGAGATGCGTATCGTGCGACTGGGCCAGGGTGTCGACGCGACTGGCCGGTTCGCGCTGGAGGCCTTGCAGCGCACCCGTTTAGCCCTGCTGGACTACGCCGCTCTGTGTATCTCCCACGGCGTCGGCCGGATACGCATGGTCGCGACATCGGCGACCCGGGACGCCGCCAATCGCGAGGTCTTCTTCGCCATGACGGCCGAGGTGCTCGGTGACGTGGTCGACGGTTCGGTCGCCGAGGTGATCACCGGGATCGAAGAGGCCGAGTTGTCTTTCCGTGGAGCGGTCAATGAATTAGACACCGCCGCTGGGCCTTTCGTTATCGTCGACCTGGGTGGTGGATCGACCGAGGTGGTGCTCGGCACCGAGACCGTCACCGCAAGCTTCTCGGCGGACATCGGCTGCGTGCGACTCACCGAGCGCTGTCTGCACTCTGATCCGCCGACGGCCGCCGAGGTGGCCGCGGCCCGCGAGGTGGTTCGGGAAAGGCTCGGCGAGGCGCTGCGGGTCGTCCCGGTGGAACAGGCCCGCACCTGGGTCGGGGTGGCCGGCACGATGACGACGGTCGCGGCGCTCGCGCAGGACATGACGACCTATGACTCTACGGCGATTCATCTTTCCCGCGTCGGCAGCGACCGGCTGCTGCAGGTCTGCGACGGTCTGATCGGGATGACGCGAGCGCAGCGGGCCGCACTGGGGCCGATGCACGAGGGGCGGGTGGACGTGATCGCGGGCGGCGCGATCGTGATCGAGGAACTGGTGTTTGCACTCCGCGACCGAGCCGGGATCGACGCACTCACCGTAAGCGAGCACGACATCCTGGACGGTATCGCGCTCTCGATCGCGGTCGATTAGCCCAAAGGGCGGTGTCCAGCGGAGATCTCGAGCAGGCGCTTCTTCTGCTCATGGTATTCCTGCTCGGTCAGTCGTCCTTGGTCGCGCTGCTTGGCGATGTCACGGATCGCGGCCGCCACACCGGTGACGACCGTCCGGGGTGCCGGTGATGCCTCGACGTCATCGTTACGCGTTGGACCGCGCGCCGCCAGACGAGCATGAGTCACCGCCTTGCCGCTTCCCTCGGTGGCGGCGGACGCTGGGGTGCCGGCCACGGCTTGCCCTGCCATACCTCCAAGTCCCATCTGGTTGAACGTGTTTGCCGTGCCGCCTTCCACCACGGGTGCTGCGGCGGCCGGGTTGGCGCCGCCAAGTGGCGACGTTATTGCGACAGAACGTATTTCCGGCGCTGCAACGGTCCATCCCGACGGCACCGACAAGCCCCCGATGGTGCTGGCCTGGCCCACGCCCGCCGACCCCGATCCCGCCAGCGGGCCCGGGTTGGTGATGATCGCCGGGAACTCCTCGGGTGGTTTCAGCCCTGTACTTGGCCAGGACTCTTCTCCTTGCCAGTCGCTGACGATGTCATCGGTGTGCAAACCAGTCCCGGTGCCGATGACGGCGAACGGGAAGTCCGCCGGCCCCGCTAATGCGTCCAGCGGAATCAGGACTGAAAAAGTCGCCAAGTCGGTTGGCGCACTGAAGAAGACGCTGATCAGATTGGCCAACGTGGTCAGCGGGTCACCCGGGGTGGGCGCCGCCGCGCCCGACAACGCCTGCGGAACAGTCGAGATCATGTTCTGCGCATCGCCGGCAGCGATACCGCCGGCCTGGTTGACCGCGGCGGCTTGGCCGTTGATGCCGCCCGGATCGGTGTTCTGGCGTGGTGAGGTGAACGGCGTGAGTACTGTCGATGCTGCCGACGAGCCCGCGTAGCCGTACATTGCCACCGCGTCCTGTGCCCACATCTCGGCGTATTGCGCCTCGGTGGCCGCGATCGCCGGCGTGTTCATCCCCAGGAAGTTTGTCGCCACCAGCACGGCCAGCAGGCTGCGGTTTGCCGCGATCTCCGGTGGAGGCAACGTCATCGCGAACGTCGCTTCGTAGCTCGCGACCGCGGCCAGGGCTTGTGCGGCGGTCTGTTCGGCCTGGGCAGCGGTGGCGCTCAGCCATTCCACATGGGAACTGGCCGCGGCCGTCATCGCCGTGGACGACGGACCCGCCCACGCCCCAGCGGTCAACTCCGATACCACCGACTGGTAGGCGGTGGCCGCCGTGTACAGCTCGTCGGCGAGGCTGCCCCAGGCCTGCGCAGCGGCCAGCATCGGCCCCGATCCCGGACCGGTATACATCCGGCCGGAGTTGATCTCCGGCGGATAAATCCCGAAATCCATTGCTGCGCATTCCTCTTCCAGGCAACCGGCCTCCACCGCACGGCGGCGAGCGATTTATCGACCTAGCAGGCGGTTCTTCTGCTCGGTGTACTCCTCGTCGGTCAGAATCCCTTCGTCGCGCAGCTTGGCGAACTCGCGTAATTCGGCCGCGACTCCGGTGACCACGGCGCGAGGTTTGTCGGGAGGCGCGTCGTCGGTATCGCCGATGGCCACACTGCCGCCGGTTCCCGACGCTCCGGCGGGGCGCACCGCCGCACGTGTCCCGTTGGCCGCCTTGCCGGTTCGGCTGACACCGGCGCCGACGGTCCCCGCCATCGCCCGTCCCGCCATGCCCGCCAGTGCCATTTCACTGAGCGCGCTCGACGAACCGGCTTCTGCAGCCGGGGCGGCACTGGGCGAGGTTTCCGCAAGTGCCGGCAATGTGTAGGAGACTGGGCGTACCGCAGGGGTGGCGACGGTCCACGTCGGCGGCACGGACAACGCCCCGACCGTGTTGGCTTCGCCCAGCCCTGCTGACAGGGCCGTCGTCGCGGGTGGTCCGATAGGTCCGGTGATGGGCGCCGGGAATTTCGTGGGGGGCTTGTGTTCGGTGCTCGGCCAAGTCTCCTCGCCGTTCCAGCCGCTGACGATGCGGTCTGTGTTCAAACCGGTGCCGGCGCCGATGATGTCCAAAGGAAAGGCGGTCACACCAATCGCTCCGAAGGGGATGTCGGCAGCGAAGGTCGCGGCAGCCGCCGGCGCGTCCAGGAAGATGGCGATCAGGTCGCTCAGAGTGCCGAGTGGGTCGCCGGCCGCGGCCGGCGACGCAGCCGCCGTGGTGAGGCTCTGCAGTGCGTTGGGCACCGAGGAGAACGCCTGCTGGATCGTGCTCTGTGCGTTACCGGCCGCCGTGCCGGCGGCCTGACTTGCCGCAGCGGCTTGGGTCCCCGATGAGGCCGGATTGGTGTTCTGCTGGGGCGGGATGAACGGCGTCAGCGACGTCGCGGATGACGACGAGGCAGCGTAGCCGTACATCGCGGCAGCATCCTGGGCCCACATCTGGCTGTATTGCGCCTCGGTGGCCGCGATCGCCTGAGTATTTCGTCCGAAGATGTTAGTCGCCACCAGCGCCATCAGCCGACCGCGATTGGCCGCGACTATCGGTGGCGGCACCGTCGATGAGAACGCGGTCTGATAGGCAGCGGCTGCGGACCTGGCTTGAGCGCCGGTCTCCTCGGCCTGCGCGGCGGTAGCACGCAGCCATGCCGTGTACGAGGCGGCGGAGGCGCTCATCGACGCCGACGCCGGACCCTGCCACGGTCCGGCGGTCAACCCCGACACCACCGACTGATAGGAGTTTGCTGTGGAGTGCAGTTCGGCGGCCAATCCGTCCCACGCCTCGGCGGCGGAGAGCATCGGTCCGGACCCCGGGCCGGCGTACATCCGCGCAGAGTTGATCTCTGGTGGATAACTCCCGAAATCCATTGCTCGCCAACCCCTCTAATTCACCACGATCGGGGCGGCCCAGCACCCGGCCCTGGCCACGCCATTGACCGTCGGATGAATGGTGGCACGCGTTACAATTTTTGTCGCTTGCACGTGCGGCGCGTCGTCGGCCCACGTCGGAATCGCCGCAGGCGTCGGAGTCGCCGCGGCTGCGCCGCTTACCGCCAGCGAAATCATCGACCAGCGATCTGGGTGTTCGGAGTCCACGGTTTCAGACAGCAGTGCTTTCCTTTCCGATAATGGTTGAGCAAGCCGCACCATTCTTCGCAGGAGGTCATGAAATCGGCAACCCACCAGCAAAGTACCCGGACCGGCATCACGTCATTATCAGTTCTCAACAAGAGCAATACAATTGATTGCGCCTGCGCAATAGCAATGTGTGGCAGCAATTACCCCTATTCTTAGGTTAATTACCCATATTTCTCAGGTTCACCGATCCGTCGACCGTCCTTCCCGCCCCTGGTCGAACGCGCGGGCCGATTGTAAGCCGTCAGCGTAAGGCCCTCTCGGCGGGAAGGGCGTCTCCAGGGAGTTGCCAGGTACTCGTCAGCAAGTTGTACGCAGACCGTTGCCTAACCGGTTTTGGCCCGGCGGCCGACGTCTGCCCGGTCGCCGGCGGATTCGCCATCGCCGGCGCCGGGTTCCTTCGGCGGTAGACCTCGGCGCAGCGTCTCCAGCAGCTCCCGGTGCGGGCCGACGAGATACACGGTGTCGCCGGCACGCAGCCGCGCGTCGCGTCGCGGGTGTAGCTGGATCTCCTCGTCCGGCCGGTTGACCGCGATAACCCGGGTTTGGGTCTCCATGTCCACCAGCTTCTGCCCGTCGAGCTCGCTGCCCTCGGCGACGCACAGCGCACCGATCATGAAGGAGGTCTGCCGGATCGAGAAAGTGCCCAGCACCTCCAATCCCATCGCGGCCCCGACGAACCACGGTGCGGCGAGCGCGACAGTCGAACGGACATTCTCGAAGCCGAATCGCTGTGCGACCGCGAAGCCCAGCGCCCGGTCGTAGACCCGCAGCACCAGCGAAACATCGGCGCGGCGGTTGACCCTGGGCATCACGCGCGGTCCGAGCAGTTCGGCCACCACGATCCCGGTCTCGATGTTGATCATGTCGTCTCGGGTCAGCACCGCGACGGCGCGGGCGCGGTCGACCCGCGCCGACTCCAGCGTCTTCAGCAGCGTCGCATCCCCGAAAATCACCGGCACGTCGAGTTCGCGTGCCGCAGCAAGGAATCGGTTGTCTTCGTTGATCTCGATGACCGCGACGTCAAATCCGGCCGCGACCAGATCGGTGACCACGCGCATCCCGAGTGCGCTCAGTCCGACGACGACGACGTGGTTGCGCAGATGTCGCACCCGGGGGCGCGCTGAGGCAAAGACGAAGCGACGCGACAGCAACACGTCGGCGATGAATGCGACCAGTAGGGCGATCGTGGTCGCCCCGCCGAACATCAACATCGCGGCGAACAGGCGCAGCCACGTTTGCTGGTGGGCGAAGCTGAAGTCCCCGTAGCCCGTCGTCGTGATCGACTCGATGGTGAAGTAGAGCGCGTCGATCCAGGTCATTCGGGGGTGTCGGTAGTTGTAGTGCAGTATCAGCATCGAGATGACGATGAGGGTCATGGCGGCTGCTAACGCCGGATAGAACGCCGGGTTGAAGTCGTTGATGACGGTGCGCACAGCGTCGAGGACTCGCCGGAACCGGACTCGACGTGCCCGCCTTCCCCTGGACCGCCGGACCTTGATCCCGTGCTGGGACGATTCCTCGACGGTGCCGATCAGCACGGCGCGATCCCCGTCGAGCACCTGCCGCTCCCGGTTGGGACAGACGTCTATCTCGCCCGGCGACGACGAGTTGTCTCCGTGAATCACCGCGACAGGGGTGAGTTCGCCGAAGATTTCGCGGAGCGTTGCGTCGCGCGGTGCCTCGGTGCCCGCGACCACGAATTGGATACCGGCCGCCTCGAATGGGTGCGTCGGCTGCGCCAGACATGCTTCGACGACCGACGGGGCGGTCAATTCGGCGACATCGAGTATCGCGCCGGGACCGTTGTCGTCGGCCACCGCCAACCGCAACACGTCGTTCGAGATTCGGGCGACGACGCGCACAGTCCGGTTGGCTCTCCTTGCCAGCAACGCGATTTCGAGATTTGCGGCATCGTCGTCACCGGCGCAGATGACAGCTTGGGCCTTGGAGATCTCGGCACGGCCGAGCTCCCGCGCTACACCGGTGAACTCGCCGCTGCCCAGTTTGACAACGCTCGCGCCCGCGTTTTTCAGTTCCTCGACGATTGTCAAGGCGAGCGCATCCTCACCGCTGACAATGATGTGATGCTGCATTCTCTCGTCCGCCACTGGGTTACCTGCTCGCGGTCGAGTCGGAGACTCCGCGCGGGTAGGCACCTGCTTTGCCGATGCCGTTAGTGCTAAAGGTTACACCACGGCTTTAGCGTATTCGGTCGCTACGCTTAATTTTGCTGGCACGGAAAGCTACTCGATACATCACCGTTGTCATCCGAGATTCGCGCGCAATCGCGAACGCTGAGAGCTGTTCTCGCGCATCGGGTTTACACTGGCCGCACAACCCGGCCAGAGCGGTCATTTCTCGAAGCGATAACCCATGCCCGTCTCGGTCAAAAGGTGGTGGGGATGCGACGGATCGTCTTCGAGCTTGCGTCGCAGCTGCGCGAGAAAGACACGCAGATAATGGGTTTCCTTCTCGTACTTCGGTCCCCAGACCTCCCTGAGCAAGTCCTCGCGGCTGACCAGCTTGCCGCGATTGCGCACCAGCATCTCCAGCATCCCCCACTCGGTGGGGGTCAGATGAACCTCTTTGCCGTTCTTGATCACCCTTTTCGCTGCGAGATCGACGAGGAACGACTTGGTCTCCACTACGGGGTTGTCCGCGCCGGTTGGCACCGCGGCCCGTCGCACCGCGGCACGCAACCTCGCCAGAAGCTCGTCCATGCCGAACGGCTTCGTCATGTAGTCGTCCGCACCCGCGTCGAGCGCACCGACCTTGTCGAACGAATCGGTGCGAGCCGACAGCACGATCACCGGAGCCGTCAGCCAGCCGCGCAACCCGGCCAGCACATCGATGCCGGGTATGTCGGGCATGCCCAGGTCCAAGATCACCGCGTGGGGTGGGTGCTCGGCGGCGGCCGCCAGTGCGCGCGACCCGGTGGCGGCGGTGATCACCTCGTAGCCCCGCACCGACAGGTTGATGCGTAGCGCGCGCAGCAACTGGGGGTCGTCATCGACGACCATGACCCTGGTCATTGGCGCCGCTCCTGTTCCGGCGCCGCCAGGTCGACCAGAATGGTCAGCCCGCCGCCGGGGGTATCGCTTGCCGTGACGGTTCCCTCCATTGCCTCGACGAACCCCTTGGCCACCGACAGGCCAAGTCCCAGGCCGGTTGTGGTGTCGAAATCACCGAGCCGCTGGAATGGTTGGAACATCTGCTCGGCGGCACCTTTAGAGACTCCCGGTCCTTCGTCGACGACGCTGATCAGCACCCGGTTTCCGACCTGACCAGCGTTGACCCGCACCACGCTACGCGGCGCATAGTGCAGCGCGTTGTCGATGACGTTGGAGATCACCCGTTCCAGCAGGCCGGCATCGCCCATCGCCGTGGTTCCGTCGACCTCCACCTTGACCTGGTCCAGGCTGCCCCGGCCCAACATCGTGCTGCGTCCGCCGATGCTGACGATCGCGCGCTGCACGACTTCTTCGAGATACACCTCGGTCAACTCGGGCTTGACCACACCCGCGGCCAACCGGGACGAGTCCAGCAGGTTGGCCACCAGCGAGGTGAGCTGATCGACCGACTCTTCAACAGTGGCAAGCAATTCGCTGGTGTCTTCCGGCGAGAACCACACATCTTCGGCACGCAAGCTGGACACCGCTGCCTTAGCGGCAGTCAACGGGGTCCGCAGATCGTGGCCGAGCGCGGAGAGCAGCAGGCGGCGCAACTCGTCGGCCTCGGCGAGCGACTGCACCTTGCTGGCCTCTTCGGCCAGCTCGCCGCGTTTGACCAGACCGGCGGCTTGCGTCGCGACGACGGACAGCACCCTGCGGTCGCGGCCGGTCAGGCCACGCCCGGACATCAGCAACCAGAATTCATCGTCGCCGACTCTCACGGCGGTATCCGCGGAATCGACTTTCACGCAGGGATTTATGCCCACTCCCGCGACTTTCTCCGGGTGACCGTCGACGTCACGCACCAGACACACCGCGCGCTGGGAGTAAGCCTCTCGCACGCGCTCCAGCAGCGTGTCGAGATCGGCGCCGCGGAGCACCGAGGAGGCGAACAGCGACAGCAGTTCGGCCTCCTGGCTCGCCCGCCTGGCCTCGCGGGCACGGCTGGCCGCCGCATCCACAAGAACGGCGATCGCCATCGCGACACCGAGCAGAATCACGATGGTCAGCGCGTTGCTCAGGCTGGCGACGACAAACGAGTTGCGTGGCTCGGTATGGAAATACACCAACAGCGCACCGGATATCAGCCCCGACAGCACGGCGGGCGCCACACCGCCAAACAACGCGACGGCGATCACCCCGGCGAAGAAGATGGCGGTTTTGCCGCCTACGTCGAGCGTCGGGTCCAGCCAGCGCAGCGTGATCGCCAGGATCACCCACGGCAACGTCAGGGCGGCCATCCAGGACACGACCTGCCGGGCACGCGGCGAAATCGATGAGAACGGCAAGCCGCGGTTGGCCTGCTCGTGGCTGACCATGTGGACGTCGATCTTGCCCGAGTTGTTGATGGTGGCCGCGCCGATTCCCTCGCGGAATATGCTTGCCCACCGCGACCGCCGTGAGGTGCCGATCACCAACTGGGTGGCGTTGGTTTCGCGCGCGAAGTCGAGCAGTGCGTCCGACACGTTGTCGCCGACCACGGTATGGACAGTGGCGCCCAGGCTGGTGGCAAGTTCACGGACTTTGCCCATTTCTCGCGGGGACACCCCTGACAACCCGTCGCCCCGCACGACGTGCACCACCATGAGCTGCGCGCTGGACTTCGACGCGATGCGGGATGCTCGGCGTACCAACGTTTCGGACTCCGGGCCGCCGGTGACCGCGACGACCACCCGTTCGCGCGCCTCCCAGGTGTCGGTGATCCGCTTGTCAGCGCGGTACTTCGCCAGTGCGGCGTCGACCTGGTCGGCAAGCCAGAGCAGCGCGATCTCACGCAGCGCGGTGAGATTGCCGGTCCGGAAGTAGTTGGTCAGCGCCGCGTCGACGCGCTCGGACGGATAGACGTTGCCGTGCGCGAGCCTGCGCCGCAACGCTTCCGGTGTGATGTCCACCAACTCGATCTGTGCCGCTTTGCGGACGATCTCATCGGGTACGGTCTCGCGCTGTTCGACACCGGTGATCTGGGCGACGACGTCGTTGAGGCTTTCCAGGTGCTGGATGTTCAGTGTCGAGATCACCGTGATCCCGGCGTCGAGCAGTGCTTCGATGTCCTGCCACCGTTTGTCGTTGATGCTGCCGGGGATGTTGCTGTGCGCGTACTCGTCGACCAGCGCCACTTCCGGCTTCCGCGCTATCACCGCCTCGATGTCAAGCTCGGGGAACGTCGCTCCGCGATAGGAGATGTGGTGCGGCGGAATGACTTCGATGCCCTTGATCAGCTCGTTGACCTTCTTGCGGCCGTGGCTTTCCACCACCGCCGCGACGACGTCGGTGCCGCGCTCCAGCCTGCGATGCGCCTCGCCGAGCATGGCGCAGGTTTTGCCGACACCTGGCGCGGCGCCGAGATAGATGCGCAAGTCGCCGCGTCGCTGGGTTTTTGGGCTGTAGCCATAGGGGTCGTCGCGATACCTTCTTTCGGCTGAGACCGCCGTGTCGGGGTTCGCCGGTGGTGAGGCGGCCGGCTCGTTGCTGGAGGTCACCTCGACATCATCCACCGGAAAGGTCACGACTTCACCGGGAAATTACGGTCCAACTCCAAGTTGACTGCCAGCACGTTGACCACCGGCTCGCCGACGAAGCCAAAGAGGCGGCCGTGCTGGTTGTGACGCACCGCGTCGCGCGCCTGGCCGACGCTGATCCCGCGAGCGCTGGCCACCCGGGCCACCTGGATCTCGGCATAGGCCGGCGAGATGTCGGGATCGAGGCCGCTGCCGCTGGCAGTGACCGCATCGGCGGGCACGCTTGATTGATCGGGTGCCGAGCCGCGAATCGGGACGACCTGGCCGATCGAGTAGTCCTGGCCGTACTGAGCGCACGTCACCCGGACGCCTTCGAAGAGTTGCTGAAAGACTGCGGTCGGTATGCTGCCGGGCTTCGCGCAAGGCTGGTTGACGCTCACGACCTGCGTCGGGTGCGTCACGTTGCCGGATCGATTTCGCGGCCCGATCACCGACAGCACCGCGCCGGTCCCGCCACCGGTGCAGAACGGACGTGACCCGTCGACGTTCTCGAGCTTGCCGATTGCGATGCTGCGCGAGCACACCTGCGTCAGCAGGCTGGGCTTGAAGCCAGCGGCGGACGGATCGGTGCCCGGAATGAGCTTGGTCGGATCGGCCGGTGTGTCGACGATGCTCTCCGGGCCCAGGTTGGTAGCACCCGATGCGGTGGGGTCGTAGCCGGTCCCGGCCGCCGACGGCCTGCTCTGGAAATACTGCCGAAGCGGGTTCCCGTCTTTATCGGTGAACAGCTGCCCAATCAGCTTGCTGCCAACTGGTTTTCCCGAAGCACTGAGGATCGAACCCTGCGCCTTGACGTGCAGACCGGGAAGTAACGCGATTCCCCAGACGAACAGCGGGTAGATGAAGCCGGTGATCACCGTCAGCGCAAGCAGCGCTCGCAGCGCTGCCCAGTGTTGCCGGATCACGTTGGAGATATTCATTGATCAGCCCATCCCGGGGATGAATTCGACGACCAGGTCGATCAGTTTTATGCCGATGAACGGGGCGACGACGCCGCCCAGCCCGTAGATGTAAAGGTTGCGACTCAATAGCTTCGACGCGCTGCTCGGCGTGTACTGAACGCCACGTAGCGCCAACGGAATCAGCGCAACGATGATGACCGCGTTGAAGATCACCGCAGACAAGATTGCCGACAGCGGACTGTGCAGTCTCATCACGTTGAGCAGATCCAGTCCGGGGAACAGCCCGACAAACATCGCCGGGATAATCGCAAAATACTTGGCGATGTCGTTGGCGATCGAGAAGGTACTCAACGCGCCGCGCGTGATCAACAGCTGCTTGCCGATTTCGACGATCTCGATGAGCTTGGTGGGGTCGGAGTCCAAGTCGACCATGTTGCCGGCCTCTTTGGCCGCACTAGTCCCGCTGTTCATCGCCACCCCGACGTCAGCTTGAGCCAACGCGGGCGCGTCATTGGTTCCGTCACCGGTCATTGCGACAAGTCGGCCGCCCTCCTGCTCCCGCTTGATCAGCGCCAGCTTGTCTTCGGGAGTGGCTTCGGCGAGGAAGTCGTCGACCCCCGCCTCATCGGCAATCGCCTTGGCGGTCAACGGGTTATCGCCGGTGATCATCACCGTCCGGATGCCCATCTTGCGCATCTCGTCGAACCGGGAACGCATGCCGTGTTTGACGATGTCTTTGAGATGAATCACACCGAGCACGTCGGCTCTGGTACCGCTGGCCTTGCTCGTCACGACGCCAACCACCAGCGGAGTGCCACCGGAGGCGGAAATACCGTCGACGACATCGCCGAGCCCGTCGGGGATGATGCCGCCCTGCTCGCGGATCCAGTTGACAACGGAGGTCGCTGCACCCTTACGAAGTTGGCGCCCTTGTAGGTCGACGCCCGACATCCTGGTCGTCGCGGTGAACTCGACCCACTGGGCGTTGTGGAGTTCGTCGGGGGAGCGTTCCCGTAGCCCGTGGGCCTGTTTGGCGTAGACCACGATCGAGCGGCCTTCCGGGGTCTCGTCGGCCAGGCTTGACAGTTGAGCGGCGTCCGCCAAGTCCTCGGGAGTAACTCCGGAAACCGGGATGAATTCCGACGCTTCCCGGTTTCCCAGTGTGATGGTGCCGGTCTTGTCCAGCAGCAGCGTGTCGACGTCGCCCGCGGCCTCGACTGCGCGCCCCGACATGGCCAGCACGTTGCGTTGGATCAGTCGGTCGATGCCGGCGATTCCGATCGCCGACAGCAACGCCCCGATCGTGGTGGGGATCAGGCACACCAGCAACGCCACCAAGACAATCCCGGCAACACCGTTGCCGGTGAGGGCGGCGGTGTCGGGTACGCCCGGGTTGGAAAATTTGGAGTAGATAGCCAGCGGCTGCAGCGTGACGACAGCGAACAGGAAGATGACGGTCAGCGCCGCCAGCAAAATATTGAGCGCGATCTCGTTCGGCGTCTTCTGCCGATTGGCGCCCTCGACAAGAGCGATCATCCGATCGATGAAGCTCTTGCCGGGTTCCTGGGTGATCTTCACGACGATGCGGTCGGAGAGCACGGTGGTGCCGCCGGTGACCGCGGAGCGGTCGCCACCGGACTCCCGGATCACCGGCGCCGACTCGCCGGTAATCGCCGATTCATTGACCGACGCAATGCCTTCCACGATGTCGCCGTCGCCCGGGATGGTCTCGCCGGTCTGCACGATGACGATGTCGCCCTTCTGCAGTTCGGGCGCGCGGACATCTTCCTCGGTACCGGCGTTCTCCGGTGACCAGCCGCGTAACCGGCGGGCGATGGTGTCAGCTTTCGACTTTCGCAAGGTGTCGGCCTGGGCCTTGCCTCGTCCCTCGGCGACCGCTTCCGCGAGGTTGCCGAAAAGTACTGTCAGCCAAAGCCAGAACACGATCAGCCAGCCGAACCACGACGAGTCCCGGACCGTCAGCACGGTCGACCAGAGTGCACCGAGTTCGACGATGAACATCACCGGGTTGCGCCACAATGTGCGCGGGTCGAACTTGCGCACCGCGTCGGGCAGCGACCTGGCAAGCATTGCCGGGTCGATGAGCCCGCCCTGGATTCGTCTGGCATGGGCGTGGCTACCGGGCTGTTGGCGCTGCGGCCGGGTGGGTTGCGCCCTGGGCGCAGTCGTCGTTGCCATCAGTGGATTCCTTCAGCCAGGGGTCCGAGCGCTAAAGCGGGCAGGAAGGTCAGCGCGCACAGCACTACCGTCACCGCCGCTACGAGACCGACGAACTGCGGCCGGTGGGTGGGTAGGGTGCCCGGTGACTCGGGCGTATGGCCTTGGCGAGCAAGGGATCCCGCTAGCGCCAGCACCAGAATCATCGGCAGGAACCTGGCGAAGATCATCTCCAGACCCAGCGCGGTGTTGTACCAGGTGGTGTTGACCGACAAGCCGGCGAAGGCCGAGCCGTTGTTGTTGGAGGCAGAGGTGAACGCATAGAGGACTTCCGAGAGGCCATGCGCCCCTGAGTTGTTCATGCCAGCCCGGGGCCCAGGCAGCCCCATCGCGATGCCGGTACCAACCAGCACCAGCAACTCGGTCACCGGGAAATAGCTTGCCGCAAGCTTCATTTCGCGAGGCCGGATCTTCTTGCCGAGGTATTCCGGGGTGCGGCCCACCATCAGCCCGGCGACGAACACCGTGATGATCGCCATGATCAGCATGCCGTAAAGGCCGGACCCGACCCCGCCGGGCGCCACCTCGCCGATCTGCATGTTGAACAGCTCGACCAGACCGGCCAGGCTGGTGTACGAATCGTGTGCCGAATCGACGGCACCGGTGGACGTGAGCGTTGTCGCGTCGGCGAAGAGCGCGGAATTGGCGACGCCGAAGCGTTGCTCGACGCCCTCCATGGCTGCGCCTACTGCTGTAGGCACGGTTCCGTGGTGGCTGAGCTGAAACAGCTCGGTGAGCGTGAGGCTCGACAGCGCCAGGACTCCCATGACCGCGACGATCGCGTAGCCCTGTTTGGTGTTCTCAACCATCCGGCCGAAGGTGCGCGGTAGCGAGAAGCTGATGGCCAGCAGCAGGAAGATCTCGACCCAGTTCGTCAGCCTGGTCGGATTCTCGAACGGGTGCGCGGAGTTGGCGTTGTAGAAGCCGCCACCGTTGGTGCCGAGTTCTTTGATGGCTTCCTGGCTGGCGACCGGTCCGCCGGTGATGGTCTGCTGCATGCCGTTCAGCGTGGTGACAACCTGGTCGTGCAGATGAAAGTTCTGGATGGCGCCGCCGGCGATGAGCACCAGCGCGCCGATGATCGAGATCGGCAGCAGGATGCGCATGGTCCCCCGGACCAGATCGACCCAGAAGTTGCCCAGTTCAGTGGTTTTGGTGCGAGCGAAGCCGCGAACCAGGGCGACCGCCACGGCCATGCCCGCCGCGGCGGAGACGAAGTTCTGCACGCCCAGCCCGGCCATCTGCACCAGATGGCCCTGCGTCGACTCGCCCGAGTACGCCTGCCAGTTGGTGTTGGTCACGAAGCTGACCGCGGTGTTCCATGCCAGCGACGGCGTCATCTTGGTCGCCGGATCGTGCAGGTGCAGGGGCAATTTGTCCTGCAGCAGCTCGAAGAAGAACAGGAACAAGACGCTGACCGCGGAGAACGCCAGGAGGCTGCGAGCATAGGCGGGCCAGGTCTGCTCGGCTTCGGGGTCGGCGCCGATGACGCGGTAGACGACCTTCTCGACGCGCCAGTCCCGCGGCGAGGTGTAGACGCGGTACATGTAGTCGCCCAGCGGGACATGCACCGCTACCAAGGCGAGCACCAGCAGCGCGATTCCCACAAAGGAAGTGCTCACCTAGAACCTCTCCGGAAAGAACAACGCGGCGATGAGGTACACCGCGAAAATCGCGGCCAACGCGAGGCCGATGATGTTGTCGTAACTCATGCGCGCCGTTCCTTCCCAGCGCGGCTCACAGCTTCTCGACCAGCTTCTGCGCAAGTCCAAGGACGGCGAACACACCCACCGTCAACAGGACGTAGCCGACCACGGCCATCGCTTCTCCGTTCGTGACAAGCCGGTCGGGTCGATCGGCGATCGAATTCTGCTACTTGCATGAAATTTAGCCCTCGACGGTGAGGTCTGGAAAGAAGTTATGCGCCTATTACGCCTGCCGCCTCATATCTAACGCTTTCTTTACGGCCGCCGCGCCGATGACGTTTGCGAAATACCAACTGATTGCCGGTTTTATTCCTCATTTGCCCAGCTTGCACCCGTTTTCTGCGGCAGGGGAGGGCTTCGAGGAGTTTTGCTCGTGCGTAGTGTGACGCTGCCTACTAAACGAGCGGTAGCCGCACCCGAAAGGTCGTGCGGCCGTTAGCGGATTCAGCACTGACCGCACCGTGGTGCGCCTTGACGATCGAGTCGACAATAGCCAGGCCCAGTCCATTTCCAGATCCGTCATGGGTGGCATTCTTCGACCGCACGAACCGATCGAAAAGATGCGGAAGCAGATCAGGGTCGATATCAGGACCGTCGTCGGCAACCGTCAACTCCGCGAACGCCGAATCGCCGGTTGGGCGATGGCAGGTGATTCCCGTCGTCACCGTCACCCCGGGCGGCGTGTGAAGCCAGCCGTTGGTCAGCAGATTGCTGACGAGTTGGTGCAATCGATCCGGATCGCCGCGTACCCAGACCGGATCGTCGGGCAGATTCTTGACCCAATGATGGCTGGGTGCGGCCACGGCCGCGTCGTTGACCGCGTTGAGGACGACATCGCCTAAGTCGACGTCCTCGGTGCGTAGATCCTCACCCTCGCCCAGACGTGACAGCAGCAGCAGTTCGTCGACGAGCGACGTCATCCGGGTGGCTTCCGACTCGATACGGGCCAACGCGTATTCGGTGGTGGGCGGAAGGTCCGCGCTGTCCTGCCGGGTGAGCTCCGAGTAGCCCCGGATCGCTGCCAGCGGGGTGCGCAGTTCGTGGCTGGCATCGGTAATGAATTGTCGCATGCGCCGGTCGGATTCGGCTCGGTTCGCAAGCGCGCTGTCGACGTTGTCCAGCAGTCGATTCAGGGTGTGGCCGACGATTCCGACCTCGGTGTCCGGGTCGGTGTCATTGGGTTGCACCCTGGTGGTGATGCGATGATCGTCGCCAGTGAGCGGCGTACTCGCGACATCGGCGGCGGTCGCAGCGACACGGCGCAACGGGCGCAGCGCGTAGCCGACGAGCAACGCGGTGAGCCCAGCCGTGACCAGAAGTGCAGCGACCAATAGGACTGTGGTACTGACGATTCGGCGGTTGATGGTTCTGTTGGCCAAGTCCAGTGGGACCCCGACGACGAGGTTCTCATCGGCCCCGGCGCTTTGGCTGCTTACCCGGAATGAGCCGAGCCCGCCGAGCTTCACCGTGCGTAACTCGCCGTCGCGCCATGGCTGTGACTTGATCGCGGCGACGACGTCGGACGACGCCGGTCGAGGATCGTCTTCGAAGAAGACCGCCGTCCCGACTACCTCGCCGCGGTCGACCACAGCGATGATATTGCCCGCATTCTGGCCGGTAAACCCGAGCAGAGCGTGGTCGACACCGCCTTGATGGCCGGTTTCGCCATGACGATACCTGGCGTACGAATGAACAAGGGAGTCAAGCGATTCGTCGACTTCGGCGTCATTCATCACGTTGAAGTAGGTGCGCAGGCTTAAGATCGAGACAATGCCGACCGCAAGTACCACCACAGTGACGATGGTCGAGACACCGACGACGAGTTGACGGCGCAATGTGCGCCGGCGCCACCACGACGTGGTTCCGGGCCCGGTCATGTCGCGGTCATCTCGGTGCTATGCCGGTGGGCGCAGCATATATCCGACGCCTCGCACGGTGTGGATCATCGGCTCTCTGCCGGCGTCGATCTTCTTCCGTAGATACGAGATGTACAGATCGACAATGCTTGTCCGTCCGGCGAAGTCGTAATTCCAGACCCGGTCCAGGATTTCGGTCCGGGCCAAGGCCCGGCGCGGGTTGCGCATCAGGAAACGCAACAGCTCGAACTCGGTCGAGCTCAACGAAATCGGCTCACCGGCGCGAGACACGTCGTGACTGGCCCCGTCGAGCTTGAGGTCGCCGATCTTGAGACTCTCTTCAGCCGGCGGGGCGAGTTGGTTGGAACGGCGCAGCAGTCCGCGTAACCGAGCGACCAACTCCTCCAAGCTGAACGGCTTGGTCATGTAATCGTCGGCACCAGCCGTCAGACCAGTGACCCGGTCCATCACCGAGTCCCGCGCGGTCAGGAACAGCGTGGGAGTGTAAGGCCCCGATTCGCGGATCCGTTGCAGGATCTGCAGGCCGTCGACATCGGGCAGCATGATGTCCAGAACCAGCACGTCGGGCCCGACCTCGTCGAACTTGCTGACGGCCTCCCGGCCATTGTGTGCGACCTCGACGGTCCAGCCTTCGTAGTGCAGTGCCATCTTGACCAGGTTGGTCAGTGCAGGCTCGTCGTCGACGAGAAGGACCCGGATCGGCGATCCGTCGGCGCGGTTGATCCGGGGCAGCTGACCGAGGATGGCCTGCCGCGGCCGCTGCTCACGCGTAGATCCCGACACAGCAGCCACGATGCCAGATTCTCCCTGGTACACACGCGATTGTCACGGCGCTCATGCCATTCTCAAATCTTTTGTCGTGCAAGGGTGCCGGGATTGCGGCGACGTGCTGCGACGAATCGGTCTGCGCTCCAACGTGCTTCCGAATTACCCGACAGCGGGACAGCGTCCAGAAATGGCTGTGGCCCGCACACCCATCGGATGTGCGGGCCACAGTACTCGTGGGTGTCAGGCCCAGCTGGAGCCGACAGCGGAGTCGGTGCTGCTCATGTTGTTGCCTGCGGTCTGGACCTTTTGGCCGTGGGAGTTGGCCTGCTCGTAGATGGTCTGGAAGTTGCGACCCAACTGGGTGATGAACTCCTGGCAGGCCACCGAACCCGAGCCGCCCCAGAAGTCACCGGCAGCCAGCACATCGCGCACGATGGACTGGTGCTCGGCCTCGAGCGACGCGGCCTGGGAGCGGATCATCGCGCCGTGGGCATCCACGTCGCCGAACTGGTAACTGATCGACATGACTGTTCTCCTACAAGTATCGGGTGGGGTGGACTAGCTGGACAGGGTGTGCTGGGAGCCCTGCTCTTGGCTCTCGTAGTGGTTGGCGTCGCGGACCAAGCCGTCGCGGACACTGTGCAGCATGTTGACGATGTTGCGGAACGCCGTGTTCATCTGGCCCATCGTGTCGTAAGAGGTCGACTGAGCGGTACCGCTCCAGCCGGCTCCGGCGATGTTCTGGCTCGATGCCCACATCTTGCGGGCCTCGTCCTCGACGGTCTGGGCGTGGGTGTCAAACCGGCCCGCCATCGACCGCATCTCGTGCGGGTCAGTCATAAAACGTGAAGGCATTTTCTCTCCTTGGTGTGAATTGAGTTGGTAACGGTCGAGATTGATGACGTGAATCAGGGAGGCGGCATCGTCTCCCTCTGTGCCATCAGACGAACACCTGCTTCGGCATGACCTTGGGCTTGACGCCGTAGCGAGGCCCACCGAAGCCCATGCCGGACTTGCCTCCGGCGGAGGCCATGCCCGGCATGACGCCGTTCATGCCGCCGCCACCCATGCCAGTGGCTGTCTCGTCGGCTGCCGCGGTCCAGCCGCTGCCCGCCAACGTGGCTTCGGTAGCGGCTGCGCCGGGCGTGGCCGCAGACCAGCCGGCCGGCACCGACAATCCGCCGACCTCGGCCGCCGTCCCCATGCCGGCCAACGTTCCGGCGCCACTGGCCGACGTCGCGCCAGCCAGGGTGGTGCCGAAGCCAAGACCTGCACCAAGGGGTGTGGTGTCGCTCATCGTGAAGCCGAAGGGAGCGCCGGCAACGAAGTGCGTCAGCAGCGGGATCGCCGACATACCGATGAACAGGAACCACGAGCCGGTGACGTTGATTGTGTTGATCGAGTTGGAAATAAACGGAACGCCGAACAATTGCTGCATCGCACCGCCGAGCCCGGAGAGCCCGCCAGCCGTCGTCGCGCTGGCCGCCGCCGGGGTGGCAGCCGAACTCGCGGTGCTCTGCAGGCCCTGCAGCAGCCCGTTGAGCCCGGAGTTAGACGCGTTGCTGTTGGCGGCGCTGCTCACAGCGGCAGCTTGTGCTCCGGTGCCGCCGGGGTTGGTGCTCTGGGTCGGCTCGACCAACGGCGTCACCTGCGCGGCAGCTGCCGCATTGGCGGCGTACGTGGTCAGTGCGGTGGCGTCCTGGGCCCAGAACTCTCCATAGAGGGCCTCGGTGGCCGCGATCGCCGGGGTGTTCTGCCCCAGGATGTTGGTTGCGACGAGCGCGGCCAGCTGAGCCCGGTTGGCCAAGACCACCGGTGGCGGGATTGTGGCGGCAAACGCCGCCTCGTACGCCGCCGCTGAGGCGGTGGCTTTGACGGCCGCCTCCTGCAACTGCACGGACGTGGTGTTCAGCCAGTTGATGTTTTGCTGAGCCGCGGTGGCTGCCGCGGCCGACGACGGCCCCGTCCACTCCGAGCCGGTGAGCTGCGAGATGATCGACTCGTAGGCGGCTGCGTTGGTGCTCAGTTCAGAGCTGAGGGTGCCGAACGTGGCGGCGGCAGCCGTCAGTGGTCCCGCTCCGGCGCCGGAGTACACCATCGTGGAGTTGACTTCTGGCGGGCGAGCTGCGAAATCAAAAGCCATGTCGTGAATCCTGTCTATTAGGTGACGTGAGTGCGCTTACTGGTTTTGGTCGGCCGACTTTGGCCGCGTGGACTGCTAGCTCGGCTTGGCGATCGTCGGCATGACCTTGGGCTTGACCCCGTAGCGGGGGGCTCCGAAGCTCGAGCCGCTGCCGCGACCGCCGTTGGCGACCGCCGGCATTCCGGCGATACCGTTCGTCGGAACGCCACCCGCGGTCGGAGCGCCCGTGGCCCAACTCTGCGACGCCAGCGTGACGGGCGTGCTTCCCGACGGGATCCCGGCTCCGGCGCCGCCAGCCCAGCTGGGCGGCACCGACATGGGACCGATCGAGGACCCTGCGCCGGCCGAAGCGAGTACCGGCGCTGCGCCGATTCCGCCAGCGCCCGCCGCTGCCGGGCCCGCATCGCTGGCCAGGGCGGTGCCCAAGCCACCGATGTCGGTGGAGGCGGCGGCCGCAGGACCGGACAGCGCGGTGAGTAGACCACCGGAGGTCACACCGATCATGTCCGAGGCGGCCGACGCGTAGTTACCGGTGTTGATGTTAAGGAGGTTGCCGATGTTGCTGCTCAGGACCGAACCACTCAGTGTGGTGGCCAATCCGCTGATCAGACCGGCGAGGGTAGTCGGGGTGGTCGCGGCCGACGAAGCGGACCCGGTCGCGTTGGACAGCGAGTTCGCGGCTGCACCGGCCTGGTTAGCCGACTCGGTGTCCTGGTAGGAGCTGGAGCTTTGATTCAGCAGTTGGACGAACTGCTGATGGATGGCCTGGGCCTGGGCGCTGACCGACTGGTAAAGCTGGCCGTACGTCGAGAAGACCCCGGCCTGCAGGACTGACACTTCGTCAGCGCCCGCGGGAAAGACGTCGGTGGTCGAGCTTGCGGCAGCCGAGCTTTCCGTGGCAAACGAGTTGGCGAGCCCCTCTAGCTGGGTCGCGGCTGCGGAAATTGCTGCGGGCTGGGTATTAACGAACGCCATGTGTCTCTCCTGGGTGGCAAGAAGCCGACCCCGTTAAAGAGGTCGGCCACGTTGGTCACGGTCAGTGGTTCCTGGTAACCGGCGGCGGTTCCATGGCTATACCTTGGCGTAACCTGAATGCCGCCGCATACCGCGTTAATGGCTTCTTAACAAGCGGTCGGAATTTTTAACACACGGACTGCGCCGACCTGCCGTTTCGGACCCCTGATCAGGCCTCGGCGGCCGACGCGTAGATTCGTCGCTGGCCCCCATAGCCCAATCGGCAGAGGCAGCGGACTTAAAATCCGTCAAGTGTCGGTTCGAGTCCGACTGGGGGCACGGGCAGGCGACCCGCAGGTTGTCTCAGGTTCGTATCAGTGTGCTCTCAGGGTCAATATGATGCCGGAGTGGACAACATCGTCCACTATTTCCACCTTGACCACTCGGAGCAGCAAGGGCCAGCGCATTGACGGATTCTTTACGCAATGTGTGCTGCCAAAAGCGCAGGATCAGCTGATCGGGCCGGGTGCGGCGTCGAGATCGACGCCGTCTAGCAAATCGAGTTGCAGCCAAGCCACATCGTGCCAGCCACCGTGTTTCCAGACTGCCCGCTGGTACCAGCCGGCATCATCGAACCCGAACGATCGATGAAAGCCGTCGCTGGCCTCGTTGGGCACTGTGATGCCGGCAAAGGCCTGCCGGTAGCCGCGCTCGGTGAGTCGGCGCAGTAGTTGCGTGTAGAGCTGGCGACCGCCGCCGTCGCGGTGATTGTCGGCGGCGATATATATGCCGGTCTCTGTGCACCATCGCAGCGATGCCAGCCGCTGCTTCAGCGGCTGTCCGTACGCGAAGCCGACGATCTCATCATCGCGCTCGAGAACCAGCCATTCATGGGTGGCGCAGAGCCCGGTGATCCGCGCGGCCATCTCCGCCACCGTTGGCACTTCGATTTCCCAACTGATCGCAGTGTCCTCGACATATGGGCGGTAAATGGCCACGCACGCTTCGGCATCCTGTGGCCGGGCCTGGCGCACGGTGCTGCGGCCAGGGTGCATACCACTAACCTTCCAGCCGATGGACGGCCCGTCGACGGCCTATAGTTGCCCGGTGGTTGATCAGCCGAGTCCCGCAACTGGGAGTGCGCCAACCCTATTCATCGCCACACCCATGTACGGGGGAATGGCGATGGGGACATACACCTGGTCGCTTGCGCAGACACCGTCGGTTTTCTTGCAAAGTGGGGTTGGCCTGCTCTACCAATACCGGATGAACGACGCGCTGGTGGCAAACGCCAGGAATCACCTGGCACATGAATTCCTGGAGACCTCGGCCAGCCATTTGATGTGGATCGACGCGGATATCGGTTTCAACGCCGTCGACATCGTCAGCATGCTCGTCGCTGATCAGGACATCATTTGTGGGATGTATCCGCAGAAGGCAATTTACTGGGAGCGAGTCGCCCAAGCTGTCAACGACGGCGTCCCAGCAGAGGAACTGAGAAACCATGTGGGGTTTTTCTCCGTGAACGAACTTGACGGCAACGATGGCAGCAATTCGGCCAACTCGGACGGGCTCGTGGAAATCGACGCTGGCGGTACCGGATTCATGCTTGTCAAGCGCGGGGTGTTCGAGGCCTTAGGTAACGAAGTGCCCAGTTACATCGTCGGTGGAAAGTCGATCAAGGAGTTTTACACCACGGGCATCGACCCCGAGACGAACCAACTGGTGTCGGAGGACTACTACTTCTGCAGGCTCGCGCGTAGTCACGAGTTCAAGGTGTATGCGGCACCGTGGGTACGTCTCACTCACACCGGCCCGTACGTGTACGAAAGCCAACTCGAACCGAAGTGGCTAGTTCGGCGTTAGCAGCCTCCGCCGCCACCGCCGCCGATGATGCCTCCGCCGCCACCGCCGCCGATGATGCCGCCGCCGCCACCGCCGTTGCGGCCGCCGCCGCCTCCGCCGCCGATCGTGGTCATTATGGTGCTGATTTCAGTCATGGCTGTCACGCTACTGCCGAATTCGCATCGGCTGCAATATGATTCGATGTGAACAACTGCCAGTTCATCAGTGAACGGTCGCCCTCGATTCGTTGAACAGGCGGAGTGCACCACGGGACGATGTCACCCATTGATGGTCTCCAACCTAGGTTGCTCGGGGTGTTTGTGGCGGCCCGGCGTCGGTGCTCACGGCGCCGCGATTCCCGAATATGTATGTCCCGGTGTGGTTCAGACGCACCCAGGGCGCCGCATAGATCTTGAAGCCGCGGTCGCGCGCCATTTTGCAGAAGTGGTAGTCCTCTGACAGGAGGCTGTTTCCCGAGTCGGGGTCAATGCTGACGGCGTAAAAGGCCTTGAGAGGGATGCCTGGGGTCGAGCCGTCCACATACGACGGCGCGTCGTCGGCCAAGGCTTCGAACACGCCACGCTTTATCAGCATGAAGCCGGTACCCGCGTTGGCGATTTCGACCAGGCCGTCGGCGGTCACTCGATCGGGCGAATCGTCGATGAGGTTCAACACCAATGAGCGCTCGTATTCATGCAGGCGCTCGGGTGGGACGCCCTCTTTGGCTGCCCGCGCCACCTCGCGCCAGTGGATCTCCTTTTTGGGATAAATACCGCACACGATGTCTTTGTCGGCCCGGATCATGCCGACGATGTCGACGGGGTCGAAACCGATGTCCGCATCAATCCACATCAAATGGGTCGCCGGCGAGCTGAGGAACTGGGAGGTGAGGAAGTTCCTGGCGCGCGGGACGAGACTGTCGTTCATCGCGACGCTGTAGAACAGGCCTATCCCATTTCTGAAGAAGGCAGCCGGTGTATGGGCGAGCGACATCGTGTAGGTACCCGCGGCCATGCCGCCGTACATCGGCGTCGCTATGAAAACCCTCGGGCCCGTTGCAACTGGCCCCATGTCGAGATTCTGCTCCCCACCGCGGTTGGATGGTCCGTCACCAATGGACGAATTGCCGTCAGCTGTTACGAGAGCCCCCCTGTGTCAGCGGTCAGTGCCATCGCCAAGAAATCGATTCGCCACAGCGACCGAAACAGCGCACGGCCGAACCTTTCCACGTCTGCCAAGCGAAGTTGGTCCGGTTCCTGTTGCACCAATCGCTCGGCAATCTCCCGGATCGTACGACGGCCGTCGATATTTTGCACGAATGCCAACTGGGCCGCGTTGAGCGGCAGGCGAATGCCGCCGGCCCATACGGCTTCGTTGCCCGAAATACTGCAACGCGTCCGCAGCAGCGGAATGTAGTTCAGAAATGCGTCCGTCGAAAAGTCAATCGATATAGCTGTCTTTCGGCCGCTCCGGGCGGCATGCCATGAAGAAGTGGCAAGCGTTGCGCGTTTGCACGCGTTCCATCACCGACCACAGCCTCGGTTCAGTTAACGTATTCGCGATGGTGTTGAATTTACTTGGCGCAGCGAACATTTCGTGCGGATAGTAAGGCGTTTTATGAAACCAGCCCTGGAAGACGAGCCCGGCCGAGTCGACGAGCCCGATGCACTCGTCGACCGTGTAGTTGCGTGTGCGACCGTGCAGAAAAGTGTCCACCAGCGCCGCGTCGTCCTGCAGATCGCGCGCCCGCTTGAGGTAGCTCCACACCGGATGATCTTCGGGTAAGGCGTCGACCGTGTCTTTGACGATCTGGACCGACGCCTCGTCTTGACGCAGATCCAGATCTTGAAAAATCGACTCAAGCAGTTCGACTCCGATGCGGCCGTACTTCCCGTAGAGCATGATGGCCGCGACGCCGTCGGGCCGCAGGCAACGGGCGAGTGCCTTCATGCCGACGAGGGGATCCGCCATGTGGTGCAGAACGCCGGTTGACACCACCAGGTCGAAATCGAGACCAAGCGTCGGCAATTCCTCGATAGGAAGCCGACGTAGCTCCAGATTGCGTAGGTCGTGTTTGTCCTTGAGATGCTGTTGGTGATCCAGGGACGGCTGGCTGACGTCGACTGCCACGACTTTCGCGGCGGGGTTGTTGAACGCGAAGACCGCTGCCTGGTTGGTGCCACATCCTGCGATCAAGATGTCGAGATCAGGCCGGTACTCCCGGTCGGGCCACAAGACCCGGTGAGCGTGTACCGGGTCGAACCATTCCCAATTGGTGACGGTCCATGTCGTGAGATCGCGGATGGGAGGTGGATACCGCCACCGTTCGTACTGCCGGCTGACCAGATCGGCGCCCGGACTGTCGGCAGTCATATCGTGCTCTCCCACCCGGGAATTATGGGTGACGCCCAGCGCACCGGCAATACGACCGCAGCGCAGAAGAAACGTTGGTGGCGCATGGGATTGGCAACTTCTTTGCCGTCAAAGAATAAGAAAATCTTAATCCTCATTTTAGCGCAGTCAGCCGCTTCAGGTTAGCTGCGGCCAGGAACGCACTGGCCAAATGGTCTGCGGTATTTGCTCTTGGCGGCGAAGAATTTTCCAGAATAACTCTGGCTTTAAGCGCATGCTGAGCGGTCGACGTGACATGGGCAACAATCGGTCGTGTCGCCCTATTTTGTGCAAATTCCGTCACTAGACTCGGCGGAAAGAGGCGCTCAGCGCGCCATCACAAGCATGTGGGTCGCGGTCCGCGGAAGCATTGGACCGCCTGGAGTGTTAAACCGCCCAGATGCTGATGTCCGCCCCCCACGGACCAACGAGTAGAGGCTGGTACCACTGTGAGCGATGTCAGCGGTGTGAACCGACGTTCGCGCACCGACGAAGAGTCAGTCAGGGCCCCGGGTTTCATGCGGACCGCCGAGATCGCCGTCGATCGCGGGGCTGTCAGCGGTATCGCCTTGAGTCCCAACGGCACCCTGCTGATGGTCACTCACTATGGCGACGACAGTTTTTCGTTGATCGACAACGACAGCGGTGCCGTCAGGCAAACCGTCACCGACGTCGACGAACCGTTCGCCGTAGCCATGTCCGAAGAATCGGCGGCCCGTGCCTACATCAGCAGCGCGTCGGAGTCCTACGATTCGGTGCTGGCCTATGACATCAGCGCCAACCGGGTCGTCGAGACGTACCCGCTGGCCTCTAGCGTCAGCGACTTGGCCGTGAGCCCGAATGGCCGCTTTGTATACGCCGGCGTCACCGGCGCTGACGGCGCCGACGTTGCAATTCTTGACACCGCGACCGGTGGCGAGCAGGCAATCAAGATTGCCGGGGCCGGAACCGTCACCGCTTGCCTGCGGCTGAGCGCGGACGGCCGACGGCTCTATGTCGCGGCCAACGCGGCGTCCACGGCAGAACTGGTGGTGGTCGACACCCAACGCAACCTGGTGCTGAGCGCCATCGAAATCGGTTCTTCGATAAGGGATATCGCGGTCAGCCCGGACGGCGCGACCGCCTACGTCGGCAGTTGCGGTCCCGATTTCGGGACGGTGCTCGACGTGGTGGACGTTCGGGACGCGCGGAAGTGCTCCGTGGCCGCCACCTACAAGATCGGCGACGCCGCCGGCGTCGTGAGCTCGCTGACATTGAGCCGTGACGGCAGCCGGGCGTATCTGGTCGGCGACACCAGCGTGACGGTGCTGTCCACCAGAACACACGACGTCATCGGCAGCATCGCGACCGGCGCCCCGCCGTCGTGCGCGGTCGAGAGCCCGGCCGGAAACCGGCTGTACATCGCCGACTACGCCGGCACGATCACTGTCCTGGCTGTCGATGCGGCAGCAACGCCCGCCACGACGCTGACATCGGACGACGACGCACCGACGACGCCGCACCCGTGGGCCGCCTTCGCCGACCTGCTGGCGCTCGAGCCGACGCCGGCTTAGCCCCATCGCCGCCGCGGGTTGGACCCGCGTGGAATGATCGCCACGAGGGCTGGCGTCTGGCGGCCGGCCCGGGTTAGCAACCGGCGGAATCAAGGGCGGTCCAACGATGTACAGCACCATGCACGACTTCCCTCTGACGATCACCGCCATCCTGCGGCATGCCTGCAACGTTCACGGTGCTCGCAAGGTCACCACGGCGACCGGCGACGGCTACCGCGACTGCACCTACGCCGAGCTCGGTGAGCACGCGGCGCAGTTGGCGAACGCACTGCGGCGCATCGGTGTCAACGGCGATCAGCGGGTCGCCACCTTTATGTGGAACAACGCCGAACATCTGACGGCGTATCTGGCGGTGCCGGCAATGGGTGCGGTGCTGCACACCCTCAACATCCGGCTGTTTCCCGAGCAGATCGTGTATGTGGCCAACGAGGCCGAAGACCAGGTGGTGCTGGTCGATGTGTCGCTGGCCAAGCTGTTGGCGCCGATACTGGCCGAGCTCGAGACCGTGCACACCGTGATCGCGGTCGGCGACGGCGACGTCTCCGAACTCGAGAAATCGGGCAAGACCGTGCTGCGCTACGCGGAGGTGATCGCAGGCGAGTCGACGGAATTCGACTGGCCCGATATCGACGAAAACTCGGCGGCGGCAATGTGTTACACCAGCGGCACCACCGGAAACCCCAAAGGTGTTGTCTACAGCCATCGTTCGAACTATCTGCACACCATGGCGATCTGTACGACCAATGCCATCGGTCTTGGCTCCAGTGACTCGGTGTTGCCGATCGTGCCGATGTTTCACGCCAATGCATGGGGTTTGCCATACGGGGCATTGATGGCCGGCGCGGACCTGGTGTTGCCCGATCGCCACCTGGATGCCAAGTCGCTGGTCGACATGATCGAAAAGCTGCGGCCCACCGTCGCCGGTGCGGTGCCGACCATCTGGAACGACGTCATGCACTATCTGGAGAAGAACCCCGGCCACGACGTGTCGTCGCTGCGCCTGGTGCCGTGCGGCGGCTCGGCGGTGCCGGTGTCGCTGATGCGCACTTTCGAGGAACGGCACGGCGTCCAGATCCGACAGCTGTGGGGCATGACAGAGACGTCGCCGACAGCGACCATGGCCTGGCCACCGCCGGGCACCCCCGAGGACCAGCACTGGGCCTACCGGGCGACCCAGGGCCAACCGATCTGCGGGGTCGAGGCCCGGATCGTCGACGACAACGGGCAGGTGCTGCCCAACGACAACGAGGCCGTCGGCGAGGTCGAAGTCCGCGGTCCGTGGATCACCAGCTCCTACTATCGCGGTCACGACGAGTCCAAGTTCGACAACGGCTGGTTGCGCACCGGTGACGTCGGCCGCATCGACGAACGCGGCTTCATCACGTTGACCGACCGCTCCAAAGACGTGATCAAGTCTGGGGGCGAATGGATTTCATCGGTCGAGTTGGAGAACAGCCTGGTCGCGCATGCCGACGTGGTCGAGGCCGCGGTCGTCGCGGTCCCCGACGAGCGGTGGCAGGAACGGCCACTGGCCGTCGTCGTAGTACGGGAAGGGTCCGACGTCAAACCCGCCGAGCTGCGAGAGTTCTTGGCCGACAGAGTCGCTCGTTGGTGGTTGCCGGAGCGATGGACATTCGTCGACGAGATTCCCCGCACCAGCGTCGGCAAATACGACAAGAAGACCATCCGGTCCAGGTACGCCGACGACGTGTACGAGGTCAGCGAAGCGCGAGAGTGAGCGGCACGTAGGAAACGGAGAGTCATGAGCCTGCGGGTCGTGCAATGGGCGACGGGATCGGTCGGTGTGGCCGCGATCAAAGGTGTACTCGAACATCCCGAGCTTGAACTCGCGGCCTGCTGGGTGCACTCAGAAGCCAAGAGCGGCAAGGATGTCGGCGACATCATCGGCACGCCACCGCTCGGTGTCATCGCGACCAACAGCGTCGACGAGATTCTCGCGTTCGACGCCGACGCGGTGATCTACGCTCCGCTGTTGCCCAACGCCGACGAAGTCGCGGCGTTGCTGCGCTCGGGCAAGAACGTCGTCACTCCGGTCGGCTGGTTCTACCCGGCTGAGAAGGAGGCCGCACCGCTGGAAGCTGCCGCGCAGGCCGGCAACGCCACGCTGCACGGCGCGGGCATCGGTCCGGGCGCGGCGACGGAACTGTTTCCGCTGTTGCTCTCGGTGATGTCGACTGGCATCACGTTCGTTCGCGCCGAAGAGTTTTCCGATCTTCGAACCTACGGCGCTCCCGACGTCCTGCGCTATGTGATGGGCTTCGGCGGTACACCGGACAAGGCACTGACCGGGCCGATGCAGAAGATTCTGGACGGCGGATTCTTCCAGTCGGTCCGACTCTGCGTGGACCGGTTGGGCTTCGCCGCCAACCCGGAGATCCGCGCATCCCAAGAGATCGCGGTGGCGACGGGTCCGATCGAGTCGCCGATCGGGGTGATCGAGCCAGGCCAGGTGGCAGGGCGGCGTTTCCACTGGGAAGCGCTGGCCGGTGACACCGTCGTCGTCCGGATCACGGTCAACTGGTTGATGGGTCAGGAAAACCTGGATCCGCCATGGTCTTTCGGGACGGCCGGGGAACGTTACGAGATCGAGGTCCGCGGAAACCCGGACACCTTCGTCACGGTGAAAGGCTGGCAGCCGGAGAATGTGGAAGCCGGGCTGAAGAGCAATCCCGGGATCGTCGCGACCGCGGCCCATTGTGTCAACGCCGTCCCGGCCACCTGTGCAGCACCGCCGGGCATCCAGAGCTTCTTCGACCTGCCGCTGCTCACCGGCCGGGCTGCGCCCGGTCTGTCGCGATAGCCTGCCCGGATGGCAAGCACTCGCACTCGGGCGGTCCAACAATCGCGGGTCATCCCGGTCAGCGTCGACGACGCCTTTGCCGGCACCTTGCCGATTCCCCTCACCACGATCTTCAGCCGGTGGTACGGACCCATCCCGCCGGTCGCCGAAGTCCGCGAGCAGCACGGAGAATGGGGGACCGCAGGCCAGACCCGCGTGGTGGCGTTCAAGGGCGCCGGTGCCATGCGGGAGAACCTGACCAGGGTCGACCCGCCGAAGTCGTTCGGTTATGCGATCACCGGGATCACCGGCCCGCTGGGATTGCTGGTCGGCAGCGCAGAAGGGGAGTGGACCTTCACCCCGAGCGGCGACGCGACCACGGTCACCTGGCATTGGAATATCCATGCCGCCTCAGCGATCACCGCGCCACTGTTGCCGTTGGTGGGTGCGCTGTGGAAGGGCTATGCACAGCAGTCGCTTGCGGCGCTTGCGGTCGCGTTGGCCCGCTGATGTGCCGGCTTTTCGGCCTGCACGCCGGGACCAAGGTCGTGACCGCGAAGTTCTGGTTGTTGGACGCGCCGGACAATCTGGCAGCCCAGAGCAGGAAAAACCCCGACGGCACCGGCCTCGGTGTTTTCGACGGTCACGGGAACCCGCAAATACACAAGCAGCCGATCGCCGCCTGGCAGGATGCCGACTTCGCAACGGAGGCGCACGACCTGACCGGCACCACGTTCGTCGCGCATGTCCGCTACGCGACCACGGGAGCGCACGAGGTGGTCAACACCCATCCCTTCCTGCAGGACAACCGGATCTTCGCGCACAACGGCGTCGTGGAGGGCCTGGATGTGCTCGACCAGCGACTGGCCGAACTCGGCACCGCTGAGCTGGTACTGGGGCAGACCGACTCCGAGCGGGTGTTCGCATTGATCACCGCCTCGGTCCGGGCCCGCGGCGGCGATGTGCGGAGCGGCTTGGTTGACGCCTTGGGTTGGCTGGCCGCAAACGTCCCGATCTATGCCGTCAACGTGTTGCTGAGTACGGCGACCGACCTGTGGGCGCTGCGGTATCCGGAATCCAATGAACTTTACCTCCTGGACCGTCGGCCGTCGGATCGACGATTTCATTTGCGCACCAATCGTATTCGCGCAGAGAGTGACAATCTGCGCTCTCAGCCGTCGGTGGTGTTCGCCAGCGAGCGGATGGACGACGACCCGCGGTGGCGACTGCTGGAACCGGGCGAGGTGGTCCATGTCGACTCCGCGCTGCAGGTCACCAGTGACGTGGTGTTGCCGGATCCGCCTCGACACCAGCTCAGCCTTGCGGATCTCAACGCGACGGCGCATGCGGCGCAGCACACTTCAGCGTGACGATCAAACGCGCGTTGGTGCTCGGTGGCGGCGGGGTGGCGGGAATCGCTTGGCAGACGGGCATTCTGCTCGGCATTGCCGACGAAATACCCGCCGCGGCGCAGGCTTTGCTGAAATCCGATGTGTTGCTTGGCACCTCGGCCGGATCGGTAGTCGTCGCGCAGATCAGCAGTGACCTGAGCCTTGCGGATCTGTTCGCGCGGCAAGTAGCCGAGGAGTCGGCCGAAATCGACCCCGGCGTTGCCATCGACGCCATCGCCGACCTCTTCTTGGCCGCTCTGTCGGACCCGCACGCCACGGTGACCCAGAAGCGGCAGCGGATCGGGGCGGTCGCGCGCACGACCGACACCGTGGCAGAGCCGTTGCGGCGCAACGTCATCGCGCAGCGGCTGCCGTCGCACAGCTGGCCCGCGCGAGAGCTGCGCGTCACCGCCATCGACATCGCCACCGGCGAACTGGTGGTATTCGATCGCGACTCCGGAGTCGACCTGGTCGACGCGGTGGCTGCCAGTTGCGCCGTCCCGGGAGCGTGGCCGCCGGTGACGATCGGGGATATCCGCTACATGGACGGCGGCGTCGGCAGCACGATCAACCTCGACTTCGCCGACGACTGCGCCGCGGCGGTGGTGCTGGTGCCCGCGGGAGAATCGGCGCCCTCACCGTTCGGTGCCGAAGCGGCCACCGAGATCGACGGCTTCCGGGGTGCGGCGCTCGGGGTGTTCGCCGATGACAAGTCGCTGGCGGCGTTCGGGGCCAACCCGCTGGATCCGCGCTGCCGCCGGGGCTCGGCGGAAGCCGGGCGTGCCCAGGGCCGGCGGGAGGCGGCCGCCGTCGCTGAATTCCTCGGCGTCACGTGAGCGGAGGCGAGTCGAGTTTGTCCAGGGCCTGAGCGGCCAGTGTGCGGCCGATCTCGATCACCTCGGCCGCACGATGGAACTCCAGTCCGCGGCAAGCCGAGCGCGGCACTTCGATCAGCAAGTCCGGCGGGTAGGCGGCCAGCGTGTGGCGCGCCAGCGCGGCCTGGGCGATGTCGATGGTGCGGTTCATCACCTCGAAACTGCCCAGTCTCGGCACCTCGGGTTCGTCGGACAAGTCCACCGAGTCCTCGTCGGTGGCGGCTTCGGTGTCGGTTTCCGAGTCAGCACCCGCCAAGCCGAACCGGGTGAACAACGAACCGGCCGAGGCGTTGTCGAACAGCGCTGAGGTGCTGCGCAGCATCCGGGCGAGCCACTCGCTCGACGGCCGGGGGTCGGGCTCGTGGTCGGCGAGGGTTTCGCTGCCGGACAAGCTGACCGCAATGGTGAGGTCGGCGTTGACGGCGGCGATCGGCGCCATCGGCAGCGGATCCAAAATTCCACCGTCGGCCAGCAGTCGGCCGCCCATGACGTGCGGTGCGATCACCCCCGGGATGGCGATCGAAGCCCGGATGGCCTCGTCGACCGGACCGCGCTGCAGCCACACCGACTTACCGGTCAACAGGTCGGTGGCTACCGCCGTATACGGGATCGGCAACTCCTCGATGCAGACATCGCCGAGGATGTCGCGGACCGCGTCCAGGATCTTCTCGGCCCGCAGCACGCCGGCCGCCATGATCGACGGGTCCAGCAGCCGCAGGATCGCGCGCTGTGTCAAAGACCGTGCCCAGTCCGCGAATTCATCGAGACGATCTGCTGCCTGCAAACCGCCGACGAGCGCGCCCATCGACGAGCCGGCGATCCCAGTGATCTGGTAGCCGCGGTCGCGCAGTTCGTCGATCACCCCGATGTGGGCGTAGCCGCGGGCTCCACCACTGCCTAGAGCCAACGCCACCCGGGGCGCGTTGTCGGGCGCGGGCGGCGAGCCGGAGTCGGTCATGGGTCCATTTTGGTGTGCGGCGAATGGGTTTTCTCAGCCCTGATCCAAATTGCCGTGACAGCCATCGACCGGTCAGCCGCACTCGTCATTGGCGGCCGCCTTGGCCGCGACGATCACGCCGGCCTGCCGCGGCAACGACAGGGCGGCCCAGGCGATGTTCCACGTGCCCGGCCCGACGACACCCGATCGCTGGACCGCGGCCAAGTAGTTCTCGACCAGCACCTGGCGGTCAGCCGGATGGTCCTTCATCCAGGCATCCGCCGCGTGACAGGCCTGGGAGTATTCCTCTTCGGTCGAGTGCGCGGGCACCGCGATCTTGGTGGTCACGCCCGCAGGTGAGAGCGATACACCGCTGGGTCGCGCCGCAGCGGCGGCCGTCGTCGCGGCCGAGGGCGTCACCGCGGCCGATGGGGTCTTCTTCTCGTCGGATGCGCAGCCAGCCATCGCTGACACGGCACCGATCACGACGGCCGTACTGCACACCAGGGCACGACTCGGGGTCCACCGCACCCTGCCAATCTATGCAAGACTTGCTGCCGTGATGCCGCGAATCGGGTTCTGGGAGAGTTGTCGGCCCTAGCTGCCGCCGCCGTCCCTTCGATCCGCCCCGTCGCTTGGAGCCCCTGAATGGTTTCCGCTCACCTGGTTGCCGACTCTGTCCGAGTTGAGGCCACCGCCCGATCCCGCCGCCCGGCCCTGCGCTCTGTTCCCGGTCCCACGCGGCTGCGACTGGCCGACCTGTTGCACATCACCGACCAGACCGCTGACGACGTCCTCAGCGGCAATTACGACCACGTCGTCCCGCCAGGCGGTGTGCCGACCGACGATCGGTGGTTCGCCCGGTTGCATGGCGACGACGAGGTAGACGTCTGGCTGATCAGCTGGGTGCCAGGGCATCGCACCGAACTGCACGACCACGGCGGTTCGCTGGGCGCGCTGACGCTCCTGTCCGGATCGCTGGACGAATTCCGTTGGGACGGTGACAGACTGCGCTGCCGACGACTCGAGGCCGGGGATCAGGCCAGCTTCCCGTTGGGCTGGGTGCACGACGTGGTGTGGGCGCCGACCGGGCCGGCTGCCTCGGTGACGTCGTTGTCAAAGACCCAGGGGCCATCTCTGAGCGTGCACGCGTATTCGCCTCCGCTGACGGTGATGTCGTACTACGAGGTGACCGACGAACAGCGGCTACGGCGCCAGCGGACCGAGATGACCGGCCAGCCGGAGAATCTGTGAGCCGCATCGATCAGGTCCTGGAGACGGCGCGCGCTCGACTGCATCGCCTGGCCGCCGAGGAGGTGCCTGCGGCGTTGCAGCGCGGTGCGTTGCTCGTCGACATTCGGCCGCAGGCCCAGCGGACTCGCGAAGGGGAGGTGCCAGAGTCGTTGCGGGCGATGGTCATTGAACGCAACGTGCTGGAGTGGCGCCTCGACCCGACCAGTGATGCGCGACTGCCCCAAGCCGTCGACGATGACGTCGAGTGGGTGGTGCTCTGCTCGGAGGGCTACACGTCGAGTCTGGCCGCGGCAGCGCTACAGGACCTCGGCCTGCACCGCGCGACGGACGTCATCGGCGGGTACCAGGCGCTGGCCGCTGCCGGCGTGCTGGCCGCGACCTAGCTCGGCCTAACCGCCTCCGCCGCCGCCGCCTCCGCCGTCGGCACCGGAGTTGTACCACCAGTCGTTGTAGTCATTCGGGTTGTAGTACTCATAGTTCTGTTGCGGCGCCGGCGCAGGAGGCGCCGGCGGCTCCGGGGGATCGGCAGGCGGCGGCGCCGGCAGCACACTTGGTGTGTCACCGAAACCAGTCGCCGCGAATGCCGGTGCACCGAAAGCGGCGGCGGGCGCGGCGAAAAGAACGCCGGCCACCGCGATCTTGGTCATAAGGCGGCCTGCGCCCGGTGGAATAGTCCAGGTCATCGATCACTCCTCCATGGGATCCCGTATGGGGGTGATGTTGCCACTTGACTGACCGGGGGGCGAGATATTACGCGCAACCCTTGGCTCACTCACAGGGCCCGTTCACCTGGCGTTAGCCATCGCTGGCGTGCAGCAGCGGGCGCAGCCTGGCGGTCTTGTCCGGCGTCCACCCAGGCGGCCGCAACACCGCCGCCCACCCGTCGGCGACGTCGGCGACATAGACATGACCGTGACCCTGCGGAACATCGGTCGCCACCGCCATGTCGGCAGAGACTTGCAGGAACGTCACCACCGGGATCCATTCGGTCTCGGGGAGAACGTCGTAGCCTCGCTTCTCAGTGAGCCAGTCCGGCTTGCGGAACAGCAGGCCGGGCTTCCACCATGCGATCGGATCGGATGCGTGCTGCAGATACACCGTCCGCGGCAAATTCCATTGCGGATCAGGGCGATTCAAGTCTTGCGGGCGTGCCACGAATCGGACGTAGTGACCGCGATCGTAGATCGGCAGCCACTCCGGCGAACCGCGGTCACGGGTCGCGGTCAGATCGGTCCAGATCGTGTTCTTGAACGTCGGTCCGGAGAACAGCGCACCGTCGGTGCGGGCCAGCACGTTGTTCAGGCTCATGAACGGAGCTTCGCCACCGAACGAACCCAGGCTCTCACCGAAGACAACGATCTTGGGCCGCTGCGCTTCTGGCAGCTGTCGCACTAATCGGTCGACCGCCTCGAACAGTGCCTGGCCGGCATGGCGGGCGTTCTCCTTGTCGACGAGGAACGACAGCCAACTGGGCAGGAACGAATACTGCATGCTCACGACCGCGGTGTTGCCGTTGTACATGTATTCCAGCGCATCGGCTTCGGCCTCGTTGACCCAGCCGGTGCCGGTGGTGGTGCCGACCGCGATGACAGCGCGACGTAATCCGCCCTCCCGCTGCAATTCTCGCGCAGTCAGTTCCGCGGCCGCGGTGATGCCGTCAGCGGAATTCAGGCCCGCGTAGGCGCGGACCGGCTCGGTCGCCTGGGCGCCGTTGAACGCGGTGAGCTGGGCGACGGTGGGTCCGCCTTTGATGAAGATGCGGCCCTGATGTCCCAAGGATTCCCACGACACCAGAGACTGCGGCCCGCCGGAACGCAGCGTCGTCTTCGGGGCGGCGGGTGTCAGGATCCATTTCGCTGTTCACCGTGGCGAAGGTGTTGTTCATTGTGCGCATCGCGAACTTCACCACCACGCCGTTGAGTAAAGCGATGCTCAGCGCCACCAACAACGACACCACGATGACGGCCGAAACCCGCGGCGGCGCAAAGCGATCGAGTCGCAGATCAAGAAAGTGGATAAGTCGGCGAATGAGCTGACCGGTCTCGACGACACCGAACAGCACGATCAACGAGAGCGCCGTGGTCAGCGGATAGTCAAGCCAAGCCAGATGCTTGACGCCCATCAAGTCGCGCACCCGGTCCTGCCAGACGTGAAACCAGATCACCATCGCGACCACACCCACCGCGCCAACGCCGATCAGCACCAGCCACGCGGCCCGCGGCGCCGGCGGGCTGGAATCTCGGGACAACATAAAACGAACCAGCCATACCGCGAAAACTCCGATGGCATAACCGAAAGCACCGGCCACACCGCTGACCAAGCCTTGGAACAACGGCCCGCGCGGCAACAGCGACGGCGTCAAAGACAACCAGATGAACACCAGCCCGGTCGCGGTGCCGGTGAAGGTGTAGTGCCGCACCCACCATGCTTCTGGGCCGGAGGCGGGGGCCGATTCTTCCGTGGCGCTGGTCTGGCCGGCGGGCTCGCTCACCGTGGGCTGCTATCGGTGGGTGAAGTTCGGTGCGCGTTTTTCGACGAACGCGGCCATGCCCTCGGACTGATCGTCGGTCGCGAAAGTCGAATGGAACAGCCGTCGTTCATAGAGCAGGCCTTCGGTCAAGGTGGATTCGAAGGCGCGGTTGACGGCCTCCTTGGCCATCCGGGACGCCGAGCGAGACATCTGCGAGATGGTGGTGGCGACGGCCTTGGCCTCGGTCAGCAGGTCGTCGGCGGGCACTATCCGAGACACCAGGCCGCTGCGCTCGGCCTCGACGGCGTCGATGGTGCGTCCGGTCAGGATCAGGTCCATCGCCTTGGCCTTGCCGATGGCCCGGGTCAGCCGTTGCGAGCCGCCCATGCCCGGTAGCACGCCGAGCTTGATCTCCGGCTGACCGAATTTTGCGGTGTCGGCGGCGATCAGCAGGTCGCACATCATCGCGAGTTCGCAGCCGCCGCCCAGCGCATGCCCGGCCACCGCCGCGATCGTCGGCGTGCGCACCGCGGCCAGCTTGCTCCACGGCGCGAAGAAGTCGGCGTCGAACGCGTCAGCGAAGGCCAGGCTCGACATCTCCTTGATGTCGGCGCCTGCGGCGAACGCCTTCGCCGAACCGGTGATGATGATCGCGCCGATGCCGGTGTCATTGTCGAATTCGGCTGCCGCGGTGGTGACTTCGTGCATCACCTGGCTGTTGAGTGCGTTGAGCGCTTTCGGACGGTTCAGCGTGATGACGCCGACCCGCTCCTCGCGCTCGACCAGGATGGTCTCGTATTCGTTTTCGGCCATGTCCTGCTTCCTTCTAGAACGTCAGTTCGTCGTCGACGGGTGCGAAGTATGCCTCGACGTCGTCCTTGCTCACCTGCGCCAGCGATGCCGGCGACCACTTCGGGTTGCGGTCCTTGTCGACCAGCTGGGCGCGGATGCCCTCCACCAGATCGTGTGAGCGCAGCGACGCTGAGGACACCCGATAATCCTGGGCCAGCGCATCTTCCAAGGTGTCCAGCTTGCCGGCGCGGCGCACGGCCTCCAGCGTCACCGACAGCGCGATGGGGGAGCGGGTCGCGATCAGGTCTGCAGCGTCATTGGCCGGCCCGGCGTCGTAGCCCCGCAGCGCCGCGACGATATCGGCAACGGTGTCGCCGCCGTAGCAGTGGTCGATCCAATCTTGTTGTGCGGCGAGCTCACTGGGTGGTGGCTCGATCGCATGGGTGGCCAACGCCTGCTCGACGCCGTCAGCGGCGATAGCCTCGCGCAGTGCGTCCAGCTTGCCGTGCGGCACGTAGTGGTCGGCGAAACCCAGCGCGATCGCATCGGCGCCGGAGAACGGCGCACCGGTGAGCGCGGCGTGCAGGCCCAACGATCCCGGGGCCCGCGAGAGCAGATAGGCGCCACCGACATCCGGGATGAAGCCGATGCCGACCTCGGGCATGGCGACCTTCGAGGTGTCGGTGACCACGCGGGTGTTGGCGTGTGCGCCCACTCCGACGCCGCCGCCCATCACGATGCCGTCCATCAGCGCGACGTACGGCTTGGGAAAGCGACCGATTTTGCCGTTCAGTAGGTACTCGTCGCACCAGAACCGCTTGGCTTCGACGCCGTCGGCGCGTGCGCTGTGATAGATCGCCACGACGTCGCCGCCGGCACACAACCCGCGTTCCCCGGCCCCGGAGAGCACGACCGCGCTGACCTCGGAGTCCTGCTCCCACTTGGCCAGGACCGCGCTGAGTCGGTCGATCATGGGCTGATTCAGCGAGTTGATTGCCTTGGGGCGGTTGAGCGTGACAAAGCCGACACCGTTGTCGACGCGGCTGAGAACCTCGTCGGATTCGTCCGTCACGGGCGCGTTCTCCCCTCGAGGTGTGTGCCTCGTCGATTGCTGGTCAGCACTTGACCAGCAATCTAGATCGTTACCCGCATCGTGACGCTGCCGGGTAAGGTCTTGGCAGGACGTCGCCCGGCCGGGAACTCGGCGGGACCGCCGTTCGTTGGCGCTGTATTCGCTTAGCTCGAAGTCACACCTTAAGAGAGGAACGACGGTGCGGGAGACCAGCAACCCGGTATTTCGCTCGCTGCCCAAGCAGCGCGGCGGATACGCGCAGTTTGGTAGTGGTGTCGCGGGAGCCGCGACTCAGTACGGGCATCAGACGGACCCCTATGCCCCCTACACCGACCAGCGGGCAGGCGTTTCCCGCCCACTGACCATCGATGACGTCGTCACCAAGACCGGTATCACCCTGGCGGTGCTGTCGGCTGTTGCTGTCGTCTCTTACTTCATGGTGGAGGCCAATCAGGCCTTGGCAGCGCCGTTCACCTTCGTCGGGGCGCTCGGCGGCTTCGCGTTGGTGATGATCGGGACGTTCGCGCGTAAGCAGGACAGCCCGGTACTCGTACTGAGCTACGCCGCTCTGGAGGGCCTGTTTCTCGGGGCGATCTCCTTCCTGTTGGCCAACTTCTCCGTGTCGAGCACCAATGCCGGCATGATGATCGGACAGGCGATCCTGGGCACCATCGGGGTGTTCATCGGGATGCTGGTGGTCTACAAGACCGGCGCGATCCGGGTCACCCCGAAATTCACCCGGATGCTCGTTGCCTTCATGTTCGGTGCGGTCGTCTTGATGCTGGGCAACCTGGTGTTGGGCATGTTCGGCGTCGGCCACGGCGAAGGACTGGGGCTGCGCAGCGGTGGCCCGGTAGCCATCATCTTCTCGCTGGTGTGCATCGGCATCGCGGCGTTCAGCTTTCTGATCGACTTCGACGCCGCCGACCAGATGATCCGCGCCGGTGCACCCGAGAAGGCCGCATGGGGTATCGCGCTGGGCCTGACCGTGACCCTGGTCTGGCTCTACCTCGAGATCCTGCGCCTGCTCAGTTACTTTCAGAACGACTAGCGCTTGACACGAAAAAGCCGGCACGTGCGCAACGTGCCGGCTTTTTCCATCTGATGGTGTGGTGTCAGCTCAGCCGCTCGATGATCAGTGCCATGCCCTGGCCACCACCGACGCACATGGTCTCCAGACCGAACGTCTTGTCCTGCGTCTGCAGGTTGTTGAGCAGCGTGGTGGCGATGCGCGCACCCGTCATACCGAAGGGGTGACCCAGGGCGATCGCGCCTCCGGAGATGTTCAGCTTGTCCTCGTCGATGCCCAGTTCGCGGGCCGAGCCGAGCACCTGCACCGCGAACGCCTCGTTGATCTCGAACAGGTCGATGTCCTTGACCGATAGGCCGGCCCGCTGCAGGGCCGTCTTGCTGGCCTCGATCGGGCCGAGGCCCATGATCTCCGGTGAGAGGCCGCTGACGCCGGTCGACACGATGCGAGCCAGCGGCTTGAGGCCGAGCTCCTTGGCCTTGGTGTCGCTGGTGATCACCACCGCGGCCGCACCGTCGTTCAGGGGACAGGCGTTGCCCGCGGTGACGGTGCCGTTGGGCCGGAAGACCGGCTTGAGTTGGCTGATCTTCTCGTAAGTGGTTCCCGGTCGCGGACCGTCGTCGGTGCTCACCGTGCTGCCGTCCGGCAGTTTCACGGGCGCGATCTCGCGCTCGAAGAAGCCGCTCTTGATGGCGTCCTCGGCGCGGTTCTGGCTGCGCACGCCCCAATGGTCCTGGTCTTCCCGGCTGATCCCGCTCAGGATGGCGACGTTCTCGGCGGTCTGACCCATCGCGATGTAGACGTCCGGGATGTTGTGGTCTTTGCGGGGATCGTGCCAATCCTCGGCACCCTCGGCGGCGGTCGCCGTGCGCTGCGCGGCTTCGTCGAACAGTGGGTTCTTGGTTTCGGGCAACGAGTCCGAGTTGCCCTTGACGAACCGGGATACCGTCTCGACGCCGGCCGAGATGAAGGCATCGCCCTCGCCGGCCTTGATCGCGTGGAAAGCCATCCTGATGGTCTGCAGCGACGACGAACAATAACGGTTGACGGTGGTGCCGGGCAGGAAGTCGTAGCCGAGTTCGATGGCGACCACGCGGGCCATGTTGAAGCCCTGCTCGCCGCCGGGCAGGCCGCAGCCCAGGATCAGGTCGTCGATCTGGTGGGGGTTGAGCGCCTCGACCTTGTCGAGTGCGGCGCGCACCATCTGGGCGGCCAGGTCGTCGGGCCGGATGCTGACCAGCGACCCCTTCATGGCGCGCCCGATGGGCGAACGGGCAGTTGAAACGATGACGGCTTCCGGCATGACAGCTCCATTTAGATGTGGTGTGGTCTGGACCCGAATCTAACCCGGCGACGATGCGAGCCGCGCAGCGGCTCGGGGTGGGGGTACCGCCCAGCCGCGCAGCGGCGATCGGGAGAGCAGGGCAATCGCATCTAGCCCGGCGACGATGCGAGCCGTCAACGGCCCGCGGGTGATCTACCCGGGGGCGTTGAAGGCATTGACGACGATCGGCGCGGGCACGCCGGTCGTGGGACGCCGCCATAGCCGGGAGAGCACTCTGAGCATCGTGAAACCGGGGCCGGCCTCGGTAGCGGAGGACGATGGCAGGGCGGGTGTCGGCGCGTCGGGCCAGTCGCCGAGCACACTGCACAATGCCGGCAGCAATTGGCTCGCGGCGAGGGCGTATCCGGCCGCCGACGGGTGGAACTGGTCATCGGACAGCATCAGATGCGGCGAATGCCGAAACTCGTCGTTGACCAGCGAGGCGAGCGGCACCGGCACCCCGCCGGCGGCCCGGACAGCGCCGGCCTGTGCTCGGGCAAGCCGCAGTCCCAGGGTGCGGACCGTCCAGCGCAACGGCTGTGGGATCGCCCTGACCACACCGAAATCGGGGCAGGTGGCGACGACAACCTCCGCGCCGCTGGCACATAACCGTCGCACCGCCGCGCCCAGCCGTCGCGACGAGGCGCCGATGCCGTTCAGCTTGGTGACGTCGTTGGCGCCGATCAGAATGACCGCGGCATCCGGCGGTGGCCCGGCCACGAACATGGCATCGACCTGTCCGGACAATCCCTTGGACGTGGCACCGACAATCGCCTTGGTGCTCAGCCGGACGCTTTTGCCACTCTGTTCGGCCAGTCCGCGGGCGATCAACACACCGGGAACCTCGTCGGCGCTGCGACAGCCGTACCCGGTTGCCGTCGAGTCACCGAAGACCATCAGGTGCAGATCGAAGGGCATCCCGCGCTGCCACCGCTGCACCGGGCCGCCGCCCGGGACGTACACACCGTCGGCCCGCGGCGGGACATCCCAGGATTTCGGGATGACGCTGCGGGCCTTCTCGGCCTGGCTGATCAGCAGGTTGCGTGCGCCCACATAGGCTGTGCCGCTCGATGCCAGCGCGCCTGCCGCGGCCAGCGCGACCATCGAAGCCCGCGGTGCGCGTCGTACCACGCAACCAGTTTATGTCGCCGATCGGCAGGTTTCCGGGAGCCCGGCATTCGATGGTCACGGGTCGGAAAAAATCAGGTCTCGAATCAGACTCTTTGATTGTTGAAATTCTTTAAAGTGTCAAGCTAAGTTCTCGAGGTTGGCTGAGCGCCAGGAAGCCTCGTCGACATGTCTACAACGACGTAGGAGTGTTGGCATGACCGCACCGAGCAAGGTTTCGGGCTCGCCCCGTCATCCCGTTCGCGCCCGCGATGTGCTGCGGGCCCGCAGATTTCCTGCCAGTGATGGCGTGCCCGTCGAAGTCGTCGAGAGCGGACCGAGCATCGCCGGTATGGCGGCGTCGCTGGCGTGCCGCTTGAGCATCCGTCCGGCATTGGGTGTGGTCGGCAATTTCCCGCACATCCCTTTCCCGTTCGGCATCCTCGACTTCGCATGCCGGGCCTTGCTTCCCGGCCCGGGAACCGTCCGCAAGACCGTCGGATTGCCACACTGCACCGCACAGCTGGTGCGCGCTCCCGGCGTGCTGCCCGCTGACGGGACGCGACGAGTGGTGCTGTATCTGCACGGCGGCGCATTCCTGACGTGTGGGGTCAACTCGCACAGCCGAATCGTCAACGCACTGTCCAAGTTCGCCGACTCCCCGGTGCTGGTGGTCAACTACCGGCTCATCCCGAAGCACTCCGTCGGCCAGGCGCTCGACGACTGCCACGATGCCTACCGCTGGTTGCGGCTGCGCGGATACCAGCCGGACCAGATCGTGTTGGCTGGCGACTCCGCCGGAGGTTATCTGGCTCTGGCTCTGGCGCAGCGCCTTCAGCAGGTGCATGAGGAGCCGGCGGCGTTGGTGGCGATCTCGCCGCTGCTGCAATTGGCCAAGGGGCCCAAGCAGGCGCACCCGAACATCAAGACCGATGCGATGTTCTCCGCCAAGGCATTTGACGCGTTGTCGGCCGTGGTCGCCAAGGCCGCCCGCAAGCGTGTCGTCGACGGCAAGCCCGAGGAGCTGTACGAGCCACTCGACCATGTCGAGCCGGGGTTGCCGCGGACCTTGATCCATGTGTCGGGCTCCGAGGTGTTGCTGCATGACGCACGCGTGGCGGCCGGCGCACTCGCCGCCGCAGGAGTGCCGACCGAGATTCGGGTCTGGCCCGGCCAGATTCACGACTTCCAGCTCGCCGCACCGATAGTGCCTGAGGCTGAGCGGTCGCTGCGCCAGATCGGCGAGTACATCCGCGAAGCCACCGGCTGACTTGAGCCGCTGCGCATCGCCGCGCCGCACCTGAGACCATTTACGCATGCGTATCGCGCAACACATCAGTGAAATCATCGGAAATACTCCTCTGGTTCAGCTGAACTCGGTTGTGGCACCGGGCTCAGGCCGGGTCGTCGCCAAGGTCGAATACCTCAATCCGGGATTGAGCAGCAAAGACCGGATCGCGGTCAAGATGATCGACGCCGCCGAGGCCAGCGGTGAGCTCAAGCCGGGCGGCACCATCGTCGAACCGACTTCGGGGAACACCGGCGTCGGCCTGGCCCTGGTCGCCCAGCGCCGCGGCTATCGGTGTGTGTTCGTCTGCCCCGACAAGGTCAGCGAGGACAAGCAGAATGTGCTGCGCGCCTACGGCGCCGAGGTGGTGGTGTGCCCGACGGCGGTGCCACCCGAACACCCCGGCAGCTACTACAGCGTCTCCGACCGGCTGGTCGGCGAGATCGACGGCGCCTGGAAACCCGATCAGTACTCCAACCCGCAGGGTCCGGCCAGCCACTACGAAAGCACCGGCCCGGAGATCTGGGCCGACACCGACGGCCAGGTCACCCATTTCGTTGCCGGCATCGGTACCGGCGGGACGATCACCGGCGCGGGCCGCTATCTCAAGGACGTGTCGGAAGGGCGGGTGAAGGTCGTCGGCGCCGACCCGGAGGGGTCGGTGTATTCCGGCGGCACCGGTCGGCCTTATCTGGTGGAAGGTGTCGGTGAGGATTTCTGGCCCTCGGCCTACGACCCGGCGGTACCCGACCAGATCATCGCCGTGACCGATTCCGACTCGTTCAACATGACCAGGCGGCTTGCCCGCGAGGAGGCCATGCTGGTCGGCGGCTCGTGCGGAATGGCGGTGGTCGCCGCGCTGAAGGTCGCTGAGGAAGCTGGGCCCGACGCACTGGTCGTGGTGCTGCTACCGGACGGCGGCCGTGGCTACCTGTCGAAGATCTTCAACGATGCATGGATGTCGTCCTACGGGTTCCTGCGCACCAGGTTGGACGGCTCGATCGAGCAGCCCAGGGTCGGCGACGTGCTGCGGGGGAAGTCCGGTCAGCTGCCTGACTTAGTGCACACTCACCCGTCCGAGACGGTCCGCGACGCGATCGGCATCCTGCGCGAGTACGGGGTGTCGCAGATGCCCGTCGTCGGCGCTGAGCCGCCGGTGATGGCCGGCGAGGTCGCCGGCAGTGTCTCTGAGCGCGAACTGCTTTCGGCTGTCTTCGAGGGCCGCGCCAACCTGGCCGACGCCGTGGGCACCCACATGAGCCCGCCGTTGCCGATCATCGGTGCCGGGGAACAGGTCAGCGCGCTGGCCAAGATGTTGCGCGACCTCGACGCCGTGATGGTCGTCGAGGAAGGCAAACCGGTTGGGGTGATCACCCGGTACGACTTGCTGGGCTTCCTGTCCGACGGCGCGCTACGCAAGTAGCGGGACGACTCTGAGGCAAATTAGTTCGGGTAGCGAAATCATCGTGCAAAAGGAAAGCCGCCTATGACCGACCACATCCCACCACCGCCCGGCGAGGCCCCCATGCCGCCCCTGCCTCCTCCGCCGCTGGGGGGTGGTGACTACCCGCCCCCGCCTCCACCGTCGGGCGGATACCTGCCGCCGCCGCCGGGGCCGGTAGTCCGCGGTCTGACGAAGGAGTCCTACACGCCGTGGCTCAGCCGGGCCGCGGCGTACGTGATCGACCACCTGCCGGTCGCGCTGATCTTCGGCGTCGGTTACCTGGTGCTGCAGAACTCCGTCGAGAGCGCATGCCTGACCGGCATCAGCCCCTACTCGGTCGACCAGATCTGTTCGGTCGGGTATTCGACGGTCGGGCTGTCGGTGATGACCATCGCGGTACTGCTCGGGCTGGCCTACATGGTGTGGAATTTCGGTTATCGGCAGGGCACCACCGGGTCGAGCGTCGGTAAGTCGTTGCTCAGATTCAAAGTCGTCAGCGAAAACAGCGGCAAGCCAATCGGTTTCGGGTTGTCCGTGCTGCGCGCGATCACCCACCTCGTCGACGCGGCCATCTTCTACATCGGCTACCTGTTCCCGCTCTGGGATGCCAAGCGTCAGACGCTGGCCGACAAGATCATGGCCACGGTCTGCCTGCCGCTCGACGGGACCGCTGACGGAATCGCCGAACACGGATCGGCGTAGGTCGACCGGTACACCGCGAACTTCGTGTCTATGCCTCAGGGCAACCCCGCCATTAATCGCCTCATGACCTGAAATTGCGCTCGGCGGCAGCCTGGTGCATAGGGGGCCAACTCCCTATTTGGGGACGCTCGCCGCGGTTCTGCTGAGCTGATCGGGATGGCTAGGCTGATCGTCGATGAGCGAACACTTCGAGAAGGCCGGGCTGGCCACCAAGGCCATCCACGCCGGCTACCGGCCCGATCCGCAAACCGGAGCGGTCAACACCCCGATCTATGCCAGCAGCACCTTCGCCCAGGACGGCGTCGGCGGTCTGCGAGGCGGATTCGAGTATGCCCGCACCGGCAACCCGACCCGGACCGCGCTGGAAACCGCGCTGGCGGCCGTCGAAGACGGCAGCTTCGGCCGCGCCTTCAGCTCCGGCATGGCGGCTACCGATTGTGCGCTGCGCGCGCTGCTGCGTCCGGGTGACCACATTGTGATCCCCGACGACGCCTACGGCGGAACCTTCCGGCTCATCGACAAGGTCTTCACGCAGTGGGGTGTGCGGCACACGCCGGTCGCGTTGTCCGACCTCGACGCGGTCCGCGCCGCCGTCACGCCGCAGACCAAGCTCATCTGGGTGGAAACGCCCACCAATCCGCTGCTGTCGATCGCCGATATCGCCGGCATCGCCGAAATCGCGGCCGCCCAGCAATCTGCAAAGGTGTTGGTGGACAACACGTTCGCGTCGCCGGCGCTGCAGCAGCCGCTGACGCTCGGTGCCGATGTCGTGCTGCACTCGACTACCAAGTACATCGGCGGACATTCCGACGTGGTGGGCGGCGCGCTGGTCACCAACGACGAGGAGCGGGACGCGGCGTTCGCCTTCCTGCAGAACGGGGCCGGCGCGGTGCCGGGACCGTTCGACGCCTACCTGACCATGCGCGGCCTCAAGACGCTGGTGCTGCGGATGCAGCGGCACAGCGAAAACGCCGCGGCGGTAGCCGAATTCCTCGACCGACAGCCGTCGGTGGACACCGTGCTGTATCCGGGTCTGCCCGGTCATCCCGGCCATCAGGTCGCCGCGCGGCAGATGCACGGTTTCGGCGGCATGGTGTCGGTGCGGATGAAAGGTGGCCGCCCTGCGGCCGAGGCGCTCTGCGCCAACACCCGGGTGTTCATCCTGGCCGAGTCGCTCGGCGGCGTGGAGTCGCTGATCGAGTACCCGGGTGCGATGACCCACGCGTCGACGGCCGGTTCCCAGCTGGAGGTTCCCGACGATCTGGTCCGGCTCTCGGTCGGCATCGAAGACATCGCCGATCTGATCGCCGATCTCGAGCAGGCGCTCAGCTAGCCGCGCCCGGCCTGATCGCCGCTAGGCGTGATAAGGCTCCGCGCTGACCAATGTGACCTCGATGGTGTTGCCGTTGGGGACGGTGTACTTGCGGGTCTCGCCCTCTTTGGCATCGATCAGGGCGCCGCCCAGCGGCGAGTTCGGCGAGAATACTTCGAGCTTGCCGTCGTGCACGGCCTGCTCGCGGGTGCCGATCAGGAACGTCTCGCTGTCAGACTTATCGCCGTCGTAGTAGACCTTGACCACCGACCCCGGCAGCGCGACACCGGACTGCTTGGGTGCCTCGCCGACCTTCGCGTTGTTCAGCAGATCCTGCAACTGGCGGATGCGGGCCTCCTGCTGGCCCTGCTCTTCGCGGGCCGCATGGTAGCCACCGTTCTCGCGCAGGTCGCCCTCCTCGCGGCGGTCGTTGATCTCCGCGGCGATGACCGGACGATTTGCGATCAACTGATCGAGCTCGGCCTTCAGTCGATCGTGTGACTCCTGGGTCAACCAGGTCACCTGGGTGTCCGTCATCTCGTCGTGCTCCTTGTGGTGTCGGTTGGGCGGATATCCGCCTCGGCAGGCTGGCGGTCGTGCTGCCGGACGGTTCCACACGTGTACTGCCGACCCAGTAGTCGGGCGTACCCCCTGCGCGGCGCATCTGGCCACTAATGCAGCAATACACGGTCCCAGCCGGAACCGTGCATCCGACGATCCTACACCGCTGCGGTGGATGCCGATGACATTTTCCGCAGTTCGGGGGTTTGCCAGACCCCGCGCGCGTCAGGGCGCTCGCAGGTAGCCCGGCACATCGGTCCCGCAGCCATAGACGTCGCCGACCACCGGCGGTCTGCTGGACTTTACGATCGCCGTCACCTGCACTGTTGTCTGAGTTGCCGGCGGAACCAGCACTTCACGCCGGCCCGTTTCGCTACCGTCTTTCGCACGCACCCGCACGATGCAGTCGACCGGTCGCGACGGGTCGATTCGGGTCACGCTGATCGTTACCGACACGGTGTGGCTGTCGATCAATTGATAGGCGGCGAGCGTGCCTTCGACATCGCTGCGACCCAGTCGCTGGTAACCGATGACGGCGAGCGCGACACCGATCACCACCGCCACGACCGTCAGCGCGATGAACCAGCGCCGGGACGGGCGGTGCAACCGGCCACGCCCGTAGCGGGCCTGCGGCGGCGACGCGGAACGTTCAGTCATGGTGTGGTGTGGTGTGGTGTGTCCGGTGCCGGGGGTTTTCAGACCCGGCCGCCGGGATGGAACTATTAGACCTGGAACTATAGGGCCCACACAGCAGACAGTCAGGGAGCACGTGAGCGAGCTGCGGTTGATGGCGGTGCACGCCCACCCGGACGACGAGTCGAGCAAAGGCGCCGCCACCCTCGCCCGCTACGCCGACGAGGGTCACCGCGTGCTGGTCGTGACCCTGACCGGTGGTGAACGCGGCGACATCCTCAACCCGGCGATGGACCTGCCGGAAGTGCACGGACGTATCGCCGCCATCCGCCGCGACGAGATGGCCAAGGCCGCCGAGATCCTCGGCGTCGAACAGACCTGGCTCGGCTTCGTCGACTCCGGGCTGCCGATGGGGGATCCGCGCCCGCCACTGCCTGAGGGCTGCTTCGCGCTGACGCCGCTGGAGGTGCCCACGGAGGCGCTGGTCCGGGTGGTGCGGGAATTTCGGCCACACGTGATGACGACCTACGACGAGAACGGTGGCTACCCGCACCCCGACCACATCCGCTGCCATCAGGTCTCGGTCGCGGCGTACGAGGCGGCCGCCGACTATCGGCGCTTCCCGGAGGCGGGCCCGGTGTGGTCGGTCGCCAAGCTCTACTACAACCACGGGTTCCTCCGTCAGCGGATGCAGATGCTGCAGGACGAGTTCGCCAGGCTCGGGCAGACCGGCCCATTCGAGAAGTGGCTGAAGCACTGGGACCCGTCCCACGACATCTTCGCCGGCCGGGTGACGACCAAGATCGAGTGCTCGGCGTATTTCACTCAACGTGACGACGCGTTGCGGGCACATGCCACCCAGATCGATCCCAACGGAGATTTCTTCGCCGCACCGATCGAATGGCAGCAGCGGCTCTGGCCGACCGAGGAGTTCGAGCTCGCCCGCTCGCGGGTTCCGGTGCGGTTGCCGGAGTCCGATCTGTTCGCCGGAATCGAGGCTTAGCCATGATGCAACTTCAATTGGCCGCAATGTCGCTGCTCGCCGACGAGGCGCCGCACAACAGCGGACCCGATTTCGGCAAAGCCGGGCCGTTCGGCTTGTTGGTGGTGGTGCTCTTACTGATCAGCGTGCTGTTCCTGGTCCGCTCGATGAACCGGCACCTCAAGAAGCTGCCGGAGTCCTTCGACCCCCAACACCCTGAACCCGATCAGGCCGCCGACGACGGGACGATCGATCAGCCACCGCAGCGCCCATGAGCCCGCCGGCTAATCAACTCGCGCTAGCCGCGAGCCCCTACCTCCGCCAGCATGCCGACAACCCGGTGCATTGGCAGCAGTGGTCGTCGCAAGCTCTGGCCGAGGCCGCACAGCGCGACGTGCCGATCCTGCTGTCGATCGGCTACGCCGCCTGCCACTGGTGTCACGTGATGGCGCACGAGTCGTTTGAAGACGACGATGTTGCCGTGGCGATGAACGCTGGATTCGTCTGCGTCAAAGTGGATCGCGAGGAGCGGCCCGACATCGACGCGGTCTACATGAGCGCCACGGTCGCGCTCACCGGGCAAGGCGGTTGGCCGATGACGTGTTTCCTCACGCCCGACGGCCGGCCCTTCTTCTGCGGCACTTACTATCCGAAAAATGGCTTCCTGCAGCTACTTTCGGCGGTTTCTGATACCTGGCGAGAACGCCGTGACGAAGTCGAGCAGTCATCCGATCACATCGCCGGTGAACTGCGCTCGATGGCTTCTGGACTACCCGGCCAGGGCCCGCAGGTAGACCCAGCGCTCTGCGACCACGCCGTCGCCGCGCTACTACGCGACGAGGACACCGCGCACGGCGGCTTCGGCGGTGCCCCGAAATTTCCGCCGTCGGCGCTGCTGGAAGCGCTGTTACGGCACTGGGAGCGCACCGGTGCGCCGCAGGCGCTGGACGCGGTCCGCCGGACCGGCGCCGCGATGGCCCGCGGCGGAGTCTACGACCAGCTGGCGGGCGGCTTCGCCCGCTACAGCGTCGACAATGCCTGGGTGGTGCCGCATTTCGAGAAGATGCTGTACGACAACGCGCTGCTGTTGCGGGCCTACGCGCACTGGGCCCGTCGAACCGGTGATCCGTTGGCTCGCCGGATCGCCGCCGAGACCGCGGGTTTCCTGCTCGACGAATTGCGCGAGGGCGACATGTTCACTTCGTCGCTGGACGCCGACGCCGACGGCAGCGAAGGCTCGACGTACGTGTGGACGCCTACGCAGCTGACCGGGTTGCTCGGCGACGACGACGGGCGCTGGGCCGCTTCGGTTTTCGGCGTGACCGAGGCCGGTACGTTCGAAGCGGGTGCGTCGGTGCTGCAACGACTCGGCGATCCCGACGACCCGCAGCGCTTCGAGCGGGTCCGGGCCGCGCTGCTGGCCGCCAGGCGGACGCGAACGCAACCTGATCGCGACGACAAGGTCGTCACGGCCTGGAACGGGTTGGCGATCACCGCGCTGGCCGAGGCCAGTGTCGCGTTGGCCGCGCCCGAGCTGGCCGACGCCGCCGCGAACTGCGCGACGGCGCTGCTGCGGCTGCACGTGGTGAACGGCCGGTTGCGCCGGGCCAGCCTTGGCGGCCGGGTCGGCGACAGCGCAGCGATTCTCGAAGACCACGCGATGCTGGCGACCGGCCTACTCGCGCTGCACCAGTTGACCGCCGACGAAGGTTGGCTGACCTCGGCGACCGACCTGCTCGAAATCGCTCTGGCGCACTTCGCCGATCGCGACCGGCCGGGTCGCTGGTTCGACACCGCCGATGACGCCGAGCAGTTGGTGCTGCGGCCGGCCGACCCGTTCGACGGCGCGACCCCGTCGGGCGCCGCGTCGGCCATCGAGGCGCTGCTGACCGCGGCGCATCTGACCGGCGGCGAGTCAGCGGACCGGTACCTGCAGACGGCTGCCGACGCATTGCAGGCACACTCCGTGCTGCTGGCCCGCGCGCCGCGTTCGGCCGGGCACTGGCTTGCCGTCGCCGAAGCGGGCGTGCGTGGGCCGTTGCAGATCGCCGTCGCTTGCGCCGACCAGGGCTCGTCGCTGCTGGCCGCCGCCCGCCGGCTCGCGCCGGGGGGAACGATTGTCGTTGGCGGCGCAGTGAATTCGTCAGAGCTGCTGGCCGGCCGCGACCGGGTCGGCGATGCCGACGCGGCCTATGTGTGCCGCGGCCGGGTCTGCGACCTGCCGGTCACCAGCGCCGAAGCCCTGGCAGCGGCTTTGGCCCGGTGACGATGCGGGCCGTGAAACGGCCCGAGGAGAAGGCGGGCAATCAAGTTGGCCCGGTGACGATGCGGGCAATCAAGTCGGCCCGGTAACGTCTCAGGGCATGCCGAGCGCGGAACACATCACCGAGACCGTCAACCGCTACATCAGCCTGGTCGCCAAGGGCACCGCGGATGACATCGTCGAGTTGTACGCCGACGACGCGACCGTCGAGGATCCGGTCGGCGCGGAGATCCACATCGGCCAGCAGGCGATCCACGGCTTCTACTCCACGTTCGAGAACATGGAACGTGACAACGAGCTGACGTTGCTGCGGGTGGCCGGCAACGAGGCGGCGTTCGGATTCCGGCTGACGGTGAAGGCGGCCGGCAGCGGGATGGTCATCGAGCCGATCGTCGTGATGGCCTTCAACGAAGAGGGCAAAGTCGCTGCGATGAAGGCGTATTGGTCGCCGGACAACGTCACCCAGCTCTAGCGCGCTGACGCCGCGGGCCGTGCCCCACCCGCTGGGGGAAAGACGCGCAATCAGCCTGATCCACTCAGAAGACCGCGAACCAGATCGCGATGTAGTGGCAGATCGCGGCCACCGCGGTGCAGGCATGAAAGACCTCGTGATAGCCGAATGTCCTCGGCCACGGGTCCGGCCAGCGCAGGGCATAGAGAACGCCGCCGACGCTGTACAGGATGCCGCCCACAGCCAACAGCACAATCGCGGCCACCCCGGCGTGATGCAGGATCGCCGCGACGTAGAACGCAGCCACCCAGCCGAGGATCAGGTACAGCGGCACCCCAACCCAGCGCGGCGCAGTCGGCCAACACATCTTGAGCAGCACACCGGCGACCGCGCCGCCCCAGACCATGTAGAGCACCACCATCCCCTGGTCGTGTGGCATCGTCAGCAGTGCGAACGGCGTGTAGGTGCCCGCGATCAGCACGAAGATCATCGAATGGTCGAGCCGCTTCATCCATATCCTGGCCTTGGCGGTTTTCCAATTGACCCGGTGATAGGTGGCACTCACGGTGAACATGCCCACCACAGCGCCGGTGTAGATGAAGGTCGCCAGACCCGCTTTCAGCCCCTCCAACGGCCAGGACACCGCGATCAGCGAGGCACCCGCGATCACCGCGACGACTGCCGATACCAGATGAATCCAGCCGCGCGCCCTCGGTTTGACCAGTGCCTGTGCGGTGTCCTTGACGCCCTCGACGATGTGTTCGGCGACGTCTCCGACACTGTTGACCGCGCCGGACGCGTCGTCTTTCATAGCCACCTCGGTGTCGTGACTCAATCTCGCCCCCCAATCCCTCCCTGCCATTGCAGCAAGATTGCCGATGTGCAGTTGCGGCCACAGTAATCTTGGTCCCTGTGGAGATCATTCCGCCGCGCTTAAAGGAACCCTTGTATCGGGTTTACGAGTTGCGGCTGCGGCAAGGGCTGGCCGCGTCGAAGTCGGCGCTGCCGCGTCACATCGCCGTGTTGTGCGATGGCAACCGGCGCTGGGCACGCGACGCCGGCTATGACGACGTCAGCTATGGCTACCGGATGGGCGCCACCAAGATCGCTGAGATGCTGCGCTGGTGTCAGGAAGCCGGCATCGAAATGGCAACGGTCTACTTGCTTTCCACCGAAAACCTGCGCCGTGATCCGGTCGAGTTGGCCGCGCTCATCGAGATCATCACCGATGTCGTCGAGGAAATCTGCGCGCCGGCCAACCAATGGAGTGTGCGCACGGTCGGAGACCTGGAGCTGATCGGTGAGGAGCCCGCGCGACGACTGCGTGATGCGGTGCGGGGCACCGCTACGACCGGTAATGGTGGTTTCCACGTCAACGTCGCCGTCGGCTATGGCGGCCGGCAGGAGATCGCCGAAGCCGTCCGCGCACTGCTGGGCAAGGAGCTCGCCAATGGCGTCAGCGGCGAGGAACTCATCGAATCCGTCACCGTCGAGGCGATTTCGGAAAACCTCTATACCTCCGGGCAGCCGGATCCCGATCTGGTCATCCGGACGTCGGGGGAGCAGCGGTTGTCGGGATTTCTGTTGTGGCAGAGCGCCTACTCGGAGATGTGGTTCACCGAGGCGCACTGGCCGGCGTTCCGCCGCGTGGACTTCCTGCGAGCATTGCGCGATTACAGCTTGCGGCACCGCCGCTACGGCGCCTGACAGCGATCGCAAACGCGGCGCAACCGGGTGCAGCGGGTCGCCGCCAACGACCCGACGACATGCCACACTGAGGATATGGCTGCGCTGTCGGCGTTGGTGTTCTCGCTGAGCTGGTGGCTGGGGCTGTATCTGTTGGCCCGTAACCCGCGCAAGCCGGTGCTCGCCTTCTCCGCGATCGGCCTGTGCAGTTTCGCGACGGCGGTGGCTCTGGACGCGGTGCGGACAGCCACCCATTCGGCGTTGCTCGGACATGTCGAGATCTATCTGGTCGCCGTCCCCGGTGTGGCCTGGTTCGCGGTGCTGCTCGAGATCGCGCGCGCCGACGCCACGGAGCGGGCCCGCACCGGTGAGCTGCTGCTGGTCGGCGGAGTCGGCGCGTTGACGTTGGCGGGCGCGGTATTGGCCGGCAGTGTCGAGGGGCCGCTGCGGCTCGGCCATGTGGTGATGTGCGCGGTGATCTCAACGTCCACGCTGGGCGCGATGATCGTCGCGCTGCGGCGCCGGACTCGGAAGATCCCGCTGGTCGGGCTGATCGTCACGGCGACGATGTTCTTCGCATTGGCCAACGCCATCCTGATCATTCCGCTGGGCGTAGTGCCGAGTTGGCTGGCGTTGGCGTCGACGAGTTGCGACGTGCTGAGTCTCGGTGTGGCCGTGGCGTTGTGGGACGCGTTCGACGAAGGTCAGGCGCTGCGGGCCGACATGCTGCGCTCATTCAGCGGCACCGGGATGGTCGTCGCGCTGCTCGGCGGGCAGATGCTGATCGCTATCGCGTTGACCCGCCACCAGCCGACCGCGCAGACGGCCCTGACAGTGCTGCTGTTCACCAGCCTCGCGATCGCTGCGTCGGTGCAGGTGCTGGCCGACCCGCTGGCCGGGCTGTTGGACCGGATGGTGTTCTCGCGGGCGCCGCTGCTGCGCGCCCACCGGGCCACGTTGCGCCGCACCGAATCTGCGCTGCCGCTGCGGTCGGCCGATCCGCTCGACGACTTCGACGACGACACGTTCGCCCGCCTGACGCGCCGTGCGCTGGGCCACTATGGAGACCTGTCCAAGCTGGTCGCGAACCCGTTGACCGCGCTGCCGGCGATCGACGAGCGGCTGGCCGCCCGCGGCGCCCCGGACCAGCCGCTGGAGCGGGCGATCGAGCTCAAAGCTCTGCTCGCCGACCGCATCGCGCAGCTCAAACCGCGCGACGGCGGCGACTTCGGCACCACCGAGCAGTGGCGCCACTACAACGCGCTGTACTTCCCGTACGTCGTGGGCGTGCGCGCCTACGCCCAGAACGCCACCGCCGCCGGCCTCGATCCGACCGGGCGTCAGGCGTGGCAGTGGTTGGTCACCGAGGTGCCGCAGCGTTCGCTGCACAACTGGCAGAACGCGGCAGCCCGGCTGATCGCCGCCGATCTACGTGGCCGCGTGACGGTCTCGAGCTAGCGGACAAGAAGACTTAGCTCAGCTAGCCGCGGAATACGTGGTGTAGATCACGTCGTTGACCAGCGCATGGCAGTGCCTGGCAGTGCCATGCGTCGATCTGGCAGCCCGAAAAGGTCACGCTTAGAAGTGTTCGACCTGACACCGCAAGGAGTTCCGACATGACCGCCATCTCCGGACTACCCACCCGCCCCTTCGCCGACTCGACCGACTCTCTGTTGCGGTTCGCCATGCGCCTCGACGCCACGCTGACCGGCCTGACCGGACTGTTCATCGCCGTCGTCGCCGACCCGCTCTCGTCGATGACCGGGCTGAGCTCGCTGGCCGAATACGGTGTGGGCGCCTTCTTCGTCTTCTACGGCCTGGCGGTGTTCAGCCTGGCCGCAGTGCCTGACCTGCGCCGCGCCGGAAACGCCGTCATCATCGCCAACGTCGTCTTCACGCTGGCGGCAGTGGCCGTGGTCACCGCGGACGCGCTGCCGCTGACCGAGACCGGCATCAGCTTGATGCTGGCCAGTGGCTGCTACACCGCCGCGATCGGCTACCTGCAATACCTCGGAGTGCGTCGCCTGCCGGCGTGACTCCCATCCCGCCGATGCGGGGCGCCGCTGTCAGAGGTTACGGTGTGCGCCCCCGCATCGGCCTGCAGTGTGTTCAGAGCTTGCGCAGCCGCAGCCGGTTGATGGAGTGATCGGCGTCCTTGCGCAACACCAGGGTCGCGCGCGGACGGGTGGGCAGAATGTTCTCAATCAGGTTCGGCCGGTTGATCGAACGCCAGATGTCGCGCGCAGCAACATTGGCTTGCTGATCACTCAGCCCCGAGTAGTGGTGAAAGTGCGACGCCGGATCGGCGAACGAAGTCGAGCGCATGGCCAGAAATCGGGAGACGTACCACTGCTCGATGTCTTCGATCCGGGCGTCGACGTAGAGCGAGAAGTCGAACAGGTCCGACACCATCAATGTGGGCCCGGTCTGTAGCACGTTGAGACCCTCGAGGATCAGAATGTCCGGGTGGCGGACTACCTGTGTGGCGCCATGCACCCGGTCGTAATGCAGGTGCGAGTACACCGGCGCGCACACGAAGTCTGAGCCCGATTTGACCGACATGACGAACCGCATCAGCGCCCGCCGGTCATAGCTTTCTGGAAATCCCTTGCGGTGCATCAGATTTCGGCGACTCAGCTCGGAGTTTGGATAGAGGAAGCCGTCGGTGGTGACCAGGTCGACGCGCGGGTGGTGATCCCAGCGGGCCAGCAGCGCCTGCAGCACACGGGCGGTCGTCGACTTACCGACCGCGACGCTGCCCGCCACCCCGATGATGAACGGCACCGGCCGGTCGGGGTTCTGTTGCGGCTCCCCGAGGAATTCGGAGGTGGCCGAGAACAACCCCTGCCGCGCGGCGACCTGCAGATGCAGGAGTCGGGCCAGCGGCAGATAAACCTCTTCGACCTCGAGCAGATTGATCTGCTCACCCAGGCCGCGCAACCCGACGACCTCTTCTTCGGTCAGCGGCTGCGGTGTCGACATACGGAGCGCGCGCCATTGACGTCGATCGAACTCCACGTAGGGGCTCGGCTCGCTGGGCCGCGGCATAACCGTCAGTCTTGCAGCCTTAGGCGCGCAGTGGACGGCTGGGGCGACCGAAAACCCGCTGGCCTGTCAGCTGCGCGGCGACGATGCCGTTCGCGGAGCGGAGCAGCTGGGGGTACCGCCCAGCCACGAAGTGGCTAGGGAGAAAGCCGGGCCAATAGACTAAGCAGTCGTGGAACCTGCCACGCTGATCCGCGAGTACCTGCTGCTCGGTTTGCGATTCGACCGTATCGAATCGGGTTACGTCGACGCCTTCACCGGCGATCCGACGCTGCGCCACACCGTGGCGGCCGAGCCCACGCCCGACCCGGCCGACTTGGTGCGCCAGGCCCGCCGGCTGATCGATGTGCTGCCAGATGTGCCATACAGCAATGGGTTTGATCGGCAGCGCGCCGACTACGTGGGCGCGCATCTGCGCGCGCTGGAATGCGGGGGACGCAAATTCGCCGGAGAGCAGATCGGTTTCGTCGACGAGGTGCACAACTACTTCGACGTGTGTATCAGCAAGGGTGACGACGAGACGTACCGCCGGGCGCATGTCCGGCTCGACGAGGCGCTGGGTGGCAGCGGCCCGCTGGCCGACCGGATGGCGGCGCACCGCAAAAGCGAAGAAATCCCGCCCGAGCGGCTGGCCGACTGCATCGCGGCGTTCTCCAGCGCGCTGCGCGACCGGGTCCGCGCCGAGTATCCGCTTCCCGACACTGAAACCGTTGAGTACCAGGTGGTGACCGACAAGCCGTGGTCGGGCTTCAACTACTACCTCGGCGATTACCGCTCGACGGTCGCCGTCAATGCCGACATCAAGCAGTTGACGTCGAACCTGCCGCGGCTGGTGGCGCACGAGTCCTATCCGGGTCACCACACCGAGCACTGCCGTAAGGAGGTCGGGCTGGTCAATCGTAAGGGCCACGCCGAGCAGACCATCTTCTTGGTGAACACCCCGCAGTGTCTGCTGGCCGAGGGCTTGGCCGACCTCGCGTTGTACGCGGCGATCGGCCCGGACTGGGGACGCTGGGCCACCGAGATCTACGCCGATCTGGGGTTGCGATTCGACGGTGAGCGCGCCGAGGCGGTGTCCGAGGCGTCCGCGGCGCTGGCCGCAGTGCGCCAGGACGCGGCGTTGATGCTGCACGACGAACACCGCGACCCCGACGAGGTCGCGGGCTTTCTGCGCCGCTGGCTGCTGGTCGACGACGCCCGCGCCAAGCAGATGCTGAGGTTTCTGTCGTCGCCGCTGTGGCGCGCCTACACCAGCACCTATGTCGAGGGATACCGGCTGTTGCGCGGCTGGCTGGACGACCGGCCGGCCGGGACGAGCGTGGTCGAGCGATTCGGCCGGCTGCTGGACGAACCTCTGATCCCTTCGGCGCTGCCCACCTGATCAATTCGCCCGGCCACCCTCGATAGACTGGGCCGCGTGACTGCCGCACCAGACGCCCGTATCAAGTCCTCCGCAATGACTGCGCCGTTGGCCGAGGTCGACCCCGACATCGCCGAGCTGCTCGGCAAAGAGCTCGGCCGCCAGCGCGACACGCTGGAGATGATCGCCTCGGAGAACTTCGTGCCGCGCGCGGTGTTGCAGGCGCAGGGCAGCGTGCTGACCAACAAATACGCCGAGGGTCTGCCCGGCCGGCGCTACTACGGCGGCTGCGAGTACGTCGACGTGGTGGAGAACATCGCCCGCGACCGGGCCAAGGCGCTGTTCGGTGCCGACTTCGCCAATGTGCAACCGCATTCGGGCGCGCAGGCCAACGCCGCGGTCCTGCACGCGCTGATGACGCCGGGGGAGCGGCTGCTGGGCCTGGACCTGGCCAACGGCGGCCACCTGACCCACGGCATGAAGCTCAACTTCTCCGGCAAGCTCTACGAAAACGCCTTCTACGGCGTGGATGCCACCACGCATCTGATCGACATGGACGCGGTCCGCGCGCAGGCGCTGGAATTCCGTCCCAAGGTGATCGTCGCCGGCTGGTCGGCCTACCCGCGGATCCTGGACTTCGCCGCGTTCAAGTCGATCGCCGAGGAGGTCGACGCCAAGCTGTGGGTCGACATGGCACACTTCGCCGGTCTGGTTGCCGCCGGCCTGCACCCGTCGCCGGTGCCGCGCGCCGACATCGTCTCGACCACCGTGCACAAGACTCTGGGCGGTCCGCGGTCCGGTCTGATCATGGGCAAGCAGGAGTACGCCAAGTCGATCAACTCCGCGGTCTTCCCGGGCCAGCAGGGCGGACCCTTGATGCACGTGATCGCCGCCAAGGCAGTCGCACTGAAGATCGCGGGCACCCCGGAATTCGCGGACCGGCAGGAGCGCACGCTGTCCGGCGCCCGCATCATCGCCGAACGCCTGTTGGCTCCCGACGTCGAGAAGGCCGGCGTTTCGGTGGTCAGCCGCGGCACCGACGTGCACCTGGTGCTGGTCGACCTGCGCGACTCGCCGCTGGATGGGCAGGTCGCCGAGGACCTGCTGCATGACGTCGGCATCACGGTCAACCGCAACGCGGTGCCCAACGATCCGCGCCCGCCGATGGTGACGTCCGGGCTGCGGGTCGGCACCCCGGCGCTGGCCACCCGAGGCTTCGGCGACGCTGAATTCAGTGAGGTCGCCGACATCATCGCCACTGCGCTGGCTGCCGGCAGCGCGGTGGACGTGTCGGCGTTGCGCGAGCGCGTGACGCGTCTCGCCAGGCAGTTTCCGCTCTACGACGGCCTGGAGGACTGGTCGCTGGCCTAGAGCCAGAGGCCACGGCAAATTTTACGGAACCTGTGTATGCGGGTTACGGTTACTTCATGGCACAGCAACCTGTCGCTAACGCACTGATCCTCGAACTCGAGCCGGTTGTGGCCGAGAACATCGACCGTCACCTCGGCACCGAGAAGCTGTGGTTCGCCCACGACTTCGTGCCCTTCGAGCAGGGCGAGAACTTCGCTTTCCTCGGCGGGCGGGACTGGGACCCGTCGCAAGTGACGCTGCCCAAGGTGATCACCGATGCGTGCGAGATTCTGCTCGTCACCAAAGACAACATCGCCGGCTACCACCGCGAACTCGTCGAGCACTTCATCCTCGAAGAGCCGTGGTCCATCTGGCTGGGCCGGTGGACCGCCGAAGAACATCTGCACGCCATCGCGCTGCGCGAGTACTTCGTCGTGACCCGCGAAATCGACCCGGTCGCCAACGAAGAGGTCCGCTTCGAGCACGTGTCCACCAAGGGCTATCGCGCCGACCAGTTTTCTCAGGTCGAGACACTGGTGTTCATGGCGTTTTTCGAGCGCGCCCACGCGGTGTACTGCAACAACCTCGCGGCCCGGATCGAAGAGCCGGTGCTGGCCGGACTCATCACGCACATCGCCCGCGACGAAGAGCGGCACGAAGAGTTCTTCGCCAACCTCGTGGCGCACTGCCTGACCTACGTCCGTGACGAGACGATCGCCGCCATCGCCGCCCGCGCCGCCGAGCTCGGCGTCGTCGGCGGTGACATCGACGCCTATCACGACAAGGTCCGAAACGTCGCCGACGCAGGCATTTTCAGCCCGGACCTACTGCGCCGGGTGATCTCCGACCGCATCACCGCGTGGGGCGTCGCCGACGAGGCCGCGCTGCGTCAGCTCGTCATCAGCTAGCACCGTCGGCGGGGCCCTTCTGCGCCGCTCCTCCGCATCGCTGCACTCTGCATCGTCGTCGGCGCGCCTGCGTGGCCGACATGCGCACGCGAGAGTAGCGTCGCAGTCGATGGCTAGCGACATGCTCTGCTATCCGGGCGGCGCCTTTCGTAACTACTACGACAGGACCGCCGGCCCCGGTCCTGACGCCGCGGCCCCCGCCGATTCCACCGTGCGGGCCGCACGGGTTTCGTCCCGGCGACGATCCGGCCCGTGTCACGGGCAGCTGAGAAGCCGGTCCATTCAATCCAGTCCGGCTGTCGTGCTGTCCGCGCATGCGGCAGCGAACCGGGCGATGAAATCGAGGAGCCATTCGTGACTGATTCCCCGGCGGTTTCCCAGGACACCATCAGGACCTACGTGCTCGACACGTCGGTGTTGTTGTCCGACCCGTGGGCGTGCTCCCGCTTCGCCGAACACGAAGTGGTGGTGCCGTTGGTGGTGATCAGTGAGCTGGAGGCCAAGCGCCATCACCATGAGTTGGGCTGGTTCGCCCGTCAGGCACTGCGCTTGTTCGACGACCTACGACTTCTGCACGGACGGCTGGATCAGCCCATTCCCGTTGGAACACAAGGCGGTACGCTGCACGTCGAGCTCAACCACAGCGACCCGACCGTGCTGCCCGCCGGCTTCCGGACCGACTCCAACGACTCGCGCATCCTGTGCTGCGCCGCGAACCTCGCTGCCGAGGGCAAGCGAGTGACGTTGGTGAGCAAGGACATTCCGCTGCGCGTCAAAGCGGGTGCGGTGGGCCTGCCCGCCGACGAGTACCACGCGCAGGACGTCATCACCTCCGGTTGGACCGGGATGACGGAGATGGAAGCCACCACCGACGATGTCGACGCGTTGTTCGCCGACGGTGAGGTGGACCTGGCCTCTGCACGGGATCTGCCCTGCCACACCGGTATTCGATTGCTAGCCGGTAGCTCTCATGCGCTGGGCCGGGTCAACGCGCACAAGAAGGTGCAGCTGGTCCGCGGCGATCGCGAGGTGTTCGGATTGCGTGGTCGTTCCGCCGAGCAGCGGGTGGCGTTAGATCTGCTGCTCGACGAGTCGGTCGGCATCGTGTCGCTGGGCGGCAAGGCCGGCACCGGCAAGTCGGCGCTGGCGCTGTGCGCGGGCCTGGAGGCCGTGCTGGAGCGACGCACCCAGCGCAAGGTGGTGGTGTTCCGCCCGCTGTACGCGGTCGGCGGCCAGGAGTTGGGCTACCTGCCGGGTAGCGAGAGCGAAAAGATGGGTCCGTGGGCTCAAGCCGTCTTCGACACCCTCGAAGGGCTGGCCAGTCCGGCGGTGCTCGAAGAGGTGCTCTCCCGGGGCATGCTCGAGGTGCTGCCGCTGACCCACATCCGCGGCCGCTCGCTGCACGACTCGTTCGTCATCGTCGACGAGGCGCAGTCGCTGGAACGCAACGTGCTGCTGACTGTGCTGTCGCGGCTGGGCACGGGTTCGCGGGTGGTGCTCACCCACGATGTCGCCCAGCGTGACAACTTGCGGGTCGGCCGCCACGACGGCGTCGCGGCCGTCGTCGAAAAACTCAAGGGCCACCCGTTGTTCGCGCACATCACCCTGCTGCGCAGCGAGCGCTCGCCGATCGCGGCACTGGTCACCGAGATGCTCGAGGAGATCAGCCAGACCTCGTAGGAGGGCGGGTCGGTAGGCTGTCGCCGTGCCGAAACGACCAGACAGTCAGTCGTGGCGGTACTGGCGTACCGTCGCCGGCGCGGCGGCAGCAGCGGCCGTCGTGGCTGTCGGCGCATTCACCGGGCATGTGAGGTTCGCGCACGCCAACGACGTCGTCGACTGCGCACAGGTGAAGTGTGTGGCGTTGACTTTCGACGACGGTCCGACCCCCTACACCGACCGACTGCTGGGCATTCTGAACGCCAACAACGCCAAGGCGACGTTTTTCGAGATCGGAAACAAAGTCGCCGCCAACCCGGCCGGCGCCAAACGAGTCGTCGACGCGGGCATGGAACTCGGCAGCCATACCTGGGAACACCCGAACATGACCACGCTGCCCGCGACCGACGTCCCTGCGCAGTTCTCGCGGGCGAGCGATGCGATCGTCGCCGCCACCGGTGTGACGCCGAAATTATGGCGCCCGCCGGGCGGCCTCACCAACGCCGGCGTCAACGAGCAGGCCGCCAAAGCGGGTGTGGCCGGGATCCTCTGGGACGTCATCCCTTTCGACTGGATCAACGACTCCAACACCGCGGCCAGCAGGGCTCTGCTGATGAGCCAGATCAAGCCCGGGTCGGTGGTGTTGCTGCACGACACGTACTCCAGCACAGTCGATCTGGTGTATCAGTTCATCCCGGTGCTCAAAGCCAATGGCTACCACCTGGTGACGGTCAGCCAGCTGCTCGGGCAGCGAGCCCCAGGCAGTGTCTACGGTGGTCGCGAGAACGGACCGCCGGTCAACGACCTGCATGACGTTCCGGCGTCTGAGATTCCGTCGCTGCCCAATACGCCGTCGCCGACGCCGATGCCCAACTTCCCGATCAGCGATGTCGCAGGCCAGAATTCAGGCGGACCGAACAACGGCAGTTAGGCCGTTCCGCCGTAGGAGAAGGACCCGATGGTCGACGTGCCGCGGACACCGCCACCCGGAGTGGCGCACGTGGCTGACGTGCCGGCTGCGGTGATCACTGCCCTGGTAGTTCACCGGATGCGGCCAGGGCCAACAGTTCGCCACGGCCGATTTGGGTGACCAGGCTTGCGCTGTCGAAGTAGATGCGCTCGTTGATGATTCGGTCGCCGTCAAAGAAGAACACGGCGATGATCGGCACTTGGAACGCCTTGCCGGTGGGCGGCATTCCGTAGAACTCGCCGAGATTGGTTCCCAGCAGGTCGAATTCGGTGATCACCGCGTCGTCACTGAAGTGGTATCGGACGTTGGCGTGACGCTGGTCGGGGAACGCGGTCCTGGTTGTCCGGTAGTAGCCCATCACCTCGTCGTCGCCGACAAAAACCTGGCCGGTGGCCATGATCTCGTAACGGGGGTGCCCGTTGAAAGTGGCCAGTGTCCGATCGAACTCCTTGGTCACCTCGGTGTTCATGTGCTCTTCGACGACCGCCAAGCGGCGTTGCCGGAGTTCGTCGCTGAGCATGGTTACTCCTTGGTGACCTTGGCCATGGCGAGCACGTCGAGGCGACGGTCGAGTTCCTCTTCGGACAGGTTGTCACCGATCAGCCCGCGGTCGATCACCGTCTGCCGAATTGTCTTGCGTTCCTTGAGTGCCTGCTTGGCCACTGCGGCCGCCTCCTCGTAGCCGATCGCCGAGTTCAGCGGTGTGACGATCGACGGGGACGATTCGGCCTGTTCGCGCAGATGCTCCTCGTTGGCCTTCAACCCGGTGATGCACCGCTCGGCGAACAGGGTCGAGACGTTCGTCAGCAGCTTGAACGACTCGAGCAGGTTGCGGGCCATCATCGGGATGTAGACGTTGAGTTCGAAGGCACCGCTCGCGCCACCCCAGGCGACCGCAGCGTCGTTGCCGATCACCTGAGCGGCAACCTGAGTAACCGCCTCGGGCAGAACAGGATTCACTTTGCCCGGCATAATCGAGCTGCCGGGTTGCAGGTCCGGAAGCTGGATCTCGGCCAGGCCGGTCAGCGGGCCAGAGCCCATCCAGCGCACGTCGTTGGCGATCTTGGTCAGCGACACCGCGATGGTCCGCAGCGCGCCGGACGCTTCGACCAGCCCGTCACGGGCGGCCTGGGCCTCGAAAGAGTTCCTCGCCGTGCGCAATTCGGTCAGGCCGGTGTCGGCAATCAGGACCTGGACCACCTTGGCGCCGAAGCCGTCGGGTGCGTTCAGCCCGGTGCCGACCGCGGTCCCCCCGATTGCCAATTCGCCCAGTCGGGGCAGGCACCCGCGCACTCTTTCTATACCGGCTTCGATCTGTCGGGCGTAGCCGGAGAACTCCTGGCCCAGTGTCACCGGGACGGCGTCCATCAGATGCGTACGACCCGACTTGACTACGGTGTGCCATTCGCGGGCCTTGCCGGCGAGCGCGTCGTGCAGCACTTGCAGCGACGGGATGAGATGGCGCACAGCGGCTTCGGTCGCAGCGATGTGAGTGGCGGTCGGGAAGGTGTCATTCGACGATTGCGACATGTTCACGTCGTCGTTGGGATGCACGGTCACACCGTTGGCGGCCGCGATACTGGCGATCACCTCATTGGTGTTCATGTTGGAGCTGGTGCCCGACCCGGTCTGGAAGACGTCGATCGGGAACTGGTCGTCGTGCTTGCCGTCGGCGATCTCGGCGGCGGCGATGATGATCGCGCCCGCCTTCTCGGCGGGCAGTAAACCAAGGTTCTTGTTGACTTGCGCGCACGCGCCTTTGAGCAGGCCCAGCGCCCGGATTTGAGTACGCTCCAGGCCGCGGCCCGAGATCGGGAAGTTCTCCACCGCCCGCTGAGTCTGGGCTCGCCACAACGCTTGTGCGGGCACCCGGACTTCGCCCATGGTGTCGTGTTCGATGCGGTACTCGCTGTCTGCCATCGGCAATGTCCTCGCTGAGTTGTGGTCGCGCTAGCTAGTAGTTACGGCAGTGGGTATGCGGCGCTGCTGTCGCCGGTGAAGTCGATAGCCGAGTATTCGTTGAGTTTGGTCAGCCGGTGATAGGCCTCGATCATCCGCAGCGTGCCGGACTTCGACCGCATCACGATCGATTGGGTGGTGCAGCCGCCGGGCTCGTAACGCACACCCTTGAGCAGGTCGCCGTCGGTGACGCCGGTGGCACAGAAGAAGACGTTCTCCCCGGACACCAGATCTCCGGTGGTCAGCACCTGATCGAGGTCGTAACCGGCGTCGAGCGCCTTCTGTCGTTCTTTGTCGTCCGTTGGTGCCAGTTGCGCCTGAATCTCGCCGCCCATGCAGCGGATCGCCGCGGCGGTGATGATGCCCTCCGGGGTGCCGCCGATACCGGCCAGCATGTCGGTGCCCGAGCCCGGTCGGCACGCCGAGATCGCGCCGGCCACATCGCCGTCGCTGATCAGCCGGATCCGCGCGCCGGTGTCCCGCACGTCGTCGATCAGCTGGGCATGCCGCGGCCGGTCCAGGATGCACACCGTCATGTCCGGCACGGACAGTCCCTTGACCTTGGCGACCGCACGGATGTTGTCGGCGATCGGCGCGGTGATGTCGAGCACGTGGGCGGCGTCGGGACCGACCGCGATCTTGTTCATGTAGAACACCGCCGACGGGTCGAACATCGCGCCACGGTCGGCCACCGCGAGCACCGAGATGGCGTTGGGCATGCCTTTGCTCATCAGCGTGGTGCCATCGACCGGATCGACGGCGAAGTCGCAGTCCGGGCCGTCGCCGTTACCGACTTCTTCGCCGTTGTAGAGCATCGGCGCGTGGTCTTTCTCGCCTTCGCCGATCACGACGACACCGCGCATCGACACCGAGTTCACCAGCTGGCGGATGGCGTCGACCGCAGCGCCGTCGCCGCCCTCCTTGTCGCCGCGGCCCACCCATCGGCCCGCGGCCATGGCGCCTGCTTCGGTGACCCGCACCAACTCGAGGGCGAGGTTGCGGTCCGGGGCTTCACGACGGGAACCGGCGCTTCCCGTTCGCGACGACGAGCCGGGGTCCGGGGTGGGGGTACCGCCCGCTTGCGGGGGAGAGGCAGCGGCGCGGTCGGTCATGGTTGCCGATTGTCCCAGAAGCAGGTTGTCGCTCGGGACCTGGGATACTCGTGGTGTGACCATGCAGCCAGAGCCGGCGGCCAAACCGGCTAAGCCGCGGCTGCTTCAAGACGGTCGGGACATGTTCTGGTCGATCGCGCCGCTGGTGGCGGTCTGCATCATCTTGGCGGGCGTGGTCGGAATGTGCTCGTTCGCCCCGAGCGGGGTCAACCGCGGACCGGTGCCGTCCTACAACGCGGCGAGCGCACTGCGCGCCGACGCGCTGACGCTGGGCTTCCCGGTCCGGTTGCCGCACCTGCCCGACGGCTGGCAGGCCAACTCCGGCGGCCGTGGCGGCATCCCGGAAGGGCGAACCGACCCGTCGACCCGGCAGCGGCTGCACGCCGTCACCTCGACCGTCGGTTACCTCAGTCCGGCGGGCATGTATGTGAGCCTGACGCAGAGCAACGCCGACGAGGACAAGTTAGTCAGCTCGATCCACCCGTCGATGTACCCGAGCGGAACCGTCGATGTGGACGGCACCCGGTGGATCACATATCAAGGTGACGGAACCGAGCCGGTATGGACGGCACGACTGACCAGCCCGGCCGGTCCCGCCCAGATCGCGGTCACCGGCGCAGGCAGCGCAGAGGAGTTTCGTACGCTGGCAGCTGCCACCCAGTCGCAGCCGCCGTTGCCGGCGCATCGCTAGAAGTGGCCTCGAAAAGGCTAAGAAAGGAATCTGGCGCATGGGCGCACCCGAAGCCGACCTCACCGGCTGGTCAGTCGAACCGTTCACCGGCGGTGGATACACCCACGATGTGTACCGCAAGGGCGAAGGACCCGGCGTGGTGTTGATCCCGGAAATCCCGGGCATCCATCCCGGCGTGCTGGGCTTGGGGAACCACTTGGTGGACAACAGTTTCACCGTGGCGATACCGTCGCTGTTCGGCGAGCCAGGCCGCGCCAAAGATGCTGGCTATGTCATCTCGACCATCACTCGTGCGTGTGTGGCAAGGGAATTCGCGGCGTTCGCGACCAACAAGCAGCGGCCGGTGTCGGTCTTCTTGCGGGCATTGGCTCGTGACCTCAACAAAGCGACACCGGGCAAGGGCGTCGGGGTGATCGGCCAGTGCTTCACCGGCGGTTTCGCATTAGCCGCCGCGGTCGACGACAGCGTGCTCGCGCCGGTGCTCAGCCAGCCGTCGGTGCCGTTTCCGCTGACGCCACGGCAGCGACGCGATCCGGGAGTCAGCGACCTGGAACTGAAGGCCTTCAAAGACCGTGCCACCAGTGAGGGCTTGTGCGCGATCGGTCTGCGCTTCAGTGAGGACAAGGCGGTGCCCGGCGAGCGTTTCACCACGCTCAAAGAGCGGCTCGGCGATGCCTTCGAGGTGATCGAAATCGACTCGAGCCCAGGCAATGAGCACGGTTTCGGCCGGTTGGCGCATTCGGTGCTGACCGACGAGGTCCGCGAGGTCGACGGCCAGCCGGCGTACGAGGCACGCAAGCGGGTTGTCGAATTCCTCAACGAGCGGCTGCGTTAGCGGCCTGCCGCTTGCGCTGATCGGCTATAAATCGAATTGACATCCGCTGCAACAAGTTTGGCGCCAGCCGGGCGAACACCCAAGACGCGTACGCCTGCTTGGGCTTGACCAGCAACGCCTTGTTGCGACCGATCGCCGTCAACGTGTCGCGGGCCAGCCGGTCGGCGCTGTAGGCGTTCTTCATGCCCTGCCCGCGGAGGTAGTAGTCGCGCCCGACGAAGCCACCGATCGCGCCCTTGTCCAGGATCGGCGTTTCGACCGCGCCCGGGCACACCGCCAGCACACCCACGCCGCGCGGAACGGCCTCCGAACGCAGCGCCAGCGACAGTCCCACGATCGCGTGCTTGGTCATCACGTAACTGGTGATCTGGCCGGCCGCGGTGAGCCCGGCCATCGACGCGGTGTTGACGATGTGGCCGTGGCCCTGTCGCAGCATCACCGGGTAGGCGGCGGTCACCCCGTGCACGACGCCGCGGATGTTGACGTCGATGATGACGTTCCACTGGTCCAGCGTCAGCAGTTCGGTGTCGCCGCCCCAGGCGATTCCGGCGTTGTTGAACATCAGGTCGAGCCGTCCGGCGCGGGTGACGACGGCGTCGACGGCTGCGGCCACGGCAGCCGGGTCGGTGACGTCGAGGGTGGCCGATGTGGCCGTGCCCGGGCCGCACAGGCTGTCGGCGGTGCGGGCCGCCGCGGCGCCGTCAACATCGGTGCAGACCACGTCGGCGCCCGCCGCGACCAGGGCCCGGCACAGCGCGGCGCCGATGCCCGAGCCGGCGCCGGTGACGATCGCCTGCTTGCCGGTGAAATTCACTGCGCGGCAAGCTTCATGACGTGGCTCATCAGGTCGGGATAGCGCTTCATGTGCGCGCCACCGTTGAGGTCGAGCACTTCGCCGGTCAGCCACGGCGCCTTGCACAGGAACAGCACGGCGTCGGCGATGTCCTCGGGAGTTCCGGCCCGGCCCAGCGGCGTGTTCTCCAAATATTCGTCGACGACGCCGGGAATGTGGGTGGCCGGCTCGGTGAGCGGGGTGTGCACGAATCCGGGCGCGACGGCGTTGACCCGGATACCCCGCGGTGCGAGCTCCAGCGCGGCGACCTGGGTCAGCATTGACAGCCCGGCCTTGGCGGCGCAGTAGGCGCTCATCGCCGCGGCGGGTTGGCGGCCGTTGAGCGAGCTGATCGACACCAGCGCGCCCCCGTCGAGCAGTCGCGGTGCGCCGTGCTTGATCACCAGGAAGCTGCCGGTGAGGCAGACGTCGACCACCGCGCGGAAATCCTCAACGGGTAACTCGGTGATCAGCCCGAGCGAGCTGAAGCCGGCGGTGTTGACGACGATCTCGAGCGCACCGGCGTCGTCGAACAACGCCCGCACCGAATCCTCGGCGGTGACGTCGACCGTCGCGGAGCGGTGCGGATCGCCGAGGTCTGTCGCGACGGCGAGCGCACCCTCGCCATTGCGGTCCGCGACGATCACCCGGTATCCCTGGGCGGCCAGGGCGTGCGCGACCGCCTTTCCGATGCCCGAGGCACCGCCCACGACGACAGCGGACTGTTCGGTCATTCCTGTTGTTGCCCCTCAATGGATGTGGGCCACTTGGCGTTGATCACGCTCCACGGGTCAGCGTAGCGGCCCGGATAGCGGTGATACGGCGAGCGGCGCTTGAGCAGCGCGTGCATCAGGGGCGCTCCCAGCCGTGCCGGGTAGCGACGCCATCCCATCCGATCGGCGGTCTCGGCGAGTAGCTGCGGCCACGAAATCCGTTGGAAGTCAAGGGCTTCAACCGAACGCTTGGTGTCCATCCAGTCGGTGCCGAACCAGTCGGTGTCGCTGTCCGGGTTGCCTCTACGTCCGGCCGGTATGCCGCCGACCAACCCCAACGCGGCCGCGATCGACGGGCCGAGGTCGCCTTGGACAAGCCGGTGCGAGTCGTCGCCGCCGATCAGCAACGTCTCACCGATCACCGGCGCGGTGGTGGCCGCGACGAAGGCGCGCGCGACATCGCGCACGTCCACGGTCTGGATGCGGCCGTCGACGGGCAGCGACCCTTCGAAGTAGATGGTGTCCAGGTCGACGTCCAATTGAGGCTCGGCGGTGAGTACGCCGCCCAGTCGCAGTACCACCCAGTCCAGCCCAGACCCGCGCACCAATTGCTCGGCCTCGACCTTGTGGCCGCCGTAGCTGTCGGACGGCCGCAACGGGGTATCAGCGGTAAGCACGTCGATGACGCGATGCGGGTTGCGTGCGCCGTACGTGGCGACGCTGGAGGCCTGGACGAAACGCGGCCGCTCCGGCAGCGCTGCGGCGGCGTCGAGTAGAAATCCTGTCGCGTCGACGTTGACCTTGCGCGCCAGCGCAGGCCGGGCATAACAAGCCGGCGGAATAACGGCCGCGAGGTGGATGATCGCCGCAGGCGACACCGCTCGCAGCAGATCGGCGACCGCAACCTGATCGGTGAGGTCCGCCCAGCGTACGGCGTCGACCGGCAGCGCGGCCGCCGCTTTCCGGTTGGCCGGCAGGTCGAGATCGGTAGCGACGACGCGGCGACCGTCGGCCCGCAGCTGTCGCACGGTCGCCGACCCGACGAGTCCGAACGCGCCGGTGACCAGCACAGTCTGCGTCATGGCGCAATACGCTACACGCGGACGCGGAATACCCCGGCTACTCCGCCACCGCAGGGGCGACAACGGCGATGGGATGCGGATCGGCGGCGGCTTTCATCTCGTCGAACAGGTCGGTGTAATACGGCAGGCACTCCGTCATCGCCTGCTCGGTGGTGAACAACGGCCGGTAACCGAGGTCGCGGGTGGCTTTGGCCACCGAGAAGTAGTTGTCCAGGTACAGCCGCTCGACGGCCAGCGGTTCCAGCGGCGGCTGCGGCAGCCCGAACCGGAAATGCAGCCGCTGCCACGCCAACATCGCCGCGCGGACCGCAGCGCCGGATATCCGCAGCCGGGGCAGCCGCTCGCCGCACGCCGCGATCACCGGCCGGGTGAACTCGAACATGTTCACCGGTTCGTCGTCGTTGATGAAGTACGCCTGACCGGGCGCGGTTCCACCCGGCGCCAGGTGTTCGGCGGCCAGGATGAAGCCGTGAATCAGGTTGTGCACGTATGAGTTATCCAAGCGGGCGTCCTTGCGGCCGACCAGCACCTTGACGTGACCGGCCAGCACCGATTCGAACACCTTGCGGAACATGGTCTGATCGCCGCGGCCCCAGATCCCGCTCGGACGTATCGCGCAGGTCAGCAGGCCGTCAATCCCGTTCTGGGACAGCACGAATCGCTCCGCCACCACTTTCGTCTCGGTGTACAGATCGTTGAACCGATCGGTGTAGGGCAACGTCTCGTCGCCACCGGCGATGGTTTTGCCGCCCATCACCACGCTGTTGGACGACGTGTAGACGAACCGCTTGACCCCTGCGCGCTGCCCGGCGTGCACCAGGTTCTTGGTTCCCTCGACGTTGACGGCGAAACTGCGCTGCCGGTACTCCTCGGTGACCGATGCGCCGCCCATCAACTCGATGAGGGCCGCGGTGTGGAAGACCGTGTCGATCCCGTCCACCGCGCCGGCGACGATGTCGCGGTCGCAGATGTCGCCGAGGCGCACCTCGAGTCCAGGCTGGGCGGACAGCGGCGAGGGCGCGCGGTCGAAGGACCGCACGTGATAGCCGCGGTCGAGCAGGGTGGTGACCAGGTTGGCGCCGACAAATCCTGAGCCGCCGGTGACCAGCACTCGGCCTAGTTGGGCGGTCGGCGATTGTGCAGAGTTCTCAACCATGCCGCTGAGAATAACTGAAACGTGTTCCAGTTTCGAACAGATCCCGGTAAATTAGTTGCGATGTCAAGAATCTTGCGGGTCGTCAGCAGCTAGCGCATCGGTGACCCGCTTGCGGGCGCCAGCTAAGTGCTCTTCGCAACGTTTAGCCAGCTGTTCGCCTCTTTCCCACAGCGTCAGCGACGCATCGAGGCCGAGGCCACCTTGCTCCAGCAGCCGCACGACCTCGATCAGTTCGTCACGGCATTTTTCATAGTCGAGTTCACTAATAGGTGTCGCTTTTTCACTCGCCATCGGCAGGCCCTTCGCTTACCGCCGCGATCGCGCCGTCCCCGACGCGCACCCGCAACGCCGTCCCGGCCGGTGCATCAGCGGCGCTGCGCAGCACCGCTGACCGGCCCTCGGGCGTCACCGCCTGCACCACGGCGTAACCGCGGGCGAGGGTGGCCGCCGGGCCCAACGTTGCCAGTCGGGCCGACAAATGCCCGACGCGTTCGGTTTGCACGTCGATGATTCGGGTGATGTCGCGGCGAACCGCGGACCGGGCGCGGTGGATCTCCTCGGCGCGTGCCGTCAGCGACGCCAGCGGTTCGGCCAGCACGGGGCGGTTGCGCAACTGGGCGAGCGCCCGCTCTTCACGAGTCACCCAGTTACGCAACGCCTGTGCGCTGCGCCGGCGCAAGTCGTCGAGCAGGCGCTGCTCGGCCGCAGTGTCCGGGACGATCCGCTTGGCGGCATCGGTGGGCGTGGCCGCGCGGACGTCGGCGACCAGATCACACAGCGGGTTGTCGGGCTCGTGACCGACGGCACTGACCAACGGAGTGCGGCACGCGGCGATAGCCCGGCACAGCGTCTCATCGGAAAACGGCAGCAGGTCTTCCACGCTGCCGCCGCCGCGGGCCAACACGATCACATCGACGTCCGAGTCGGTGTCCAATTCTTTGAGTGCCGTGACGATCTGGGACACCGCGGTCGGGCCCTGGACAGCGGTGTTCCGGATGGCGAACCGCACCCCGGGCCAACGTGCGGCTGCCACTGACGTCACGTCACGCTCAGCGGCACTGGCCCGGCCGGTGATCAAGCCGACAGAGCTGGGCAGGAACGGGATCGGCCGCTTGAGTCGCGGATCGAAGAGGCCTTCGGCGTCCAGCAACCGGCGTAGACGTTCAATGCGGGCCAACAGTTCGCCGATTCCGACGGCACGAATCTCGCTGAGCCGCAAGGTGAATGTGCCGCGGCCGGTGAAGAAGTTCGGCTTGCCGCAGACCACCACCTGCACACCCTCGGCAAGTTTGACCGGAGCATTCTCCACCAGATCGCGAGAAGCGGTCACGGTCAGCGACATGTCGGCGGCCGGGTCACGCAACACCATGAACACGGTTCTGGCGCCGGGCCGGATGTTGATCTGGGCCAGCTGGCCCTCCACCCAGACAGTGCCCAACCTGTCGATCCAACCGGCGATTCGAATCGCAACCGCGCGAACGGGATACGGCCTCTCGGCCGAATTGGCCGAAGAAACCTGAGCGCCGGCCGACTTGTCGGCGTTGGCGGTCACTTCGCCGTCGCGCGCGTGATCCTGTTGGCGAGCAGCGTCTGAAACGGCGCACGTCCCTTGGTGGCCTCTTCGTAGGCCAGCAGGGCTTCGAGCTCGTCGACGTCGAGTGATTGCAGCCGGGCACGCAACTGCGCCAGGGTCAGCGCTTCGTAGCCGAGCTCTTCGGCCACCTCGGGTGCCGGCACTGCCTGCTTGCCAGCCGGCTTCGAGGCGGGTGCCGAGGTGTCGGCAGCATCGGGTGCGGAGTACAACGCGAACCGTCCTGCGGGGCGACGCTCGGTGTCGATGGCGTCGGGAGCCCCGTCGTCATCGCCGTCGTCGTCGGACACGTCCTCGTCGAATGTCGCCCACTCCGGCTGCTCGTCCTTGGGCGGGAAGATGTGCTCCAGGGTGGAGTCACCCTTGATCACCAGCTCGGCCAGGTTTTGCTGGAACCGCATCACGACATGCGCGGCCGTGCTGGCCAGCGTCATCGGATACATCAGGATCGTTTTCGGCAGCTTGATGGTCTCTTCGACGGCGATTGTCGCCGCGCCCACCAGCAGCCGGACCCCATATGGTGCAGTAGCCATGCCGTCCAGCCTGCCTTAACCGGCGGTCAAGTCCAAGCTGAGCGCGCGAGTTGGCGGGGCCGTGTCGGCAGAACGTAACCTGGTTGCCATGCCGCCAACCGTGAACATGGGCCCGAACATCGGGATCAGTGCGGGCGCAGCGCGCTCGGTGTCGGAGCCGGCAACCGGTAAGCGTGTGCTGCTGGCCGAGCCACGCGGATACTGCGCCGGCGTGGACCGCGCCGTCGAAACAGTCGAGCGCGCGCTGGAGAAGCACGGCGCACCCGTCTACGTGCGGCACGAAATCGTGCACAACCGCTACGTGGTGGAGACCCTGGCCAAGGCGGGTGCGGTATTCGTCGAACAGACCGACGAGGTTCCCGAGGGCGCCATCGTGGTGTTCTCCGCCCACGGCGTCGCCCCGACGGTGCACGTCACGGCCGCCGAGCGGCAGCTGAAGGTCATCGACGCGACCTGCCCGCTGGTCACCAAGGTGCACAACGAAGCCAAGCGATTCGCCCGCGACGACTACGACATCCTGCTGATCGGCCACGAGGGCCACGAGGAGGTCGTCGGAACCGCCGGTGAAGCTCCGGACCATGTGCAACTGGTCGACGGGCCGGGCGGCGTCGACGGCGTGACGGTTCGCGACGAGAACAAGGTGATCTGGTTGTCGCAGACCACGCTGTCGGTCGACGAGACCATGGAGACCGTGCAGCGGCTGCGGGCGCGGTTCCCGAAGCTGCAGGATCCGCCCAGCGACGACATCTGTTACGCGACGCAGAACCGCCAGGTCGCGGTCAAGGCGATGGCCCCCGAGTGCGAACTGGTGATCGTCGTCGGGTCGCGCAACTCGTCGAACTCGGTGCGGTTGGTCGAGGTCGCGCTGGGCGCCGGATCGGCTGCCTCGCACTTGGTCGATTACGCCGACGACGTTGACCCGGCGTGGCTGGACGGCGTCACCACGGTCGGGGTCACCTCGGGTGCGTCGGTGCCGGAGGTGCTGGTGCGGGGCGTGCTGGAGCGGTTGGCCGAGTACGGCTATGGCGTGGTGCAGCCGGTGACGACGGCCAACGAGACGCTGGTGTTCGCGCTGCCGCGCGAGATCCGGCCGCCGCGCCGCGACGATGCAGTCCGCGCAGCGGACTGAGGAGAAGCGGCGCAACTAAGCCGCGCCGCGACGATGCAGTCCGCGCAGCGGACTGAGGAGAAGCGGCGCAACTAAGCCGCGCAGTCAAGCCCCGCAGCTCTAGCTAGCGGTCCCAGCTGTCGCCGGCGGCCTTGCGTGGCCGCTGCGGCCGCGACATGGGCTCGTCGGTCGCTTCGTCGTTGCGGTACCGGACCTGCGAGATCGGGTGGTGGCTCGCGGTTGCCCGGGATGACCCATTCGGTCCCGGCCTACGGCGCGGCGCAGGCGGTGGGGTGGATTCGTAGGGCTCTGCGGGTTCACGGCCGTCGAAGCGGCTGGTGCGGCTCGTCGGCCGGCCCCGGCGGGCCTGGGCATCGCGGCGCACTTCCCAGGGCGGTCGACCGCCCTGGTCCAGATCGCGCGGCAGCCTGCCGCGACGTGGTGGCTCCGGGTCGTCGTACTCGCCGGTGCGGGCGGGCCGCCGTGGCCGCCGGGCACGTTCGCGGGACGGGTCGGCTGCCTCGTCCAGCGGGGGTCGCGGACGCCGGGTCCGGGCTGCGGCCGGACGGTCACCCGTCCTCCTTGCCGACGTGGACGTGGTCGATCGCTCCACGGCGTGCGTCCGCCGCGTGCGGGGACGGGCGGGCTTGTCTGGCCTTCACGTCCCCGGCGGGCTGTCCGCTGAGGATCGACGTCAGCTTGGCGACCAACCCAGATGCCGCGCCGCTGCTCGAGGCCTCAGACGCATCGGCTTCGGTCGCGTCGTCCCCTGCAAGCCCACGCGAGCGCCGGGCCATCACGGCGAGGTACCAGCGGGCCAGACCGATCATCAGCACTGCGGCCGAGGTGAACAACATCAACGGGAAACGTTCGATCAGCGGATAGCCGCAGTTGATCAACAGGTCTTTGAGGCCGGTGAATTTCGTGCCCTTGAACAGGAAGTAGGCGCCGGGCACTGCGCAGAACAAGATCAGCGGGGGCTGGATTACCGCGGTGAAGACTCCCGACTGGCGCACGGCGAGCACCGCAGCTAAGCACCCGACTACGTAGAGCCCGGAGAAGACGCTGGTCAGCTCCTTGCCGGAGCCCGCGTCGAACGCGAAGCCGACGGCGGCTCCGGTCACGGCGACCACCACTGCGGCCCACCACGGCACACCAGGAACCGACGGAACGATCGAGCGGTGATCTGCTGCTACCGCCGACCGCGTCTGCTCTGCTGACACATGTCGACCGTACCGGCTCGGCGCCGAAAGACGCGTAACGACCTCGTTAGGTTTGCGTGGGCGTGCCTCATCTCCCCGTTCTCCTACACTTGACTCCCTGTGAGCCTCAGCCTTGGGATCGTTGGTTTGCCCAATGTCGGCAAATCGACCCTGTTTAATGCGCTGACCAGTAACAACGTGGTCGCCGCCAACTACCCCTTCGCGACCATCGAACCGAATGAGGGCGTGGTGGCGCTGCCCGATCCGCGGCTGGCGACGTTGGCGGAGATGTTCGCCTCGGAGCGCATCGTCCCGGCGCCGGTGACTTTCGTTGACATCGCCGGTCTCGTCGCCGGTGCGTCCGAGGGTGCGGGCCTGGGCAACAAGTTCCTTGCCAACATCCGCGAATGCGATGCGATCTGCCAGGTGGTGCGGGTGTTCGCCGACGACGACGTGACCCATGTCGCCGGGGCGGTCGATCCGAAGTCGGACATCGAGGTCATCGAGACCGAGCTGATCCTGGCCGACATGCAGACGCTCGAGCGTGCGGTGCCGCGACTGGAGAAAGAGGCCCGCAACAGCAAGGAACGCAAACCACTGTTCGACGCTGCCGAGGCCGCCCAGCGAACGCTGGATGCCGGGACGACACTGTTCGCCGCCGGCGCCGACGCGTTGCTGCTGCGGGAATTGAATCTGCTGACCACTAAACCCTTTTTGTACGCGTTCAATGCCGACGAGTCGGTGCTCACCGACAACGACCGGGTCGCCGAACTGCGTGCGCTGGTGTCACCGGCGGACGCGGTGTTCCTGGACGCCAAGATCGAATCCGAGCTTATCGAGCTCGACGAGGAGTCGGCCGCCGAGTTGTTGGAGTCGATCGGCCAGACCGAACGCGGCCTGGATGCGTTGGCGCGGGCGGGTTTTCACACCTTGAAGCTGCAGACCTACCTGACCGCCGGGCCCAAGGAGTCGCGGGCGTGGACGATCCACCAGGGTGACACCGCGCCGAAGGCCGCCGGGGTGATCCACACCGACTTCGAGAAAGGCTTCATCAAGGCCGAGATCGTCTCCTACGACGACCTGGTCGCCGCCGGATCGATGGCCGCGGCGAAGTCCGCGGGCAAGGTCCGCATCGAGGGCAAGGATTACGTGATGGCCGACGGCGACGTGGTCGAGTTCCGGTTCGGATCAACGTCTACGAGCAAGCACTGACGCCACTGGCCGTTCGTGATCAGCGAGAATGCCGAGTGGACTTCGCGATGCGATATGACCGGTGGTACCGTCCGCTGGCAACCGTCTTGGGTCTGGGCCCTAAGCGCACGATGATCCAGGTGGCCGGCGACACGTTGCACGTCAAGCACGGCTGGGCTTTTCAACTCGATGTCCCGCTGAACATCATCACGTCCTCGCGTCGCATTTCCAGGCGGCCAACCTCCTGGGGAGTCCACACGGGAGGAGATGTCTGGATGGTCAACGGTTCGCGCGACGGCATCGTGGAGCTGAAGCTCGCCAAGCCTGTCACCTCAAAATCGGTAAAGCGCCAGAGCCACAGCTGGGGCGAAGTCCGTTCCCTCTACCTCAGCCTCACCGACCCGGACGGCTTCATCGCTGCGGTGACGTCCCATGTCTGATGCGGATTGCCGGGCCGACGGCGACGTGGTCGAGTTCCGGTTCAACGTCTAGGTCTGAGCGGCGACTCGCTAGCGCGGGGTGAGTCGGAAGACTGGAATCTGCCGACCGACCGGTGCCGTCTTGTCGCGATAATCGCCATATCCGGCGTAGATCTGCTCGGCGAGCTCGTACAGCCGTGCGCATTCCTCTGAGTCAGTAACCTGCGAGGCTGAAAAGCGTTCTCCGCCAAACTCGCAATCCGGATGCGCTTTGAGGTTGTGGGACCACTGCGGGTGTTTGGCGCCCCCGAAGTTGGAGGCGATCAAGATGACGTCGGGGCCATCGTGGAAGTAGGTGAGCTGCACCTGGCGCGGCTCGCCCGATTTCGCGCCGGTGGAGATGAGCGGTGCGTTGATGATGGGGCCCATATTCACTCGGCCGCCGGTGAGTCGGAACAAATACGGATCGGTATGGCGCGCGATATGACGGGCGATGAACTGGCCCACCGCCGAGCGTCCGAATTGAACACCGGCCCTGTACAGGCGACCTCGCTTTTTGTGGGGATCTACGTACCGCAGCGGCATAGGGCGGACGGTACCGAACAAAGTGAGCCGATGGTGGATTCGATGGTGATGTCGTCGGATTCCGGCTCAACGTCTAGAACAGTCCGGGCTCGATGCGTACGCTCTGAGAATCGTGAGCTGGACATCTGCGTAGTTCAGCGGCCAAACGAAAGCGACAGGAGCTCAGGCGATCTCAATTCAGGTGAACGCGGACAACTTCGTCCAGGCAGAGACCCACCGGATGTTTCGTGACATCCAGGCTCAGGCCGGGGGGATCGGGACTTTTCGGCACAACCGCACACCTGCCCGCATTGACGAGCAGACGGTGATCAGGCTCAACCGAGACACCCTGTATAGCTTCGCGATCCTTGATCTCGCTGAACCGGCCCGGCTCACCGTGCCCGTTGCCGGTCACCGCTATCTCTCCGCGATGATCGTCAACGAAGGCCATTTCGTGAACGACGTGTTCCACGAAGCCCGTGAATACACGTTGACGAGCGATCAGTACGGATCTCGCTATGTCCTCGTCGGTGTTCGAATTCTGGTCGATCCCAACAACTCCGCAGACGTGGCCGCCGTCGCCGCGATCCAGGACCACCTCGCGATCGACGCCGGCTCAGCACAGCCGTTCGTCATGCCGGACTACGACCTCGAAAGCCTTGACGCAACCAGGGATGCGTTACTCGCCCTCGCGCGGGGTCTCGACGATTTCGACCGGATGTTCGGCGCGCGCGCAGAAGTTGATCCGGTTCGTCACCTCATCGGGTGCGCGGCGGGGTGGGGCGGACTACCCACCTCCGAAGCGACGTACGTCGGCGCAGACCCGAGCCTTCCGCCCGGCGATTACGAGATGGTGTTCAACGATGTTCCCGTCGACGCCTTCTGGTCGGTGTCGATATACAACGAGCGTGGATTCTTCGAGCCCAACGAGAAAGACCTCTACACGGTCAACAGCGTCACCGGTGAGCCCAATGCCGACGGCTCGATCACTGTTCATCTGGTTGCGTCCGCAGACGGCGACATCCCCCCGAACGCGATCGTTACGCCGCCGGGCTGGAACTACCTCATTCGCCTCTACCGGCCTCGCGCGGAAATTCTGGACGGCGAATGGGCGCCACCGACGCCCATGCCGGGCGACGCCAATGCGCGCTGACGCAACGCTATTCGTTCATGCCTCGAATGCCGGAGCTACGAAGCGGCGCAGCACCTGCTGTTCGACCCTACTGTGCCCAGCCGGCCAGTAGGCCAAAGACACCACGACGCGCACAATCCACTGCGCCGCTTGCGGATCGGCCTCGGTGATGCCGGTGAGCTCGGCTGCGAGGTGTCCCAGCATTGGCGATGAATGCAGCTCGCCTATTTCGGGTGAGTTGACTGAGGTGAGCATCAGTCGTCGTATCGGGTCCGACCTGATTTGTTCCAGCGCCACGGTGATGGCGCGGACGACTCGCTCCTGGCCACTCAGTCCCTCGACTGCATGCGTGACGGTGCCGACGACCCCCGCAGCCAGGCGCATCAGTACGGCGTCTCGTATCTGTGCCCTTCCTCCCGCATAGCGATAGACGGTCGCCCTTGAACAATGGACCTGCGCTGCCAACGTGTTGATGTCGAAGGCCTTAAACCCTTGTCGTAGCACGAGGTCGGTCGCGGCGGCATAGATGCGGTCAGCCGCCGCTGCCCGACGTTCTCCACCAACGACCCAGTCGTCGCGAACCATCGCGCACCTCCATGTGTCGTCGGACGCGTATCTTCTCATATTTGAGACAAAGTAGACCATCTGTTTCACCAACGGCGCAGGTGATCGCGCGGCTTTGAGACAGCCATGGCGCTCATCGCAGATGACCGATTGCAACTTTGCGGACAGCGGTTGACGCGGGTGTCTTCGCCGCTCAGCCTGGGACAAATGACCCCGTTGGATGGCGGACTCGGCCTTGCGCTGTTTGAGGATCGGTACGTACAAGATCCGTATCCGCTATACGAGCAGATGCATCAGGTGGGACCCGTCCATCGGATCGGGGACTCCGGTTTCTATGCCGTGAGTAGTTGGGACGCCGTCAACGAGGCCGTCGCACGATGCGACGATTTCTCGTCCAATCTGACCGCGACAATGATGTATCAGCCTGGCGGCACGGTCACCGCGTTCGAAGTCGGAGACGTGGGAGGAGCGATCCACGCGCTCGCCACCGCCGACGAGCCAGCGCACTCAGTTCATCGCAAAGCGCTGCTGCCGCAACTGGCCGCCAAGCGCATTCGCGCCGTCGAACCATTCATCGCACGGACTGCGGCTGCTGTCTGGAATGCCAATGCCCGAGGCAGCTCCATCGAATGGATGGGTGCGATGGCCAATCGGCTACCGATGATGATCGTCGGAAGGATCATCGGTGTCCCAGCTGGCGACATCGACAAGCTCGCCCGATGGGGCTGTTCGGCGACCCAGCTGGTCGAAGGACTGGTAAGCCCAGATCAGATGGAGGCCGCCGGCGTTGCGGTGATGGAACTCAGCGGCTACATCACCGAACAGTTCCAGCAGGCTGCGACCGATCCGCACGACAACCTGCTGGGCGACCTGGCCTTAGCGTGCGCGACCGGCGACATAGACAACGTCGCAGCATTGACCATGATGATCACGTTGTTCAGCGCCGGCGGCGAGTCCACGGCATCCCTGATCGGTTCTGCCGCATGGATCCTCACGACCCAGCCCGACGTCCAGCACCAGGTTCGCAGCAAACCGGAACTACTCGGGGCGTACCTCGAAGAGGTGCTGCGCTACGAGCCGCCTTTCCGGGGCCACTATCGCCACGTCCTCAACGACACCGAACTGTGCGGCATGGAGCTGCCGGCCGGTTCACGCCTGCTCCTGCTATGGGGAGCAGCCAATCGCGACCCGCTGCACTTCGACCATCCCGGCCAGTTCCGGCTCGATAGGCCATCAGCCAGGAGTCACATCAGCTTCGGCAAGGGGATCCATTTCTGCGTGGGAGCGGCGCTTGCCCGTTTGGAGGCGAAGGTCGTGCTCGGTCAACTCCTCGAGCGCACTTCGCGGATCGAAGCCGAAGACACCGGGCGGTGGTTGCCGAGCCTGCTCGTGCGCCGTCTTGAACGCCTCCAACTCGTCTGCCGGTAGAGCGTCGTCTCTACTGCGAATTTTCCGCCGAGAAGACGTCGATCGGCCGCCCCGGCGTGAACATCACCAGCGGGATCTGACGGCTGGTCGACTGCTGATAAGTGAGGTACGGCGGGTATAGGTGGGCCATGTACGCCCACACCTGGTGGCGCTCCTCGTCTTGTGGTTCCCGCCAGGTAGCCTCGAACGCTTGGGTCGCGATCTGCACACCGATTGTGTTGCTCTCCAAGACATTCAGGTACCACGCTGGATGAGTGTCGGCACCGCCCTTCGACGCGACGACGACGATTTCGCCGCCGACGTTGCCGTAGATCAGCGGTGTGACATAGACCTTCGCCGACTTGCGGCCGGTGCACTTGATCAAGCAGTGCGTGGTCAGCGCACGGCCGCCGACCTCACTCAGGTCCAGGATGTGGCCCCGGGTGCCGCCGGAGGCCAGGTAGGTGTCGAGGTGCTCGTTGACCCAGTCACCTCGCGCCGCCCTGATCGCTTCGGCATCGGCATCGCCCATCGGTGACTCCTGAACGTAGAAGGGGAGAAGGCCATGTAACCATGCGCCCGTCCGACTGGTGAGGACGGCCGTCGTCGCGACTCGCCGAATTCCGGTTCAACGTCTAGGCGTTCGATTCAGCGGACCACTAACATCGATTGCTGTGCCGCTGCGTGGATTGACGGACAAAGTGGTCATCGTCGTGGGCGGAGCTTCGGGCCTGGGTGCGGCGACCGCGATCCGGCTGGGGCTGGAAGGAAGTCGGGTGGTCGTCGGCGACATCGCCGAAGAGGCTGCGCACGAGACGGCGAATCGAATTGTGACAGCCGGCGGCACGGCGACAGCGGTGGGGTTCGACCTGGCGAACTCGGAGTCCGTCGGTGAACTCGTCCGCAGCGCCGCAGCCGCTTTCGGGGGTGTCGATGCAGTGTTCAATGTCGGCGCCGATATGCGTGCCCTTGGTTCTGACACTGATGTGGTGGACATCGACCTTGACATCTGGGATCGGGTGATGGCGGTCAATCTTCGCGGATACGTCGTCGCGATGAAGCATGCGATTCCGCGGATGCTCGAACGTGGCGGCGGGGCGATCGTCAACATGTCGTCGGCGGCTGCCTTTCAGGGAGAACCCGCCCGCCCGGCCTACGCCACCGCCAAGGCGGGCGTCGGGGCGCTGACACGCCACGTTGCATCTCGGTGGGGGAAAGAAGGCATCCGGTGCAACGCCGTGGCACCCGGCTTCACCGCGACCGAGGCTATTCGGTCGGTTCCGCAATGGTCGGAGTTGGAAGCCTCCGCCCTGCGGCGAATCAGAGGGACGCGGGTAGGTGCTCCCGACGATGTCGCGTCGCTGGTGGCCTTTTTGCTCTCTGATGAAGGTGAGTGGATCAACGGTCAGGTGATCAATGTCGACGGCGGAACGGTCCTTCGATAGTCGTCCCAGCAGAAGGTCGCGCGGCGGCCTCAGCCCCGAATCGCGTCGAGCGTCCACGTCGGCAAAATCGGTGCCCGCGTGAGGAAATGATCTCCCTGACCAATGCTGCGCAGGAGTTCCTGCGTCCGCAGGATGCAACAGGCCATCCGGACCATGGCGAACACCTCGTACCAGTGCAGGTCGACCATCGGTCGCCCGATCATCTCCTCGTAGCGGCGGATCACCTGCTCGCGACTCTCGAACCCGGGTAGCTCCGGATCCAGCTCAATGCCGTTGACCTCCAGGGTTTGCCTGCGGGTGGCGAGCCACCAGGCGAAGTCGGTCTCAGCCGGGCACAGGCACGCCTGCTCCCAGTCCAGAGCGCCGACGATCTGCCCTGCGTCGTCAAAGATCGCGTTGGACAGCCGCGCATCGTTCCAGCAGATGCTCAATTCATTTGTCTGCGTGGGTATGTGGCGAGTCAACCAGTCGAAGGCCCGGGACATGACTTCGGGCATCCTGTTGTCGGTTCCCCAGTCCGCGTACTCGTGCCACCAGGTGATTTCGGCGACGACGCCGGCGCCCGCGGGCCGTTGCAACCATGACGCCTCGCCGATCGGAATACGGTGCAGCGTTGCGAGCGTCTCGAGGAAGGAGTCATGCGCGCGTCGCTGCACAGTTGGACCTGCGTCGTGCAGCCAGCCGCGCGTCAGGTATGAGGTGTCCGACGGGGTGTGGCCGACAATCCTTGGCATCACAAGGAATTGCGAGCCGATCCATTCACTGTCCGGCTCGTACCAGATGGGCGCGGGGGTGGGTACTCCGTGCTCGCGCAAGAATTCTTGCGTCCTGGTCTGCATGCCCAGGTCGTAGTGCGGATAGATACCGCCGCCCGCAGGCGGAATGCGGACGACGTAGTCGTCGGTCTTGCCGCCGACTTCGGCAGTGAACATCAAGCTTTCGCTAGACCAGCCCGCAGCCTTGTTGGCTGCGCGCAGATCCGACACCACCACTGGTCGGCCGGCGAACCGGTGCTCGAACCACGCCAGAAGTTGCGTCCGGGTGGCCGCCAGATCGCGCTGCGTCATAGCAATGCCTGCCACGCCGACAACATTTACATACAGCGCGTTTGATGTAAAGCAACGTGTGTGTCGGCCGGTCAGCCCGCGGCCGCGCGGTGCAGCCGCCGCCGCGGCGAGCCGAGACCCGCGGCGTGCCGCAGCTCGGCGAGGAACTGAGCGGGACTTCCCTCTGCAATTATGTAATGGCACAGAGCAATACGCACCACAGCGGCTGCCGCGATATCACTGTCCTCGCCGGGGATGATGCGCGCGATGCGCTCCTGCATGATCGGCAGCACCCGCTTCAGCTGATGCAGCACATGTTCAGGCTCGATCTCGGCGAGCGAACCCAGCGAGTAATTGCTCTGGAACGCGACAACGAAACGCAACGCGGCGTCCAACCGGCCGGGGCCACGGAGGCCGGCCATCGCGGACGCGATCCCGGAGTCGAAGTTGTCCTGTTCGTAGCGGCCGAATGCCTCCAGCAGACCTTCCTTGGACCCGAAATACCGGTAGAGCGTCGGGCGCGACACCCTGGCCTCCGCGGCGACATCGGACAACTGCAGCCTCCGTCGGCCGTCTCGCGACAGCACCACGAACGTGGCGGCCAGGATCCGGTGTCGCGTCGACTGCTCGGCGTCAGGGGGCGGGTGCGTCGCCACAATCACGTACTTTACATTCAGGGGACCAAATGTCACACTGGCCGCTGTCCGGTGGCAACGTGTCCACGGGGAGGTGGCGACCGATGACGACCCTCGTGTTCCGCAAGATCCGTCGTAGTTCACCGACATGACGAGGTTCTTCGGAGAAAGCTGAATCCTTTTGCTATCAACGAATTACGGCGCGCTGGTGCCCGAGGATGAACTGCTCACGCATCAGATCGTCGACACGTTCGCGACGGTCAGTCAGTCGGACCCGTCGTGGACGGAGAAAATCTGGACGATTGCCCACGCCCGCGACAATTCGTTGCAGGTCGTCCTCGGCATCGGCAAGTACACCAATCGCGGCGTCTTCGACGGTGCGGCCGGTGTGTGCCGCGGCACCGAACAGTGGACGGTGCGGGGTGGGCGGCGGCTGTCGTCGGATCCCGCCGGCACCGATGTCGGGCCGATCCACTACCGGGTGGTCGAACCGCTGCGGGCGATCCGGATCAGCCTCGATGCGTCCGAGCATGCCCCGATCGCGTTCGACGTCGAGTTGCGCGGCAGCTTCACCGCCGCACTCGAGGACCCATGGCCCGACCGCAGTCCAGACGGCTACCGCGTCACTCATAATGTGTTGCGCTATCACCAGATTGGTGTCGCGACAGGCTGGGTCGACGTCGAGGGCACCCGCATCGAGATCGGAGCCGACCACTGGATTTCGATCCGGGATCATTCCTGGGGTCTGCGACCGGGTGTCGGCAAGCCGATTCCCGGACTGCCCCGCGGTGGTCGGAAAATCAAACAGATGTTCATGACCTGGCTGCCGATGGCGATGACGCGCCCGGACGGGTCGACCTACTCGCTGTTCGTGATGTACCAGGAAGAACGCGGCGACGGCTTCCTCGAAGTCCGATGTCAGGCCGAACAGCAGGACGACGACGGCACATCGCACCGGTTCGCGTCGGTCGAGCAGGACATGCACTTCCAGGACGGCAATCGCCGCTTCACCCACGGCACGATCACGTTGATCGAGGCCGACGGCACGAAGCGGCCGTTGACGGTCACCGCCGCCGGACCGACGGGCTTTCATCTGGGCACCGCGGGTTATTTCGGCTGGAACGACTGGGTCTACGGCCAATGGGTCGGCGACGAGAGGGTGGAAGGCGACCACGTGACCGATGCCGACAAGCCCGAGAAGGCCCGCGCGCTGCACCAGCTGCGGGATCTCCTTGTCCGCGTTGAGGATCCCGTGGGCGGCGGTACCGGCCTCGGCAACGCCGAGACGTTCGCCCTCGGCGCATTCCCGGAGCGCGGGCTGACAGCGGAGAACTCCTTCCTGTGAGAGTTGCGGTCGTCGGAGCCGGTCCCGGTGGCATCGCGATGGGAATCCAACTCGCGGAGGCCGGCCACGACTTCACGATCTTCGATCGTTCCGAAGGCTTCGGCGGCACCTGGCGCAACAACACCTACCCTGGTGCTGCCTGTGACGTGCCGTCGCACTTCTACTCCTTCTCGTTTGCGCTGAACCCGCGGTGGAGCAAGACGTTCGCCCAGCAGCCGGAGATCCTCGCCTATTTGGAGAAGGTGGCCGCGGACCACGGACTGCAGAGACACTTCGTCGGCCACGCGCGGGTGACCGAATTGCGCTGGACCGACGACACGCAACGGTGGCACGTCACTACCGCCGACGGAGCAACGGATGAGTTCGATGCCATCGTGACCGCCGTCGGGATGCTCGACGTCCCCAATATTCCCAAGATCGCCGGAGCAGAGCGTTTTCAGGGCCGCACGTTTCACTCGTCGTCCTGGGATCATGCCACATCGACTGCGGGACAACGTGTTGCGTCGATCGGCACCGGCGCGAGCGCGATCCAGTACGTACCCGAGGTCGCCGCCGAAGCCGCGCACCTCACGGTGTTCCAGCGCACGCCGATCTGGGTCAGCCCCCGCTACGACGAACCGTTCACCCCTGAGCAGCACGCACTGTTCGAGAGCGATCCCGACGAGGCCCGCAAAATCCGCAACGAGGCCTTTCTCGCCTACGAGTCCGCCAACTTCGATGCCGACTCCGAGATGACGCAGGGGCTCACCGACATGGCCCGCGAATACCTGGCCCGCAAGGTCGCCGATCCGGAACTGCGTGCCAAGCTCACCCCGTCGTACCCGGTCGGATGCAAGCGGCCACTGCAATCGCGGGCGTGGTTTCCGACGTTCTCGCGGCCGAACGTCACCCTGGAGACGACGCCGATCGTCGAGTTCACCGAACGCGGCCTGCGCACCGCGGACGGAGTCGAGCACGAATTCGACACCGTCATCTTCGGAACCGGCTTTCACGCCGCCGATTACCTGCTCAGCCTCGACGTATTCGGCAGCGGTGGCCGCCGGCTGCGCGACGATTGGCGCGACGGCGCCGAGGCGTATCTGGGTACCGTCGTGCCCGGCTATCCGAACCTGTTCACGCTGTATGGACCCAACACCAATGGGGTTACCTCCATCATCTACATCCTGGAAGCGCAGGCCGAGTTCGTCCGCCGCATCCTCGACGACATGGCGGCCGACGGCGTGCGCGCCGTGGACATCAGGCGCGAAGTCCATGACAGCTACAACGCCGAGATCCAGCAGGCGATGGACGGCACCGTCTGGCTGGCGAACTGCAACAGCTACTACCGGCACGCCAATGGGAAGGTGGTCACCCAATTTCCTTACAGCGGAACCAGGTTCGTGGAGATGTTGGCGCGGGTAAAACTGGACGAGTTCGACTTGTCATCCGACCGGAAGGGTTGATCGCGTGCAGGGAATCCACCACGCGGCGATAGTCACCGCCGATGTCGACGCCGCGATGCGGTTCTGGCGCGACGGGCTCGGTTTTACCGAGTTGTTCGACCACACCTTCACCGGCGACTGGCAGACGCTGTTCGCGGCGAACACCGATCGGCTGCGGTCGATCTTCCTGGGGGATCCGGAGAACCCGGAAACGGGCATCGTGGAACTCGTCGTGCTGGAGGGGAGCCAGGCAGGCCCGGTGCCGGCCGGAGGGCCCGGTATTCGGCTTCTTCCTGCTCTCGCTGCAACGCGACGTCGACGCGACCTTGGCCGCGCTGGCCGGCCTCGGCTTCGACGACGGGGTGCGACGCATCGAGATGCCCGCCCCGGGCGGCAAGCGAGTCGACATGGCGGTGCTCAATGCGCCCGACGGCGTCCGGGTTGAGCTGATCGGCCCGCCACGATGACCGCCATCGTCACCGGCGGCGGTTCCGGCATCGGACTCGCGGTCGCCGAGCGGCTGCGCACGGGCGGACAGACCGTGATCGTCTGGGATGTCGAGGGCGGTGACATCGATTGCGACATCAGCGATTCCGACTCAGTGTCCGCTGCGATCGGTCGAACTGTCGCGACCCACGGGGTCCCTGATCGACTCGTGGCATGCGCGGGAATCGGCGCATCGGGTCTGTTGCTAGATCAGGAGCCCGCTGACTGGCAGCGGGTCATCAACACCAACCTGACCGGGACCTGGCTGACCATGCGCGCCGTCGCGCAGGCGATGATCGATCAGGGTTCGGGGGGGTCGATCGTCGCCGTGTCCAGCATCAGCGGGACGGTCGCAGACCGGGACATGGGCGCCTACTGCGTGTCCAAGGCGGGCATCGACATGCTCGTGCGTGTCGCGGCGCAGGAATGGGGCGGGCACGGCATTCGCGTCAACGCCGTCGGCCCGGGCGTGACCCGTACGCCGATGCTTGCCGACCCCGAGCAATTGCCCGGATGGGTCGATGGGCTGACCGAACGGACCCCGCTCGGCCGGTTGGGCGAGGCTGACGACATTGCCGAGGTGATCGTCGCGGTGCTCGAATTGTCCTGGGTCACCGGGCAGACCGTCTTCGCCGACGGCGGACTCGCCTTGCACAGTCCCATCGACTCCTACGGGCAGGTGCAACGCGTGATTGCGCGCCGGGCCCGCTAGTCCCCAGGTCCCGGTAGTCCTATTGTCGGTCGGCGTCTTTACGCTCAGCGCATTGTGAAGGTCACGTATCTCTTCCTTCCGGTCTACTTCGGGCTGTTGGCGGCCTTGCTCGGCCACAGTCTCGCGACGGGTGTGGCCGGCGCCGCCGTCGGCCTCATCTTGGCCGTGGTGTTGTCCGCGGAGGCAATCCGGCGGCCGACGACCATGACTGCGATCGATGCCATGACCGGGATCGAGTTCGAGGACTACGTCGCGGCCCGCTTGCGACGGGCAGGCTGGCAGGTCGCCTTCACCAGGGCGACGGGCGACTACGGCGTCGACCTGATCGCCGTGAAAGACGGCAAGTCGGTAGCGGTCCAGTGCAAGCGCTACGGCAGCCCGGTCGGCGTCGCCGCCGTTCAGCAGGTCGTTTCCGGTGCACGCCACCACGACTGCACGAGAAGCATCGTCGTGAGCAATCAGGAGTTCACTGCTGCGGCTAAGCAGTTGGCCTACACCCACGGATGTCAGTTGATCGGTCGCCAGACGTTGGAGTCCTGGGTGCCGCCTCCGGCGCGGCGGGCGGTTTAGCGGTTCCGGCTTGCCTGATTCCGGTCTGAGGGAAACTCATCGACATGGCGGCACGGAAAACGAGCATGCGGGCAGTCGGGTTGGCCCTGTCCACGTTGGGTCTGGCCGCGTTGGGTCTGGCCGGCGGCACCGCCGAAGCGTCGCCGGTCCCGACCTACCACTGGTGTCCGGGCAATCCATGGGACCCGAGTTGGAGCCCGGTGTTGGACTGGAACTGGAATCAGTGCCACGACTGGCAGCGCGCGGGTGGTCCGGCTCCGGCGAGCTGGGGGCCCTGGGGACCGCCGCCACCGTGGGCACCGCCGGCGCCACCCCCACCGCCATGGGCACCCGGGGCCAACATCATGTGGAACCAAACGGCCCACGCGTGGGGCTTCTGGAACAACGGCATCTGGCTGACGATCTAGCCGATCAGCCCGCTACAACGGCGATTTCGCTGCCCAACCGGTGCGGCGCAACCAACGGCAGGTCGTCACCGCTCCAGAACCGGCCAGGGTCAAACCAATTCGTCCGCTTCTCGGTTTCAATCAGGCCCATCTCTTCGTAGGTGACTGCAACGGTCTCCGCGCAGTAGGCGGATTCAAAGCCGCCCTTACGTTGCTCGGCTTTGCGTCGTCGCGTCGATTCGCGCACTTTGGAGTCCACCACCGGAATCCCGCGCACCCAGTCGTAACTCGTCGGGAGCTGACCGCGCAGCCACCGCAGCGTGAGCCGGGTGGTGGACGGAAATGGGGTGCCGTCCATCCGGGCGATGACGCGCAGCAGGCGGTTCTCCTGCTCGTGGTCCGCGGCGGGGGTCAACTGTCGCAACCAGCATCGCTGGCCGTAGCGGGTCAGCCAGCGCTCTACGGCTTCCCGGGCGTCGTTGAGTTGCACACCGCGGTGGTTGGTGCCGGTCCAGACGTCGGTGAGCTTGTCGCCGAGTTCGGCATGCCACATCAACGGCGGCAGATCCTCGATCGCCACCGTCATGCCGACGTGATTGACCGGGCTGTTCGACAGGGTCTGGATCGCGCGGTCAGGCCCGGAATGCCCGCGAAACAGCCAAACGTCTCCGGTCCGGGTCTCCTCCAGCGCGCGGTCCAAAGCCACCGTGAGTGTTTTCACCACCGCACCATATGCACATACCGTCGCTGCCGGGATGCAGTCGCGAATAACCTGAGCTCATGCGCACCATCTGGAAGTTGCTGGGGTTGGCCGGGGTCGTTGGGGTCGCAGCCGGGGGCGTGCTGGTGGCCCGCGACCAGCGACGACGGCGGGCTTACACGCCGAGCGAGATCCGCGACCGGCTGCACCAACGGCTGGCCGAGGCCGGCGAGGCTTAGACCTCAGGAGACGGCGTACAAACGGTGCTTGCCGGCGAAGCCCTTCAACTCGGCGTCCCGGCCGTCGTCGAATGAGATGTCCTCGCAGTCCTTGAGCGCCTCGCGCACGGTGTCGCTCACCAGGATCTCGCCGCCGCTTGCCTGGTCGGCGACGCGTGCCGCCATCGCGACGTTACGTCCGAACAGGTCGTCGCCGCGGCGTACCGATCGCCCCACATGGACTCCGATCCTCACCCGAAGCTTGTTGTGCCGCTTGCGTTCTGCATCCTTGCGCAGGGCGTCCTGCATGTCCATGCCACACCGCACCGCCTCCTCGGCGCGGGCGAACGCGATCATGAACCCGTCACCCTGACTCTTCACCACATGCCCGGATCGTTCATCGACCAGCTTGCGGACCAGTTTGTCGTGCTCGCCGATCAGCTTTACCCACGCGCGGTCGCCGACCCGCTCGTTGAGAGCGGTGGACTCTTCGATGTCGGAGAAAAGAATCGCCACCTTGCCGTCTGCAGTGACTCGCGCGAGGTCGGGGCGTTCCACCTCGGCCCAATCGGCGAGGTCTTCGATGGAGCTGCGCACCGCGGCGCCGAAGCCCTCTTTGCGCACCAAATTGGCGGTCTGCCACACGGTCTTGACCGCTTTCGATCCGAATCGTAATAAGTCGGGTGACCGCTGCAACTCCTCGACCTCGGCCCGGCTGCGGGACAGCAGCCGCCAGAGGACGGCCAGGGCGACGGCTTCGGCCGCCGCGACGCCGATCAGCCCGTACACCGCGATCAACAGGTGGTCATGCATGTCACGCATCTTCCCCGATCGTGGCGCGGCGCAATATCATGCCCTCCCCGTGTTTCCGACAGGGTATCGAAACATCAACTGCGAGTGTATGTTCCGATAACGGCATCGCCCGGTGTTTGCCCGGCTGCGTGAGGGGCTACACATCTGCTCGTTCTGGTTGTCGGGCCGAAGTGCAGTGTTTAGGGTTGAGGCTGGCCGCGGGATCGTTTCTACATGTGTTGAGCGTGCCGCCTAGTCGACTCTGGAGGTCCCGATTGGCCGAAGCCGGCGATAGCGCCTCGGATTTGCTGGTGATCTTCGGGATCACCGGCGACCTGGCCCGCAAGATGACCTTCCAGTCCCTCTACCGCCTCGAGCGCAAGGGACTGCTGCAGTGTCCGATCGTGGGAGTGGCCAGCGACGACATCAGCAAAGACGAGTTGGTCAAGCGTGCCCATACGGCGATTGTGGATGCCGGCGAGAAGATCGACCAAGAAGTGTTCGACCGGCTGGTGGACCGGCTGTCCTATCTCCACGGCGACGTCACCGACAGCGCCCTGTACGACGCGTTGGCCAAGCAGATCGGTCGCAAGCACCACACGCTCTACTACCTGGAGATGCCGCCGTCGCTGTTCGCGCCGATCGTAGAGAACCTGGGCAAAGCCGGCCTGCTGGAGGGCTCTCGCGTCGCGGTGGAGAAACCATTTGGTCATGACCTGACGTCCGCCCGCGAGCTCAACGAACGGCTACGCGCGCTGTTGGACGAGGACCAGATCTTCCGGGTGGACCACTTCCTGGGCAAGGAGCCGGTCGTCGAATTGGAGTACCTGCGCTTCGGGAACCTCGCGCTTGTCGAGCTGTGGCATCGCCACGTCATCTCCGAAATCCAGATCACCATGGCCGAGAACTTCGGTGTCGACGACCGGGGCAAGTTTTACGACGGGGTCGGTGCTCTACGCGACGTCGTGCAGAACCATCTGCTTCAGGTGCTGGCCGGATTGACGATGGAGCCCCCGGTCGGGCCCGGCGCCGACGACGTCAACGACCGCAAGTCCGACATTTTTCGCGCGATGCCGGCCGTGGACCCGGACCGCTGTGTCCGGGGCCAGTATCGCGGCTACACCGACGTTGCCGGGGTGGCCAAGGGCTCGACGACCGAGACTTTCGTCGCACTGCGACTCGAGATCAACAACTGGCGCTGGGCCGGGGTGCCGATCTTCTTGCGAGCCGGCAAGGCACTGCCCGAACGCGTCACCGAGGTGCGGTTGTTCACCCACCGGGTTCCCTCGGTGACCTTCCTGCCCGAACACCGGCGACGGTCCGGACCTAACCAGATCGTGCTGCGGATCGACCCCGATCCCGGACTGCGGTTGCAGCTGACCGCGTTGGAAGATGATGACCGCTGGCGCGACCTGCATCTGGACTCGTCGTTCATGGCTGACTTGGGCGAGCCGCTGCTGCCATACGAGCGGCTGCTGCACGGGGCGCTGCTCGGGGATCACCGGCTGTTCGCTCGTGAAGACGCCATCGAAGAGACCTGGCGGATCGTGCAGCCGCTGCTGGACAACCCCGGCGAGATCCATCACTACGAACCCGGCTCTTGGGGGCCGGACGCGGCACGTGAACTGCTACGCGGACATCGCGGTTGGCAACAGCCGTGGCTAGCCGACAACCACCACTAAGGAGAACGAAACACTATGCAATTAGGGATGATCGGCTTGGGCCGAATGGGTGGCAACATCATCCGCCGGGTGGTGGATGCCGGGCACGAGGGTGTGGTCTACGACCATGACGCGGACGTGGTGAAGTCGTTCGCCGGCGTCGACAACATCACCGGGGCGTCGTCGCTGTCGGATCTGGCCGAAAAGCTCAGTGCGCCAAGGGTGGTGTGGGTGATGGTGCCCGCTGGCACTATCACCACCGGGGTCATCGACGAGCTCGCGACGACGCTGGAAGAAGGCGATATCGTCATCGACGGTGGCAACTCGTACTACCGCGACGATCTGAAGCACGCAGAGACGCTGTCCGAGAAGGGTATCCACCTCATCGACTGCGGCACCAGCGGTGGTGTGTGGGGTCGCGAGCGCGGCTACTGTTTGATGATCGGCGGCGACGACTACGCCTTCGAGCACGCCGAGCCGCTGTTCTCGACCATCGCGCCGGGCGTCGACTCCGCGCCGCGCACCCCTGGTCGTGAGGGCGAGGTCGCGCAACCCGAGCAGGGTTATTTGCATTGCGGCCCAACCGGTGCCGGGCACTTCGTGAAGATGGTGCACAACGGCGTCGAGTACGGGATGATGGCCTCGCTCGCCGAGGGCCTGAACATTCTGCGCAATGCCGACGTCGGCAAGCGCATCATCGAAGCGGGCGACGCCGAAACCGCGCCGCTGTCCAATCCCGAGTGCTACCAGTACAACTTCGACATTGCCGACGTCGCCGAGGTATGGCGGCGGGGCAGCGTCGTCGGGTCGTGGCTGCTGGATCTGACCGCGATCGCGCTGAAAGAATCGCCGGATCTCGAGGAGTTCTCCGGACGGGTCTCCGACTCCGGCGAGGGCCGCTGGACCGCGATCGCCGCGATCGACGAAGGCGTTCCCGCGCCGGTGCTTACCACGGCGTTGCAGTCCCGCTTCGCCTCGCGCAGCCTCGACGACTTCGCCAATAAGGCGCTATCGGCGATGCGCAAGCAGTTCGGTGGTCACGCCGAGAAGCCTGGCGTAGGCGGCTAGCGGCGATCGCGAGCGCGGCGGAGCCGGGCGAAGCGGGTCGCCGCCATCGAATTAGCGATCGCGAGCGCGGCGGAGCCGGGCGATTAGCGCGTCGCGAACGTCACGACCACGTCGCTGAACGCATCGTTGTCGTCGCCCGCCGCGGTGTGCCCGGCACCGGACAACTCGACGAACTCGGCGTTGGGCACGGTGTCCAGGAAATGCTGCACGCCTTCCGGGCTGACCACGTCGGAGAGCTTGCCGCGGATCAGTAGCACCGGGATGGTCAGGTCCGCGGCGGCCTGCTCGAATTTCTCGGTGCGCAACTGCGGGTCGTCGCCGGGTTTTGTCATGAAGGCCGGGTCCCAATGCCAGTACCAGCGCCCGTCGCGCAGTCGGAGATTCTTCTTCAGCCCCTCCGGGCTGCGCGGCTTGGGCCGGTGCGGCAGGTAGGCGGCAACCGCGTCGGCCGCTTCTTCGAGCGAACCGAATCCGTGCAGGCCGCTGAACATGAAGTCGCGGATGCGGGCGCTGCCGTTCTTTTCGAACCGCGGCACGACATCGACCAGCACCAACCGTGTGACCCGCTCCGGTCCGGCCTGATCGGCGACGAGAATGCCGGTCAGCCCGCCCATGCTCGCCCCGATCAGAATCACCGGCTGACCGATGGCGTCGAGCACCGCCATCACGTCAGCGGTCAACGTCTCGACGTCGTAGTCAGCGTCGGGCGAGCGGTCGCTGTCGCCGTGGCCGCGGCTGTCCAGCGCGATGACGTGGAAGCCGGTGTCGGCAAGCACCTGGCCGGTGTTCTTCCAGGAGTGCCGGTTCTGGCCACCGCCATGCAGCATGAGGACGCTCGGACGATCGGAGGCCGCGGCGGTGCCGCCCGCCGATCGACCGAGCCATTCGTCACCGACCAGGGTGAGCCCCTGGACACCGGAAAATTCAACGGTCTGCGGAGCGCTGCTCACGGCTGGCACGGGCGGTCCTCTCGGTCGATCGCACTCTGACGTTACCCAGATGACTTTTCGCCGTTGCCGGGTCTACCCCAGGGACAGATACAACCGAGAGGCACCCGACGACGACTAGGAGGCAGCCATGCCATCGATCACGCCCTCGCTGTGGTTCGACCACAGTTTGGAGGAGGCGGTGGCGTTCTACAGCTCGGTGTTTTCCGAATTCACATGTCGAGGACCTCAACCGAAGCACCGACGCTGGACGAGGTCGACTACTACTGGGATCGGCTCACCGACGGTGGCGAGGAAAAGCCGTGCGGCTGGTGCAAGGACCGGTTCGGGCTGATCTGGAGAGCGCGGCTGCGTCGGCCTGAGCGATCGCGGTGGGTACGTTGGGACACATGCCCGAGGATGCTGCTATCTCCGGAGAAAAACCCGACGCGCCGGCAGACGTCGTGTACCTGCGGCCGGCCCAGACGCCGGCTCAGGTCGAGCGGATCGCACTGGTTATCGGTCTCGTCGCCGGCGTGCTGTTAGCCGGGCTGGTGGGCTGGCTGGGTTTCCGGACCCATGAGGCCCACACGGGTGAGACGCAGCGCAATTCGTTCGTGCAGACGGCCCAGGGTGTCGCGGTCACCCTCAGCACAGCCGACTATCAGCACGCCGACGCCAACGCGCAACGAATCGCGGACGCGGCGACCGGGCGGTTCGCGGACATCTTCGCCCACCATCGGCAGGCGTACATCGACAGCGCCACCCGTACCCGGTCGCGGTTGCTGGGCACCGTTACCGACGCCGGGCTGGAATCGCAGAGAGGCGACCAGGGTCGAGTGTTGGTCGCTGTGACGGTGAAGTCTGCCGATCCCGCGCAGGAGCCGCAGTTCTTACGGATGCGGCTCACCGTCCAGAAGATGGGCGACGTGGCCAAGGTCTCCGACGTCGCGTTCGTGTCATGACGCCGCGACGGTCGGTCAACTGGTCGCGTGTGCTGGTCTATGGCTTGCTTCCCGGTCTGGCGCTGCTGCTGGCGATGTCCGCCGGCATGCTCAAGTGGAAAGACTCGTCTATTCGCGACATCGACGTCGCCCGCAGCCAAGCCGTCGCGGCGGCAAGGGATTCAGCGGTCGCTGTGCTGACTTTCCGGTTCGACACGGTGGACCGTGACGTGGCAGCCACCCGGGAGAGGCTGACCGGCGAGTTCCTCAACACGTACACCCAGCAGACGCGGGAGGAGCTCGCACCCAGCGCGAAGCAAAGCCGCGTTGTCACGACCGCCAGCGTGTCCGGAGCGGCGGCACAGTCGGTGACGTCGAACAGGGCAGTGGTCCTGCTGTTCGTCGACCAAACCGTCAAGATGGGCGACGAGCCGCCCACAGCAACAGGATCCAGCGTCCGGGTCACCCTCGACAAGGTCGGCGAGCGCTGGCTGATCTCCGACTTCGACCAGTACTAAATCGACCACGTAACGGTGCACGCGAAGGATTCAGGTGATGGCCAAACCCCGCTGGATCGACGTCAAAGCTCCTACCGTCGATTTGAAGGCCCTGACGTGGGGGCCGGCTGACGGTCCAATTGCGCTGTGTCTGCACGGTTTTCCCGATACCGCCTACGGCTGGCGCAATGTCGCCCCCGGGCTGGCCGAGTCCGGCTGGCGGGTGGTGGCGCCATTCATGCGCGGCTATGCGCCGTCGTCGATTCCGTCCGATGGCAGCTATCACATCGGTGCGCTGATGGACGATGCGCTGCAGGTGCGTGACGCCATCGGCGGCACCGACCGCGACGTGGTGATAGGGCACGACTGGGGCGCGATGGCCGCCAACGGATTGGCTGCGATTCCGGACAGCCCTTTCGATAAGGCGGTGATCATGTCGGTGCCGCCGGCGGCGGCGTTTCGAGCAGGTGCTCGCGGTGCCGGCCCGCTACTGGCGCAGATCCCACCACAGCTGTTGCGCAGCTGGTACATCATGTATTTCCAATTACCCTGGCTGCCCGAACATTCCGCCTCATGGGTGTTGCCGCGACTATGGAAACAATGGTCCCCGGGTTACGACGCCAGGGTGGACCTGCGGCACGTCGATGCCGCGATCGGCACACCGGACAGCTGGCGCGCCGCCCTTGGCTACTATCGTGCCGCGGTCCGGAACACCCGCCCGCCGGCGCAGTACGGTGACCTGCACCGGCACTGGACAACGCCGCCGAGGTTGCCGATCCTGTACCTGCACGGACGCGACGACGGTTGCGTGACATCGGCTTTCACGCGGTGGGTCGCCAACGGGCTGTCCGAAGACAGCGACGTGACCGTTGTCGACCGTGCCGGACATTTCCTCCAACTCGATCAGCCGGACCGGGTCGTCGACTTGGTCTTAGACTTCATCGGCTCCGCCAGTTAGCGGTTCCCGCTCGCGGTCGGCGGTGATTGATGTCAGACTCAACCGTGCCTATCGATCCGTTCCGTCCGGTTCTTGCCGCAGCGGCAGCGCTGCTGGTCGCAGCGGGAGCCGCCCACGCCGACACACCGGACGCCCAGTTTCTCGGGTTGCTGGCGAGAGATGGGATTACCGCAGGCCCACCAGATCAGTTGATCGCCCTCGCTCATGAACGGTGCGATGACGATAGCCTTTCTCGCTCCCAGGTCTTGACCATTCATTTCGGCGCGATGCCAAGCCCTTTCGCTACCGCCTTGAGGCAACTTGCTGCGAAATTGCAAGCTCAGGGTCTGGAGGGTCCGCAGATGCGGCCGTTCTTGCTGGATGCCATCAGCGTGTACTGCCCGGGTGCGACCGTGGCGAGTTGACCGGGTCGGCCCGCTGTGGCGCAAGGCTCGCGGACGGCGGTGATCAGTGCCACTCTTAGCCATGACTGTCAACCCGCTCTTTCCGGCTCTCGTCGCGGCCGCCGCACTGCTGGCGGGTGTCGCGCACGCCGACACGCTGGATGATCAGTTTCTAGGATCGCTGTCAAACGACGGGCTGAGCGTCGCCCCGCCGGATCAGCTGATCGCTATCGCGCATGAACGATGCGACGACGAGCGTCTCCCTCGGGGGGATTCCTACAGCCTGTACTTCGGCGGGCACCCAAGCCCCTGGCGGGTCGCCATGTCAAAGATCGGCGTCAAACTGGAAGGGTTGGGTTTGACGGAGCAACAGGTGCGGCCGTTCATGCAAGACGCGATCAACGTGTACTGCCCTGGTGCCACGAATTTCGGCTGACCCGCCAAGGCAACTATCTCGACGACCTCTTCCCGCTGACTTGTACGCCGGTTCGAATTAGAGCCATGATCCGACAGTGGCCATCGGAAAGCGCTCTCTGTGGATAAAGGACGGGCTGTGGACTACCTAGGATGCAGGAATGCCGGCCCGGATGACAGCGGTTGACGCACAGTTCTACTGGATGTCTGCCAAGGTCCCCAGCGATGAGTACACGATCTACGTATTCGACGGCGAGCCAACGGATTTAGATCATGCGATCCATGTGGTCCGCAGTCGTGCGCAGGCCTGTCCAGCGTTGACGGTGCGGGTCGAGGATGGATCGCCGCTTACCTACCCGCGCTGGGTGCCGACAGCCGTCGGACCGGACCGGTTTGTTCGCCATCGACTCGGCGATGCCAGCTGGGGCGGCTGTCAGGACGCCGTGATCGGACTCCTCGACGATCCACTGGACGTACGCCGAGAGCCGTGGCGCTTGCACGTGTTTTCGCGGGTGCACGGCCTTCCGGGCAGGACCGAGTCGGGCGGGACCGGTCCGGGCACGGTCTTGGTCATGCAGACCGCGCACGCGCTGGCCGACGGTCTCCGCGAGGCCGAGCTAGCCGGCTGGTTGTTCGGCAGAGCGGCACCGGTGCCTGAAGTGACCGCGTTGTCGCCCTGGTTTCTGCCGTGGCGCGGGGTCGACGCCGCTCGTGCGCATCGCACGTTGGTGCGCGATATGCGCGCCGGGTCGGTAGCCGCTCCGCTCGGCCCACGCCCGCCACAGGCCACCAATGCCCGGCCCGTCGGTTCCCGCTCGCTGCGTACTCTGGTGCGACACCGGTCGCAACTACGGGGTCCCTCCGTCACGGTCGCGGCCCTGGCGGCGGTGTCCGGTGCGCTCTCTGCGCATCTGGGCGAGGCGACCGAGTCGCTCGTTGCCGAAGTGCCGATGGCCAAACCCGGTGTACGGCACGCGCATAACCACTTCCTCAACATCACCGTCGGGCTGTACCCGGATCTGGACCGACAGGGCCGCTTCGAGCGGATTGCCGCAGACCTGGCCAATGCCCGCAGCCGCGCGGAGCACCCTGCCGCGTGCGCGGCGGACCGGGCGTTCGCCGGGGTACCTGCACCGCTGTTGCGCTGGGGTATCAGCCAATTCGATCCCGACTCCCAGCCATCCCAGGTGTCCGGCAACACCGTGGTGACAAGCGTTTACCGCGGACCTGGCGATCTGAGCTTCGGCGGCGTGCCGGTGCTGTTGATCTCCGGCTGTCCGACACTGTCGCCGGCGATGGGCCTCACCCACGCCGTCTATGGGATCGGCGACACCATAGCGCTCGGCGTCCATGCGGCCGAGTCGGCGATCGGCGACATCGACGACTATGTCGCGCGACTGGACGCCGAGTTGTAGCGAGAGCGCTTACGCGTCTTCGATTTCCCGGATCAGGCCGGCGGCGAGGATCAGTTCTTCATGGAGTTCGAACCACACGGTGTGGTAGGAGTCGATCATCGGCCGGGACAACCAGATCGTGTCACCCGCGTGGACGTTGTCCAGCGCCGTCTGCAGCTTGGTCGAGTAGCGGGTCAGCCGGGGGAGTTGGGCCGCTGCGGCAGCGACGATCGGCGTTATCCGTTGGTGCACATCGTCGAGCCGCGCCAGCACGGCAGCGTCGTAATCGGAATCGTCGTGTGTGTTGGGCTGACCGTCCCTGACTTGCCAGTCGGTGACCAGCGCTTTGAACTCGGCGTTGACGGCGCGAAAATCGTTGTAAACAGCCGAGATTGCCGCTTCGTCGAAGTGCTCGCGTTCGGCCGTCAGCAACTCGTCGAGGCGCTCCCGGCCTTCGGGGGTCAGCCGCAACGTCGGCCCGTCCAGCAGCAGCCCCGTCCGGGTGAGGTCGTCGACCAACTCACCCGGATCCTCGCCCAGGGTGGCGGCCAGGTCGGCGCGGCTCACCCGGCCCTTCAACCGAACCCCTTGCAGCACAACAAGGTCAATCACGACACCTCGCTGAGCCGAATCGCCTCCAGCATCGCTAACAGCGGACTCGCGCACACCACGTCGCACTGCCCACTGGCCAATGCGGTGCGCACCGCGGCTTCGGAATGACGGTCCAGCCGTGGGTAGTCGCCGGCGGCATGCGCCCGTAACGGGCTGACCCGTCGAGCGATTTCGGCCAACTCCCGCAACTCTGGCGTGTTGTCCTCAGACCAAGCGGACAGCTGCAGGATGCCGTCGCGCACTTCGCCCGAGTTGCCGTCGACAGTGACGAGCTTGCCCGCCAATGCTGCGGTCACCCCGCTCCCGCAGCCGACAACGGCCGGCCGGCCGAGTTCACGGCTGACGACCGCCGCGTGACTGGTGGCGCCGCCGGTCTCGGTGACGATGCCGCGTGCAACCAACATGCCGTGGATGTCGTCGGGGCTGGTGTGGTTGCGCACCAGGATGACGTCTTCGCCCCGGTCGGCGGCAGCGATCGCCGCGTCCACCTCGCTATAGGCCCGCCCCGACGCGATGCCCGGTCCGGCCGGCAGCCCTTTCGCCAGAAGTTCTGCAATCAAACGTATTTCGGGCTGTAACGAGGGCTGCAGCAACGCCTCCACGTGTGCGGGAGCCACCCGGCGCAGCGTCTCGGCCTCGTCGATCAGGCCGTCGTCATTCAGCTGCAGCGCCAGCCGTACCGCTGCCTGCGCCGAGCGCTTCGCGGCCCGGGTCTGCAGCAGCCACAGCGTGCCGTCTTCGATGGTGAACTCGATCTCCTGCACGTCGGCCGCGAGCCGCTCCAACGAGCGGGCCGCGTCGATCAGCTCGCGGTAGACCCCCGGCAGCCGGGTGCGCAGTGCGGCGATCGGCTCGACGTCAAGGGTGCCTGACACCACGTCGTCGCCCTGACCGCCCGGCAGCCACTCGCCGAACTCCGCGTTGGCCCCGGTCATCGGGTTTCGCGAAAACACCACACCCGCACCGGAATTGGCATTGATGTTGCCGAAAACCATTGCCTGCACCACCGCCGCGGTTCCGCCGCGATCGTCGAGGCCGTGGTGCTTGCGGTAGGCCACCGCGCGAGGTGAGTCCCACGACGCGAACACCGCCTCGATCGCGGCACGCAGCTGGAGGTAGGGGTCGTCCGGGGGCGGCGCCCCGACGATGCGCTGATACCATTTCGAGAATCGCCGCCTAGTGTCGCGGGCGAATTCGGCTGTGTGCTCGAGAATTAACGCCTCTTCGACGACGTCACTGAAGCCGAGATCCAACAGGGTGTCCATCATCCCGGGCATCGACACCGCCGCGCCCGAGCGAACGCTGACCAGCAGCGGACGAGGTCCTCGCCCGAACGTGCGGGAGGTCGCCGCCTCCAGGGTGCGTATTCCCTGGATCACGTCCGTCCAGATCGCATCCATCGTCGCCTCGGGTTCGGCGCGATAACGAGCGCCCACCTCGGCGGTGATGCAGAACGCGGGGGGCACCGGCAGACCGTTGCGCCGCATCACGTCGATGCCGTGTCCCTTATGGCCCAGCACGTCCGACGGCGACGTGGCGTCACCGTCCAGCAGTACTACGGGCTGTGTGGACATTTGGATGTTCAAGCTCGACCGCGCAGCAAGCCGAATGTCACCTCGTGGCCACGGTCGCGCCAGGCGCCGCCCAGCGCGCGCCCGACGTTGCCGGCTCCGATGATGGCGATCTTGATGTTGGCTCCTTTGCGATGGCGTGCCGGGTGGCAGCGTACCTGTGCTTATCCGTGCCTACCCGATGATCTAGGTTGACGTCTATGACTGCCTATGATGTCGGTTTACTGATCTTGCGGCTGGTACTGGGCTTGACTCTGGCTGCTCATGGCTACAACAAGTTCTTCGGCGGCGGACGTATACCCGGAACTGCGGGTTGGTTCGAGAGCATCGGCATGAAATACGGCAAGTTCCAGGCGGTGGTCGCGGCCAGCACCGAGATCAGCGCCGGCCTGGGGCTGGCCGCGGGGCTGCTCACACCGATTCCGGCCGCCGGCTTCGTCGCCCTGATGGTCGTCGCCGCGTGGACCGTGCACCGGCACAACGGCTTCTTCATCGTCAAAGAAGGCTGGGAGTACAACCTGATTCTGGCCGCCGCCGCCGTGGCGGTCGCCACGACCGGCCCCGGGCAGTACAGCCTGGACTGGCTGATCTTTGGGCACAACTGGCACGACGGATGGCACGGCTTGCTCGCTTCGATTCTGCTCGGCCTCGGCGGGGGGCTTGGTCAGCTGGTGCTGTTCTACCGGCCGCCGGCTACCGAGGCTCACTAGCCGACCGGTAAGCCGGTTGAGTTCGCTCGTGGCCGCAACGCCGGTCAGCAGTCACCGACTTTGACTCACATGGCCGAGTTTCACGTCCGCGTCGCGGGCCAATCGTATGGATCGAATGCAGGCCTGATGAAGCGTTCGATCAGGATGCGCTCCGCTAAGGGGTCATCGAGCGGGTGTTGGATAAGGCCCCAGACGACGCGAATGAGCGCTTGTGCTGCTTGGTGGTCCTCGGGGTGCAAGCCGGCGAGGGCAAGCGCGGCTTCTAATACTTGTGGGGAATCGAGGTGTGCTCGGATATGGGTGTCGCTGGCATGGAGAAGTACCTGGGTAGCGAGTGGTTCGGCCCGGGTTGCGGTCACTGCGGCCAAGATCGTTTCCACGACGCGGTCTGGTCCGTCGAGCCCGGCGACGGCTCGCCCGATGTGCTGGCTCAATGAGAGCGTGGCGCGGCGTGTGATGGCGTCCACGATCTCGGACTTACCGCCGACGTAGCGGTACACCGTTGCGCGAGAACAACCGGCCCGGGCCGCGACATCGTCTGTCGTGAAGAGGTTAATTCCTTGCTGGATTATCAGCTCTGCCGCGGCGTGATACATCCGTTCCCGCAGCAGTTCCCGGCGGGCGGCCCCCGAGAGCCAAACGATCCTTTGATCCTCATCGGTTGCGATAGGTTCCCCGATCACAGCATTTTGACGGGTCTCAACTGAGACCGGTGCGCCCTGGCGGCTAGTGGTGGGCAGCAATTTACCACCGCTTTTGCTGCCTGCGACGACCATTTGAGACGTGTCGATCGCCCGGTGCGCCGAGCGGGATCTCATTGCAGAACCGTCGTTGACAGTTTGCTGGTGGTATGCGAATCTCGGCTCTTGAGTATCATCAACATGAACTAGGTCGAAATCAATAGGCATCGTGCTGGCACATGCGCGGACCGTTGCTGCAGGCCAGGGCGGCGGTCCCATCGGAGCGATTCTGTTGCGGGGACACGACCGTGGCACTCGGACGCTGTCGGACCATGTTCGTGGGGTGGTTGCTGCCGCGGCGGTACCCCAGTATGCGAACTTATGAAGCGATTGGGATGACGACAGTGATGGCTGACGACGAGCACACAAATACGGGTGGACCGTGGCGGAGCGGCCTCTCTCCTAGCTACCGGGTCGGCGCCGAACCCGTCCGCGACGACGCCCCGGGCATGGGCGGGCCGGAGCCTGCCGTCGAACGCCGTCGTCGGCCGCGGCCGAGCACGCCACTCGGCTACCTACACCAATTGCCCGCAGTTGTCCTGTTGGACCGATTGGCTGCCCCGATGCTCGCCGTCCGGCTCGACGGCGTGCTGACCTACACGAATCCTGCGTTCGCCACGATGCTCGGCCACGCTGATACCGCCACGCTGATCGGACAATCGCTGCCCGCCCTGCTGGCCGGACATACCGCGACCGCACCGCAGGATTGTGTGGCCGCACTGCGGACCGCCGGCATCGCGGTCACTGCCTGGTGCCATGCCGAGGGTTTCCTGATCCACACCGTGACCTCCGAGCCGCTTCTCGCGGCTACCGACCCTGTACTGCTGATCAGCGTCACAGACATTTCCGAACTCATGTGGAACACGGCGCTGAGCCGGACTAGGCAACAGCACCCCTGACCTGACAGCACAGTCGCAACCCCTGGTGCGGTGTGGGTGAGCAGGCCCGTCGCGGCTGCGTCGAGAACACCCATGCGTCGACCTTCCGTAATCGTTGACAGTGACTGTCATTTGGTCATACTCTGCCACGATGAGCAATCGGTTGCGCGTCGTTCAGTGGGCGACCGGAGGCGTCGGCAAGGCCGCCATCGAATGCGTGCTGAACCATCCGCAGCTCGAGTTGATCGGCTGCTGGGTGCACAGCGCGGACAAGAACGGTCGCGACGTCGGGGAGATCCTCGGCACCGGAACGATCGGCGTCACAGCGACGTCCAGCATCGACGACGTGCTGGCCCTCGACGCCGACTGCGTGATGTACAGCCCGCTGATCCCGAACGACGACGAGGTCGCAGCGATTCTGCGGTCCGGCAAGAACGTGGTGACCCCGGTCGGCTGGGTGTACCCGGACTTCAGCCACCCTGCCGTCTCGGCGATCGTCGAAGCCGCCGTCGAAGGTGGCGTGACGCTGCACGGATCCGGCATCCACCCGGGCGGCATCACCGAGCGCTTCCCGTTGATGGTGTCGTCGCTGTCGTCGGCCATCACCCACGTGCGCGCCGAGGAGTTTTCCGACATCCGCACCTACAACGCTCCCGACGTGGTGCGGCACATCATGGGTTTCGGCGGCACGCCGGAGGAGGCCATCGAAGGTCCGATGGCCGGCCTGCTCGAAAACGGCTTCAAGATGTCGGTGCGAATGATCGCCGAGCACATGGGATTCGACATCGAGGCCAATATCAGAACGATCCAGGACATCGCGGTCGCAACCGCCGACATCGAGTACGGCCCGTTCACGATCAAACCCGGAAACGTGGCAGCGCGTCGGTTCCGGTGGCAAGCCCTGGCCGACGGCGAACCGGTGATCACCGCTGCGGTCAACTGGCTGATGGGCGAAGAGAACCTCGAACCGGCCTGGGACTTCGGCGGAGGCGGCGAACGCTTCGAAGTCGAGATCACCGGCGACCCGACGGTGAGTCTCACTTTCAAAGGCCTACAGCCACCGTCTATCGCCGAAGGGCTGCAACGCAATCCGGGTGTGGTCGCCACCGCCAACCATTGCATCAACGCCATCCCGGACGTGTGCGCAGCCGAGCCGGGTATCAAGACCTACCTGGACCTGCCGATGTTCGCCGGGCGCCCGGCGCGGGGGCTGCAGGGAGCGCCGTGACCGGGTACGCCCACCCGGATTCGATGCGCGGCCACGTCGCGATCGTCACCGGCGCCGCCCAGGGTGTCGGCAAGGGCATCGCCACCGCGCTACTCGAACGTGGGGCGGCGGTGCTGCTCACCGACATCCAAGACGAGAAACTTGCCGCGACAACCGACGAACTCGCAGCGTTGGGCCCCGTCGAGAAAGTGGTCGCCGATCTGCGCGATCCGGACAGCGCCGGACGGATCGTCGCGGCAGCGGTGGACGCCTTCGGCACAGTGCACGGCCTGGTCAACAACGCCATCGCCACCAACGAGCCCAAGGCGTTCGTCGACATCACCACCGAGGATTTCGCCCTCGGTCACGACGTCGGTCCGCGCGCGGCGTTTCTGCTCATGCAAGCCGTGTACCCGCTGATGGTCGCGGCAGGTGGCGGTTCGATCGTCAACCTCGGCTCGGGGACCGGCACCGGCGGTGAACCCAAATGGGGTGGGTATGCGGCGGCAAAGGAGGCCATCCGCGGGCTGTCCAAGGTCGCCGCGCTGGAATGGGGCCGCGACAACATCCGGGTCAACGTCGTCTGCCCGTTCGCCGAATCCGATGGCGTCAAGTTGTGGAAAGAGTTCGCGCCCAGAGATTTTGACAAATCACTACGACGCGTGCCGATGAAGCGCATCGGTCACGTCCGCGACGACGCGGGCGCGCTCGTCGCGTTTCTGCTGAGCACCGACGCGACATTCATCACCGCCCAGACCATTCACGTCGACGGTGGGATCGGCTCGTTCCGATGACCGAGTCACTGCGCGATCGGCAACGGGCGCAGATCCGGGCCGATATCCGGCGGGCAGCTTTCCGGTTGTTCGTCGAACGCGGATATGACGCGGTGACGACCGAGGAAATCGCTGCCGCCGCGGGCGTTTCGCCCAGGACGTTCTTCCGGCACGTGCCGACGAAGGAAGAACTTCTGCTGGCGCCGGTTCGGCATGGCGGGACCGCCATCGTCGCGCTGCTCGAAGAGCGGCCCATCGCCGAGTCGCCCGACGAAGCGCTGATCAGCGCGATCATCACCCGAACCCGCTCGTTCGGCGAGGCCGACACCGAGGAGTGGCGGGCGGCCCTGCTGGTCGCCCCGGATCTGCTGGGCAAGCTGACCGTGCACCTGCCCGCGGACAAGGAGCGCGCCACCAAGCTGGTCGCCACGCGTATGGGCGCCAATTCCGGCACCGACATCCGGCCAGGACTGCTGGTCCAACTCGCCTTTGCGGCAGCTGATTTCGCGTTCCAGCAATGGGTCCGCCAATCGACGACAAAACCGAAGCCGCTCGACCGTTACGTCACCGAGGCGCTCGAGGCGGTCAAGAGCCCGCACTGGCAGGGCCAGTCGAACGAGGGGAGACGCACCTGATGGCGGCAATGGGCAAGGCGCGATCACTGGCGCTGGTCACCCTGGCGTACGTCGTCGCCCTCGCGGTTGCCGCGGCGTGGCTGGTGTGGGGCGTGCACACTGGCCGGCTGTGGCTGGACACCCTGATCGCCGACGTCCTGGCCACCCTGGTGGTATTCGTGTTCAGCCGGGCGTATGGCAACTCGAGCTTCTATGACGCGTACTGGAGCGTGGTTCCGCCGGCGCTGTTGTTCTTTTGGTGGAGTCAGTCCGGTGTGCATCAGTTGCGCTGCTGGCTCATCTCGGCGGTGATCGTGTTGTGGGCGATACGCCTGACCGCGAATTGGCTGTATTCGTTTCCCGGTCTGCACCATGAGGATTGGCGCTATCCGATGTTTCGGGAGCGTGCCGGTCGGTGGGAGTTCATCGTCGACCTGGTGACGATTCACCTCATTCCCACCCTGCTGGTGTTCGCCGGAATGCTGCCGGTGTACGTCACGGTGACCAGATCCGGTGGCGACATCGGATGGCTGACCGCCATCGCGTTGATCATCGGACTGGCGGCCGTCGCACTCGAGCTGATCGCCGACGCGCAAATGCATCGGTTCGTGCGGCGTATGGCCGATGGCCGGAAAGATGAAGCGATGGATCGCGGATTGTGGTCCTGGTCGCGCCATCCGAACTACTTCGGCGAGTTCAGTTTCTGGGTTTCGTTGGCGCTGTTCGGTATTGCCGCCGCACCGGCGGAGGCATGGTGGCTGAGCCTGGGAGCGCTGGGGATGCTCGGCATGTTTCTCGGCGGCAGTATCCCGATGATGGAAACGCGCAGCCTAGAGCGGCGGCCGGGGTATCAGGCGGTGATCGATCGGGTGTCGCGCTTCGTGCCGCGGCCGCCGCGAAGGGCCTAACAAGCGGTCGGGTGTGTCTCGCAATACGGCGTCGCGCCCGGGAACCGGTAGCGGTGTCCGGCCACCCATGTATAGACGGCTTCTTCGATTAAGCGGATGCCGGGAATCCGATAGATCGCCAACGGGATTCGCGTCCCGACCGCAGCGCAGACCGCAGCGTTGGCGGCTTCCGCACCGGAGTAGACGACACCGGAGTCGTCCAGCCAGCGCACTGAATCCAGCAGGTTCGTCGGCGCGACACCGAGACGTTCGGCGGCGCCGCGGCTCTGCAACGGCTCGGTGTGCATGTTGCCGGTGCGATCGAGCTTCAGCAGGAAATCTTTGGAACGAGTGCACATTCCACACGCTCCGTCGAAGAATAAGGTTCCCTTCATCGTGCTACCTCCTCAATTACCCGTCGGGTCCGTGCGCCGACGATCGCAAAGACAATGCCGGTGCCGATCTCGGCGACGGCGCTCAGCCACGAAAACCATGTGACGTTGATACGCCGCCCGGAGAGGAAGCTGTCCTGGTAGGCCGGGAAGAACGACGGCAGCAAATGCGCATAGGTGAAGAGTAGGGCGCTACCGAAACCGACCAGGATCGCCGCCTCGGGCGCACGCCTGCGCCGGGTGAGTGCCATGACGACGGCGGCTACGACGAAGATCCCCTGAATGTTGCCGCCGACCATGATCGCGTGCGGCGCCGACACACCGCGGCGCAGATGGTCGAGGACGTGAACGCCCCAGCCGGTGACGAAAAGTATTGCCGCCCAGCGCAGAGGACGATTCGGGGAGTCAGCTGTCGGCGAGATCTGAATGGCCATCGCGGATCACCGTCCTTGGCGCAGACGAGTCGGGAAGAGGCATCTGGCTGATCACCATTCTGCTACTACGCCAAGTAGTAGTCAAGGGTGCGGCCCACGATCCGGCGAACCGGAACCATCCAGCTAGAACACGTTCTAGTCTTGCCGCCATGGGATTTCTCAAGCAGGAAACTCCGCAGATCGACTTCGAGGAGTGGAGCAAAGGCACCCGCGCCGAGAAGATCGTCCCGATGGCCCGGCACTGGGCCGAGGTGGGTTTCGGCACCCCGGTGTTGCTACACCTGTTCTACGTCGTCAAGATCGTGCTCTACATTCTGGCGGCCTGGCTGTTGGCGCTCAGCACCCACGGCATCACCGGCTTCACCAGCGTCGCGCACTGGTACGCCGAGCCGATCGTGTTCGAGAAGGTGGTGCTCTACACCATGCTGTTCGAAGTCGTCGGCCTCGGCTGCGGCTTCGGACCGCTGAACAACCGGTTCTTCCCACCGCTCGGCTCGATCCTGTACTGGCTACGGCCCGGCACGATTCGCTTACCGCCGTGGCCGGGGCGCATTCCGTTCACGAAGGGGGACAACCGGACACCACTCGACGCGCTGTTGTACGGCGCTCTGTTGGTGCTGCTCGTCGTCGCGATCTTCTCCGATGGTGCCGGCCCGGTCCCCGCCCTGAGAACAACGGTCGGCGTGCTGCCGGCCTGGCAGATCTGGGCGGTGCTGGGCGTGCTCGCCGTGCTCGGTCTGCGCGACAAAGTCATCTTCCTTGCCGCGCGAGGCGAGGTATACGCCTCGCTCACCGTCGCATTCCTGTTCGCCGGCTATGGCGTGGACATGATCATCGGCGCCAAGTTGGTCTGCCTGGTGATTTGGCTGGGTGCGGCGACGTCAAAGCTGAACAAGCACTTCCCGTTCGTCATCTCGACGATGATGAGCAACAACCCGGTGTTTCGGCCGCGGTTCATCAAACGCAAGTTCTTCGAGCACTTTCCGGATGATCTGCGACCGGGACGGCTGTCGCGCTGGCTCGCACACTTCAGTACCGCGATCGAGGGATTGGTCCCGCTGGTGTTGTTCTTCAGCCACGGTGGCTGGCCGACCGCGATCGCCGCTTTCGTCATGCTGTGCTTCCACTTCGGCATCTTGTCGTCGATCCCGATGGGCGTGCCGCTGGAGTGGAATGTCTTCATGATGTTCAGCGTGCTCGCGCTTTTCGTCGGACACGCGTCGGTCGGGCTGAGCGATCTGACCACACCGTTGCCGATACTGTTGTTCCTCGTTGTCGCGGGCACGGTTGTGATGGGAAACCTGTTGCCGCGCAAGGTTTCCTTCCTGCCCGGGATGCGGTATTACGCGGGCAACTGGGACACCACGCTGTGGTGCATCAAGCCGTCGGCCGACGAGAAGATCGCCAAGGGCGTCGTCGCGATCGCCGCCATGCCCGCCGCGCAACTCGAGAAGTTCTATGGCAGCAAAGAAGCCGCGCAGATCCCGATGTACATGGGATATGCGTTCCGCGCCTTCAACACTCACGGCCGGGCGCTGTTCACGCTCGCGCACCGCGCGATGGCCGGCCACATCGAGGACGACTACGTTCTCACCGACGGTGAGCGAGTCACCAGCAGCGCCATCGGATGGAATTTCGGCGACGGGCACTTCAGCAACGAGCAGTTGGTCGCGGCGTTGCAGAAACGGTGTCACTTCGAGCCGGGTGAAGTACGTGTGGTCATGCTCGACGCTCAGCCCATCCACCGGCAGACTCAGCACTACCGGCTGGTGGACGCGGCCACCGGCGAATTCGAGCGCGGCTACGTCCACGTCGCCGACATGGTGACCCGCCAGCCGTGGGCCGACGACATACCCGTCCACGTGCAGTCGTAGTCCGCCGAACGTGAACTGTGGCGATGATTCGGTGATTTCTCGCCACAGTTTCACGCTCGACGCATGGCCTGACTCACTACGCGTTCGCGCGGACTTCCTTGGTCGCAGCGACCAGGTTGGCCAGCGACGCGTTGACCTCGTCGGCATTGCGGGTCTTCAGGCCGCAGTCCGGGTTGACCCAAAGCCGCTCAGCTGGAATGGCTTTCAGGGCAGCTCGCAGCGATGTGGCAATCTCGTCGGTGCTTGGCACCCGCGGCGAGTGGATGTCGTAGACGCCCGGCCCAACGCTGTTGGAGAAGCCGATCGCGTTGAGGTCGTCGAGCACCTCCATGTGCGAGCGGGCCGCCTCGATCGAGGTGACGTCGGCGTCCAGGTCGGCGATCGCACCGATCACCTCACCGAACTCCGAGTAGCACAGGTGCGTGTGGATCTGCGTGGAGTCCTCCACCCCCGACGTCGCCAGACGGAACGAGCCGACCGCCCAGTCCAGGTAGGCCTTCTTGTCGGCGTCGCGCAGCGGCAGCAGCTCGCGCAGTGCGGGCTCGTCGACCTGGATCACCGCGATGCCGGCAGACTGCAAGTCCACCGTCTCGTCGCGGATCGCCAAAGCCACCTGGTTGGCGGTGTCGGCCAGCGGCTGGTCGTCGCGGACGAACGACCAGGCCAGAATGGTGACCGGACCGGTGAGCATGCCCTTGACCGGCTTGTCGGTCAGCGACTGCGCGTATTTGGCCCACTCGACCGTCATCGGGTGCTGGCGGGTCACGTCACCGTAGAGAACCGGCGGGCGCACGCAGCGGCTGCCGTAGGACTGCACCCAGCCGTTCTTGGTGGCGAAGAAGCCGTCCAACTGTTCGGCGAAGTACTGCACCATGTCGTTGCGCTCCGGCTCACCGTGCACCAGCACGTCCAGCCCCAGTTCCTCCTGCAGCTTGATCACGTCCGCGACCTCGGATTGCATCCGGCGGGTGTACTCCGCGTCGTCGATCTCACCGGCGACCAGCGCGGCGCGCGCCTTGCGGATCTGAACGGTCTGCGGGAACGATCCGATCGTGGTCGTCGGCAGCGGCGGCAGGTGCAGGCGATCGTTCTGCGCGTCGCGGCGATCGGCCGCCGCGCCACGCTCGGTGCCTCCGGACTTGGTGATCGAGTCGAGGCGTTCGCGCACCTTGCTGTTGTTCAGCCGCGGGTCCTTCTCGCGCGAGGCGACGGCTGCCTTGGACGCGTCGATCTCTTCTGCCACCGCGTCGCGGCCGTCCTTCAGCGCCCGCGCCAACGTGACGACCTCGTGTACCTTCTCGGCGCCGAATGCCAGCCAGCTGCGCAGCGCGTCGTCCAGGCCGGTCTCGGGCTCCAGCGAGTAGGGGACATGCAGCGTCGAGCACGACGTCGACACAGCCAACGAGCCCACTGAACCGAGCAGGCTGTCCAGCGTGCCCAGCGCCGACTCCAGGTCGGTGCGCCAGATGTTGCGGCCGTCGACGATCCCGGCCACCAGTGTCTTGTCGGCCAGTTCGGGAACGGACGCGATTGCGGCGTCGGCGCCGTAGACCAGGTCGACACCGATCGCCTCGACTGGTGTGCGGGCCAGCGCGGCCAAGGACTTGCCGGGGTTGCCGAAGTAGGTGGCGACGTGGATTGCGGGCCGCTTGTCCAGTGCTCCCAGCGTGTTGTAGACCCGCTCGGCCAAGGCCGGTGCGTCGGCGGAGATGTCGGTGACCAAAGCGGGTTCGTCGATCTGTGCCCACTCCACGCCCTTGTCGGCCAGCTGTTCGAGCAGGTCGGCGTAGAGCGGAATGAGTTCGTCTATCCGTCCGATCGGCGCGCCACCGCCGTCGACCGCCTTGCTCAGCAGCAGGAAGGTGATCGGCCCGATGACGACCGGACGAGCCGGAATGCCTTGCATCCTGAGCCTCTTTGAGCTCCGCGAGCACTTTGTCGGAGTGCAGCGAAAACTTCGTGCTCGGACCGATCTCGGGGACGATGTAGTGGTAGTTGGTGTCGAACCACTTGGTCATCTCCAGTGGCGCGATGTCCCCGTTGCCACGGGCGGCAGCGAAATAGCGGTCGAGATCGTCGGAGACGGCCTGCACCCGCGCCGGCAGCGCACCCAACAGGACAGCGGTGTCCAGCACCTGGTCGTAGTAGGAGAAGGTATTCACCGGCACGGAGTCCAGGCCGGCGGCGGCCAGCTGGGCCCAGGTGTCGTGGCGCAGGGTCGCGGCGACCTTCTCGAGCTCTGAGCGGTTTGTGCGGCCTGCCCAGTAGCCCTCGGTAGCACGCTTGAGTTCGCGTTTCGGTCCGATTCGCGGTGAGCCGGTGACGGTGGCGGTAAACGGTGTAGCGGTCACAGTGGTTTTCGGTCCTTACATCGACGGGGTGGTCGCCGCCAACGGACGCATAACCGAACCGGTGCAGCGCGAATCCAGCCACTGCAACCGTTACGGCCAGACGCCCATTCCACGAGACGGTGAGCCGCCAGGCGCGGCGCGCCCGGCACAGCCGGCAGGTCTTCGGACTCACAGGCACGCACCAGGGTGGTGCTCCTAATGGCCGTCGCTTCCCGGTCTTGCGACCAGTGCTCATAGACGGCGGTCGTTCCTGCATACCGCTGCGGGACAGTCCCGGACTCACACCGGGTTCCCTCTTACGAAGCACATCTAAACTGCCTCGCTCGGTGCCGACCGCATCAACTTCGACGTGGTCGGCAGACCAACTGCGTCTTGGAGATTACTCGATCGACTGCGCGACCCGCTGCGCCCGGCTTCGCCGCGCTAGCGATCGCCGCTGGTGGCCAGCGCTTCAGGTATGGGCAGGTCACCGTTGTTGAAGTCGATGGTCCGCCGGATCGTCGAGTCATCGTGCAGCGCGGCGGCGGCCACGAGCGCGACGTCTTCGCGGGAGACTCCACTCGCTTCGCCGCCTTCGCGGCGGTCGTCGGCGCCCACCGCGATCTTGCCGGTCGCCGGCTCCAGGGTGAGACGCCCGGGCCCGAGCACGGTCCAGTCCAGGTCGCTGGCGCGCAAGTGGGCATCCGCCGCGGCTTTGGCCTCGGCGTACGCGAAAAACGAATTGTCCTGCGACACACCGTGGTCGGGGCCGGCGCCGAAGTACGACACCATCACGAATCGTCGTACGCCGGCCTCACCTGCGGCGTCGATCACCCTGATCGCGGCGTCCCGGTCGACGGCGTAGGTGCGGGCCGGATCGCCGCCGCCGGCGCCCGCGGAGAACACCACCGTGTCGTGACCAGTGAGCAAGTCGGCGAGCGCGCCGGTGTCCAGGTTCTCGATATCGGCGACGGCCGGATGGGCACCCGTGGCGGCGATCTCGTCGGCGTGGTCGGGATTGCGGAACACCGACGTGACCTCATCACCGCGGTCCATAAGGATGCGGGCCAGGTGCAGTGCGACCTTGCCGTGGCCGCCGATGATGGCTATTCGCGACATGGTTGTGACGCTACCTGTCGGCTGAGCACCCCCGCGGCGAGCCGTCCAACGGGTTGGTCAACAATCGATGCAAGTCCTCAAGGCATAAGGAGATATACGTCATGGCTGAAGCCGTCATCGTCGAGGCAGTTCGTTCACCTGTTGGCAAGCGAAACGGCGGCTTGTCCGGCGTGCATGCCGCCGACCTGTCCGCCCAGGTGCTCAACGGCCTGGTCGAGCGGACCGGCATTGATCCCGGCCTCGTCGACGACGTGATCTGGGGCTGTGTCTCACAGGCCGGCGAGCAGGCCATCGACATCGCCCGCACCGCGCTGCTGACGGCGGGCTGGCCGGAGACCGTGCCCGGCGTCACCGTCGACCGCCAGTGCGGATCCAGCCAGCAGTCGATTCACTTCGCCGCCGCGGGTGTGGTCGCCGGACACTACGACGTCGTCGTCGCCGGCGGAGTGGAGTCGATGTCGCGGACTCCGATGGGATCGACGCTGGCCAACGGCGGTAGGCCGTACTCCCAGACATTCCTGGACCGCTACCACGGCGCCATCCCGAATCAGGGCATCGGTGCGGAAATGATCGCCGAGCAGTGGGGATTCGACCGGACCAAGGTCGACGAATACTCCCTCGCATCACACGAGAAGGCAGCGGCCGCACAGGATTCCGGTGCCTTTGACGACCAGATCGTCGGCATCAAGGATCAGGACGGAAATATCGTGCTCAAGGACGAGGGCATCCGTCGCGGCACGCCGATTGAGAAAATGGCGCAGCTCAAGCCCGCCTTCAAAGAAGACGGCGTGATCCATGCCGGAAACTCCAGCCAGATCTCCGACGGATCGGCCGCGCTGCTGTTCATGTCGGCGGAGAAGGCCAAGGAGTTGAAGCTCACGCCGATCGCCAGGGTGCACACCGCCACGCTGGCCGGCGCCGACCCGGTGATCATGCTGACCGCACCGATCCCGGCCACCCAGAAAGCGTTGAAGCGTTCCGGCCTGACGCTGGATGACATCGGAGTCTTCGAAGTGAACGAGGCCTTCGCCCCGGTGCCGCTGGCCTGGTTGAAGGACATCGGCGCCGACGAGAAGAAGCTCAACCCCAATGGCGGCGCGATCGCCCTCGGTCACCCGCTCGGCGGATCCGGCGCCCGGATCATGACCACGATGCTCTACCACATGCGGGACAAGGGAATTCGTTACGGATTGCAGACGATGTGTGAGGGCGGGGGTCAGGCCAACGCGACCATCGTGGAGCTCCTGTGACGGACCCCGTACAGCACCTCGCTGTACTCGTTGAGCACCGCGGCAACGTTCTGGTCGTCACAATCAACCGGCCGGAAGCGCGTAACTGTGTCAATGGCGCGGTCAGCATCGGTCTGGGTGACGCACTGCAGCAGGCACAAGACGATGCCGACGTGCGGGCGGTGGTGATCACCGGAGCCGGCGACAAATCCTTTTGCGCGGGAGCGGATCTCAAGGCGATTTCGCGCCGGGAGAATATCTATCACCCCGATCATGCGGAGTGGGGCTTCGCCGGTTACGTCCACCACTTCATCGACAAGCCGACCATCGCCGCGGTAAACGGCACCGCGCTCGGCGGCGGCACCGAGCTGGCGTTGGCCAGCGATCTGGTGGTGGCCGAGGAACGCGCGAAGTTCGGCCTGCCCGAGGTCAAGGTCGGCCTGCTCGCCGGCGCCGGTGGCGTGTTCCGCATCGTCGAGCAAATGCCCCGCAAGATCGGTATGCAGATGCTGCTCACCGGTGAGCCGATCAGCGCTGCCGAGGCGGCGAACTGGGGTCTGATCAACCAGGTCGTGCCAGACGGCACCGTGCTGGACGCCGCGCTGGCACTGGCCGAGCGGGTAACGGTGAACGCTCCGCTATCCGTGCAGGCCAGCAAGCGAATCGCGCGCGGCGCTGATGACGACGGCGTCATCCCTGACGAGGAGCCCGGCTGGGCCCGCACGACGCGCGGGTTCGCCACTCTGCTCAGAACCGAGGACGCCAAGGAAGGGCCGCTGGCCTTCGCCGAGAAGCGTCAGCCGGTCTGGAAGGCGCGCTAGCGCGATCGCAAGCGCGGCGAAGCCGGGTGCGGCGGGTCGGCGCTGAAGCTCACGGCGATCGCAAGCGCGGCGAAGCCGGGTGCGGCGGGTCGGCCAGATTTGCCCGCAGCACATCAAGCACCGATACCGACGACAAATTGCCGTTCTCGCGCAACGATTTCCGAGTCTGGTCGAGGGCGTTCGCCGACGGACGGACTCGGTATCACGTGTTGCTTCGCCCCCTACAACCCGGGGTAGATGGGACGCGTCCGATCAGCGGATCCGCGTGCGCATTCCCGGCTGTGTCGCGCCCGGCCGTAACGGGTGTCACGTCGGACACTGCGGTTGGCCCGCTCGGTTCCAGGGAACAACTGAACTCAATGTTCAGTACACATCACGATCGGTAGGTTCAAACTGTGCGAATTCTGGTGACCGGAGCGACCGGTTATGTCGGGTCGAGGCTGGTCACGGCCCTTCTTGAAGCGGGTCACGACGTGCTCGCCGCTACCCGCGATCCGGCGCGACTTGCCGACTTCGGCTGGTTCGACGACGTCACACCTCTCCAACTCGATGCCTCCGACGCCGACTCGGCTCGCGGAGCCCTGGCTGCTGCCGGATCCGTCGACGTCATCTATTACCTGGTGCACGCCATCGGCCAACCCGGCTTCCGCGAAGCCGACCGTGCGGCGGCAGACAATGTCGCCGCTGCTGCCAAGGACGCCGGCGTGCGTCGCATCGTCTATCTCGGTGGATTCGTCCCCGCGGACGAGGGTCTGTCCGAGCACCTGGCCAGTCGCGCAGAGGTGGCCGAGGCGCTGACGATCGAGGACGGCCCCGAAGTGGTGTGGCTTGGTGCCGCAGTGATTTTCGGTGCGGGCTCGACGTCATTCGAGATGATGCGTTACGTCGGGGACCGCTTCCCGGTGATCCCGGTACCGAAGTGGATGGGCCACCCGATCGACCCGATCTCCATTCGAGATGTGCTGCACTACCTGGTCGCCGCCGCTGACGCCGAGCAGGTCCCGGCCGGCGCCTACGACATCGCCGGGCCGGACACGACGTCCTACCGCGACATGCTCAAAACGTATGCGCACGTTGCCGGCAAGTGGCAGACCGGTCTGCCGGTGTGGGGCATCGACACCACGTTGGCATCGTGGGTGACCGGATTGGCGCTGCCGGTGCCCGACGCATTGGCCGCGGACCTTGTCGAGTCGCTGGACTACCCGATGCAGGCCAGTGGCAGCGGCCTGCGTGACCTGGTTCCCGATCCGCCGGGCGGACTACTTTCGATCGAGGACGCGATGAGCCGCTCGCTGTCCAAGCATCGGCCGCGCCCGGTCAACGCACTCGCCGATCCGCATCACCTCGCCGACAGCGATCCGGCGTGGGCCGGTGGCGATGCGCTGCGGCTGCGCCGACTTGCCTGCAGAGTCACACCGTCGATCGCGCGACCCGGCCTCGGCTTGGTTAGTGTTGTCCCCGGCCCGATCGCCGGCGTGCTGCGGACCGGGCTCGACATCCTGATCACGCTGACACCGAAGGTGCATCTCGCATGACACGAGCCGACGACACCGCTACTCCCACGACGAGTGCTCTGGAGGAGATCCGTCGCGGAGTCGTCAATGTCGCTGTGCCGCAAAATGAAGCACCGTCCGTCGTGCGCCGCAGGCGAATCGTCGTCGCGTTCGTGATCGTTTTCGGCGCCGCTGCGCTGAGTTTCGCCCTTCGAAGCCATCCTGGTCAGCCGAGCTTCTATTGGTGGTCGCTCACGCTGGCGGGCGTGTGGGCGCTCGGTGCGTTCCTGTCCGGACCGCTGCATCTGGGCGGCGCCCGCTGGCGCGGTCGCAATCAGCGCCCAGTGGTCAGCGGCACCGTCATCGGGTTGCTGCTCGGCGGCGTCTTCGTGCTCGGCGGGTTGATCGCCAGAGAGATCCCGGTGGTCGCCGATCTGATCACCCGCGTGCTGCATTACACCGACCAGGGATCGTGGCGGCTGACCATGGCTGTCGCGCTGGTGGGCGCCGTCGCTGAAGAGACGTTCTACCGCGGATCGCTGTACACCGCGCTGGGGCGACACCACCCGTTGTTGATTTCGACTGTGATCTATGTGATCGCAACGCTGGCCAGCGGGAATGTGATGCTCGGCTTCGCCGCGATCTTCCTCGGGACCGTGTGCGCACTCGAGCGCCGCGCGACCGGCGGCGTGCTGGCGCCGATTCTGACCCACTTCGTGTGGACCCTGGTCGTGCTGCTCGCGTTGCCCCCGCTGTTCGGCTTGTGAGCATTCAGCTGTCGGTGCTCAGCTATCTTTGAAGTCGGGCTTCCGGCGATCCTGGAAAGCCCTTGCGCCCTCGCGGAAGTCGTGCGAGTTCAGCAGCACTGACTGCCCCTCGAGCTCACGTCGCAGCGCAGGCTCCAACTCGGTGAGCGTGGCCGCGTTGATGGCGTGCTTGGTTTTGGCGAACGCCACCGCGGGTCCGTTCAGCAGCCCGGACACCACCTTGTCCACCTGAGCCTCGAACTCATCGGCCGGGTAGACCGCGCTGATCAAGCCGTACGCCAGCGCGTCGGCGGCAGACAGCCGCTCGGCCAACAGCGCCATCCGCATCGCGCCGATCCGGCCGATTGCGGCGGCGATCAGCGCCGAGGCGCCGCCGTCGGGCATCAGGCCGATCTTGGTGAAGGCGAGCATGAAAAACGCTGCGTCCGAAGCCAATACCAAATCGCATGCCAAGGCGAGCGAGACACCGACACCTGCTGCCGGGCCTTGAATGACGGCGACGACCGGGCGTGGCAGCGCTGTGATCGCCCGTACCACGCGGTTGGCCGCGAGGATCAGTTCGTCGCCGGGTCCGGCACCCGCCACGTCGTCGGCGCTCATGCCCGCTCCGGAACAGAAACCGCGGCCCGAGCCACCGAGCCGCACCACTTTCACCCGGGGATCGTGGGCCGCCTGATCCATGGCATCGGCGAGCCCCTCGAACACCGGCAGCGTGAGCGAATTCAAGCTGTCCGGACGGTCGATCGTCACCGACAGCACGCCCTCGGCCAACGAGACGGCGAGCCCGTCAACGGGCGCGAGAGTGTCGATACCAGAATCGATAGCGGTCATGGCTCGACTTTAAGCCCCGGGGTTCAGCGGCGACCACGTCGACTGCGAAGATGCCACTGGGTGGATTGGTTGGCGACCCGTGTCACCCGGCTTCGCCGGGCTCACGATCGCCAACGAGTGGCGTCGACAGAGAGGTCGAGAATCATGGCGGGACCGTTGACAGGATTGCGAGTCATCGAACTCGCCGGAATCGGGCCCGGTCCGCACGCTGCGATGATCCTCGGCGACCTCGGCGCCGACGTCGTACGCGTCGACCGCCCCGGCGCCAGCGGTGCCGACCCCATGCTGCGCAACCGCCGTTTCGTCATCGCCGACCTCAAGTCCGAGCAGGGCCGCGGCCTGGTGCTCAAGCTCGTCGCCAAGGCCGACGTGCTGATCGAGGGTTTCCGGCCGGGTGTCACCGAACGTCTGGGGCTCGGCCCGGACGACTGCGCCAAGGTCAACGACGGGTTGGTCTACGCCCGGATGACCGGCTGGGGCCAGGCCGGGCCGCGCAGTCAGCAGGCCGGCCACGACATCAACTACATCTCGCTCAACGGTCTGCTGCACTCCATCGGCCGGGTGGGCGAGCGGCCGGTGCCGCCGCTGAACCTGGTCGGCGACTTCGGCGGCGGGTCGATGTTCCTGCTGCTCGGGATCCTGTCCGCGCTGTGGGAGCGGCAGACCTCTGGCAAGGGGCAGGTCATCGACGCGGCGATGATTGACGGGTCCTCAGTGCTGGCGCAGATGATGTGGGGGATGCGCGACATGGGCGTATGGACCGACGAGCGCGGCACCAACGTGCTGGACGGCGGAGCGCCCTACTACGACACCTACGAATGCGCCGACGGCCGCTACGTCTCGGTGGGCGCCATCGAGCCGCAGTTCTACGCGGCGATGCTGGACGGGCTGGGGCTGGACCCCGCCGGCCTGCCGGGGCAGAACGACCGCTCCCGCTGGCCTGAGTTGCGGGCCCGGTTCACCGAGGTGTTCGCCAGTAAAGACCGTGAGCACTGGGCCAAGGTGTTTGCCGATTCGGACGCGTGTGTGACGCCGGTACTGGCCTTCGGTGAGGTCGAGATCGAGCCCCACATCACCGAGCGCAACACCTTCTACCGGGTCGGCGACGGCCTGCAGCCGTTGCCGGCGCCCCGGTTCTCGCGCAGCGCTCCCGACCAACCGCGGCCGCCACGGCAACCGGGATCCGACACCGAAGACGTACTCAACGACTGGGTATAGTCCCGACCAACCAGTAGGTCGGGTCCTGCGTAGGGTGACCGGCCGCATTGAGACCTCTTGAAAGCCCGACCTCTTGAAAGGAAATCTGCGTGGAGATCAGGGATGCCGTAGCGCTTGTCACCGGTGGAGCGTCTGGCCTGGGGCTGGCCACCACCAAGCGCCTGCTCGATGCCGGCGCGCAGGTCGTGGTTCTCGATCTCAAAGGTGAAGAGGTGGTCCGCGAGCTCGGTGATCGCGCGCGTTTCGCGCCCGCCGACGTCACTGACGAGAAGGCCGTGACCGACGCGCTCGACATCGCCGCGTCGCTCGGACCGCTGCGCATCGTGGTCAACTGCGCCGGCACCGGTAATGCCGTCAAGACGTTGGGTAAGGACGGCCCATTCCCGTTGGCGGCTTTCCGCAAGGTCGTCGAGATCAACCTGATCGGCACCTTCAACGTGCTGCGACTGGGCGCCGAACGGATTGCTCAGCAGGACCTGTTGGGTGAGGAGCGCGGCGTCATCGTCAACACTGCGTCGGTGGCGGCATTCGATGGTCAGGTCGGTCAGGCTGCGTACTCGGCGTCGAAGGGTGGCGTCGTCGGCATGACGCTACCCATCGCCCGTGACCTGGCCAGCAAAGGTATCCGGGTCGTGACGATCGCCCCCGGTTTGTTCGACACCCCGCTGCTGGCGGGCCTGCCCGAGGCGGCCCGGGAGTCGCTGGGCAAGCAGGTGCCGCACCCCAGCCGGCTGGGCGACCCGGATGAATACGGCGCGCTGGCAGTGCACATCGTCGAGAACGCGATGCTCAACGGCGAGGTCATCCGGCTCGATGGCGCGATCCGGATGGCGCCGAGGTAAACAATTGCGCCTGCTGACCAAGCGGCTCGGTAGGAGTCGGGCTCAAAGCAAAAGCCCCCGCCGAAAGCGAGGGCCGGGCATCAGACGTGGATCGCGGGAGCAAGAACTGCGGGAACGCCGAAGTCACAGTTGGGGCCGGCGATCACCCTGGTTGCCGGCACGTCCTGGTTGACAGGGCGTGCCCCACGAACTAGCTCGCGTTGGAGAGCGGCTGCCAGTCCTCGAATTGCTCCGAGCACTCGCCCTCGACCAACACGTCGCCGTGGTAGAGAGCGTCGAAATCAACTTTGATTACGTCGGCACTGGCGTCATCGATCCACATGTAGTTGAGCGTATGGGCAACGTTTAAGGAATCTTTGAGTCACGATTCGGAAAACTGTGGCAATTGTTACCGCCCGGTAGGTGTATCCGGTCCGGACGTCACGTCCGGATGGTTGGAACAGGCCTATTGGGCAAGCGTGTAATCGCTTAGGCTCGGAAAATGTCCTGGCTATCGTGCACGGCGTTGAACCATCGCGGGCCCCGGGCTCGTTTGTACCGGTAGGGGCGCAAACGATATGACCAGGATGTTGTTGTGCCGATAACTTAGCGAAGCTAAGTTATCGTGGGTATCACGACAGTAAGGACGCCGATGCTGCAGCGGATCGCTCGTCTCTCCATCGCTGCACCCCGGCGGATCCTCGCGGTGGCGGTCTTGGTGATGGTGGCGGCCGCGGTGTTCGGCGTTCCTGTCGCCAAGAGCCTGTCGGCCGGCGGCTTCCAGGACCCGGCCTCTGAGTCAGCCCGGGCGATTGCGCTGTTGGGCGACAAGTTCGGGCAGAGCGATCAGCAGCTGATCCTGGTGGTGACCGCGCCGGGCGGTGCCCGAAGCGATCAAGCCCGCCTCGTCGCGACCGACATCGTCGCCCAGGTGCAGCGATCGCCGGGGGTGTTCAACGTAACCTCGGCGTGGACCGGACCCGCCGCTGCCAATGCTTCGCAGCTGGCCGCCCAGCTGGTGAGCAGGGACGGCAAGTCCGGGTTGATCGTCGCCAACCTCGAGGGCGGGGAGAACAGCGCGCAGAAATACGCCAAGAGCATCGCGTTGCAGGTCGTCCGTGATCGCAACGGTGTCACGGTTCGCGCCGGTGGCGTGGCGATGGCCTACGACCAGATCAACCGGCAGAATGAACGCGACCTGTTGTTGATGGAGTCGCTGGCGATTCCGCTGAGCTTTCTCGTGCTGGTCTGGGTGTTCGGTGGCCTGCTGACCGCGGCGCTACCGGTCGTTCTGGGTGGGCTGGCCATCGTGGGATCCATGTCGGTGCTGCGGTTGATCAGCTTCAGCACCGACGTCTCGACGTATGCCCTGAACCTCAGCAGCGCGTTGGGACTGGCGCTGGCCATCGACTACACCCTGCTGATCATCAGTCGCTACCGCGATGAGCTGGCCGACGGCAGCGAGCCGAACCAGGCGCTGATCCGGACCATGGCCACCGCGGGCCGCACGGTGCTTGTTCTCGGCGACCACCGTCGCATTGTCGATGGCGGTGATGGTGCTGTTCCCGATGTACTTCTTGAAGTCGTTCGCCTACGCGGGCGTGGCCACCGTGGCCTTCGTCGCGGTGGCGGCGATCGTCGTGACGCCGGCGGCGATCGTGCTGCTCGGGCCGCGGCTGGATGCGCTGGACGTGCGCCGGCTGGCCCGGCGGATGGTCGGCCGCCCGGACCCGGTGCACAAGCCCGTAGAACAGCTCTTCTGGTATCGGTCGACCAAGTTCGTGATGCGGCGAGCCGTGCCGGTGGGTCTTGCGGTCGTCGCGTTACTGCTGGTGCTTGGGGTTCCCTTCCTTGGGGTGAAGTGGGGAATGCCCGACGACCGTGTGTTGCCGACATCGGCGTCGGCGCACGAGGTCGGTGACCAACTGCGTCACGATTTCGCCGATGACTCGGCGACGGCGGTGCCGGTGGTCATCCCGGACGTTCGAGGGGTGCGTCCGGGCGACCTCAACCGGTATGCCGCCGACCTGTCCCGGGTCGCCGACGTCTCCGCGGTCTCGGCGCCGACCGGGACGTTCGTCAGCGGTAAGCGGGTCGGACCGCCGTCCGCGCGACCGGCTCGGGCACGACAGCGCGTTTTTGACGGTCACCACTACCGCGCCGTTGTTCTCGCAGGCCTCCGACACCCAACTCGACCGGTTGCACGCCGTGGCCGGTCCGGCGGGCCAGTCGGTGGAGATGGCCGGCGTGGCCCAGATCAACCGTGACAGCGTGCAGGCGATCACCGCCCGGCTGCCGTTGGTGCTGGGGCTGATAGCCGCCATCGCATTCGTGCTGCTGTTCTTGCTCACCGGCAGTGTGGTGCTGCCGTTGAAAGCCCTGGTGTGCAACGTTTTGTCGCTGACAGCGGCGTTCGGCGCGCTGGTGTGGATTTTCCAGGACGGCCACCTCGGCGCGTTGGGCACCACTCCCAGCGAGACGCTGGTCGCCAATATTCCGGTGCTGTTGTTCTGCGTCGCGTTCGGCCTGTCGATGGATTACGAGGTATTCCTGGTTTCCCGGATCCGGGAGTACTGGTTGGCGTCCGTTGCCGCCCGGCCCGCGACGGCGGATCGACGAAAGATTCGTGCCGACAACGACGAAAGTGTGGCGCTCGGGCTGGCCCGGACCGGCCGCGTGGTCACCGCCGCCGCGCTGGTGATGTCGATTTCGTTCGCCGCGCTGATCGCCGCGCAGGTGTCGTTCATGCGGATGTTCGGCGTCGGGCTGACGCTGGCGGTGTTGGCCGACGCGACGTTGGTGCGAATGGTTCTGGTGCCGGCGTTCATGCATGTGCTGGGCGCAATGGAGTTGGTGGGCGCCCAAACCGCTGGTGTGGCTGCATGAGCGGTTCGGGATCAGCGAGTCGGACGCCGTGCCTGCTGTCGGCGGCTGCAGACCCCTCGGCCGGACGGCACCGTCGCGAAGACAGGACTCCGGCGCGCATCCGCCGCGCGTCCGGCGGCACGCGTACTGCCGCGACGGTCATCGACAGTGGCTAACCCGGCAACCGACAATCTTCGCCGTCGTCGTGCGCCGCGCGGGTCCGGCGATCTGCTGCGCGACGAAATCCTGGACGCCGCTACCGACCTCCTGCTGGAAACCGGGCACGCCAAAGCGGTGTCGATTCGCTCGGTGGCAGCAACGCGTCGGCGTGACGCCGCCGTCGATCTATCTGCATTTCGAAGACAAAGACAGCCCTGCTCGACGCGGTGTGCGCCCGCTACTTCGAGAAGCTGGACGACGAGATGCAGCGGGTGTCCGCAGCGCAGCCGCAGCAATGTCGAGGTGCTGCGAGCCCAGGGATTGGCCTATATCCGGTTCGCCACCGGAGACCCCGGAGCTCTACCGAATCGCGACGATGGGCGAGTGGCGCTCCGGCAGTGACGTCGACGCCGCACTGGCCAGTTCGGCATTCGCGCACATGCGGGCCACCGTGCAGGCGCTGATGGACGAAGGCAGTCTTCCCGCCCGGCGATGCGGCGACCGTTGCCCTGGAGCTGTGGAGTGCCGCGCACGGCGTGGCCGTCGCTGCTGATCGCCAAGCCGCACCTGCCGTTCGGCGACGTAGAAGAGTTCGCCGACCGGGTGCTGCGTGCGGTGTTTTGCGGGCAAACGTGGTGACGGGACTGGTCGGCGCCGATGCCACGCCCGATGCAGACGGTGGCGTGGCTGACGGCGCTGACATCGTCGTTGAAGAATCAGTCGAGCATGACGCCGTCGACCGACGCTCGACAATCCGTTCTTCGCCCGGATTTGGCCCACCATCGCCGCCCACGAGACCGAGCAGATGCGCGCGTTTCGTCGGGAGAACCTCGCCGGGCTGTCGGGCCGGGTCCTCGAAGTCGGTGCGGGCATCGGGACCAACTTCGCGTTCTACCCGGACGCCGGTCGACGCAGGTTGTCGCGGTCGAACCCGAGCAGCGGCTGGCCGTGCGGGCCCGCGACGCGGCCGCCGGCGCAGCCGTGCCGGTCGTGGTGAGCGAACAGGACCGTGGAGAGTTTCTCGGCCGACCGAACCGTTCGACGCAGTGGTGTGCTCGCTGGTGCTGTGCTCGGTGGATGACCCTGATTCGGTTCTGCGGCAACTATTTTCGTCGTTGCGCCCGGGCGGCGAGCTGCGCTATCTGGAGCATGTGGCCAGCGACGGGACTTCGGGGCCGGTTCCAGCGGTTCGCCGATGCACGACGATATGGCCGAGGCTGGCCGGAAACTGTCACACCCACCGCGCACACCGGGAAGTCGATCCGCGCCGCGGGATTCGAGGTCGACGGCGCCCGGACCGAGCAGACGTTGCCGGCGTGGGTGCCGATGCCGGTGTCGGAGTTCGTGCTGGTCGGGCCAGCGCGCGAGCGCCCGCGCCTAAGTTCAGCAGCGCGGGCAGCCGTTGCAGCAGTGTCGGCAGCGCCGTGCTGGCCGACTTTCGCGCACGGTGAGCGTGGCGCTGTCGGACAGCGGCGTCGGCTCGGGGTTGACCTCGATGACGACCGTGCCGCGGGCCAGCGCCAACTCGGGCAGGCCCGCCGCCGGGTAGACGATGCCCGAAGTGCCCACCACGACCAGCACGTCGGCCGTCGTCGTCGCCTCGACCGCGCGCTGCCAGGGCTCCTCGGGCAGCGGCTCGCCGAACCAGACGATGTCGGGCCGGATCAAACCGCCGCAGTGGCACGTCGGTGGCTCGACTTCCAGCGCCGGCTCCGGCATCTCGGGCAGCTCGCCGGTGTAGGGCAAATCGCAAGTCGCGCAACGGAAGTCAAACAAGCTGCCGTGCAGATGATGCACCGGTGAGCTGCCGGCGCGCTCATGCAGGTCGTCGACGTTCTGGGTGACGACGCTGACCTCGGCGTGGTCCTGCCAGGCGGCGACGGCGCGATGCCCGGCGTTGGGTTCGACGGTGCCCACCAGGTAGTGCCGCCACAAATACCAGCCCCACACCCGTTCGGGGTTGCGCAGCCAGCCTTGGGTGCTGGACAACTCGTAGGGGTCGAACCGGGCCCACAGTCCGTTCTTGTCGTCGCGGAACGTCGGCACGCCGCTCTCCGCGGAGATTCCCGCGCCGGACTAGGACCGTGATCCGCACCCCACCAAGATAGCCGGACTGCGGGATACTGAGCAGGTGGAGCTGGGGGAGTGGCTGCGGGTCGACGGACAGGCGGGTCGACCGCTGTTCGACCAGCTGCGAAACCAGATCATCGACGCGATTCGGGACGGCACCCTGCCGCCCGGCACCCGGCTGCCGACGGTCCGTGAACTGGCCGGTCAGCTGGGCCTGGCGGTCAACACCGTGGCCCGCGCCTACCGCGAGCTGGAGACCGCGGGCATCGTCGAAACCCGCGGGCGCTTCGGCACATTCGTCGCCCGCGCCGACCCGTCGGATTCCGCGATGGCAGATGCGGCGCGCGGCTATCTCGACGTTGCGCGCGGACTCGGGCTCGGCAAAGCCGAGGCGCTGCGTTATCTCGAGGCCGCCGCCGAAGGCTGAGCGTGCAGCACTTTGACCAGCGTGCGCAGATTGCGGGTCGTGGTCGACGATTTGTATCGCTTCTTGCCCATCGTCTTGCCGATGGTGCTGTCCAAGCGTGTGGTTCTTGGCCACCTGCCAATAGATCACGCCTGCCGAATTGGGTCCGCGGCCGATCTTTTCGTCAGCTCTGGCGTCGTCGGCCAGCGCGGCGAGTTCGTCGAGCACGTCGTTGTCGCTGACGAACGTGACATAGGACTGGTAGCCGTCGAGCTCCGCCTCGAACGGGTACCCGTCGACGATGGCCTGCACCTTCTCGATCGGGTAGACCAGCACCCAGGCGTCGTATCCGAACCGCTGTCGCAGCGCTTTCTCGGCCTTGGCCCGCACCGCATCAGCGGCTTTCGCGCGAATCCAGCACGATGTTGCCGGTCGCCAGAATCGTCCTGCACCTCGGCCAGACCCGGCTTCGGTCAACGCGTCCGCGACCTCGGCCATCTTGAGGTTGACGCCGCCGACGTTGACGCCGCGCAGAAATGCCGCGTAATGGGTCATAGCGCGATGGTAGGACGCCGACGTCAGATCGGCCGGTGATCTGCACGCACGAGTAGGCTCATCCCATGGGACGCCAAGTGTTCGACGACAAGCTGCTGGCCGTGATCGCCGACAACTCGCTCGGCGTGCTCGCCACTCTCAAGCGTGACGGTCGTCCGCAGCTGTCCAACGTCACTTATTACTTCGATGCCCGCAATATCGCCGTTCAGGTGTCGGTCACCGAGCCGCGGGCCAAGACCCGCAATCTGCGTCGTGACCCGCGGGCTTCGTTGCTGGTGAGTTCGGACGACGGGTGGTCGTACGCCGTTGCCGACGGCAACGCGACGCTGACACCGCCGGCCGCGTCGCCCGGTGACGACACCGTCGAGGCGCTGATCACGTTGTACCGCAACATCGCCGGTGAACATCCAGACTGGGACGACTACCGCCGCTCGATGGTCACCGACCGCCGGGTCGTGCTGACAATGCCGATCGCGCATGTGTACGGCATGCCGCCAGGCGTGCGGTGAATCCCGCCGCGGCGCCCCGAGCGCGCTAGGCTTCGGGCATGGCTGCATCGGCGTCGGAGGACGACACCAAGCGTAAGTTCCGCGAAGCGCTCGAGCGTAAGAACGCGAAGTCAACCGGCGGTGGGTCAGACCACAAGGACGGCGGCGCAAAGCAGCCCGGTTCGCACGGCGCGGCGGCGAACCGCCGCGAATTCCGCCGCAAAAGCGGTTAGCCGGCAGCAAGCAGCTCGGCTTTTGGCATTATTTGGGCTTCGTCAGCGTCGGCGATCCCGAAAAATGCTGCCGGAACAATGAATTCAATCGCGGTCAGTACTTCCTGGAACCAGTGTGGGCGGCCATTGTTGACCAGCGAGATGACCCTTCCGACGGCGCTGATCAGCATCAGCCCGGCCAGCGCGCGCACCTCGACGGCACGAATGGGGGATCTGCGGGCGGCGCGTAGCCAGGCCAGCGCCATAGCCGGCGAAGTATGCCGAGTAGAACCGCTCGCGGGAATCAACCGTCGCGTTGGCGTCGGTCGGCTCCGGGAACCGAGGCGGTGCCGAGCGCGAAATGGTAGATGCCGATGGCGATGCAGGACAGTCCGGTGAACCCGGCCAGGTTCTTCAAGAGGCGGGCGCTGCTCATGTCGGCGCTCCCTTCGCCAGTGGTGTATCGACACCGTAGGCCCTTAAGTAGACCGACGTCAACTTAAATCGTAGGATCATGCGCTGCAAGTCAATTCATGTCTTATCATCGACGCGTGCCAGTTCAGCGGCGTCTTTCTCCTCAGCTGCGGCGTGAACGCGTCGTCGATGCCGCGGAGCGGGTCTTTGCGGCACAACCGTATGAGCAGGTAAGCATGGACGCGGTCGCCGCCGAGGCCGGCATTTCTCGTGCGCTGGTGTACCGATACTTCCCTGGGAAGAATGTCCTTTTTGCGTCCGTGTATCGGCGTGCCGCCGATCGGTTGCTCGACCAGGTTCGCTTGGACTCGGATGCACCGCTACAAGAGCAGATTCTCAACGGAGTCGAGGCCCATCTCGATTACTTCGTGGCGAACCGCAACGCCGTGCTGGCAGCCAACCAGACGTTGGCCACCGATCCCGTCGTGCAAGACATCATCAATGCTGAGCTATCCACGCTGTGCGATCGAATTGCTGACGCAACGCCATTGGAGCCGCATGAGCGCCAGCGGTTCTCCGCCGTCATCATCAGCTGGCTGGCGTTCGTCCGGGTGCTGTGTGTGCAGTGGCTCGCCGATGGGCAATTTACCCGCGACGAACTTCGCGCCATCTGTATCGACGTCCTTAATGCAGTGATTCCGGCACAGCCTTGGTGATGGTCTGATTTGCTTGCTTTCGGTCGACCGTCGGCCAGTCGTAAATCGCAGCTCGGAGAGGACATTCCACAATGATCGAGGAACGCAGCCCCGCTCATCGCCTCCGGCGATGGGGTGGAGGTGTGGGTTTTGCCGGCGGAGCCCTCGTCGCTGCGGCGACGATAGCAATGGCCTCAGCTCACGCCGATGACGCTGACGAACTGTTGGGCCAGGCCGGCTCCGACTTGACGCAGGCGACTCAGGTGTTGGACCAAATTCCCACATCGTTGCTCGACGCCAACCAAGCGTCCAGTCTCGCTGAACTAGAGAAGATCCAGACCGGTCCAGAATTGCAGCTGCTCGATGCCCTGGAGACGTACCAAGCCAGCCTGCCGACTACCGATCAAAGTAGCCCACTGCTGCTCGGCGCCGACGAGCAGCTGGTTCACGCCGTGGCCGGGTTGCTCGACGCTGACCAGGGGTTCCTGGGGGCCGCTGACGCCGGTGAGTTAGGGAGCCAGGGGGCGACCGCGTTCTCGGCTGACCTTCCCTTGATCGACGCCCTTTTCGGGGTGTTCGGCGCCGATCTCAACGCAGGTCTTGCCGACTTTGTGTTGGACCCCGGTGCTTTCCTGGCGTTTTGATGTGATGCCAGGTCTGCGGAAGCGAGCAGCGTTGGGCGGCCCGACAAACCTGTCGCTTTGGGAGTACCGTCGCCCACCAGTTCAGGTGTGGTGAAAGGAACGTCGTTGACTGTGAAGTTGTGCTTGGCGCAGGAGCCCGAGGCCGACGCACTGCTGTCAGAGAATCCCGTTCGCGTTGCTGGTGGGGATGGTCCTAGATCAGCAGATCCCACTCGAGGTCGCGTTCGCCGGCCCGAAGAAGATCGCCGATCGGATGGGCGGCTTCGACGCAGCCGCGATCGCCGACTACGACCCGGACAAGTTCGCCGCGCTGTGCTCGGAAAAGCCTGCAGTACACCGCTTTCCAGGCTCGATGGCCAAGCGCATCCAGGCGGTGGCCCAGATCATCGTGGACAACTACGACGGAGATGCCGCCGCATTGTGGACCGCAGGCGACCCCGACGGACCTGAGTTGCTGCGACGACTCAAGGCGCTACCCGGGTTTCGGCGAGCAGAAGGCGCGAATCTTCCTGGCGTTGCTCGGCAAGCAGTATTCGGTGACCCCGAAGGGTTGGCGGGCCGCCGCCGGCGACTTCGGCAAGGCCGGCACCCACATGTCGGTCGCCGATATCGCCGACGCCCGCTCGCTCGAGCAGGTGCGGTCATACAAGAAGCAGACTCAAGGCAGCTCAAGAAGGGAAAGGCGGCAACGTGAAGACACACCTGAACTGCCCGTGTGGCGAGGCCATCGTCGGCAAAGACGAAGACGAATTGGTCGAGCTGACCCAGGCGCACCTGGCCAGTGTTCATCCCGGCCTGGAGTACGACCGCGACGCCATCCTGTTCATGGCATGAGGGCGTACTGACGGCTGATCCGCCGACGCGCACACGACGAGGGTGCGCGCCGGCGGCTTCGAACCAGGGTCAGGGCACCACCGTCGAGCCGATGGTGGGCATGAACTGGCACTGCTTGTCCTTGGTGGTGACCTGCCCGAAGATCGTCGACATGATGCTGCCCGAACCGGTGTCGGCAATGGCGGTCAACGTGGTCGGACCCTGCGGGTTGATGTCCGGCCTGCGGCTTGAGCGTTACGCTGCCCGACTTGCCGGTGGTCAAGTTCACCCAGGTCACGTTCAACGGCAGCTTCTGCACGTCGGCAGGTCCCGGGGTGCCGATGGCGGTGAAAACGTAGGCGGTCTGTCCCGCTTTCGGGCCCGGCGCCGGGATCTTGGCGGTCCGGCCACTGACAGCGCGGGCGCCAGCACGTTACCGCCGTCGGCCACGCAGCCGTTGCTGATCGACGGATACATGAAATCCTGCGTGGGCGGCGCGTCCGGGCTGAAGCCCGGAGCCGCGGCCGCGGGAGCGGCAGCATTAGCCGGCGGAGCCGGTGCAGGTCCAGGTGCGGCTGCCGCTGCCGGCCGGTGGCGGCCGGCGGCGTGCCGCGACCGGGACGGCATTCGCCGGAGTGGAGCGGGCAGGTGCGGCCTCGGGCGCAGGGCCCGCGGCGTGCACCGGGTCGATACCGGTCGGCAGATGCGCCTGCGCGCCCGGTTCCACGCCGGGCGGGACGACGTGCGCCGTCGAGGCGGCGTCGGCGGTGCCTGGACGAACTGGTTCACCGACGCCGCAACATTTTTCGATTGCGTCGGGCGCGGCTGGATTGTGGGTGAACGCCGCGGCCGCGGCCATCAGCAACTGCGTTGCTTGCTCCGGGTTGCCGGCGGCCTGCTGAATGATCGGGCTCAGCTCGGTCAGCGCCGGCAGCCCCGGCAGCTGTTGGGCGGGGATCGGCTGCGGGGGTGCCGGGTCGGCGGCCGCACCGGGGCTCAACGCCACTGCGGCACTGCATGCGATGGCCGCGGCGGCGAATGCCGCTGATCAGATTCCTGTGTGATGGCCATGGTGTCCTCCCGGTCGTTGATTGTTGGTGGCCGGCTAGCGCGGCGATGCGCTAGCCGGCCGGGTGCGGGGTCAGGGCAAGCCGGACACCGGGAAGAGCAACGGGTTGGGCGCTATGACAGGCGCGGCTACCGCCGGAGCGGCGGCGAAGGCCGGCAGGGAGCGGCCGGCGCGGGAAAAGCCGGCACCCCGCCGCACTGGCGAGGCTGGTGAGCGGGGATCCGCCAGTGAACAGCGAGGTCAGGTCGCCGGGCAGCGAAATCTGCTGCGGCAACGGCACCCCCAGGAACGGCAACTGCGGCAGGTTGAGCTGCGCCTGGGGCAGCAACCCGGCGGGTCCGGTCGCCGGCGCGGCCGCCGGAACGGTCGGCGTCAACCCGGGGAGGCCGGTGAGCGGCGTGGACGCGGCCGGCACCGGCGACGTAAGTCCGGGGATGCCGGTCGTCGGCGCGGTCGCAGCCGGAACCGTCGGCGTCAAGCCCGGAATGCCGAGCGCGGGTGCGCGGTAGTCGCGGCGCCGTGCGCGCGCCGGGGATGAGCGAGGTTGCGCCCGGGCAGGGTGGACCCGGTGGCGGCCTCTTGCGGCGACTTGATCGATGCGCTGGCCAACGGCGGCGGCGTCGCGGGCTGTCCGCCCAGGGCCGTCGCGAGGTTTTGCAGCACCTGCGGGCGCCTGGCCGCGGTGCCAACAGTTGCTGGCCGATATCGGGTGCGGGCATCGCGGCGCCGGGTCGGCGTGGGCTGTGCCCATCAGCCCGCCGATGAGCAGCGCGGCCGATGAGCCCGCCACAACCGCGGTGGCGCGTAACAACGTCCAAATGGTTGACATGACTCTCCTGGTTCTCGACGACGGGGTGCTCGCGCGCTGATAGTTCGCCCGTTACTGAAAGTGACTCAAGTGACACGTGTGGCGGTTATTCGATCGTTACGGAAACGAGTGACGGCAGTGACCGAAGCAGGCGGGTGCTGGGACGACCGGCGCGCGTCGGCAACCCCGTTAGAGTCGTGCAGATAGACACCACCTCGGCCGCTCCGGCGGCAGCTTCCACCCGCCGGCGGGCGCTTTCGCGCAGCGCTGTCGGGCCGGTGCTGTTCGTGGTGAGCGTCGCCGCGCGGTTGGCCTGGACGTATCTGGCGCCCAACGGAGCCAATTTCGTCGACTTGCACGTCTACATCGGCGGCGCGGCCACCATCGATCACCCGGGCAGCCTGTACCACTACGTCTACGCGGATCAGACGCCGGATTTCCCGCTGCCGTTCACCTATCCGCCGTTCGCGGCGGTGATGTTCTACCCGCTGCACCTGCTGCCGTTCGGGCTGGTCGCGTTCTGCTGGAAGGTCGGCACGATGGCCGCGCTCTACGGCGTGGTCCGGATCAGCCAGCGTCTGCTCGGCGTTGCGGCCGGTGAGGGCCACCGGTCTGGCGATGCTGTGGACGGCGATCGCGATCTGGCTCGAGCCGCTGCGCAGTACGTTCGACTACGGCCAGATCAACGTCGTTGTTGGTGCTGGCCGTGCTGTCGGCGGCTTTCACCACCCGGTGGTGGTTGTCGGGGCTGCTGGTCGGCACGGCGGCCGGGATGAAGCTGACGCCGGCGATCACCGGCCTGTATTTCGTCGGTGCCCGCCGATGGGGTGCGGCAGTGTTCTCGGCGGTCGTCTTCTTCGCCACGATTGCGATGTCGGCGCTGGTCATCGGCGACGAGACCCGCCAGTACTTCACCGATCTGATTTTCGAGACCGACCGGATCGGGCCGATCTGCACGATCGTTCAACCAGTCCTGGCGGGGCGGCATCTGCCGGATCTTCGGCCACGACGCCGGGTACAGCCCGCTGGTGCTGACCGGGATCGCGGTCACCGCGATACTTGCCGTGCTGGCCTGGCGGGCGCTGAGCGCCGGCGCCGACGCGCCGGACCGGCTCGGCACCCTGCTGGTGGTCGAGCTGTTCGGGTTACTGCTTTCGCCGATTTCCTGGACACACCACTGGGTGTGGCTGGTGCCGTTGATGATCTGGCTGCTGCACGGGCCGCTGTCGGAGCGTCTCGGCGCGCGCATCCTCGGCTGGATGTGGTTGGCGCTGACCATCATCGGCGTGCCGTGGCTGCTCAGCTTTGCCCAGCCGACCATCTGGCAGAACGGCAGGGCCTGGTATCTGGCCTGGGGCGGAATGGTCTACATCGTGGCGACGTTGGCGACCCTGGCCTGGATCGCGGCGAGCGGACACGCGAGCGGCTACTCGCCGATAATCGCGTCGATGTCATGCGCCATGGCCACGTCCTTGTCGGTGATACCGCCCTCGGAGTGCGTCACCAGCGCGAAAGTCACTGTCCGCCAACGGATGTCGATGTCAGGGTGATGATCCTGGGCTTCGGCGTGCTCAGCCACCCGGCGCACAGCGTCGATACCGGCGAGAAACGCCGGAAACTTGATCGACCGGCGCAGCGCACCGTCCTCGCGTTCCCACCCGTTGAGGTCAGGCAGTGCGGCGTCTACTTGCTCATCGGTTAACACAGCCATATCTCGACATACCCTATAATATGCCCGAGCGTACGTTGCCGGCGAACCGATACCGTCACCGCGATGCCGAACCAGATCGTGGTCGCCGGGGCCGTCATCGCCGAGTCAGGGTGCTGATCGCACAGCGCCTTCGGCCGCCCGGAACTGGCGGGCCGCTGGGAATTGCCGGGCGGCAAGGTCGCCGCCGGGCGAGACCGAACGCGAGGCGCTGGCCCGCGAACTGGCCGAGGAGCTCGGCGTCGACGTCGCGGTCGGCGAACGTCTGGGCGACGACGTTGCGCTCAATCCGACGATGACGCTGCGCGCCTACGAGGCCAGCCTGATCCGCGGCGAACCTCATCCGCACGACCATGGCGCGTTGCGCTGGGTGACGATGGCAGAGCTGCACGAGATCGACTGGGTGCCCGCCGACCGCGGGTTGGCTGCGCCGTCGCTGGCTCGGCATCCTGTAGACGCGGCCCGCGGCTAACGTCACAGCCGCTCAGTTTCGTTATCGATGGCCTGCGCTGCGACAATCACCGGCGTGGATTTTCGAAATATCGCCATCGTCGCGCACGTCGACCACGGTAAGACGACCCTGGTCGACGCCATGCTGCGGCAGTCCGGCGCGCTTACCCACCGCGGCGACGACGCAATCGAACGCCTGATGGACTCCGGTGACCTGGAGAAGGAGAAGGGCATCACGATCCTGGCGAAGAACACCGCCGTGCACCGTCAGCACCCGGACGGCTCGATGACCGTCATCAATGTCATCGACACGCCCGGTCACGCCGACTTCGGCGGCGAAGTCGAGCGCGGCCTGTCGATGGTCGACGGCGTGCTGCTGCTCGTCGACGCCTCCGAAGGGCCGCTGCCGCAAACCCGCTTCGTGCTGCGCAAGGCGCTGGCTGCGCACCTTCCCGTCATCCTGGTGGTGAACAAGACCGACCGGCCCGACGCCCGCATCGCCGAGGTGGTCGAGGAGAGCCACGATCTGCTGCTGGACGTCGCTTCCGACCTCGACGAGGAGGCGCAGGCGGCGGCCGAGAAGGCGCTCGACCTGCCGACGCTCTACGCCTCAGGACGCGCGGGCATCGCCAGCACCACCCAACCGGCCAACGGCGAGAATCCCGACGGCGAGAACCTGGACCCGCTGTTCGACGTTCTGCTCGAGCACATTCCGCCGCCGCAGGGCGATCCCGAGGCGCCGCTGCAGGCCCTGGTGACCAACCTCGACGCGTCGGCGTTCCTCGGCCGGCTGGCCCTGATCCGGATCTACAAGGGCCGCATTCGCAAGGGTCAGCAGGTGGCCTGGATGCGCGAGGTGGACGGCCACCCGGTCATCACCAACGCCAAGATCACCGAACTACTCGTCACCGAGGGCGTCGAACGGACGTCCACCGAGGAGGCGATCGCGGGTGACATCGTCGCGGTCGCCGGCATCCCCGAGATCATGATCGGCGACACACTCGCCGACCCGGAGCACGCCCACGCGCTGCCGCGCATCACCGTCGACGAGCCCGCCATCTCGGTGACCATCGGCACCAACACCTCTCCGCTCGCGGGCAAGGTGTCCGGGCACAAGCTCACCGCGCGAATGGTGAAGTCGCGGTTGGACTCCGAACTCGTCGGCAACGTGTCGATCAAGGTCGTCGACATCGACCGCCCCGACGCCTGGGAGGTCCAGGGCCGTGGTGAGCTGGCGCTGGCCGTGCTTGTCGAGCAGATGCGCCGCGAAGGCTTCGAGCTGACCGTCGGCAAGCCGCAGGTGGTCACGCGGACTGTCGACGGCAAGCTGCACGAGCCGTTCGAGGCGATGACCATCGACTGCCCCGAGGAGTTCGTCGGCGCGATCACCCAGCTGATGGCCGCCCGCAAGGGCCGCATGGAGGAGATGACCAACCACGCCGCCGGGCTGGGTGCGAATGGACTTCATCGTGCCGAGCCGCGGCCTGATCGGCTTCCGCACCGACTTCCTGACGCTGACCCGCGGCACCGGCATCGCCAACGCCGTGTTCGACGGTTACCGGCCTTGGGCGGGTGAGATCCGGGCCCGGCATACCGGGTCGCTGGTGTCGGACCGCACCGGGCAGATCACCCCGTTCGCCATGATTCAGCTGGCCGATCGCGGCCAATTCTTCGTCGAACCCGGCGAGGACACCTACGAGGGCCAGGTGGTCGGCATCAATCCGCGCGCCGAGGACCTCGACGTCAACGTCACGCGCGAGAAAAAGCTGACCAACATGCGCAGCTCGACGGCCGACGTCATGGAAACCCTGGCCCGGCCGCTGGAACTCGGCCTCGAGAAGGCGATGGAGTTCTGCGCCGAGGACGAATGTGTCGAGGTGACTCCCGAGAGTGGTCCGGGTCCGCAAGGTCGAGCTCGCCGCGACCCTGCGTGCGCGGGCGAAGGCGCGCGCCAAGGCTCGCGGGTAACGCACTCAGCACTGGAGCGCTGTGACTCGAGTGCCGCAATGACATCTGCGGCGGCCCCGATACCCTGTTGGGCGTGCCGAAACGAGCCCGCCGCGTCTGGCGTGACCATCGGCGTGCTGGTTTCGACGCTGACGCTGACGCTGGCCGGCTGCACGGTCAGCCCGCCGCCGGCTCCGCAGAGCACCGAGACGACGCGGAGTACCGCCCCGCCGCCGCAACGCAAGACGCAGATCATCATGGGCATCGACTCGATCGGCGCCGGGCTTCAATCCGCATCTGCTGTCCGATCTTTCCGCGGTCAACGCCGCGATCGGTGCGCTGGTGCTGCCCAGCGCGTTTCGGCCGGTGTCCGACCCGGCCACGTCAACCGGATCCCGTTGGGAGATGGACCCGACGCTGCTGGTGTCGGCCGATGTGACCAGCGAGAACCCGTTCACGGTGACCTACAAGATCCGGCCAGAGGCGCAGTGGACCGACAATGCCCCGATCGCCGCCGACGACTTCTGGTATCTGTGGCGGCAGATGGTCGGCCAGCCCGGTGTGGTCGATCCGGCCGGCTACGACCTGATCACCGGGGTGCAGTCGATCGACGGCGGTAAGCAGGCGGTCGTCACCTTCGCCCGGCCATACCCGGCGTGGCGCGAATTGTTCAGCAACATCCTGCCCGCCCACATCGTCAAGGATGTGCCGGGCGGTTTCCCGGCCGGATTGGCCAGCGCACTTGCCGGTCACCGGCGGGCAGTTCCGGGTGGAAAACATCGACCCGCAACGTGACGAGATCCTGCTGGCCCGCAACGATCGCTATTGGGGGCCGCCGTCCAAGCCGGACCTGATCCTGTTCCGCCGGGCCGGGCGCGCCGGCCGCGCTGGCCGATTCGGTCCGCAACGGCGATACCCAGGTGGCCCAAGTACACGGTGGCTCAGCGGCTTTCGCGCAGTTGTCGGCCATCCCGGACGTACGGACCGCCCGGATCATGACACCGCGAGTCATGCAGCTGACGTTGCGCGCCAACCAGCCCAAGCTGGCCGACGCGCGGTGCGTAAGGCGATTCTGGGGATGGTCGACGTTGACTTGCTCGCCGCCGTCGGCGCGGGCAGCGACAACACCGTCACGCCTGGACCAGGCGCAGATCCGCTCGCCCAGCGATCCCGGCTACGTGCCGACCGCGCCGCCGGCGCTGACCAGGGCGGCGGCGTTGGGGTTGCTGGAGGCAGCGGGTTACCAGATCGAGAACGACACATCGGCGTCGGTCACTCGCCGCCGCCGGCGCCCTCGGCGCGACCGCGACCACCAACGGGCCGCCGGAGATCACCCGGGGGCGTCAGCAAGGACGGCAAGCAGCTGTCTCTGGTCATCGGCGTCGCCGCGAACGACCCGACATCGGTGGCCGTGGCCAACACCGCCGCCGATCAGTTGCGCAATGTCGGTGATCGCCGCGACGGTATTGGCGCTTGACCCTGTGGCGCTGTACCGCGACGCGCTGGTCAACAACACGGGTGGACGCCCTGGTCGGCTGGCGCGAAGCCGGCGGAAATTTGGCGACGGTGCTGGCCTCCCGTTACAGCTGCCCGGCGCTGGAGGCGACGGCGGTGTCGACGAGCGGCGCCCACCTTGAAGCCGCCGCCGGCAGCCGATCCGTCGGTTACCGGCCAGAGCGACGCCCGCGACCACGTGACGGCCCCACCTCGACCCCGACCAGCCAGGCGCAGGAACCCGGAGCGCTGGTGCAGGCGCCATCCAATCTGACCGGCATCTGCGATCACAGCATCCAGTCCGAACATCGACGCCGCGCTGGCGGGCACCACGAGACATCAACGACGTGATCAATGCCGTGGAGCCGCAGCTGTGGAACATGTCGACCGTGCTGCCGATTCTGCAGGACACCACGATCGTCGGCCGCTGGGCCCGAGCGTGCTCAATGTCGAGTCTTTCGGGTTCGGTGCCGGTCGGGATCGTCGGCGACGCCGGGCAGTGGGTCAAAACCGCGCAATAGGCCGAAAACTATTGGGCCACCGGCGCCGAAAGGGCGATCACGGTGTCGACGATGTGCGCCAGTTGGCGCTTGTTCGGCGGGGCACCGGTGAGCAGCACTGCTGGTTGATCAACGCGGGGCCGACGCGCGCGGTGTAGGGCGTGAAGCCGGCGGCATTGATCTCGCCGTTGGCCACGCCAGCCTGCAGAATCGATTCGGTGATCGCAGACGCGGCGCCACGACGGCGTCGGCGAAGATGGCGCGCAATTCCGGCTCGTGCAGGAGCTGGTTCATGATCGCCAGGCCGGGGAACGCGGTCTTGCCGGCAAAGACATCGCAATGCGCGGCGAACATGGCCAGCAGATTCTCCCGTGCCGATCGGTCGGCGCGGGGCTCGGGCAGCTGGCGGCAACGCATAATGCAGCGTCGAGTGGACCAGGTCGTGCTTGCAGGTCCAGCGGCGATACAGCGCGGCCTTGCCGGTGCGGGCGCGCGCGGCGATCCCTTCCATGGTCAGCCCGCCGTAGCCGACAGCGGCGAATTCGGCCAGCGTCGCGTCGTAGAGCGCGTCCTCGAGTTCTTTGCCCCGGCGGCGGGTGCGGATCGATGCCGTCTGCTGTGCCATCCGTTGATAGTAGCCACCAGCGTTTCTATCGGCAGTGCGGAGTTTTGCCGGATCGCTGATTCCCGCTGCGGCTCAGTGGTTTAGCGTCAGGAAATCCTGTGCCGCACAAGCGGCGGTATGGTGCCCGCATGCAGGAGACTCCCCGGCTGCTGTTCGTGCACGCCCATCCCGACGACGAGACGATCACCAACGGCGCCACCATCGCCCATTATATCGCCCGCGGGGCGCAGGTGCAGGTCGTCACCTGCACTCTGGGCGAAGAGGGCGAGATCATCGGCGACCGTTGGGCACAGCTGGCCGTCGATCATGCCGATCAACTCGGCGGCTACCGCATCGGCGAATTCACCGCCGCGCTACAAGCCCTGGGTCTCGACGGTCCGACTTACCTCGGCGGCCCGGGCCGCTGGCGTGACTCGGGCATGGCCGGCACCGAACCGCGCAGCAGGCGCAAAGGTTCAGTCGACGCCGACGAACACGAGGCCGTCGGCGCGCTGGTCGACATCATCCGCACGTTGCGCCCGCACGTCGTGGTGACCTACGACCCCAACGGAGGATACGGACATCCCGACCACATCCAGGCCCATGTCGTCACCACTGCTGCGGTAGCCGCGGCCGGCATAATGGCGACTATCCGGTCAGCCTTGGCGGTGCCGAAGTTGTACTGGACGGTCATTGCCCGAAGCGCGTTCATCGCCGGCTGGGAGGCGCTCGAGCCCCGGCGATCTACGGCCGCAATGGATCGTTCCGCCGCCCGACGGTGAGTTCGGTGAATTGGGCTATTCCGGACGAAGAAGATCGACGCCGTCATCGACGACCCGAGCGTCCTGCCGGCCAAGGTCGCCGCGCTGCGCGCGCACGCCACCCAGTTGACACTCGGCCCGACGGCGCGCGCGCTGGCGCTGTCGAACAACTTGGCGCTGCCCGTCGTCGCACAGGAGCACTACATTTTGGCCGTGGGCGTCGCCGGAGACCGTGACGAGCGCGGCTGGGAGACCGATCTGCTTGCCGGACTCCACCTTCACTAGTCCGTCGCGGGGTAGGCTTCGTGCGACCAGGCAGCCATGGAAGGAGTCCGATGGATCCGGATCTGGACCAGAACCAGCAGCACTGGCAGGATCGAATCGACAATTTCCAGTGGGTGATCATGTCCATCGCATCGCAGTTGGACAGCGTTCCGACCTGACCGAGATCACGCCGCGCGCAAGCCAGATCGACGAGTCCGGCGCGACAGGCTCCATGATGCGGTTTGTTGTTCTGACGTTGCTCGCTGTGGACGGCATCTTGTCCGCAATCGGCGGTGCCCTGCTTTTGCCCTCCTATATCGGTGCGATCCCATTTCCCATCAGTGCGTTGATCAGCGGCCTGCTCAATGCCGCCCTGGTGTGGGCCGCCGGGAGATGGACCACATCGACAAGGCTGGCCGCGCTGCCGCTGTGGACGTGGCTGTTGACCGTCGCCGCGATGTGCCTGGGCGGTCCGGGCGGCGATGTGATTTTCGGTGGGCGCGGCGTCATGGCCTACAGCCCATTGCTGCTGCTCGTGGTGGGTGCCGGCCCGCCGTTCTGGGTGCTGCTGCGGCGCCGAACCCCGCGCTGACGATTCGACCGGACAGCCACTTCCCTGTCATCAGGGCAGGGCGCCGCTACCGCGCTGCCGGAGGCTACTGTTGTCGCTCATGGCACGTGTCGCGGTCCCACACAGTGAGGACGTGCGGATGAAATTCCGATGGCCGGAAGTTACACCAACGTGCCACTGACTCCGGGCGACGACCCGACCCTGCTCCCAAGCCCGTCGGTGCCCCCTCGATCTAGCAGCGGATCCGCGATGCGGCGGGTGCTGCGGCGCGCCCGCGACGGGGTGGTGCTGAACGTCGACGAGGCGGCCGTCGCGATGACGGCGCGCGGCGAGGACCTGGCCGATCTGTGCCGCAGTGCCGCCCGGGTGCGCGACGCCGGTCTGGAGTCGGCGGGACGCCGAGGCGCCAGCGGTCGGCTGCCGGTCAGCTACTCGCGCAAGGTGTTCATCCCGGTGACGCACCTGTGCCGGGACAACTGTCGCTACTGCACATTCGTCACCGTGCCGGGCAAGCTGCGTGCCCAGGGCGCCGGGATGTACCTGGAACCGAGCGAGATTCTCGATATCGCCCGCCGGGGCGCTGAACTCGGTTGCAAGGAAGCGCTGTTCACCCTCGGTGACCGCCCCGAAGACCGGTGGCCGGAGGCGCGCGAGTGGCTGGACGAGCGCGGCTACGACTCCACGCTGTCGTATCTGCGTGCGATGGCGATCCGGGTATTGGAGGAGACCGGGTTGCTGCCGCACCTGAACCCGGGCGTGATGAGCTGGTCGGAGTTGTCGCGGCTCAAGCCGGTTGCACCGTCGATGGGCATGATGCTGGAGACGACGTCGCGGCGGCTGTTCGAGACGAAGGGCCTGGCCCACTACGGCAGCCCGGACAAAGATCCGGACGTCCGCCTGCGAACGCTGACCGACGCCGGCCGGCTGTCGATTCCGTTCACCACCGGCCTCTTGGTCGGCATCGGCGAGACGTTCACTGAACGGGCCGAGACGATGCACGCGATCCGCAAGTCGCACAAGGAGTTCGGCCACGTCCAGGAAGTCATCGTGCAGAACTTCCGGGCCAAACAACACACCGCCATGGCGTCGGCACCCGACGCCGGTATCGACGAATTCCTGGCCACGATCGCAGTCGCGCGGCTGGTCCTGGGCCCGGCGATGCGTATCCAGGCCCCGCCGAACCTGGTGTCGGCGCAGGAATGCGTGGCGCTGATCGGCGCGGGTGTCGACGACTGGGGCGGCGTCTCGCCGCTCACCCCCGATCACGTCAACCCCGAGCGGCCGTGGCCCGCGCTCGACGACCTCGCCGCCGTCACTGCCGAGGCGGGCTACGACCTGGTGGAGCGGCTCACCGCGCAGCCCAGGTACGTGCAGGCCGGAGCGGCCTGGATCGACCCGCGGGTGCAAGGCCACGTCAACGCACTGGCCGATCCGGCCACCGGGTTGGCCCGCGACGTGAACCCGGTGGGCTTGCCGTGGCAAGAGCCCGACGACGTCTCATCGTCGGGCCGGGTGAACCTGCACGAGGCGATCGACACAGAGGGCCGTAACACCGAGGCCCGTAGCGATCTGGACAGCGCGTTCGGCGACTGGGACTCGATCCGTGCCCACGTACACGACCTGGCCGCGCGAGCGCCCGACGCGGATCGACACCGACGTGCTCGCCGCGCTTCGGTCGGCCGAACGAGATCCGGCCGGCTGCACCGACGCGGACTACCTGGCGCTGGCCACCGCCGACGGCACGGCGATGGATGCCGTTGCAGCCCTTGCTGATTCGTTGCGCCGTGACGTAGTCGGCGACGACGTGACATTCGTGGTGAACCGCAACATCAACTTCACCAACATCTGCTACACGGGCTGCCGGTTCTGCGCGTTCGCGCAGCGCAAGGACGACGCGGACGCCTTCTCGCTGTCGGCGGACGAGGTTGCCGAGCGGGCTTGGGAGGCACACGTCGCCGGCGCGACCGAGGTCTGCATGCAGGGCGGCATCGACCCGGAGTTGCCGGTCACCGGCTACGCGGATCTGGTACGCGCGGTCAAGGCGCGGGTGCCGTCGATGCACGTGCATGCCTTCTCGCCGATGGAGGTCGCCAACGGAGTGACCAAGAGCGGGTTGAGCGTTCGCGAGTGGCTGACCAGTCTGCGGGAGGCGGGACTGGACACCATCCCGGGTACCGCCGCGGAAATTCTCGACGACGAAGTCCGCTGGGTGCTCACCAAGGGCAAGCTACCCACCTCGATGTGGATCGAGGTCGTGACCACGGCCCATGAAGTCGGTCTGAGGTCGTCCTCGACGATGATGTACGGCCACGTCGACGACCCGCGACACTGGGTCGGCCACCTCAACGTGTTGCGCGGCATCCAGGACCGCACCGGCGGTTTCACCGAGTTCGTGCCGCTGCCCTTCGTGCATCAGAACTCGCCGCTGTATCTCGCCGGCGCAGCGCGGCCGGGCCCGACCCACCGCGACAACCGTGCCGTGCACGCGTTGGCGCGGATCATGTTGCACGGCCGCATCTCTCAGATCCAGACCAGCTGGGTCAAGCTCGGCACCGAGCGGAGCCAGGTGATGCTCAACGGCGGCGCCAACGACTTGGGTGGCACGTTGATGGAGGAGACCATCTCGCGGATGGCCGGCTCCGAATACGGATCGGCGAAAACCGTCGCCGAGTTGACCGCGATCGCCGAGGGCATCGGCCGCCCGGCACGTCAGCGCACCACCGACTACACGCCGTTGGCGGCCTAGCTCACAGCCGGGCCGCGCGGCCGCGTCCAATGTGAAAGCAGTTTCACGTGCGGCGCCCAGCGTGACTGCAACTTCACGTTCGGCGCACAATTACAGCCGCGCCGCCAACTCGGTGCCCTGTTTGATGGCGCGCTTGGCGTCGAGTTCGGCGGCGAATGCGGCGCCGCCGATGATATGCGGGTCGATTCCGCTGCGCCGCAGTTCTTCTTCCAGCTCGCGCACCGGCTCCTGACCCGCGCAGACCACGACGTTGTCGACCGCGAGCAGCTGCGGGCGCTCGCGCTTGGGGCCGAAGCTGATGTGCAGACCCTCGTCGTCGACCCGTTCGTAGTTGACCCCGGAGAGTTGTTGAACGCCTTTGGCTTTCAACGAGGCCCGATGTACCCATCCGCTGGTCTTGCCGAGCTTGCGTCCCTGTGGGCCGTTGGTGCGCTGCAGCAGGTAGACCTCGCGCGCCGGCGGCGCCGGGATCGGCGTGGTCAACGCGCCCGGGGCGTCCCACGGATCGGCCGCACCCCACTCGGCCTTCCAGTCTTTTAGATTCAACGTCGGCGAGTGGTCGGTGACCAAGAATTCGCTCACATCGAATCCGATTCCGCCGGCCCCGATCACGGCGACACTGTTGCCGATCGGCTTGGCACCCGTGATCGCCTCGGCGTAGGTCAACACCATCGGATGATCGATCCCGGGAATCGCCGGCATGCGTGGTGTGACGCCGGTGGCCAGCACGACATGGTCGTAGCCGGCCAGTTCGGCTGCTGACACCCGCGTGCCCAGCCGCACCCGAACACCGTTGGTCGCCAGCATCGTCGTGAAATAGCGGATGGTTTCGTTGAACTCCTCTTTGCCCGGTATCCGCCGTGCCATGTCGAACTGGCCGCCGATGACGTCGTTGGCCTCGAACAGCGTCACCTGATGGCCGCGCACGGCAGCATTGACCGCGGTGGCCAGCCCGGCCGGACCCGCACCGACAACCGCGATCGAGCGGATGCGCCTGGTCGGCGTCAGCACCAGCTCGGTCTCGTGGCCGGCCCGCGGATTGAGCAGACACGACACCGTTTTCTTCACGAACGCATGATCCAGGCAGGCCTGGTTGCACGCGATGCAGGTGTTGATCTCGTCGTCGCGGGCGGCCTGCGCCTTGAGCACCCACTCGGGGTCGGCCAGCAGCGGTCGCGCCATCGACACCAGTTGGACGTGGGTGTCGGCCAGGATCTGCTCGGCGGCCTGCGGCATGTTGATCCGATTCGACGCCACCACCGGGATGTCGACGTGCCCGGCGACCGCGTGGCTGATGTCGACGAAGGCACTGCCCGGTACCGAGGTGACGATCGTGGGCACCCGCGCCTCGTGCCAGCCGAAGCCGGAGTTGATCATCGTCGCGCCCGCGGCTTCGACTTCGGTTGCCAGCGAAATGATTTCGTCCCAGCTCTGGCCGCCCTCGACGTAGTCGGCCATCGACATCCGGTAGCAGATGATGAAGTCGGAGCCGACCGCCGCGCGAACCTGGCGGACGATCTCGACCGGGAAGCGGCGACGCTTCTCCGCGGTACCGCCCCAGTCGTCCGTGCGCTTGTTGGTTCGCTTCGCCAGGAACTGGTTGAGCAGATACCCTTCGCTGCCCATGATTTCAACCCCGTCGTAGCCGGCTTCGCGAGCCAGCAGCGCGCAGCGGGCGAAGTCCTCGATGGTGCTCCGCACGCCGCTCGACGAGAGCCGCCGCGGGCGAAACGGGTTGATCGGCGCCTTGATCGACGATGCGCTGACCGAAAGTGGATGGTAGGCATAGCGTCCGGCGTGCAAGATCTGCAACAGAATCTTTCCGTCCGCGTCGTGCACCGCGCTGGTGACGTGGCGATGCCTGCGCGCCTGCGCAGACGAAGTCAGGTCCGAGGCGAACGGCAGCAGCCAGCCGGTGCGGTTGGGCGCGTAGCCGCCGGTGATGATCAGGCCGACGCCACCGTGCGCGCGCTCGGCGAAATATCGGGCAAGCCGGTCGATATGGCGGGCGCGATCTTCCAGACCGGTGTGCATCGAACCCATGACCACCCGGTTGCGCAGCGTGGTGAATCCAAGATCCAACGGAGACAACAGGTTTGGATAGTTCATCGGTTCTCCTGCTTCTGCTTCCCGTCGAGGGCCGGAGCGGGGGCCGGATTCAGCCGGCCCGTCACTTCGTCGAGCCAGTCGATCGTGCCTTGCTCGGCGCGGATTCCGCCGCGCAACACCAGGTATTGATGCAAGTCGCTGCCGTCGAGCGCTGCCGGGTCGGGGAACTGTGTCTTCTCGAATCCCCGGTAGGCATCCAGCAATTGGGCACGCTGGGCGCGTAAGGCGGATATCTGGGTATGTAGCGCGCCGGTGTCGCCGTAGACGGCGCCGCGCAGCTTGACGGCGATCTCCCGGGTGCGGGTATCGCTGAGCGCCCCGCCGCGGCCGGATCCGCCGTCGCCGAGCGGCGCGGCGATCCAGCGGGCCAACTCGGCCCGGCCGGTCGCGGAGACGGTGTAGACCTTCTTGTCCGGCCGTCCGCGCTGAGAAACCACCTTCGCCGTCACCCAGCCGTCGTCCTCCATGGTCCGCAGCGTCCGGTAGATCTGCTGGTGGCTGGCGCTCCAGAAATACCCGATCGAGCGATCGAACCGGCGAGTCAGCTCGTAGCCCGAGCCGGACTGCTCGCGCAGCGACACCAAGATCGCGTGGGGGAGCGTCACCGGCGGAGCATAAGAACTCCCGCCCGCGTTATGCAACTAGTTGCACTGCACCGATGCGCATAGCGGGCCAGGTGCTTGCTTTGTATATGCAACGTCTAGTATCAGTAACCAAGACATCGCGCCGCCGGGAAGTGCCTTCGCCGTTAAGCTCGGCACCGACCGGCTCAGCAAAACAGCCACCTGGAGACCGTGGAGGAGACGTCTGTGACGTACACGATCGCCGAACCCTGCGTCGATCTCAAAGACAAGGCATGTATCGAAGAGTGCCCGGTCGACTGCATCTACGAGGGTGCTCGGATGTTGTTCATCCATCCCGACGAATGCGTCGACTGCGGCGCCTGCGAACCGGTCTGTCCGGTCGAGGCGATCTACTACGAAGACGACGTTCCGGAGCAGTGGAGCCAATACACGCAGATCAACGCGGACTTCTTCGTCGAACTCGGATCTCCGGGTGGCGCAGCGAAAGTCGGCTTGACCGAGAACGACCCGCAGTCCGTGAAGGACCTTCCGCCGCAGGGTGAGGACGGCTGAGCCGCCTGACTGACCGCCGAGCGGCGTCAGCCGTCTCGGCTCTGTTGCCGGAGTTTCCGTGGGACACCCTGGCCGATGCGACCGCACTGGCCAAGTCGCACCCCGGCGGCATCGTCGACCTGTCGGTCGGCACACCCGTCGATTCGGTGGCCCCGCTGATCCGCGCTGCGCTCGCCTCAGCCAGCGCCGCACCGGGCTACCCCACCACCGCGGGCACGCCAGAGCTTCGTGAGTCGGTTGTCGCCGCGCTCGAGCGCCGGTACGGCATCACCGGGCTGACCGCGTCGGCCGTGTTGCCGGTGATCGGCACCAAAGAGTTGATCGCCTGGCTGCCAACGCTACTGGGCTTGAGCGCCGACGATCTGGTGGTTGTCCCCGAGCTGGCCTATCCGACCTACGACGTCGGTGCGCGGCTGGCCGGTACTCAGGTGCTCTACGCCGATTCGCTCACCCAGCTCGGCCCGCAGACGCCCGCGCTGGTGTTCGTGAACTCCCCGAGCAACCCGACCGGGCAGGTGCTCGGCGTCGACCATATGCGCAAGCTGGTCGGCTGGGCCCGGGACCGCGGCGCGCTGGTGGCCTCCGACGAGTGTTATCTCGGCCTGCACTGGGACGCCGAGCCGGTGTCAGTCCTGCATCCGTCGGTCTGCGACGGCGACCACACCGGTCTGCTCGCGGTGCACTCGCTGTCCAAGAGCTCATCGCTGGCCGGTTACCGGGCCGGCTTCGTCGCCGGGGACGCCGCCGTGGTCGGCGAGCTGCTGGCGGTGCGCAAACACGCAGGGATGATGGTGCCCAGACCGGTGCAGGCGGCCATGGTCGCGGCTTTGGACGACGACGACCACGAGCGCGAGCAGCGCGAGCGTTACCGTCGGCGCCGGGACATCTTGCTGCCGGCGTTCCAGTCGGCCGGCTTCACCGTCGACCACTCCGAGGCGGGGCTGTACCTGTGGGTCACCCGTGGCGAGCCATGCCGGGACACCGTCGCCTGGCTCGCGCACCGCGGGATCCTGGCGGCGCCCGGCGAGTTCTACGGCGCGCGCGGTGCCCGGCATGTCCGGGTGGCGTTGACTGCCACCGACGAGCGGATCGCCGCCGCCGTCGACCGGCTTGGCGTTGGCTAGTGTCGAATAGCCGGTTATGACACGCAAAATGGCGATCTGCATGCAATAACTTCCCACTCGAAGGGTGTCTCAATGAGCGAGCAGAGCGAGTACAGCGACGAGGCCGTGGACCGGCTGCCGTTCAGCACCGAAGAGAAGGCGCAGCGATACCGCACAGAGGATTACCGGGGTGCCGTAGGCCTGAACTGGTATCGCACCGACCCCACCCTGCAGGCCGCGATGGCCTACTACTTACAACCCGACGAGCTGGCCGTCGTCGAGCCCCATCTGGACAGCATCGGTGAGCTGATGGGCGGCCCCGTGGCCCGGTGGGCCGAGCAGACCGACCGCGCACCGGCGCGCCTCGAGCGCTACGACCGCTGGGGCCACGACGTCAGCCAGGTGGTCCAGCCGTCGTCGTTCATCGAGTCCAAGCAGGCGGTGCTGGACGCGCAGAAGGCGCTCAAAGACGACGCCAGGCGGGCCGGTTTCAGGTCGTCGATGCCGCTGTTCGCGGCCAACTATCTGCTCGACCAGGCTGACATCGGCATGGGTTGCGCGCTGGGCACCGGCGGCGGCATGGTCAAGTCGCTGGTTGCGGCGTACGCCCCGGCCGACGTCCGCGATCACGTCCTGGACAAGTTCGCCACCGGGGAGTGGGAGGGGGAGACCGCGCAACTGCTGACCGAGCGGGCGGGCGGCTCCGATCTCGGCATGCTGGAGACGACGGCTCGACGCGACGGCGGCGAAAACAATGGCAGCTGGCGGCTGAACGGTTTCAAATGGTTCGCCTCCAACTGTGACGGCCAGGTGTTCGTCGTGCTGGCCAAGCCCGAAGGCGCCGAAGACTCCAGCCGCGGCGTCGCGACCTTCCTGGTGTTGCGGACGCGCCGCGATGGCACCCGTAACGGCATTCGCATCCGGCGACTCAAAGACAAGCTCGGGACCCGCTCGGTGGCCTCCGGCGAGGTCGAGCTCGTCGACGCCGAAGCGTTCCTGCTGTCCGGCGAGACCAGCATCCAGACCGCGGAAGCGCAGGTGCCCGACGGCAAGGGGCTGGGCCGGATGATGGAGCTGACCAACGCCGCGCGGCTCGGCATCGCCTTGTTCGCCGTCGGCAATGCGCGGCGTGCGCTGGTCGAGTCGCTCTGTTACGCGCGGCAGCGCCGGGCGTTCGGCGGCCGGCTGCTGGACAAGCCGTTGATGCGCCGCAAGCTCGCCGAAATGATCGTCGACGTCGAAGCCGCTCAGGCACTGGTCTTCGACGGCGTCGGTTTGGCCAACCACCGCCAGCCCAGGCGGGTGCGGCAGCGGATCGCGGTGCCGATCACCAAGCTGAGGGTCTGCCGGTTAGGAATCACCATGGCGTCCGACGCGATCGAAATCCACGGTGGCAACGGCTACATCGAAACCTGGCCGGTGGCGAGGCTGCTGCGGGACGCACAGGTCAACACGATCTGGGAGGGCGCCGACAACATTCTCTGTCTCGACGTGCGGCGGGGTATCGAGCGGATCCAGGCTCACCAGCCGCTGCTGGAGCGGCTGCACGACGCGGTGTCGGTGTCCGACGACAACGAGACGACCCGGCTGGTCGGTCGCCGCATCGAGGATCTCGAGGCAGCGATCACCGCCTGGACGAAGCTACCTGCCGAGGTAGCCGAGGCCCGGCTGTTCCCGCTGGCCCAGTTCATGGGTGACGTCTACGCCGGCGCGCTGCTCACCGAGCAGGCGGCGTGGGAGCAGGCCACCGGGCGAACGGACCGCAAAGCGCTGGTGGCCCGGTTGCACGCCCGGCGCTTTCTCGCCGACCGCGGGCCATTGCGTGGCATCGACGAGGAATTCGACGAAGGAATCGAGCGGTTCGACGACCTCGCGAACGGCGCGTTGACCGAAGGTTGAGCGTTCGCAACCCGCAAATGGCGGCGTCGACGCCCGAACGCATCAAGATTCCGTAAAAACTGGTCCCAGCAGCCTGTGGACACGCGTTCCGGCAGGCGCAATGAGTTGTGCGACCGTAGGCTTTGTCCGGGTCTCATATGAGTTTCTTCGAATTCTTCACAATTGCGTAAGGAATCTGGTATGGCATTGCTTGCCGGCGAGCAACGGGTCTCTCCGATGGCTCCGTTGTCTCCATCGTTTTCCGACCGATGTAAGCGTTTCGTGCTCGGTAAGCCGATGATCAACGACCAACTTCAGCACGAGCGCCTGGCCAATCCCGTGGCCCTCGGTGTGCTGTCGCCGGACGCAATCTCGTCGACCGCCTACGGCTCCGAGCAGGTCATGATCGAACTGCTCCCGGCCGCGGGGATGGCCGCGTTCGCCCTGCTGCTGCCCGTTACCGGCGTTATCCTGCTGATCCTGGTGTTGGTGGCCGCGTCATATCGCCAGGTGGTGATGGTCTACACCCGCTCCGGTGGCTCCTATGTAGTTGCGCGGGAGAACTTCGGGCCCAAGGTGGCGCAGGTCGCCGCGGCAGCGTTGTTGATCGACTACGTCGTCACCGTCGCGGTCCAGTGCGCCGCGGGAACGGTGGCGGTCGCGTCGGCGATCCCGGCACTGGGTCCCTACAGCCTGTGGATCACCGTCAGCATCGTGCTGCTCATGTGTTTCGCCAACCTGCGCGGCTTGCGCGAGGCCGGAACACCTTTCGCGCTGCCGACCTACTTCTTCGTCGCGATGGTGTCGTTGACAATCATCGTCGGGGTAATCCGGGAATTCCTCGGCACCCTGGGCACCTACGACCCCGAGCACATCGACGGTGCGGTGGCGATCCACCACGGCAACGGCCTGATCATGGGCGCAACGCTGCTGATCGTGCTGCGAGCCTTCGCCAACGGCGGTTCGTCGCTCACCGGCGTCGAGGCGATCTCCAACACGGTCAACAGCTTCCGCAAGCCGGAAGGAATCAACGCCCGCAAGGTCCTCACCGTGATGGCCTGCGTCCTGGCCTTTCTGCTCGCAGGTGTGGCCTGGCTGGCGCACCTGACTCACGCAACGCCCTACGAAAGCGGCTATCCGTCGATGCTGTCGGAGATCACCAAGATGGTCTTCGGCACCGGGACCGTCGGGAACATCCTCTACATACTCGTTCAGGCGTCGACGGCGCTGATTCTCTACACCGGTGGTAACACCAGCTTCAACGGGTTCCCCGCGCTGGCGAGCTTCGTTGCCGAAGACAGCTTCCTGCCGCGGCCGCTGATGAAGCGCGGCCATCGCCTGGTGTTCTCCAACGGCATCATCGCGCTGACTGTGCTGGCGGTGTCGTTGTTGATCGTCACGGGCGGTTCGCTGAACGCGCTGGTGCCGTTCTATGCAATCGGTGTGTTCACCGGGTTCTCGATGGCCGGCTACGGAATGACCAAACACTGGCTGACCCATCGTGGGCCCGGTTGGCAGTCCAAGCTGGTCATCAACTTCTCGGCGGGTCTGCTGTCCACAGTCGTGGTGGGAATCTTCGCAATCGCCAAGTTCACCGAAGGCGCCTGGCTGGTCGTCGTGGTGTTCCCGCTTCTGGTCTTCGGGTTGATGCGGCTCAACAAGCAATACCGAGCTGAGGCGTCGGTGCTGCAGATGTCGGCTGCCGAACCACTGGAATTCAACAAGCACGCCCGCCATCGCGTTCTGGTGTTCATCGACTCGGTCGACCTGGCCGAGGTCGAGGCGATCCGCTACGCCAAGGGACTGGAAGCCGACGAGTTGAGCGCGGTGCACTTCGTGCTGGACTCCGCTCACGCCGCCCGACTGCAGCAGCAGTGGGAGCACCTCGGTCATGTCACCGAATTGCGGGTCCTCGATTGCCTGGACCGCAACCTGGGCCGGGCCGCACAGGAATTGGTCCAGCAGGCGATCGCCGAGCACGCCGACACCAAGGTGACAGTGCTCTTGCCGCGCCGGGAATACTCACAGCTGCTTGGCAGGCTGCTGCACGACCGCACCGCGGATTTGATCGCGCGGGTGGTCAGCCGGATTCCGGAGGCCAGCGCCCAGATCGTGGCCTTCGACATCGCGTCTCGAATCGCAGAGACGAGTGCATCCGGGCCCCGGTCAGCGGAACCGGCGGTTCCCGGGCATGATCGGTTAGAGTTGCCCGGGCTGGAGCGGGCCCATAGCGAATGACTTGTTTCCACAGGTCATCGACTCCCGGGGGAAAGTGACAGTGGTGACAGTTTCGGACCGTAACGCGAGCATCCCGCCGTCTTTTGTCGACGGGTGGAAGCGCATCTTCCTCGGCAAGCCGCTGACGAGTGAGCAACTCGACTCTGAGCGTTTGTCGAATCCGGTTGCGCTCGGCGCGCTTTCACCGGATGCGATCTCGTCGACCGCGTTCGGGCCCGAGCAGGTCATGATCGAATTGCTGCCACGCGCCGGGATGGCCGCATTCACGCTGTTGCTGCCGATCATGGGCGTCATCCTGATCATCTTGTTGCTGGTCTCCGCGTCCTATCGCGGAGTTGTCATGACGTACACCCGCACCGGCGGCGCCTACATGGTGGCGCGGGACAACTTCGGGCCGCGTATCGCGCAGATCGCCGCCGCGGCGTTATTGATCGACTACGTCGTCACTGCCGCGGTCCAGCCCGCCGCCGGTACGGTCGCCGTAGTCTCGGCGATTCCGGCACTGCGCCCGTACCACCTGGAATTGACGATCGCTGTTCTGGTACTTATCTGCGTCGCCAATCTGCGCGGGTTACGGCAGTCCGGCCGAATTTTCGCGGTCGCGACGTACTGGTTCGTCGGCATGATTCTGCTGACGATCGTGACCGGCGTGATTCGTGAAATCGTCTCAGGCTTACCGACGTACGATCCGGCACACATCGACGGAGCCGTACCGGTGCACCAGGGCAACGGATTGGTGATGGGCGCCACTGCCTTGGTGGTGTTGCGCGCGTTCGCCAATGGCGGCACGTCGCTGACTGGTATCGAAGCTATTTCCAACACCGTCAACGTTTTTCGGGAGCCGCAGGGCTACAACGCCCGGCGCGTGCTGACCTGGATGGCGTGCATCCTCGGGGTGTTGCTCGCCGGCGTCGCCTGGCTCGCCCATGTCACGCACGCCACCCCCTATCTGGACGAATACCCCTCGATGCTCTCGGAGATCGCCCGTTCGGTCTTCGGCCACGGGGTACTTGGCAACATCCTCTACCTTTCAGTCCAGGCTTCCAGCGCCGCAATCCTTTTCGCCGGTGCCAACACCGGGTTCAACGGTTTCCCCGCATTGGCGAGTTTCGTTGCCGAGGACCGCTTTCTGCCGCGGCCGCTGACCAAACGCGGGCACCGGTTGGTGTTCTCCAACGGAATCATCACGCTGACCGCGTTGGCGGTCGCCCTGCTGCTGGTCACCCGCGCCAAGCTCAGCGCCCTGGTGCCGTTCTTCGCAATCGGGGTGTTCACCGCGTTCGCGATGGCCGGCTTCGGGATGGCCAAGCACCACTACACCCGTCGCGAACACGGCTGGCGCCGCAAAGTGGTGATCAACTTCTCGGCGGGGCTGATGTCGACGATTGTGGTCGGAATCTTCGTCGTCGCCAAGTTCACCGAGGGCGCCTGGCTGGTCGTCGTTGTGTTCCCGATCCTGGTTTACGGGTTGATCCGGCTCAACAGGCAGTACAGCGCGGAGGCGTCCGTTCTGGAGATGTCGCGCACCGAGCGTCCGGAAATGGCAAGGTACGCGCGGCTGCGGGTGTTCGTGTTCGTCGACTCGATCGACCTGGCCGAGGTCGAGGCGCTGCGCTACGGCAAGGGCCTGCACGCCGACGAGTTGACCGCGGTGCACTTCGTCGTCGACGCCGAACACTCCGCCAAGCTGCAGGAGCGCTGGGACCATTTCGAGCAGGACACCCAGCTGCGGGTGATCGACTGTCCGGATCGCCATCTGAGCAAGTCGGCGCAGGAACTGGTGCTGCAGGTGAAGCGGGACCACCCGGACACCAAAGTCACCGTGTTGCTGCCACGTCGGACATATTCGGCGATGCTCGGCCGGCTACTGCACGACCGCACCGCCGACAAGATGGCGCGGGCAGTCAGCCGCATTCAGGGCGCCACCGCGATCATCGTGCCTTACGACGTCGAATCCCGGATCGCCCGAGTGAACCCGGACACCTTGACGGCCGCGGGACAGTCGTAATGTCCCGCCCAACGCCTACTGACTAACCCGCCGATACCCGACCGGCAGCCGCCGGATGCGTCCTAGACTTCCGTGGACGCGAAATTCGGATGGGGTGGTTGTGACAACAGAAGCCGACGAGCAAGACATACCGGTGTCTTTTTCGGACGTGTGCAAGCGCGTCTTTCTCGGGAAGCCGCTGATCAACGAGGATTTGGCCGGCGAAAACCTCTCGAATCCTGTTGCGCTGGGGGCGCTTTCGCCCGACGCGATCTCGTCGACCGCATACGGGCCCGAACAGATCCTGACGGAGTTGCTACCGCATGCCGGGCTGGCGGCGTTCGTCTTGTTGCTGCCCATCATGGGTGTCATCCTCCTGATCCTGGTGCTGGTTGCCGCGTCGTATCGGCAGGTCGTGATGACGTACACGCGGGCCGGTGGTTCCTACATCGTCGCGCGGGAGAACTTCGGCCCGCGGGTGGCGCAGGTGGCCGCGGCGGCTTTGCTGATCGACTACGTCGTGACGGTCGCCGTGCAGGCGGCAGCCGGAACGGTGGCGGTGGCCTCCGCGATACCCGCGCTCGGGCCCTACAGCCTGGAGATCACCGTCACTGTGGTGATCTTTATGTGCTACCTGAATCTGCGCGGCCTGCGCGAAGCCGGCCGGCCGTTCGCGATCGCCACCTACGCATTCGTGGTGATGGTCGTGGCGATGATTGTCACCGGCGTCATACGCCATATCATCTGGGGCTTACCGCAATACGATCCCGGCCACGCCGCCGGAGCGGTTTCGGTTCATCATGGCAACGGTCTGGTGATGGGCGCGACCATCCTGGTGTTGCTGCGCGCGTTCGCCAACGGCGGTTCGTCGCTGACCGGGGTCGAGGCGATCTCCAACACCGTCCAGGTCTTCCGTAAACCGCAGAGCATCAACGCGCGGCGCGTGCTGACGGCGATGGCGTGCATTCTGGGCTTCCTGCTGGCAGGCGTCGGTTATCTCACCTATGCCACCCACGCCGCGCCGTTTCTCTCCGAGTACCCGTCGGTGCTCTCGCAGGTCGCCCGCACGGTGTTCGGCAACGGGCCCATCGGCGACACGATGTATGTGCTGGTCCAGATTTCGACCGCGGCCATCTTGTACACCGGTGCCAACACCAGCTTCAACGGCTTCCCGGCGCTGGCGAGTTTCGTTGCGGAGGACCGCTTTCTACCGCGCCAGCTCATGCAACGCGGCTACCGGCTGGTGTTCTCCAACGGCATCCTCACGCTCGCGGCGCTGTCGGTGGCGCTGCTGGTCTTCACCGGCGGCTCTGTCAATGCGCTGGTGCCGTTCTACGCCATCGGGGTGTTCACCGGCTTCTCGATGGCCGGCTACGGGATGAGCAAGCACCACCTGACCGAACGCGAATCGGGCTGGCGGTACAAATTGGCGATCAACTTCTCCGCGGCGGTTCTCTCGACGATCGTGGTGGGGATTTTCGCAGTGGCCAAGTTCACCGAAGGTGCGTGGCTGGTCGTCGTGGTCTTCCCGATACTGGTCTTCGGGCTGATCCGGCTCAACCGGGAGTACCGGGCGGAGTCGGCGATCCTGCAGGCATTCCGCAAGGATCGCCCCGAGCTGGTGAAGTATGCGCGGCATGAGGTGTTCGTTCTGGTCAACTCGCTCGACCTCGCGGTGCTCGAAGCGTTGCGTTACGGGAAGGGATTGCGCGCCGACGAGCTGATCGCAGTGCATTTCATGGTCGACGCCGCACACGCCAGGCAGCTCCGAAAACGTTGGGACGACTTCGATCTCGACACCAGGCTCCGGGTGGTGGACTGTCCCGACCGGCGGATCAACCGGGCGGCACAAGTGCTGGTCGCCAAGGCGCGCAACGAACATCCGCACACCAACGTGACAGTCTTGCTGCCGCGCAGGACGTATGCGCCGCTGCTGGGACGGTTGCTGCACGACCGGACCGCGGACAAGATCGCCCGAGCCGTCAGCCGGGTCCCGGACGCGGCCGCCACCATCGTCCCCTACGACGTGCAGTCCAAGATCCGCGAGGCCTTTCCGGACACTTTCGAACAACGGATCGCGCGAGAGGTCGAGAGGCTCGAGGTCCACATCATGCACGGCGAGGACATGCCTGCCGACGATTACGAGCACCCGGAGCGGCCCGCGACGGTGATATCGGTGGACAGCGTGATCCCGGGACGCCGTGCCACCGTGGAAGGGCGGGTCAACCAGGTCGAGGAAATCACCAAGCGCGGACAAACGTTTCGCTCGATCGTGGTCGGCGACGAAAGCGGCGAAATCCGCATCACCTTTCGGCCGGGGCGGTGCGGCGACGAAGTCGCGCCCGGGCAGGTGCTGCGGATCACCGGGAAGGTTCAACAGAGCGGCACCCGTGAGGCGTCGATGCTCGACCCGGATTACGAGGTGATCGAACGTGCCGGCCGAAGAGTCGTAACGCACTCTCAGCTAGGGTGCGTCGTCGTCATCCTCGTCGCAGAGCAGTCTGTCCGGATGGTGGAAGGTGTTGACCCTGGGTCGCCCGCGATCGAGGTGCGGCGGCGGAATCCATTCGGTGTCACCGGTTTTCAGCTTGCGGGTTGTCCAGCCTTGCTCAGCCAGCGTGTGGTGCGGACCGCAGGCGAGCACGAGGTTGTTGATGTCGGTCTCGGGGCGTCGAACCCATGACGTGACGTGGTGGACCTCGGTGAGGTAGCCGGGCACGTCGCAACCGGGGAACGAACAGCCACGATCCTTGGCGTAGAGCACAATTCGCTGTCCCGGTGAGGCCAGCCGTTTGGTGTGGTAGAGCCCGATCGCTTTGCCCTTGTCGAAAATCGTCAGGTAATGATGCGCGTGCGAGGCCAACCGGATCACATCGGACATCGGCAGCAGGGTGCCTCCGCCGGTCAGAGCTTTCCCGGAGCCGGCCTCGAGGTCTTTCAGAGTCGTGCTGACGATGATGCTGGCGGGTAAACCGTTGTGCTGGCCCAGATTACCGGAGGCCAGCGCCGTGCGAGCCAGCGCCAGCAATGCATCGTGGTTGCGCTGGCCCGCGCTGCGGGTGTCGTCGTCGATGGCGGCCTGCGAGGGGGAGCCGCTGACGCACGGGGTGTCGTCCGCGGAATTGCACATCCCCGGCGCCGCCAGCTTGGCCAATACCGGGTCGAACGTCGCGCGGGCCTCCGGAGTCAAGTACCCGCTGATCGGGGACATCCCGTCGATGTCCTGTCTGCCGATGATGATGCCGCGTCGCCGCGCCCGATCATGATCGGTGAAATCGCCGTCCGGGTTGAGGCAGTCGAGGAGTTTGTCGGCCAGCTTGCTGAGTTCGTCGGGGCGATGTTCGCAGGCCAATCGGGCCAGTTGCGCTTCGGCTTTCTGGCGGGTCTCGACGTCGACGACGTCCGGGAGTCGGTGCGAGAAACCGCGGATGACCGCGACATGGCCAGCTCCGAGCTTGCCGTTTCGCTGCGCTTCAGCGGTGGCCGGCAACATCGGTGCCAAAGGTTCGCCGTTGAGCGCTTTCCGTTCGCCCAATTCGGCGGCCTCCTGGACACGGCGGGAGGCCTCACCCCTGCTGATCAGCAGCCGATTGGCCAGCGCTGTGGGCAGTTTGCCGCCCAGTTCTGTAGCGTCAGCCTGTCGGCTGAGCTGGTTGATCAACGGATGCTCGACCGCAGGCAGCTGACGGCGCAGCCTTTCGCACAGTTGCAACAAGGCCAGCCGCTCGGGAGTGGTCAGCGAGTCGAATGACAAATCCAGTGCGCGCTTGACGTCAGCCTGGAGCGCGTCGAAGACCTCGACGACCTCATCTCGGCTGCTCGAACGCATGTTCGAATTGTAACGACAGGGTCCGACAAGTCCTGTGGTTAAGTGGTTGCCGTGAAGAAATTGACCGTCGTGCTTGCCTCGATCGCCGGACTCGCAGTGACCGCCAACGGTTATAAGCCGCTGAGCAAGCGGGGATACCTTTCGATCCACGCCTTCAGTTTCGGGGTGTTCGCGACTGAGTTGCCGTTGCAACTGATCGCCGGACAGTTCGGGCTGCTGGCCGCCATCACTCGGATGCTCTCGCCCCGGTTGCGCACGTTCAGCTGGCTGGTATCGGCCTTGTCGTGGCTTGGCCTGCTGGGTCTGCACCGCATCGGCACGCGGGCCAATCTGCCGCTGACTGCGGCGCTCGACGCCGGGCTCGGCGCCGATCGTCGCACCGAGTCGGGGGATCTGTGGAAGCGGCCGGACGACGCGGGCACGGCCAAGGCGCCCGGCGTGGTGCGCATGATGCGGATCTACCGCGATTACGCGCACGACGCCGACATCAGCTACGGCGAGCACGGCAAGCGGAATCACCTCGACATCTGGCGACGCCCCGACCTCGACCCGGCCGGCCGCGCGCCCGTCCTGCTGCAGGTGCCCGGCGGTGCATGGATGTTGGGAAGCAAACGCCAGCAGGCATATCCGTTGATGAGCCATCTGGCCGAACTCGGCTGGGTGTGCGTGGCGATCAACTATCGGCTCAGCCCGCGCTCCACCTGGCCCGACCATATCGTCGACGTCAAACGCGCGCTGGCGTGGGTCAAGGAGCACATCGCCGAGTATGGCGGCGACCCGGACTGGGTCGCGATTACCGGCGGCTCGGCCGGTGGGCACTTGTCATCGCTGGCTGCCGTTACTGCGAATGATCCTCAGTTCCAGCCCGGTTTCGAGACTGCCGACACCAGTGTCCGGGCGGCGATTCCGTTCTACGGCCTGTACGACTTCAATGGTGAGGACAGCGCGATCCACCCGCTGATGGCACCGATGTTGGGCAAGTACGTGTTCAAACGAACCCGCACCGAAATCGCGGACGCATTCCGCGTAGCATCGCCGATCTCGTATGTATCTGCCGATGCGCCACCCTTTTTCGTGCTGCACGGGACCAACGACTCGCTGATCCCAGTCGAGCAGGCTCGCGCGTTCAACGCGCGGCTACAACAGGTCAGCCGCCAGCCCGTCGTCTACGCCGAGTTACCACGGGCGCAGCACGCGTTCGACATCTTCGGATCGGCGCGGGCCGCCCATGCCGCGGTGGCGGTCGAGCAGTTCCTCGCCGAGATCTACGCCAAGCGAGCGGTCACGGTCTAACGCGTTGTGGGCCGGGGGCTGCGCTCGTCGAGCAGGGCGATGACTTCGGCCGCGAGATCATCGGTGTCGGCGCCGGCAGTGTCCAACACGAGGTCCGCGTCTTCGGGCGGCTCGTAGGGCGCGTCGACACCGGTTAGCCCTTTGAGCTCACCTTTACGTGCACGCGCGTAGAGCCCTTTCGGGTCTCGCTTTTCGCATTCTTCAAGTGACGTGGCGACGTGCACTTCGATGAACGGCAGTTTGGCGGCATCGCTGAGGGCGCGAGCGGTCTCGCGGTCCGACTTCAGCGGCGACACCAGCGATGCCAATGCCACTACACCGGCGTCGGCCAGTAGTCGGGTCAAATGGCCGACCCGCCTGATGTTTTCGGTGCGGTCGCCGGGGGAGAAACCCAAGTCATCGGACAGGCCGTGCCGAAGGTTGTCGCCGTCGAGGAGGTAGGCGACCCGGCCGGATTCGACGAGCGCGCGCTCGACAGCCACCGCGATGGTCGACTTTCCGGAAGCGGGCAGGCCGGTGAACCAGATCGTCGCGCCGGCTTGACCGGTCGCCTGCCAACGATGCTTGCGATCCAATGCCGAAGGATGCCAACGGATATCGCTGCGGGAATGGGTACCCGGTTTGACCTCGCGCGCTTCGATGATGGTGCCGGCACCGATGGTGTCATTGGTGACTTCGTCGATCAAGATGAACGCGCCGGTGTCGCGGTTGTCGGCGTAGCTGTCGGCGATGACGACCGAACTGGTCCGCAGGGTCACGGTGCCGATGTCGTTGAGCGTCAGCTCAACTGGGCCGTCGAGCTCGTCGAGTGTCTCGGGGTCGAGGCGGGAGTGCAACTCCTGCACGGTGGCGCGAACGGTTGTGCTGGTCTGCTTGAGCGCCAGCCGATCGCCTGCCCGCAACGGGGAGTCGACGAACCAGCACACGTTCGCGTCGATCTCTCGGGCCAGTACCGGCAGCACCGCTTCGCCGGCGCCACTGACCAGCACATCGCCGCGGCCGACGTCGATGTCGTCAACAAGTTCCACCGAAACCGACAGTGGGGCGACACCTGTCGTGCGTTCGTCGTCGAGGGTGTCGACTACCGTCACCGTCGACTCGGTTCCGGCGGGCAGCGAGATGACCGGGTCGCCGACGCTGAGCGTTCCCGCGGCGAGCCGCCCGGTGTATCGCCGACGCTGGTTGTCCGTCGGCCGGGAGACCCACTGGATCGGCAGCCGCAACCGGGCCGGTTCTGCGTGCGGCGCAGCCAGTTCGACGCCTTCCAGATAGTCCAGCAGCGTCGGGCCGTCGTACCACGGTGTGTTGTCCGAGCGGTGCACCACATTGTCGCCGAGCTTGGCGGCGATCGGGATCACGGTGATGTCCAGGCCGCCCAGGCGCGTGCTCAGCTGCTGAAGTTCGGTCTCCACCTCGGTGTACCGGTCCTGGTCGAAGTCGACCAGGTCGATCTTGTTGACCGTCGCGACAAAGTGCTTGATGCCCAACAGCTTTGCGATCCGGGCATGCCTGCGGGTCTGGCGCAGAACGCCCGCCCGTGCATCGACCAGCAGGATGGCCACGTGGGCATTGGAAGCGCCGGTGAACATGTTGCGGGTGTAGCGCTCGTGGCCGGGGGTGTCGGCCAGGATGTAACTGCGGCCGGCGGTGGAGAAGAAGCGGTAGGCGACGTCGATGGTGATGCCCTGTTCGCGTTCGGCACGCAGGCCGTCGGACAGCGCCGCCAGGTCGGCGACGCCCTCCTCATCGGTGACGGCTTCCAGGTGGTCCAACGGCAGACTGTCGGTGTCGTGTAGCAGTCGTCCGATCAGCGTGCTCTTGCCGTCGTCGACCGAACCCGCGGTGGTGATCCGCAGCAGTTGACGCGTGATGCCGCCGGCCGGCTGGAATTTCGCGGGCTGCTCGGTGTGTTCGGCCGTAGTCATCAGCTCGGGCCCTTTCGTTCTTCTTCGCTGCCGCTCATCAGCTCGGGCCTTTTCGTTCTTCTTCGCTGCCGCTCATCAGCTCGGGCCTTTTCGTTCTTCTTCGCTGCCGCTCATCAGAAGTAACCCTCTCGCTTTCGGTCTTCCATTGCGGCAACCGAGGTGCGGTCATCGGCCCGGGTCTCTCCGCGCTCGGACACCGTCGCCGCCGAGATCTCCTCGATGACGCCACTGATCTCGGTGGCCCTGGACCGCACCGCACCGGTGATGGTCAGATCGCCGACGGTGCGGTAGCGCACCCACTCGACGTCAGAGGACTCGTCGTTGTGCGGTTCGGCGTACTCCGACACCGCCAGCAGGATGCCGTCGCGCTCGAACACCTCGCGTTCGTGTGCGAAGTAGATCGACGGAATTTCAAGGCTTTCGAGCTCGATGTAGCGCCAGATATCGAGCTCGGTCCAGTTGCTCAGCGGGAACACCCGCACCTGCTCGCCTTTCTTGATCCGCCCGTTGTAGAGCGACCACGGCTCGGGGCGCTGAGCGCGTGGATCCCACTGGCCGAACTCGTCGCGGAAGCTCAGAATCCGTTCTTTGGCGCGAGCCCGCTCCTCGTCGCGGCGGGCGCCGCCGAACGCTGCGTCGAAGCCGCCGGCCTCCAACCCGTCGAGCAACGTCCGGGTCTGCGCCCGGTTGCGTGACGCGTTGCGGCCGGGATCGGCGACCCGGCCGTTGTCGATGGACTCCTGCACGGAGGCGACGATCAGCTTGTGGCCCTCGCCCTCAACGCGCCGGTCGCGGAATTCGATCACCTCGGGGAAGTTGTGACCGGTGTCGACGTGCATCACCGGGAAGGGCAACGGAAGTGGCCGAAATGCCTTCTCCGCCAAGCGAAGTAGGACAATCGAGTCCTTACCGGCGGAAAACAGCAGGACCGGCCGCTCCAGCTCGGCAACGACTTCGCGGATGATGTGCACTGCTTCCGCTTCGAGCAGCCGCAGTTCGTCGACCCGCTTGGCCTCAGCAAACGTAGTCATCGGCCCTGTTCCTCTCCCCTGCAAGCGGGTGGTGCCCCCACATCGCTCTTGTGCTCTGCATCGTCACCAGCGCAGTCATAACGGGAGTCCCTCTTTCTCGGCGTCGGCCCGGTAGCGGTCTACCCATTCGTCGGAGCGTTTATCGGCTTGGCGTTCCAGCACCGGTTGCGGCGCCAGTTGGGGGTCTAACCCCAACGATTCCAGGACGGTGCCCACCACCTGAGTCAGGTTGCGCCACAACACCGGATACGGAACATCCATCGGCTTGATGCCTTCTTCCGCGAACCAGTCCTGCCAGCCCTTGTCTTGTTCGCGCAGCATCGTGACCACGTGTGCGATTGCACCGGCGTGGTAGGTGGCGCGCGCATCGCGGACCGGATCGGGCCTGCCTCGCCACACCCGCGTCTGCACAGCGCGCCAAAATGACACTGCTTGAGAGACCACGTCGGGCCGGTGGATGTGGATGAGTAGCGGCTCCTCGCCGACGACATCGCGAATGGCGGCCAGCAGGCCCTCGCCGGAGCGATTCGGCAATTCGCTCGCCCGGCTGAGCAGCAGCGGCGTCTGGTTCCACATCAGCTTGCCGCCCCACACACCGTTCGGTGTCCGTCCGACAGTGCGGATGTAATCACGCCAGATCTCGGGAGGCGCCAGATCCGGCTTCCCCTCGTCCAGTGGATCGAGCAGGCTCAAAATCGACTCGTCCTGCGTCTCGGCGAACCACTCGCGCGGTTGCGGAGCCTGGCTCGTAGTCGGCAGATACTGAAAAAACTCCTGCGGTTCGCCGGCGACGCCCGTTGCTCGCAGTGATTCGACGAGGAGCGTGCTGCCACTTCGCTGCGACGCGAGCACCAAATAGGACGACGGGTGTTCACTCACCCAATGAACCTTAGCTGACGGGAAATTGGTGCACCGCTTGAAGTTACGCTCATGCTGAAGATAACTGTTGCGAACGGTGCCGGACGTGATCGCGCCATGTTTGCTCGACGCCCGCTTTGCACAAGACTAGGTTTGATCGACAACGCGCAATCCGAGTGTCAGCAAGAGCCGTGCATCGGGGTCCTCCAACGACGTCGCCAGCAGCGTCTCGATCCGGCGGACCCGGTAGCGCACGGTGTTGGGGTGGACGTGCAACTGTTCTGCCGTCGCGGCGACGTCGCCGAACTCGTCGAGATACGCACGTAGCGTCTGCACGAGCGCCGGGTCGTGTGCTTGCAAATCGCGGACTCGTGGATCGACGAGTCGCTCGTTGGCGCCGAGCATCGTAATGATCTCGTCGAGCAGAACGGTGGTATGCGCTTCGGCCAGCGCCGTCACCTGTCGGAACGAATCTGGATGGCGCTCAGCGCTATTCAGCACGCGATCGATCTCTGCGCGCACCGCGGGCAAGCCGGCGAGGCCGGGCAGCGGCGCGGCGACCACGGCCCGCAGCTGCAGCCCCAACTCGGTGTGCAACGCACTGATCGTGCCGCGAATCCAGGACTGCAACGACGAGCGCTTCGTCGTGTCGGGCAGCAGCACGTACACCCGCGAGCCGTGCGCACCCACCTGAGCATCAGATCGAAAAGCGTTAGCGCTCAATGCAAGAACATCGGCCAACCGATCATTACTGCCGGGGCTGTGGAAGCCGATCAAGGCGGCATTGCCGTCGGTGACGATGCCGAGCTCCCGGCCGATCACCTCGACGTCAAGCGCTCCGCTGTCGACCAGGCCCAGCAGCTGCCGGGCACGCAAAGTATGCGTCGACGGCCGTGCGGTCAGTCGGGACATGATGCGCGCCGCCAGGACCGCGGCGCCCCGCAACACCTCGTCGGCGTCGCCTGCGAGAGGCCGCGAGCCCTGCTGCACCCAGATGGTGCCGGCGAAACCCGGTGCCCGGCGGGCAGGGTGGTGGATGCCGACCGCCAGCCGCGGCCGCAGGCCGAGCTCTGGTCGTTCGTCGACCCGGACCACGTCGGCGCCGGCTCGCAGCGCATCGAAGATGCCCCACTGACCGATCCATGTCAGGTGCTCAGGTGGCCCGGCGCGGCCGAGAATCGACAGCCGACGCAACTCATCGGCTTCGTCGTTGGACGCCGAATAGGCCAACACGTGTGATTGCGCGTCTTCGATGCTCACCATGCCGTGGATCCGGTCGGCCAGCGACTGCGCCAGGCCGAACAGGTCGGTGCCGGAGTCGTGCTGCGGATCGGCGGGGTCTCCGAAGCCGGGCGAGTGGTGTTCGAGCACGTGGTTGACCAGCCGGTAGATCCGCTCCCAACGGGCCTGCGGTTCCACGGCCACCACCGCCGTGCCAACGGCGACGGCCCGGGCGACCAGCGCATCGGACGGATTCTTGCCGAAGATCGCCACCGGAGCGCGTCCCACCGGTCCAGCGCCGTATCTCTCCAGCCAACGCTGGCCTTCACTGTCGGAGACGCCGAGCAGAAAGAAGACGTCCGCGGAATCCGCGCCGCCGGCCAGACCGAGCCGGACGTCATCGGAATCGATCAGCGCCGCCGACGCCACGGTCAGGTCAAGCCCGCGTGGCGCCTCGACGAGGCTCGCCACCGTCGTATCGAGGGCCAACAACAGTCGGCCCAGCGCGACCCCGGCTGCCTGCATGTTGTCCGATTCTACTAGGTGGTTGACAAACCCTTGTCCGATCAGCCAACCGTGCACGTCCCCGTCACTGGGATCCTGAAGGCATGGACGCGATCACCGATGTTCCACCGCCTGTCAACGAACCGATTCACGACTACGCCCCGGGTTCTCCTGAACGGGCGAGGCTGCACAGCGCGCTCACCGACCTGATCGATCACCCGATCGATCTGCCGCACGTCATCGGCGGCACCCACCGGATGGGCGACGGGGAGCGGATCGCCGTCGTGCAGCCGCATCGGCACACGGCAACGCTGGGCACGTTGACCAACGCCCGACCCGCCGATGCGCTCGCCGCCGTCGACGCCGCAATGGCGGCGCGGATGCACTGGGCGGCAATGCCATTCGACGAGCGTGCCGCTATCTTCCTGCGGGCGGCTGACCTGTTGGCCGGTCCGTGGCGGGAGAAGATCGCGGCCGCGACCATGTTGGGCCAGTCCAAGACCGCATTCCAGGCCGAGATCGACGCGCCCTGCGAGATGGTCGACTTCTGGCGTTTCAATGTCGATTTCGCGCGCCAGATCCGCGCGCAGCAACCACTGAGCACCCGCGGCGAATGGAACCGCACCGACTACCGCCCGCTGGACGGATTCGTCTACGCGATCACGCCGTTCAACTTCACCTCGATCGCCGCGAATCTGCCCACTGCACCGGCGTTGATGGGCAACACCGTGGTGTGGAAGCCTTCGGTCACCCAAACGCTGTCGGCGTATCTGACCATGCAACTGCTGGAGGCGGCCGGTCTGCCGCCGGGCGTCATCAACCTGGTGGCCGGCGACGGCTACGCGGTATCGGAGGTGGCGCTGGCTGACCCGCGGTTGGCCGGCATTCACTTCACCGGATCGACGGCAACCTTCCAGCGGCTGTGGCAACAGGTCGGCGTCAACATCGAGCGCTACCACTGCTACCCGCGACTGGTGGGCGAGACCGGTGGCAAAGACTTCGTGCTCGCTCATGCCTCGGCCCAGCCGGATGTGTTGCGCACCGCCTTGATTCGCGGCGCATTCGACTATCAAGGACAGAAGTGCTCGGCGGCATCGCGGGCGTTCATTGCGCGCTCGGTGTGGCAGCAGATGGGCGACGACTTTTTGGCCGCCACCGCCGAGTTGCCGTTCGGCGACATCACCGACCTGACCAACTTCGGCGGCGCGCTGATCGACGAGCGGGCCTTCACCAAGAACGTCAACGCCATCGAACGTGCGAAGAGCGCTGCGGGCATGACCATTGCCGTCGGCGGAGAATACGACGACAGCGAAGGTTATTTCGTGCGCCCGACGGTGCTGCTGTCCGACGACCCGACCGACGAGGCCTTCGCGACGGAGTACTTCGGTCCGCTGCTGTCGGTGCACGTCTACCCCGACGGCGAGTTCTACCGGATCCTCGAGGTCATCGACACCGGGTCGCGCTACGCCCTGACCGGAGCGGTGATCGCCGACGACCGCGACGCGGTGCTGGCCGCGCAGAACCGACTGCGGTTCGCCGCAGGGAACTTCTACGTCAACGACAAGCCGACCGGTGCCGTGGTGGGTCGCCAACCGTTCGGGGGTTCCCGTGGATCGGGAACCAACGACAAGGCCGGTTCCGCGCAGAACCTGCTGCGCTGGACGTCAGCCCGCTCGATCAAGGAGACCTTCGTCCCGGCCACCGATCACAACTATCCGCACATGGCGGCGAACTGATGCCGGGGCGATCGCCAGCGCGGCGCAGCCGGGCGCAGCGGGTCGTCCCCATCGGATGGTGGCGATCGCCAGCGCGGCGCAGCCGGGCGCAGCGGGTCGGCCCTATCGGATCCGGCCTGTTCGCCAAAACGCTTCGGCCGGCCATTCTTTCGGCCAGCCGATCCGACGGGCTGCGGCGCACCGCCGAACGCTTGCCGGTCACCCGCAAAGTGGTGCACCGGTTCGTACCGGGTGCCACACTCGACCTGGTGCTGGGCAGTGTCGCCGCTCTGAGGGATTCGGGCCGGTTCGTCAGCATCGACTATCTGGGTGAGGATGTCACCGACGTCGACGGGGCGAACGCCACGGTACGTTCCTACCTGCAACTGCTGGACGCTCTGGGCCGGCGACCGGACGCTCGCAACGACAGCGTGCGTCCACTGGAGGTGTCGCTGAAGCTGTCGGCGTTGGGGCAGGCACTGGATCGCGACGGCGAGAAGATCGCGTTGGCCAATGCGCACACCATCTGCGAGCGGGCGCAACAGGTCGGCGCCTGGGTGACGGTGGACGCCGAGGACCACAACACCACCGACTCCACGTTGTCGATCGCCGCCGATCTGCGGAGCGAATTTCCCTGGCTCGCTGTGGTCGTTCAGGCTTACCTGCGGCGCACGCTCGGCGACTGCGCGCAACTCGCGAAAACCGGGACCAGGGTCCGGCTGTGCAAAGGCGCCTACGACGAACCGGCATCGGTCGCGTATCGGGATGCCGCGGCGGTCACCGACTCATACCTGAGCTGTCTAGCAGTGTTGATGGCCGGGGCAGGCTATCCGATGGTGGCCTCACACGACCCGGTGGTCATCGACGCGGTGCCCGTGTTGGCCCGCGAATATGGGCGAGGCACCGAAGATTTCGAATACCAGATGCTCTACGGCGTCCGCGACGACGAGCAGTCGCGACTGGCGGGAGCCGGCAACCAGGTCCGGGTGTACGTGCCGTTCGGCACCCAGTGGTACGGCTACTTCATGCGGCGGTTGGCCGAGCGGCCGGCGAACCTGACGTTCTTCATGCGGGCGCTGGCGCAGCCGTGACGGTCGCAAGCGCGGCGAAGCCGGGCGCAGCGGGCCGTCACTCTAACGGCGGTCACGGTCGCAAGCGCGGCGAAGCCGGGCGCAGCGGGCCGTCACTCTGAAGGCGGTCACGGTCGCAAGCGCGGCGAAGCCGGGGCAGCGGGCCGTCACTCTGATGGCGGTCACGGTCGCAAGCGCGGCGAAGCCGGGCGCAGCGGGCCGTCACTCTGATGGCGGTCACTGACCTCGGAGTTTCGGCAGCGCTCAGACGGGTATCGCCTTTGCATGCAAGCTGTCACCTGGCACGGCAAACGCGACGTTCGCGTGGAGTCGGTGCCCGACCCCAAAATCGAAGAACCCACCGACGCCATCATCGAGGTCACCTCGACCAACATCTGCGGATCTGATCTCCACCTCTACGAAGTCCTCGGTGCGTTCATGAAACCCGGCGACATCATTGGCCACGAGCCGATGGGCATTGTGCGCGAGGTCGGTGGCGAGACAGGCGACCTGCGGGTCGGCGACCGCGTGGTCATCCCGTTCCAGATTTCCTGCGGCAGCTGTCATATGTGCGACAAGCAGCTCTATACCCAATGCGAGACGACCCAGGTGCGCGACCAGGGCATGGGGGCGGCTTTGTTCGGCTACTCGGAACTGTACGGCGAAGTTCCCGGTGGCCAGGCCGAGTTGTTGCGGGTGCCGCAAGCTCAATTCACCCACATCAAAGTGCCTGAGGGACCGCCGGATTCGCGGTTTGTCTATCTTTCCGACGTGCTACCGACGGCCTGGCAGGCGGTAGCGTATGCGGACATTCCCGACGGGGGCACGGTGGCGGTGCTCGGCCTGGGTCCGATCGGGGACATGTCTGCGCGCATCGCCCACCATCTTGGTTACCGGGTGATCGCCATCGATCTGGTTTCCGAGCGACTTGCCCGCGCCGAGGCTCGCGGCATCCAGACCGTCGACTTGCGCGAGGTCGGCTCGGGTCTCGTGGAGGCAATCCAGGACCTGACCGACGGCCGTGGCGCAGAGTCGGTGATCGATGCGGTGGGTATGGAGGCGCACGGCTCACCGGTCGCCAAATTGGCCCAAACTGCGACCGGGCTGTTGCCGGACGCGATCGGCAAACGGCTGATGCAGACCGCCGGTGTGGACCGGCTCAGCGCGCTCTACTCCGCCATCGACATCGTGAAGCGCGGTGGCACGATCTCGCTGATCGGCGTCTACGGCGGCATGGCCGACCCGCTGCCGATGCTCACCCTGTTCGACAAGCAGTTGACGCTGCGGATGGGGCAGGCCAACGTCAAGCGCTGGGCGGACGACATCATGCCGCTGCTGACCGACGACGATCCGCTGGGCGTCGACACGTTCGCCACGCATGTGCTCCCGCTCGACCAGGCCCCGCACGCCTACGAGATCTTCCAGAAGAAGCAGGACGGCGCCGTGAAAGTAATGCTGCAGCCTTGATCGGCTGGGCGCCGCGTCGGCGCCTGCTGTTTTAGTCGGCCCTGCGCCGGGTATTAAATCTGAGTCGCATTCTTCAGTCTGCAGGAATCGATCTGCGGACGTCAGGGGATACCACTCAGCGCGTTCTCCTGTGTCGGCTAATCAGTTCATTGCCCAGGGAGAGAATTGCTGCGCGTTGCCTCGGTGCCTGCCTCGCACGTCTACGTGCGTCACCTGTCGAACCCAGATGGTGCGGATGATGTAGTGCGACTGCATGATCCGGTCCCCAAGGACGGCCGCACCGTGCCCGGGGGTTGGTGGCCTCCATTGATGCTCGAACCGGGTTGGGTCACCGCGAATCATGATCGGTTCGACGTGTTCCACGTGCACTTCGGGTTCGACGCCATCGGGCCGGACGTGCTCACTACGGTGATACAGGAACTCAAAGAGCACCAAAAGCCACTGCTCTACACGATGCACGACTTACGCAACCCACACCATCCCGACCCGCAGGCGCACTCCGTCCAGCAGGACGTCCTCGTCGCAGCCGCCGATCAGCTGATCACGCTGACACCCGGTGCCGGACAGCGGATCCAGCGTCGGTGGGGTCGATCGTCGCACGTCTTGCCGCACCCGCATGTCCTGGAGCGCGGCTGGATCGAGAGACCGCGTCCTGCCGGCGGACGATTCGTCATCGGAATACACGCCAAGAGTCTTCGCGCGAACATGGATCCGCTGCCGATCATCGAAGCGCTTGTCGACATTGTGTCGGTACTGCCGCAGGCCGTTCTCCAGATCGACGTCCACGACGAGATCTTCGATCCCATTAACCATTGGTATGCACCGCAGGCCGGGCACGCATTGCTGAACTACGGGAAGTACGAACACGTAGACGTCCGCGTGCACCCGTACTTCTCGGACGACGAACTATGGGACTACCTGGCATCGCTGACCGTATCGCTGCTGCCGTACCGATTCGGCAGTCATTCCGGCTGGCTGGAAGCCTGTTTCGACCTCGGCACCGCGCTGATCGTTCCGAGTTGCGGCTTCTACGACCAGCAACGTCCTTGCGGTGTGTTCGGTTTCAGCGAGGATGACTTCGATGCCGAATCTCTGCGGCGCGCAGTCGATAGTGCGTATCGGCGCTGGGCGGCGGGCCAACCGGCCCCGCGGGCCACCTGGCCGGAGCGCCGCACCGAACGCGCCGAAATCGCTGCGGCGCACCGATGTCTGTACCGGAGCGTCTCGGCATGAGCACGCAGCTTCGGATCGCGTTGATCGCTTCGAGCCGCTTTCCAATCAGCCAGCCGTTCGCCGGCGGTCTGGAAGCGCACGTGTGGCACCTGTCGCGGGCGCTTTCCCGGGCGCGGGCACGACGTCTCGGTCTTTGCCGCCGCTGGCTCGGATCTCGAGTTGGGTTGCCGCACGCTGGCGGTTCGGCCGCTACTGGTGTCGGCGTCGGCACGGGCGGACGTATCTATGTCGCCGGAAGCGTTCATGGCAGACCACCACGCCTACTTGACGTTGATGTTGAGCTCGCCGGTTCTGGCCGGCGCGACTTCGACGTCATCCACAACCACAGCCTGCACTACCTTCCAGTTGCCATGGCGCCGATGTTGTCGACTCCGATGTGACCACGGTCCACACGCCGCCGACACCCTGGTTGGAGTCGGCCATCGATGCCTCCGGCGGGTTGGGCACACAGTTCGCGGCAGTCTCGCGGACATACGGCGACCTGTGGCGCAACGCGATGCGGCAATCAGCGTCGTCCCGAACGGAATCGACACCGATCACTGGCCGCTGGGCCCCGGGGGCGGGCCACTGCTGTGGTTCGGCCGGATCACCGCGGAGAAGGCACCCCACCTGGCGATCTCGGCCGCCCGGCGGGCCGGCCGGCCGCTCGTGCTCGCCGGCCCGATTTCGGACCCGAAGTACTTCGACGAGCAGGTGAAACCACAGCTGTGCGAGAAGGTTCGCTATGCCGGTCATCTCGATCACCACCGGTTGGCCGGATTGGTCGGCCACGCTTCGGCCGCCTTGGTGACCCCGGTGTGGGACGAGCCGTACGGCCTCGTCGTCGCCGAAGCGATGTGCAGCGGCACGCCCGTCGTCGCTTTCGCCCGCGGCGGTATACCTGAACTGATCACCCAACAGTCGGGCCGACTCGTTCCTGCGGGAGATGTCGCTGCAATGGCCGACGTGATACCGGACGCGATCGGCTATCGCGTGCCGAAGTGCGGGAACACGCCCTGCGGCATTGCTCCGCCGAAGCCATGTTGAGCGCCTACCTGGATTTGTACCGGAACATGATCGAAGCACTGTGAGGACGGCCATGATCGGCTATTACATCCACCATCAAGGATTCGGGCATCTGGCGCGGGCGAAGAGCATCTGCACGCAGCTGCGGTAGCCCGAGTACGGCATTGAGCTCTTTGGAAATTCCGGACTCCGCATCCGTTCACCGAAGTCGTGAAGCTACCGCGTGACGATCGAGCAGACCGAGTAGCGGAGCCCACCGCACACGGCGCTTTGCATTGGGCGCCGCATCATGACAGTGGTTTTCGGGCGCGGATGGATGCGGTTGCTCGTTGGGTTGCCGACGCGCGGCCGGCCGCGATCGTCACCGACGTTTCGGTGGAAATCGCGGCGTTCGCACGTCTGCTGGGCGTGCCCGTGATCGTTGTGGCGCTGCCGGGCAAGCGTTTCGACGCCCCACATACGCTCGTCCACCGGCTGGCCGATCACATCGTCGCGGCATGGCCGCCGCAACTGTACGTCCCGGCATGGCTGCGTCCGTACGCGGAGAAGACGAGTTATGTCGGGGGTATCAGCCGCTTCGACGGCCGTGTTGGCGGTGGCGAGGCAGCGTCGTCGGCGGATGCGCGGGTCCTTGTCCTTGCCGGGGCGAGTGAGCATTTCGGTGCCTCGGTCGACGAGTGCGCGGCGGCGTGTCCAGGAACGGCGTGGACTGCGATCGGTGGCACAGATGGTTGTTGGGTCGACGATCCGTGGCAGCGGATCTGTGCCGCCGATGTGGTTGTCACTCACGCCGGCCAAAGTGCTGTCGCCGACGTAGCCGCAGCGAGACGACCAGCCGTGGTGATCGCCCAGCCACGTCCATACGGCGAGCAGGCGGCCACCGCCGAGGTCCTGCGCCGGAACCGGCTGGCCACCGTCGTTCAACACTGGCCGGACGCTCGGGCATGGCCGACACTGATCTCCCGTGCCCTGGCAAGCAATCCGGACAGGTGGACCCGCTGGCAAGTATCCGGCGCCGCTGCTCGCGCCGCCCGCGCCATCGAGACGACTGCTCAACAGTGTGCGACGGCGAGTGCCTCATGAGGACTGCCGTCATCACGACTGTGCGCGGCCGAGGCCCCCATTTGCGGCATCAGCTGCAAGGCTTGGCGCGCAGCAGCAGACAACCGGATATGCACATCGTTGTCGCACTTGATGATCTGCACGTCGCCGACATCGTCGCCGACGAGGGTTCACCGGCTTCGGTCGTGAACCTCGACGTCGCCGAGCCGTTGCCGATCGCCCGTGGCCGCAATGTGGGCGCGGCTGCTGCGCTGGGCAAGGCCGCCGAGTTGTTGATCTTCCTCGACGTCGACTGCATCCCCGACGCCGAGCTGATCGGTCGGTATCACGACACGGCCGCGCAGCCGCGATATGCCGATGCGCTGCTGTGCGGGCCGGTGACATATCTAGCGCCGCCGGAGCCCGACGGTTATGTGCTCGACGATTTGCGGACGCACATCAATCCGCATCCGGCGCGACCAAACCCGCCCGACGACGACGTGGTCAGAACGACCGACTACGCATTGTTCTGGTCACTGTCGTTTGCGGTTACCGCAAGCACCTGGACCACGATCGGCGGCTTCTGCGAGCGTTATCGGGGTTATGGTGGCGAGGACACCGACTTCGCTCAATGTGCTGCGGCGCAGGATATCTCGATGCATTGGGTAGGCGGCGCGCACGCATTCCATCAGTTCCATCCCAGCGCCGATCCGCCCGTCGCGCATGTCGATGACATCGTGCGCAATGCCCGAATATTTCACCGCCGCTGGGGCTGGTGGCCGATGCAGGGCTGGCTGGCCGGTTTCGAGGACGCCGGCATGATCAGCCGTGACGCCGCCGGGCGCCCCTGCAAAGTTGCTAAGGGTTGACTGCGCGCCGCGGCCTCGTCCGTTCGTTGGCGAACCCCCGCACCACATGGGCGCGGACGAAGTCGGCGACGACGTCCGGGTCGTCCATGTCGAGCATCGACGACGGTGTGCTGAACAGCGAGAACAGGATTCGGGCGAACCATTCGCCGCCTGATTGGACGTCGAGGTCTTTGCGCACCTCGCCGGTCAGTTTGGCCGCGGCCAGGTGTGGTGCCAGAAAGTCGACACATTCGCGGAGCAAGACGGCGGCATCTTTGGTGAGCAGTAAGCTGACTGCGTCGACGTCGAAGTATTTCTCCGACGCGATGGCGCGCCGCGCCTGGGTCACGAATACCGCTGCGCGACTGAGCTTGTCCTCCAGTGCGCCGCCGCGGTCCATGGTGGCCGACATCTCCCGGTAAAACCATTCAGAAGCGTGTTCGGCGCATGCTTCAACGATGGCCGCTTTGTCCCGGAAGTACTCATACACGGTGCTGCGGGAGATGCCGGCGGCCTTGGCGATGTCGACGATGGTCGCCTTGTGCAGTCCTTGCTTGCGAAAGCAGGCATACGCCGACTCCACGATGAGTTCGCGGGTGTCGGTCGCCTGGGTCAGCGCGGGAACGGGTGTCATGAATTGCTGTGGCCTACCGGCCCGGCGCGAGAATCAGTCCGCTGGTCGGCACGCCGGTGCCCGACGTGACCAGGACGTGCTCGACGTTGTCGACCTGGTTATGAGACGTTCCCCGTATTTGCCGGACGCCCTCGGTGATGCCGTTCATACCGTGGATGTACGCTTCGCCGAGCAGGCCACCGTTGGTGTTGATCGGCAGTTCGCCGCCCAGTGAGAGCCTTTCGACGGTGGCGAAGTCCTTGGCCTCGCCACGCCCGCAGAATCCGAGTTCCTCGAACTGGGTGAACACGAACGGCGTGAAGTGGTCGTAGATGAACGCCGTCTGAATGTCCTTGGGCGTCAACCCCGAATCGCGCCAGAGCTTGTCGGCGACCACACCCATCTCGGGCAGCCCGGTGATGTCCTCACGGTAGTAGCTGGTCATCATCTCACCGTTGTAGGCCGCACCCTGAGCGGCCGCGGCGAGCACCGCCGGCGGCTGCCGAAGATCGCGGGCACGCTCGGCGCTGGTGACCACCAGCGCGACACCGCCGTCACTCTCCTGGCAGCAATCCAGCAGTCGCAGAACGGGTTCGATGATCCACCGCGAATTCTGGTGATCTTCCAGCGTGATCGGGCGTTCGTAGAACCATGCGTCCGGATTCGCGGCGGCGTGGGCACGGTCCACCACGGCGATCCGGCCGAAGTCTTCGTTGGTCACTCCGTACGCCGACATGTACCGCTGGGCATGCAACGCGACCCACGCCGCCGGAGTGAGCAATCCGAACGGGGCGTAATGCGCCATGAACAAGGGGGTTTCGGCGCTGGTGCGTCCGCTGCCGCCGAACCGGAAGCCCGAACGCTCGTTGAAGGCGCGCCAGCACACCACCACGTCGGCGACCCCGGCGGCCACCGCCATCGCCGCGTGCGCAACGGTGCCGGCCGCCGCCCCTCCGCCGTGCGGCACTCGGGAGAAGAAGCTCAGATCGCCGATACCGACGTTGCGTGCGACGTCGATCTCGTCGCTGGAATCCATGGTGAACGTCACCATGCCGTCGACCTCACTGGGGGACAGGCCGGCATCGTCGAGTGCGGCGCTGACCGCTTCGCACGCCAATTGCAGTTCGCTGCGGCCGGATTCCTTGGAGAACTCGGTCTGGCCGATGCCGACGACGGCGGTGTTCCCGGCCAGCAGCGAAGCGCTCACGTCCGGGACCCGTCGAGCAGGCTGATGACCGCCGTGCCAGAGACGTGATCGCCGAGGCTGTTGGACGCCTTGAAGGTCACATCGATGAAGTTCTCGCCGTCAGATCCTTGTGTTTTGCCGGTGACGCTGCCGGTGAAGCGCAGCGGGTCGTCCGGAAAGCTGGGTACGCCAAGGCGAATCGCCAGCTTGGTGATCATTGCCTCGGGCCCGGCCCAGTCGGTGAGGAACTTCACGCAGTACCCGTTCGACGTCAAGATGTTCATGAACAAGTTGGGCGAGCCCTGCTTGTCGGCGTAGTCGCGATCGTGGTGTACCGGCATGAAGTCGCGCGAGGCGATCGCGCCGGCGACGATCAACGTGGTGGTGACCGGAATCTCCAGTGGGCTCACGTCGTCGCCGACGCCGATGTCGGCCCACTGCAGGGTGGTCGTTCGTGACTTGGCGGTCGTCATAGCCGTCCTTTAGGGGTATGTGCTGCCGAGGTGTGCAAGCTGCTGGGTGGCCGAACCCAACGTGAGCTCGTTGTGTTTGGCCCACAGGAAGTAGCGGTGCAGGGGATAGGTGATGTCGATTCCGATGCCGCCGTGGACGTGCTGGGCGGTGGCGGCGATCCGCGCGCCGGCCTCGGCGGCCCAGAACTTCGCGATGCGTGCCGCGCGGGCGGCAGGGCGCCCCTCGGCGATCAGCCACGCCGCGTGCCAGGTGGTCCAGCGTATCGCCTCCAGGTCGATGAACCCGTCGGCCATCCGTTGCTGCACCGCCTGGAAGCTACCGATCGGGCGGCCGAATTGCTCACGGCTGCTGGTATATTCGGCGGCCATTCGCAGGGCGCGGTCAGACACACCGATCTGTATCGCGCACAGGCCGACGAGCGCGCGGGTATGCAGCGCCGTCACCAGGTCGTCGGGCCCGTCCAGTCGGTCGCTGGCCGCTGAGACGCTGGCGCCGTCGAGGAATATGTCGGCGTGCGGTTCACGGTTGGTGGTGGACACCGGCCGGATGTCGACGCCCGGGGCATCGGCGGCCAGCAGGAACAGCCCGACCTTCCCGTCGTCGAGCCTGGCCGGAATCAACACGGTGTCGGCGAGTTGGCCGGCCGGTACCAGTTCTTTGATGCCGTCCAGTCGCCAGGTGTCTCCGTCGCGGCGCGCCGTGGTGACCGGACTGGTCGGGTCGGAGTTACCGGGTTCCTGCAGACCCGCCGACAAGATGCAGGTTCCGTCGATCACGCCGGGCAGCAGGCGTCGTTGTTGTTCGGGACTGCCGTGTCGGGCGATCGTGTCGGCACCCAGCAGCAGGGTCGGATAGACCGGAACCGGCGCCACGGTGGCTCCCACCTCGGCCAGTAAGACCCCGAGCTCGACGAAGCCGCCGCCTGAAACACACGAGCCGCCCAACGACTCCGGCAGCGCGGTACCCAGCAGGTCGACGGCGGCGAGTTCTTTCCATAACGCGGCGTCGTAACGGGTCTCGCCGGCCTCGAGTTCAGTCAGCCGCTCGGGGGCGGCCCGCCGCTCCAACACGTCGCGGGCCAGCTTGCTGACAGTCTCCTGCTCTTCGGTGAACGTGAAGTCCATGTCACCCAGCCGGCCGGAACTGGTGCAGGACAAAGTCTTTTTCCCCGGCTCCATTGAACTTTGGTAGTAGACCTCGACCGGCATTGCGGTCCGGACATCGCCGGGGCCGATGTCGGTCAGGTTCGACACCAGCCGGACGCCTTCGGCAAGCTCGATCAGGGCGACGATGTAGGGATAGTCGAAGAACGGGAACTTGGGCTGGTGCGGCATCACGTAGCTGTAGACCGTGCCGCGGCCGGACGACTCGATCGCTTCCCATTGCAGCGAACGGCATTTCGGGCACATCGGCTGCGGTGGATTGCGCAGGGCGCCGCATCCGCTGCAGCGCTGGATCAGTAGCTTGTGCTCGCGCAGCCCATTCCAGAAGAACTCGGTGTCCGGGCTGATCGTCGGGGCCAGTCGCGTCCCCATTAACGGGCCGGCTTGAATCGAAGGACCCGAAAGCGCTGGCGCCCCAGGATTTCACCGGTCTGGTCGGTGTAGGTGAGCACCCAGGTCAGGAAGAACCCGGTGCCCAGCGCCGTGGTCTTCTCGTCAGAGACTTCCTCGTACACCGACGTCGCGCTGATGACGTCACCCAGTTTGGGGTAGCGGTTGATCTCGAATTCGGAGTTGGTCGCCACGATGCTGGTGTAGCCGGCCTCGTCCAGAAACGCCGTGGGGTTGCTGGTGATCTCGACGGGTGAACCGCCGCGCTCGCCGATGCCTTCCAGTTTCGGCGCGGGCATCGTCCAGGTCTGGAGCATCACCGGCGGCGACACAATGCCGCCGAACCGCGACTGCGCCGCGAATTCCGGGTCGAGGTAGACCGGGTTCATGTCGTCGAGTGCGTGCGCCCAGTGCCGGATCATCGGCTGGTTCACCGGATCCGGAGCCACCGATGGCTTTGCGCTGCCTCCGGTGTGCTGGTCGACGAGTGCCTTGAGCTTGTCGTGCAATTCGGTCTTCGTGTCGGTCACTGAGTTGGTCCTCCTGACTTGTCTCCTGCGCGTAGGTCACGCGGTGCGCGCGGCATGCCCAATCCGGCCATCGCGATGATGTCCCGCTGGATCTCGTTCGCGCCGCCGCCGAATGTGCTGATGACGGCGACCCGGTAGGCCGATTCCAGCGCACCGCGCAGCGGCGCGTCGGCGCCACGACGTAAACCGTTGTGGTCGAGCACTTCCAGCAGCTGACGGGCGACCAGGGGAGCCAGTTCGGTACCGAACACCTTGGCCGCCGACGCTTCGCCCATTTCCAGCGCTATGTTCTTCCCGCCCTTGGTCATCGCGGCGTTCACCCGCAGGTTGATCAGTCTGTAGGCCGCGACCTCCGCCTCGACCCGGGCCAGCGCCAGTTGCACCCAGGGTTTGTCGATGACCCGGCCGCCGTCGAGTTCGGTGTCGCGCGCCCACTGCAGCGTCTGCTCGAACAGCGGCTCGAGCGCACCCAGATTGCCCAAGGCGGCGCGCTCGAAGTTCAACTGGGTGGTGATCAGCTGCCAGCCCTGGTTCTCGCCGGCCACGATCGCGCTGGCCGGCACCCGCACGTCGTCGTAGAAGGTATAGAAGGTCGAGACACCCGGCATGGTCTGCAGCGGCTGGCAGGAGAACCCGGGCGACGAGGTGGGCACAATGAAGATGGAAATGCCCTTGTGCTTCTTGGTATTCGGATCGGTGCGTGCGGCCAGCCAGATGTAGTCGGCGTCGGCGGCGCCGCTGGTGAACATCTTCTGGCCGTTGATCACCCATCCTTCCCCTACTTCATCGCTTACCCGGACGGCGGTGGTGCGCAGCGAGGCCAGATCGCTGCCGGCCTCCGGCTCGGAGTAGCCGATGGCGAACTCGACGCTGCCGTCCAGGATCGAAGGCAGGAATGTCTGCTTCTGCTCCTCGGTGCCGTAGTGCATCAGGGTCGGCCCGACGGTGTTGAGGGTCACCAGCGGGATCGGCGCGTTGACCCGTCGGGCCTCCTCGCCGAAGATGAACTGCTCGATGGCCGAAAAGCCACGCCCGCCAAACTCTTTCGGCCAGCCGACTCCGAGTAGATCGGCGGCCGCCAGGGCACGCACACAATCGCGCACCGCGGGACCGCCTTCCACGCGTTCGCTGACGGCGGCCTGGCGCTCCGGCGTCATGACCTGTTGCATCGTCGCGCGGATCTCGTCGCGCAGCTGCTCCTGCTCGTCGGTGTACTCCAGACGCATCGGTCAGGCTCCCAGCCGTACCGGCATCCGCTTGACCCCGGGAACCATGGTGGCCCGCATCCGGTCGACCTCGCCGACCAGCTCGAGCCGGGGGAACCGACGCAGCAACTCCTCGAACATCACTGTCGCCTCGAGACGCGCTAATTGTGCACCGACACAGGAGTGTTCGCCGCACCCGAAGGCGATGTGCGGGTTGGGGTGGCGGGTCACCTGGAACTCCTCGGCGTCGGCACCGAAGACGTCTTCGTCGCGGTTGGCCGCTTGGTACAGCATCACCACCACGTCGCCTTCTGCGATTCGCTGACCGCGTATCTCGACGTCGACGTTCGCGGTGCGGGCCATGTGCACCACCGGGCTGTTGAACCGCAACATCTCTTCGACGGCACCGGGTATCAGCGACGGATCGTCGACCAGCAACCGACATTGATCGGGGTGGTTGATCAACGCCAGGGTGCCGAGGGCGATCAGATTGCGGGTCGTCTCGTTTCCGGCCACCAACAACAGGAAGGCGAAGTTGAGCAGGTCCTCGTCGGTGAGCGAGACGCCGTCGATTTCGGCGCCGGCCAGTACCGACAGCAAGTCATCCCGCGGCTCGATCCGCCGCGCCGCGATCAACTTCTGGAAATACTCGAAGAGTTGGCCGGCGGCCACCAGCGGGTCCAGGTCGATCTCCGGGTCGGCGTTTCCGGTCGCCGCGTCCGACCAGGCCCGGAATTGCTCCCAGTCGTCGGGCGGCGCGCCGATCAGCTCGGCGATCAACCGGGTCGGCAGCGGGGCGGCGATCTCTTCGGCGAATTCGTGCACCGAACCCGGCTGTACGCCGCCAAGGATGCCTCGCACCAGCTCACGGATCTTCGGTTCGAGCACGGCCACACGACGCCGGGTGAAGCCGGAGTTGATCAGCTTGCGCATCTGCCGGTGCCGCGGCGGGTCGGTGAAGATGAGGCCGCCTGGTTGCACCGGGCTGGGCAGTGCCGGGTCCGGAATGGTGATGCCCTGGGTCGAGCTGAAGGTCGCCGGATTGCTCGACACGAATCGGACATCCTCGTATTTGAGCAGTGCCCAGAAGTTGGTGACGTCGTTCCAGCACACCGGCGCCGTCGCGCGCAGTTCGCGGTATGCCGGATACGGATCGCCGGCGTAGAAGTCGGGGGAGTGCAGCGGAAATCGCGAGCCGGACGGCGAGCGGACTTCGGTGTGCACCCTGGCTCCCTCGACAACGGCGATCATACATTTCCATATGATCTGTCCGGTGCACCTTGTCTACTCCGGCGGCACCGACGATGTCAATAACCTTGCAGTTGAGTGGAAATGCCGGATTGCCTGACCGGCCATTGACGACACCGGTCGAACAGGTGTAGACCGAACGTTGAGCCGCCGGACCGTCGGACCGTCCTAAGACCCCGGATCCATGAAGGAATGAACATGGCTGACCCACGCTCGCTGATCGACACCTATGGGGTCTATATCGACGGCCATTGGGTCGACCCCGACGGACCCGGTAAGGGCCGTTACGACGACATCAATCCGGCTACCGAGACGGTGATCGCCTCGGTGCCCGACTCGAGCCACGCCCAGGTCGACAGCGCGATCGCGGCGGCGCGCACCGCCTTCGACGCCGGGCCGTGGGCTGGCGCCGAACCCGGACAGCGGGCAGGCTTTCTCAACCAACTGGGCGAGGCGCTGCTGGCGCACGCCGACGACTTCTTCGCGCTGGCGCAACAGGAATGGGGTTGCACGGAGAACGAGCGGGTGATCCACGTCGAGGGGCCGGCGTTCGCGGCGCTGAACGCCGCCGAACTCGCCACCCATCCGGTCGAGGAGCAGATCGAGGCGTACGGCGCCGCGGGCAAGACGCTGCTGCGTTACGAGCCGCTCGGTGTGGTGTCGATCCTGACGCCGTGGAACTTCCCGCACACCCTCAACGTGATGAAGGTCTGCGCCGCGCTGGCCGCGGGCAACACCGTCGTACTCAAGCCGTCGCCGCTGGCGCCGCTGGCCGGCCTGGCGCTGGCCCGAATCATCGACGAGCACACCGACATTCCGCCTGGCGTGATCAACGTCATCGCACCGACCGACATCGAATCAAGCAAGATGCTGACCGTCGACCCGCGGATCGACATGGTCAGCTTCACCGGTAGCTCCGCGGTCGGCCGCGACGTGATGGCGGCGGCCGGCGGGACCATGAAACGGCTGCTGCTCGAATGCGGAGGCAAGTCGGCCAGTATCGTGCTCGACGACGTCACGCTGAACGACGAACTTCTGCAACGCATGTTGTTCGAGTCCTGTTCGTTCCACGCCGGCCAGGCCTGCATCCTGCACAGCCGATTGCTGTTGCCCGACGCGATCCATGACGAGGTGGTGGACCGTCTGGTTGCGTTGGCGCAGGCGGTCAAGGTCGGCGACCCGACCGATCCGCACGTGCAGATGGGCCCGCTGATCAGCGACACACAGCGCAAACGCGTTCAGGCGCATGTGGATCGGGCTCTCGACGACGGAGCCAAATTGATGACCGGGGGCGGCAGGCCTGCCGGTCTGGAGAAGGGCTACTACTTCGAGCCGACGATCCTCACCGAGGTCACTCCGGATTCGACAATCGCTCAGGAAGAGGTCTTCGGGCCGGTGCTGTCGGTGTTGCGTTACAGCGGCGACGACGGCGCGGTGCGCATCGCGAACCATTCCCAGTACGGCCTGTCCGGTGCGGTGTGGGGCACCGACGTCGACCGTGCGCTCGGGGTGGCCCGTCGTATCCGCACCGGGCAGATCGCTGTCAACGGCTTCGGCCCCGGCGGTGCGCCGTTCGGCGGATTCAAGCAGAGCGGATTCGGCCGGGAGAGCGGCGGAATGGTCGGTATTCGTCAGTACATGGAACCGAAGGCCATGGGATTGCCGGCGTGACATCCGCTCTGGACGGGCTTCGAGTCGTCGAGATCGCCGATGAGATCACCGGCCCGTACTGCGGCAAGCTGCTCGCCGGCCTCGGCGCTGAGGTCACGAAAATCGAGACAGCAGAACGAGATTCGCTACGTCACTATGGTCCTTTTCCCGGTGGTGAACCAGACCCGGACCGCGCCGGGCTGTTCGAGTACCTCAACGCCGGAAAGCGCGGCACGGTCCTCGACCTCACGAGTCACGACGGTGGGACTGTCGTCCGCCGACTGATCGCCGACGCCGATGTGCTGATCGCCGCGGACACAGTCGGAACGGTGGCTCTGCCGCAGCCCGACCACGGATTGGTGGTCGTGCATATCTCGAATTTCGGGCAGCACAGCCCGTTTGGCGATAGGGCGGCGACGCCGCTGACCATGCAGGCGGCATCGGGCTGGGTCAGCGCGCGTGATCCAGACCGACCGCCGGTGCAGGCAGGCGCCCGGATCGCCGAATACGTCGCTGGTGCGTACGCGGCGCTGGGCGCGCTGACCGCGCTGCGCATCGCACCCGCCGATCGGGTGACCGAGGTCGATGTCTCGGTGTTGGAGGCACTGCTGTCGACACTGCCGTATCCGATGATGCAGGCCGAACGCATGCGCGCACTGGGTATGCCGTCCAACGTCCGCCAGACTCCCATGCTGGGCGTGGTCCGCGCGGCCGACGGCTGGGTCGGGATCAACTGCCTGACCGGGCAGCACTGGCTCGACGTGTGTGCGATGCTCGAACTGCCGGAGTTCGGCGAGCAGCAGTTCGAGATCATGATGGGCGGCCCCGAGCGTGCCGAGTTCTACGCGGCCGCCCAGCCGTGGCTGAACGCGCGCACCGTCACCGACATCGTCGAACTCGGTCAGGCGCTGCGCATCCCGGCGGCACCGGTGGCCGACGGCGCGGGCGCGCTGCAATGTGCCCAGTACGTCAAGCGGGACTTCTTCGTCGACGCCGGCGGCGACGGCTGGTCGTTTCGGCAACCGGGCCCGCCGTTCCGCCTCTCGAAAACACCCGCGGTCGCCGGGCACGGCCAATCGTCGCCGAGTCGGCCGTCGTCCCGAAGGCCACGGACCGCACCGGCCGCGGACCCGTCCTTGCCATTCGCGGGCCTGAAAGTCCTTGACCTGACCACATTTTGGGCGGGCGGCTACCTCACCTGCTACCTCGGCGCGTTCGGCGCCGACGTCCTCAAGGTCGAGTCGATCCAGCGGCCGGACGGATTCCGGTATTCGGCGGCGTGGCCGCATGAGGGCGACCGATGGTATGAGCACAGCGCGCTGTGGCAGGCCACCAACCTGAACAAGCGCGACATCACCCTCGACCTGACCTCGCAGCCAGGCCGCGACATCGCCTACCGGCTCGCGGCACAGGCCGACATCGTCGTGGAGAACTTCTCCCCGCGGGTAGTCGAGCAGTTCGGGCTGGACTACCCGTCGCTGGTCGCGCTGCGCCCCGACGTGATCGCGGTCCGGATGCCGGGATTCGGCCTCGACGGGCCGTGGCGGGACTACGTCGGCTGGGCGCTGAACATCGAGCAGGTCTCGGGCATGTCGGCGGTGACCGGCTACCCGCAAGGTCCACCGTGCAACGTGCAGGGCCCCGCCGATCCGATCGTTGGCGTGCACGCCGGGGTGGCGCTGCTCGCCGCGCTCGACCATCGTCGTCGCACCGGCGAAGGTCAGCTGATCGAGGTCGCGCAGATCGAAGTCGGCGCCGCGGTCACCGCCGAACCGGTGATCGAATACTCGATGAACGGGATCGTCCGGCCGCGCGAAGGCAACCGGCGCCGCGGCTACTGCCAGGGGGTCTACCCGACCGACACCGACGATGCGTGGGTAGCGCTGTCGGTGCGCGACGACACCGACTGGTCGCAGCTGGTTGACGCGATGGGTCGCCCGGAGTCGCTTGAGCACGAACACATTTCGACGGTGGACCACGACGTCTTCGACGAGGTCGTCGCGACGTGGACCCGGACCCGATCGTCCGCGAATATCGTTGCGGCCCTGCAGGAACGCGGCATTCCCGTCGAAGAGGTCGTGACGCCGGAGCAGATGTACGACCTGCCCGGGCTCGACGACCGCGGGTTCTACGAACAATTCCACCACCCGGTCACCGGTCAGCGCCGCTATCCCGGCTGGCCGATGCGCATCACACCCGGGCCGCGGCGTCATCACCGTTTCGCCCCGCCCACCCTCGGACAGCACAACGACGAGATCCTCGGCGGCCTCGGAGTGTCTCGCGACGAGCTGGCTGCGCTGCGCCGCGACCGGGTGATCGGCGAACGGGTGATGAGCTAGCCTGCGGGACGTGCTGCTTAGCTCGCTCAATCCTGCCGTCGTAGCAGGCGGCCACGATATCGAGGACGCGGTCCGCTTCGGCAATGTGACGCTCAGCCGCAGCGACGTCGTCGGGGCCGCCACGTCGGTGGCCGAACGGGTCGGCGGCGCCGGCCGGGTCGCCGTGCTGGCCACACCGACCGCGTCGACCGCACTCGCGATCGCCGGCTGTCTGATCGCCGGCGTGCCGGTGGTCCCGGTGCCTGCCGACGTCGGGCAGGCCGAGCGCCGCCACATCCTCACCGACTCCGGGGCGCAAGCCTGGCTGGGCCCGGAGCCGGACGAGCCGGAGGGCCTGCCGCACATTCCGGTCCGGATGCACGCCCGGTCCTGGCACCGCATCCCCGAGCCGTCGCCACAGGACACCGCGCTGATCATCTACACCTCCGGCACCACCGGCCCGCCGAAAGGCGTGCAGCTCAGCGGTGCCGCGATCGCCGCCGACCTCGACGCGCTCGCCGAGGCCTGGCAGTGGACCGCCGACGACACCCTGGTGCACGGCTTGCCGCTGTTCCATGTGCACGGCCTGGTGCTGGGACTACTCGGATCGCTGCGGATCGGAAACCGCTTCGTGCACACCGGAAAACCGACACCGGAGGCCTACGCGGCCGCCCGCGGCACCCTGTATTTCGGTGTGCCGACGGTGTGGTCCCGGGTGGTCGCAGACCAGGCCGCCGCCGAAGCGCTGCGACCGGCGCGACTGCTGGTGTCCGGCAGTGCGGGACTACCGGTGCCGGTGTTCGACGAGCTGTTCCGGCTCACCGGTCATGCGCCGGTCGAACGGTACGGCGCCACCGAATCGTTGATCACGCTGTCGACCCGCGCCGACGGCGAACGACGTCCCGGCTGGGTCGGCCTGCCGCTGGCCGGCGTCGAAACCCGGTTGGTCGACGACGACGGCGGCCCGGTACCGTACGACGCGGAAACCATTGGGCGACTGCAGGTTCGCGGTCCCACCCTGTTCAGCGGGTACCTGAACCGGCCGGACGCGACCGCGGAGGCGTTCGGGGACGACGGCTGGTACCGCACCGGCGACGCCGCGGTCGTCGACGGCGATGGCATGCATCGCATCGTCGGCCGCGAGTCGGTCGACCTGATCAAGTCAGGGGGCTACCGGGTCGGGGCCGGCGAGATCGAGACCGTGCTGCTCGGGCATCCGGGTGTGGTCGAGGCGGCGGTGGTCGGGCTTCCCGACGACGACCTGGGCCAGCGCATCGTCGCATTCATCGTCGGCGATGCCGAGCCGCAGGAGTTGATCGATTACGTGGCCGGTCAGCTTTCGGTACACAAACGGCCGCGCGAGGTGCGCGTGCTGGATGAGCTGCCGCGCAACGCGATGGGCAAGGTGCTCAAGAAGCAATTGCTCACCCAGAACTGACAGCGCGCGGCGGTGTGACAGCAGCGCCCTTTTTCCCTACCGTCGTAGCCGTGGACCATGGCAGCCCGACGATCACGTCGGTGCCGGCCGCGCCGCCCGTCACTCCGATGCGACGCGTCGCTGCCGCGTGCCTCGTGGGCTCGGCGATCGAGTTCTACGACTTCTTGATCTACGGCACCGCTGCGGCGCTGGTGTTTCCCACCGTGTTCTTCCCGCATCTCAGCCCGACGCTGGGGACGATCGCCTCGATGGGCACGTTCGCCAGCGCATTCGTGTCGCGGCCGATCGGCGGTGCCGCCTTCGGCTACTTCGGCGACCGGCTGGGACGCAAAAAGGCGCTGATCGCCACGCTGTTGATCATGGCGGTCGCCACGGTGAGCGTCGGCCTGGTGCCGACGACGGCGACCATCGGCCTCGCTGCCCCGTTCATCCTGGTCGCGTTGCGGTTGGTGCAGGGGTTCGCCGCCGGCGGTGAGTGGGCCGGCTCGGTACTGCTCAGCGCTGAATATGCGCCCGCTGACAAACGCGGACGCTATGGCATGTTCACCCTCCTCGGCGGCGGTGTCGCCGCAGTGCTCACCTGTTCGACGTTCCTGGTCGTCAGCGTGACCATCGGTGAGGACAGCCCCGCCTTCTTGCAGTGGGGTTGGCGGATCCCGTTCCTGATCAGCGCGGTATTGATCGGCATCGCGCTGTACGTGCGGCTGCGGATCGACGAGACGCCGGTGTTCGTCGCCGAGAAGGCCCGCGACTCTGTCCCGAGGGCCCCGATCGCGGAGCTGCTACGCCTGCAGCGCCGAGAGATCCTTCTGGCGGGCGGCAGCATCCTGGGCGGCATGGGCTTCGCCTACATGGCGAACACCTACCTGACCCGATACGCGCACGCCGAACTGGGTTACAGCCGCAGTTTCATCTGGGAAGTGGGTGCGCTGGGCGGGCTGGTGAGCGTCACGTTCGTCGCGCTCTCGGCAACGCTGTGCGATCGAGTCGGGCGGCGCCGGATGATGTTGCTGGGCTGGGCGGCGTGTGTGCCGTGGGCGCTGGTGGTCATGCCGCTGATCGACACCGGCAAGCCGGTGCTCTACGCGGTGGCGATCGTCGGGATGTGCGCAGTGGGCGGGATCGGTTCCGCGCCCACCGGAGCCTTCATTCCTGAGCTGTTCGCCACCCGCTACCGCTACAGCGGCTCGGCCTTCGCGATCAACTTCGCCGGCGTCTTCGGCGGCGCGCTGCCGCCGCTGGTCGCCGGAACCGTGCAGGCGACCTACGGTGGCTGGGCCATCGGGCCGATGCTCGCGGTCCTCGCCGCGGCCAGCTTCGTGTGCACCTACCTGCTGCCCGAGACCAAAGGGACGGCGCTGCATTCCGGCGAGTAGTCCCGCTATCTCGAATTCGTCAGCAGCACAAGATATCTGGCTGTTCTCCGACTAGACGTCGGCAAGCCCTTTTCGCACGTCCTGACGTGGTACCCGCGCGCCAGAAGTTATTGGTGTGTGTTTCATGCGCGTTACCAGAGTATTTCCGGGAGATTTTGGGAAATTGGCAGTCGTGGGCTATCTGGGTGTGCCCTTCCGCAGAACACCACCACGGCCGAACGCTGCGCGCTCGGCTCTGCTTTGTGAGGAGAAATCATGTCTTTTGTGACCACGCGGCCAGAGGAGTTGGTGGCTGCTGCCAGCAAACTACAAGCCATCGGCAACGCAATGACGGCCGAGAACGCGGCCGCAGCAGCGCCGACCACAGGTGTCGTTCCCGCAGCCGCGGACGAAGTCTCGGCATTGCAGGCGACACAGTTCGCCGCCTACGGGAAGCTGTACCAGTCGGTCAGCGCCCAAGCGGCGGAGATTCACCAGATGCTGGTGAACACACTGGGCACCAACTCCGGGTCCTACGGCGAGACCGAGGCGGCCAACCAGACCGCGACAAGTTCTACGTCGTTGTCGGGCCTGCTCGGCTCGCTGAGCGGGGGGTCCGGTGCGACGTCCGCGGCGGCAATCCCTGCAGCGGGTTCAACCGCAGGCACCTCAGGCGGTGCTGCCGTCTTCGCTATCAACGGCGCTCAGAACTTCACCTCCGCCGCGTCGGACCTGATCTCGCAGGCAACTATCGGCACCCTTCCCGGTTTTGGTGGCGCTGCGGCTGGTGGTTCTACCGCCGGCGTGAGCGGCCTGGCGGGCATGCAAGCGCCGGTTCTGTCCGGCGCGAGCGCAGGCGCGGGTGGCTTCGGTGCAGCACCGGTGCTGGCGGGGGTGGGCCAAGCGTCCTCAATCAGCGGGTTATCGGTGCCGCCCGCCTGGGCGTCCGGGGCGTCCGTCCCGGCGGTCGGCTCTACCCCTGCGACATTGGCGACTGCCGGCTGGACCAACGCTGCGCCGCACACCGCGCAGGTCACCACCGTGCCGGCCGGGATGCCGGCGGTGGCCTCCGCCGGAAAGGGTGTCAGCGGCTTCGGCGCGCCGCGCTACGGCATCAAGCCCAACGTGATGCCCACACCGGCGGTCGTCTAGCAGTTCCTCAGCGGCCCGCGAGGGCCGAGGTACAGCAGCGGAAATCCCTCAACAACATTCGGAAGAAGCGAGTACAGAAATGGATTTTGGAGCATTACCCCCGGAAGTCAACTCTCTACGCATGTACACCGGCCCTGGTGCGGGACCGATGATGGCCGCCGCGGCGGCGTGGAACAATCTGGCCGCCGAACTGGGGACGACGGCGTCCTCCTCTCAATCGGTAATCTCGGAGCTGACCGGCACCGAGTGGCTCGGTTCGGCGTCGGCATCGATGGCCGCCGCGACCGCGCCCTATCTGGCATGGCTGGATACCACTGCCGGACTGCTTCAGCAGGCAGCCACACAGGCGATGGCTTCGGCGGCAGCTTTTGAGACGGCCTTCGCGATGACGGTTCCCCCGCCGGTGATCGCCGCGAACCGTTCGTTGCTCGCCGGACTGGTCGCGACGAACATCCTCGGCCAGAACACCGGGGCGATCGCAGCCACCGAAGCCCAATACGCGCAGATGTGGGCCCAGGACGCCGCCGCGATGTACGGATACGCGGGCTCCTCGACGGCAGCCTCGAAGCTGTCGCCGTTGACCTCGCCGGCGCCGACCACCAACGCGGCTGGGCTCGCCGGCCAAGCGGCCGCGTCGACACCGGTCAGCGCCGCCAACACGCAGACCGGCCTGCAAGGGCTGATCTCCAACCTGCCCACCACGATGCAAGCACTCGCGTCTCCGGCGGCCGCGCCGGCGGCCACCGGCCCGTTGGACAGCCTGTTGGGCAACAACGTCGTGCAAGCTCTGGGCAACGGCGTAAGTGACACTGCCGCGTGGAACATGATGGAAGGCATTGCCACCGCCAACGTGTTCAATGCCACTATGAGCTCCCAATCGTCCGCGGTCACCGGCGCCCTCGGGGCTGGTTTGGGTGGCGGCGTGCTGGCCGGCTCGGTCGCACCGGTCACCGGCGGCGTCGGTGGGGCGCCAGTGCTGGCCGGGTTGGGCGAGGCTTCCACGGTCGGGAAGTTGTCAGTGCCGGCTGGTTGGTCCGCGGCCGCGCCGGCTGAGCCCGTCGCTGCCGCACCGCTGGCGGGCTCGGGCTGGACCGCACCGGTGGAAGAGGGCGGCCGCGTGTCCACGGTCGCGACCGGGATGCCGGCGTATGCCTCCGCCGGTCGCGGCGGTTATGGGATGGGACCGCGCTACGGCGTCAAACCGACCGTGATGCCCAAACACCTTGTCGTGTGATCAGTTGGCGTGCAGGTCCTCGTTCAGCGCGATACCGCGCCCATCGCGGGACACCACCTCCACGGCGCCGGTCAGCGAGTTGCGCCGGAACAGCAGATTGCTGCTGCCTGCCAGTTCGCGGGCTTTGACCGATTTCCCGTCAGGCAACGCGACTTTCGTGCCCGCCGTGACATACAGGCCGGCTTCGACGACGCAGTCGTCACCCAGCGGGATCCCCAGTCCGGCGTTGGCGCCGAGCAGGCAGTGCTTGCCGATCGAGATCACCTCGGTGCCGCCGCCGGACAGCGTGCCCATGATCGAGGCGCCCCCGCCGATGTCGGATCCGTCGCCAACCACCACACCCGCCGAGATGCGGCCCTCGACCATCGACGCGCCCAGCGTGCCGGCGTTGAAATTGACGAAGCCCTCGTGCATCACCGTCGTCCCGGCTGCCAGGTGCGCGCCCAGTCGCACCCGGTCGGCGTCGGCGATCCGCACTCCGCTGGGCACGACGTAGTCGACCATGCGGGGGAATTTGTCGACGCCGTAGACCGTGACCGGCCCGCGGCGGCGCAGCCGTGCCCGCACCATCTCGAAATCGTCAATTGCGCACGGCCCGTGGTTGGTCCACACCACATTGGTCAGCACGCCGAACAGGCCGTCGGCGTTCAGCCCGTGCGGCGTGACCAGTCGATGCGACAGCAGATGCAGCCGCAGATAGGCGTCATACGCGTCGACGGCCTTATCGTCCAGGGAGCCGATCACGGTGCGTACCACGATGGTTTCGGTGTCGCGCTCGTCGTCGCGGCCGGCCAGCGCTGCGAACTCCTCGGGCACCTCGGCCACCGACAACCGTGCCGTGCCGGTTTCGCCCGACGCGATCAGTTCCGGTGCGGGGAACCAGGTGTCGAGGACGGATCCGTTTGCGGCCAGCGTCGCCAGCCCGATGCCTGAAGCTGCAGTCACGGGCCCCACGCTACCCACCCATTACGCTGAGATCGTGCTTGACCTACGTGGCGACCCGATCGAGCTGACCGCTGCTCTGGTCGACATTCCCAGCGAGTCGCGGCACGAAGAACGCATCGCCGACGAGGTCGAAGCCGCGCTGCGGTCGCAGCTCCCTCAGTCTCTGGGCTTCGAGATCATCCGCAACGGCAACGCGGTGCTGGCTCGCACCGCGCTCGGACGGCCGGCGCGGGTGCTGCTGGCCGGTCATCTGGACACCGTCCCGGCCGCCGGCAATCTGCCGAGCCGCCGAGATGGAAGTTTGCTGTACGGCTGCGGTACCACCGACATGAAGTCGGGTGACGCGGTCTTCCTGCATCTGGCCGCGACGGTCGTCGAGCCGGCGCACGACGTGACGCTGGTGTTCTACGACTGCGAGGAAATCGAATCATCCGCAAATGGTCTGGGGCGCATCGAACGTGAGTTGCCGGACTGGCTGGCAGCCGACGTGGCGATCCTGGGCGAACCGACCGGCGGCTACATCGAGGCGGGTTGTCAGGGCACCCTGCGCGTGGTCGTCAGAGCGGCCGGAACCCGCGCGCACTCGGCGCGATCCTGGCTGGGCGACAACGCAATTCACAAGCTTGGTGCAGTGCTGAACCGGCTCGCGGACTACCGGGCCCGCAGTGTCGAGATCGACGGCTGCACGTATCGCGAAGGGTTGTCGGCGGTTCGTATCGACGGTGGTGTCGCGGGCAACGTGATTCCCGACGCGGCGTCGCTGACGGTGAACTTCCGGTTCGCGCCCGACCGCTCCCCGGACGCCGCGCTGCGCCACGTACACGACGTGTTCGACGGCCTCGACGTGCGGATCGAGCAGACCGACTCCGCGGCCGGGGCGTTGCCTGGGCTGTCCAGTCCGGCCGCCGCTGCCCTTGTCGCCGCCGCCGGTCAGGTGCGAGCGAAGTATGGGTGGACTGACGTATCGCGGTTCGCCGCCAGGGGAGTCGCCGCGGTCAACTATGGACCCGGTGATCCCAACGTGGCGCACACCATCGACGAGCTGGTGCCCGTCGACCAGATCACCGCAGCGGTGGCCTTGTTGCGGGCATACCTGAGCGGCTGAGCGGGCGTTCACCGGCCGAACAAGCCTCAGCAACGCAATGGACGGCAAACTGCAATCAATCTGTGTGCATTTATCCCGGTGAAAATCCGTAACACTGACGTAACGTAGATCACATGGCAGAGTTGCCGAGTTCAAAGGTTGCGCTTAGTGCAACGATTGGCGTGTTTGCGCTTTTCGGCGCGGTGCTCAGCGGTCCCGCGCAGATTGCTGAGGCGAGTGTTCCCGTAGCGGACTCCGCGCCGGCCCACGTCGCGACGTTCCAGGACGTCCACGACGTCCAGGACCCCGACCCTGATCCCGCCCCGCTCATCCAGGACCCGCCCGGAGTCCACGCCCCAGCGAACCCTGGCCAAAAGACGCTGAGTCCGTCGCAGCACCGCAGCCACCACCGGGCGCCGTACTAGAGCCGCTCCGCTTGTTTCGCCGCGTCGGCGGCTGCCGGATGCAGCCCTTGATCGGTCAGGTCGGATGCCACGTCGGCCAGCGCCGCAGCGTCGCCATCGGCCAACGCCCGGGCGTGCGCCAAAGTCAGCCTTCCCAGCACGCAATTCACCTCGACCGACAGGCGTTGCGCCCGGTGCACGGCGCGCACATCGCCGAGTCGCACAGCGTCCTGCAGCGCGCGCAGGGCGATCGCCGACTGGCCGCCGCGTTCGGCGGTCTGCACCGCCTCGCGCGCGGCCACGATCGCGGCCGTCGTGTCGCCTTGGGCCGCCTTCGACCACGCCTTGGCCAGGGCCAACTCCGGCGCGAACAACGTCGACTTCAGGCCGTGTCGTGACTCCGCCCGACGGACAACCTTTGCGGCTTCGAGTTGGTCGCCCCGTTGGCCGAGTGCCTGCGCCAGCAGGGTCAACGACAGCGGCCCCCACGAGTAGCCGGTGCGGGCCAACGGGTCGGCGGCCCGGCTCAGCAGCGTCACGGCGGCATCGAAATCGCCCTGCGCGATCGCCACGTAGCCCACCAATGTCTCAGCGATGGCGCGGCCGGGCTGCTGGAGTTCGGCGAAGTCGGTGTAGCGCTCGGCCAGCGTCCGGGCGTCGCTCAGCCGCCCGGCCATCACCAGCGCGGTGATCCGGCCGAAGCCGCTGGTGAATCGCAGCAGCCCGGGATGGTCCGCGGCGGTCGCACGGCGGGCCAGCGCCTCGACGTCACCGAATTGCCCGCAGCGCGCCGAGCTCAGCGCCGCCGCCGAGGCCGCCCAACCCACGGCCACCGCGTCGGCGTGCGGCGACGACAGCACCTCGGCGGCGATCCGCAACGTGCGCAGCGGCGTACCCGCGTTCATCGCGAAGGTCGCCGCCAGCGCGTCGAGGGTGGCCTGCGCGCTCGGCACCTCGACCCGGTTACGGGTGGTCTGCAGGAACGCGGTGGCCCGCTCCGGCTCGCTGAGCATCCAGAACTGGTTGGCCGCCCGCGGCAGCGCCCACGCGATCAACTCGTGCGGTGACAGTCTCTCGGTGTCCACCGCCGCCAGCGCCGCGTCGGCTTCGCGTCCACGGCCCTGCCAGGCCAGCGCGTAGGCCAGCGCCAGCCGCGCAGGCAGTCCGCCCGCGCGGTCCAGCGGTCCGTCGCAAGGCGCTCGGCGAGTGCCAGCTCGCCGAGCCGCAACGCCTGCTGGGCCGCGGCCACGGTGTCGGCGACCGCGGCAGGGGAGTCGCTGCCGACGCTGAGCGCAACGAGCCGCAGTCGATCCCCGACATGCCCGGATGGCTGCGACGTCAGGTGCTCGACCAGCGACGTGCGCAGCGTCCGCTCGGCGTCGGGTGTCAGCGCGGCGCGGGCGCGGCCGGTGTAGAGCGGGTGGGCCGGGTAGACCATCGCGTCGCCGTCGACGACGATCGCGCCCAGGCTCTCGGCCTCGTCGGTGGCATCCTGGCCGGCCAGCGCCGATACGTCGCTGCGGCGCAAGGGTTCAGCCAACGCCAGATAGTCCAGCACGGTTCGTACCGGTGACGGCAGACCGGACAGGTAGCCGTCGATCAGCTCGTCCAGCGAAGCGTGGGGGTCCGTAGGTCGCCGGCGCCGACGAGGTGGCGCAGGTGCAGCGGATTGCCTTGGCTGCGGGCGAACGCGTCGTCGATAGCTGCTTCGTCTGGCGGTGTGCCCAAGGCGGATTCCAGCAGCGTCGCCGTCGTAGCCCGGTCCAACGGGTCGACCTCGACCCGGGTCAGCAGCTCATCGGTCCACAGCGCCGCGATCGCGTCCGGCAGGTCGGTGTCGGCTCGGACCGTGACGATCAGCCGCGACGCGCCGTTCAGCGCCAGCTGGTAGACGAGCGTGGCGGACAGGTGATCGAGGAGGTGGGCGTCGTCGACGACGAATAACCGCATGGCGCCGTCACCGGTCAGGTGGTCATGTGCGGCGCGCAACAGTTCGGCCGGCCTGCCGTCGTCGCCGATGTGCGCGTCCGCCAGTAGCGCGCTGAACGCGCCGAGCGGAACGGTCCGCTGGGCCGCGGTGCCGACCACCCGGCGCACCTCGCGGCGTCCGCGAACTCCTCTGCCGCCCGTGCCGCGGCCAGTGTCTTGCCGACACCGTCGGCTCCGATCAACGCCGCCCCGAAACGCTCCGCCAGGCCGGTCGCGACCTCGCGCAACACGGTGTCCCGCGGCGCGGCAACCCAAGCACTCGGCACCGCCGGATCTTATGGCGCGCGCCCGCGGCGATATGCGGTTAGGCCCAAATGCGCTCGGCGGCAAGGGTGGTCTTGAGATCTACTACGGTTCGACTGTGCCCCCCAAACGCGATGCGCCCCACCCGCGGGCGGTGTGCGTGTACTGCGCATCCGGACCCACCCACCCCGAGTTGCTGGCCTTGGCCGCCGAACTCGGCGAGGCGATCGCCGAGCGGGGCTGGACGCTGGTCTGGGGCGGCGGCAACGTCTCCGCGATGGGCGCCGTCGCCACCGCAGCGCGAGCCCGCGGCGGCTGGACTGTCGGCGTCATTCCCCAGATGCTGGTCCGACGAGAAGTCGCCGACCACGACGCTGACGAGCTGATCGTCACCGACACCATGCGGGAACGCAAACAAATCATGGAAGACCGCGCCGACGCGTTCATCACGCTGCCCGGCGGTATCGGCACGCTGGAGGAGATGTTCGAGGCCTGGAGCGGCGGGTACCTCGGCATGCACGACAAACCGGTGGTGATGCTGGATCCCGGCGGACACTTCGACGGCCTACGGGCATGGCTGTCCGGACTGGTCGACAGCGGCTACGTCTCGCACACCGCGATGGACCGCCTGGTAGTCGTCGACGAGATCGCCGCGGCAATCGAGGCCTGCGCACCACGCTGAGCGCGCTGCCCCGGCACCAGCCGGCCCCTCCTCAGACCGCTGGCGCGGTGTGCATCGTCGCAGCGTTAGGCTGGCCGCCATCTGCCGCAGCGCGAAACGAGGGTGACAAGTGTCCGAGAACACCGCCGATTCTGGTACATCCGTCGGATTGTTCGATATCGCGACCCGGGTGCCCGGCTTGCTGGCCGATGTTCCGGTGATCCTGCGCGGTGTGCTCACCGGGCTGCTGCCGCAGTCGAACTCGAAGGCCTCGATCGGCAAGGTCTTCCAGGATCGTGCTGCCCGCTACGGCGACCGGGTGTTCCTCCGGTTCGCCGACCAGCAGCTGACCTATCGCGAGGCCAACGCCAGCGCCAACCGCTACGCGGCCGTGCTGGCGGCTCGCGGCGTCGGCCATGGCGACGTCGTCGGCATCATGCTGGGAAACTCACCCAACGCCGTCTTGATGATGCTGGCCGCGGTCAAATGCGGCGCGATCGCCGGCATGCTCAACTACCACCAACGTGGCGACGTGTTGGCCCACAGTCTGGGCTTGCTGGACGCCAAGGCGTTGGTCGCCGAGTCCGACCTGGTCAATTCCC
>CAWICO010000017.1:0-408362 GCA_963834615.1 uncultured Actinomycetota bacterium
AAGCTGCGCCCGGCGCTCTTCGTGGTGCCCACCGACACGCCCGGCTTCACCTACACGCCGATCGACATGGAGATCATCAGCCCCGAGCGGCAGTTCCAGGTGTTCATCGACGACGTCCGGCTGCCCAGCGACGCCCTGGTCGGCGCCGAAGACGCCGCGATCGCACAGCTTTTCGCGGGCCTGAACCCGGAGCGCATCATGGGTGCCGCCAGCTCCGTCGGCATGGGCCGCTACGCGCTCGACCGGGCCGCCGACTACGTCAAGACCCGTCAGGTCTGGGGAACTCCGATCGGTGCGCACCAAGGACTGTCACACCCGTTGGCGCAGTGCCACATCGAGGTGGAGCTGGCCAAGCTGATGATGCAGAAAGCGGCGGCGCTCTACGACAGCGGCGACGACGGCGGTGCGGCCACGGCCGCAAACATGGCCAAATACGCTGCGGCCGAGGCCGCTACGCGCTCGGTCGATCAAGCCGTGCAGTCAATGGGTGGCAACGGGCTGACCAAGGAGTACGGCGTCGCGGCGATGATGGCCTCGGCCCGGCTCGGTCGGATCGCTCCGGTCAGCCGTGAGATGGTGCTGAACTTCGTCGCGCAGACTTCGCTCGGCCTGCCCCGAAGCTACTGATGGACCGGGTTGTCGACTACGCCGGGCCGACGGGTACTGGAAAACGCTATGCACGGCTGACCCTGAATTCGCCGCACAACCGCAACGCGCTGTCGGAGGCGTTGGTCGGCCAATTGCATCAGGGCCTGCGCGACGCCGCGGACGACCCCGAGGTGCGGGCGGTGGTGCTCGGCCACACCGGGAACACGTTCTGCGCCGGCGCCGACCTCTCCCAGCGGTCGGAGCAGACAAGCACTGATCCGGCCGAAGCAACCGCCGAGCGGTCCCGGGAGATGGCCGCGCTGCTACGCGCCATCGTCGAGTCGCCGCTCCCGGTGATCGCCGCCGTCGACGGCCACGTCCGCGCCGGCGGCATGGGGCTTGTCGCCGCGTGCGATATCGCCGTGGCGGGCCCGCGCAGCACCTTCGCGTTGACCGAGGCGCGGATCGGGGTCGCGCCGGCGATCATCTCGCTGACCCTGCTGCCGAAGCTGACGGCGCGGGCCGCGGCGCGCTATTACCTGACCGGCGAGAAGTTCGATGCCACGGTCGCCGCCGAGATCGGGTTGATCACGCTGGCCGCGGAGGACGTCGACGCCGCGGTGGCTGCACTGGTCGCCGACATCGGGCGGGCCTCGCCGCAGGGGCTGGCCGCGTCCAAGGCGCTGACCACCGCCGCCGTGTTGGACGGTTTTGACCGCGACGCCGAACGGCTCGCCGCCGAGTCGGCGCGACTGTTCGTCTCCGACGAGGCCCGCGAGGGCATGCTGTCATTCCTGGAGAAGCGTCCACCGCGCTGGGCTACTCGATAACGATGCCCGTAGCGGCCCGCCGGGCAATCGGGCAATAGGATTCTGACGTGCCTGCCCGGGATGTGCTGCGCAGCCTGTTCACCGGCTGGCAGCGTCCGACCACCCATCCGGTGGATTCTCGGGGCGAAAGCGCCGACGCCCTGATCGGATTCGTCTTGGCGGCGGCCCTCGTCGGAGTGCTCACCGGGCTCGCCGCGGCAAGCTTCCGGCTCCTGCTCGAACAGGGCGCCCGGCTGCGCGGTGCGCTGGCAGCGTGGGCGCACGGCAGTTGGTGGGGCTTGCTCGTCGTCGTCCTCGTCTGCTCGGCCGCCGCCGCCATCGCGGCGGCTCTGGTGCACCGGGTCGAACCGCACGCCGAGGGCAGCGGCATCCCGCGCGTCGAAGCGATCGCCGACGGCCGCGTCCGGCCCGACCGATTCCGGATTCTGCCGGTCAAGTACATCGGTGGACTGCTCGCCATCAGCAGCGGCATGGCTTTGGGCCGCGAGGGACCGTCGGTGCAGATGGGCGGGACCGCGGCCGTCATCGTCGCCACCCTGACCCGTCGCAACATCGCCGACCTGCGCATCCTGGTCGCCGGTGGTGCCGCAGCCGGATTGGCCACCGCCTTCAACGCGCCCATCGCAGGAGGCGTCTTCGTACTCGAGGAGCTAGTCAAGCGCTTCGATCCGCGCACCACCCTCGCCACGCTGGTGGCATCCGCGTCCGGGTTTGCCGCTGCCCGGCTGCTGATGCCATCGAGATACGAATTCCACATGAAGCCGCTGGCCGACCCGCGGCTCGTCGAGTCCGGCTGGGTGATGGTGATCGGACTGGTCACCGGCGTGCTCGGCGTGCTCTACAGCGAGGCGGTGATGGGTGCCTTACGCCGCGCCGACACCAGCCGCTTGCCCAACGAAGTCCGTGCCGCAGCCACTGGTGTGCTCGTCGGGCTGCTGGTCTGGACGGCACCGGACCTGGCCGGCGGCGGCGACAACCTGACCCAGCGGGCACTCTCGGGCCGCGGCGCCCTGCTGGCGGTCGTTGGCATCCTCGTCCTACGTTTCGCGCTCGGTGTCGTCTCCTACGCCGCAGGCACCCCCGGCGGCCTGTTCGCACCGATGCTCGTCCTCGGGTCGCAAGCCGGACTACTCGTCGGACTCGTCGCGGTGCACATCACACCGCACGCCATGCCGAGCCTGCCCGCCTGCGCGGTGATCGGCATGGCCGCCTTTTTCGCCGCGTCAGTGCATGCTCCGGTCACCGGGCTGATCCTGGCGACCGAAATGACTGGCAACACCAATCAATTGCCGCCCATGCTCGGCGCCTGCGCTATCGCGATGCTCGTCGCCGTCGCGCTGCGATCTGAACCCATCTACGACCGGCTCACTGCGCGCGCGGCGAACAAATCCCACCGCACACAAGCTGAGTGAATTCTGAGTGTGGCGCTACAGTTTGGCGAAGATCCCTTGCAGCAAAAAGTGTTGGACGTAGGCTCGTCACTGATGAGCAAGTCAGCGCAACGAGGGGCGCCGGGCCAGCAGAACGCGATTACGCGTGCCGCTGAGACCGATCGCATTGAGGTTGCTCAGTTGCTGACCGACGCGGCCGCTCAAGGCAAGTTGCAGATGAGCGAATACGAGGACCGGCTCACCAAGGCATACGCAGCGCAGACCTACGAAGAGCTCGATGGTCTGCGGTCAGATCTGCTGGGGTCGTCGATCAGTTCCCGAGACGCCGGTCCGGCCAAACCGGCGCCGTCGATGCTGCTGCTGGCCATCATGAGCGCGTTCGAGCGGCGTGGCCGCTGGAACGTGCCGAAGAAGCTGACCACGTTCGCGCTGTGGGGCGGCGGCGTGATCGACCTGCGCTACGCCGACTTCACCTCCACCGAGGTCGACATCCACGCGACGTCGATCATGGGCGGCCAGACCATCCTGCTGCCGCCCGAGGTCAACGTCGAGATCAAGGGTCGCGGCGTGATGGGCGGCTTCGAGCATCACGTTCTGCGCGAAGGGACGCCCGGTGCGCCGACCGTGCGGATTCACGGCTTCTCGCTGTGGGGCGGCGTCGGCATCAAGCGGAAGAACCGCAAGACCCAACGCTGAACCGGTGCCGCTATCGCCGACGGCGGGAGCGTAGGTAATCGCCGACCACGGCCGCGCCCAGCCCGTCGAGATCGGGGTCGATGACCCGGCCTTCGACTCGGCGCGCCACCTGATCGATGAACCGGGCCAGCCCGGGGTCGCTACCCAGCCGGAAGATCGTCACCTGCGCGCCCAATCGGGCCATCTCGTCGAAGCCGCGCACGGTGTTGGCGATGGTCCGCGGATGCGGCGGGTAATCAAAGAACACCGACGAGCGTCCGCTGCCGTCGGCGTCTTCGAGGTGAGCGGTCGGCTCACCGTCGGTGACCACCAACAGCACGGGCTGCGCGTTGGGGTGCCGCCGCAGATGCCGGCCTGCCAGCGCCAGCGCGTGATGCAGGTTGGTGCCCTGCTCGTACACACCTTCCAGGCCCATCAGTTCCGCGCTGGTCACGGTTCGCGCGTAACGGCCGAAAGCGATGATCTGCAGGGCATCTGAACGGAATCGGGTGCGCACCAGATGATCGAGAGCGAGCGCGGTCTGCTTCATCGGCAACCAGCGGTTCTCCATCACCATCGAGAACGAGGTGTCCACCAACAGCGCAACCGCGGCCTGGGTGCGGGTCTCCGTCTCCGACACCTCGACGTCGTCGACGGTGATGGAAATAACGCCCGGATTCTCCGGCGACGTCCCGGACTGCCGGAGCACCGCGTTGGTCAGCGTCCGGGTGACGTTCCACGGCTCGGTGTCGCCGAACTGCCACGGCCGGGTGGCACCGGTCAGGTCGCCGGCGGCGCCGGCACGCCGGAGCTCGCGCTCGCCGCGACGGCTGGAAAGTTGCTGCGCCACATCGTGTAAGGCGGTTTCACCGAGCCGTCGCATCGCCTTCGGCGACAACCGCCACTGGCCATCCGAGCTGCGGTCGAGGAAGCCCTGGTTGACCAGGGCGCGCTCGAGCTCGGCGAGCGTCTGGGCATCGATGGCGGCCTGGTCGCCCAGTTGACGGGCGAGCGCGTCGAGGTCGACGTCGTCCATCGTGGCGCCGGGGTAACTCTGCGACAGCTGCTCGGCGAGCTGCTCCAGCTCACCGATATCGGCCAGCGCCTGCGCCCCCTCACCCATGCCCAGCGGGTTGTCGCCGGAGAACTGCGACGAGCCATCCCAGTCCTCACCCGGCCGGGCCGACTGCAGATGGGCATCGAGCCGGCCCAGCGCCTCCATCAACGACGGCGATCCGAATGCTTGCTCCGCCAACGCATCCAGCTCGGCCCGCTGTTCTGCGCTGAGGCTGTTGCGGAACCGCTGCGCGGCCGCCGCCCGTTTGGCCAGCGAGTCGAGCAGCTCCTCGACATTCTGCGGGTTCTCCGGGAAGAACTCGCCGTGCTTGTTCATGAATTCTTGAAAGTCTTGCGGCGGAATCCTGACCCTTCGAGTGCTTGTCCAGCAACTCGTTGAGGTCGTTCAGCATGTCGTTGACGCGCTGGCGGTCCTCGTCGGTAGCTCCTTCGAGCGCCTGCTTCATGCCGGCGAAGCGCTGGTCGAGCATCTCCCGGCCGAGCAGATCCTTGATCTGCTCGTACTTTTGGCGTGCCTCGTCGCTGCGCCAGCTGTAGTCGGAGAGTTCTTGCACCGCTTTGGCCGGCGACGGCGAGAGCGCCTCGAGTTGCAGTTCGCCGAAGCGTGCGTCGTCGTCCAGTGCGCGCGCCAGTTCTTTGCGCTCGGCCAGCACAGCGTCGTCGAGCAGCTTTTTGATCTCCTGTAATGTGCCATCTAAGTTGTTGTTGCGCAACAGTTCTCGTCGTCGCCGATTGGCCTCGGCGGCAAGCCGGTCGGCGCCGGTCATGTTCTTGGTGCCGCGCCGCAGCAACTCGGACAGCGCCCGACGCGGCGACGTGCCCGACATGACGTCCTGCCCGATCTGCTCGAGAGCCTCGCGCAGATCCACCGGAGGAGCCAGTGGATCAGGCCCACCGGTGTACCCCGAATACCGCGACGAATGGCTTTTAGCCATAGACGGTCTCGCCTTCCCCAGACACCTTGTCGACGCGCTTGGCCAAATACAATGCCTCCAGCGCCAATTCGAGTGCCGCAGCGCGCTCACCCTCGGATTCCGCGCCCAGCCGCTTGGCGATCGCCTCGATCACCGGTAAGTCCGGCAGCGCCGCGAGCACGTCCTTGGCCGACACCCGCTCACCGGTCGTCACCGCTGAACCACCCTCGACCGCGACCACCAGCGGACCGACATCCAGACCACCCAGCGCTCGTGATGCCGTGTCCGCGGTGGCGCGGCGCAGCAGGTGTTCCAGCACGGCCTGCTCGCGTCCTTCTTCGCCGGACTCGAATTCCAGCTTGCCGCGCAGCACGCTGATGACGGTTCCCAAGTCGACCACCCGGGCCACCGGGTCGGTCTCCCCCAAGATCGCGCCGCGGTGGCGCGCAGAGGCCGCGACCGTCTCGGCGGCCGCGATCGCGAACCGCGCCGACACCCCAGACCGCTGATCGACCGAGTTGGACTCCCGCAAATAGCGGGCGAACCGGGCGATCACCTGGACGAGGTACTCGGGCACCTGGGCGCTCAGATGAGCCTCCTGGCGGATCACCGCGACTTCGGCGTCGAGTTCCAGCGGATAGTGCGTGCGGATCTCGGCGCCGAACCGGTCCTTGAGCGGGGTGATGATGCGGCCGCGGTTGGTGTAGTCCTCGGGGTTGGCGCTAGCGACAACGAGTACGTCGAGCGGCAACCTGAGCGTGTAGCCGCGGACCTGGATGTCGCGTTCCTCCATCACGTTCAACATCGACACCTGGATGCGCTCGGCAAGGTCGGGCAGCTCGTTGACCGCGACGATGCCGCGATGCGCCCGCGGGATCAAACCGTAGGCAATGGTTTCCGGGTCGCCCAGGCTCCGGCCTTCTGCGACCTTGATCGGGTCGATGTCACCGACGAGGTCGGCGACGCTGGTGTCCGGGGTGGCCAGCTTCTCGGTGTAGCGCTCGCTGCGGTGCCGCCACTCGATGGGCAGGTCGTCGCCCAGCGTGGCCGCCTTGCGGATCGACTCCGGCGTGATCGGCGAGTACGGGTGCTCGCCGAGCTCGGCACCGGCGATCACCGGCGTCCACTCGTCGAGCAGACCGGTCAGGGCGCGCAGCAGCCGGGTCTTGCCTTGGCCGCGCTCGCCGAGCAGGACGAAGTCGTGGCCGGCGATCAGGGCCCGTTCCAGCTGGGGTAAGACCGTGTCCTCGAAGCCCACAATGCCTGGCCAAATCTCCGGGGCGTCCGGTCCTTCCGACAATGCCGTCAGCAGGTTTTCCCGGAGTTCTTGCTTGACGCCCCGTTCGCGGTGGCCGGCGGCACGCAGTTCGCCGACGGTGCGGGGCAGGTTGTTCGCAGCGGTCACCACACCACGCTACTGACAAATGGAAAGGGCGGGCAATCGTGTCAGTTGCCCGGCTTTCCAGGTTAATGGAGAAGCGGCCAGCTGACGGTCACCGTCGCGTCGGCGTCACCCGGCTGGAGGTGATGGTGCCGTGGTCGAACACCGACGTGAAGGAGCCGTCCGGTTCCGTCGTCTCGTCAGCGGCCGAGCGGCTGCGTGCGCACACCGTGCAGGACGGGATCAGCGCCTAGCCGTCAAGCCAGCCCCTAGTGCGCGAAGTGCCGGGCGCCGGTGAGGTAGAGCGTCACGCCCGCGTTGGCCGCGGCGGCAGTGACCTGGTCGTCGCGCATCGAGCCGCCAGGATGGACGATCGCTTTCACGCCCGCGATGGTCAGCGTCTCCAGCCCGTCCGGGAATGGGAAGAACGCGTCCGAGGCCGCGACCGCGCCGCGAACCCGATCGCCGCCCCGCTCGACCGCCAGCCGTGCCGCGTCGACGCGGTTCACCTGGCCCATGCCGATGCCGATCGTGGCACCCCCGCCTGCGATGACGATTGCGTTGGACTTCACCGCGCGACAGGTTCGCCAGGCGAAGATCAGATCTGCCAGGGTCGCCGGGTCGGCCGGGTCACCGGTCGCCAGCGTCCAGTTGTTCGGGTCGTCGCCGTCCGCATCGATCTGGTCGCGTTGCTGCATCAGCAGCCCACCGCTGATCTGACGACGCTCGTTGCCGTCATCCATCGGCTCAGACGCCACCAGCACCCGGACGTTCTTCTTGCGGGCCAGCACGTCGACGGCACCCGGCGCGTAGGCAGGCGCCACGACCACCTCGGTGAAAATCGTGCTGACGAATTCGGCCATCTCGACGGAGACCTCAGTGTTGGCTGCGATCACTCCACCGAAGGCGCTGAGCGGGTCGCACTCGTGAGCTTTGCGGTGCGCGTCGGCCACCGACTCCGATGAGACGGCGATCCCGCACGGGTTCGCGTGCTTGATGATCGCCACGCAGGTCTGCTCGTGATCGAAGGCAGCCCGCCAGGCCGCGTCGGCATCGGTGAAGTTGTTGTACGACATGTCTTTTCCGTGCAACTGCTCGGCCTGCGCCAGGCCGGGCCACCCGGTGTCGTCGACGTACAGCGCGGCCTGTTGATGCGGGTTCTCGCCGTAGCGCAGCTGGGTCGAGCGTCGCCACGTCCCGGCGAACCACTGCGGAAACGCCGACGCCGGTTCCTCGGGCGCCAGCGTCGACTCCATCCAGCCGGCCACCGCAACGTCGTACTCGGCGGTGTGCCGAAATGCCAACGACGCCAACCTCTTACGTTCGGTAAGAGTGAATCCGCCATTGCGCACCGCGGCGAGCGCGCCGTCGTAGCCGAGCGGGTCGGTGACTACTGCAACGCTGGGATGGTTCTTCGCCGCGGCGCGCACCATCGACGGCCCGCCGATGTCGATCTGTTCGACGCACTCATCGACACCCGCACCGGACTCCACCGTCTGGCTGAACGGGTACAGATTGACCACCACCAACTCGAAGGCTGCGATACCGAGTTTCTCGAGTGCCGCGGCATGCTCGGGCTTGCGCAGGTCGGCGAGCAGTCCCGCGTGCACACTGGGATGCAGGGTCTTGACCCGGCCGTCGAGCACCTCGGGGAAACCGGTGACCTTTTCCACCGGGGTGACCGGAATCCCCTTGGCTGCAATGGTTTTCGCGGTCGACCCGGTCGAGACGATGTCGACACCGGCCTCGTGCAGGCCGCCCGCGAGTTCGACCAGCCCGGTCTTGTCGTACACGCTGATCAATGCGCGCCGGATCGGCCTCCTTCCGTCAGTACCGTTTTCTGCGCTCATCCGATTGTCGCCTTTCGTCCGATCCACGTCACGCCGCCGATCGCCACCGCGGCGATCACATCCACCAAGAGTTGCCGTTCGATGACCTTGATGCGTTCATGCAAGGTCTGCTTGTCGTCGTCGTCGAGCACCGCGACGGCTTGCTGAGCCAGTATCGGGCCGGTGTCGGTGCCGGCGTCGACCAGGTGCACCGTGCAACCGGTGACCTTCACACCGTGGGCCAGCGCATCGACCACCCCGTGAGCGCCCGGAAATGCCGGCAGCAACGCCGGATGCGTGTTGAGGGTGCGGCCCACGAATTTCGAAAGAAACTCTGGCCCAAGAATTTTCATGAAGCCGGCGGATACCACAATGTCAGGCGAATGGGCCGCGGTCGCCTCGGTGAGCGCGACGTCCCAGGCGGCTCGGACGGGATAGTCGCTCAGCCGGACCCGGAAGGTGGGCAAGGATGCGGCGGCCGCGATGTCGACGGCCGGGCAGTCGCGATCCACACCGACCGCGACCACCCGCGCGGGATAGTCACCGACGGCGGCGTCCAGCAGCGACGCCAACAGCGAACCGGTGCCCGACGCCAGCACCACCAATCGTGCCGGTGCGCTGGGAGGCACGCGGAACGGTTGCTGCACAGGGGAAGCCTAATCGTGTGGAGGCGGCTCGTCGGCATCGAGGCCGTGCGGCGATCGCGAGTGCGGCGAAGCCGCCCGCGGCGGGTCGACGCCGTCGGGCTCATCCGGGACGCTCACATCGCCGTCTTCGATGTCGGGCATCGGCTCGACGGGGACGTGCGCTTGGACAGGTGGTTCGACGGGTGCTTCAGTCGGCCGCACCGGCTTGGGCTTGCGCAGCCGATAGCGGATGCCGCCGGCCATCACGACGGTGACCCAGCCGACCGCCGCAAACCAGAAGAAGACCGCCAACCCGAAAGTGCCCTGGTCGACTCCGACGGAGCCGAAGTTACCCAGCTGTCCGCTGCCGGCGTAGGCCAGCAGGGCCACCGACACCGCCGCCAGTAACGCCGCGATCGCCAGCTTCGCCATCGCGGCGAAGATCGGCAGCGGCTTTCGGGCACATTGCTGTCCGAGCGCGACTCCCGCCGACGCGCCGACGATCAGCAACGCGACCCACACCGGCCCGAGCGGCGGATGAGGGACCGCTGCCAGCACCGGCAGCGCCGGGATGTCGCCGCCGAACACGGTGAACGAACTGAACGTCGCGAAACCCAGATGAGCGCTGGATCCCACGGCCATCGCCGCGGTCCCGACGATGACGTTGGGCAGATACAGCACCGACAACATGGTCAGACTGAACTGGCCAAAGACGGAGGTCGTGATCCCGTAGAGGTCCTGCATGGTTCCCCAGTGCACGACCAGCGAAGCTGCCGTGACCAGACCCGACAACCCCAGCAGTGCGAGCACGCCGGCCGTCGCGGCGCGCAGCGAGTCGGCCAGCCACCCCGGCAGCGACGACGCAGCCAGCGCCCTGGGGCCGACGCGTGAGCCAACCCCGATTGACGCGCCGATGGCATGCACGAGAAGAACGCTGACGAAAGCACGCAGGGCGCTCGGCGTCTGCAGTGCGGTGATCACCGACGCGGCGTCGTGAATGACTGCCAACGCGATCGCGGCGATCAGCAGCGGTCCGCCCATGGCCGAGGCAACGATCCATCGGATGACGAACCACGACGCCCGCACCGGAGTGGCGTGTGCTGTGGTGCGCGCGGTCCCCCACACCATCAGCAGCACCGGCAGCAGCGGCAGTGCGCCCAGCTCACGTCCACCGATGGAGATCGGCACCTGGTGCACGCCCAGCCACATGCTGGCGATGGCGCCCAGCGCGCCGGTCATGTCGCTGTTGGCGATGACCAATTGCAGCAACGTCACTGCCGCGATGACGATCAACGCCACCACAGCCGGGCCAAACGCGACCCGAAGAAGGTCACGGGCCTGCCGGGCTCCCGTCGCTGGACTGTCCTGCACCCGCCTCACGGTCCGAGGACGTTACACAGCGGCTGTCTGGATGGCGACCCGCCGCGCCCGGCTTCGCCGCGCTAGCGGTCGCCATCGGGCTGTCTGGATGGCGACCCGCCGCGCCCCCCGGCTTCGCCGTGCTGTCGGTCACCGCGAGTCACCGGGCGGGCGACGTGGCGCGCCCGAGTGCACATGGTCAGGACTGTGACGGGCCCGACGGCGAGGACGGCGCCTGCGGCTGCTGACCCTGGCCGAAAGAGTGCTGGCTCTGGCCAGACCCGCCGTGATCCGCCGAATTTCCCTGACCCGGGTTGCTCGGGCCGGAGGACGGCGGTGGCGGGGTGAAGCTCGGGAAACCGGTAGGCGGAGTAGGCGATCCGTGCTGCTGGCTCGGCTGCGGACCGGGCTGGGCGCTGAAACCGCCGGTCGTCGGTCCGGACGGGTAACCACCGTACTGCGTGCCGTAACCCGACTGCTGGTACGGACCCTGCTGCTGTCCGTAGTAGCCGTACTGGCCGTAGTGCCCGTACTGGTCGTATTTGGGCCGCGGCGCAGGCGGGGTGATGACGCCGGCGTCCAGCAGCAGCGCGAAGATCGCGATCGCGGACTGGATGACGGCCGCGGCCACCGCGGCCCACAGCGCCCAACCGCGTCCGGTGGCACCGATCGCGTCCTCGATCAGCAGAAGAGCTCCGACGGTGGCGATCGCCGTGAACACCGCGGCGTAGTTCTTCGCTTTCGGCAGCAGACTCGCGCCGGCCAGCAGGCCTGCCAGCAGTGCCAGTCCGACCGGAATCGGGTCTTTCTCGATGAGCTCGTCACCGTTGGGAAGCACGTGGGTGATCAGCGGGCCGTAGCTCACCAGGTAGATGATCAGGCCGAGAACTGCGACCGCGGTCGTCAGATAGCGCTTCAGGTGGCTTTGCCCGTCGTCGGCCTTGTTGAACGACGGCGCGGCGGGGGCCCCGTAGGAGCCCGACGACTGCACGGGCGGGTATCCGGAATTACCGGGCGGGTAGGTCATAACTTCTCCTGTGCCTTCCAATGCTGTTGCGGCGCCACTGTCATCGCGAGGCTACCCCCGAGCGCGCGGTGAACGCCGTGGCGACGGCCGGCGCGAGAGGTTGCAACGCAAGCCGATCAACCACGCTAGCGCACCCCGGCCGCAGCGGGGTGCGGGCCTCGGCCCGATGTCACCACCTTCTACCCCACCCCCGGCGCTTGCCCGCAAGATTGGAACACGTTCTAATTCATCCATGGACTACGGGCTCGTGCTGTTCACCAGTGATCGCGGTATCTCTCCGGCAGCGGCGGCCAAACTCGCCGATGAACACGGATTTCAGACGTTCTACGTGCCCGAGCACACCCACATCCCGGTGAAACGCGAAGCGGCCCATCCCACGACCGGGGATGAATCGCTGCCCGACGACCGCTACATGCGCACGCTGGATCCATGGGTCAGCCTCGGCGCGGCGTGCGCGGTCACATCGCGGGTCCGACTGTCCACCGCGGTCGCCTTGCCGGTCGAACACGATCCGATCACCCTGGCCAAATCCGTCGCGACCCTCGATCACCTGTCCGGTGGGCGGGTCAGCCTGGGCGTCGGGTTCGGCTGGAACACCGACGAGCTCGCCGACCATGGCGTTCCACCCGGTCGGCGGCGCACCATGCTGCGCGAGTACATCGAGGCGATGCGCGCGCTGTGGACCGAGGAAGAGGCCTCCTTCGAGGGCGAGTTCGTCAACTTCGGACCGAGCTGGGCGTGGCCGAAGCCGGTGCAGTCGCACATCCCGGTGCTGGTCGGGGCTGCGGGCAACGAGAAGAACTTCAAGTGGATCGCACGCAGCGCCGACGGCTGGATCACCACTCCCCGCGACTTCGACATCGACGCCCCGGTGAAGTTGCTGCAGGACACCTGGGCGGCCGCAGGCCGAGACGGCGCACCACAGATCGTGGCGCTGGACTTCAAGCCGGTGCCGGAGAAGTTGGCGCACTGGGCCGAACTCGGCGTGACCGAGGTGCTGTTCGGGTTGCCCGACAAATCTCACGATGAGGTCGCCGCGTACGTGGAGCGACTAGCCGGCAAGCTCGCGGCCACGGTCTAGCGTGCATCGGATCGGAGGCGCATCATGACAGCCGACGACGACCAGGGCCGGCACTTCCCCTTTCGCTACGAGCCGCGCCTGGCTCCGATCTGGCTACCATTTCGGCTGTGGCCGGCCGAACAGGGTGTCACCGTGACCGGGGACGGCCGTCTGATCGCCCGCTTCGGGCCACTGCGGGTCGATGCGCTGCTGTCGCAGGTGGTGCACGCCCACGTCACCGGTCCGTACCGCTGGTGGACCGCTGCCGGCGCACGGCTGTCACTGGCCGACGACGGACTCACCTTCGGCACCAACACCGCCGCAGGGGTGTGCATCCACTTCGAGCCGCGCGTCCGCCGCGTGTTGGGTCTGCGGGATCACTCGGCGCTGACCGTGACGGTCGAGGACAGCCAGGGTCTGGTCGATGCGATCACCGAGGCCGGCTAGTCAGCCGAGCGACGCCTGGTTGATGTCGTCGGTCGACTCCACGATGATTTTGGCACCCAACGGGTCACCGTCGGTCATCAACGCCACCAGGTTCTCGTCCTCAGTGAGCGCCATGAACCGCGACCCGTCGGCGTCGAGCCGACCGATGATGACGCCGGTCGTCGTCGGCCAGTCGTACCGCACCGAGTACGTCTCAATGGTGGCCGCGCCGTTGGCGTTTCGAGTGACCGGCACCTTCGGCAGTGCGGCGATGTCCTGCTGCAATGCGTTGCTGCGGTCGGCCGCCCAATCGGCGGGTTCCGTGGAGTACACCCCCACCGAATACTTGCTCATCACACCGCCGTTGGCGCCGACGAGCCCGAACGAGCCCGGCGTGTCGCGCATGGCGGCCACGGTCTCCGCGATCCCGTGCAGCGAATAGCTGTTGCCGGGGCCACCGAAATACGGCAGGCCTCCGGTGAGTGTCAGACCACGCGGGTCGTCGGCGGTGAGCCCGAACTCATCGCACACCGCAAAGACCGGGAACGGGAAGCAGCTGTAAAGGTCGAACGTCGCTACGTCCTCGATGCCGATCTCGGCAACCCGGAGCGCTTCTGCCACAGCCTGTTTGGCGGAGTAACTGACACTGACGTCGACGCGGTCCAATAGGTCCTGCTCGGTCTGATCGGCATGCCCGCGCAGATAGACCCAGTTGTCCTCGGGCACTCCGAGCCGGCGGGCCGCCGACACCGACATCACCAGCGCAGCGGCTCCTTGATTAACGGTGTCTCGCGCCACCAGCAGCCGCGGATACGGGTCGCAGATCATCCGGTTCTCGTCGGTGACCGTCTCGATCTCCTCCACCGACCGTTCCACCGGCGAGGACGAGAACGGGTTCTTCGCAGCGACTGCTGTGAACGGGGCGAAGAGCTCGGCCATCGCGCGCCGGTAGTCGGCGACGGTGAGTCCGAGCCGTCCTCTGCGCGCGTTGTCGAGCAACCCGTACTGCACGGGTGCTCCGGTCAGCCCGTGCTTCGCGGTGTACTCGCTCATGTACTGCTCGAAACCGTAACCACGGTCCTCGAGCTGGCCACCGACGTGCTCGGTGAAGTCCGGCTTGTCGTCGCGACCGGCGAAATACTTCGCCGTCGACCCAGGCTCGGACCCGAGGACCAACGCGACCTCGATGTCACCGGCGGCGATCGCCCCGGCGAACTCCGTCATCAGTTTCTGCGGGCCGTTGCCTCCGATGGGCTCGAGCACCGCACGGGCGGGATCGGCACCGACGCGGTTGGCCACCGATCGCACGTAGTTGTCGGAGCAGCCGAACGGCGGCTTGTTGAACGGGGTGCAGATCTCGAACTGACGCAGGCCGGCGAACACCTCGATGGCCTCTGCCACGGTGCTGACGTCCGCGCCGGTGTCGGCGAGAGCCGCGCGCACGGCCTCGGTCGCCAGCTCGACCGAGGACATCCCGCGGTAACCGGGATCGTCGATGCGCTCGGTGAACTGGCCCACTCCGACAATGACGGGAGTACGGGAGTCGATGGCGGCCTCCTGACAAGTGTTAGTTCGTCAGGCTAACCGCAAACTGTAACGTGTTCCAATTCGTCAGAGTTTCTCCAGGATTTCCCGCGCGAGCGCCGCGGTCTCCGACGGCGTCTTGCCGACCTTGACGCCGGCCGCCTCCAGGGCTTCCTTCTTGGCGGCGGCGGTGCCCGACGAGCCGGACACGATGGCACCGGCGTGGCCCATCGTCTTGCCTTCCGGCGCAGTGAATCCCGCGACATAACCGACAACCGGCTTGGAGACGTTGGCCTTGATGTAATCGGCCGCCCGCTCCTCGGCGTCGCCGCCGATCTCACCGATCATCACGATGATCTTGGTTTCGGGGTCCTTTTCGAAGGCCTCGATCGCGTCGATGTGGGTGGTGCCGATCACCGGGTCACCGCCGATGCCGATCGATGTGGAGAACCCGAAATCGCGGAGCTCATACATCATTTGGTAGGTCAACGTGCCGGACTTGGAGACCAGTCCGACGGGCCCCGAGCCGGTGATGTTGGCCGGCGTGATGCCCACCAGCGCCTGTCCCGGAGTGATGATGCCGGGACAGTTCGGCCCGATGATGCGGGTCTTATTGCCCTTCTCCAGGTTGTAGGCCCAGGCATATGCGCTGTCCTGCACCGGGATTCCTTCGGTGATGACCACCAGCAGCGGGATCTCGGCATCGATCGCCTCGATGATCGCGTCTTTGGAAAATACCGGCGGCACGAAGATGATCGATACGTCGGCCCCGGTCTTCTCGATGGCCTCCACGACGCTGCCGAAAACCGGCAGTTCGATGGGCGCACCGTTGACGTCCTTGTGCGCGACGGTCGTGCCGGCCTTGCGGGCGTTCACGCCGCCGACGATGTGCGTGCCCGCGGCCAGCATCCGCGCGGTGTGCTTGGTCGCCTCCGAGCCGGTGATGCCCTGGACGACGACCTTGTTTTCTGCGGTCAGAAATATAGCCATGGGTTGTCTCCTTGCTCAGGAATTCGCCAGCTCGGCGGCCCTGTCGGCCGCCTCGTCCATCGTCGGCACGACCGTCACCAGCGGATGGGCGGCCTCGGCCAGGATGCGCCGGCCCTCGTCGACGTTGTTGCCGTCGAGCCGGACCACCAACGGCTTGTTGGCGTCCTCACCGAGGATTTCCAGCGCTTTGACGATGCCGGTCGCAACCGCGTCGCACGAAGTGATGCCGCCGAACACGTTGACGAACACGCTCTTGACCTGCTCGTCACCCAGCACGACGTCGAGACCGGCGGTCATCACCTCGGCCGAGGCGCCGCCACCGATGTCGAGGAAGTTGGCCGGCTTGACCCCACCGTGCTTCTCGCCGGCGTAGGCAACGACGTCCAGCGTCGACATGACCAGCCCGGCGCCGTTTCCGATGATGCCGACCTGACCGTCGAGCTTGACGTAGTTGAGGTCGTGGTCCTTGGCCTTCAACTCCAGCGGATCGGTGGCGTCACGATCCTCGAATTCGACGTGGCCTGGCTGACGGAAGTCGGCGTTGCCGTCGAGCGTCACCTTGCCGTCCAACGCAAGGATCTGGTCGTCGGGTGTCCGCACCAACGGGTTGACCTCAACCAGGGTGGCGTCCTCGCCGACGAAGACATCCCACAACTTGGAGATGGTGACCGCCGCGGCGTCGAGCACCTCGGCAGGCAGATGGCCCTGCTCGGCGATGGAGCGGGCGGTCGCCAGGTCGACGCCCTTGACGGCGTCCACCGGGACCTTGGCCAGTCGATCGGGCTTGGTCGCCGCAACCTCTTCGATCTCCATGCCGCCTTCCACCGAGCACATGGCCAGGTAGGTGCGGTTGGAGCGGTCGAGCAGGAAGGAGATGTAGTACTCCTCGGCGATGTCACTGGCCTCGGCGACCAGGAGCTTCTTGACGATGTGGCCCTTGATGTCGAGGCCGAGGATGGCCTGAGCGTGGGTGAAGGCGTCCTCGGGGGTCGCTGCGTACTTCACGCCGCCGGCCTTGCCCCGGCCGCCGACCTTGACCTGCGCCTTCACCATTACCGGCTTGCCGATCTCCTCGGCAATGGCCTTCGCGTCCTCGGCGGTGTCGGTAACTCGGCCAGGCGTGGTCGGAACGTTGTGTTTGGCGAACAGTTCCTTCGCCTGGTACTCGAAAAGATCCATGGGCTCACTTCTGTGTGTCGGCCTATCCGGAAGCGAGCCAGGTTTTCCCACGCCCGCTAGCGGGAACTGTATCGAGACGGCCGGAACGTTCTGTCGTCGGCACCGGCTGATGTGGCAGATCTCACCGGGGTGCGGGAAGTGATTCAACTCACATTCCCGGATAGGTTTCGGCCTTAGCTTGCGATGCTCCGCATCCTCCGGTTAACGTCTCAGGGTCCAGATAACGTTATGGTTACGGCCCGAGGGACATTCAGGTTGACCCAGCTAATCCCGACACCATCTCCCACGCGGGGAGAGCATTCGGCGTCGCGCGACCGCAGGTCACAGCTTCATCGCAACGAAGTCACGGACATCATCCCGTTCAATGAGTTTGGGGAGCTCGGTAACCTCGACGACCTGGACTTCAGCGACAACTCCGCCTTCACCAAAGAAGCGCAGGTCCTGCGCGCGCCCGAACTCGACGACCTCGACGACACCGACAATCTCGTCGTCATGGACCTCGACAGGCCCGCCGAGGCCGCGGCGACCACCGAGCGTCTGGTCGCAGCGCACCGGCGCGACGTACGCCGCGACCGCGACGACGCAGAGCCGTGGGCTCGGCGGGGGACGCACCGCAAGCAGCTCAGCGGGCCTACCCGAGGCCGGGTGTTGATCGGCGCGATGGCTGCCGGCGCCGCCGCTGCCGCTGCGCATTCCGCCACCGAGACTCCCGATCACTCCAAGGCCCAGACCGTGCTGACCGCCGACGCCTCGACGCTGGCCGGCGGTCCGATCAGCACCTCCGCCCGGGGCATACAGATGGTCACGGTGCAGCCCGCCGCGAATGTCGCGGTGCACAACGCCGAGCTGGCGCACGGCGTCGCGTTCGCTCAGGAGCGCGCCGAGCGCGAGGCACGACTGCAGCAACCGCTCTTCGTGATGCCGACCAAGGGGATCTTCACCTCCGGTTTCGGCTATCGGTGGGGCGTGCTGCACGCCGGCATCGACCTGGCCAACTCCATCGGCACCCCGATCCACGCGGTGTCCGACGGCCTGGTCATCGACGCCGGCCCGACCGCGGGCTACGGAATGTGGGTCAAGCTCCGTCACGCCGACGGCACCGTCACGCTGTACGGCCACGTCAACACCACGATGGTCAGCGTCGGCCAGCGTGTGATGGCCGGCGACCAGATCGCCACCATGGGTAATCGCGGCAACTCCACTGGCCCGCACCTGCATTTCGAGGTGCTGCTCGGTGGCTCGCAGCGAATCGACCCCGTGCCGTGGCTGGCCAAGCGCGGCCTGAGCGTCGGCACCTTCGCCGGTTGACCGGTGTGACGGACCCGAACAGTCCCAACCCAGCCGATCGCCCGCCCGCCCAACCGCCGAGCGGACCCGTGCGCGCCGGCAACGCTGCTGCGGGCCCCGAGACACGCATCATCCGGCGTGCCCCGACCGGCGCGATGCCCCAGGTGGTCGACGACGCCCGCACCACCCACATCCCGCGCCAGCAACCCCCGCCGCCGCGTCCCGTCCCGCCGCCTCCGGTCCCCGGACTGGGGGGGCCACCGGCGTCTCGGTCCAGCGGAGCGACGGCGATAGCGGCGTCGGCAGTCAGCATCATCAGCGGTTGGGCCACATCGGTGGTGGCAACCGAACTGATCGCCGGGTGGTGGAGGTCCGACCGCCTGTTCTGCGTCGCCGTGGCGTTCTTGGCGCTGGTGTTCGCACTGGCCACCGTCGGCGGGGTGATCCTGCTGCTGTTGCGTCAGCCCCTCGGCCGCTACCTGATCGTGGCCGGCGCCGCCGTCGCGATCCTGACATATCTGGGCGTGTTCATCGCCGGAGCACGGGTGGCATGGATCGTGCATACCCTGCCGATCCTGCCGATCACCAGCGCTGTGCTGACACTGCTGCCACGCACCAAGGATTGGCTGCTCGAGAACTAGCGCCGAAGTCGCGCTAGAGCTTGGCGACGGGCGCGTGATTGTGCATCAACTTGACCCGCCCCGAGCTGCCGAAGTCGATCAGCGACATCGCCGATTCGCCAACGCCGGACACTTCTTCGACGCGACCCAGCCCGTACTTGTCGTGGGTGACCCGGTCGCCGGGTGCCAGCGCCAAAAGCGGGCGCTTGCTCCCACCGCTGCGTGTGGGCGACGGGCGCGGCGAACCGAACCGGCCGGCCCCGCTCACCGGTGCACTGAACGACGGTGCGGGGTCGGTGCGCCGCCAATCGATGAGCTCCTGCGGGATCTCGCGCAGGAACCGCGATTCCGGGTTGAGCATCGGCTGTCCCCATGACGACCGGACCTTGGCCCGGCTCACGTAGAGCCGTTGGCGCGCACGGGTGATTCCGACGTAAGCAAGGCGCCGCTCCTCGGACAGTTCGCGAGGATCGCCCAATGCCCGCATATGTGGGAACATGCCGTCTTCCCACCCGGTGACGAACACCACCGGGAATTCCAGCCCCTTGGCGGTGTGCAAAGTCATCAGCGTCACCACGCCGGCACCGTGCTCGGGGATTCCGTCGGCGTCGGCGACGAGAGAGACGCGTTCAAGAAACTGCGCGAGCACACCGGTGTCCGGCACGTCCTCATCGATTGGAACGTCGGCTTCCAGCGCGGCCGCGTTGGCCAGATCGATGGCGAATTCGTGTGCGACGCTGACGAGTTCGTTGAGGTTATCCAGCCGGGCCAAGTCTTGCGGGTCGGAGGACGACTCCAACTCGCTGCGGTACCCGGTGCGCTCGAGCACCGCTTCGACCAGTTCGCCGAGATCGGATTGCGACGAATCGAGCCGGCCGCGCAACTCGTCGAGCATCTCGACGAAACCCGCAATCGCCTTGGCCGAGCGGGTGTTCAACAGCGGCACCTTGCCTGCGGCAGCGGCCTCCAACGCATCGGCGAAACTGGAGCCGGTGTTCTCGGCGTACACCGCCACGCACGCCTCGGCACGATCACCGATGCCGCGCCGCGGCGTGTTGAGGATGCGTCGCATGCTGACCGCGTCACCGGGGTTGTCCAGCACCCGCAGATAGGCGACCACGTCGCGAATCTCTTTGCGCTCGTAAAACCGCACTCCCCCAACAACTTTGTAGGGAATGCCGGCCCGGATGAACACCTCTTCCAACGACCGCGACGAGTTGTTGGTGCGGTAGAAGACGGCAACGTCGTTGTAGGTGATGTCGCTGCTCGCCGCCAGCGCATCGACTTCCTCGGCGACGAACCTCGCCTCGTCGTGCTCGTTGTCGGCCACATAGCCGACGATCAGCTCGCCTTCACCGGCATCGGTCCACAGCCGCTTGTCCCGGCGTCCGGAATTGCGGGAGATCACCGAGTTGGCCGCCGACAGGATGTTCTGCGTGGAGCGGTAATTCTGCTCGAGCAGGATCGTCGTGGCGTTGGGATAGTCGCGCTCGAAGTCTTCGATATTGCGAATCGTGGCACCGCGGAACGCATAGATCGACTGGTCGGCGTCGCCGACCACACACAGCTCGCCGGGTGTGACGCCGTCTTCCCCGTCTTCCCCGACTTTCAGGCCGCGGCCGACCAGCTCGCGAACCAGGACGTACTGCGCGTGGTTGGTGTCCTGGTACTCGTCGACCAGGATGTGCCGGAAACGCCGGCGGTAGTGATCGGCGATCTGCGGGAAGGCCTGCAGCACCGCCACCGTCTCGCCGATCAGGTCGTCGAAGTCGAGCGCGTTGGCCACCCGCAGCCGTTGCTGATATTCGGCGTAGACGGCGGCGACCGTGCGGGCCAGGTCGTCGGCGTTCTCGTCGTCGGACAGGTTCGCGACCGCCTGCTGCGGATCGATCAACTCGTTCTTCAGGTTGGAGATGGCATTGGCCAGCAGCCGCGGCGAATACCGCTTGATGTCGAGGCCCATGTCCTTGCCGATCATCTGCAGCAGGCGCCGCGAATCGTCGGCGTCGTAGATGGAGAAGTTGGAGTTGAGCCCCTCGATGAGCGACGCCTGGTTACGCAGGATCCGCACGCAGGTCGAGTGAAACGTCGACACCCACATCGCCCGAGCTCGGGCTCCTATCAGCGCTGCGACCCGATCGCGCATCTCCGCGGCGGCCTTGTTGGTGAACGTGATCGCCAGAACTTGACCGGGGCCGACGTCGCGTGCGGCCAACAGGTAGGCGATACGACGGGTCAACACGGCCGTCTTGCCGGAGCCGGCACCCGCGACGATCAGCAACGGCGAGCCTTCGTGCAGCACCGCCTGACGCTGTTGGGGGTTCAGGCCGTCGAGGAGGTTCGCTCCGGCTTCGGTCACGTGCTGCACACTCAAAACTGCGCCGTCCTCCATCATTGCTCCGCGCTGCATCGTCGCCGCGGCATATCCCGTCAAACCTACCGCCGCTCGGCGACACCTTTGCGCTTGAACGCCCGCAAGTGGCACACTCATTTCGTGCTCAATGCGCAGCGGCGATTTTTTAGCGGGTACCGGCCAGCGGTGCCCGTGGTGTAGCTGCTTCCCAGAGCCCCGCGGTCCGCTTCCGGATCCGGGGCTCGTCTCTTGTGTGAGGCCCGAAACCGGATGAGACCACAACACCCTCCACATAATGAGATTCCGGAGTCTCCAATGACAATCGAAACCGAACAACTCACCGACATCGACGACCTGCGCCACGAAATCGACCGGCTCGACGCCGAGATCCTGGCCGCGGTCAAGCGTCGCACCGAGGTATCCAGGGCGATCGGCAAAGCCCGGATGGCTTCCGGCGGCACCCGGCTGGTGCACAGTCGCGAGATGAAGGTCATCGAGCGCTACAGCGAGATCGGCCCCGAGGGCAAGGACCTGGCCATGCTGCTGCTCAGGCTGGGCCGCGGCCGGCTCGGTCACTGATCCGGTTAGCCGCCCGTTCACTCGGCTTTTGACGTCGCCGACTACGCGGTCTGGTCAACCTGACTAGGGTCGGAAAGCATGACTGCGGTTGAACACATCCCCGACGTAACGGCGACCCCGGCCTGGGACGCGCTACTCAAGCATCACGCGCAGATCGAGCACACCCACTTGCGCGAGTTGTTCGACGACGACCCCGACCGGGGCGAAGAGTTCACCGTCAGCGTCGGCGACCTCTACATCGACTACAGCAAGCACCGGATCACCCGCGAGACCGTGAAACTGCTCATCGACCTGGCCAAGGCCGTCGATCTCGAGCAACACCGCGACGCGATGTTCGACGGGACGCACATCAACGTCTCGGAGGATCGCGCGGTGCTGCACACCGCGCTGCGGCTCCCGCGCGACGTCACGCTGACCGTCGACGGTCAGAACGTGGTCGCCGATGTTCACGAAGTGCTGGACGCGATGGGTGATTTCACCGACCGGCTGCGCAGCGGCGAGTGGACCGGTGCCACCGGTAAACGGATCAGCACCGTGGTCAACATCGGCATCGGTGGCTCGGATCTGGGGCCCGTGATGGTCTACCAGGCGCTGCGGCACTACGCCGACGCCGGCATCTCGGCTCGTTTCGTCTCCAACGTCGACCCGACCGACCTCATTGCGAAATTGGCCGACTTAGACCCGGCCACAACGCTTTTCATCGTCGCATCCAAGACGTTCACGACGCTCGAGACCCTCACCAACGCCACCGCGGCCCGGCGCTGGTTGACCGACGCGCTTGGCGACGAAGCGGTGGCAAAGCATTTTGCCGCCGTCTCCACGAACAAGAAGCTGGTCGACGAATTCGGCATCGACACCGACAACATGTTCGGCTTCTGGGACTGGGTCGGTGGACGTTATTCGGTCGACTCGGCGATCGGACTCTCGGTGATGGCCGCCATCGGCCGCGAGGCGTTCGCCGACTTCCTGTCCGGATTCCACCTCGTCGACGAGCACTTCCGGACCGCACCGCTGGAAGCCAACGCGCCGGCGCTGCTCGGCCTGATCGGCCTGTGGTATTCCGATTTCTTCGGCGCCCAATCACGGGCGGTGCTGCCATACGCCAACGACCTGTCGCGCTTTGCGGCCTACCTGCAGCAGCTGACGATGGAATCCAACGGCAAGTCAACCCGTGCCGACGGCACCCCGGTGACGACTGACACCGGTGAAATCTATTGGGGCGAACCGGGAACCAATGGCCAGCACGCGTTCTACCAACTGCTGCATCAGGGCACCCGGCTGATTCCGGCCGACTTCATCGGCTTCAGCCAGCCCACCGACGACCTGCCCACCAGCGACGGAACCGGCAGCATGCACGACCTGTTGATGAGCAACTTCTTCGCCCAGACCCAGGTGCTGGCTTTCGGTAAGACGGCCGACGAGATCGCCGAGGAGGGCACGGCGGAAGATGTTGTGCCGCATAAGGTCATGCCAGGGAATCGCCCGACCACGTCGATCCTGGCCACCCGGTTGACCCCGTCGGTGCTGGGCCAGTTGATCGCGCTCTACGAACATCAGGTCTTCACCGAGGGCGTCGTGTGGGGCATCGACTCGTTCGATCAGTGGGGCGTCGAGCTGGGCAAGACTCAGGCCAAGGCGCTGCTGCCGGTTCTCACCGAAGACGCTGCGCCGCCCAAACAAACAGACAGCTCGACCGACACGCTGGTCCGCCGGTACCGGGTGGAGAGAGGCCGGGCGGGCTAGGCGAAGCGCTTGGTCAGTGACAGCGGCAGGACCCGCATCAGCTGCACCATGGGCCCCCACGGCCACCACGGCACTGCTGCCCGGCCCGGTTCGCGCTCGATCGCGGCGACCAACGATTTGACGCCAGTTTCGTTGTCCACCATGAACATTGTGCTCTGCGACTTCGCCGTCATCTCCGACTCGATGTAGCCGGGCTCCATCACCGACACCTTGATCGGGCCTTCGGCGTATTCGGCGCGCAGCGATTCGCCCAGTGAACTCAAGCCGGCTTTGCTGGCCGCGTACGCCGCCTTCACGCCGGGGACACCCTTGGCGCCCATCACCGACGAGATCAGCACCAAGTGTCCCGACCCTTGCTCGGAGAACATCTCCAGCGCGGTTTCAATTTGCACGAGGGCAGCGACCAGGTTGGTTTCGATGGTCGCCTTGTTGGCCCACAGTTTGCCGGAGCCCAACTTCGCGCCCTTGCCGATGCCGGCGTTGACGATCACCCGGTCGATGCCGCCGAGCGCTTCGGATAATTCCGCGAACACCTTCGGCACCTGCTCGTGGTCGTTGACGTCCAGTGCGGCGATCGCGATTGTGATGTCGGGATACCGTTGAGAGAGTTCGGTTTTGAGCTCGTCGAGTCGGTCGGTGCGACGCGCGCACAACGCCAGGTCGCGCCCTTTCGCGGCGAACGCGCGGGCCATCCCCGCACCCAGCCCTGAGCTCGCGCCGGTGATGAGAATCTTCTGCCGAGTCATTCGGCTATTTCAGCAGACGCGACATCCGCCGGTCGGCCAGTACCTTGCCGCCGGTCTGGCAGGTCGGGCAGTACTGAAACGATTTGTCGGCGAACGACACTTCCCGAACGGTGTCGCCACACACCGGGCACGGCAGTCCGGTGCGGGCGTGCACCCGCATTCCGGAGCGCTTCTCGCCTTTCAGCGTGGCGGCCTGCTGGCCTACCGATCTAGACACTGCGTCGGACAACACCGACACCATCGCGTCGTGCAGTGCGGCAAGCTGTACCTCCGAGAGTTTCCCCGCGGTGGCGAACGGCGACAGCTTGGCGACGTGCAGGATCTCGTCGCTGTAGGCGTTGCCGATGCCGGCGATCACTTTCTGGTCGGTGATGACCGACTTGATCCGTCCGGTGTTTCCGGCCAGCAGCGCGCTCAGATCGTCGTCGGTCAGCTGCAGCGCGTCCGGCCCCAGTGTGGCGATGCCCGGTACCTGCTTGGGATCGCTGACGAGCCAGACCGCCAGCCGCTTCTGCGTGCCCGCCTCGGTGAGGTCGAACCCCGGTGCTTCGCCGGGGGTACCGAGATGAACGCGCAGCGCGATCGGGCCTTTGCCGGGTTTGAGCGGAGTCGCGGTCAACTTTTCCGACCAGCGCAGCCAGCCGGCCCGGGACAGGTGGGTGATCAGATTCAGCTCGCCCACCTGCAACCCGAGGTATTTGCCCCACCGGTCGGCGCCGGTCACCGTCAGACCGTGCAGTGCGTTGATCGGTGGATCGAACGTCTTGAGCACCGACAGTGCGGCGACGTCGACGCGCCCGATCGTCCGGCCGACGGCATGCTGGCGGAGGTAGTCGGCCAGCGCTTCGACTTCGGGCAGTTCAGGCATATGTCCAGTGTGCCGTCAGCGCCGAGCGCCCCGCACTACAAGCGACAACACCCAGCTGACGATCGACAACACGATCGCGGCCTTGATCGCGGTCCACCAGAAGTCGTCGATAGCAAGACCCCAATGGGTCGTGTGGGCGGTGATCCGCGCCGTGATCCAGAGCATCAGCGCGTTGACGACGATGTGGAACAGCCCCAGCGTGAGGATGTACAGCGGGATCGAGAAGATCTGCACGACCGGCTTGATGAAGGCATTGACCAGGCCGAAGATCACCGCGACGACGAAGATGATGCCGACGCGCTGCAGCCGGTTGTCACCGCCGACGAAGTAGAGCCCGTGGACGAACTTGGTGACCACCCACAGCGCGAGCCCGGTGAGCGCCGCACGGATGACGAGTGCTCGCATGGGGCGAAACTACTCGGCTGCGCTCCCGAAAAGGGTGTCCGTAATCCAACCGTGCCCGAGGTGCTACTCCATGCCGGAGCGGCCGGGTGTCGGGCCCTCAGCCGCAGGCTGCACTCGAAACCGCAAGTATCCGGTACCGCGGGTATTGACATACCCTCGCAAGCTCCCTACCTTTTGGCATAAGCGCCGCGACGTGACGTCAACGAAGACCCCCGCCGGCGCCCATGCAGACACCTCGACGCATGAGGAGGAGGAGCGGCGCCATGACTACTGCGGTGAAGCCGACTGGACCGGATCGTCGAGAGTTCTCCGAACGCTTGTTGAAAGGGTCGGTCAAGAAGTCCTACGAGCCGGTCGTCGACATCGACTGGGACGCGCCCCTGGATCCGGACAAGTTCTTCCTGCCACCCCGGACCGTGTCGTTGTACGGAACGTCGTTGTGGAACAGCATGACCCGGGCGCAACGCATCGAACTGTCCCGGCAGGAACTGGTGAACACGTTGTCGGCCGGCATCTGGTTCGAGAACATTCTCAACCAGGCGCTGCTGCGCAAGATCATGCACACCGACCCCACCAGCAGCTCAACGCACTACGCGCTGACCGAACTCGGTGATGAGACCCGGCACATGGTGATGTTCGGCAAGGCCATCGAGCGGGTGGGTGCCAAGCCGGTGCGCCCGCGGCTCTATCAACGGATGATCATCAACACGCTGCCGTTCTTCTTCCGTGGCTCGGTGCTCTGGGTGGCCGCGCTGATCGGCGAGGAGATCTTCGACTCGCTGCAGCGGCAGATGATGGACGATCCCGAACTGCAGCCGATCGTCCAGCGGCTCATGCGAATTCACGTCACCGAAGAAGCCCGCCACATCCAATTTGCCCGTGACGGGCTCCGTAAGCGGGCACCGCAGATGCGCCGGCCGGAGCGGTGGTTCGTCGGCAACATCAACGGTCTGGGCGGATGGTTCTTCCGCTACCTGTTCACCAACCGAGTCCAATATGCCCGCGCCGGACTGGACTCGCGCGAGGCGCGTCGGCTTGCGCGAAGCAGCGCACACCGCCACGGGGTAAACGTGGCCGGCTTCGCCCCGCTGGCTGAGTTCCTCGACGAGGTCGGCTTGCTGGGGCCGATCGCGCGCCGCGGGTGGGCACGCACCAAGTTCTTGTGACCCACGACGTCATTGCCGTCGGCGGACACGTCACCGGCTTCACGACGCTTGATAGCCCGATGATCCGCGCGGCATTCGACGACAACACCAACACCTGGACGATCACGACCGGCGCGGGCCAGCACCAGGCCCGCGTCCTGCTGGACCGCCAGTCGCCGCTGGTCCCGTGGATCCCGAGCCTGCCGGGTGACGACGAATTCCGCGGGCAACAATTCCACGCCGCGGCGATCGCCGCCGATTTCGACCCGTGTGCCCAACGCATCGCCGTCGTCGGCGCCGACGCAGGCGCAGGACGGCTCATCGGCAAGCTGACCCGGTCGGGAGCGGTGGTCACGGTGTTCCCGCTCCCGCCGCGCCGCGTCGTCAGACCCACCCGGCGGGCCAGGCGTTACCTCCGCCGGCAATCCGACGTCGTGACGGTGCCGATCGAGTCGTTGACCGCGTCGGGCATTCGCACCATCGACGGCTCCCGTCACGACGTCGACACCCTCATCTTCGGCACCGGTTTCTCGGTGTCCGACCAGCATCCAGGGCTGGTTGGCGCAGGTGGACAGGCACTGGCGCAGTTCTGGCGCGACGGCGCCGAACCGTATTGCGGTGTCGCCGTCCACGGCTTACCGAACTACTTCATACTCGGCGGACCAAACGACGAGGCGCAGCTGCGTTACGTCAGCGAATGCCTGCAACTGATGGCTGGACACACCCGTATCGAGGTGCGCCGCAGCAGCCAACAGGTGTTCAACGAGCGGGCTCACCTGCACACACCGCCGCAACGGCTGGTGGCGTCGGCGTTCGACCTTTCCTCGACCGGCCTGGACGGTGACATGTACGACGGCCCGGCGACGCTCACGATGGCCGGGAACTCCCAGCAGGTGCGGGTGCGCCTCAGCGGCCGTGTTGACCCGATCGACGGCCACTACCATTGGCAGGGAACAGTGTTCGAGCAGCTTTCCGACGAGCTGGTCCGTGCCCGCTCCCTCACTGTGAACGTGGGCGATCGCCGCGCCTCCGCGCGCATCACCGAGCTCACACCGCAGGGCACCTACTCGATCGCGGGTGTGGGTGCACCGCCATTCGGCGTGCCTGAACTCCAGCTCACCGCGCCGCAACGTTAAGCCACGGCGTTCGCCAACCGAACACTCCGATGCGGGCGCCCGCGCGTAGTCTGATCAGACCGTGTGAGCAGGGTTGCCCGCGCGGGCCGATGGGTACATCTTGAACGGTGGCGAGTGCAGTGCCGGTCAACAGCAGCGAGCTCAACGTGGTCGCCGTCGGCGCTTCAGCCGGTGGAGTCGAGGCACTGACGCGGTTCGTGGCTGGCTTGCCGCCTGACCTGCCTTATGCGGTGCTCGTCGCGCTGCACCTGCCAATTCGCGCGCCCAGCGTGCTGGCCCGAATCTTGGACCGTAATGGGCCGCTACCGGCGGCGGAAGCCTCAGACGGGGCGCCGTTGGAACCCGGCACCATCCGCGTCGCAGTTCCGGACCGCCATTTGCTGGTCTACGACCACCGGATAGTGCTGTCGCAGGGGCCGACCGAGAACGCCCACCGGCCGGCGATCAACTCGATGTTCCGCTCGGTGGCATTGTCGATCCGTCATCGCGCGGTGTCGGTGCTGTTGTCCGGCGTGCTCGACGACGGCACGTTGGGAAGCGCCGCGATCCGGTCGCGGGGAGGCACGACGATCGCCCAGTCGCCTGGGGACGCGCTATTCCCGGCGATGCCGCTCACCGCCATCGAGTCCGGCCTGATCGACCACCAAGTAACAGCCAGCGAGGTGGGCTCCTTGCTTATGCAGTTAGCGGATCGGACCTTTGAGGAGCCGGAAATGAAACATGATGCAGGCCTGGACCTGGAAAATCGAATCGCCATGTCACGGCGGTTCTCGACGAACTTCAACACCGAAGATCTCGGCTCACCGTCTGGCTATACCTGCCCGGACTGCAAGTGGATCGCTGACCTCCGTCAGCGAGGGCAACTATCGGTGTCACGTGGGCCACGCATGGACGGCCGATGCACTACTCGGGGCTCGGGACGGTGAGATCGAGGGTGCGCTGTGGGTCGCCATGCGTAGCCTGCAAGAGAAGGTCAAGTTGTCGCGCCGACTTGCCGAACAGGTCGACGCCGGGACCCTGCGGGATCGGTATCAGGCGATCGCCGACGAAACGGAGCATGCCATGACGGTTCTGGGCACCCGGCTGTCGGACTTCTATGCCGAACACGAGGACTCCAGTGGCTAGGCCGGTCAGCCCGCTGGCAGTGTTCCCGGGAGCCGCGGACACTGCCTGCCTGCTCACCGTCGAAGGTGTGCTGGACACCACCACCTACCTGAAACTGCGTGACGCTGTCATCAAGGCCGCGCTGGACGAACCGCGCGCGGTGCTCGTCGATGTCAACGCCCTCGACGTACCGACGTCGTCCGCATGGTCGGTTTTCACCAGCGCACGGTGGCACGTCAGCACCTGGCCCGACGTTCCGGTCGTTCTGATCAGCGGGCAGGCCGAACACCAGAGGGCGATCGCACGGACCGGTGTGAAGCGCTACGTAGCGGCGCACACCTCTGTCGAGGCAGCGCTGGCGGGTCTCAGCGGCGAACGACGATGTGCGCGGCGACGCGTTCGCGCGGAATTCCCTGCCGCACTTGCCAGCCTGCGCGCGGCCCGCTTGCTGGTCGACGAGTGCCTCAGCGACTGGTCATGCGGTGAACTCATCCCGGTGGCGACGGTGATTGTGAATGTGTTTGTCGAGAACGTGTTGCAGCACACCACCTCTGCGCCGGTGGTGGTGCTGGAGTCCAGCGGCTCCCTGGTGAGCATCTCGGTACGGGACGACAGCGTGGCACCGGCTGTGCGCCACGAGGACCCTTACCGCGGCGGGGATCCGGTGTCGGGGTTGGCTGTCGTCGCGTCCGTGTGCCGTGCTTGGGGCAGCATGCCCACGTCTTCAGGGAAGGCGGTGTGGGCGGTTATCGGGCCCGAGGATCGGCTCTGACCCCGAGTAGGGTTCAGTTCGCGACACGTTGTCGGCGGACGGGACGAAATGGGAACAACGACGGATGACTCGTTCGAAGCCCTGCTGACGTATATGCGGGATTCGCGGGGATTCGACTTCACCGGCTACAAACGCAGCACGTTGATGCGACGGGTTCGCCACCGGATGGCGCAGGTCGACCATGAAACGTTTGAAGAATATCTTGACGTGCTGCAGGCCAGCTCCGGGGAGTTTGCGGCCCTGTTCAACACGATCCTGATCAATGTCACCGCGTTCTTCCGCGACCCCGACGCGTGGGACTACATCGCCACCGATGTCATTCCGCGATTGCTGGCCGAACGTGGTCCGGACAACCCGATTCGAGTCTGGAGCGCCGGCTGCGCCTCCGGTCAGGAGGCCTACACGCTGGCCATGCTGTTGGCCGAGACGCTCGGGGCGGATTCATTCCGGCGGCGGGTCAAGATCTATGCCACCGACGTCGACGAGGAGGCGCTCACCGAGGCACGTGCCGCGAGCTACGACGCGAAGGCTATCGAGTCGGTGCCGACAGGTTTGCTGGACAAGTATTTCGAACAAGTCAACAGCCGCTACGTCTTTCACAAGGATCTACGCCGTGCGGTGATTTTCGGCCGCAACGACTTGGTCAAGGACGCACCCATCTCGCGAGTGGATCTGCTGGTGTGCCGGAACACGCTGATGTACATGAATCCGGACACACAACGAAATGTCTTGGGACGCCTGCACTTTGCCTTGGGCGCCCAGGGCACACTCTTCCTGGGTCACGCCGAGATGTTGTTGAGTCACGGCGATCGGTTCACACCATTAAGCCTCAAACACCGGGTTTTCCGTAAGATTCCGGGTTCACAGGGCGGGATGGAATCCTATGAAATCGGCGCGACGCTGTATGAGCGGCACGGCGATCTCCCCGGCTTGAACACTCTGCGCGAGTTGGCTTTCGGTGCCAACCCGGTCGCCCAGATCGTGGTGACCGGTGACGACACCGTCGCGATGATCAATCAGCAAGCCGAAACCATGTTCGGGTTGTCGGCCCGCGACATCGGGCGCTTGCTGCGTGACCTCGAAGTCTCCTACCGGCCGGTTGAATTGCGCAGTTATCTGGAGCAGGCCAAAGTGGAGCGCCGCTCCACCCGCATCCAGGACGTCAAATGGCAGCGGGCGGGCATGGAAGCCGTCTGGTTTGAAATCCACATCAACCCGCTGGTCGACACCAAGAACGGGTTGCTGGGGATCTCGGTCGCGTTCTTCGACGTCACCGCGACCCGAGCGCTGCTGGACAAGGTCTTCGACACCAACCGGCAGCTCGAGGCAGCCTACGAAGAACTGCAGTCGACCAACGAAGAACTCGAAACCACCAACGAGGAACTGCAGTCGACGGTGGAAGAACTCGAAACCACCAACGAGGAACTGCAATCCACCAACGAAGAGCTCGAGACGATGAACCAGGAGTTGCAGTCCACCAACGACGAATTGCACACCATCAACGACACCCTGAGCGAACGCAGCGGCGAACTCGACGATGCCCGCACCTTCCTGCAGTCGCTGGTCAACTCTGTGCGCTTCGGCATGACGGTGGTCGATCGCGAGATGCGGGTGGTGGTCTGGAATCACGGTTGCGAAGAGCTCTGGGGGCTGCGTGCCGACGAGATCATCGGCGAAGTACTCACGGCCTTGGACATCGGACTGCCGATGGACCAAGTGCGGCCGATGATCGGCAACGCGTTCGTCGATCCGGAAAATCCAGGTGAGATTTTCATCGATGCGGTCAATCGCCGCGGCCGGCCCACCCGGCTGCGGATGATGTGCACGAGTTTTCTGTCCACTGACGGCAGTGTGACGGGCGCCCTGCTGTTGATGGATCCTCAGTGCTGAGCGGCCCGGGCCTCTTCTTCCTGTTCGACGGCGGCAGCATCATGACCAGCTGCCGCAGCGCGGTGCAGTTCTGCCGCGTCCTGATGCGCTTCGCCGGTGCCGTCACCGGCCGACATGGCAGCCTGCTCGTGGGCGGCCGCGGCGCGTAGGTGTGCGGCCCCGGCGTGCACGTGTCCTTCCGCCGCGGACAGATGAGCGCGTATCGCGCGTTCCAGTGACTCATCGGCGTGAACCCGCGCCCGCTCGGCGGTTTCGGCATTGGCCGGCAGACCCGATGCCAGTTCGGACCTACGCAGTTGCAGCTCGCCGGCGCGCAACCGCGCGGCCTCGGCGCGGGCAGCGGAGTTCCGCGTCGACTCGTCCCGCTCGGCGGTGGTCATCAGTTCGGCATGAGCAGTTCGAATGCCTGCACAGCGTCGACCTTGAACTGCTCCATAAGCATGCCCTTCGCTTGGCCGACACGCGGTTGTCCGGCATAGAAATTCAGAGCGCCCATCTTTCTGGTCGGCAAGCAGCGCAAACGACATGATCGAGCGGATGGGTCCGTCTCCATGTCGCTACTCCGATCGCTCGACGTTCACATTCTTCCGCGATGCGGCAAACCAGGCAACAACTAACGACGAAACTCCGCCCGGAAAGACGTTCAGCTAGTACTTGCTTGTGTACACCCCGCCGCCGCCGAGTAACCTTTGGTCGCCGGTACTACCCCCTGATATCTGGGCAGTACTCGTGCTTACCGGCGAAGGAGACGGCGTGCGGTTCAGCTACGCGGAGGCGATGACCGACCCGACGTTCTACATTCCGCTGGCACAGGCCGCCGAGGCTGCCGGCTACACGAGCATGACGATTCCGGACAGCGTCGCGTACCCGTTCGAGTCGGATTCGAAGTATCCGTACACGCCGGACGGCAATCGCGAATTCCTTGACGGCAAGGCGTTCATCGAGACTTTCGTATTGACGGCGGCGTTGGGTGCGGTCACGTCGACGCTGCGGTTCAACTTCTTCGTACTCAAGCTGCCGATTCGCCCGCCGGCCCTAGTGGCCAAGCAGGCCGGTTCGCTGGCCGCGTTGATCGGCAACCGGGTCGGCCTCGGGGTGGGCACCAGCCCGTGGCCGGAGGACTACGACCTGATGGGTGTGCCATTCGCCAAGCGGGGCAAGCGGATCGACGAATGTATCGAGATCATTCGCGGGCTGACCACCGGTGACTATTTCGAGTTTCACGGCGAGTTCTACGACATTCCGAAGACGAAGATGACACCCGCTCCGAGCAAGCCGATCCCAATTCTGATCGGTGGGCATGCCGATGCCGCGCTGCGTCGTGCCGCACGCGCCGACGGCTGGATGCACGGTGGCGGCGACCCGGAAGAACTCGACCGACTCATCGCACGGGTCAAACAACTTCGCGACGAAGAAGAAAGGACTGGCCCGTTCGAGATCCACGTGATCTCGGTGGACGGCTTCACTCTCGACGGCGTGAAGCGACTCGAGGACAAGGGCGTCACCGACGTCATCGTGGGATTCCGGATCCCCTACGTCATGGGAACGGATACCGAGCCGCTGGACAGCAAGATCCGCAACCTGGAGATGTTCGCCGAGAACGTGATCGCGAAAGCCTAGCGGCTACAGCGGATCCCAGACAGGCGCGCGCTTTTCCTGGCGCGCAGTGGCCGCCTCGCGCGGGTTGTTGGTGAACCCGCTCAGGATCTGAGTGCGGTTCTCGATCTCGATGGCGTGCCGCAAGCTGGGTGCGTCCAGAGCGGTATTGAGTCCGATCTTCGTCTGCCATACCCCGTACGCGTTGTTACCGACGATCGAGCGGGCCATCGTCAGCGCGGCGGCCATCAATTCGCCGGGTGCCACCACTTCATGCACCAACTTGATCCGGTACGCCTCGTCGGCATCGATGATGCGGCCGGTCAGCATCAACTCCCGCGCCACCCCGGCGCCGACGATTTTGGGCAGCAGGTAACTGGTGCCCATGTCCATCGAGGAGAACCCCGCCTTGATGAATACCGAACCGAATCTTGCTTGCTCCGAAGCGATTCGGATGTCGGAATGCAACGCAAATGCCAGCCCACCGCCGACTGCTGCGCCGTTGACCGCGGCGATCACCGGTATCGGCAGCTCGTAGAGCCGGATGTACAGATCGGCCAGCCGGACCTGGGCGTCGTAGCTGACTTTGAACGCCGGGGTCTGCGGTGTGGTCTTGGACGCTTCTACCCAGGCCTCGCCGGTGCCGCTGAGGTCGGCGCCCGCGCAGAACCCGCGCCCGGCGCCGGTCAGGATCGCCGCTCGAAACTCGCCGGAACTGAGCGCGTCCAGCGCGTCATCCATGGCATCGATCAGCGACCCGTCGATGGCATTCAACTTCTCGGGCCGATTCAGCGTGACGCAGGCGATGTTGTCTTCGAGCGTTTCCAATTCCACGGCACTCATAGGGCAACCGTAAATCAACGCTCAGCGTCTCGGCGGCACCTTCGCCGCGGAGCCCGGATCGGTGTTCGGGCTAACCGCCCGACCAGTATCCGATGGTCGCGAACGCCAGCGATTGCAGCGCTGTGGATACCGAATCCGCCACCGAAAGTGTGCTATTCACACCGCTGACCTTGAGCAAGCGGCGGACCACACCGCCGGGGATCAACGCCCACTCGATGCCTGAGTCGTGACAATGTTTGTCGAGCGCCATCAGATCACGAAGACCCTTGACGGAGCAGAAGTCGACCGCGGTCGTATCGACCACCAGGGCCGACGCGGTCGCGGCATAACAAAAGACGTTCTCGCTGAGCCGGTCAGCATTAATGGCGTCGATCTCGCCACCGATCTGCACGATCGTCGCGCCGCCTTCGAAGTATGGACACAGCCACGCGCCATCGCAGTCGATCAAATGTTTTCCGGAATCCAGCAGTTCGGAATAGGTTTTTGCAGCCTTCATTGAGCAATCCATCCTCGATGGTTCGCGAATTGGAAAGGAAGGCGGCAGTGCGGCTTTATCAGATCGGTGACTCAGATAAACCAGAACGTTGACGCCCTCTTACAGGCTGGCAACTCAACCTTGGATAAGAGAAATATACGCCAGCGAGCACGAACCGACAAGAGCAAGCCAGCGCTCCCTGACCGTGACGACAATCATGTCGCCCAGCGATCGGGCACAAACCAAGCAGCCCCTTCGGCATGAAACCTGATGGAAGCCAAGAACTTTTCGTAGATGGTCGATGCCACTGGCCGTACTGACGACCATATAGATGCCCCACGACACAAGCGCAGAACCCGCCGCCCTACACCTTGAGGCTGCATCAGGACGGATAGGGCGTGGACTCGGGTACCTCGTCGAGGGCCTGGAAAGCCTCGGCGATGATGTGGTGCGCCCCGTCCTCGTTGCCGACCACGGCGACCTTGCCGAGCAGTACCGGCCGGTCGTCGTCGTCCGTTTCAGACACCTCGGCATCAAGCCGTTCCAGGACCCGCTGCCCCACGCAGTGAGATGTGATTCAGTCAGAGTGCACCCGCCCCCGCTTCGGCTACCGTCTGATCTTGATCGCCGTCTCCGCCGCTGACCCCGACACCACCGACGATCTTGCCGTTGCGCCGCAGAGGAATTCCGCCCGCGAAGATCATCACACGACCACCGTTACTGGCGTGGATTCCGAAGAACGGTCCCCCGGGCTGACTGTTGTCGGCGAGGTCTTTCGTCTCGATGTCGAACGACCGTGCCGTCCACGCTTTGTTGATGCTAATGTTCACGCTCCCCAGCCAGGCGCCGTCCATCCGCACATGCGAGATCAGGTTGCCGCCCGCATCGACGACGGCGATGTTTTGCGGCTGGCCGATTTCCACGGCGCGCTTCTCTGCCGCGGCAATGACGGCCCGGGCATCAGCGAGCGTGATCGTGTCAGACATAGGTGTTCCTTCCACAAGGTGGATCAAGGGTGCAGCGGAACTTTTGTCCAGCCGTCGAGTCGGTTGCTGATGTTCTGCATTGAATAACGTTGCTGCCCTGTGCTGGACGGGCGGAGAAGGCACCGCGCTCTCGCTGCGTCTGCAGGACCCGGGGCGCAGCCAAAGCAACGAGGCACCGAGGGACTCGGCCTTTCGTCAACGCCATCCTGGGTGCTGCTGGTCGATAGTGCCGGGTACTTAAGCAGTTAATTGCCAAGCTGCTATGCCACCAGACATTTCGGACAGCACGCGAGCCGTGACCACCTGCGTGGCTAGCGTGGAGACGGATGCTCAGCCCTTCTTCCAGACGACCTTGTCGGTGCCGCCGGCATCCCGGTATACGACGCTGTCGGGCGGTGTGCCACCTCTGACGTCGAAGTACAGCCTGCCGGTTGTTTGGGTGCCGGGCGCGAGCGGCCCGTTAGGAAGTCCGTCCGGCTCGTTTCCCTTCAGAACCGCATAAGTCGAACTGTTGACGGCTCGCGCGTTGAAGTCGGCGATGTTCGGAGTCGGGGAGCCGCTTACACTCGTGGCGGTCACATCCGAATACCACGCGCCGTCGTTGTGCCCGCTGGGCTGCAAGTCACTCACGGTGTAATTGATAGCCCCAGCGCCAGCTGTGCCCGGAATCTCTGCCGATTGGCCGAAAGCAACGGTTTGCGGGTCCGCCAACGCGGGCGTCGCCGTCAGGATTCCTGCCGTCGCAATACCAACGGCAGCAGCTGCCGTTGTTCTCGATGCGATCTTGGAGAACATCACGTCAAACTCCTTCACTAAATTTTCAGCGGCCTAATGTCTTAGCCGCGTGTTCGGCCACCACGAGGCTGTATCGATCGAGCCCTGTCCCTAGCGGCCACGGTGGAACCCGCTCACGCCCGGTGTGGCTCGATTGATTTTTGTGGCGCAACACATTTCTCGGCGCCGGCTATACGACAGCGTTCAACAGTCGCACCGCGGCGAATACCCCTGAGCGCCTCGGCCAAACGTACGAAAGCCTGTTTCGGCCCTACCCTCTGGCGCACCTGAGCCGGGACGGCGCTCAATCACTTCGTTGCGTCTGCATGCCGGTTCAGGACACGCTAGCTCTTCTTGTGCGGCAAGAATTCCTGTGCTTTGGCTTTGAGGCCCACCTTGACGAAGCCTGTGCGGTCCTCATCACCGCCAAGTACCGCTGCAGTGGCCGCCTTGAACTGATCCCAGGTGGCGTGCGGCGGGATGGGCGGCATGTCGGGATCGGTGTACACATCCAGCACGGTCGGACGGTCGGCGGACAGCGCCTCACGCCAGACGCCGCCAAGCTCCGCCGCATCCTTGACCGATGCGGCGTTGAGACCCAGACCGGCCGCGAATGCCGCGAAATCGATATCGGGAAGCGTTTGGGATTCCGCAAATTTCGGCGCACCTGCCATCGCACGCATCTCCCAGGTGACCTGGTTGAGGTCATTGTTGTGCAGGATCGCCACGATCAGGCGCGGATCTTCCCACTCCTGCCAGTACCGTTTGATCGTGATGAGCTCGGCCATGCCGTTCATCTGCATGGCACCATCACCGGAGAATGCGATCACCGGCCGTTCCGGATGGGCAAACTTGGCACCGATCGCATACGGAACTGCCGGCCCCATTGTGGCGAGGGTGCCTGACAACGACCCGCGGATGTTGCCGCGGAAACGCAGGTTCCGCGCGTACCAGTTGGCCGCTGAGCCCGAATCCGCTGTGACAATGGCATTGTCGGGAAGCTGCGGCGAGAGCTCGGAGAACAGCCGCAACGGATTGATCGGATCGGCGCTGACCATCGCCTCCATGTCCATGGTTTCCCACCAGCGGGCGACGTTGTTCTCAATCCGTTCACGCCACGACCGGTCCTCTTTGCGCTGCAGACGGGGGATGAGGGCCCGCAGAGCGGCCTTCGCGTCGGCGACCACGTTGATCTCGTAGGGGTAGCGCATACCGATCATGCGACCGTCAACGTCGATCTGCACAGCTCTGCACTGCCCGAATTCGGGCATGAACTGGGTATAGGGGAAGCTGGATCCCACGGTCAGCAGCGTGTCGCAGTCGCGCATCATCTCATAACTCGGCCTGGTCCCCAGCAAGCCGATCGACCCAGTGACCCATAGCAATTCGTCGGACAGCACGTCTTTGCCCAACAGTGCCTTGGCCACTCCGGCGCCCAGCAGATCGGCAACCTCGATGAGCTCGTCGCGCGCCCCGCGCGCACCCGTGCCGACCAACATCGCCACCTTTTTACCTGCGTTGAGCACGTCGGCCGCGCGAGTGATAGCCGCATCCTCGGGTGCAATGTCCGGCCACTCGATGCCCAGGCTGGACGGCACCATCTTGAACGCATGAGTCGGCGGTGAATAAGTCAGCTCTTGCACGTCGGAGGGAATGATCAGTGCTGTTGGAACGCGTTGTGTCATCGCCACCCGGATGGCGCGGTCCAGCACGTTAGGCAATTGTTCTGGCACAGTGACCATTTGGACGTAGTCACTGGCAACGTCTTTGTACAGGCTCAGCAGATCGACTTCCTGCTGATAGGAACCGCCCATGGCACTGCGGTTCGTCTGACCGACTATTGCCACCACCGGCACATGGTCAAGCTTGGCGTCGTACAAACCATTGAGCAGATGTATTGCGCCCGGCCCCGAGGTCGCCATGCAAACTCCAACGTTGCCGCTGAATTTGGCGTATCCGACGGCTTCGAAGGCGCTCATCTCCTCATGGCGCGACTGGATGAATGCCGGCTTGTTGTCAGCTCGGCCCCAAGCGGCGAGAATTCCGTTGATGCCATCGCCCGGATATCCGAACACGTACTTCACGCCCCAAGCACGCAGCCGCTCCAACAGGTAGTCGCCAACCTCTTGCTTGGACATCTTTCTTCCTCCTGAGCGGCGTGAGTAATGCGAAAAGCTCTGTGCATGAACATATGTGGTGTCAGCGACGGACGGACCGCCATCAAAACCGATTTGCGTCAGGTAGCTGCGCCAGCTGCTAGGGCCGAGCAGGGCAGGGCGGGGCGCTGTGAGCGGCACGCGGAACTGCGGGGCACACCGACTTGCTTGGGCGTGACGCTTCCACCGGACTGGATTTACCCAGAATCGCCGCCTTTATTCCTTCTCGGAGCCGGGTTGCTGCCAGGTCATTGGAAAACGTAAGACGACACGTGATGCTGGTGGCGACGCGATGACGGGGCCGCGTCCGACGCCTTCCGCAATCGCCGCACTGGGCCCGCGTCGGACCCGTTGGGGATCGGGTTTTTAACGGGGACAACTCGGGAATTCCTTTTTCAGAACGTCACATCTATGGAGGTGCACTGTGCCGAACTCGTCTATCAAAAACGAGAAGATGTATGAAGACCTGCGCAGGGAAGGCAACTCGAAGGAGAAGGCTGCGCGGATCTCCAATGCCGCGGCGGCCCGCGGCACGAAGTCGGTCGGCCGCAAGGGCGGCAAAGCCGGCTCCTACGACGACTGGTCGGTCGCCGATCTGAAGAAGCGGGCTAAAGAGCTCGGGGTTACAGGCTACTCAAAACTCACCAAAGACAAGTTGGTCGCGAAGCTGCGCAACCACTGATATTCACCCGGAGCCGACGACGGATTAGGCCGGATCTGAAACTGCCACAGCAGAACACGCCGCGTGATCGGCCGGGGCCCCGACGACATCATCAGAGCACTATCCGCTTGGCGACGACCGGCCCGCGTCATCATCGATGTGTGCAATATTTCGGGAGCCTATGACCATCACCCTCGACGAGATCGAGGTCGCCGACCCAGCGGACGCCTGGATCCGAGCCGGGTTCAGTGTTGATTCCGGCGGAGACGCCGGTGCAGTCTGCCGGATCGGCGGCGTCCGCATCCGGCTGGCGGGCCGTGGCCGCGGCACCGGCATCATCGGGTGGTCGTTGCGCGGCCTGCGGTCCGACGGCTCGCTCCATAACCTCGATGGCATCCCCACGGCGAGGTCAGACGCGGTCGTTGCGATGCCGGCCGAGCACGCGAACGGCGTCCTCGCGATCGACCACGTGGTGTTGCTATCACCCGACCTGCCCCGAACGGTCGAATCGCTGACCACCGTCGGTCTCGAACCGCGCCGGGAGCGGGACGGTCAACTCGACGGACAATCAATCCGTCAGATCTTCTTTCGGGCCGGAGACGTGATCATCGAAGTCGTCGGTTCGCCAGAAGCTACGCGCGAGGGTCCATCCTCGCTCTGGGGGATCACCTACGTCGTCGAGGACATCGAAACGACCGCCGCCTACTTCGGCGATCGCGCAGCACCGGTCAAGGATGCGGTGCAACCTGGACGCCGGATTACGACGCTGCGGCATCACGAGCTCGGGATCTCGGTCCGGTCCGCAATGATCTCGTCGCACATTCGCGATCGCTGAGGCGTGTTGCCGAGCCGACCGCTCGGTGCAGTGCCTATCCTCGGCGCATGACCGAACCCGCCGACCACGGCACGGACGTCGTGATCATCCACACCGACGGCGGGTGCCGACCGAACCCTGGGCCCGGTGGTTGGGGAGCGGTGCTGCGCCAACGTCAGCACGTCCGCGAGATGTGCGGCGGCGACTCCGGCGAGACAAGCAACAACCGGATGGAATTGACCGCCCCGATCATGGCGCTGGAGGCACTGACCAGACCCGTGACGGTGCATCTCTACACCGACAGCACCTACGTCCGTAACGGCATCACCAAGTGGGTGCTGGGCTGGGAACGCAACGGGTGGAAGACCGCCGGGAAGCAGCCGGTGAAGAATGTCGACCTCTGGAAGCGGCTTCAGCTGGCCTGCGCGCAGCACCAGGTCGAGTGGTTCTGGGTGAAGGGGCACTCGGGAGTCGCGGACAACGAGCTGGCCGATGAGCTGGCGACCCGGGGCTTGCAGGAAGCCCTTTACTCCCTCACCACTTCGTCGGGCGCTTTGTCGGGCCGTAGCCCACGCCAGCTGGGTTGACGCAGCCGGTCGTCAGATGTCCATTCGCTGTACCGGACTTCGCCGACCAGAGTCGGCTTCACGAACGTCACGCCCTTGGCATCTTGAGTGGAAAGCCTTGCATTGAAGGGGGATTCATCGGTGCGCAGCGGCGCCAACGTCTTCTTCAGGTTCGCCAGGTCGCGATCGGTGAACCCGGTGCCGACCCGCCCGACGAAACGCAGCCCGTCGGCACCGGGAATACCCATCATCAGCGAGCCGATCCCGCTGCTGCGCCCACCCTCGCCGGCGCGCCAGCCGCCGATCACGATTTCCTGGGTGTTCCAGTACTTGTCCTTGATCCAGGATGCCGAGCGGCGGCCAGGCTGATAGGTCGAGTCGAGCTTTTTCGCAATCACGCCTTCCCACTTATGCTTTCGTGAGTACTGCAGCGCCTGCTCGCCGCCACCGGACAGCAGTTCCGGGACGGTGAGACTGGCAGCACCGGCGGCCAGGGTTTCCAGCAGTTGTCGCCGGTCGCGGTAGCGGGCTCGCACCAGCGACCGGCCGTCCAGATAGACCAGGTCGAACGCCCAGAACTCGATCCGGGTGGCGCGCGCCCTGTTCTGCATCTCGGAGAAGCTCGGCACACCGGACGCGTCGAGGGCGACGACTTCGCCGTCGAGTACCGCGTGATGGTCTTCCAGATCAGCCGCGATCGAACGTAATTGGGGGAACTCTTTGGTGATGTCGCGCCCGCTGCGTGATCGGAGCCGAAGTTCGCCGTGGTCGGCGTCGACGAGCAGCCGGTACCCGTCCCACTTGGCCTCGAAAGCCCATTGCGACGCAGTGAGTTTCGCGACGGAGCCGTGGGTGGCCAGCATCGGCGCCAGCTCGTCGAATTCGAAGACGTGCTGTTCTTTCATCCGGTGCGCCAGCCATTGGTCGCCGTTGGTCTGAATCAGCGCGTAGCGTCCCGAAATCCGTTGGCCGTGCAGCGTGACGATGACCTCGCCTTTTTCACCGGAGTCTCCGTCGGCCGAGTCGTTGAACTTCTCGGTGTCGTAGGTGCCGGCGTCCCATATCAACACTTTGCCGCCGCCGTACTCGCCTTTCGGAATCGTGCCCTCGAAGCTGCCGTACTCCAATGGATGGTCCTCGGTGTGCACGGCGAGGTGGTTGACCGCGGTCGTCTCCGGCAGATTCTTCGGAATGGCCCAGGACACCAGCACACCGTCGCGTTCGAGGCGGAAGTCGTAATGCAGCCGACGAGCGTGATGTTCCTGGATCACGAAGGAATTACCTTGACCAGCAGCCGGTTTCGCGTTGGGTACTGGCTCCGGGGTTTTCGCCGCGTCGCGCATGCCGCGGTATTTGGTCAGCCGGTCCGGGGTTCGCACGTCGGCATCCAACGGCGCCAGCAGGTCACCGTCGCGCTCGAGTCGTTTCAGTACTTCGTCGTAGCGCAGCTGCCGCAGCTTCTTGTCGTCGAGTTCCTCCCAGGTACGCGGCGCGGCGACGGTCGGGTACTCCCGGCCGCGCAGTGAGTACGGCGCGATGGTGGTCTTGGAACCGCTGTTCTGGCTCCAGTCCACGAAGATCTTGCCGGCGCGCAGGCTCTTGGTCATCGTCGCGGTCACCAGTTTGGGCATCGACGATTCCAGTTGCTGGGCAACACGTTTGGCTAATACTACCGCGCCCTGACTGCTCACCGGCTTGTCCAGCGGGCAGTAGAGGTGCAGACCCTTGCTGCCACTGGTGAGCGGGAACGTGGTCAGCCCTACGTCGGCGATCAGATCCCGAACGGCGCGGGCCACTTTGGCGAGCTGTGGCATCGTCACGCCCTCACCGGGGTCAAGGTCGAATACCAGACGGGTGGCCGGGCCGGGCTTGAGTTGTTCGCCTTGTCGCGTCCACTCGGCGACAAAACGCCATTGCGGCACGTGCACTTCGAGCGCGGCTTGCTGAGCGATCCACGCCAATCCGTCGGCGCTGTCGATGATCGGATAAGTGGTCGTGCCGGACCGGTGGACAACGCTGGCGCGAGGCAACCATTCGGGAGCCGAAGATGCCAATTGTTTTTCAAAGAACGACGCTTGATCAACGCCGTTAGGCCAACGTTTGCGGGTCGCCGCACGTCCGGCGATATGTGGAACCATCACCTCCGCGATACCGGTGTAATAGTTGAAGATGTCGGACTTCGTGGTTCCGGTCGCGGGGTAGAGCACCTTGTCGGCGTTGGTCAGCTTCACCCGCGGCGCCATAACAACAAATTACGCTCGCGAGCCGCGATCATTGCCTCTGACCACGAATTATGTCCTCGCCGTTAAACGTTGTGAGATAAGGCACGGAAAGGTTTAGATGCAAGAACCTCTCGGGCACACGTACCCGCATGCGCAATGTCATCCCCTGGCGTCCGAAAAACGGCGTCCCTTTAAGCGACGCAACCCTCAGGCTCCATTCTCAGCGGATGGACGTGCCGACTTACGATCGGTCGTCGTTGACGCCAAGCGTGGTCCACATCGGCGCGGGTAATTTTCACCGCGCGCACCAGGCGGTCTACTTCGACGACCTGGCTTGCTCGGGCAACACGGACTGGGGTGTGATCGGCGTCAGCCTGCACTCCCCCGATGCCCGGGACCTGCTGTCGACTCAGGACGGGCTGTACACCGTCGTGGAGCGTGGTCACGACGACCCAACGGCGCGGGTCGTGGGCTCGATCGGATCGATCCTTTACGCGCCGAACGACGGCATGGCGGTCCGAGCCGTCCTGGCCGCTCCCGAGACCCGGATCGTCAGCCTGACGATCACCAGCAATGGCTACTTTCTGGACCCGGTCACTCATGAGTTCGACGCGGACAACCCCGAGGTGCGGGCCGACCTCACCGCGACCGACACCTACGCGACCGCGTGGCCGTACCTGGTCGAGGCCCTCGATCACCGCCGCCGTAACGGCATCGCCCCGTTTACCGTGCTCTGCTGCGACAACCTTCCGGATAACACTCCAGCGGCGCGCATTGCGCTGGTGTCGTTTGCCGCGCTGAAGGACCCGACCCTGGCGACGTGGATTGAGGCCAATGTCGCATTCCCGGCGACCATGGTCGACCGCATCACGCCCAGGACGTCGAAGGCGGAGCGTGAATCCGTCGAGCGCGAGTTCGGTATCGCCGACAAGTGGCCGGTCGTCACCGAGCCGCACAGCCAGTGGATCATCGAGGACAACTTCTGCAACGGTCGCCCGCCGCTGGACGAGGTCGGTGCCGAGTTCGTCGACGACGTCAGCGACCACAAGACCGTCAAGACGCGGATGCTCAACGGGACCCATGTCGCGATGGCGTGTCTGGGCACGCTGGCGGGCTACCAGCGCACCGACGAAGCGATGAACGACCAGGTGTTCTTCGGTTACATCGAGCAACTCATGCGCGACGAGGTTCAGCCGCTGCTGCCGTCGGTGCCCGGCATGAACAACGCCGAATACCGGGACACGCTGCTCAGCCGACTCAGCAATCCGCAGATGAGCGACCAGTTGTCGCGGCTGGCTCGCCGCGGCTCGTCGAAGATCGCGTCGTTCGTACTGCCGTCCCTGCAGGAAGCGATCGACGCGGGCCGGCCGCACAACCTGCTGTTGCTTGCGGTCGCCGGCTGGGCTCGTTACCTGCGTGGCTACGACATGAAGGGCCGCAGCTTCCAGATCGACGACCCCGAGGCGGAGCGACTGACTACGTTGGCAAACATGGACAACGCGGAGGCGCTGCTGAGTCACGAGATGTTTGCGGAGCTGCGTCAGATCCCCAACTTCACCCAGCGCTTCGTCGACATGGTTGCCGACATCGACGAGTACGGCGTGATGCCGACGATGCGTCGGGTGCTGGGCGACGACGTGCGGGAGTTGGTGTCCTGATGACCGTTCCCGGACTGACGTTTGTGCGCGATTTCGATCCCGCGCCGATCACCACGCTGCTCTGCGACGCCGATGACAACCTGTTCCCTTCCGAGGGACCGGCATTCGACGCATCAGCTGACGTGACCAGTCGCTTTCTGGCCAGGTTCGGTGTGACAGCACCGCTCAGCGGCGATGAGCTTCGAAAGAAGGCTGTCGGCAAGAACTTTCGCAGCACCGCGACCGACTTGGCGGCGCTGGCCGGAGTGCCGTTCGAGCCGAAGTTGGCCGAAGGACGTCCTGATGCGCGTATCGCGTCGGAAAGTGACATAGCCGCCGGTAGCGCGCTGTGCGCCGACGAGCTCGAGGACTGGGTGCGCCAGGAACGCGAGCAGGTGACCGCGCATCTGGGCGCCACGCTCAAGCCCGATCCGCGGGTGCTCGAGCCGCTGCGAGACCTGGCGTCGCGTTACTTGCTGACTGCCGTCAGCTCCAGCGCCAGCGCGCGCCTGAACGCGTCGTTCGCCGCGACCGGCCTCGATCCGCTCATCCCGACGGCGTTGCGGTTCAGCGCGGAAGATTCCCTTCCAGTGCCGACCAGCAAGCCCGACCCCGCGGTGTATCTGCACACCGGCCGGATGATGAACGTCGAAGCCCATCAGGGTCTGGCTGTCGAAGACTCGGTGCCGGGTGTGACCTCCGCGGTTGCGGCCGGCTATCTCGCCATCGGTAACGTGATGTTTGTCCCCGCGGACGAACAAGCAAGCCGCCGTGAGGAATTGATCGATGCGGGCGCGGTCGCGATCACCGACTCGTGGCGGGCGCTCGCCGACGTCCTGTTGTCGGCGGTGACGGCTGCCGAATCTTCTCTCGCGTAGGCAACGTCGCCGTGTCGTCGGGCTAACCCGCGGGCATCGTCGTACCGTCAAGGTGCCGCGAGTTTGGTGACGAACCGAACCGTGGCCCTGGGAGGAGTTGATTGATGTGATCGACCTGAACAACGCATCGCTTTCCAAGCTGCCGATCGAGGCGCCGAACTACGACCGCAGCAGCATCAGCATCGGCATCGCGCATATCGGTACCGGTCATTTCCACCGTGCGCATCAAGCCATGTACATCGACCGGCTGCTGCAGCAGGGCCTGGCGCGTGAGTGGGGCATCTGCGGGGTGGGAGTCATGCCCGGCGACTGGACCATGCGCGATGTGATGACCGATCAGGACGGGCTGTACACGCTGATCCTGGAGAAGCCCGACGGCAGCCGGGACGCACACGTGATCGGCTCGATCATCGACTACCGCTACGCGCCCGACGATCCGGAATCGGCGTTGGAAGTGTTGGCCGCGCCATCCACCCGCATCATTTCGCTGACCATCACCGAGGGCGGCTACCGCGACGCGGACGGGCCTGCGTTCGGATTGATCGTCGAGGCTCTGGACCGGCGTCGTCGCCGCGGGATCGCCGCGCCGACCATCGTGTCGTGCGACAACATCGAGAACAACGGCGAGATCGCCGGGCGGGCCGTCCTCGCGAATGCCGAAAGCCGAGACCCCGAACTCGCCGAGTGGGTGGGCGACCACGTTGAGTTCCCGAGTTCGATGGTCGACCGGATCACCCCGGCCACGACGCTGGAGATGGCCAAAGAAGTTCGGCGCGACTTGGGTGTCAACGATCGGTGGCCGGTGGTGGCCGAGCCGTTCACGGCCTGGGTGCTCGAAGACAAATTCGCCGATGGCAGACCGCCGTTGGAGCAGGCCGGCGTGCTGCTGGTCGACGACGTCGCTCCGTACGAATTGATGAAGCTGCGCCTGCTCAACGCGGGACATCAATGTGTGGCCTACTTCGCTCACCTGTGCGGATTCGAGTTCGTCCACGAGGCGGTGAGTGATCCGGTATTCGCCGACGTCTTGCTCGCCTACCTCGAGACCGAGGCCATCCCGACGCTGCCACCGGTCCCCGGGATCGATCTGCAGGAGTTCAGCCGCACCCTGGTCGAGCGGTTCTCCAACCCGGGCGTGCGCGACACCGTGGCGCGGTTGTGCGCCTACTCCTCGGATCGCATCCCCAAATGGCTGCTCCCGGTGATCTGCGACAACCTGGCCAACGACGGATCGGTCAAGATCGCGGCAGCGGTCATCGCAAGCTGGGCCCGCTACGCCGAGGGCACCGACGAGTGGGGTGAGCCGTACGAGGTGGTGGATCAGCTCGCGGACTCGCTCATTCCGATCGCCCGCTCGCAGTACGACAATCCGTGCGCATTCATCGAGATCGGATCGGTGTTCGGGGATCTGGCTCATCAGCCACGCTTCGTCCAGGCATACAGTTGGGCACTGGATTCGTTGCACCGCAAAGGCGCTCGGGCCACCCTGGAGGCATTGCTGCAATGACTCGCGGGTTGGTGATCGGCGAATCGCTGATCGACATCGTCGGGACCGAAGAGCACGTCGGCGGCAGTCCGCTCAACGTCGCTGTCGGACTGGGCCGACTCGGCCGAGACGTCGATTTTCTGACCCGCATCGGCGATGACCCGTATGGCCGGCGGATCACCGAATACGCCAACGCCGCAGGCGTGCAACTCGTTTCAGGAAGTCAGACCGCCGAGCGGACGGCCACCGCGCGGGCGACCGTCGCCGAGGACGGCTCGGCCGAATACGAATTCGATCTGGACTGGCAGCTTTCCGGCACGCCGATGGTCGCGCCGCCGCTTCTCGTGCACACCGGATCGATTGCGGCGGTGCAGGAACCGGGCTGTCTAGCGGTCGCCGCGCTCGTCGACGCGTACCACCTTTCGGCGACGGTGAGCTTCGACCCCAACGTGCGGCCGTCGTTGATCGCCGACCGGGAACTGGCCCGTCAACGCATCGAGCATCTCGTCGAGCGCAGCGACATCGTGAAGGTCAGCGAGGAAGATCTGTACTGGCTCGATCCGGACCGATCACCCGAACAGATCGCCCGTATCTGGTTGGCGCTGGGGCCCGCGTTGGTGGTGGTGACGATGGCCGACCAAGGCGCAATGGCAGTCTGTGCCGCCGGGGAAGCGCGGGTGCCTACTCGCGCGGTGCAAGTGGTGGACACGGTCGGTGCCGGCGACTCATTCACGGTCGGTCTGCTCGACTCGCTGTGGGGTCTCGGGTTGTTGGGTGCGCCACGACGTGCCGAGCTTGCCGGGATCGGCATCGACGCGCTGACAGCGGTACTCGAGGCGGGCAGCGCCACGGCGGCACTCACCGTCGGGCGAGCGGGTGCTGACCTGCCCGATCGCGCCGCGTTGGCCGCCGCATCGCAGCGGCATTAACCGGTTAACCGGTTAGCGGTACGGGCATACTGGCTCTATGCGTTCCATCTGGAAGGGCTCGATCTCTTTCGGGCTGGTCAACGTCCCGGTCAAGGTGTACACCGCGACCGAGGATCACGACATCAAGTTCCACCAAGTGCACGCCAAGGACAACGGCCGCATCCGATACAAGCGCGTCTGCGAAGTGTGCGGTGAAGTCGTCGAGTTCCGCGACATAGCGCGGGCCTACGATTCCGACGACGGCCAGTCGGTGATTATCACCGACGACGACATCGCGACGCTGCCGGAGGAGCGCAGCCGCGAGATCGAAGTGCTGGAATTCGTCCCGGCCAGCGAACTCGACCCGCTGCTGTATGACCGCAGCTACTTCCTTGAGCCGGACGGTAAGTCCGCGAAATCCTATGTGCTGCTTGCCAAGACCCTGGCCGACACCGATCGGGTCGCGATCGTACACTTCGCATTGCGCAACAAAACCCGGCTTGCGGCGTTGCGGGTCAAGGACTTCAGCAAGCGCGACATCATGGTGATCCACACCCTGCTGTGGCCCGACGAAATCCGCGACCCCGACTTCCCGGTGCTGGACAAGAAGGTCGACATCAAACCGGCTGAGCTCAAAATGGCCGGACAGGTGGTCGAGTCGATGGCTGACGACTTCAGTCCCGACCGCTATCACGACGATTACCAGGATCAGCTGCGGGAACTGGTAGAAGCCAAACTCGAAGGCGGAGAAGCATTTACCTCCGAAGAGAAGCCGAAAGAACTGGACGAGACCGAAGACGTCTCGGACCTGCTGGCCAAGCTGGAAGCCAGCGTGAAGGCACGGTCTGGCGACAGCAAGGCGCCTGCCAAGAAGGCAACTGCCAAAAAGACTCCCGCGAAAAAGACCGCTGCGAAGAAGTCGCCGGCGAAGAAGACCCCCGCCAAGAAGACTCCGGCCAAGGCCGCCGCCAAGTCCTGAGTGCGCGATGGCCCGATGGCTTTGCTCGCCGAGCGAAGTGGCCCAATGTCAGCTAGCGTTATGTCAGTCGCTATTTGACCCCAGGCCGGTCGAATCGCAGAGACCGGAGACCATGCCCAGATGAACGTTCGACCGACGAAATGGTCGACAACCTGCGTGGTGCTGATATCCGCCATCGCAGTGTTTTTCACGGCGCCCGCCTCAGCAGATACCACCGATGATGCGCTTGTTAACGCCCTTGCGAATCAGGGGATTGTCATCACCGACCGCGACACCACGATTGCGACGGCCCACACGGTGTGCGACGGCCTGGACAAGCATTACAAATCAGCCGTCTTGGCAATGAAGTTGGTGAGGGACACCGATCTCTCGCTGAGCCAATCCAGCTACTTCATCGGCATTGCGATGTCTGCTTACTGCCCGCAGTACAAGGGGCGAACCGGCTCAACCCGGTCCCCCGCTGACGTCAGCGGCTGACTGCCGCCAAACGCGATCCGCGAACAGGTCTTCCCGAGTAATCTCCGTGTGCAGTGCGGCCAGATCGAGGCCGCGTTGAGAAAGAGCTCGAGCTCAGCCGTCGATGTGCGTCGGCGGGTCGGCGAACCCGAGATCGCCAGGGTGCTGGTCGGGACTCATCACGTCGCAGTGCCTCTCGGGTACCAGGAACGAACTTGCGCCGCTGTAGACCAACTGAGGACTCGCGACGCAACGCTGCCAGGTGCCGTCGGGTTGAACGGGTCCATCACACTTGCTGAGCACGGGTGGTCCGCCGTACTGACAGCCGGCGCTGGCCGACGGCGCTGAGGTGAACAGCCCGGCGGCCACAAGTCCCGCAGCCAGTCCTCCAACGATGCAGCGCAGCATGGTTGTGACGTTACCGCTTCTGCAAGTTAGTGCGATCAGAACGGCGGCGGCTCGTCGTCGGCCGCGGCGCGCGCATGGGTGTAATCGCGTCGTCGGGCCAACCTGTTGTTGCGATTAAGGTTGCGCTCGGCGGTAATGCGTTGTGATCGCTGCTGATTCCGAGTGCGCCGTCGGGTCGGCATCATGGCCGTGCGATCACCGCAGCGGTCGTCAGGAACCGGTGAAGGTTCAGGCAGGTCGCCGGTGGGCGCCGTCAGCGCGGGAAACAGGATGGCGCTGCCCGGGCTGGTCACATAGGTCCGTCCGCACGGCAGTGTCCATATGACTGTACCGTCGGCCAACTGCCTATCGCGCCAGCCCCAGAAAGTCTTGAGTAGATGATGTTTTCGACACAAACACTTGAGATTGGACGGATGAGTGGCGCCGCCGTCAGCCCACGCTATGGTGTGGTCGATATCGCAGTTCATCGCGGGCTCGTCGCAACCGGGCGCTCGGCAGGTCAGGTCCCGGCACCGCACGAAGTCGGCCAGCCCGACCGACGGCGTGTACCGCGGTTCCGCTGCCGCCGGAAAGGTCAAGGGCTGCAACGTCGCCGACTTGGCCAGCTCCGCAACAACCTGCGGTGGTAGCAGCTCGTCCACGCCGGCCATGTAGCCCGGCGCCGTTCCGGTGCCATCGACGCTGGCCTGCTCGGCAATGACATGAATGACCAGATTGCGGTTGCGCATACGGCCACGCATATCGACACAGGCCGAATTCCCACAGGTACACGCCATCCGGTCGGCGCCCGCAATCACGGCCGTCAGCGCGTCGGCCCGGCGCTGCGCCGCGGTTCGCGGATCAGCCTCACACACCGTGCCCGCAAGCTCATTCAGTCGACGATCCAATGCGAGGGCGGTGCTGGCGAACACGTTGCCGTACACCTCGGAGATGCCCGACATCGACTCTGACACATTGAGATAGCGGTCTTTGACTTCTTTGTTGGTACGGCGAATCGCATCTCGATCGACCTGCAGCACGATGGCGTCGACCCGCATCGCCAGCCTGCCACGCGTCAGCGACGGCCAGCGCGGCGCTCGCAACGCCACCTGCGCGTCGACCGCAGCCAGTGCTTTCTCGTCGGTGATCAGCGCGGTGCGATGAGCGATCACGTTGAACATCGCGTAGTTGATGTCGCCGGCCGCTAGGCACTCCCCGACCTTGGGGAGACGCTCGCGCAGCACCTCCGCATCACGCATGTAACTCGAGGCCAACGCGCGGCTAATCCGAAGGGCCGCAGCCAGTTCGGCAGCGATCGAGTCCCACGGGTCGGCCACCCAGCCCGCGCGGTCCCCGTACTGGCGGTTCCGCAACCGCATCAGGTCGGCGATCGCATCGAGTCGCCGCGCCATTGCCTGTGTCTCCGTTCGTGATTCGGTGCAGGCCAGCTCGATCAACGCAGCCGACTCACGAGTCGCAGGCAGGTCCACTGAATCGAACATACATTCGAGTATAGCCGGAGCATCCGACGACTTTCCGTCACGCTTTCGGGCAGAACATCCCGGGTATCTGCCGGCAGTTGCTTCCGTCGATGACGAACGGCCCGGGGTCCGTCGGCGGCGGAGGCGGGGGTGGCACATCTCCCTCGAAGATGTTTTGAGCGACATTCCCCTGGCCGAAGTAGACGTACCAGTAGGTGTAGCAGACGTTTTCGTCCCAGCGGACCGGGTTCGTCACGTGACAACGTATTTCCGGTCACGCCAAGACCATGGTGAGGCCGGCAGCAAGCAGTCCCCCGGCAATGAGCTCCCGAAAGGTAGGGGCAACCGCTAGTCAGATTCTCAACGGCAAACAAACTAGAACGTGTTTCAGAAATAGGGTTCCCCGGCCGACCGCGGCTTGTTACGGTGACGCCCGTGATCCTGGACAAATTCCGACTCGACGACCAAGTCGCCGTCGTCACCGGCGCCGGGCGTGGCCTTGGCGCTGCCATCGCGCTGGCGTTTGCCGAGGTCGGCGCCGATGTCGTCATCGCCTCGCGCACTCAATCCGAACTAGAGGCCGTCGCCGAAAAGGTTCGCGCCGCAGGGCGTCGCGCCCACATCGTCACCGCGGACCTGGCCCAGCCCGAGGTGACCGCGGAGTTGGCCGAGGAGGCCGTCAAGGCGTTCGGGCGGCTGGACATCGTCGTCAACAACGTCGGCGGCACCATGCCCAACGCGCTGCTGACCACGTCGACGAAGGATCTCAAAAGCGCGTTCACCTTCAATGTCGCCACCGCCCACGCGCTGACGACGGCCGCGGTGCCGCTGATGCTCGAGCACTCCGGCGGGGGCAGCATCATCAACATCACCTCGACGATGGGTCGGGTGCCCGGGCGAGGATTCGCCGCGTATGGCACCGCCAAGGCCGCGCTCGCCCACTACACGCGGCTGGCCGCGCTGGACCTGTGCCCACGGATTCGGGTCAACGCCATCGCACCGGGCTCGATCGCCACCTCTGCGCTGGACATCGTCGCCTCCAATGACGAGTTTCGCGTGCCGATGGAGAAAGCGACACCATTGCGCCGCCTCGGCGATCCCGATGAAATCGCCGCTGCTGCAGTGTATTTGGCATCGCCGGCTGGTGCGTACCTGACCGGTAAGGTGATCGAAGTCGACGGCGGCATCACCTTCCCCAATCTTGACCTCCCGATTCCGGACCTGTGACGATGGCTATTCGCGTCGCCGCAATCGGCACCGGCAATGTCGGCGTCCATGCGCTCAAAGCACTGATCACCAATCCGGACTACGAGCTGACCGGGGTGTGGGTGTCTTCGGAATCCAAAGTCGGCAAGGACGCCGGAGAGCTTGCCGGCCTGGACATCTCAACGGGCATCACCGCGTCCACCGATCTGGACGAGGTACTTGCCACCGGCCCGCAGTGCGCGGTGTACACCGCTATGGCCGACAACCGGCTGCCCGATGCGCTCGAGGATTACCGGCGGATCCTGGCCGCGGGGGTCAACGTCGTCGGCAGCAGCGCCGTCTTCCTGCAGTACCCCTGGCAGGTGCTTCCGGACAGCATGCTGAAGCCAATCGAAGACGCTGCCCAAGAAGGCAATTCGAGCCTGTTCGTCAACGGCATCGATCCCGGGTTCGCCAACGATCTCATCCCGCTGGCGCTGGCCGGCACCTGCCAGAGCATCCAGCAGGTCCGCTGCATGGAGATCGTCGACTACGCCACCTACGACAGCGCGACCGTCATGTTCGACGTGATGGGGTTCGGCAAGCCGCTCGACGAGATCCCGATGCTGCTGCAACCAGGAGTGCTGAGCCTCGCGTGGGGATCGGTGGTGCGCCAACTCGCCGCCGGCCTGGGGATCGAACTCGACCAGGTCACCGAGCGGCAGGAGCGGATCCCGGCGCCCGAAGACTTCGACATCGCGTCCGGACATATCCCCAAGGGCAGCGCCGCCGCGTTGCGGTTCGAGGTGCTCGGCATAGTCGACGGTGAAGCGGCGGTGGTCCTCGAACACGTCACGCGACTGCGCGAAGACCTCTGCCCGGACTGGCCGCAGCCGGCCCAGCCCGGCGGTTCCTACCGCGTCGAGATCACCGGCGAGCCCTCGTACGCCATCGACGTCTGCCTCGGCAGCCCCAACGGAGACCACAACCACGCCGGTCTGGTGGCGACGGCGATGCGCGTCGTGAACGCGATCCCCGCGGTGGTCGACGCCCCTGCCGGTATTCGCACGACCCTGGATCTCCCGCTGATCACCGGTCGCGGCCTGTATTCGACGGGCTGAAGATTTCGGCTAACCTAACTTTCTTATTCGTTGACAGAAAGTGAGTTAGGTGGTCCGGGACACCGATGCCTCGCCCAAGGCGGGGTGGTATCTGCTCGGCCCGGCTTTCGTCGCAGCCATCGCCTATGTCGACCCAGGCAACGTGGCCGCGAACGTCAGCGCAGGAGCGCAATTCGGCTTCTCACTGCTGTGGGTCATCGTCATCGCCAACGTGATGGCGGGTCTGGTGCAATACCTGTCGGCCAAGCTCGGGCTGGTCACGGGACGCACGCTGCCAGAAGCAATCGGGGTGCAGCTCAGCCGCCCGTCCCGGCTGGCTTTCTGGGCGCAGGCCGAGATCGTCGCGATGGCCACCGACGTGGCCGAGGTAATCGGTGGTGCCATCGCCCTGCACATTCTGTTCCACCTGCCGCTGCTGCTCGGTGGCGCGATCACCGGAGCAGCGTCGTTGCTCTTGCTCCTGATTCAGGACCGACGGGGCCAGCACCTGTTCGAACGCGTCATCACCGCACTGCTACTGGTCATTGCCATCGGCTTCACCGCCAGCTTCTTTGTGGCGACCCCGCCGCCCGGGGCAGTACTTGACGGCTTGGTGCCGCAGTTCCACGGGAAGGAAAGCGTGCTGTTGGCCGCCGCCATCTTGGGCGCGACGGTGATGCCGCATGCGGTGTACCTGCATTCCGGGTTGGCGCGGGACCGACATGGCCACCCCGATCCCGGCCCTGAGCGGCGCCGACTCCTGCGCGTCACGCGGTTGGATGTCGGGCTGGCGATGGTCGTCGCGGGTGCGGTGAATGTGGCGATGCTGCTGGTCGCCGCCCTGAATATGCGGGGACACGGCGCCATCTCCATCGAGGTCGCCTACAACGCCGTGCACGACACGCTCAGCCCGGTGATCGCCGTGTTCTTCGCGGTCGGCCTGTTGGCATCGGGGCTCGCGTCGTCGTCGGTCGGCGCCTACGCCGGCGCGATGATCATGCAGGGATTGCTGTACCGATCGATCCCGATGGTGGTGCGACGGTTGGTGACGCTGGCGCCCGCGCTGTTCATTCTGGCGCTGGGTTTCAATCCGACGCGCACGTTAGTGCTGTCGCAAGTCGTCTTGTCCTTCGGCATCCCGTTCGCGCTGCTGCCGCTGGTTCGCCTGACCGGTGATCGAGCGCTGATGGGGGCCGACGCCAATCATCGCCTGACCACCGCAGCCGGCTGGGCGATCGGCGTGCTGATCAGCGTGCTCAACGTGCTGCTGATCTACCTCACAGTCAGCGGCAAGGGTTCGACGTAGGTCCGCGAGTTCCGTTGCCCCGCTGAGGATCTACTGACTGTTCGAGCTCGAGGAGTTCATCCAGGAGGGCGTCCATCTGGCTTATCGAGGGTAACGCTCCGCCACGTTCGCGATAGGCGCTGCGGACACTGGCCAGCAGTCGCAACTCACGCTCGATGGCGTTCCGATCCCGCGTGTCCTCTGTCGTCCGGGCCGATCATCAAACAATCCTGTCACCGAAACCGGGAGCCCTGAGCCGGTGACGCACGGATTTAACCTCGGGGTCATCACCGGCCGACCGCCGTCGCGGCAACGCCGCGGAAATGTTTCGCTCGGCTAACATCAACCGCGTGACGCAGAGCCGCCGTCATTCCTATTTCGCGTACGGGTCGAACCTGTGCGTGCGGCAGATGGCGCTGCGCTGCCCCGGCGCCTCCGATCCACGGCCGGCGGTGCTGGCCGATCACGACTGGCTGATCAACCAACGCGGTGTCGCCACCGTCGAGCCGTTGACGGAACCCAGGTCCACGGCGTCGTGTGGCAGTTGTCCGACCACGATCTGGCCACCCTGGACAGCGCCGAGGGCGTGCCGGAACGCTACCGACGCGACCGGCTCAGCGTGCAGACCGACCACGGACCCTCGGACGCGTGGGTCTACATCGACCATCGGGTGAATCCAGGCCCGCCGCGGCCCGGCTACCTCGAGCGCATCATCGGCGGAGCCGAGCATCATGGCTTGCCGCAGCGCTGGATCGACTTCCTCCGCCGATGGGATCCGGCCCGTTGGCCCCGCGCGCGGTCGCGGCCCACAACGCCCGCGCCACAATCACTTTCCGAGTTGTTGTCCGACGACGGCGTGGTGGAGGCCAGCCGGCTGCGGTCACGCTTCGGTTTTCTGGCGATCCATGGCGGCGGCCTGGAAGAAATGACCGATGTCATCGCCGAGCGGGCGGCGGACGCGGCCGACGCGTCGGTTTATCTGATCCGACATCCCGACCGCTATCCGCACCACTTATCGTCGGCACGATTCCAGCGGGACGAGTCAGCGCTCCTCACGGAATTCCTCGACCATGTCGACGTCGTGGTCTCGCTGCACGGCTACGGGCGGATCGGGCGCGCCACCCAACTGCTGGCCGGCGGCGGCAACCGCGTGCTGGCCGCCCACCTGTCCGGCCATCTCGATCTGCCCGGCTACCACGTCGTCACCGACCTCAACGAGATTCCGGTTGAGCTGCGCGGGCTGCATCCGCAGAACCCGGTCAACCAGACCCGTGCCGGCGGGACGCAACTGGAGCTGCCGACCCGGGTTCGGGGCATCAGCCCGCGTAGCCCCCTCCCGGGTGACGACGGCTTGTCGCCGGTGACCTCGGCTCTGGTGCAGGGGCTTGCAGCGGCCGCTCGCACCTGGAAATTTCAATCCGCATAACGAGACGATCGGAGATGGCCGATGGCCGCACAAGGTTTTCGCTTTGCAGTAGGTATCCACTCTGCGAAGTCAGGTGCTGAACTGCGGGACAAGGCAAAACGGCTGGAGGACATCGGGTTCGACGTTCTGCATCTGCCCGACCATCTCGGTGCGCCGGCACCGTTTCCGGTTCTGACCGCGATCGCGGCGGCGACCTCGACGGTGCGGCTGGGGACCTACGTCCTCAACGCCGGCTTCTACAAGCCCGCGTTGCTGGCGCGCGATGCCGGTGAACTCGCCAAGCTCAGCGACGGCCGTCTCGACCTCGGTCTGGGCGCGGGCTATGTGCGTGAAGAGTTCGAGGCCGCCGAACTGCCCTACCCGACCGCCCGGCAGCGCGTCGACCACCTCGAGCACGTCACCACTTATCTCAAGGAGCACCTGCCCAGCGTGCCCATCCTGATCGCCGGCAACGGAAATCGCTTGCTGACCATCGCCGCACAGCACGCCGACATCATCGGTTTGACGGGCGCCGGCAACGCTGAGGTCGCCGACCCACTGGCCGAACGGATCGACTTCGTCCGTGCCGCCGCAGGCGACCGATTCGACGATCTGGAATTGAACCTCGGGATCACCGCGGTGCCGTCGGACAGCTCGGGCAAGCCCGATCTCGCCCTCACCCGCAGGTTCGTGAAGCTGTCCGACGAGGAATTGCTGGCGCTGCCGGCTGTGCTCAGCGGATCGCCGCGGGACATCGCCGACACACTGCGCGGCTACCAAGAGACGTACGGGCTGACGTCGTTCACCTTCCAGGAAAATCATGTCGATACCGTTGCGAAAGTGATCGCCGAGATCCGCTGACCGCCGCGTTCAGTATCGTTGGCCTATGCAATACAACCCGCCGCCGAACTGGCCGAAGCCGCCGAAGGGTTGGGTGCCGTATCCCGACTGGTCGCCCGATCCGTCCTGGCCCCCGCCACCGCCGGGCTGGCAGCTGTGGATCGACGAGGAGACCCCGGACGAGCAATCGGGGGACACGGCGCTAGGCCGGCTCAAACAGGCCGGCGACGACGGCGAGTACTTCGGCGACGAGAACGCCTGGGCCGACGACGCCGGGCCGGCGCCCGCCGGCGACGAGTTGGATGCGCTGGTTGTCGAAGCGCCGCCCGAGTCGACGGAGGTCGCGCCCACTGATCTGTCCGTGCATCACCTCGGGCGCAAGGCCACGATCAAGTGGAGCGACGAGCGCACGTACGACATCGGCCGGATCGTCGCCATCGCCGCCGATCCGGCGGCGATCAACGTGAAGCTGGCCGGCATCGAGTCGCCGGTGTCCTTCCCACGGGAGCCGGCAGCCGACGGGCCCGGCAACCCCAGAATCTTCGTCTGGATCTAAGACCGGCACTCGCCCGAGGCGGGCGAGCGGCTAGGTTTAACGGTGTCGTTTCGCCCCCGTAGCTCAGGGGATAGAGCACGGCTCTCCTAAAGCCGGTGTCGCATGTTCGAATCATGCCGGGGGCACTGATCATAGGGTGTATTTAGGTGCCCTAAAGGCCCGGCATGTCCGGGTGTGCCAATGGGGTGGACGCGTCCGACGGCAAGCGGCTCCCAGCGGGCACGCATCGTGACGTCGTTCGGAGTGCAGCCGAAGTTCGAGACCGCCTCCACCGACACGTGAGCATGGCGCGGCCAGAACTCGCGGATTGAGGGCGGGGGTTGCGCTAACGTGACGTCATGATCATTCTCGGAATCATCCTGCTCATCGCGGGGTTCGTGCTGAAGATTTCCATCCTCTGGACCCTCGGGATCATCCTGTTGGTCATTGGCGCCATCCTGGCGGTCCTGGGATCGACGGGCCGTGCCATCGGGGGCCGACGCCACTACTTCTAACCGGAAACTTTATTCGTTGAGGGTGCGATTCGATCGCATCTGCGCTGAGTGGGGTCTGCGCGGCCTGGCACAGCCAGCGCGCTCGCGGCGTTTTCCTAACCGCGCTCGACGCGCCACTCAGCCGAATTCAGCCTGCTGAGCTTTACGGCGTTCCGGCGACCGCAGAATCCTCGGCGGGCACGGCGTCGGCAACGTAACCGCCGCGCAGGCTGCCATCGAGGTAGGCGGCCCGGCAAGCGGCATGGCCGACCTTGCCGCTCGAGGTTCGAGGGATCGAGCCGGCCGGCACCAGCAGGACGTCACGCGCGGTGATGCCGTGGCGCACCGCGATCGCGGCGCGAATCTCGTCGATGATCGACTGGATGTCTTGCTTGTGCGCGCCGGGGGTGCGTTCGCCGACAACAACGAGTTGCTCGGAGGAGTCCTCCGGGTCATGGTTCAGCCCCGAGTGGCTGTTGAACACCTGGGCCGGTAGCTGGTTGGCGGGCACTGAGAAGGCGGCCACGTACCCGGCACGCAACGCGCTGCTGGTCTCCTGCGCGGTGTACTCCAGGTCTTGCGGATAGTGATTACGGCCGTCGATGATCACCATGTCCTTCACCCGGCCGGTGACATAGAGCTCGCCTTCGAAGAAGGTGCCGTAATCGCCGGTGCGCATCCATTGGCCGCCGTCAGGCACACCGTCGGTGTGCGAAGGTGTGGCAAGTGTTTTGAGGATGTTGTTGAAGGTCTGCGCAGAGTCACGCTCGCGGCCCCAGTAGCCCACACCAATGTTGTTGCCATGGAGCCAGATCTCGCCGATCTGTCCGTCCGGTAGCTCGGTAGCGGTGTCCGAATCGACGATGGCGGCCCACTGGTCGATCGAGACCACACCGGACGACACCTGCGCTACGGCGGTGGGTGCATCGGCGGCGACGGTGCGGAAACGGTCGCGACACAGTTCGTCGCGGTCCACGTAAATGGTGGTGGCCTCGCGCTTCATGTCGGTGGTGGAGACGAACAGCGTCGCCTCCGCCATACCGTAGGACGGCTTGATGGCCGTATTCGGAAGGCCGTACGGGGCGAACGCCTCGTTGAACTTGCGCATCGACGCGGTGGAAACGGGCTCGCTGCCATTCAGCAAGGCGAACACGTTGCTCAGATCGAGTTCGGGATCACCCTCTTTCGGCAGACCACGTAATGCGGCGTGTTCGAAGGCGAAGTTCGGCGCCGCCGAGAAGGTCGGTCCGGCGTCGTCTGGCTGGACCGCGAGCTCCCGTATCCATCGATTGGGGCGGCGGACGAAGGCAGTCGGGCTCATGATCGTGATGCAGTGTCCGATCACTGACGGAACCATGGCGGTGACAAGGCCCATATCGTGGAACAGCGGCAGCCACATGACGCCACGCTGGCCCTCTTCGACCTGCAGCGCGGTGATGAGCTGCGCCAGGTTGGTGCCCACCGCCCGATGAGTGATCTTCACACCTGCTGGGGCACGTGTGGACCCTGAGGTGTACTGCAGGTAGGCGATGGCGTCGGGGTCCGCTGACGGTGGCTGCCACGTTTCGCCGACCTCGTCGGGGATGGCGTCCACGGCCATGATCCGGGGCCGTTCCGCGGCTGGACGGTCCTGACGAAAAAACCTGCGAACTCCCTCTGCGGAGTCGGCGGTGGTCAGGATGACCGAAGGCGCGCAGTCACTGAGAACCGAGTGCAGTCGGCCCGTATGCCCCGGTTCTGCGGGGTCGAACAGCGGGACCGCAATGACGCCGGCGTACAGCGCGCCGTAAAAGGCCACCATGTAGTCCAGCCCCTGAGGAGCCAGGATGGCGACGCGGTCGCCCGGTTTGGTGACCTGCTGCAGGCGGGCGCCGACGGCGCGGTTACGCGCACTGAACTGCGACCAGGGCAGGTCGTGGTAGACGCCATCGCGCTCAGTCGAGAAATCAAGGTAGCGATAGGCCAAACGATTCCCACGCGCCTTGGCCCACCGCTCGACGTAGCGGACGAGGCTGCTGTTTTCGGGAAATTTGATCCGCCCAGTCTTCTGGTCGATGAACGGGCTGGGTACTGGCATGTGAACTCTTTTGTCTCGGTGTGAAGCGGATGGAGCCGATCTGCTCGCCGCCGGCAACCCGAAGCTCACAGACCGGACCGAGGACTGACCGAGTTCGATTGACCAACAGGCAGCGTACGCCTGCTACGCGATCGGCCCGGGTAGCCCCGCCAGGCCCTGAGCACATGAGCTCAACGGTGCAGCAAGGCGGGAACGAAAGACGCAGCCTGGTAGGTATCTTCGTGACATCCTTTGGACAGCAGAATCTGTGGGTGAGCAGAATGCGCGCACTGAAGGGGGTCCATCGTTGACGAACGGACCAGATGGCTGGGGCCAGAATCCAACGGGGCCGCCCGGGCAACCGCCGGGAATGCGGCCGCCGCCGGCGGGAGGCACGTCATCGCCGGCGTGCGGACGTGGCGGGATTAACCACCGCACATTGATCATCGGAGGCGTCTTGGGCGCCGGGGTGCTCTTTGTTGCGGGTGTCGTCGCAGCGGTGGTACCCGCCGGCGCGGATCCCGCCTGCCCGCCCAGCGGGTGTCCTCACGGCAGTGCACACAGCCCGTCGTATCAAGACGGCTACAAGGGTGAACATGACTATTTCTCGACCCCGCAGAATCACGCGTACCTCGCGAATGAGATGAAGCAGGGGTACACGGCTGGGCTGGCGTGCCAAGTGGAGGTCGGCGGCGGCCCCCCGCCCGCGAACTTGGCCGATTGGTTGGCCGGCTGTACTGACGCCCTGCACGATTTGGGCTTCAAGCCTTGAGCGCTCGCGGCCAGGTATTCATCACCGCCGCAGAGTTATCTCGCCATATCGCGGCCGGTGATCCGGTCACGATCCTCGATGTGCGTTGGCGACTCGACAAGCCCGACGGACAGGCGGCTTACACACAAGGCCACCTGCCGGGCGCGGTGTACGTCTCCCTCGAAGACGAACTCAGCGACCACACCATCGGCGGACGTGGACGGCATCCGCTGCCGTCGGGGCGCAGTGTCGAAGCTGCCGCCCGTCGCTGGGGTATCCGCCAGGGCGTGCCTACCGTCGTCTACGACGATTGGAATCGCGCGGGCTCGGCGCGGGCCTGGTGGGTGTTGACCGCGGCCGGACTCGACGACGTCCGAATCCTGGACGGCGGCCTGTCCGCGTGGCAGTCCGCCGGCGAGAGGGTGGACACCGGCCCGGTCGCACCGCCGCCCGGCGATATGACCGTGGCGTATGACGACCTGTACGCCGGAGCGCTGCCGACCCTGACGGCGCAGCAGGTCGGGGACGTCACGCTGCTCGATGCTCGTGCGCCGGAACGCTTCCGTGGCGACGTGGAGCCGATCGACCCGGTTGCCGGACACATCCCCGGCGCCGCGAACCTGCCCAGCGGCAGCGTGCTCGCCGGCGACGGTACTTTTCTCGACGAAGATGCCCTCGCCCGACTTGTCCCCGACCACGACGGCCCACTCGGCGCATACTGCGGTTCCGGTGTCACGGCCAGCATTACGCTCGCGGCGCTTGCTTCGCTGGGACACCGCGCGGCGTTGTTCCCCGGATCGTGGTCGGAGTGGAGCGCAGATCCGACGCGAGCCGTGGCGCGCGGTGACGAATAATTCCCTTGCTCCGTAGAGGTTTGTCATACGCCATCGATGGCAATGCGCCTTGAGAGGCAAGCGCGTTGGTCGACCGGCGTGCTTGTTTAGGTCTCGTCGGTTCAGCCGAGAGCTGGCGGGACCGTTTAAAAACTAGCGATCACTCGGGCTTGTCACTCTCTTAGTTGTAGTAGCGTGCGGCTATGGACATTGACGTCTGGATCCTCGGCGGCTACCAGAGCGACTTCGCCCGAAACCTCACCAGAGAAGGCCTCGACTTCGCCGACCTGACCCGCGAGATCGTCGAAGCGACCCTTGCGGTCGCCAAGGTCAACGCCACCGATATCGGCGTCGTGCACGTCGCGAACGCTTTCGGTGAGATGTTCGCCGAGCAGGGCCACCTCGGCGCCATGCCGGCCACCGTCTGCGACGGACTGTGGGATACACCGGCGTCCCGCCACGAAGCCGCCTGCGCATCCGGAAGCATCGCCGCATTGGCGGCGATGGCCGACCTGCGCTCGGGTAACTACGACACCGCGCTGGTGCTCGGTGTCGAACTCGAGAAGACGGTGCCCGGTGACACCGCGGCGCGTCATCTCGGCGCCGCAGCCTGGACGGGGCACGAGGGAGCCGACGCAAAGTTCCTGTGGCCCTCGATGTTCGCGAAAGTTGCCGACGAATACGACCGCCGTTACGGGCTGGACGACACTCATCTGCGGGCAATCGCACAGCTCAACTTCGCCAACGCGCGGCGCAACCCCAACGCGCAGACCCGCGAATGGACTGTGCCAGAACCGATCTCCGATGACGACGCGAGCAACCCACCCGTCGAAGGCCGGCTGCGGCGATTCGATTGCAGCCAAATGACCGACGGCGGAGCAGGAGTCGTCCTGGTCACCGACAAATATCTGCGGGATCATCCCGATGCGCAACCGATCGCCCGCATCACCGGCTGGGGACATCGCACCGTCGGGCTGGGCCTGCAGCAGAAGCTCGACCGCGCCGCCGACGACCCCTATGTGCTGCCGCATGTGCGGAGTGCAGTGCTCGACGCACTGCGCCGGGCCCAGGCGACGCTCGACGACATCCACGGCTTCGAGGTGCACGACTGCTTCAGCCCCAGCGAGTATCTGGCCATCGACCACATCGGCCTGACCGGGCCGGGTGAATCGTGGAAGGCCATCGAACACGGCGAAATCGAGAACGGTGGACGGCTACCGATCAACCCCAGCGGCGGGCTGATCGGCGGCGGACATCCGGTCGGCGCATCCGGTGTGCGCATGCTCGTGGACGCGGCGAAGCAGGTCAGCGGCGCCGCGGGCGATTACCAGGTCGAGGACGCCAAAACCTTTGGCACGCTGAACTTTGGCGGCAGCACAGCCACCACGGTCAGCTTTGTCGTCAGCACAACCGAAGGATCGTGACATGGACGTCGATGTCGTCGGCAAATTTCTGTCGACCCTGCCCGAAGACGACGACCACCCGTACCGGACCGGTCCGTGGCGGCCGCAGACCAGCGAGTGGGACGCCGACGACCTGACACCCGTCGAGGGGCACATCCCGCACGACCTTGACGGCGTCTATCTGCGCAACACCGAGAACCCGCTGCACCCGTCGCTGAAGACCTATCACCCGTTCGACGGTGACGGCATGCTGCACGTCGTCGGGTTTCGCGGTGGAAAAGCGTTCTACCGCAATCGATTCGTCCGCACCGATGGCTTCTTGGCCGAGAACGAGGCCGGCGAGCCGCTGTGGCCGGGCCTGGCCGAACCGGTGCAGTTGGCCAAACGGGAAGACGGGTGGGGCGCCCGCACCCGGATGAAAGACGCATCGAGCACCGATGTCATCGTCCACCGCGGCGTCGCGCTCACCAGCTTCTACCAGTGTGGTGATCTCTACCGCGTCGATCCGTTCTCGGCGAACACGTTGGGCAAAGAGACCTGGAACGGTCAGTTTCCCTTCGATTGGGGAGTCTCGGCGCATCCGAAGGTCGACGGCAGGACCGGCGAGCTGCTGTTCTTCAACTACAGCAAGCAGGCCCCGTACATGCATTACGGCGTCGTCAACGAGAAGAACGAGTTGGCGCACTACATCGACGTTCCGCTGCCCGGCCCGCGGCTGCCGCACGACATGGCTTTCACCGAAAACTACGTCATTCTCAATGATTTCCCGCTGTTCTGGGATCCGAAGCTGCTCGAACACGACGTACACATGCCGCGGTTCTATCCCGACATTCCGTCCCGCTTCGCGGTGATCCCCCGCCGCGGCGGCACCGAGCAGATCCGTTGGTTCGAGGCCGACCCGACGTTCGTGCTGCATTTCACCAATGCTTACGAGGACGGCGACGAGATCGTGCTCGACGGATTCTTCGAGGGCGAACCCCAGCCGCTCGATACCGGTGGCAACAAGTGGGACAAGCTCTTTCGCTTCCTGGCATTGGATCGTCTGCAAGCCCGGCTACACCGCTGGCGGTTCAACTTGGTCACCGGCGCGGTCAAAGAAGATCAATTGTCGGAGTCCATCACCGAATTCGGAGTGATCAACCCCGATTACGCGGCCCGCGCCTATCGCTACAGCTATGCCGCAACCGGCAAGCCGGGCTGGTTTCTGTTCGACGGACTCGTCAAGCACGATCTGCGCACCGGGGGCGAGGAGCGCTTCCAGTTCAGCGACGGCGTCTTTGGAAGTGAAGCCGCGATGGCGCCGCGGCCGGATGCCACGAGCGAGGATGACGGCTACCTGATCACGCTGACCACCGATATGAACACCGATGCCTCCTACTGCCTGGTCTTCGACGCGGCCCGGGTCGGCGACGGTCCGGTGTGCAAACTGGCTCTGCCGGAACGGGTTTCCAGTGGCACCCACGCCACGTGGGCGCCGGGCGCGCAACTCCGTCGCTGGCACGACGTCGATTCCCCCGCCGCCGCGATCGGACTGTGAGTGCCCACAGGCTCCGCGTTGGCTGAGCCGACCACGCTGAGCCCTGGCGGCACCAACGCCGTGGGCAGGATCCTGGGTCTGCTGGGCGACGAGTGGACGCTGCTGATCATCCAACAAGCCGTACTGGGGGCGACCCGCTACGGCGAATTCATGAATCGCCTTCCCGTCTCGAATTCGGTGCTCACCAAACGATTGCGGGCGCTGACGGAGAACGGGTTGTTAGATCGCACGGTCTACCGGACCCGCCCGGTTCGCGCCGAATATCTGATCACTCAACGCGGACGGGCGTTGTGGCCGGTGCTGTTGTCGATCTGGGAGTGGGAGCGACGATGGGTACCCGACCACGTCGACCGGCTTCCGGGTATGCGCCACACAACCTGCGACAGCGACTTCGCGCCGACCCTGAACTGTCGGTCATGCGGCGAGTCGGTCACCGAGAAAGAAGTGACCGCGCGATGGGGCCCCAGTGGCTCATGGCCGCGCTCGGTGCCCGAGGGGGTCACCCGCCGCCGGTCAACGGCCGAGGGCACCAGCGGTCAAGCCGGACTGTTTCCGGAGACGATGAGCATATTCGGAAACCGCTGGGCGGCAGCGATTTTAGTGTGCGCTTTCCTTGGGACCAGCCGCTTCACAGATTTTCAAACCCAGCTCGGTGCTCCGCCGTCGCTGCTGGCCGGCAGGTTGCAGACATTCTGCGCCAACGGTGTGATGTGCGTGTCGCAGCAAGCCGGCCCGGGGCGCGCTCGCTACCAGCTCACCGAGAAGGGCCGCGCGTTCTTCCCGGTCATCGTCGCCGCGCTGCAGTGTGGCCAGCATTGGTTTCGCGCACCCGAAGGCCCAGCGGTGCTGCTCACCCATATCGGCTGCGGCAAGCCACTCGTCGGTCAATTGACCTGCGACCAGTGCGCTCAGCCGCTGAAGGGCACGCAGGTGAGCGTTGACTAGCGGCTGCCGCGCAGCGACGACACCAGGGCCCACATCGAGGACAGCGTCGCAGCCGTCGCCGCGACGCCGCCGACGTACAGGCCGTAGGCAGCCGCGACCGGAGACTTCACGTTGACGTCGTAGTACCGCACCGTGAGCGCGACGACGGTCAGCGAGATGATGAGCGCGGCAATCGATGCCGGCTTCATCGACAGCCCCCTGCCCGCCATCGCACCGGCCACCAGCAGCGCAGAGGACAGTAATACGATCAGCTGGCCCGGGCCGAACCCGTGTGGCAAGTGCAGGCTGCCGATGCTGCCGCCGATCGCATTCGCCCAACCGCCCCCGTTGGCGCCGGTCGTCAACCACGGCAGCCAAGCGCTCACCGAGACCGTCGCGGCGAACAACGCGACCAGCCAACCGGGACGTAGGCGGGTCACGCGGGTGCGAACACCGTGACGAACTTGCGCAGCGACTCATTGATATCGCTGCGCAACGCGGCGGCGACGATCATCCCGATGGGACCGAACAGCGCCGGTCCGCCGAGGTGCACGTCGAAGCTGACCACCGAGTCATTGCCGTTGTCGCCCTTGGGTTTTACCTTGGCCATCAACTTGACCTTGACCCCACCGACGCCGACTCCGTTGAGCGTCATCGACTCCGGCGGTTTGTAATGCACGATCGTCCATCTGATCCGGTTGGCCATGCCCTTGACTTCGAGGATGGACTCGATGACCGTGCCCTTCTCCAACGCCTCGGGCAGCGTGCTGCGCCACACCCGGTGGATGGTCAGCCAGTCCTTGTAGCGGGAAAGATTGGACGCGTCCTCCCAAGCCTTTTCGGGCGGCAGCGGGACGTCGATGGATCCGGAGAGCTTAGCCATGGGTGCCTTCTTGCGTCCCTTTCTCCTAGGAGTGTGCCAATAGGGGTATCACGACTCATCCGTGAGTCGCCACCACGGATCGGACTCGATCACCGCCGTGGGGTCGACGCGTTCACCCGGTTTGGGGACCGCCACTTTCACGTCCGCGGCACCGGCCGCGGCGAGCAGTCGTTCGATCGGCTCGGCCCAGGGGTGCGGCGCCAGCCGGAACGTGCACCAGTGGATCGGCACCAGAAGTCCGCCGTGGACGTCGATGTGCGCCTGGACCGCGTCCTCGGGATTCATGTGAATGTCCGGCCAGACCTTGTTGTACGCGCCGACCGGCATCAGCGTCACGTCGAACGGGCCGTGATCGGTGCCGATATCGGCGAAGCTCTTGGTGTAACCGGTGTCGCCGCCGAAGTACGCCCGATGCGCGGGGCCGATGATCGCCCATGACGCCCACAAGGTGGCGTTGCGGTTCAGAGTCCGGCCGGAGAAGTGCCGGGCCGGTGTGCAGACCAGGGTGAGCTCGTCGATTTTCGCGTGCTCGTTCCAGTCGAGTTCGATGATGCGCTCATCGGGGATGCCCCAATCACGAAGGTGCGCACCGACACCCAGCGGAACGACGAACGGCGCCCACTGGCTTCGGGCCAGCGCGATGATCGTGTCGATGTCGAGGTGGTCGTAATGGTCGTGGCTGATCACGATCGCGTCCAGCGCCGGCAGCGCTTCCAGCGACACCGGCGGCGGATGCAGGCGTCCCGGGCCGATGACATCCGAGGGCGAGCAGCGTTCGCTCCACACCGGGTCGGTCAGGACGCGATATCCGTCGATCTCCAGTAGTGCAGTGGAGTGACCGAACCAGCTGACCGCGATCTGGCCGGCGGGAGCGTCGAAGGCGCGCGGCTCGGGGGTGTCCAGCGGGATCTCCGCCGCGGGCCGCGCTTCATTGCGACCAGAGATGATTTGCCACAAGATGTTTCGCTGTTGTTCTGGGTCGATGTTGAACGACGGCGGTTCCAGGTTGACGAACACACCGTCGTTAAAGTTCGGTGAGCGATCGGCGACCGCGCGGATGTCCGACGGCTGGGCCCCCAGCGCTGCCGGTGCGCCGTGCAGCGCACGCAACACCCACCCGCCCGTAGCGAGCGAGACTGTGCCCACTGCCAGTCGCAGCGCCCCGCGCAACATCCGATCAGGCTCCCTGGAATTTCGGCGGCCGCTTCTCCATTCGCGCGACCTGCGCTTCGATCACGTCCTGGCTTGCCCACGCCTTGTCGAAAAGCTCCTTGTGAACCGGCCACTGGTCTTCGTAGGCGCCGTCGTCGTTGAGCACCCGCTTCGCGTGCTGCAGCGCCAGCGGGGCCAGGCCGGCGATCTCCGCGCCCCAGGCTTGGGCGTCGGCGACCGTGCCGATCCGGTTGGCCATCCCGGTGATAAGAGCATCGTGGGCGGTCAGCTTCTCGGCGGTCAGCAGCATGGCCCGCGCGCGCCCATGGCCTACCAGCGACGACAACCGGCGAATGCTCCAGTTATCCAGCGCCAGGCCGTATTTCGAGGTCGGAAACTGGAAGAACGCTTCGGGTGCCACGACCCGCAGGTCACAGATCATGGCTAGTTGTAGGCCCGCGCCGATGGCCGGACCGTTGATCGCCGCGATCACCGGCACCGGCGTCGCGTCGATCGCCAGATTCAGCGCGATCAGCCGGTCGGGATAGTCGGCGGCGAACGCGTCGCCGCTCAGGTCGGCACCGGCGCAGAACACGGTGCCCTGCCCGGTGAGCACGATGGCATGTGCGTTCTCGCCGGCCGCCTTCTCCACCGCCTCGCGCAACTCCTCGACCAGCTGGGAGTTGAGCGCGTTGCGCCGTTCCGGACGCTGCAACTCAATGGTCAAGACGTTTTCGACGCGGGTGACACCGATCATGGAGTCCAGCCTATTGCCCGCGGCGAGCGGCGATCGAATCGGCGGTAGCCGGAACATTCCCTTCGGTCCGTGGACCTGACAGGATGCATCCCCGTGACAAGACCCAACTTCCTGGTGATCGTGGCGGACGACCTCGGGTTCTCCGATATCGGCGCCTTCGGCAGCGAGATCGAGACCCCCAATCTGGACCGGCTGGCCCACGCGGGAATCCGGTTGACCGATTTCCACTCGGCGCCGGCGTGCTCGCCGACCCGGTCGATGCTGCTGACCGGGACCGACCACCACATCGCCGGCATCGGCACCATGCTCGAGGTTGCTCCGGAGTTCCGCGGGCAGCCCGGCTACGAGGGATACCTCAACGACCGAGTGGTCGCGCTGCCCGAGCTGCTGCGCGACGCCGGTTACCTGACGTTGATGGCCGGCAAGTGGCATCTGGGCAACACCATCGACACGAACGCCGTGGGCCCGCGGATTCGACCGGTCGTTCGCGCTGTTGCCCGGTGGCGCAAGCCATTACAGCAATCCCCCGGGTGACTTCATCCCGACGATGTCGCGGTACACCGAGGACGACCAGTTCGTCACGGTCGGTGACGACTTCTATTCGTCGGACTACTACGCCGACACGCTGCTGCGGTATTTCCGCGAGCGCACCGATTCGGACGGTAACGAGCAGCCGTTCTTCGCCTACCTGCCGTTCCAGGCGCCGCACTGGCCGCTGCAGGCGCCTGCCGAGACCATCGCGAAATATCGCGGCCGCTACGACGCCGGCCCGGACGCACTGCGCGAGGAGCGGCTGGCCGCGCTCAAAAAGCTCGGGCTGTGCCCAGCCGACGTCGTCGCGCACCCCGTCGTCGCAGACGGCGAACCGGAGTGGGCCGACATGAGCGCCGACGAGCAGGCCCGGTCCGCCCGCAGCATGGAGGTCTACGCCGCGATGGTCGACCGGATGGACCACAACATCGGCCGGGTGATCGATTACCTCGCCGAGACCGGTGAACTCGACAACACCGTCGTGGTCTTTCTGTCCGACAACGGCGCCGAGGGAGCGATCCTCGAGTCGATGCCGATCCTCGGTGGCGCGATCGCCGCCGAGATCGAAAAGAACTGGGACAACAGCCTCGACAACGCCGGAGCCGCCAACTCGTTCATCTGGTACGGCCCGCGCTGGGCGCAGGCCGCCACGGCGCCGTCCCGACTGCACAAGGCGTTCACCACCGAAGGCGGCATCCGGGTGGTCGGGTTCGTCACCTGGCCGGGCTTCGATCGGCCAGCAGCAGATCGGCACCGCGTTCAGCACGGTGATGGACATCGCCCCGACCGTCCTCGAACTCGCCGGCGTCACCCACCCCGGCACCGAATACCGCGGACGCGAGGTGGCGCCCATGCGCGGCCGGTCGCTGTTGCCGTATCTGTCGAGCGAAGCCGAGGCGGTGCACGACGACGTCACCGGAACCGGGTGGGAGTTGTTCGGCCGCCGTGCCATCCGTCAGGGCGACTGGAAAGCGCTGCACCTGCCCGAGCCGTACGGCCCGGGCGACTGGCAGCTCTACGACCTGTCCGCCGACCCCGGCGAAATCGACGACCTCGCCGCCTCGCGGCCAGAGAAGCTGGCCGAGCTGCTGGTGCTGTGGGACCGCTACGTCGAAGACACCGGCGTCATCCTGGATCTCGCGCCTCGCTGATATCGTAGCCTCGGCCGGGTGAGCCGGATCGGGACCGACGAACTGCGCGACGCGGTGCTCGACGAGGGATCGTTCGTCAGCTGGGACACCGACGCCGATGGCGGTATCGACGAGCGACTCCTACGCCCGCGAACTGGCCGAGGCGCACGCCGCCAGCGGCCGCGACGAATCGGTGCTGACCGGCGAGGGCCGGGTGTGCGGACGCCGGGTCGCGGTGGTGGTCTGCGAGTTCGACTTCCTCGCCGGCTCGATCGGGGTCGCCGCGGCCGAGCGGATCACCGTCGCAGTGCAACGCGCGACCGCCGAGCGGCTGCCGCTGCTGGCGTCGCCGAGCTCCGGCGGCACCCGGATGCAGGAGGGCACCGTCGCGTTCCTGCAGATGGTCAAGATCGCCGCCGCGGTCACCCTGCACAAGCAGGCCCACCTGCCGTACCTGGTGTACCTGCGGCACCCGACCACCGGCGGGGTGTTCGCGTCCTGGGGGTCACTCGGCCACATCACGATCGCGCAGCCGGGCGCCCTGATCGGCTTTCTCGGGCCGCGGGTCTACGAGCAGCTCTACGGCGAGCCGTTCCCGCCCGACGTCCAGACCGCCGAGAACCTGCAGCGGCACGGGGTGATCGACGCCGTCGTGCCGCTCGCCGAACTGCGCGACATCCTCGACCGGGCGCTGACCGTGGTCGCCGACGACGCGGGCCCGGCACCGGAGTCGGCCGCCCGCGGAACCGCTGCCCGACGTTCCCGGCGTGGGACTCGGTGGTGGCATCGCGGCGGCCGGACCGGCCCGGCGTCCAGCACCTGCTGCGGTACGGCTGCACCGACCAGGTGCTGCTGTCCGGCACCGGGCAGGGCGAGGCCGCGACCATGCTGCTGGCGCTGGCCCGGTTCGCCGGCCAGCCCGCGGTGCTGCTCGGCCAGCAGCGCGGTTGTCGGCGGGCTCGTCGGACCGGCCGCGCTGCGCGAGGCCCGCCGCGGTATGACGCTGGCCGCCGGTCTGCGGCTGCCGCTGGTGCTGGTCATCGACACCGCCGGCCCTGCACTGTCGGCCGAGGCCGAGCAGGGTGGGCTGGCCGGCGAGATCGCCCACTGCCTGGCCGAGCTGGTCACCCTGGACACCCCGACCGTGTCGGTGCTGCTCGGTCAGGGCAGCGGCGGGCCTGCGCTGGCGATGGTGCCCGCCGACCGGGTGCTGGCCGCGCTGCACGGCTGGCTGGCGCCGCTGCCGCCCGAGGGCGCCAGCGCGATCGTGTTCCGCGACACCGCGCATGCTGCCGAACTGTCTGCCGCGCAAGGCATCCGGTCGGTCGAGCTGTTGGCGTCCGGCATCGTCGACGCCGTCGTGCCCGGAGCACCCGGATGCCGCCGACGAGCCGGTCGAGTTCTCCAGCCGGCTGTCCGCGGCGATCGCCGTCGAACTGCACGCGCTTCGCGCATACCCGACGCCGGATCGGATGGCGACCCGGTTGCGGCGCTTCCGCAACATCGGGGTGCGCTGAGGCCAACTCGCCGCGCCGGGCCTGCCCGAGGGGCTGTTCCCACAGCTACGGGCCGCAATCAGGCATTATGGGCGACATGGACGCTGGTGGGACTTCACCCCGGGTTTTGGTTGTCGACGACGACTCTGACGTGCTTGCGTCGTTGGAGCGTGGACTGCGGCTGTCCGGCTTCGAGGTGTCGACCGCCGTCGACGGCGCCGAAGCCTTGCGCAGCGCCACCGAAACCCGGCCGGATGCGATCGTGCTCGACATCAACATGCCCGTGCTCGACGGCGTCAGCGTGGTGACCGCACTGCGGGCGATGGACAACGACGTGCCGGTCTGCGTGCTGTCGCGCGCGCAGCTCAGTCGACGACCGGGTGGCCGGTCTGGAAGCCGGCGCCGACGACTACCTGGTCAAGCCGTTCGTGCTGGCCGAGCTGGTGGCGCGGGTGCGTGCGCTGCTGCGTCGGCGCGGATCGACCCCGGCGTCGTCGTCGGAAACCATCACCGTCGGCCCGCTGGAGGTGGACATCCCGGGTCGTCGGGCCCGGGTCAACGGCGTCGACGTCGACCTGACCAAGCGCGAGTTCGACCTGCTGGCGGTGCTGGCCGAGCACAAGACCGCGGTGCTGTCCCGCGCGCAGCTGCTCGAACTGGTGTGGGGTTACGACTTCGCGGCCGACACCAACGTCGTCGATGTGTTCATCGGCTACCTGCGCCGCAAGCTGGAAGCCAACGGCGGCCCCCGGCTGCTGCACACCGTGCGTGGCGTGGGATTCGTGCTGCGCATGCAGTGACGGGACAGAACATGAACTTCTTGTCGAGGATCCTGACCCGAACGCCGTCGCTGCGCGCCCGGGTGGTGGTGGCGACCGCGATCGGCGCGGCGATTCCGGTGCTGATCGTCGGCGTCGTCGTCTGGGTCGGCATCACCAACGACCGCAAGGAACGGCTGGACCGCCGTCTCGACGAGGCGGCCGGTTTCGCGATCCCGTTCCTGCCCCGCGGCCTCGGCGAGATTCCGAAGTCCCCCAGCGACCAGGACGCCGTCATCACCGTGCGCCACGTCAACGGCGAGGTCACCTCCAACACGACCGTCACGCTGCCCGAGCTGCCCGCCGGCTACGCCGACACCTACGTCAACGGGGTGCGCTACCGCGTTCGCACGGTGAAGATCCCTGCGCCGCACCCGATGTTGGTGGCAGTCGGCGCGACCTACGACGCCACCATCGGCGACACCAACAATCTGCATCGACGAGTGATCTTGATACTGTCTGTTCTCGATCGGCGCGGCGGCCGTATTCGCTTGGGTATTGGCCACTTTCGCGGTGCGACCGTTCAAACGGCTGGCGCAGCAGACCAGGGCGATCGACGCCGGCGACGAGCGGCCACAGGTCCAGGTGCGCGGCGCCAGCGAGGCCGTCGAGATCGCCGAGGCCATGCGAGGCATGCTGCAACGGATCTGGGACGAGCAGAACCGAACATTCGAGGCGCTGGCGTCGGCCCGGGACTTCGCCGCGGTGTCCTCGCATGAATTGCGCACGCCGCTGACCGCGATGCGGACCAACCTCGAAGTGCTGTCCACCCTTGAACTTCCCGACGAGCAGCGCAAAGAGGTGCTGCACGACGTGATCCGCACCCAGTCCCGGATCGAGGCGACGCTTGTCCGCGCTGGAACGGCTGGCGCAGGGCGAACTGTCGACGTCCGAAGACCATGTGCCGGTCGACATCACCGAGTTGCTCGACCGCGCGGCGCACGACGCCATGCGGATCTACCCCGACCTGGACGTGTCGCTGGCGCCGTCGCCGACCTGATCATCGTCGGGTTGCCTGCCGGACTTCGCCTCGCCGTGGACAACGCGATCGCCAACGCCGTCAAACACGGCGGCGCCACCCGGGTTCAGCTGTCCGCGGTCAGCTCGCGGGCCGGCGTCGAGATCGCCGTCGACGACAACGGCAGCGGGCTGCCCGAGGAGGAACGCCAGATCGTGTTCGAGCGGTTCTCCCGCGGCTCGACCGCGTCGCACTCGGGCTCCGGGCTCGGGCTGGCGTTGGTCGCCCAGCAGGCGCATCTGCACGGCGGCACGGCGGCGCTGGAGGACAGTCCGCTCGGCGGCCTGCGGCTGTTACTCGAACTACCCGCACCGCGCTGACCTCGCTGAACGGTTCAGCGGCAACGGAATGACGTTAGCGGGCGCTCAGCAGATCGATGACGAAGATCAGTGTCTTGCCAGACAACTGGTGCCCCGAGCCGGCCGGACCGTAGGCCTGCTCCGGCGGAATGATCGAGCTGACGCCGGCCGCCGACCTTCATGCCCGGAATGCCGTCCTGCCAGCCCTGGATGAGGCCCTGCAGGGGGAATGCGATCGGCTGGCCGCGGCCCCACGAGCTGTCGAATTCCTCGCCGGTGTCGTAGTCGACGCCGACGTAGTGCACCTCGACGGTGCCGCCGGGCACCGCTTCGGGTCCATCGCCGACCACCAGGTCTTCGACGACGAGTGTGCGGGAGCCGGGCCACTGGGGGAATTCGATTTCGGGTTTGCTTGACACCCACTGCGACCCTAGTCGGGCACACTTGACGCGTGGAAGAAGAACCGAGCATGACCGGCAATCACCGACAGTGATCCGCCTGTCGCGTATCAACGAGCTCGTCGCCGAGGAGAAGGCGCTTCGAGAGCAGTTACAGCACGGCGAAATCAGCGAGTCCGAAGAGCACCAGCGGCTGCGGCAACTAGAGGTCCAGCTCGACCAGTGCTGGGACCTGCTCCGGCAGCGTCGCGCGCTGCGCGAAACCGGCGGCGACCCCCGCGAGGCCGAGGTGCGGCCCGCCGGTGAGGTCGAGGGCTACCTGAACTGACCCATGGCCGCCAACCCGCATGACGTCGACGCCGTCATCGTGGGTGGCGGACACAACGGTCTGGTAGCCGCCGCCTACCTGGCACGGGCCGGGCTGCGGGTTCAGCTGCTGGAGCGGCTGGACGCAGTCGGTGGCGCAGCGGTGTCGGCGCAGATCTTCGACGGCGTCGACGCCCGGCTGTCGCGGTACTCCTACCTGGTCAGCCTGCTGCCGTCGCGCATCGTCGACGACCTGGGCGCGACGATCAGGCTGGCGCCGCGAGCGTATTCCTCATACACCCCCGACCCGGCGACCGCGGGACGCACCGGCCTGCTGGTCGGCCCGCGAAGCACATTCGGTGCCATCGGCGCCGACGACGACGAGCCCGCCTTCGCCGATTTCTACCGGCGCTGCCGCCTGGTGACCGGCCGACTCTGGCCGACGATGTTGGAGCCGATGCGTACCCGTGCGCAGGCCCGCGCGCATGTCGCCGACGGCGATGCCGAGGCGGCCGAGGCCTGGCGGGCCATGGTCGAGGAGCCGATCGGTGCGGCGATCACCGCGGCGCTGGGCAATGATCTGGTGCGCGGTGTCGTCGCAACCGATGCATTGATCGGGACCTTCGCCCGGCTGGACGACCCGTCGCTGCAACAGAACGTGTGTTTCCTGTATCACCTGCTCGGGGGTGGCGTCGGGGACTGGCACGTCCCGGTCGGCGGGCATGGGCGCCGTCAGCGCGGCACTGGCCGCGTCCGCGTCCGATGGCGGGGCCGACATCGTCACCGGCGCTGAGGTTTTCGCCGTCGATCCGGGCGGCGAGGTGCGCTACCGGCGACACGACGATGAGCATGTGGTGCGTGGCCGATTCGTACTGGCCGGCGTCACACCCGCGACGCTGGCCGGCCTGCTGGGTGAACCGGCGCCGACAGCGGCCCAGGGCGCTCAGGTCAAGGTCAACATGGTGCTGAAGCGGCTGCCGCGGCTGCGAGACGGCGATGTGACACCCGAGCAGGCGTTCGGCGGAACGCTGCACGTCAACGAAACCTGGACGCAGTTGGACGCGGCGTATTCACGTGCGACCGCGCAGGCGCTGCCAGATCCGCTGCCGTGCGAGATCTACTGCCATTCGCTGACCGACCCGAGCATTCTGGCGCCCGCGCTGCGCGAATCGGGCGCCGCACACGTTGACGGTCTTCGGTCTGCACACGCCGCATTCGGCATTCGGCTCCGCGCGTGACACGCTCACCGATGCCGTGCTGCGGTCGCTGAATGCCGTTCTCGCCGAACCGATTCAGGATGTCGTGCTGAGCGACGAGAGCGGGCGGCCGTGCATCGACACGACGACCACGCAGGACTTGGAGCGGCGGCTGGGTATGACCGGCGGCAACATTTTCCACGGCGGCTTGTGCTGGCCGTTCGCCGACGACGATGACTGGTTGGACACCCCGGCGCGCCGATGGGGTGTAGCCACCGCGCACGACCGCATTCTGCTGTGCGGCTCCGGCGCCCGCCGCGGCGGAGCGGTCTCCGGCATCGGAGGCCACAACGCCGCGATGGCGGTACTGGCTTCGCTGTAGCTAGATGGTGCCGACCCGCTTCACCCGGCTACGCCGCGCTCGCGATCGCCACGTCCGCAGAGGGCCGACCGCTTCCCCCAGCCGCGCTCGCGAGTCGAATGGTCGATGGTCGTAGTCGCGCTCGGCGTAGCCGGTGTAGATCTGGCGCGGGCGGCCGATCTTGCTGTCGCCCTCGCCGTGCATCTCGCGCCAGTGCGCGATCCAGCCGGGCAGCCGGCCCAAGGCGAACAGCACGGTGAACATCCGGGTCGGGAAGCCCATCGCCCGGTAGATCACGCCGGTGTAGAAGTCGACGTTCGGGTACAGCTTGCGCTCGACGAAGTAGTCGTCGGTCAGCGCGGCCTCTTCGAGCGCCTTGGCGATGCCCAGCAGGTCGTCGTCGCCGCCGAGCTTGCCCAGGATCTTGTCGGCCTGTTCCTTGACGATGCGGGCGCGCGGGTCGTAGTTCTTGTAGACCCGGTGACCGAAGCCCATCAGCTTCACGCCTTCTTCGCGGTTCTTCACCTTGCGGACGAATTCGGCGACGTTGTCGTCGCCTGTCGGATCTGTCTCGAGCATCTCGAGCACCGCCTGGTTGGCGCCGCCGTGCAGCGGGCCCCACAGCGCGTTGATGCCGCCGGAGATCGAGGTGAACAGGTTCGCCTGCGACGAACCGACCAGCCGCACGGTCGACGTCGAGCAGTTCTGCTCGTGGTCGGCGTGCAGGATGAGCAGCATGTCGAGCGCCTCGGACGATCTCGGGGTCGACCTCGTAGGGCTCGGCGGGCAGGCCGAATGTCATCCGCAGGAAGTTCTCCACCAGCGTCAGCGTGTTGTCCGGGTACAGGAACGGCTGGCCGACCGACTTCTTGTAGGCGTAGGCGGCGATCGTCGGCAGCTTGGCCAGCAGCCGGATCGTGGACAGCTCGACCTGCTCGTGGTCGTGCGGGATCCAGCGAGTCCTGGTAGTAGCGCCGACAGCGCGTTCACGGCGCTGGACAGCACCGGCATCGGGTGCGCGTTGCGGGGGAAGCCGTCGAAGAACCGCTTCAGGTCTTCGTGCAGCAGGGTGTGCCGCTGGATCTGGTCGGTGAAGTCGGCCAGCTGGTCGGCGGTCGGCAACTCGCCGTAGATGAGCAGGTAGCTCACTTCGATGAACGTCGACTTCTCCGCGAGCTGCTCGATCGGGATAGCCGCGGTAGCGCAGGATGCCGGCGTCACCGTCGATGTAGGTGATGGCGCTCTTGGTGGGGGCCGTGTTGACGAAGCCGTTGTCGAACGTCGTATAGCCGGTCTTGGATAACAGTGGACCGAGCGCGATGCCGTCGGCCCCCTCGGTCGGCATGGACGATGTTGAGATCCAACTCACCACCCGGGTACTTCAGAGTGGCGGTGTCGTCGGTTGCGGCCACGGGAACCCCTTTGCGATCTCGGCTGATGCTGGCCCTACAAGGATGCGTATATAGGGAGAAGGTAGTCGCTGTCGCCACGACGCGCTGCGCGGGGGCGGGGTCGGCGGCTCAAGCACCCTTGCGGCGTCCGCGCTGAGTGTCACGGTGTCCGATAACGAGCGAAAGCCGGCGCGGCAAGAGCCGCGATCAGGACACCGACCACCACCAGGACGCCACCCCAGACCACCGCAGCCGATGTCCCGACGACCGCCGCGGCGGAACCGTGCGCGGCGTCGGCCAGCCGCGGTCCGCCTGCCACCACTACGATGAATACGCCCTGCAACCGGCCGCGGAGATCGTCGGATGCGGCCTGCTGCAGGATCGTGGAGCGAAAAGCGCCGACACCATGTCCGCGGCGCCGCCGATCGCCAGGAACCCAAGCGCGGCCCACAGCAGCAGACCTGCGCGACCGTGAGAAGCGCCACTGACCCAGCCGAAACCGATGACCGCCACACCCCAGACCACGATCGCCACGACGACCGCCGCGCCCTGGCGCCGCATCCGCGGCAACCACCCCGAGAAGACGCCGCCGGCGACCGCCCCGACCGACATGGCCGCCGACAACAACGCAACCACGGTGCCGCCCTGTGAGCGGACCGCCGAAGCTCTCGTGTGCCATCTGCGGGAACAGCGCCCGCGGCATGCCGAAGACCATCGCGATCAGGTCGACCACGAAAGACATCAGCACCACGGTGTTGCCGCCCAGGTAGCGGAAGCCGGCGAGCACCGCAGCGAAACCCCACCGTGGCGTGCCGTCCGAATCTCCGGAGGTCCGGTGGCCGGCATCGCCGCCAGCCGGAACGTCGCGCAGATCGGCAGCACGCAGGTCACCGCGTCGATCAGGTACAGCGTGGACAGGTTCACCCAATTCAGCAGCACGCCGGCCAGCAGCGGGCCGACGATCGCGCCGAACTGGGTGACCGTCATGTTCAGCGAATTAGCCGCGGGCAGCTGGGATTCGGGCACCATCCGCGGGATAGCCGCCGCGCGGGTCGGCGCGTTCACCGCGTAGAACGCCTGCTGCACCGCCAGCAGGCACAGCACCACCCAGACGTTGTCGACCGCCAGCGCGGCCTGCAGCCACAGCAACACCGATGCCACCGCCAGCCCGCACGACGCGATGATCAACAGCAGTCGCCGGTCCATCGCGTCGGCCCACGCGCCGCCCCACAGCCCGAACACGATCAGCGGGACCAGCGCAAAAATCCCGGACAGGCCGACGTAGGCGGAGCTCTGGGTGAGCGCGTAAATCTGAACCGGGACCGCGAAAATGGTCAGACTCGCGCCGATGACCGTGACGATACCCGACGCCCACAGCCGACGGAAGTCGGTGCTCCGCAAGGGAGCAGTGTCGGCGAACAGCCTCATTCACGGTTGCAGGCGTTCGACGCGTTCGCCGACTGATCCGGATTCGGTTGTGCAAGCGGTCTTCTCGGCCCTGCCAGAACTCGACTTCCTCGGGTGCGATGCGGTAGCCGCCCCAGTTCGGCGGAACAGGGACCTGGTCGAGTTCGCGAACCGCGCTGTCACCTCGCCAGCTGGCGACCAGCGCTGCGCGCGAGGCGATCGGGTGCGACTGATGCGACGCCCACGCGCCGAGCTGCGAGCCGCGCGGGCGCTTCGCCCAGTACTCGGCCGTGGTCCTGGGGATCGACCTTGGTCACCGGGCCGCGGACATGGACCTGCCGACTAAGTGGGAACCACGGGAAGGTTGCCGACGCGTACGGCGTTGCCGCCAGGTCGTCGCCTTTGGCCGAGTCGTAGTTGGTGAAGAAGGTGATGCCGTCCTCGTCGACGCCCTTGCACAGCACCGAGCGGCTCACCGGTCGTCCCGACTTCGACGGTGGCCAGCACCATCGCGTTGGGTTCGGCAATGCCTGCGCGTTCGGCATCACTGATCCAGGTGCGCAGCAACGCAAGCCAGCCGTCGGCGAGCCAGTCGACGTCGAGGTCAGGGCTGCCGTCCTTCTCCACTGAGCCGTACTCCATCCGCATTGTCGCCAGGTGCTCGTTGTCTGGTCCTGCCATTGCGCCCACGCTACTCCGGCCGTCTGGTTACCGACCGGTAGCAACCAGTTCCCATCCCGTGGGAGAATCTCGCCATGACTGTCATCTCGACAAGATCCCGGAGAATTTCGTCGCCGGACTCGAGGGCGTGGTGGCATTCACCACCGAGATCGCCGAGCCGGACAAAGACGGCGGCGCGCTGCGCTACCGCGGTGTCGACATCGAGGACCTGGTCGGTCAGCACGTCACTTTCGGCGACGTGTGGGCGCTGCTGGTGGACGGCGAATTCGGTCACGGACTGCCGCCCGCCGAGCCGTTCCCGCTGCCGATCCACAGCGGCGACGTGCGCGTCGACGTGCAGGCCGGCCTGGCGATGCTGGCGCCGATCTGGGGCTATCGAGCCGCTGCTGGACATCGACGACGCCACCGCCCGCGATCAGTTGGCCCGCGCGTCGGTGATGGCGCTGTCCTATGTCGCCCAGTCCGCCCGGGGCATCTATCGGCCCGCGGTGCCGCAGCGGAGATCGACGAATGCTCCACGGTCACAGCGCGTTTCATGACCCGATGGAAGGGTGAGCCGGATCCCAAGCACGTCGAGGCCGTCGACGCCTACTGGGTTTCGGCCGCCGAGCACGGAATGAACGCATCGACGTTCACCGCCCGGGTGATCGCGTCGACCGGCGCCGACGTCGCCGCGTCGCTGTCGGGGGCGATCGGCGCGATGAGCGGTCCGCTGCACGGCGGCGCGCCGGCCCGGGTGCTGCCGATGATCGAGGAGGTCGAGCGCACCGACGACGCGCGGGCGCTGGTCAAGGGCATCCTGGACCGCAAGGAGAAGCTGATGGGCTTCGGCCACCGCGTGTACCGCGCCGAGGATCCGCGGGCACGCGTGCTGCGGGCGACCGCCAAGCGGCTGGGCGCGCCGCGTTACGAGGTGGCCGCTGGCCGTGGAGCAGGCCGCGCTGGCGGAGCTGCGGGAGCGTCGTCCGGACCGCGCGATCGAGACCAACGTCGAATTCTGGGCCGCGGTCATCCTCGACTTCGCCGAGGTGCCGGCCAGGATGATGCCGGCGATGTTCACCTGCGGTCGTACCGCCGGGTGGTGCGCTCACATCCTCGAACAGAAGCGACTGGGCAAGCTGGTGCGTCCGGCGGCGATCTACGTCGGTCCCGCGCCGCGCAGCCCGGAGTCGGTCGAGGGCTGGGATCGGGTTCAGCAGGCCTGACGCCAGCGCGGTGTCGTTGGCCGGTGATGAGATTTCATCGCGGTCGGAGTCATACCCTGGTGACCCGACCGATTCACCCGCAGCCACTAAGGAGGCCACCATGGCAATTGCCGTCGAACCCGCGCTGTCCCCGCACCTGGACCGTCGACAATGCCGCCGCGGCGATCGACTTCTACGTCAAGGCATTCAACGCCGTTGAGCTCGGCCGGGTTCCTCGATCCGACGGCAAGCTCATCCACGCCGCGGTGCGTATCAACGGATCTCTGGTGATGCTCAACGACGACTTCCCGGAGATGACCGGCGGCAAGTCGATGACCCCACATCGCTGGGCGGAACGCCGGTCACCATCCACCTGACGGTGACCGATGTCGACGCGAAGTTCCAGCGAGCAGTCGACGCAGGCGCGACCGTGGTGGTGCCGCTCGAGGAGCAGTTCTGGGGTGACCGCTACGGCATGGTCGCCGACCCGTTCGGCCACCACTGGTCACTGGGCCAGCCGGTGCGCGAGGTCAGCAGCGAAGAGATCGCCGCCGCGGTGGGCCAGCAGGCCGGTTAGCCGAGGTCCGCCAACTCGCGCAGTCGATCGGCAAGCCGGTGCCGCAGTGACGGTGCCGGCGCGGCGGCGACGACATCGAGCATGTCGGCGATCGAGGTGAACTTGTTGCGCGGACGGTCCTCGACGCCGCCGCGGGCGACTTCAGCGGCGTCGATGGCACGCCAGCCGTCGGCGTCAACGAGGTCGGGCTGACGCTTTCGGACCAGTTTGTCCAACGCCGGCGATTTGGCGGTGGGTGCGCTCAGCTCACCGGCATTGAAGTCGTCGACCAGCCGCTGCACCGTTTGCGCCGCACAGGATTTGTTGGTGCCGATGAACCCCGTAGGCCCGCGCTTGATCCACCCAGCGACATACGCCCCGTGCACCGGCCGACCGGAGTCCGAATCCACGACGCGGCCGCCGTTGTTCGGCACCACTCCCGCGGTCTCGTCGAACGGCAGATCTTTGATTGCCCTGCCGTGGTAGCCAATCGAGGTCAACACCAGCCCGGCATCGAGCTCCTGCACCTCATCGGTGCCGGTCACCTCGAACTCCATCGCGGTCATACGCTGCTCCCCCACAATGCGCTTGGGCGTCAGGTTGTAGGCCAGCCGGATCCGCGGCCGGGGTGCGGCCGCCGGCGCCGCGGCGTCGCCGAGTGCGCTCAACACCTCGAGCTTCTGCCTGGTCAGAGTGTCCGAAACGGTTGCGAGGTCGGCGCGCACCGCCTCGAGATCGGCGGCTGAAAGCACCACCTCCGCGGCGTTCGTCAGGCCGATCAACTCGGGCAGGGTGAACGCGGAGTGAGCCGGTCCGCGCCGAGCGGCGACCACCACTTCCCGCACCTGTGAGGCGCGCAGCGCGGTCAACGCGTGGTCGGAGATATCCGTGTGAGCGAGCCTGTCGGGGTCCGCGGTGAGCACACGGGCCACGTCGAGGGCGACGTTGCCGTTGCCGATGACGACGACCCGTTCATGACTGAGATCGACTGGTAGATCAGTGAAATCGGGATGGCCGTTGATCCAGGCCACCAGCTCGGTGGCGGTGCCGGTGCCGGGCAGACCCATTCCGTCGATGTCCAGCCGGCGGTCGTTGGGCGCGCCTGACGCGTAGATGACCGCGTGGTGATGCGCCAGCAAGTCATCGTGACTCAGGTGCGTGCCGATCTCGACGTTGAGAAAGAATTGGAATTCACGGTGACGGGCGATCCGATCGAAAAGCTGCGTCACCCGCTTGGTGGTCTGGTGATCAGGGGCGACCCCGGCACGCACCAATCCGTAAGGGGTGGGCAACTTCTCGAAGACGTTGACCCGGACACCTTGTTGAGTGAGCAGTTCGTCGGCGGCATACATCGCAGCCGGACCGGATCCCACGATGGCCACCGTCAGCGGGCCGCTGTGTTGTGCGTGCACCTCCGGCGCCGGAATGACCGGCGCCAGTTTGGATGTCGGCGGCAGCTTCTCGCCGGCCGGGCGGGACGCGTGGACCGGCTCATAGAACAAGGCGTTGAGCGCGATGAACGGCAGCTGTTCGGACGTCAGCCGAGCATCGGGCGCGATCGCGCCCACCGGGCAGGCACTGACGCAGGCCCCACAGTCCACGCAGGCGACCGGATCGATGTAGAGCATCTCCGCTTCGGCGAAGCCCGGCTCGTCCGGAGACGGGTGGATGCAGTTCACCGGGCAGGCGTAAACGCAGGACCCATCACTGCAACACGACTGGGTTATAACGTGCGGCATATAGCGAGTCTAGGCAGCCGGTGCGACCGTGAGGTGCTGACGCTGCGGCTCGCTGCGGTAGCGCGACGGTCTGCCGTCGATCTTGCAGATCCGCCAAATCAGCTTCGCCAGCGGGTTCATCAAACCGGTGTCGCGACACAGCATCCGGACATCACCGAACATGTCGCGCAACATCTGCTGCGACTCCGGTGACTTGAAAAACACCTCTTTACGGACCTGACGCGGGATGTCGAACTCGCGCCAGAATGCCTTGGGCGGCACCACGATCGCCGAGCACAAGATCCGCATGGTCAGCGGCACGTACAGCGAAAGCCAGAATCGCTTGCGGCGCGGCAGTTCCGGCACCCGCTTGCGCAAGTACTCGTGTGCAAACGAGATGTGCCGAGCCTCCTCGGCAACGTGAATCGCCATCACCCGCTCCATGATCGGGTGCAGTTCCTTGCCCTCGCGCAGCACGTTCTTCTGGGTGTGGTCGATGGGCTCTTCGCCGGCCAGGATGCCGAACCAGAACGGGATCGGCAGCGGCCCGGCCACCAGCGGGATCGCCGGCTGTATCCACTTCAGCAGCCGCGGCATGCCGGGCACATCGATGCCGATGTGGTTCACCATCTCCTGGAACATCATGGTGTGGTTGCACTCTTCGACAGACTCGTGCAAGCAATACCGGTATTCCGGTGAACCGTTGGGCACCCAGAACGCGTACTCCATCAGTCCGCGGATCAGGATGGACTCGAAGTGCAGGCCGACCTTGGCGACGTTGGCCTGGCGCCACATGCCGATCTGGATCTGACGGTCTTGCGGCTGCGACTGGTACCAGGAGTGCTTACCCAGCGGGTCGGTCTTCGGCAGAATCCAGCGCGGGTCGTCGTCGATGATGTTGAACTCCGGCGAGTCCCAGTCGATGTCGGTGTACGGGTTGAAGTTGCGCCGTACCGAACCCTCGGAGAGCGTGTTCAGCATCTGTACGTACTTCGGGTCGTCCAGGACGTCCATGTTGCGACGCCACCGGCGGATGATCTTGGTCCGTGCCTGCTTGTGGACCGTCTCTGCCTGGGCCATTCTTTAGCCTCCCCAACGAGGTTTACATTTGGACGCGCTATGTCCAATACAGTACCGAAGGTATCACAAACTTGCTAGCCCCTTTGCCGCGGTGTGGCTGAGCCGTGAACATCTGTTTTGGTGTGGTCCAGCTCACACGATGGCGGGCATTAGCCTGGTGATCATGGCTGAGGCACTGACGATCCCCGACGGCATCAAACCCAGCGACGGACGGTTCGGGTCCGGCCCCTCAAAGGTCCGGCCTGAGCAACTGCAGGTCCTGGCGACCACCGCCGCCCCGCTGTTCGGCACGTCGCACCGCCAAGCGCCGGTCAAGGACTTGGTAGGCCGGGTGCGCAACGGCCTGGCGGAATTCTTCTCGGTGCCCGACGGCTACGAAGTGGTGCTGGGTAACGGCGGCGCGACGGCATTCTGGGACGCCGCGGCGTTCGGCCTGATCGACAAGCGGTCCCTGCATCTGAGCTTCGGCGAGTTCAGCGCGAAGTTCGCCTCTTCGGTCGCCAAGAACCCGTTCGTCGGCGATCCGATCGTCGTCAAGGCCGAGCCCGGCAGCGCACCCGATCCCCAGAGCGACCCGTCGGTCGACGTGATCGCCTGGGCGCACAACGAGACCTCGACGGGCGTCGCGGTGCCGGTCGTGCGACCACACGGCTCGGGCGACGCGCTGGTGGTCATCGACGCCACTTCGGGCGCCGGCGGCCTGCCGGTCGACATCGCCGATACCGACGCCTACTACTTCGCGCCGCAGAAGAACTTCGCCAGCGACGGCGGCTTGTGGCTGGCGATTCTGAGCCCGGCCGCGCTGAGCCGGATCAACACCATCGCCGAGTCCGGCCGCTGGGTGCCCGACTTCTTGTCGCTGCCGATCGCGGTGGACAACAGCCTGAAGAACCAGACCTACAACACTCCCGCCATCGCGACGCTGGTGCTGCTGGCCGAGCAGGTCGAGTGGCTGTTGGGCAATGGCGGGCTGGACTGGGCCGTCAAGCGCACCGCTGACTCGTCGCAACGGTTGTACGGCTGGGCGCATGACCGGGCGTACACGACACCGTTCGTCACCGACCCGAAGTTGCGCTCCCAGGTGGTGGGCACCATCGACTTCAACGACTCCGTAGATGCCGGGGCCGTCGCGAAGGTCCTGCGGGCTAACGGCATCGTCGACGTCGAGCCATACCGCAAACTCGGCCGCAATCAGTTGCGGGTCGCGATGTTCCCCGCCGTGGAGCCCGACGACGTGAGCGCATTGACCGAGTGCATCGACTGGGTGGTCGAGCGGCTTTAGCACGATCGCGCAAAAACCCCAGGTGTTACCGCGTGTCCGCCCATGTCGGTGCCGCGAACTGAGTTACAGTGCGCCCTGACGGGCCTGGCGCGCTGGTCTGCGAGCCGCCTGCTAGGAGACGCCATGCGGGAACTCAAGATCGTCGGACTCGATCTCGACGGCAAACACATCATCTGTGAGGGCGACAACCCCGCCGACAAGTTCAAGCTCCGCGTCGACGACCGGTTACGGGCGGCGTTGCGCGGCGACGGGGCCAGGGTGGCTCAAACCCACATCGACATCGAGGTCACCAACATGTTGACTCCCAGGGAAATTCAGGCTCGCATCCGGGCGGGTGCATCCGTCGAGCAGCTCGCGACGTCCGCCGATGTGGACATCGCTCGGATCGAGCGATTCGCTCACCCGGTTCTTTTGGAGCGCTCCAGGGCCGCCGAGCTGGCAACAGCCGCGCACCCCGTTCTCGGCGACGGTCCCGCGGTGCTGACGTTGCTCGAGACGATCACTTCGTCACTGATGGCACGCGGCCTCAATCCCGACGGCACCACGTGGGACGCGTGGCGCAACGAGGACGGCCGGTGGACGGTCCAGCTGGGCTGGAAGGCGGGTCGCTCGGACAACGTCGCCCACTTCCGCTTCTGCCCCGGCGCTCACGGCGGCACCGTGACCGCCGTCGACGACGCGGCCAGCGAACTGATCAACCCGAACTTCGACCGGCCGCTCCTGCGGCCCGTGGCCGCGGTCGCCCAACTCGACTTCGACGATGCGGCGCCCGCGCCCGAACCCGCGGAGACCCCGGAGCCCGAACCCAAGGCCGAGCCGGCAGCCCGCGCCCGCCGCGCCAAGCCGGCCGTGCCGGCATGGGAAGACGTGCTGCTGGGTGTGCGGTCCAGCGGTCAGCGCTAGCGCAACAGGGTTATCGCCAGCAGGGCGAGCCACGCACCCGCTACGCCCACTCCAGCGCCCAGCACCAGCCAACGCAGCACCGGTGTGCGCCGCCATCCCCACAGCGTCGGGGCCAGCCCGCCCGCCGCGACCAGATTGAGCGCGACGGCGAGCATCGTATGCACCCGAATCAATCCGAGGCTCAGCACCACGACGGCGACGGCGGTGACCGCCGCGACGAACCCGGCAACGGTCAAACCTGTTGCCCACGGCGTAGATTCGTCGGTCACGGTCAAACCCTAGCCCGCTCGTAGAACGCCAGCGCTGCCGCGGTGGCGACGTTGAGCGAATCGGTGCCACGCGACATCGGAACCCGCACCCGCTGATCGCTCGCCTTGAGCGCGGCATGGCTCAGCCCCGGCCCCTCGGCACCAACCAGAATCGCGACCCGCTCACCGCGCATCGTCGTCATCGCCGCCGAAAGTGTCGCCGCGTCGGACGCCGGCGTCATCGCCAATAATCGGAACCCCATCTGCCGCAACGTATTCAAGTCGGCCGGCCACTGCGCTGCGCGGGCGTACGGCACCAGCAGGGCATGCCCCATGGATACGCGCACCGCGCGGCGATACAGCGGGTCGGCGCAACCGATGCCGAACACGACGGCGTCGACGTCGAGACCGGCGGCATTGCGGAAGATCGAACCTAGATTCTCGTGGTCGTTGACCCCCTCGAGCACGGCGATGGTCCGGGCGCCTTCGGCCACCTGTTCGACACTGCGCTCGGGTATCCGGCGTGCCGCGGCAAGCACCCCACGATTGAGATGAAAGCCAACCGCTTCCGCCATCACTTCTGCCGACGCCCGGTAGAAGGGCGCCGCATTGCCGGCCAGATCCGCTCTGAGCTCGGTCAACCTGCGGTCGGTGCCCAGGAACGCCAGCGGCGCGAACGGCGAGGCCAGCATCCGCTGTACGACCAACACGCCCTCGGCGATCACCAGACCCTTGCCGCTAGGCAGGTCGGGCCGTCGGTCGATGCTGTTCAGGTCACGGAAGTTGTCCAGCCGCGCATCGTCGGGATCAGTGATATCGCAGATGTGCACCCCGTCGGTGCTGCCAAAATCGTTCGCGGTCAAGGGCTTTCGTCAACCAAGGCCAAGATCAGGTCGGCCGCCACGCGCAGGGTATCGCGTTCTGACACGCCCAGCATCTCCAGTCGCTGCGCAAGCCACTCCTGGCTGGCCCGGCGTTCGGCCTCCAGTAACTCGGCGCCGGCTGCGGACACCGAGACCAGGACCTGCCTACCGTCGTCCGGGTGCGCGACGCGGTCCACGAAACCCAGTTCGGCCAACGACGCGATCACCCGGGTCATGGACGGCGGGCGGACTCGTTCCCTGATTGCGAGCGCGCCCGGCGTCATCGGGCCGAAGTTCGCCAGCGTCGCCAGTGCGGACAGCTGCGACAACGACACCGGAGACTGCGGTCGGCGAAACCGAAGTTGCCGGGAAAGCCGCATGACCGCCAGCGACAAGTCGCTGGCTAATCTGCTATCGCCATCAATCACAGCGCGAGGTTACGACAGAATCGCAGTTGTCAGCGACGAATCACCGAGTCCGGACTGGTCCGGCTATCTTGATAACGATGCCCGCCGAACCTGGTAAAGACCTCACGCCGCCGACGCTGCCGGCTTTGCTGCTGGACCCATGGCCGGTCATCGCCGCCGGCGCGCTAGCGTGGCTCATTGCCGCGGTGGCCGCGTTCGCCATACCGGCGCTGATCAGCTGGCGGCCCATGACCTTGGCTGGGCTCGGGGTCGGCGTGCTGGGCACCAGCATCTTTTTGTGGCAGCGTGCTGCTGCCCGCCGGGGTGCGCGTGGGGCCCAAAAGGGACTGACGACAGACATCGGCCCCGGCTGACCAGGAGGTATGCGTCTATGGCAGCGCCATTACTGCGAGCGCAGATTGATATCAGGGCACCCGTTTCGACAGTCTGGGCGCTGCTGAGCGATGTCCGCCGGATGCCGCAGTGGAGTCCGCAGTGTCGGTGGATGCGCCCACTGGGTCCGGTCCGGCAAGGGTCGCGCACCATCAACATCAACCGTCGCAATGTGATGTTCTGGCCCACGACGTCGACCGTCGTCGAGATGATTCCGGATCAGAAATTGGCCTTCCGGGTCAACATGAACAACACGATCTGGAGCTACGAACTCACACCGATTCCCGACGGCACCCGGGTCGTCGAGAGCCGGCACGCCGAGAACGGGGTCAAGCCGGTGTCCGGCATGGCCGTGAAGGCGCTTTTCGGCGGGACTGCGAGTTTCGAGCGTGAGCTCATCGACGGGATGAACGCCTCGCTCGCCAAGATCAAGGCGGCTGCCGAGAACGCCTAGCTGGGCTCCGCCGGTGTCTCGGCGGGCGGCTCCGCTGGTGTCTCGGCGGGCGGCTCCGCTGATTCCTCGGCGGGCGGCTCCGCTGGCGTCTCGGCGGGCGGCTCCGCTGGCGCCTCGCTGACGTCGAGCACGCCGTCGTCGAAGGGCTCGTAGATCGGCGAGCCGCTGCCCGCCGGACCCGGGGTGTCGGAGTGGGCACCGCAGCCGTATTCGAAGTCGACCACTTGCCCGTCGGCCGACAACTCGTTGCCGCACACCCCGAACAATGTCCCCAGTGAGCCGGCGAGCGGCAGAAAGAAGCCGCAGTCCCGGCAGGCCCGTTTGGTGGATTGCGCCATCTGCGCGCGCGGGCCGTGCTCGCCATCGTGCCAGCGCTGAGCCGCCTCAGCGCGACCCCAGGCGCTCATCACCCGTCGTCGTCCCAGTCCGATTTCGGCAGCGGTTTCGTCAACCTGCGGGTCACCTGACGCCATGAAGCCGGGCACCAGCCGCGCGTCGTCCTGCAACGGCGCCAGCAGATCGCCCGGGCCCAGGTCGCCCGGCTGGATTCGCTGATCCCACGGCACCCATTCCGGCGCCAACAACGCCGTCGGACCCGGGACCAGCACCACTTCGCTGACCGTTGCATGATCGGTGCCCGGATACCCGGCCACCACGACCGCCCACTGCCAACCCTGGTAGCCGGGCAGATCGGCTAGGAAACGGTGGGTTCCGCTGCTCGGATCTTCGTAGCCGACGCCGAGGTATTCGCCCACCGTGCCGTAGCCGCTGAACTCGATGATGGCTGCTTTCGCCAACTCGGCGGCGCCGGTGAGGACCGTCGCCAATTCCGGCGACCATTCCGCTGTGGTCGCCGCCGCCGCGTCCGCGGTCGATTCGGTCAGATCGTCGGTTGTCTCCATGTGGCTCCAATTCTGCCGCACATCCATGCCGTAAGGCCACACCCGGTTGCCTACGCGCCACCGCAGCCCGGATAGGTGAGAATCGATACATGTCTGGACGGCGCCGCGATCACCCGGATGCGGGCCCACTGTCGGGCACTGGTCGCCGCAGCCGTACCGGGCCCGCGGGCGAGCATCCGGGCATGGCCAACTACCCGTCCGACGACGCGGACTACCGGCGCGCTCACCGCCCACCTGCATCGTCGCAGCGGATGCCTGACGGCGCGGCTCCTCCTCATCGCGCTGCGCGCGATGCATCGTCGCAGCGGATGCCGATGCCGAGCTCCAATCGGTATCTGCCGCCGCTGAACCGCGAGACCGAACCCGAGCGTCGCACTGAGCCTCCGCGTGCCGCCGCGGCAGGTGAGCGGGTGACCGTCACCCGCGCCGCCGCCCAGCGCAGCCGTGAGATGGGTTCGCGGATGTACTCGCTGGTGCAGCGGGCCGCGACCGCCGACGGCGCCGACAAGTCCGGGCTGACCGCGCTGACCTGGCCGGTGGTGGCCAACTTCGCGACCGACGCTGCGATGGCCGTCGCATTGGCCAACACGCTGTTCTTCGCCGCTGCCACCGGCGAGAGCAAGGACAAGGTCGCGTGGTACCTGCTGATCACCATCGCGCCGTTCGCGGTGATCGCGCCGCTGATCGGTCCGGCGCTCGATCGTCTGCAGCACGGCCGCAGGGTCGCGCTGGCCGCGTCGTTCGCGTTGCGCACCGTGCTGGCGGTGGTGCTGATCACCAACTACGACAGCGCGACCGGCGGCTTCCAGTCCTGGGTGCTTTATCCGTGTGCCCTGGCGATGATGGTGTTCTCGAAGTCGTTCAGCGTGCTGCGCAGCGCGGTCACTCCGCGGGTGATGCCACCGTCGATCGATCTGGTCCGGGTGAACTCGCGGTTGACGATGTTCGGTCTACTGGGCGGTACCATCGTCGGCGGCGGCATCGCCGGGGGAATCGAGTACGCCTGCGACCGACTCTTGCAGTTACCCGGCGCGTTGTTCGTCGTCATCGCGGTCACGGTGGCAGGCGCTTGGCTGTCCATGCGGATTCCACGCTGGGTCGAAGTGACCGCGGGTGAAGTTCCCACCACGTTGAGCTATCGCCAGGGCAATCAGCGCCGCAGTTGGCCCGAGGAGGTCCGCCGGGCCAGCGGGGCGCTTCGACAACCGTTGGGCCGCAACATCATCACGTCGTTGTGGGGCAACTGCACGATCAAGGTCATGGTCGGTTTCCTGTTTCTGTATCCGGCATTCGTCGCGAAAGCGCATCAGGCCAGCGGGTGGGTGCAGCTGGGGATATTGGGTTTGATCGGCGCGGCCGCCGCCATCGGCAACTTCGCCGGAAACTTCGCCAGCGCACGGCTTCGATTGGGCCGGCCCTCGGTCTTGGCGGTGCGCTGCACGCTGGCGGTCACCGGCATCGCATTGGCCGCGGCGGTGGCCGGCAATTTGGTGATGGCCGCTGTCGCAACGTTGGTCACGTCGGGTTCGAGCGCGATCGCGAAGGCGGCTCTGGACGCGTCGTTGCAAGACGACTTGCCGGAGGAATCACGCGCGTCGGCGTTCGGCCGTTCGGAGTCGACGCTGCAGCTGGCCTGGGTCCTCGGCGGTGCGCTGGGCGTGCTGCTCTACACCGACCTGTGGGTCGGCTTCAGTGTCGTCAGCTCGGTGCTGATTCTGGGTCTGGCGCAGACGGTGGTCAGTTTTCACGGCGACTCGCTGATCCCCGGGCTGGGCGGCAACCGTCCGGTGATGGTCGAACAAGAGGGTGAGCACAGCGACCAGAAGACGTCGGCGGCGCGAGCACAGTGACGCGGTCCCGAAAGCCGGTCATCGCCGTGCTCGCAGCGGCCCTGGTGCTGGCGGCGGCCGCCGGTGCCGGCGCGTGGTGGTTTGCCCGCGGGCACGGAGCGGCGCACCCCGAGATCAGCGCGTACTCGCACGGCCAACTCACTCGAGTCGGACCGTACCGATACTGCAGCGTGCTCGACCTCACCGACTGCGAAAACCAGCAGACACAAGGCGAGCTGCGCGTCAATTCCAAAGACCCGGTCCAGCTTTCGGTGCCCCCGTCAATTGGACAGTCGCCGTGGTGGCTGTTGCGGGTGTACGAGGATTCCGCCATCCCGGCGACGACGTTCTATCGCCCGGGCGACCGACTCGCGGTCACCATCCCCACCGTCGATCCGCAACACGGCCGGCTGACCGGGATCGCCGTGCAGTTGATGACGCTGGTCGTCGATCGTAACGGTGAGCTGCAGGGTGTCCCGCATGCCGAGTGGTCGGTGCGAACGGTGTGGAGCTAACCCGACTCTGACCTACCGCGAACTCTCGTCGGCGATGTCGTCCCCAGATTGTTGCGTTCCAAGCGCGTTCGGGTCATCGCGTTGGTGGTCGAGCTGATCCTGCTCCTCGCGCTGATACTCGGTCGTCTTGGTGGCGTCTTCGGGTATCGGAGAAGGATCGCTGTTGGGTTTCTGATTCACGCGAGATCTCCTCTGAGCCGCTGGAATTCTCCGGGTTGCCCGACGGCGAGTGCAAACGTCGGCGCCGCGACGCAGAAGGCTGATTGCCTGGCATGCGGTTGCGTAGTCCGACGATGATCGGTGTGATCGTGCTTCAGCAAAGTGAACTCTTCCGTTTGGCCTGGCGGTCGGGTACCCGTCGGTGGCGCAGCAAAACCAGCATCCTCGCCTGCGGCCGCCATTGGATACGAGCTAAATCGAAGAGGCCAAGTCGATTTCCCTAGGTCTCTCCCACCAACGCCTGGCGCCATAGCCGGCTGTTGGGGCACCCTGAAGCTATGGCTTCCTACGTCGCCGAGGCCGGCGACTTCACCCGCGACACCGACTACATCGAAACCCGGATCACCGCCGATGGCCGCGACGGCTATCCGGTGCAACCCGACCGATACCGGCTGATCGTTGCTCGCGCCTGCCCGTGGGCCAACCGCGCGATCATCGTCCGGCGGCTGCTCGGACTGGAAAGCGTTATCTCCATTGGGTTTTGCGGTCCAACCCACGATAAACGCAGCTGGACTTTCGACCTCGACCCCGGCGGCGTCGACCCGGTGCTGGAGATCCCTCGACTACAGGACGCATACTTCAAACGCTTCCCCGACTATCCGAAAGGCATCACCGTTCCCGCGGTAGTCGACGTGCCGACCGGCGCGATCGTCACCAACGATTTCGCGCAGATGACGCTGGATTTCTCGACCGAATGGACCGCTTACCACCGCGACGGCGCGCCGCAGCTGTACCCCGAGCGCCTGCGGACCGAGATCGACGAGGTGAGCAAGCGTATCTACACCGAGGTCAACAACGGCGTTTATCGATGCGGATTCGCGGGCTCGCAGCAGGCCTACGAAGCGGCATACGACCGCTTGTTCACCACCTTGGACTGGGTGAGTGGTCGATTGGCGAATCAGCGGTATCTCGTCGGGGAGACGATCACCGAAGCCGACGTCCGGCTGTTCACCACGTTGACCCGCTTTGACCCCGTCTACCACGGGCACTTCAAGTGCAATCGAAGCACGCTATCCGAGATGCCGGTGCTGTGGGCCTACGCGCGAGACCTGTTCCAGACGCCGGGATTTGGCGATACCGTCGACTTCGTCCAGATCAAGCAGCACTATTACATCGTGCATGCCGACATCAACCCGACCAGGATCGTGCCGAAGGGGCCGGAGCTGGCCGATTGGCTGATGCCGCACGGGCGGGAAGCACTGGGCGGCAGGCCTTTCGGCGACGGCACACCGCCCGGGCCGCCGCTCGACGCCGAGCGCGTGCCCGCCAGCCACGGCGCATAGGTGCAGCACGCGGACCTGGTGGCTTCGGTCGCCGAGCTTCAGCGCGGCCGCCCCGTCTGCGACGACCGAGGCGGCTGCTGTCAAAGGTCGACGACTACGGCCTCTGCGGGTTGTGAACAACAGATCAGGATGTTTCCTTCGGCGGGTCGTTCTAGAGGTTCGGGGTCGTAGCGAACAGTCCCGGACAGCAGTGAAGTCTCGCAGTTGTGACATACCCCTGTCCGGCAGGACCAGCGGGTTGGCACGTCGCACGCTTCTGCGAATTCGAGCAGGCTGCTGCTCGGAGGGCCCCACGGGGCGGATATCCCGCTGCGCGCGAATTGAATGGTGGGACCTCGACCGGGTGGTCCAGCAGGCTGGTGAGGAGGGATTGACGTTGCTGCGATTCCGGGCGTGAGTGCGGATGCCGCCCCGAAGAGTTCAGTGTGAACGCAGGCGGGATCCATTCCGTAGGTGGCGAGGCCGGCGCTGAGTTCAGCCATGAACGCCGCAGGCCCGCAGAGGTAGGCGCCCCCGTCGCGGGGCAAGCCGAGATCACGGAGCGATTCGATCGATAGGCGATCGCAGTCGGTGAAGTCGATACCCTGACGGTCGGCCGAAGCTGGGTGGCTGTAGAAGATGCGGGATCGGCCGTGGGACAACTGGTTCAGCAGGGTACGGCTCTCTGCTCCGAAGGCATGCTCGGAGGAGTTGCGGGCGCCGTGTAGCCACCAGACTTCACGGGCCGAGCGTGTCCTGACGAGCTCGTGCAGCATGGACAGTACGGGGGTGGCTCCGATTCCGGCGGACAGCAGGATCACGGGCGCGTCTCCCTCGGACAAGAAGAAGGTGCCGCGTGGTGCGGCGACGTCGAGAAAATCACCAAGCTTGACTCGGGTGTGGATTAGTCCGCTGGCTTCCCCGTGTGGTTCGTGTTTGACGCTGATCCGGTATTCACCGGAGCCGGGCCGGTTGGACAGCGAGTAGTTGCGGATCACGGGGGGACCGCTCAGATCGGGAGATAGGCGCAGTGTGATCGACTGGCCGGCAAGCCATTCCGGTAGGGCGGTGCCGTCGGGGTCGGCCAGTGACACTGAGCGTACGTATCGGGTCTCGTCGTGAACCGCTGTCGCCTGGAGTGAGCGAAACCCGGTCCACGCCGGCGGTGGACTGCTCGCGGCTGCCGTCAAACCGACGTTGCCTGATCCGGGCTCTGCGACGGGTTGCTGGGCCAGACTCTGCAGGGAGGCTCGCCAGCCCGGGCTGAGCGCGGGGATGCGGAGGGCGCGTTGCAGAGCGTCTCGAGGATGCCCGGGCAGGTAGAGCAGCGCGTCGATCTCGGCGACCGTGATCTGCTCGGGTCCGGCGCCGATCTTGACGATCTCCTGACCAGCCTCGACTTCGCCTTCGGTAATCACCCGGCAGTAGAAACCGGGTCGCCGGTGAGACACCAGCAGCGCTGCCATCCGGGGCTCGCCGATGCGCATGCCTGCGCGATAACAGGTAACACGTGGTTGGGTCACCTCGAAGACCGCCTGTCCGATCCGGTATCGGTCCCCGATGCACACCTCATCGTCGGGCAACCCTTCGACGGTCAAGTTCTCACCAAGAAGCCCGGGCACCAGGTCATCGCGGTGAAATTCCTTGGCCCAGTGACGGTATGAATCGAGTTGATACACGAGGACGGCGCGGTTCTCCCCGCCGTGGCCCGCGAGGTCGCCTTGACCGTCCCCGTCGATGTTGAGCCGCCGAACCGTCCGGCGGCCGGTGACAGGCGTCTTCCAGGCCCCGGTGTGAACGGTGCGGTCTTTCCAGGGAATGTCTTTGGGTAGGCCGACATTCACAGACATCAGCTTCGCCACCGCGCACTCCTGTCTTTTAGATTGATTCGTAACTGATTATGGCTCAGCCAAAGCCAGGCGTTGCGGGCATTCTGAATTCTCTACAGGCCGTGGCATCTGGCGTTCTGCTCGATATCTGCCCATCGGACGCGAGTGTGAACTTGACACGGTGGTCGGTTGCGCAATTCGCGAGTCAAATGCCCGATGACACGCGTGCCCATGTCGTGCACAATCGGCTCTGAGCTCTCCGAAGAAACGGGGCCGCGCCGGGAAGCGACGAATGAGCAAGCACTATGGGGAGATCGCGTTCACCGATGCCGTCCGCGACACCCCTACGGCAGCAGCGCTTTCTATAAAGCCAAAACGAACCGGGCGCATCAGCTGAAAGCTCTGACCCCCTGACCAAGGACGCGCGTGAATTCCTGAGCCAACGCGACGGTTTTCTACCTCGCGACGGTCAGCGAGACAGGCTGGCCCTACGTCCGATTCCGTGGCGGACCCCAACACATCACGCCCGCGCGTTCGATTTTGGCGTCGTAGCTGGGTTCACCGCGGCCGAGATCGAGCCGACGGTGGCTGCGCTGCGCAGCGAGGTGGAGGCGCTGAGAGCCGAAAACGTCGCCCTGCGCGAAACCCGGCCGGGAACCTCCTAAGCCAGATTGCAGGAAGGCGTGCGCGATCCCGGTTTCGCCGGGCTGATGGATAATAGGAATGTTGTCGCGACCACATCCGGATGGTGCCATGATCACGACGCTCGGTGTGCCTTTGGTGCCCCGTCGGTTCGAAGGCCGGGCAACAGCGCCACCGCCCACCGGACCCTTGGTTGACAGCTACGGGCGGCTCGCGACCGATTTGCGGGTGTCCTTGACCGACCGCTGCAATCTGCGATGCATCTACTGCATGCCCGCCGAGGGTCTGCCGTGGTCGCCCGCGGCGCAGCTGCTGCAACCCGACGAAACCGTCAGGCCGGTGCAGATAGGCGTGGCCCGGTTGGGCATAACCAAGGTGCGGTTCACGAGTGGAGAACCGTTGTTGGCCAAGCACCTTGACGAAATCATCGCCGCGACAGCCGCACTCCAGCCGCGGCCGGAGCTGGCGCTGACCACCAACGGCATCTTGTTGGCAGAGCATGCGGAGGCGTTGGCCCGGGCTGGACTGAACCGGGTGAACGTGTCGCTGGACAGCGTCGATCACCGGCGCTTCGCGGCGATCACCCGCCGTGACCGGTTGGCCGATGTGCTGGCGGGCTTGGCCGCCGCGCACGCGGCGGGTCTGCGCCCGGTGAAGGTGAATGCCGTGCTGGACCCGCTGACCGGCCTCGACGATGCGGTTTCGCTGACGCGGTTCTGTCTTGCCTACGACTACCAGCTACGGATCATCGAGCGGATGCCGCTCGATGCCGGACACGAATGGCGCCGCGAAGTTACGGTGAGCGCGGAACGGGTGCTGGCGCAGCTGCGACGCCACTCGTTCACGCTGGAACCCGATCCGGCGCCGCGGGCTCGGGCGCCGGCCGAATTGTGGCGGATTACTGATCCCGCGACCCGACAGACCGGAAAGGTCGGGGTCATCGCCTCGGTGTCGCAACCCTTCTGCTCGACCTGTGACCGCGCCCGGTTGACCGCCGACGGGCAGCTCCGGAGTCGCCTATTCGCGATCGAGGAGACCGACCTGCGGGGGCTGCTGCGCGGCGGGGCCGACGATGCCACGATCGAGGCCGCCTGGCGGGCAACGATGTGGGGCAAACCGGCGGGCCACGGGATCAACGACCCAACTTCGTCCAGCCGCCACGGCCGATGAGCGCGATCGGCGGCTGAGGTGACAGTCGAAACGATCACCGTGAGGTTTTTCGCGGCCGCCTGCGCTGCCGCGGGGTCCGAATCCGAGCAGCTGACCGTGCCGTCCGGAGCCACAGTGAGCGAGCTCGTGGACATGCTGGGCCTCCGTAGCCAAGAACTCGCCCACGTGCTCGGCCGGTGCTCGTGTCTGTGCGACGGTTTCGCGGTTCGCGACCGAACCCGGCCACTGCACTCGGGCAACACGATCGACGTCTTGCCTCCCTTCGCCGGCGGATGACGGCTCGGTTTTCGTCAGGCCGCCGGAAAAGTGCGCGAACGGTCACCGACTGCGCAGCAATTGCTTTGTCTCGACCTCGCCGTGCTCCTGCCGGGACCGCCACCTCAACTGGTGCTGCAACGCCTGCGGTGATGTGGTGTGCGGCCCGCCGCTGGGTGAAGGCTGCGAGATGCCGGTGCTGTGGGCCTACGCACGAGACCTGTTCCAGAGGCCGGGATTTGGCGACACCATCCACTTCGTCCAGATCAAACAGCACTACTACATCGTGCATGCCGACATCAACCCGACAAGGATCGTGCCGAAAGGGCCGGAACTGGCCAATTAGCTGACGCCGCACGGGCAGGAAGCACTGGACGGCAGACCTTTTGGTGATGGCGTTCCGCCGGGCCCCCCAGCGAGAGTAAGCGGGTGCCGCTGGGCCACGGGCCGTCCTAACCGACTATTGCCTCTCCTCATGTTCGGGCTGAACGAATGAACGAAGGTGACGGCGGGTCTGGTGATCTGGTGTCCCGGCCTCGCCGTCGGTGTGTTTGCCTCGCGTGTAGTCGCCTTGCCACTCCACTCGCTCGCCCGCAGCGACCCTCGCTAACTGCTCCATTTGCTTCTCTGCGTCACGCGAGTGGAGAAAGAACTCGTGCTGGCGCTGCAGATGTTCATCAGACTCGATAGGCCTGAGTTCAGGGGCGAACTCTTCTAGGTCGCCTCGGCGCTGCGGGACGATCATGCAGATCGGCTCGTCGACCTCGAATCGCACCGGCATCAGTTTGCGGGTGAGTTTCCAGCTTATGCTGAAACTCGCGCTTGCCCAGTCGGTTTCAACGATGCCTTCTAACGGGCACACGGCATCCTTCGGATAGTTTGCGGGTCCGCGGACCAACAGGTTGTAGCCCGGCGGAGTGCGAAACAGCAGCGGCAACTTCCAGGTCAAAATGCCATTACCGAAATGGCTGAGCGGCAGAAACTGACCGGCATCGCGCTTATCGGGTGTGATCGTCACGTCAATGTCATTTGCCTGACCTATCCACGTAGCGGTGAACGCGCATGGATTCCGCAGCTCCCATCCGCTCTGGTTAGCCATGAGCATGGGCAAACACCGGGTGGGCCACCCCTCACGCGTCTCTGACATCCACGCCCGGCTGACCGGCGCCGGGGAAATTTGTGGCGCGCCGTCGCGGGTGATGAACCCGATCAGCGGGAGGGCCGGCCCAATCGACTTGTCACTCATCCGGTCCTCGTTAGCAGGGGACGTTCTCCCACAATATGGCGCAAGTCATGCTTTGGCGGCTTGGGCCCGGTAGTAGTTCAACGAAGACTAGTACTAACCGCTCGCCGCGTCCTGGTCAGCTGCCCGCCCCGGGACAGGAACTCAACGGGACCCGGTCAGGCTTTCGCCACGGTCAGGAATCGCCGGGACAGGTCGGGCTCGGTCGACTCACCGGGTTCCCAGTTCGCGATCCACGGCCCGGTGCCCTCGGACTGGTCGATGATCCCCTCTTCCAGCCAGGTGTAGCGGCCTTTCAACACATTGCGAGCCAACTCGGCGTCGATGCCGTCGGTGTTGCTCCACAGGGCGTCGAACAGCGCCTCCACCCGCAGCGTGGCCTGCTGGCAGAACGCCTCAGCCAACTCGTAGGACTGCTCGCCGCGACGCGGATCCTCGACCCGCTGCGCCTCGGCCCGCACACACGTCGCCGCCATGGCGAACAGTTCAGCACCGATGTCGACGACACGTCCAAGGAAGCCCTGTTTTTGCTCCATGGCGGCCTGCCAACGCGCCATCCCGTAGAAGGTGTTGCGAGCCAGCTTGCGTGCGGAACGCTCGACGAATCGCAGATGCGTGGCCAAATTGCCAAACTCGCGATACGCGGTTGGACGCTGCCCTTCACCGAATACCAACTGCGGCAACCACTTTGCATAGAACCCGCTCGCACCGACCGCCGCTTTCGCCTTCTGACGGAGGTCAGCTTTCGCGTTCGCCAGATCCCCGGCGGCGCTGAGGTGGGCGTCGACGGCCTCACGCGCGATGAGCAACCGCATGATCTCGCTGGACCCTTCGAAGATCCGGTTGATCCTCAGGTCGCGGACCACCTGCTCCACCGGCACCGCCCGCTCACCGCGTGCGGCCAGCGACTCGGCGGTCTCGTAGCCACGCCCGCCGCGGATCTGCAGCAATTCGTCGCCGATCACGCAGGACATTTCGCTCGACCACAGTTTGGCCAGCGCTGCCTCGATACGGATGTCGTTGCGGCCCTCATCGGCCATCTGACCCGACAACTCCAGCACCGACTCGAGCGCATAGCTCGTCGCGGCGATGAACGAAATCTTCTCCACGACGGCCCCGTGCTCGCCGACCGGCTTGCCCCACTGCACGCGCTCTCCGGCCCACTCCCGGGCGATCTTCAGCGACCACTTCGACGCTCCGGCCGCGATCGCGGGTATCGAGAGTCGACCGGCGTTCAACGTGGTCAACGCGATTTTGAGGCCATCGCCTTCTTTACCGATCAGATTTTCGGCGGGCACTCGGACACGATGCATCCTGGTAAGTCCGTTTTCGATGCCACGCAATCCCATGAACTTGTTGCGCCGCTCCACGGTGATGCCCGGTGAGTCGGCCTCGACGACGAACGCGCTGATCCCGCCGCGGTGGCCTTCGCTTTTGGGCACTGCAGCCATCACCACCAGGAGTTCGGCGACGACGCCGTTGGTGGTCCACAGCTTGACGCCCTCCAACTCGTAAGCGGCGCCGTCCTCGACCGGAGTGGCCGTCGAGGCAAGGCGCGCCGGGTCGGAGCCCACGTCCGGCTCGGTGAGCAGGAACGCCGATATCGCACCGGCGGCACAGCGCGGCAGGAACTTCTGCTTCTGCTCGTCACTCCCTGCGAGTTTGAGCGGCTCCGGCACACCGATCGACTGATGCGCCGACAACAACGCCCCCAGGCTGGCATGCACGGTCGACACCAACATCAACGCCCTGTTGTAGGCGATCTGCGACAAGCCCAGCCCGCCGAATTCCGACGGAATCTTCATGCCGAAGCAACCCAGCTCGGCAAGACCTTTCACATACTCGTCGGGAATCTGGGCGTCGCGCTCGATGATGCTTCCGTCGACGGAGTTCAGAAACTCCCGCAGCTTCGCCAGAAAAACGTCGGTTCGAGCGGCCTCGTCGTCCGATGGCTTGGGAAAGGGGTGAATCAGATCGATCGGAAACCGGCCGAGGAACAGCTCCTTGGCCAGCGAGGGCTTGTCCCAACCGCTTTCGCGGGACTCCTCCGCTACCGCTCGTGCTTGCTCTTCGCTGACCTGCGCCTGCTGCGCCATCGGACTTTCCTCACTCGAATCGACTCCTGTGGCAATTCGACTGTGAGGGTTCCCCGCGGTGCCGCGCGGTACACGCGATCAGGCGTCGAGTTCGCTCGCGACCGCCTTGACGACCTCGGACACTTTGCGCGCGGTCTTACGGTCCGGGTAGCGACCCTTACGCAGCTCGGGCTGCACGGTGTTTTCCAGCAACGTGATCATGTCCTCGACCATGCCGTGCAGCTCGTCGGCGGTGTGCTTGTGTTCGACAGGCCCCTCCCGCCGCGGACGGCTACTGAGCGTGGGCGGCGGGTCGATCAGCTTCACGCTCAGCGCCTGCGGTCCGCGCCGTCCGGACGCCAGACCGAATTCGACGCGCTGCCCCGCTTTGAGTCCTTCCACGCCGGCGGGCAACGCCGATGAACGGACGTAGACGTCCTCGCCGTCGTCTTGAGATAAGAAGCCGAATCCCTTCTCGGCGTCGTACCACTTCACCTTGCCATCTGGCACCGGTCTCACCTGCTTGTCTCGCGGAAACTCAATGGGGCAACACAACGAAGCGCCCCGCCTGCGCAGGACGCGATGTCGACCGATCCTACTCGGACCACCGCCGGCTGAGCACCGCAATTTCTCGGTACGCTGACGCATGCGCCGGAGCAGACAATGCGCCTGATCCTCAATGTCATCTGGTTGGTTTTCGGCGGCCTATGGCTGGCTCTCGGCTACGTGCTGGCCGCGCTGATCTGCTTTCTGCTGATCGTGACCATTCCATTCGGCTTCGCGTCGCTGCGCATCGCGTCCTATGCCTTCTGGCCGTTCGGGCGGACGATCGTCGAGCGGCCCGGCGCCGGTACCGGCGCGCTGATCGGCAACATCATCTGGATCCTGCTGTGCGGACTCTGGCTGGCCGTCATTCACCTCCTGACCGCAGCAGCGCAGGCAGCAACGATCGTCGGCATTCCGTTGGCGCTGGCCAACCTCAAATTGATCCCGGTGTCGTTGGTGCCGCTGGGCAAAGAGATCGTTGCGGTGGATCGCCCGGCGCCGTGGGCTGCCCCCGCGGCGCGTATCTGACGGGCCGGCCCGTTGATCGCGCCGGCGCGTGACCGCGGGTTATGCGTCGGACGCCGTGTGAGATCAGTCACATAACGGAATGATCACGGCGCGGCAACGGGTCGGTTGCGGAGCCTCTAACCTGCGCAAACAGCCGACGTTCCTGGTGTTTTCCCCGTTCGCTGCAAGCGAAACGCTGGTTTCGCGCCAACATGACTCCGCTGCAGACACCGGCTAGCGTCGTCGACGGACCCGCCGAGTCTCCCTGCGCGGCGGGCTTTCTCGCCTATAGCGCCGAGCTCCATCCAATAGGCGAGACAACGCAACCCATGGATGGAGGCGGGGGACCCAACGGTCCGCCGAAATTGTGACCAGGAGCCGTCCGCGGCTCCTTGGGGTGAAGCCAACGACGTTTCCCGTGGGACTCGACGATGGCCGGGCGACCTCTTCCGCCCGAACCCGACAGCTGACCTCGTAGGCGCATTACGAGAGGAATCACTGGGGTATGAGCGGACGTCACCGTAAACCCACTACGTCGAGTGTCGGCGTTGCCAAATTGGCCTTCACCGGCGCTGTGATCGGCGGCGGCGGTATCGCCCTCGCCGGCCACGCAGCAGCGGCTCCCGACAGCGAATGGGATCGCGTTGCCGCCTGCGAGTCCGGCGGCAACTGGGGCATCAACACCGGCAACGGCTACCACGGCGGGCTGCAGTTCTCGCAAGGCACCTGGGCCGCCCATGGCGGCGGCGAGTACGCCACGTCGGCGAACCAGGCCAGTCGAGACCAGCAGATCGCCGTCGCCGAACGGGTGCTGGCTTCTCAAGGCCGGGGTGCCTGGCCGGTCTGCGGACGCGGACTGTCCGGTGCGACCCCGCGCAACATCCTTGCTGACGCGCACGCTCCTGAGGCTCCGCCTATCGAGGTTGTCGAGCCCCGATGCCGCCTCCGCCGGCCGACCCTCCCCCGCCGCCCCCGGCACCCGAGCTGCCTCCGCCGCCGCCGGCCGAGCCGGCCGCGAACGATGCACCGCCGCCGCCCGAGCCGCCCGCTCCTCCGGCCCCGCAGGTCCAGGACGTCGCTGCCGACGCACCCGCACCGGCCGCTCGCCACCCGCCGACGCGCCCGCGCCGGACGCTCCGCCACCCGCGCCGACGCAGGCCGGTCGCGCCGCCGACGCCCCGCGCCACGACGCACCGCCGCCTCCGCCGCCCGCCGAGGACCTGCGCCACCGGCCCCGGCGCCGCAGGCCGAGACCGTCGAGCATGCTGGACCCGCAGATGCTCCGCAGGACGTCCATCAGGCCAACACCGTGGCCCAGTGGACCGTCGTGCCGCAGGACCGGCGCCGGTGTCCGAGAGCCGGCGCAGAACCTGGCGCCGAGCTACCTCACGGACGTGCTGAAGGCCATTCAGTCGCAGAGCGTGAGTGGAACCCGGCACTGTCCTCGCTCGCCTAGAAGCGGAGCCAGCGCGAATTTCTCGCGCTGGCTTTGCGCGTGCCGGCTACTGGTTGACGTCGGTGACCGGATGCACGTAGGGCAATTCGTCGGCGGGCAGCGGAAATACCAGGTCGCCGAACGGCGACAGTGCGCCGGCCCGGTCGGTCGCCAGTTCGCTCACAGCATGGTCGTCAGGGTTGCTCGTCGGCCATCCGTTGTCGACGTACGGGGTCTTCTGCGCCTTTTTGCCAGCGTTGTCAGCCACGGGTCCATTCTGACAGGTCTGCCGCGATCCTGACTGCCCGGCTCTGAAGATTTTCATCACATCCGAGCGCTGGTCGTCGGCCGGGAATGCGCACAGGCTCGGCTGCTTTACGCTGGTCAGCAATGACCGAACACACCCCGGGCGTCCCGCTGGGGTCCTGGCTGGCCGACTTGCCCGATGAGCGGCTCATCCGCCTGCTGGAGCTGCGACCCGACCTCGCCCAACCGCCGCCGGGCAGCGTCGCGGCGCTCGCCGCCCGCGCTCAGGCTCGGCAGTCGCTGAAGGCTGCCAGCGACGAGCTGGACTTTCTGCGGCTGGCGGTCATCGACGCGCTGCTGGTGCTGCAGGCGGACACAGCGCCGGTGCCGGTCGCCAAGCTGCTCACGCTGATCGGTGACCGGGCACCCGAAGCGGAGGTTCTGGACGCGCTCGACGACCTCAAGGACCGCGCCCTGGTGTGGGGCGACGCTGAGCTGCGGGTGGGTTCGGATGCCGGGGTCGGCCTGTCCTGGCATCCCGGTCAGGTGACTCTGGAAGATGCCTCGCAAACCCGGATCAGATCGCGAAGCTGATCGACGGCCTTGACGAACCGCAGCGGGAGTTGTTGGACAGACTGCTGGAAGGGTCACCGTTAGGACGCACTCGCGACGCCGCACCCGGCGCTCCCGCGGATCGCCCGGTGCCGCAACTGCTCGCGATCGGACTGCTGCGGCGCCTGGACGCCGACACGGTGATCTTGCCGCGCCATGTCGGGCAGGTACTGCGCGGCGAGGAGCCCGGGCCGGTGCGACTGGCGGCACCGGATCCGGTGGTGTCCACCACCACGTCCGCCGATGTGGACGCCGTGGCGGCGGCGCCGTCATCGACCTGCTTCGCGAAATGGATGTTCTACTCGAAGCACTCAGCGCGGCACCGATTTCCGAGCTGCGCAGCGGCGGACTTGGGCGTGCGCGAAGTCGGCGGCTGGCGAAGGTCACCGGCGTCGACGAGTCCCGGCTGGGTTTGATCCTCGAGCTGGCCGCTGCCGCGGGACTGATCGCCAGCGGTGTACCCGAGCCGCAGCCGACCGTGGCGACCCGCCTTATTGGGCGCCGACCGTGGCCGCCGACCGGTTCGCGGAGACATCCACCGCCGAACGCTGGCATCTGCTGGCCGCCACCTGGCTTGACCTCGCCGCTCGACCGGCATTGATCGGGAGTCGCGGTCCCGACGCCAAACTCTATGCCGCGCTGTCGGATTCGCTCTACTCGACGGCCGCTCCGCTGGACCGTCGGCTGCTGCTGGACATGCTGGCCCACTTGCCGACCGGGGCCGGCGTGGACAAGCACACCGCGTCGACGGCATTGATCTGGCGCAGGCCGCGATGGTCCAGGCGGCTGCAACCTGCCCCGGTCGCCGACCTGTTGGACGAGGCACACCTGCTCGGCCTGGTGGGCCGCGGTGCGATCAGCACCCCTGGTCGCGCGTTCCAGGCGATAACGAATCCGACGCCATCGCCGCGATGTCGCGCGTCCTGCCGACTCCGATCGATCACTTCCTCGTCCAAGCCGACCTGACCGTCGTGGTGCCGGGACCGCTGGAACGCGATCTGGCAGAGGAACTGGGCACAGTGGCCACCGTCGAGTCGGCCGGAACGGCCATGGTGTACCGCGTCAGCGAGCAGTCGATCCGGCATGCCCTGGATGTCGGCAAAACCGCTGGCGAGCTGCATACGCTGTTCGGTAAGCACTCCAAAACACCTGTGCCGCAGGGCTTGACATACCTCATCGACGACGTCGCCCGCCGGCACGGGCAACTGCGGATCGGGATGGCGGCGTCGTTCGTGCGATGCGAGGACCCGACGTTGCTCGCCCAGGCAGCGGCCAGCGCCGAGCATCTCGGCCTGCGGGTGCTCGCTCCGACCGTCGCGATATCGCACGCGCCGATCAGCGAGGTGCTCGCGGCCTTGCAGGATGCCGGTTTCGCCCCTGCCGCCGAAGACGCCACCGGCGCCATCGTCGACATCCGGGCCCGCGGAGCACGGGTCGCCGTGCCGCAGCGCCGTCGGCCGCACCGGCCGGTGTCCCACCCGAACAGCGACACGCTGAGCGCGGTTGTCGCGGTGCTCCGCAGAGTGACCACCGCGCCGTTCGGCAGCGTCAGGATCGACCCGGCGGTGGCGATGTCGCTGCTGCAGCGGGCCGCCCGGGAACAAGAGACGGTTCTGATCGGTTATGTGGACGCCGCCGGGGTCGCGACCCAGCGCGTCGTGGCGCCGATCGCGGTGACCGGCGGCCAGCTCATGGCGTTCGACTCGGCGTCCAGCCGGGCGCGTGAGTTCGCCATCCACCGCATCACGTCGGTCATGTCGGCGGACGAAGGATAATGGGGATCTATGCCTGACGGACCTTTGATCGTGCAGTCCGACAAGACGGTGCTGCTCGAAGTCGACCATGAGCTCGCCGGCGCGGCCCGGGCGGCAATCGCGCCGTTCGCGGAGCTCGAGCGCGCACCCGAGCACGTGCACACCTACCGCATCACGCCGCTGGCGCTGTGGAATGCGCGCGCCGCAGGCCACGACGCCGAACAGGTCGTCGACGCCTTGGTCAGTTTTTCGCGCTACGCGGTTCCGCAGCCGCTGCTGGTCGACATCGTCGACACGATGGCCCGTTACGGTCGGCTGCAACTGGTGAAGAGCCCTGTGCACGGCCTGACGCTGGTCAGCTTTGATCGTGCCGTGCTCGAGGAAGTGCTGCGGCACAAGAAGATCGCACCGATGCTGGGTGCGCGCATCGACGACGACATCGTCGTCGTACATCCCAGCGAGCGCGGCCGGGTCAAACAGATGCTGCTCAAAATCGGCTGGCCCGCAGAGGATCTGGCCGGATACGTCGACGGTGAGGCACATCCGATCGCGTTGAAGCAGGACGGCTGGGAACTGCGCGATTACCAAGAGATGGCGGCCGACTCGTTCTGGTTGGGCGGTTCAGGCGTCGTCGTCCTGCCGTGCGGTGCGGGCAAGACCCTCGTCGGCGCGGCCGCGATGGCGAAAGCGGGCGCGACGACCCTCATTCTGGTCACCAACACCGTCGCGGGTCGCCAGTGGAAGCGCGAGCTGATCGCCCGTACATCGTTGACCGAAGAGGAGATCGGCGAATACTCCGGCGAGCGTAAGGAGATTCGGCCCGTCACCATCGCGACGTATCAGGTGATCACCCGTCGCACCAAGGGCGAATACCGCCACCTGGAATTGTTCGACAGCCGCGACTGGGGACTGATCATCTACGACGAGGTGCACCTGCTGCCTGCGCCGGTGTTCCGGATGACCGCCGACCTGCAGTCCCGGCGGCGGCTGGGATTGACCGCGACGCTGATCCGCGAAGACGGCCGCGAGGGCGATGTGTTCTCGTTGATCGGCCCGAAACGCTATGACGCACCGTGGAAAGACATCGAGGCGCAAGGCTGGATCGCCCCGGCCGAGTGTGTCGAGGTGCGGGTCACGATGACCGACAACGAGCGGATGATCTACGCCACCGCCGAACCCGAAGAACGCTACAAACTGTGCTCGACGGCGCATTCGAAAATCGCTGTGGTCACATCGATCCTGAACCGCCACCCCGGCGAGCCGACCCTGGTGATCGGCGCCTACCTGGACCAGCTCGAGGAGCTCGGCAGCGTGCTGGGCGCCCCGGTGATCCAGGGATCGACCAAGAACGCCGAGCGCGAGGCGCTGTACGACTCTTTCCGTCGCGGCGAGGTGAGCACCCTGGTGGTGTCCAAGGTCGCCAACTTCTCCATCGATCTTCCCGAAGCTTCTGTCGCGGTGCAGGTTTCGGGCACATTCGGCTCACGGCAAGAAGAGGCGCAGCGACTCGGCCGGCTGCTGCGACCCAAGGCCGACGGCGGCGGCGCCATCTTCTACTCGGTGGTGGCACGCGACAGCCTGGACGCCGAATACGCCGCGCACCGGCAGCGTTTTCTCGCCGAGCAGGGCTACGGCTATGTCATCCGTGACGCCGACGACCTGCTGGGGCCCGCCATTTGAGCGAGCGCAGCTAGAGCGACAGGATGGTCGCCGACGCGGTGCCGGGCGCCCCGTACACCTGCGCCAAGCCGACGCGCGGATTGCCCGGCACCTGACGCTCGCCCGCCTCGCCGCGCAGTTGGCGAACCAACTCGTACACCTGACGCAGGCCTGACGCACCGATCGGCTCGCCGTTGGCGATCAGCCCACCGTCGGTGTTGACCGGGATCGAGCCGTGGATCTCGGTTGCGCCGTCGGCCACCAGCTTTTCCTGCTCGCCGTCGGCGCACAGCCCCGTCTCGGCCATATGAATGACCTCGTTACCGGCATCGGTGTCCTGCAATTGCGCGACGTCGACGTCCTCCGGCCCGATGCCGGCTGCCTCATACGCGGCCTTGGCCGCATAGACGGTGGGCGAGACATCCTCGTCCAGCGGCGCGAACGTGGCATGCACTTCGTAGGCACCGTAAGTACGGGTGCGGATCTCGGTGGCGCGCACGTAGACCGGCTTGTCGGTGTACTTGTGCGCGATGTCGGCCCGGCACATGATCACGGCCGCGGCACCCTCGTCGGGCGCGCAGAACATGTATTGCGTCAGCGGGTAGTTCAGCACGGTCGAGTTGAGGATCTGCTCTTCAGACATCGGCTTGCGGCGGAACGCATTCGGGTTCAGCGCACCGTTGCGGAAGTTCTTGGCAGCGACCTTGGCCAGCGTGGCCTGGGAGATGTTGTGGTCGTGCAGGTATTTGTTGGCCTTCATCCCGAAAAACTTGGTGGTGACAAACTGCCCGTTCTGCGCGTACCACTGCGGCAGCGCCAGCTTGGCGGGGTCGTCGGTGAACGCGCCGCGCGGGTGCTTGTCCAGCCCGATCGCGATACCGATGTCGTACTTGCCCAGCCGGATGGTGTCGGCGGTCTGCTGGATGGCGCTGGCCGCGGTAGCGCAGGCATTGAACACGTTGGTGAACGTGATGCCGGTCAGCCCGACCAAGCGTGTCACCGCGTCGGGGTTGGACACCTCGTGGCTGCCGCCGAAGCCGAACTGGATGTCCTTCCACTTCACTCCGGCATCGGCCAACGCGAACTGGATGGCGTCGGCGCCCATCTGCATGGCGGTCTTGTCGAACCTGCCGAAGGGGTGCAGACCTACTCCGATGATGGCCACGTCGCTAGTCATCTCAGACTCCTTCTGACTGCTAGATCGGCTGGAACGCGAAGGTGACGATCTCGTTGCCGTCAGCGTCGGTGGTGAACGGGATCATCGTGAGCTCGACCCGCGCTCCGAACTTCAACTTGGCCGGGTCGTTTTCGGTCAGCCGGCCCTCGACGCGGATCACGTCACCGAGTTCAACCAGCCCCACCCCAAACGGTACGAAGTCATCGCCGGTCGGCCCGGCATAGGGAGCACCGGGCGGGAAGCCCTGGGTGGTCCAGGCGATCAAGGTTCCGCTTCGCGGCAGCAAGTGCTCGGTCATCGACGCAGCGCTGCACCGGGGGCACAGCTCCTGCACCGGGAAAGTGGTGGCGTTGCAGTCGCCACAGCGGCTGCCGATCAGCTGCGGATTGTCGTCGGGCCAGGTAGAGATGCTGGGATCGATCGCCTTCTGCACCGAGAGTCCTCCGTCATCCGCCGACAGGGTAATGCGCTCACCAAACCGTACAACAGCGTTCCGCAAAAGCGGAAACCGCATTCTCATTCTCGATCGAGGCGTCTGCCGGTGTGCCGTCTTCCCTTCAGCCGGAGTCAAAGTCTTCACCCCGGCCATCGGATCTGCCACCGTCGAGGCAATGGTGAGCAGTTCTGTGCGCGCGGTCGCTGACGCTGCCGCACCTTCGGCCGTCAGCCACGGCCGGGCCGTCCGCCGGTGGAGCATCATCAGGCTGCTGTCCCCGGTTGCGCTCCTTATAGGCTGGCAACTGTTCAGCGCCACCGGGTTGCTGTCGGCAGATGTTCTGCCGGCGCCGCAACTGATCTTCGATGCCGGTTGGCAACTCATCCAGAACGGAAAGCTGCTCGAGGCACTCGAGGTATCCGGGTTGCGGGTCGTCGAAGGCCTGCTGCTCGGCGGTGTGGCCGGGGTTGCCCTGGGGGTGGCAGTCGGACTTTCGCCGTGGGTCGAGGCCACCGTCGACCCGCCGCTGCAGATGTTGCGTGCGCTGCCGCATCTGGGCCTGATCCCACTGTTCATCCTCTGGTTCGGTATCGGCGAGTTGGCCAAGGTCAACCTCGTCGCGCTCGGCGTCGCTTTCCCGCTCTACCTCAATACCTTCTCGGCTATCCGGCAGGTCGATCCCAAACTGCTGGAAAGCGCGGACGTGCTTGGCTTTTCGCTGTGGCAGCGGCTGCACATCATTCTCCTGCCGAGTGCGGCCCCGCAGGTGTTGGTCGGGCTGCGTCAGTCGTTGGCCATCGCGTGGATGACGCTGATCGTCGCCGAGCAAATCAACGCGGACAAGGGTATTGGGTTTTTGATCAACAACGCACGTGATTTCCTGCGCATCGACATCATCATCTTCTGCTTGGCGGTGTACGCGCTACTGGGCATCACCACCGACGCGGGCGTCCGGGCGCTGGAACACCGAGCCCTGAGGTACCGCACATGACCGTGACGTCCGAACGCCAGGCCACCACCGTCGCCAAGCTCAGCAACGTCAATAAGTGGTACGGGGAACGGCGCATCCTCGACGACATCTCGCTGGAGGTCCGCGCCCACGAAATCGTGGCCCTCGTCGGTCGCAGTGGATGCGGCAAGTCCACGGTATTGCGTGTGCTGGCAGGGCTTTCGCCGGACCACAGTGGCAGTCGCGAGGTCAACGGCGCGCCCGCGGTCGCCTTTCAGGAGCCACGGCTGTTTCCATGGCGCGATGTGCTGACCAACGTCCGCTACGGGCTCAACCGCGCAAAGCTGTCACCCGACGCGGCGCGGACACGCTCCGAACAGGCGCTGGCCGAGATCGGTCTCGCCGACCACGCCCAAGCCTGGCCCCTGACGCTGTCCGGTGGTCAGGCGCAGCGGGTCTCGCTGGCGCGGGCGCTGGTGGCCGAACCTCAACTGCTGCTGCTCGACGAGCCGTTCGGTGCGCTCGATGCGCTGACGCGGCTGTCCATGCGCGCGTTGCTGCTCGACCTGTGGCGCAGGCACGGATTCGGCGTCCTGCTGGTCACCCATGACGTCGACGAGGCGATCGAACTGGCCGACCGAATACTCGTCCTCGACGACGGCAGGGTGGCCCACTCAATCACCATCGACGCCCCGCGGCCCACTGCGGCGGAGCGCACCGCCCAGCACGACGCGTACCGTGCGGACCTGTTGGACAAGCTCGGCGTTCGGCTTTGACAGCCAAGCGGCGCTTCGTTTTCCCCATCGTCTTCGCGGTGGCTCTTGTCACCGCTGCGTGTGTATCGCGATCGATGGGACCACAGCCGATCGGGGTACCGGCAACCGTGCCGTCGTCGGAACTGTCCCGCGTGACCCTGCACGTCGGCGACCAGAAGGGCGGCACCGAAGCCTTGCTGCGCGCCGCCAATGCGCTGGACGACCTGCCGTACCGAATCGCGTTCTCGACGTTCACCTCGGGGCCGCCGCAGATCGAAGCGCTCAACGCGGGACGGATCGATTTCGCGGTCACCGGAAACACACCTCCGGTGTTCGGCGCCGCCGCGAACTCCAAGACGCGGGTGGTGTCGGCGTGGGACGGCGCGAATTCCGGTGAGCAGATCCTGGTGCGAAACACGTCGTCGATCGCCACGGTCAAGGACCTCAAAGGCAAGACGATCCTGGTGGCCAAAGGCAGCGCCGCGCACGCCAACGTGCTCGAGCACCTGGCCGACGCCGGGTTCAAACCCAAAGACGTCAAGCTGTTGTTCTTGCAACCCGCCGACGCGCTGTCGGCATTCGCCAACGGACAGGGCGACGCCTGGGTGATCTGGGATCCCTATACGGCACAAGCCAATGTGACGCTGAAGGTGCACAGTATCGGATCAGCCGGCAACGGCTACCAGTTCGGCAGCGCGTCGGTGAAGGCGCTGAGCGATCCCAATCGCAACTCCGCGCTCGCCGACCTGTTGATCCGCTATGAGCGGGCGGCGCAGTGGGCGCGCGACAACCCGGTCGTGTGGGCCAAGAAGTACGCCGTCGCCGTCGGTCTGGACCTCAAGATCGCCGAGCTCGCGCAGAGCAGGTTGCACCGGCTGCCGGTCCCGTTGGACGACAAGGTGGTCGCCGCCGAACAGCGGCTGGCCGATTTGTTCGCCACCGCAGACCAGATTCCGGAGGCGCCAGATTTCGTCAAATGGGTCGACCGTAGGTTCAATGGCGTGCTCCCGGTGAGCAGCACGACCTGACGACACGAGGAGATGACGATGACGGTCACGGTGACGCTGGAACTCAGATTCAAGCCCGACGAGGTGGCCGCGGCGCGCGAGTTGATGGGCCGCGTGCTGCAGGACACCCGAGCGTTCGACGGCAATGTCCGAACCGATGTGCTCTTCGACGAGGACGACGAGGCGCACTGGCTCATCTATGAACTCTGGGAGACGGTCGAAGCCGACGAGGCCTACCGCGCCTTCCGTGCCGGCGAAGGCAAGATCACGCAGCTTCCTCCGCTGCTGGCGGCTCCCCCGGTCAAGATCCGCTACCACGCCAGCGACGTCTAGATCAGCGCCGGGATCACTTCGCGCTCAAACAGTTCCACCCCGGACCGGTCGTAGGCGGCTTCGGGGAAGTAGCAGATCACGTAATCGCAGCCGAGGTCACGCAACCGCTGTAGCCGCTCGACCACCTGTTCGGGTGTGCCGACCGCCGAGTCCGGCCCGCTGGTTCCGCCGATCATCGCGTCGGCCGCCGACTCGGGGACGTAGCCGACCAGGCGGTCGCGGATGCGCTGCAGGCGATCCTTGACGTCGTTGTCCGTCTGTGCCGACGATCGCATTGACGTTGATCGAGCGGACGATGGCGTCGAAGTCGGTGCCGACGTCGCGGCAGTGCCCGGCAAGGACTTCGGACTTATGGGTGAACCCTTCGGGTTCGCCGGTGAAATTGGTGTACTGCGCGTACTTCGCCGCAATGCGCAGAGTCTTCTGCTCACCCCCGCCGGCGATCCACAACGGAATCCCATTGCTCTGCAGCGGTTTCGGGGAAACGATCGCGCCGTCGACCTGATAGTGCTTGCCGGAGAAGCTGACTTTCCCCTCCCGCCAGGCGTCGCGCATGATCTGGACGCCCTCATCGAGCCGCCCCAGTCGCACGCCGGCGGACGGGAACCCGTATCCGTATGCGCGCCACTCGTGTTCGTACCAGCCGCCGCCGATGCCCATCTGAATACGGCCGCCGGAGATGATGTCGGCGGTCGCCGCGACCTTGGCGAGGTAGGCGGGATTGCGGTAGCTCATCGCCGTGCACATCTGGCCGAGTTTGACCCGCGAGGTGGTCGCTGCGTATGCCGACATCAGCGACCACGCCTCGTGGGTGGCCTCACTGGTCGGCATCGGCACGGTGTGAAAGTGGTCGTAGACCCAGACCGAATCCCACGCGCTGTCATCGGCGTAGGCGGCCAGGTCGCGCATCACCGCCCAGTGTTCGGCGGGGTCGATGCCGACCAGATCGAGTCGCCAGCCTTGAGGGATGAAGAATCCGAAGCGCATAACTTGGGAGCCTAGCGCGAGCCATATGCTGGCCGAATGGACCTTACCGGGATCGGGATCTGGAGCAGCCAGCTCCGCTACGGCAATGCTGCCGAATCCGCCGAAGCAGCAGCAGAATTGGACGAGTTGGGCTTCCGCGCGCTCTGGATACCTGACGTTGGCGGGCAGGTCTTCGATGCGGTGGACAATCTGCTGGCCGCGACCAAGCAGACCACGATCGCCACCGGGATCCTGAACCTATGGATGCATACACCAGGTGACGTCGCGGAGAACTTCGCCGCACTGACCGCTGAACACGGCGACCGCTTCCTGCTGGGGATCGGCGTCAGTCACGCTCCGCTGATCGACTCCCGCGAGCCGGGGCTTTACCGCAAGCCGCTGGCCGCCACGGCGTCGTTCCTGGACGCCATCGACGCCACCGAGCAACCGGTGCCCGTCGACCGTCGAGTGCTGGCAGCGCTCGGTCCCAAGATGCTGTCGTTGGCCGCGCATCGTGCCGGCGGCGCCCACCCGTACCTGGTCACCCCGGACCACACGCATCAGGCCCGCGCGGCCCTGGGCGAAGGGCCGCTGCTGTTGCCCGAGCAGACCGTGATCCTCACCGACGACGCCGACGAGGCGCGCAAAATCGGAACCGATTGGCTGAGCGCGTATTTGGCGCTGCCCAATTACGCTAACAATCTGCTGCGCAGCGGCTTCACGCCCGACGATCTGGCGCAGGTCACCGATCGACTGTTCGACGCGATCATCGCCTGGGGCGACGAAGAGGCGATCATGCGCCGGGTGTCGGAACACTTCGCTGCCGGCGCCGACCACGTCTGCATCCAGGCCCTGGCGGCTGATCCGACCGCGTTCCCCCGCGACCAGTGGCGTCGAATGGCGGCGGCCGTCACGTAGCGAGTCACACCCGTCACGGGGAGTCTCGGGACCCGTTGTGCCCGCCTCTGAGCGACAACCGTGACCGGTGTCGTACGGTCGAGTGCACCGACTCGGGCGCGGCCGATATCGGCCCGCCTACATTCCAAGGTCGACCGAATACCGGATCCACCAACGCGTGCTGGGCTTGCGAGCGGCCGTTGTCGCTCAGAGGCGGGCAAAAAGTGTGCCGCCTCCTGGCGAATACGCGAGTGGCGTATGTGACGAAGTCCTACCGTAGGTTTATGTCCTCCAAGCACACGCTGTTCCGGATCTTCTATCGGCTTGGCTTCACGCCTTGGGACGGCCACCCGCTTGCTCAGAGCTTGCGAACGCTGGTCGAAGGCGACGGCGCACTGCCGGCAGGGAACGCACTCGAACTCGGTTGCGGCACCGGTGACTGCGCGATCTATCTGGCCAAACATGGCTGGCAGGTCACCGCAGTCGACTACGTGCCGCAAGCGTTGGACAAGGCTCGCGCCAAGGCGGACGCCGCTGGCGCCGTCATCGACTTCGCCGGCGCTGACGTCACGCGCTTGAGCTCAGCCGGCCTCGGCGACGACTTCGGGTTGATCGTGGACAACGGCTGCCTGCACAACATGAGCGATACCGACCGCGACGCGTACGTCCGCGAGGTCAGCGCAATGGCGGCTCCGGGCGCGCGGCTGTTGATTGTCGCGTTCGCGCCGGGCGGCAGGTTCGGCGTGCGGGGCGTGGACCCCAGCGAGATGGATCGACGATTCGCCCAGGGCTGGACAAAGCTGTCCGCCGGCGCCGAGCAGGAACTCGACCGCGAGCGGACCCCGACGCGGTATTACCTCTTCCAACGCGAAAGCCCCTGAGCCAGGACGCTTCAGGGGCTTTCGCATAGATCGATTTAGGTCAGCGAGTCAGGCGGCAGGAACCGGTCGCCGTACCTGGCGGCCAGCTCCTTGGCCCGCGCGACAAAGGCTTCCTTGCCGGTGCCGAGCGCACCCTGGTAGCCGACGATGAACTGGGCCGAGCCACCGGTGTACGGCGGGTACCCGATGCCCATGATCGAGCCGATGTTGGCGTCGGCGGTCGACGTCAGCACGCCTTCGTCGAGGCACTTCTGGGTTTCCAGCGCCTCGGCGAACAGCATCCGGTCGATCATGTCCTGCAGCGGGAGTTCGGTGCTGCCGGACTTGAACGTCTCGCGCAGACCCGGCCACAACCGGGTGCGCTTGCCGTCGACGTATTCGTAGAACCCGGCGCCCTTCAGACGGCTGGGCCGCTCGAGCTCGATCATCTTCTCGACGACGGCCTCGGCCGGGTGCGGCTCGTACTTGCCACCCGCATCCTCGACACCCTTGCGGCTCGCAGCGGCGATCTTGTGCATCAACTCCAGGTTGAGCTCGTCGGACAGTTGCAGCGGCGGCGCCGGGTAACCGGCTTGTGAGCCGGCGTGCTCAATGCTGGCCGGCTCCACACCCTCTCCGAGCATCGCGAGCGCCTCGTTGACGAAGGTGCCGATGACGCGACTGGTGAAAAAGCCGCGGCTGTCGTTGACCACGATCGGGGTCTTGCCGATCGCCAGCGTGTAGTCGAATACGCGGGCCAGGGCCTCGTCAGAAGTCTTCTCGCCTCTGATGATTTCGACCAGTGGCATCTTGTCGACCGGCGAGAAGAAGTGGATCCCGATGAAGTCCTCCTGGCGCTTCACGCCGGTCGCCAGACCGGTGATCGGCAGCGTCGAGGTGTTCGAGCCCAGCAGTGCGTCGGGCTCGACGATGTCCTCGATCTCCTGAAAAACCTTGTGCTTGAGATCCTGGTTCTCGAAGACCGCCTCGACTACGAAGTCGACGCCCTTGAAGTCGGCGGGGTCAGCGGACGGGGTGATCCGGTCCAGCAGCGCCTTGGACTTCTCTTCCGTGGTCTTGCCGCGCTGAAGTGCTTTGGCCTCAATCTTTTCCGAGTAGGCCTTGCCCTTCTTGGCGGCCTCGATCTCGACGTCCTTGAGCACCACCTCGTAGCCGGCTTTGGCCGAGACGTAGGCGATTCCGGCGCCCATCATGCCCGCGCCCAGCACACCGATCTTGTTGATCGGTGTTTTGCCGATGCCGTCCGGCCGGGAGCCGCCACCGTTGATGTGCTGCAGGTCGAGGAAGAACGCCTGGATCATGTTCTTGGCGACCTGCCCGGTGACCAACTGAGCGAAGTACCGGCTCTCGATGCGGCTGGCGGTGTCGAAGTCCACCTGCGCGCCCTCGACGGCCGCGTCCAGGATGGCCCGCGGTGCCGGCATCGGCGCACCCTTGAGCTGCTTCTTCAGCAGGGCGGGGAAGGATGGCAGGATACCGGCCAGCGCGGGGCTGGACGGCGTACCGCCAGGCATCTTGTAGCCCTTGACATCCCACGGCTGGGTGTGCGAGTCGGGGTTGGCCTTGAGCTCCTCTTTTATCCAAGCCTTGGCGCTGGGCACCAACTCCTCCACCGAGCCGACCAGCTCGTCGACCAGGCCGGTCTCCTTGGCCTTGTCCGGCTTGAACCGGGTGCCCTGCGACAGGATGTTCATGAACGCGTTCTGGATGCCGAACATCCGCACGGTGCGGGTCACCCCGCCGCCGCCGGGCAGCAGGCCCAGCGTCACCTCGGGCAGCCCGACGACCAGACCTTTGACGTCGGCGGCGATGCGGTGATGACAGGCCAGCGCGATCTCCAGGCCACCGCCAAGGGCGGCGCCGTTAATGGCGGCCACCACCGGCTTGCCGAGTGTCTCCAACGCGCGCAGATCGCGCTTGACCGACTCGACCGTGTCGAACGCCTCGCCGGCGTCGTCCGGACCGAGCTTGATCATGCTCTTGAGGTCACCGCCGGCGAAGAAGGTCTTCTTCGCGCTGGCGATGACCACACCGGTGACCGAATCCTGCTCGGCGACAAGCTTTTCCACCGCGTTGTGCATCGACTCCGCGTAGTGCTCGTTCATCACGTTCGCCGAGCCCGTCGGGTCGTCGAGCGTCAAGGTGACGATGCCGTCGGCATCCTTGTCCCACTGAATAGTGTTCTCTGCCATGACTTCTCTTTCTCTAACCCTTAAACCCGCTCGATGATGGTGGCGACACCCATGCCGCCGCCGATGCACAGTGTGATGAGCGCGCGTCGCGCGTTGCGGCGCTCGAGCTCGTCGACCATGGTGCCGGCGATCATGGCGCCGGTGGCGCCCAGCGGGTGGCCCATGGCGATGGCGCCGCCGTTGACGTTGAGCTTCTCGTCGGGGATGTCGAGGTCCTTCTGGAACTTCAGCACCACCGAGGCGAAGGCCTCGTTCAGCTCGAACAGGTCGATGTCGTCGACCGTCAAGCCCGCGCGGTCGAGCACTTTGCGGGTGGCCGGCGTCGGGCCGGTCAGCATGATGACCGGGTCCGCTCCACTGGTGGCGGTCGCGACGATGCGCGCCCGTGGGGTCAGGCCCTGCGACTTGCCCGCGGATTCCGAGCCGACCAGCACAAGTGCGGCGCCGTCGACGATGCCGGAGCTGTTGCCGCCGGTGTGGACGTGATTGATCTTCTCGACGAAGTGGTACTTCTGCAGCGCGACGTCGTCGAAGCCGCCCATCTCGCCGATGCCGTCGAACGCGGTCTTCAGCTTGCCCAGGCCTTCCAGCGTGCTGTCGGGCCGCATGTGCTCGTCGTGGTCGAGGATGAGCAGACCGTTCTGGTCGCGAACCGGCACAACCGATTTCGCGAAGTAGCCGCCCGACCAGGCTTCCGCCGCCTTCTGCTGGCTACGCAGCGCGAAGGCGTCGACGTCGTCACGGGAGAAGCCCTCGATGGTGGCGATCAGGTCGGCGCCGATGCCCTGCGGCACGAAACCGAGCCGGTAGTTGGTCTCCGGGTCGGTCGCCCAGGCACCGCCGTCAGAGCCCATCGGGACGCGGCTCATCGACTCGACACCGCCGGCCAGTACCAGGTCGTCCCAGCCGGAGCGAATCTTTTGCGCGGCGGTATTGACGGCCTCCAGCCCCGAGGCGCAGAACCGGTTCAGCTGCACGCCACCGGTGGTCTCGGGCAGACCCGCGACGAGTGCCGCGGTGCGGGCGATGTCGCCGCCCTGGTCGCCGACCGGCGACACCACACCGAGGATCAGGTCGCTGATCAGGTTCTCGTCGAGGTCGGGGTTGCGCTTGCGCAGTTCGTCGACCAGACCGACGACCAGATTCACCGGCTTGACTTCGTTCAGCGAGCCGTTGCGCTGCTTGCCACGCGGGGTGCGGATGGCCTCGTAGATGAAGGCTTCTTCGGACATGGCTGATTCCTCTTCAGAAATTGAGTTTCGGATTATTGCGACGCTAGTCCTCTGGACGCCACCCTAACAAAAGGCCCGGCCAACCTGTTGGTTGGGAGTGCTGGTCAGCGAACAGCGACGCTTCTCTCGCACTCAGGCGAGTTCAGGGCTTCGTCCCCCACACGCCGCGGCGAGATATCGCACGGTCGTCGTCTCAGCCGTCACGTCAACCGCCGATCGCGCTCATCGGCCGCGTCGGCTGAACGAAGTTCGGGTCGTTGATGCCATGACCCGCGGGCTTGGCCCACATCGCGGTCCGCCACGCCGTCTCGATCGCGCCGTCGTCGGCGCCGTCGCGCAACAGCAGCCGCAGATCGGTCTCCTCGACGGCGAACAGACAGCTACGGAGCTGCCCGTCGGCGGTCAGCCGGACGCGGTTACACGTCGAGCAGAACGGATGCGACACCGAGGCGATGATCCCGAGATTCCCGGTGTGCCCAGTCGCGGGATCGGTGATCTTCCACAACTCGGCTGCCGCCGAACCCCGCGGCGCCCGATCGGGTTCCAGCCTGAACGAATTGTGTCGCAGCTGCGCCAGCACTTGGTTCGCGGTCACCGCAGACTCGCGGCGCCACTGGTGTCCGGCATCCAGCGGCATCTGCTCAATGATCCGCAATTGGTAGTCGCTGCCAAGACAGAATCGCACCAGCGACACCGCATCATCGAGGCCGGTCAGCGGGTCCAGCACGGCATTCACCTTCACCGGTCGCAGGCCCGCTGATTGCGCGGCCGCCAGGCCAGCCAATACATCGCCCAGCCGGTCACGGCGGGTGATCGCCGCGAAGCGCAGGTCATCCACGCTGTCCAACGACACGTTCACCCGGTCCAGGCCGGCGCGTGCCAATGCCTCCGCACGGTCTGCCAACAGAACTCCGTTGGTGGTCAGCGCGAGCTGCGGCCGCGGGCGCAGTGCGGCCGTGGCGGCGACGATTTCGTCAAGGTGCTTAACCAGCAGCGGTTCTCCGCCGGTGAACCGAACCTTGGTGATGCCCAGCCGGGTCACGGCTATTCGGATCAGCCGGATGATCTCGTTGGGTTGCAGCAGCTGCTCGGCAGCCGACCACGGCAGACCCTCGGCCGGCATGCAGTAGGTGCACCGCAGATTGCAACGGTCGGTCAACGAGACCCGCAAATCGGTCAGCGACCCGCCCGTAGCTGTCCACCAACGGGCCGGTCGGCGTCGGCTGGGTTGCCCGCCGTTCGAGCCGACGCGGCACGCGCGGAAGGCCGAGCGTCGTGGTCGTCATGGCACCGTCCGAATCTGGTCGCAAGCAGCGTTTCCATTATCCATCGGCCCGGCGAAACCGGCATCCCTCGCGTCTTCCTGCAACTCAATGCCTCAATTAGCATCTAGCCGTGCCAACAATGCGGATCCGTCAGGCGGCGGAGCTGCTGGGGGTCAGTGACGACACCATCCGGCGCTGGATCGACAACGGCGCTTTGACTGCAAGCCAAGACGACTCCGGCCGCAAGGTGATCGCCGGGGATGTTTTGGCCGAGTTCTGGCGCAGCAACGCCCGGCCGTTGCCGCCCAATCCGCTCGGCACCGGCAGCTCAGCGCGCAACCGCTTTGTCGGCTTGGTCACCAACGTGGTCAGCGACAAGGTTATGACGCAGGTCGAGATGCAATGTGGGCCGCACACCGTCGTCTCCCTGATGAGCACCGAGGCGGCACGCGAATTGAAACTCGCACCCGGCAGTCTCGCCGTGGCTGTCGTCAAGGCCACCACCGTTATCGTCGAAACCCCCTATGCGCCTTAGGATCTGGCCGCAAAGTCGATAGTCTCGGCTTAGCCGTGCGCTGACCCCGGGCGGCAGAACACCGACCGGCTCGCCCGTTTTTCGTTGGCCCGCCGCGAGACGTCTCAAATCGTCGGTCGCGCCGGTTTGCCACCACATGCTCTGGGGTATTTACCCGCGGTGGGTGCGATCATCGAAAGATGGAAGCGCAGCCAGGCGTTTGAATGGCTTCGCCTGAAGGGTTATGTCGCTTTCAATTTGCCGCGGACGGTGACCGCGCTGGGGTCCGGCTCACTGATGGGGATCATCGCAGCCCATGTCTACGTGTTGACCAGTTCGCCGGCACTACGGGTGTATTTCTTCGTCTACGCCGCCGTCCTGGGAGCCTGCTGTCTGTTGACTGCCGCGTTACTGTGGCTGGGAAGCAATCCCCTTGTGCCACAACTAGGATGGTTTCTCGGCGATCTGGTTTCGGTCGCCTTTCTGGGCGTGTACCTGGTCACTCGGTCGGTGACTCTTCCCGGATTGGTAGCGGTGACCGGGCGATGGGATTTTGCACCTGGCACGTTCGCGGCCACGTTCGCATTGAGCTTCGTCGCCGTCCACATTTCGGTGCTGCTGGGGATCAACGTGGCTTACCCGCAACAGCAGCAGTGGTCCGACTGACGGGAACTGCGCGATGACCACGTTCGATTATCCGGTGTGGCTGCGAGTCGATCATTGGCTCAACGTGTTGTTCGTGACGTTGATCATCCGCAGCGGCATCGAGATTTTGGCCACCCATCCCAAGCTGTATTGGAACGACGACAGCAGGCCTGGGAGCGAGTGGGCGCGCTTCACCCGCAAGGTGATGCCGACGAACAGGCTGTACGACACTCTCGATGAAGAGGAGGACTACAGCCCGTTCATTTCGTTGCCCGGCCACGCGCAGTTGGGCCTCGGCCGGCATTGGCATTTTTTCGCGGTGATCGGCTGGATTCTGGTCGGCCTCTCCTATTACTTCCTGTTGTTCGCGACGGGGCAATGGCATCGTTATTGGCCTTCCTCGTGGTCGATGTTCGCCGAGGCCTGGAACGACATCGTTACCTACATGACATTCAACCTGCCGCCGATGCTGCCGGGTGAACCGTTGGACGCCATGCAGAAGCTGGCTTATGCAAGCGTGGTCTTCGTGCTGGCGCCATTTCAGATTCTCACCGGCGCCGCTCAGTCCCCCGCGGTCGAGGCAAGGTTCCCGTGGTACGTCCAGATGTGGGGCGGCCGGCAAGGGGCGCGCAGCTTGCATTTCGTGGGTCTGGTTGCGTTTGTCGGCTTCATCGGCATCCATCTGTCGATGGTTTTCTTCTGGGGGTGGGGCAAGCTGACCGCGGCAATGATCTTTGGCTCGGTTCACAACACCTACTGGGCGACTGCCTGCTCGCTGTTGATCATCGCGACGATCGTGGCCATCCACGTCGCGGCGACGCTGTGGAGCCTGCGCAACCCTCGTTCGGTTCAGCGCGCGCTGGACGCGGTCGTCGGCAGCGTTCGGCAGATTCTGTTGCGGCCGTTGAACTCACGCCAGAACTATCCGGAACGGAAACTCACAGCGCAACATCGCGTCAACGGCAAACCGCCCTGCTCGGCCGAATACAAGGTGATGGCCGTGCACAACTTCGTCGATTGGCGGCTACGGGTCGGCGGATTGGTAGAGAATCCGGTGACTTTGGATCTGGCGGCGCTGCGCGGACTGGGTGAACCGGAAATGCAGCGGGTCATGCATAACTGCGTCCAGGGTTGGACCAGCATAGGCCAGTGGAGTGGCCTGCACCTGAGCGCCTTGGTGGAACTGGTGCGTCCGCTACCGCAGGCGAAATACATCTGCTCTCTGACCATGCAGGACAACGACCGAGACGAGCCCAGCTCGCACGGCGGAGGCCAGTTCTACGAGGTCATGGACCTCGAACTGGCGTACAAGCCGCAGACCATCCTCGCCTACGAGATGAACGACAAGCCGTTGCCGATCAAACACGGCGCACCATTGCGGCTGCGGGTGGAGACCCAAGTCGGATTCAAAATGGCTAAATGGATCAACCAGATTGAGTTCGTCAACGACTATTCCGGCATCGGCAAAGGCGCCGGCGGCTGGCGCGAAGACAACGTGTATTACGCCAAGGACGTGGAAATCTGACATGGCCGATCACGCGATGGTGCGCCCCGAGCTGGTCAGCCTGGACCCCGACGACCGTAACCGCGTATTGGCGCACGTCACCGCCAAAGGCGGACATTGCGAAGCTTGCGGCGCAACCGATTTCGAGGTCGGCCATGCGCTTTACCTCGGTTTTCTGTTTCTCGACGAGGACGACGACGCCTACATGGTGGCTCTGACGTGCCGCAACCCGGAATGCACGCAACCGCACACCGGGATCAGGCTGCGTGAGAACGACTTTCTCAGTGTCGACGGAACGCAAGCCCGAGCCGCGACGTGGCTGGCTTCCGCTCCCAATGGCGCTTAGTTTTAGCGGGCGGCGCATCAGTGAACACCGGCTGAGCAAGTCCGATTCGATCGATCACGTCGGACAGCCCCCGTAGCTCGTCACACAGCGTTTGAAAGCGACGCTCGTCTGCCTCGTCGAGCAGCCCGCGCGAACTGAAGTGCACCAGCCGGGGCAGGCGGCCGGCAAGCGCCGTTCCCCATCTGATGCTGAAGTCATATTTCTCGCCTTCATCAACTACGTCTTCTTGGCCAAGTTGTTTGAGCAGCCGTATCTGTTCGGTGAGCCACTCGACATCATCGTCGATGGTGATCGGCCCGGGGTTATCTTCCATCTCGGTAGCCATGATCCTCCACTTGTCTTGTCACAGGCGCGGTTTGGCCACGCTCACCACTAACGGTGTTCCGGCGAAAGTCAGATAGACCCGATGTGGTCCGAGGGCCATTCCGGTCAGCGGCGACGAGCGCTGCGCGTCGGGAAGCGCTGTTCGGTAGTTGGTGGTCCGCAGCACCGGAATGGATTTGTGCGGGTAGCCGGTCACATCGTTCGTCTCCAGCACCACCACCTCCCGATCGGTAGCGGCGTAAATGCGGGTGTCGTCGGTGCTGATTCGCCGGATGGGTGACGGCAGCCGGGTCGCGGCCATCACGTTCAAGCCCTCCCCGGAGCGTTGTGAGTCGACCGCGTAGAGCACGTCGCCGTCACGGCGGGCCACATAGCTGCGAGTCACTGCGGTGCCATCGCCGGCCGCGGACGCGACACCCATGGGCAGCGAGCCACGCTCCTTGGGTGGCGACGAGGGACCCTTGTAGTAGCGGATTCCAGACGGCCCATAAACGTGGTACTCGATGTCGCGCCCACGGTTGGCGCCGTCGATCATGTCCGAGGCGATCACCGGCGATCTTGGCGGTCGGCAGCAGCCGGAAACCGTTTTCCTCGATCGGAGTCACCGACGATCCGTCCGCTGACAGCGCGAGCAACACGCGCATTCCGCTGTCTTCGGCGAGGTAGGCGGGAGCAGGCCCGGCGTTGAACTCATCGACCTGGCTCAGGGTGTCGAGGTCGATAACCGCGACATTGCCACGTTGCGGCTGTGGAACAAAAAAGTTGCCGATCGTCTTTTCGGCTGATCTGTAGGTTGCGCCCGACGGCCATCGGCGGCGACAACCGTGTCGTGACGTGGCCGGGCGGGGGTAGACCGGTGATTTCGGCGACCCGGTCGCTGGTAAGCCCCACTAGAGCATGAACGCGATAAGACCACACCGGCTCATGTAGCACAGCACCGACGGTTGTCACCGTGATCTCGGGTGTCGTCTCCACTGCGGTCCCCGGCGCTACGCAGCCCGCCGCGGCGATAACACAAACCACCACTGGAACCCACCGGTCCCGCTGCCGGAACTCCATGATTCTCACCATCCTCCTCGCCCTGGTTCACCCGAGCAATACCCTCGCCGGAGGCCCGGCCGCACTTCCCCTGATCAATTTGTTTCGCTGTCCCATCCGGGTACGTTTCACGATGGCGAATTCGGGTGAGAGACGGGAACGGACCAGCCGGAGCTCACCGGTAGGGCCCCACCAACAACGACGCCGTTACTACAAGCAGCAGGTGAAGTCCCACACCTGTTGCCCGCCATTTGATTTCGACCACTACGAATGGACCCGAAACGGTACCGATAGCGGTCGCCGCACGTGACTGCTGCCGGCCCAGACGATGCCGGACTCGTCGACCTCGAAATCCGGGCAGCGGGCCAGCAACTCGGTCAGCACAATCCCCGACTGCATCCGGGCGACGGCCGCGCCAAGGCAGCGGTTGGCGCCGTGACTGAAGCTCAGGATGTTGCGCGGCTGCCGCTGCACGTCCAACTCGCCGGCATCCGGACCGTATTGTCGTTCGTCGCGGTTGGCCGAACCGTAGAGGAACAACACTTTACGACCTTCCGGGACCACAGTGTCGCCGATCGTGACGTCTCGGGTGACGATGCGGCCCTTGACCTGTACCGGTGACGTCAGCCGCAGAAACTCATCGAGGGAGCCTGGAATGTGCTCGGGGTTTTCGACCAACAGTTTGCGTTGGTCGGGCCGCTGATGCAGCAGTTGCACAGATCCTCCGAGCATGCCGACGGTGGTGTCGATCCCGCTGGCCACCATCGCGAATACGAAGGCGAGCAACGACAGCATGCCGGCGATATCGCCGTCGCCGTCCATCCCCGCCATGACCAGCTTCGAAACAGTGTCATCGCCAGGTACGAAGCGGCGCAGCTTGATCAGCTCGGTGAAGTAGCCCATCATCGTCGTGAACGCCCCGACGACGGTCTTCAAGCCGTTGGCGCTTTCCGCCATGTTGGCGGCGATGATTGGCTCGGTCCATCCGTAGAAGTGGGTCCGATCCTCCTCCGGGACGCCGAGATAATCCGCAACGACCATTGAAGCCAGCGGCTTACACAGCTCGGCGACGATATCGCCGCCGCCGTTGGCGCGCAGCCGTTCGATGCGCTCCACGACAAACTCACGCACGTTGGGTTCCAAAGTCTCCACTTGCCGTGGCGTGAAACCGCTCGAGACCCTTTTGCGGAATTCGGAGTATGCCTGCGGTTGTTGTGTCACCGTCGGGGGATTATCTTGGAATCCGGGAAGTTTCAGGTCGCCGTAGTGAACGGCTGGCGCCAGGCCCGACGAGAAGGTCTCAGGTTCGCCGGCGGCGGACCAGACATCGGCATGCCGGGACAGCACATAGTAGTCAGAGTCCTCGCCGTGTCTGTCGTCCTGCATGACATGGTGCACCGGGTCGTGGTCGCGCAGCGCACGGTACATGGGCCACGGGTTGGACCACGTTTCAGCAGTGGGTAGTTGGAAGGATGGGAGCATTCAGATTTCCCAGCCACGCTGATCGAACGTGCCGCGCACGCGGTCAATCCGGACGCAGTGGCCGCTGCGGATGTCGATAAGCGTGTCGGCCGGGACCCGGATGCGCCGTTGGCCGCAATTAGTGACGCCGAGGACTGTCATCTTTGCAGAGGCGATGATGACTGCAGCAACCGCACACACGCCCCGGATCCAATGCGGCAAAGGGTTTTTGACGCACCTCATGATGCCTCATGCTTGTGGGTGTTCGGCGAGGCGCCGAAGTCGGGGTTGAGGCGGGGCATGACTTCGGTCGCGAAAAGGTCCAGCGATCCGTCCAGCAAGTCGGCGGGCAGGATGCCGAAGAACGATGACAGCAGGTTGATCCGCTGCACCCGGTAGCGGTCGCGCAGCTCCGTCGATCCGAGCAGCGACCGTTTCGGGTCCGCCGATGATGGCAGTCTCGTGATAAAACCGCTCGGGTTCGAGGTCTTCTTGGGTCGTGATGAGGCCACCTCTGCGCCACAGCCCGATCTTGTGCAGCCACTGTGCCTGCCGAATTGCGATGGGCCAGACCTCTTTGCGTGCCTGGAGATCGGATTCACCCACGTAGCAGAACCGTCCAACCGGCACCGCGGTGAGGTCACCGCCGTGTTCGGCGTAGGTGGTCAGACAGCGGTGTAACGACGTGGGTGACTGGATGCCGTGCGCGATGATCGGGTAGCCGCACCCGGCTGCCCAGATCAACGTCTGCTCTTGATAGCCGCCGACGTATATCGGCGGATGTGGCTGTTGCAGTGGAGCCGGCGACAACGCATAGGTGGTGCCGTCGACGATGATCGGCGCACCCGACCAGTAGTCGATGATCTGCTCGAGACACTGCTGCAGTCCCGGATCGCGGCTTTCGTCGTAACCAAACGGGATGCGGTAGCGGTCGCCGTTGGCGCGCGACACACCGAAATTCACCCGCCCGCCTGACAACACGTCGAGCGTGGCGATCTCCTCGGCCAGTCGCAGCGGGTGATGCAACGGCACCAGAAGCACCGAAAACCCGACCCGCAGCCTGCTTGTCGCGGCGGCCACCGCGGCGGCCAGCACGATCGGCGATAACACCTGCCGCTCCCGCTCAAAGTTCGGCTGGCTGAAGTGCTCCTCGTTGAACCACAAGCACTCGAACCCGAGTCGCTCAGCGCGACGCGCCTGCGCGAGAACCGCGCCGGCACCGTGGGCCTCCAGCCCGCCGAGGACCCCCGACAGCCCGAACCGCATGTTCATCAGACGCGACCCTCAGCGGGTTAGGCGCCCCATTTGGCGCCTTCGGCTTGGTCGCGGACCAGCATGGAGGTGGTGTTGGTTTCGTGCGTGCCGGCCATCGCCGGGTAGTTGTACATGATCTGCGACATCACAAGTCCTTTCGCTAGAAACCGGGGTAGCTGCTCGCCGCAGCGGCGTCGGCGGCCACATACGTACCCGCGGCGTCACCGAGGTTGACCTGCGCCATGTCCAGCAACGAATTCACCTTCGCCGCCGCCGGCACAAACCGGGCATGCGCAGCCTGAAACGCCGCCGCGCCATCACCGGCGAAAAACGCCTGCGCCGACATCGCCTCCTGCTCAGCCTGACCGATCGTCGACCGCATCAGCCCCGCCTTGGCATCAAACGCGGACTGCGAGGCCACCAACTGCGGAATATGGGCGTCCAATAAACTCATCGCAAAGATCCTTTCGTTAACGACTAGCGTTGGCGTACAAGTACACTCAGCCGAGCTATCCCTCCCCCTCCGACGCATCGGGACGCCAACTGCCCGGCATCATCGGCATCGTGGGACCGCCGCCGAAAGAGTCTTCGGCCAGCGTGGCTAACCCGGCCGCCCGCCCCGCGTCCGCCCTGGCTGCGGTGCCCGCAAAACCTAACGGTCCCGCGCCCTGATCCGAGGCCATCGCCGAAGCGGGCGGCCCGTGGCCGTCCGGCGCAGTTACGGGCGCCGAGTCCAGGTTCTGGTTGAGATCCAGGTATTCATAACCGCGGCCACGCCCTTTGACCTTGGTTCGGCGGCGGCGGCGTAGGGGCGCAGGTGTCGGCACGACCGCCGCGGCAGCGATCGCCGGCGCCTTCGTGCCGCTACGGTGCAGCGGCTCATCTGTTTTGGCTCGGCCGCTGGCCGCGGCGCTCATGCGCGTATCACCTATCAGGTAGGGAAAACCTCCCGGGCCCGCGGCAGGTGGCCCCGGCGGCGGGGTGCCGGGCGCCGGGGGCGGGAGGGCCGCGGAGGCTGCGACGGGAGTCGGAGCGGGCGCTGGAACCGAAGGCGGGACCGTGGCCGGGACCGGGGCGTGCGTGATCGCTACACCAAGCGGGGGCGCGGGCGCGACCGGCGCCGCGGCCGGTGCGGGCACGGCCTGTTGAGCCAGGTTGGCCAGCCCCGCAAAGCTCCCGAAGGCGGCCGCCGCTGGCAGCGGCGCCGCGGTCAGCGGGATTACAGGAGTCAGGTATGCCGGATTGAGGGCCAGATAGTTGATAACTGCGCCTATATTATCGATTCGCATAATGACGTACGAGAATAAAGCAGCTACCGTATTCAGGGAGAATATCTGAGAGAGATTCCCATGCGAGATGGCAGACAATTCGTTGGGCAGCAGTGTGGTGGTTGTGTAATAGAAGTAGAAAAGCTGTTGGCCTACTTCCTGGCCCAGTGTCTCGCCAGGCGTAATGGTGTATTCACCATTGCCAATTGTTATGCTGTTCTCGATACTTGTTAGGAAGTCGCCGTACGACGGCAGGTACTGGTTTGGGTCTACGGGTAGTGGAACCTTGGTCGGAGGCGTGTACCCCAAGTCGTTCAGCAGCTGACTCAACCACTGCGGTAAGGGTGGCGGAGGCCCGGTTGCCGCGCTTTTCGCCGCCGCGGGTGTCGCGTTGCCTTTCACTATTTGCGGAGCCGGCGTGGCCTGCGGCGCTGCGGTCACGGCGGCTGTCGACACCGCCTGATACGCACTCATCGTCGTGGCGGCCTGAATCCACATCCGCACATAGTCGGCTTCGTTCAGCGCGACAGGAATGGTGTTGATGCCGAAGAAATTCGTCGCCGTCAAAACGCCATGAATGATGTGATTGACGGCCAATTCGGGCAACGTCGGCATCGCGGCCAGCGCCGCTGTGTAAGCGGCCGCCGCGTTCTCGTGTTGGGTGGCCATCGCCGTGCTATCGGCGGCGGCCCGCAGCAGCCACGCCACGTACGGCATATTGGCGGCTACATAGAACTCGGCGCTGGGACCCTCCCACGCCCCGGCCTGCACCCCCGCCACCAATGCGCTGAGTTCCTCAGCCACGTCGGCATACTCCGCGCTCAATGAGTTCCAAGCTCCCGCCGACGCGAGAAACGGGCCGGGCCCCGGGCCGCTGCTCAATAACGACGAATGCACCTCCGGCGGAAATGCCATCCAAATCGGCGCGGTCACCTCAGCCCCCAAGCTCAGTAAGACGATGCCGCAGCGGCGTCGCCGACGGCATAGCTGGCGCCGGATTTGCCGACCGCAATCCCGGACCGGCCCAACTCCTCGACACTCTGAGTTGCGACAGCAACGTGCTTGCCGGCCGCAGCGCTGAAACCATTTGCCGTCTGCAGCGACACCGAATCAGCCGCCGGAGGCACCACGGCAGTGATCAGGGGCCCCGCCGCGGCATGGGCGGCGGCTAACCGTGCGGTCAACGCTTCCACCGCCGCGTCGGCCGCAGCCAAACCTTCAGGAAGAACTCGCAAAGCCATTGTGACCTCCCGCGCGAACGTCGTCACCCGTGACGACACCGTTACGGACAACGCACGAGTCCACACAGCCAGCCAGCTACGTCATCCACGCAGGATGCGTATCGCCCCAAGCGATGTCGCCGAGTTTAGACCCGGCGAGGCCGTAGATGCGGAGATATTTACCTGTCATTACCGTATTCACTGCTGAGAGTCTCCTGTCAGTACGCAATTGCAGATAATGCGGCGTTCGTCGTTCTCGACTCAGCCAACGTCGGACTGATTGGCGGCCGAACCCGCAAGAACGTCGAAATGCGAAGCAGCGTCACGCTGCTGTGGCCGCCGAGTGAGTGCACGACTACGTGTTTTCTCCGCGCCTCGTGAGCCCGCTCCCGACGAGACGCCTTACCCTGAAGACCCATGACGGTGTCGCGACTGCGACCGTACGCAACCACGGTGTTCGCCGAGATGTCGGCGCTGGCGGCCCGGGTCGGTGCGGTGAACCTCGGGCAAGGGTTTCCCGACGAAGACGGTCCGCCCGCGATGCTCAAGGCGGCCCAGGATGCGATCGCCGAGGGCGTCAATCAGTACCCGCCAGGAATCGGCATCCCCGCGCTGCGCGAGGCGGTCGCCGCCCAACGCAAGCGGACGTACGGGATCGATTACGACCCGGCGACCGAGGTGCTGGTGACGGTCGGCGCCACCGAGGCCATCGCGGCGGCCGTGTTCGGCCTGGTCGAGCCCGGGTCCGAGGTGGTGTTGATCCAGCCGTTCTACGACTCTTATTCACCGGTAGTGGCGATGGCGGGCGCGCACCGGGTCGTCGCAACGCTGGTGCCGGATGGCCGCGGGTTCGCGCTGGACATCGACGCGCTGCGGCGTGCGGTGACGCCGCGCACCCGGGCGCTGATGCTGAACTCCCCGCACAACCCCACCGGCACCGTGCTCGGCGAAGCCGAGTTGAGGGCCATCGCCGAGATCGCGGTGGATGCCGACCTGCTGGTCATCACCGACGAGGTCTACGAGCACCTGGTGTACAGCACCCCCGGCAAACACCGGCACATCCCGCTGGCCGGTTTCGCCGGGATGGCCGAGCGCACCATCACGATCTCGAGTGCGGCGAAGATGTTCAACTGCACCGGCTGGAAGATCGGATGGGCGTGCGGGCCGGCCGAACTCCTGCACGGCGTGCGGGCCGCCAAGCAGTATCTGAGTTACGTCGGGGGTGCGCCGTTTCAGCCGGCGGTGGCGCACGCCCTCGACACCGAGGACGCCTGGGTCGCCGATCTGCGAATGTCCTTGCAGCACAGGCGGGACCGACTGGTGAGCGGGCTGACCGAGATCGGCTTCGAGGTGCACGACAGCGCCGGCACCTACTTTGTGTGCGCCGATCCGCGTCCGTTGGGGTACGACGACGGCACCGCCTTCTGCGCGGCCCTACCCGAACACGTCGGGGTGGCCGCCATCCCGCTGACGGCGTTCTGTGATCCTGCCGCCGAGGATTGGAGTCGGTGGAATCACCTGGTGCGCTTCACCTTTTGCAAGCGCGAGGACACCCTTGACGAGGCGATCCGGCGGCTCCGCCGGCTGCGCGACGGACCGGCTATGACGACCGGTCCGAGCCGAGCGCCTTTATGACCCGCCGCCGGAGTCCTTCGGTCGCGGCGTAGAGCACCTTCTTGCGCGCCCGGTTGATCAGGAACTCCGGTATCGGCACCGACGGCTCGAGAGTGATCTCGAATCGTACCCGCGTCTTGTCGTCGGCCTCGCGCCGTAGCGTGTACTCGACGTGCTGAGCATGCTGCTGCACCGTCTTACGCGCGTCCCACACCAGCCAGTCCGGGCCCCAGTGGTATTCGAGCACCTCGGTGTCGATGATGCCGGCCACCCGGATCGTCACCTTCACGTGGTGCGGGCGACCGTCGGGGTAGCAGTCGATGACTTCGGCCCGCCGGTGCACCGAAGACCAGGCGGGTACCGAGCCCACGTCGGCCAGCGCCTCCAGGATCACTTCTGGGGGCGCATCGATGACAACCTCTCGCGATGCTTGTACGGCCACTGACGTCAAAGTTAGCAACGCAGCCGCGTTGGCGGACCAGGTTGCGCGGCGCCGTCGAAATGTTCCCCGCGCGTCGGCAACCAGCCTAGTGTCGGAAACGGGACAGGATGGAAGGACGTTTGTGCAGCAGTTGAGTTGGACCGACGACATGATGCTGCGCGCGGAGACGCCGGCCACGCCATTGCAAATCCAGATGCTGCTGATCTATGACCCGTCGACCGCCCCCGGCGGGAAGGTGACCTTCAAAGGGATTCTCGAAGAGCTCGACGCACGGCTACATCTCGCGGATGTCTTCCGGCGGCGGTTGACCGAGCTGCCGGGCGGTTTCGACCGACCGTACTGGGTGGACGACCCCAGCTTCGATCTGGAGTATCACGTCCGCCATATCGGGCTACCCCAGCCCGGCGACTGGCGGCAGCTGTGTATCCAGGTCGCGCGGCTGCACGCCCGGCAGATAGACCTGCGACGGCCGCCGTGGGAGATCACCGTCATCGAGGGACTGAATTCCATTCCGGGAGTGCCGAAGGGCTCGTTCGCGATGGCGTTGAAGCTGCACCACTGTGCGGTCGACGGCATGGCGAGCGTGCAGATGATGGCGGCGATGCACGATCTGGCCGCCGATAGCCCGCGACCCGCTGCGCCCGATAGGCCCTGGCGCCCAGCGCCTTTGCCGACGACCACAGACTTACTGTCGCGTACGGCGATCAAAGCGGCGCTTTATCCGCTGCGGGCGAGCACAGTGCTGGCGTCCAGTGCCCCCAAGGTAGTGCGCGGATTAGCCGGCCTACCCGGCAAGCTGGTCCGCGGTGTGTCCAAGGTTGCCGAGGTCGGTGCGCCGTCGTTTCCGCCGAAGACACGTTTCAACCAAACGATCTCTCCGCACCGTGTTTTCGAGGCCCGGTTCCACGACCTCGCCGATTTCAAGCAGATCAAGGCGCGCGTGCCCGGTTCGACGGTCAACGATGTGGCGCTCGCCTACGTGGGAGGGGCCCTCCGCCAATACCTGGATGGCCACGGGGAACTTCCCGATGAGTCGCTCGTTGCAGCATGCCCGATCTCGCTGCGCGACGCGGGCGACAGCGGCGGCAAGGGGAACATGCTGTTCGGTCGGTTGCAAACGCTCGGCACAGACATCGCGGACCCGCTCGAGCGACTCAGCACAATCGCCGCATCGACGGCGGGAAGCCGTTCGGAGTCAGATCACTCGACGCGGGCCCAGCTGATCGAGGTGATTGGAACCGTGCCGACCTCGCTGCTCGGAGTGGCCACAAAGGCCGCAAGCGTGCTGCCGTTGTCCGGCCCGACGGTGGCCAACACGACCGTGACCAACGTGCCGGGTCCCGCCGAGCCGATCTTCTTCCGCGGTGCCCGACTCCTACGCGCCGCGGGACTCGGGCCGTTGATAGGTGGCTTGAACCTCATCCACGTCGTAGCGAGCTACAACGGCATCCTGTCGATCGGCGCTACCGCCGACCGCGATGCTCTACCGGACCCGGCGACATACGCCGAGTGCATGGAGCACGCCTTTCAGGAATTACTCTCCAGCGCCGGCTGATTCTGTGGAGCGAGTGACGGGATTCGAACCCGTGTATACGGCTTTGCAGGCCGCTGCCTAGCCGCTCAGCCACACCCGCACGAGGATCTACCGTGCCATCGCCGACGGCTGTCGGCCACGGTTTTACTCGACACGATCGCTACGTCGGCTGCCCTCACCCCAGCGCGGCCATCACCTGATCCCGTAGGCCCTTGGTTGCGGCGTCGAGCACGATCTCGCTGACCCGCCTGACGACGAACGCGGGCACCGGCGCGGCCGGTTCGACGGTGATGTCGAACCGCACCCGGGTCTTGTCGACCCCGACCGTCTGAAGGTTGTACTCGACGTGCTGTCCGCGCTGCTGGAAAGTATCGGCGGCATCCCAGACCACCCAGGTGGGCCCCCAGTGGTACTCCAACAGATGATTGTCGACGAGCCCGAAGATTTTGATGGTGGCCTTCACGTGATGCGGCCGACCGTCGGCATACCAGTCGAGCACCTGAATCCGCTTGTGCACCGGCGACCATGACGTCAACGCGCCGACATCCGCCAACGCCTCCAGGATCACCCCCGGCGGCGCGTCGATGACGATCTCTCGTGATGCTTGAACGGCCACTGTTATCCAAGCTAGCCCCGCGGCCGATATCCAGGAGCGAGTCCGGGATTACCAGCCGATTTCGTCGAGCGGGGTGGCGGCGAGCGGCGGCGACCCCAGCGGGCCGGCCGGTGTTCGGGAGAACCGTGGCGCAGGCGCGGCCTGATCGACGCCGCCGGCGTTGATCACCGTCCCTCGCGCGCTCATATGCGGATCGTTCGCGGCTTCGCCCCACGTCAACACCGGCGTGACGCAGGCGTCGGTGCCGGCGAAGATCTCCGCCCACTCGTCGCGGGTCTTGCCGGCGAATCGCTCGATGAAGACCTCGAACATCCTTGGGTACAAACCGATTTCGAATTGGCTGGGCACTTCGTCGGCGGCCAGGCCCAGTCCGGCGAGCAGTTGCGCGAAGAATTGCGGCTCGATGGCACCCACGGCCATGTACTTGCCGTCCGCGGTCTCATAGCACCGATAGAACGGCGCACCGCCGTCGAGCAGAAAGGATTCGCGCTCGTCGCGCAGCGCCCCGGTCGACTTCATCGTCCACATCATCTGCGCCAGCACGCTGACGCCGTCGACCATGGCGGCGTCGACCACCTGACCGCTCCCCGACCGCTCGCGCTCGTAGAGCGCGGCCACGATGCCCAGCAGCACGAACATGGAACCGCCGCCGAAATCGGCGACCAGGTTCAGCGGCGGCGTCGGCGGCCGGTCGCGGTAACCCAGGGCCGACAATGCCCCGGTCTGCGACAGGTAGTTGATGTCGTGGCCCGCCGTGCCGGCCCGCGGCCCGTCCTGCCCCCACCCGGTGATGCGCGCGAAGATCAGCCGTGGGTTGACTGCGGCGCAATCGTCCGGGCCGACGCCGAGTCGCTCGCAGGTGCCGGGACGGAAGCAGTCCAACAGCACGTCAGCTTTGGCGACCAGATTCAGCAGCGCCTGCGGGTCGGCTTTGACGTCCAGGTCGACGGTCCGCTTCCCCCGGTGCAGCAGGTCCAGGTTTTCGGCGGGCATCGTCATGCCGCCGGGGCGGCGCACCCGCACCACGTCGGCTCCCAGGTCCGCGAGCACCATCGCGGCATGCGGGCCCGGTCCGATGCCGCCGAGCTCGATGACTCGCACCCCGTCCAGGGGCCCACCTGCGGTCAACGCGATGCCCTTGCCCGCTATGACCCGAGCCTCTTCTTCACCTCGAGTACCCGATCGCGCAGGCCCTTGGTTCCGGTGTCGATCGTCCCCTTTACCGCACGCTTGAGGACGAAACCTGGCAGCGGCACCACCGGGTCGACGCTGATTTCGAAGAGGACCTTTGTCTTGTCCCCATCGGGAGTCAACGTGTACGACGCATCCTGCGAGCGCTGCTGCCCGGAGCTGACCAGCGTCCAACTGACTTTGTTCTCGCTCCAGGTGTAGGCCACCACTTGTTCGTCGGTGATGCCCGCGGCCTTCACCTTCATCTTCACTTTGAGCGGGCGCCCGTTCTTGTCCTTCTCGAGAACTTCGGCGCTCTGATGCGGCGGTGACCACTCGGTGACGGAGTCCAGATCGCCGATGACGTCGAGAATCTCCTCTGGGCTCGCCTCGATGACGATTTCGCGGGTTTCGTTGATTGCCATGTCCGGACGATAGCGAGACGATGCGGTGCCGACGGCGTTTTCGACCGCAGACCGGTACCGTCGACCTCGTGACTGATCCTGCCGACTCGTCGTACACCGTCGGCGACTACCTGCTGGACCGCCTGGCCGAACTCGGTGTCACCGAAGTATTCGGGGTGCCCGGCGACTACAACCTGGAATTCCTCGATCACATCGTCGCCCACCCGCAGCTGCGGTGGGTCGGCAATGCCAACGAGCTGAATGCCGGATATGCTGCCGACGGCTATGGCAGGCTGCGCGGATTATCTGCCGTGGTAACCACATTCGGCGTCGGCGAGCTCTCGGCCGCCAACGCGATCGCGGGCAGTTACGCCGAGCACGTGCCGGTCGTGCACATCGTCGGCGGGCCATCGAAAGACGCGCAAGGCACCCGCCGGGCCCTGCACCACTCGCTGGGTGACGGCGATTTCGAGCATTTCTTCCGGGTGAGCCGGGAAATCACCTGCGCCCAAGCGAATCTCATGCCCGCAACGGCGACCAGGGAGATCGACCGGGTACTCAGCGAGGTACGCGAACAGCGTCGGCCCGGGTACCTGCTGCTGTCCACCGACGTCGCCCGCTTCGAAACCGAGCCGCCGACCGCACCCCTGCCGCGCTACACCGGCGGCACCAGCCCACGGGCCTTGGCGCTATTCACCGATGCCGCAGCCGAACTCATCGCCGACCACCAGCTGACCGTGCTGGCCGACCTACTGGTTCACCGGTTGAATGCCGTCGACAACCTCGAGGCGCTACTGGCAGCCGACGTGGTGCCGCACGCGACGCTGACATGGGGTAAGAGCCTGGTCGACGAGAGCGCGCCGGACTTCCTGGGTATCTACGCCGGCACTGCCAGTGCCGAACCGGTACGGCGGGCGATCGAAGAGGCGCCGGTTATCGTCACTGCCGGAGTTGTCTTCACCGACATGGTCAGTGGCTTTTTCAGTCAGCGTATCGATCCGGCGAGAACCATCGACGTCGCGCCAGAGCAGAGCACGGTCGGCAGTCAGGTGTTCGCGCCACTAGAGATGACAGAGGCGCTGGACGCGCTCACCACGATCCTCACCCGACGTGGCATCAAATCACCTCCGGTGAAGTCGGTATCGGACCCCGTGTCCGCGACGAAGCCTGACCGCGATGAGCCGCTCAACCAAAAAGTGTTGTGGGACAGGTTTTGCGACGCGCTCACCCCCGGCAACATTGTGCTCGCCGATCAGGGCACATCGTTCTACGGCATGGCCACCCACCGACTGCCCCAAGGGGTGACCTTCATCGGTCAACCACTGTGGGGGTCAATCGGATACACGCTTCCCGCCACCCTCGGCGCGGGTCTGGCAGAACGCGACCGCAGGCCGGTGCTGCTGATCGGGGACGGCGCCGCGCAGCTGACCGTCCAGGAATTGGGCACTTTTTCGCGGGAGGGGCTGTCGCCGGTCATTGTCGTGGTCAACAACGACGGTTACACCATCGAGCGGATGATTCACGGAAAGACCGCGCCCTACAACGACATTGTCGCCTGGCGCTGGGCGGATATTCCCACCGCGCTGGGCGTGACGGACCATCTGTTCTTTCGGGCCGAGAACTACGGCGAGCTCGACGATGCGTTCGTCGCGGCGGCCGATCAACGTGACCGGATGGTGTTGATCGAGGCGGTCGTACCGCCCCTCGACATTCCCGACCTGCTGACCGAACTCGTCGCGCCCACCTCCCCGGACGGCAGCCCGCGTCGATAACTCGGCGATGGCTTACGCGCGCACGCCGTCGCGACTTCCGCCCGATCCCCCGAGCAGCAGGCGCAACGTGCGCCGGCAGCGGCCGCACTCGGCGCCCGCCCCACAGGCTTTCGATATCTCTTTGGTCGTCGACGCCCCATCGGCGATAACCTCAGCCACTACCTGACTGGTGATTCCGTTACACAAGCAGACGAACATCGCGAGGCCGTTCAATCCTCGATGCGCATCATGTCGAAGAATTTGCCGACGAACACCGGCGGATAGGCGCCCCTTCCGGCGCCGGCTATCCACGGGGCCGCGGTGTCGGGGTGCTTGATCCAATCGCGCGCGCGGTTCTCGTCGTCGAGCTCCTGCATGATCATCACTTCGTGGCCGTCGTCGAACGCCCGGAACAGTCGGGTTTCCCGAATGCCGGCGGCGTCGAATCGCGACGATGCACTTCGGATCTCGGCGGTCAGCGTATCGACGTCGTCAACCGACGCGATCGCCGCGACTATGACGCCGGGCACCGTGCGGGCCGACGGAGCCAGCGATCCGAACCGTTCGACGATCTCGCCGGCGAAGACCGCCGGAATGTCTTCGACACCAACGGCATCGAACCACTCGAAGAACACCCGAGACCGCAGCAACTCGACGATCGGTTCCCGGCTGCGCACCCCGATCGTCACCAATACCCGGCCGTAGTCATGTGTCGAGGTGTAGACGAGCACATGGTGTGCACCGATATCGGCGAGCGCAGACCTACGGCGTTGCAGCAGCGGCCACACCTGCGCCGGATCGGGCACGCGGTAGTCCGACGCGATCACCAACGAATGCGAATGCGGGTCCGGTGGGCTCACCGGAGCTGATCCTTCATCACCTTCCCGGTGGCGTTCAGCGGCAACTCACCGAGGAATTCGACATATCGCGGGGCTTTGAAGCCAGCCATTCGCTCACGACACCACGACACCAGGTCCGCTTCGGACACTGCGCCTTCAGCCTCGTGATGCGCGACCACGAACGCCTTGCCCACCTGTCCGAGTCGTTCGTCGGGCACACCGATCACCGCGACCTGAGCAACTGCGGGGTGTTCCAGCATGAAGCCCTCGATCTCAGCCGGGTAGGCGTTGAAGCCGCCAACGATGAACATGTCCTTTTTACGCCCGTCGATCCGCAGCCGACCGGCCTTGTCGAAATTCCCCAGATCTCCGGTGTGTAGCCAGCCGTCGTCGTCGATCGCGTTGGCGGTCTCCACCGGGTCGTCGAGGTAGCCCTGCATGACGCCGTATCCGCGGACCAGCACCTCGCCGTCGTCGGCGACGCGCACCTCGACGTCCTCGCACGGCAAGCCCGCGGTGGTGGCCACGTCCTCGAACGAATCGCCGGGCCGCGACAACGTCACGTTGCCGGCCTCGGTGAGGCCGTAACCGGTCATCAAGCTGGTGAAGGGCAACTCGCTGTGGATGCGGCGGACCAGTTCGACCGGGATGTCGGCGGCACCGGTGACACCGGCCCGCAACGTCGACAGCCTCGTCTTGTCGGCAACCGTCAGCAATGACTGATACATCGTCGGCGGCCCCGGCAGCATCGTGACACGTTCGCGCTCAATCAGATTGACGACGACGTCGATGTCGAACACCGCCAGTGGCAGCATGGTCGCGCCACGCAGGAACGAGGCGATCAGGCCCGCTTTCAGACCGAAGGTGTGGAAGTACGGATTGATCTGCAGGTAGCGGTCGCCCTCGCGTAGATCCGCGAGCGAGGCCCACTCCTCGTACATCCGCAGCGTTTGCCGGTGGCCCATCATCGCGCCCTTCGGGCGCCCGGTCGTGCCCGAGGTGAAGATGATGTCGGCGACGTCGACTCCACTGACCGCCCGCTCGAACGGCGCGCCGCCGGAAAGGAAGTCCGACTTCAGGTCGATGACCGGTATGCCCGCCGGGGCGGTGAAGTCCTGCCCGAGAAATCCCTTATGGACGAGCACAGCCTTGGCCGCACTGCGGGTGATGATGTCGCCGGCCTCCGCCGGCTTGAACCGCGCGTTCACCGGCACCAGCACACCGCCGGCGGTAAGCAAACCGAAGGCGGCGATGATCCACTCCGCCGAATTCGGCGCCCAGACCGCGATGCGGTCGCCTTTCTCGACGCCGAGATCAGCGAATGCACCGGCAGCACAGTGGATTCGGTCGACAACCTCACGAAAGGAGTAGCGCAGCGGGCCGTCGACAACCGCTTCTGCGTCGCCGAAGCGGTCCGCCGCGCTCAAGACCATCTCGGGGATGGTCTCCCACATCTGACTTTTCAGCGCGCCGCTACACCGTGACGAGACGAGACAGGTTGCCGCCCATGATCTTCGCCTGGTCGTCGGCGGACAGGTGCGAGAGCGCGTTGATGTAGAACGTCGGCTCCGCCAGCCCTTCCGGGTGCGGCCAATCCGAGCCGTACAGCACCTGATCCACACCGACGAGGTTGACCAGATCGTCGATGCCGTCCTCAAAGAACGGGCTGACATGGATGCGGTTCTTGACCACCTCGACGGGGTCGCTCGGGAAAGCTTCCGGAGCCTTGCGGTAGACCTCGGCCAGACCGTCGAGCAGCGGGGTCATCCACTTCGAACCGGCCTCGACGATCGCGACCTTCAGCTTGGGATGGCGGTAGAGCGCGCCGTGGATCACCCACGAGCCCACCGAGTCCTGGATCGGCCGCCACTCGTTGAGGATGCCCATCGCATTGGTCTGGAACGGCAGCATCTCTGCGCTGGCACCGTCCCATTCGGAGGTGTAGCGGGAATAGCCACTGTCGCTGGAGTGCATGCCGACCAGCACGTCGTGCTCGACGACCCGCTCCCAGAACGGGTCGAACTCGGGCAGCGCGAACGACCGCGGGCCGCGGAAGCCGGGCACCGGCGCCGGGCGGACCAGGATGCACCGGGCACCACGTTTGACCGCCCACTCCAGTTCCTCGATCGCCTTCTCCACAATCGGCAGCGTGATGACCGGGGTGGTGAAGATGCGGTTCTGGTAGTTGAAGCCCCAGACCTCGTCGAGCCACTCGTTCAGCGCGTGGACCAGAACGTGGATGGCGATCGGGTCGTCGGACAACCGCTCCTCGAGAAGGCTGGCCAGCGTCGGGAACATCAGGGTGCGGTCGAGTCCCAGCTCGTTCATCTTCTCCAGGCGTGGGCCGGGCTCGAAGAACGCGGGGATCGCACGCATGGGCTCACCGAACAGCTCGCGCTTGGTCTTGCCGTCCGGGTTCCCGAATTTGAAGTACTCCTCCCAGGCACCCGGTTTGGCGACGACCTCGAACGTCGGGTTGGGAATGTAGTTGCTGATGTGACCACGTATCGCGATCTTGGTGCGCCCGTTGATCTGCGGGTACTGGACGTAGTCCTTGTACTCCTTGGGCAGGAATTTGGTCAGCGCCTCGGGCGGCTCGTAGAGATGGTTATCGGCGTCAAAGATCGGGAACGGGACGTCTTCCCGGTGCGACAACTGACCCATGGAATCCTCCTTCGCAATTTGTGAGAATACTATTCTCAGCTAGACGCTACCGCAACGTTTTCCCGGGCCTCGGCGGACCAGACGGTTCTGAACATCGCTCGCGGTGCGCGGACTGCCGGCAACGTCGAGCACAAGTCCGCATCCTCGTACCGAGAGACCAGTTCGACAGAATTTCGCGCATTGGCTCAAGCCTGCGACCGGCAAACGCTAGTCTCGGGAGAAAGGCAGTGGTGATCGTGTTCTCCGCAGAGGAGAATGCCGATATTGCCCTGGACAGGCGGCCGGAGGTGCGCATGGCAACCGTCGGTAAAGATGCACAATGGCGCTTGCTGTTCTGTCGGCGCTCGGCAGCAGCGCGCTCGTCGCTGCGCCCGCCCGGGCGGATGACCCGGCCATGCATGTGGTCAGGTACGTCGTCACGGCAGCCAGTCCGATCTGGGCCGACATCTACTACTTGGACCAGCAGCCTGCGAAATTCTCGGACTACAGCCACAACACGTACCAATACACCCCGAACGTCCAAGCCGACGTCGGACCGGGGCACCCGTGGACCTCACCGGAGGTGATGCTGTCAGACCCCGCCAACTATGCAATGGTCACGGTCAGCACCGGCACGGAGCCTGGTACGCCGATGTTCCACTGCGCCCTCGTCGTCGACGGAGGGTTGTCAAGGCTTCGAACGATGGCCCGAAGGGCGCGCTGTGTTCACTTCGTAACTGGTGATCGGCCTAAATTTCAGGATCGCCTTCCAGATGGCGAAGGTAGCTTTCGACGATCTCGACCGTTTCCCGATGGCCGGCCGACATGTCGAGTGCCTGCTCGATCACCAGGACCCGGGACACACTGGTCATCAGCACCGACCACACCAGCGGCGGGATCTTCACCCGGGCGACGTCGTAGCGATCGAGAATCGTCGTCAACGCTTTGCGTTGCTCTTCGCGAAACCGCTCGGCGTAATAGGCGATCTCGGCCTTCAGCGCTTTGCGGTGGTTGGCCAGCGCGATGAACTCCATGGTGATCGCGGTGGCCGCCGGGTCGGTGCTGAATCGCCACAGCGCCCACAACGGCTGGGCCGCCTGCAGCACCTGCGCTTGCACCTCGAGGCCTTGCTCAGCGCGGCGCCGAAATGCCGCCAGGAACAAGTCGTCCATAGTGCGGAAGTAGTAGTGGACCAGCTGCGGTTTGAGCGCCGCCTTGTCCGCGACCCGACGGGAAGTCACTGCGGCATAACCTTCTTCGAGCAGCAGGTGTTCAGCAGCATCAAGCAGAACGCCGCGGTTCTTGGCGTCCGGTGCCCCGATCCTGCGCGCCGACGTCATGGCCTGGCTCCACGCTCCCATCGAGAACTTGCTGAACCTGCCGATCGTAGCGTCAGGCCACGCTCTCGCCTTGACCACGACATTAGCGCCATGCTAAGCAGGTGCTCAGCAATTACGGCACTTTGATGTCAATCCCGGGCGGCACTACGGCTCATGCGGACCGCCGCCCCACCACCACGATTGACACCCAGCCACGGGAGGCGCGCACAGATGAGCAGCTTCGATTCGATCGACTTCTTCACCGACCAGTCTCTTGTGCCCGATCCGCACCCGTATTTCGATCACCTGCGTAGTCAGAACCCGGTGCTGCGGCTGCCGCACTACAACGTCGTCGCGGTCACCGGATGGGAAGAGGCCAACGCGGTCTACAAAGACCCGGACACGTTTTCCAATATCGTCGCGCTCGGTGGCCCGTTTCCGCCGTTGCCGTTCAACGTCGAAGGTGACGACCTCACTCCTCTAATCGACGCGCACCGCAGCCAGTTCCCGATGTTCGAGCACATGGTCACGATGGACCCGCCCGACCACACCCGGGCGCGCTCCATCCTGAGCCGGTTGCTCACCCCGAGCAGGTTGAAGGAAAACGAGGAGTTCATGTGGCGCCTCGCCGACCGCCAGCTCGAGGAGTTTTTGGGCAATGGCGAGTGTGAATTCATCGGCGAGTACTCCAAGCCGTTCGCCACGCTGGTGATCGCCGACCTGCTCGGCGTTCCGGAAGAGGATCACAAGGAGTTCCGCTCGGTGCTGGGCGCCGACCGTCCCGGCGCGCGAGTCGGGTCACTCGATCTGGAGACGGTGGGCATCAACCCGCTGATGTGGCTCGACGACAAGTTCTGCTCCTACATCGAGGATCGACGCAGCCATCCCCGGGACGACGTGCTGACATCGCTGGCGACGGCGAAATACCCGGACGGCTCCACACCCGAGGTGATCGAGGTAAGCCGTTCGGCGACTTTCCTTTTCGCCGCCGGACAGGAAACCACGGCCAAGCTGCTCTCGGCGGCTCTGCAGGCTCTCGGCGACCGGCCGGACATCCAGCAGAGGCTGCGCGCGGACCGCAGCCTCATCCCCAACTTCATCGAAGAGTCGCTGCGGATGGAAAGCCCGGTCAAGAGCGACTCCCGACTAGCCCGCAAGGCCGCCACCGTTGGCGGCGTCGACATCCCAGTCGGCACTGTTGTGATGCTGCTGCCGGGCGCAGCCAATCGGGACCCACGGCGGTTCGAGAACCCGCACGAGTTCCAACTGGACCGCAAGAACGTCCGCGAACACATGGCGTTCGCCCGCGGAGTGCATTCCTGCCCTGGTGCGCCGCTGGCCAGAGTCGAGGGGCGCGTGTCGATCGAGCGCATCTTGGACCGGATGTCTGACATCTCGATCAGTGAGACCCAGCATGGACCGGCGGACGGGCGGCGCTACACCTTCGAGCCGACCTACATCTTGCGCGGGCTCAGCAATCTGCACCTCACGTTCACACCGCGCCCGGCTCTGGCGGCGGCCCGCGCAACGCCTGTCACGCAATGACTTAGGTATCCGCGCGAGTCCAGAATGAGTGACCGTCCTGCGCGATGCAGATCAGGATCAGTCCATCGGGCGACTGTGCGACATAGTTCAGAAACTGGTGGCAGTCGGAATTCTCTTCCTTGATGCCCGCCATCGGCGGTGAGCGAAACCATCTCGGCTGGTAACGCCTGGGCGAGCCACAGAACATAAGCCGACCGGGCTGTGTGGCAGGGACGTAACCCCCGGAGACACCGAATGCGTAGTAGGTGGGGTTGTCGCACGGTGCGCCCAGCACCATGTTCGGAGCAATGCCTGGAGTACAGGCCGGGTAGTCGCAGACAGTCGGCCCCGCGGCAGCCGTCGGTGGCGTCAACACGCCGACTCCGATCAGCGCAACCACCACCGCCACGTTGAAACGCACCAAAATAGTTTTGCATGGGCGATAAGAAAATTCTCTTATTCGGAGAAGATCACGTGACAGCCATCAGATGGATGTTGGGCGTCCGCACAGCCCGTCCCGCCAGCGACTTTCGATGATAACGTGATTCTCTGTGTGTAGCCCGGAACGAGCCGTGAGTGGCGGTGTACTCGCGCCGGCGATTGCCCAGGACCAGTGACGGGCTTCGACGCCGACCCATCGATCACGGCAACTCCAGATTCGCTCGCAGCAGCAGAAGAAGAGCTTGTTCTTGCCGAAGAGCGTGCCGAGGTTGCACGGGCGCGCGCGGCCGAATTGCGCCGTGAGGCCGAGGCCGGTTCGAGCGAACAGACCGATGACGCCGACGTTGTCGAAGCCAAGCCGGCTCGCTGGCGATCGAGGCTTCGGCGGCCACGGTGGCTCCGTCGCCCCACTGGAAAGGCGGTCGGCATCGGCAGCGTGGTCGTGCTGCTCTGCGCCGCACTGGCGGCCAGCGGCTACATCGCCTGGCAGCACCGCACACTCGTACAGCGGCGGCAGCACGCGGAGGAGTTTGCCGCGGCCGCCCGGGAAGAGGTGGCAGCGCTGATGTCGATTGACCCCGCGCACGCCGAAGAGAGCATTCAGCACAGCATCGACGACACCACGGGAGCGCTCAAGAGCCAACTAGAAGTGACATCGAGCAACATGGTCAAAAATGCGCAAGAGGCGCAGATCACCACAAAGGCGACCGTGCAAGATGCCGCGGTCGAGTCGATGAGCGACAATTCGGCAGTCTTACTGGTAATCGCGAAGTCCGACACCATCAACGCCGACAAGTCGAACCGCCCAGCGGTGTTCTGGCGACTCAGTGTCAATATTGATCGTGACGGCGATCGGCTCAAAATATCGAGACTTGATTTCGTTCAATGAGTTCCGAGTCAGAGTCGCCGCTCGATGATGCAGAGTCCGCCCACGAGGATCCGGACTCCCAGAACGGCAGCACCAAGGTTCCATCGTTCGGCGAATCGGGTCCCGATAAAACGCCTGCGATCGACCGGGTCGCCTCCCGCCTTCTTGTGCACTGGCGCTCAACCCTTTTGACGGCATCGGTGATTGCCGCAGTGGCGCTGACTGGGTGCTTGTTCGTTATTCAATATCTTCCGGATCGACAGATCGACGACGCCGCGGCCCAGCGGGCGATCCGAGCAGCCTCAGACGGTGCCGTTGCCGCGCTGTCCTACTCGACTGAGAACATGGATCGCGATTTCGGCAGGGCAAGGTCGCATCTCACCGGCGACTTCCTCGCCTACTACGACAAGTTCACCAAAGAGATCGTCATACCGACCGTCCAGCAGAAGCACCTGGCGCAAATTGCCACGGTGATGAGGGCGGCGGTGTCCGAACTGGGGCCGAACTCCGCCGTCGTGCTGGTGTTCCTCAACGAGTCCACGACAGGCAAGGACAAGCCGCAACCGTTGATCACCCCGAGCAGCGTGCGCATCACGCTCACGAAGGTCAGCGGTTCGTGGCTCATCTCGAAAATGGATCCGGTGGCATGAGCGCTGCGTCATATCATTCGAACCCATACCAGGCCGGACGTGCCGGTGTTAGTCTCAGCAGGCGAGAACGCCGCTACCGGTGCGGGCACCGCCTCCGACATAGTCGGAATGAGCGCGTCGAGGAGTAGACGATGCGACCACTTGGGACGGTCGCCGCAGCAATGCTGTTGGCTACCAGTGCAGTTGGTTTTTTGGGTCCGGCATCGACGGCGCGGGCGTATACGAAGGAAGACGTCGCGATCAACGGGACGTACCGCGTCACGTCCATCGGTAACTGGGCCAAGATCAACGATCAGTACAACGGCGAGCCAACGACCGTGCAAACGTGGACGTTGAACTCGACATGCACCAGCTTCCAGAATTGCGAAGGCACGGTGAGAAGCGACGAGGGCTGGAGCAGCCGTCTGTACATGCGGGACGGGACGTTGTGGTACGCCAGACATGAAGTGCCGAACTGGGAGCGCTGTGAAGACGGCACCGCGTTCACCGGAAAGCAAATTTTCTCGTTCTATCCCGCCGATCCCGGCGGCAGCGGTGAAATAAAACTCGGATCGCCGGTGATGTCCGGCAAGAACAAGACGATCGGCCCGAGCGGCGCCTGCGGGCAAAACCAATGGCTCTCGATCGAGATGCCGATGCGGCTGGACAAGATCGGCTGACTGGCAGTCATCGATCTTCCGTCGGTTATGTCGGAAGCATGTCCTGCCACTTCCTGGGCGCCGTCGAGGGTGCCAGATTCGACTGCTGGTAGAACTTTCCGTCCGGAGTGATATACCGACCTGTACGCGGATCGTACGTGGCGAACGCGACCGACGGGACGGGCTCAGTTTTCTTGATACCGAACGAACTTGGGGCCGCCTGCGAGTGTCCTCCGTCGATCACAGCGGGCGGCTTGGGAGGCGCAGACGGCCGGTGCAGGGCCGGCGGCGGCGCAACGTCGAGTGGCGCTATCGACGGAAAATCCCCCGCCTGAGTCGACATGTTGGCCGCCGAGGGCGCCGGCGGAGCTGCCGCGCCCAGCGTGCCCGGTGGTGGAGTCGCTCCCCGCGGCCCGGCGGGCGTTCCGCGCGGGACGGCCCCTAGGGGCAGCGGTGTTCCCTCGATCGGACCGAAGATTCGCTTGTCGGCGGTGACCCGGTCGTCGGGGGGTATGCCCTGGGCAAGCAAGTTGGGATCCAGTGGGGACGGGCCGAGCACATGCTGGCGCATCGCCAGCGGCATGTACGGCTTGTCGCTGTTGCAGATTTCGACGGTGGGCGCGCGCTTTCCGGGATGCCCCATGCACGGATTGTTGCGGGCGCCGCGAACCGAAAGCGGCGAATCCTGCGGCAATTTGCAGTACATCCCGTCGGGCGTGTCAATGTCGCTGGTGTCGGAGGGGGATCGCCATTGGCTTTGCGGCAAGAAGCCGACCGTGCAAATCGGCGGATCGTCAATCGTGAGCGCGAAGTCGCCCCTGGCCTGACCGTCGGGCCAGTTCCGCGGCTCCGCCGTTTGCTCGTAGGCAACCGAGGCCGGCAGCAGCACTAGCACCTGCTCGATCGAGGGGTGGTAAGTAACACCGATCTGCCCGATTGTGGTCAGGTTGGCAAGCAACAGCGGCAACGTCGGTTTGATCTGCTCAAAGAGCCGCGAGGCCTCGTCCAACGCCCCGGGGCCCTTCTCCAACACCGTGCGAAACCGGGAATCATCAGTCACCAGCACATCCGAAATCCCGGCCAGGCTGCGCGCCCATGTCCGGATCGAGTCGGTCGTCTGCGCCTGAGCGTTCAGCAGCGGCTGCGAGTCTTCGGTAAGGGCGCGTGTCCGGTCAACGATGCGGTTGGAGTCGGCGGAGATTCGTGACGCCGAATCGGACAGTGACCCCAAATCGTACCCGGCCCCGTTGAAGGCCTGAAAAGACTCGTCGAGCAATTGACCGATCTTGTTCTTGGGAAGGCTCTTCACCAAAGCACTTACCTGGTCGAGCATCGGTCCGACCGCTTGCGGAATCGTGGTGTCGTGCATGGCAATAACCGAGCCGTTGCGAAGGTATGGCCCTGCGCCGGTGCGTGGCCGCAGGTCCACATACTGTTCGCCCACTGCCGAGACACTCAGCACTTCGGCTTGCAGGTTCGCCGGGATCTTGGGCGAAGTACCCAGCGACAGCGTCGCTTTGGCGCCCTTTGCGGTGAGCGACACCGAGGTGACCTTGCCGACCTGCACTCCGTTGTAGGTCACATTGGAGAACCGGTACAGACCACCGGTCGCCGGCAGCTCGAGGCTGACGGTGATCCGGCCGATACCGAGTAGCGTCGGCGCCTGTATGTAGAAGAGGGCCATCGCGATTACGCCGATGACTCCGATGATCGCGAAGATCAATAGCTGAATCCGGACGAAGCGCGTCAGCATCTACCTGCTCCCCTCCGTCGGTGAAATCCCTGCTGGCGGCGCGACATTGGGCGCGGGCGGCCCCGGCAGCGGCGCAGCGGCGGGTCCCGGCAGGGGAGCGCTGAACTGCAGATTCGGCTGGGCAGGTCCCGGTGCTGGCGGGCCCGGTGGGGGCGGCGCCTGTGGGCCGGCCGGCGGAACCCCGGCCGGTGACGCCGGCGAGCCGGGTGGCGGCGGACCAGGCGGCGGTCCGAAGCCCCCGTGGAGTGGATCACGGGTGTACTGCAGGTACGGCGGATCCCCCGGCGCGGGTATCTGCTGTTCCCCGAGTTGTCCGAAGTGCGTCCCGAGGAACAGGCCTCGCTTGAGCCGCGGGATCGAAAGGTCGAATTGGACGTGCAAGTTGAAGTAGTCACCTCGAACAGCGCGGTCGACGAAGTTCTGGGTGAACGGGAACACGGTCAGCGCCGCGAGCGCCGTATCGATGTCCGGTCCGACATCCGCCAGTCCCTTGACCGTCGGCTCCAGGTTCTTCAGATTTCTCACCAAGTCGGCCTGAGTGTCGTTAATCAGCCCGGTGGCGGTGTTGCTGAACTTGCGCAACCCGTTCAACGCGGCCGTCAGGCGAGGCCGCTCCTTGATCAGCACGTCGAGCGCGGGCGGTAACGTACGCAGCGCCTGGGTGAGGACGTCACGCTGGGCCGCGAAGTTGCCGCCAAGCTGATCCAGTGCCTGGATGGTTGCGACGATGTTGTCGCGTTGTTCGTCGAGTGTCCCCACGAAAGAGTCGAAGCGATTGATCAAGTCGCGAACGGCGCCCCCACGTCCGGCCAGTGCGGCGCTGAAGTTGTGGATGATCTCGCCGATCTGCCCGAGGCCTCCGCCGTTGACGACAAGCGCCAGCGACGACAGGGTTTGCTCGGTCGAGGGATACGTCGACGACCGACTCAGCGGGATGCGGGTGCCCGGCCGCAGCCGGCCTACACCGAGCTGCCCAAGGGGCGGGTTGAGCTCCAAGTGCATGGACCCCAACAGGCTGGTCTGACCGATGCTGGCTTGCACGTTGGCGGGGATGACAACATCGCGCTTGACCGAGATCTGGACGTCTGCGTGCCAGTCTTTGACCGTCATCGGGCCGACACTGCCGACCACGACGTCGTCGATCAACACTGGCGAATTGGACTCCATCGTGATGACATTCGCCAGTTCAACGTGATAAGTGTCGGCATCCGGTCCGCGCCCCACGGCCCCGGGCAACGGCAGCGAGTTGAGGCCGTGGAAGGCGCAACCGGTGCCCGTCAGCATCACGCAACATCCGACGGCGAGTAGTCGCCGCAGGGCAATCCGGGCGGTCACGGGTGCGCCGCTTCGGCTGGGAGCAGCATGCCCGGCAGGCTCGGCGCCGCTGGCGGAGGCTCTGGTGTCGTCGGCGGTGGTGGCAGCGGCATTGCCGCGCCCGGTATCCGGGGCAGCGGCACCGACGGTGCCGGCCCGGGTACCACCGAGTCACCATTGAGCCCGGTGTACGCCGACACGGCCGGCGGAATTTCCGGTGGCCCAGGCTTCGGGCCCGAGCCCCCGGGTGCCAGTCGATCTTCGCTGTACAGGACGTTGGCCGGGTCGACCGACTTCTGGATGAACGGATTGATCGGGATCGGCAGGCTGTTGAAGTTCAGCACCCTCAACCCGGGGCCGAGGAACAGAGCGCACAGCTTGCCGGATTCGGTTGCCGTGACGTTTTCGACCGCCTCGACTTGCCCGCAACCGGGTATCGGAATCGGAAGCAACAAACCGGACTGCACGGGATTGGCGAAGTCCATGATCCCAAACCCGCCCACGATGGTTCCGGTGTCGGCGTTGTAGTCGTTGAAGAAGTTGCTCAGCGCGGTCGGCGCGCCGTGCAGAATGTTCTCCAGAGCCATGTGCTGATCGACGAGAGGCTGGATGGCCTTGCCCAATCGGTCGATCTGTTCACTCGCCTCGTCGCGGGTCCCGGCGATGAAACGCTGCACCTCGCCCACTGCGCTCGACAGGTCCGTCAGCGCCGCGTCCAAATCAGATTTGCTGTCGTTCACCACGCTGGTGAGCGTGGCCAACCGGTCATTGAACTGCACCATCTGAACGTTGCTGTCGCGCAGTGCCGTGACGAAGATCTGCAGGTTCTGGATGATGTCGACAATGTTGCCGCTGCCGTTCGCGATGGTCCGCGCCACCCCGGACAATTGATTGAGCGTCTGGCGCAACTTCTCGCCGTTACCACCCTGTAGCGCGTTGGCGGCGCTGTCGATGAATCGCGATATCGACGGTGTCGACACCTTGGCGTTCGGGCCCAAATCTGTTGCCAGCCGCATCAATTGGGACTTGACCTCGTCCCACTCCACCGGAACCGCCGTGCGCTCTACCGGTATCGCCGCGCCATCAGCCATGACCGGGCCACTGGTCCGGTAGGAAGGGGTGAGCTCGACGTAGCGGGCGGCCACCAAGTTCTGGGTGACGATGACGGCTTTCGCGTCCGCCGGAATGGGCACGTCGTGGTCGACATGCAACGTCATCTTCGCCTTTGTGCCCTGCGGCTCGATGGATTTGATAGTGCCGACTTTGACACCCGAGACTCGAACCTCGTCACCGGGATAGATCGCAGTGGCCGACGTGAAATAGGCCGTTATGGTCGTCGGGCCGAAAAAGACCTGTCGGACCACGAAGGCCGCTCCGGCAACAAGAAGCCCCGCTACGACGACTGCGGCGACGGTCGTGCGCCTGTTTCGTGGGAGCCGGGAGATCACTGCGATCCCCCAATCCGTCCACCCAAGGTACAGCCTGGGCACTGCGGAGCACCGTTGTACGGGAACGGGATCAGCGACCGCGGCACCGTTGACGGGAAGCCGGGACCCTTACTGGTATCGAACGTGCGGAAGCCCCATAGGTAGTCCAGGAAGGGCTGGAAAAGTTGCGGGACAAGGAAGTTCGGGACGAACGCCGAGTAGGCGTACATGCTGGAGATAGCCTCACCCACCGTGATCTGGAATTTTGCGAGGCCGGGCAATGCCTTCTCGACGTTCTCGCGGTTCTTTTCCAGCACCGAGGTCACCGAATTCAGCTTCTGCAGCGCAGGCGCCAACTTGCTTTCGTTGTCATGCACCAGTCCGGACAGCTGCTTGGACACCGCCGACGTCGCCGCGAGCAGTTGAACGATCTCGTTCCGCCGCCCCGCCAAGACCTGCAGCAGATCGTCGGAGTTGAGGATTAGCTTGTTCACCTGTTGGCTACGTTCGGACAGGATGCCGGTGACAGCGCTGGCACTCTTGAACAGGTCGGCCAGGCTCGTGTTGCGATTGTTGAGGCTCTGCGACAACCGGCTGACTGCGTCGAAGGTAGGTCCCAGCTGTGGGGCGATCTGGTTCAGCGTTGCCGACAGCGTGTCCAGTGACTGGTTCAAGGTCGCGGTGTTCGTCTGGTCCGCGTAGGCCGTGAAATCACTGACCGCCTGGGTCAACGAGTATGGCGAGGAGGTGCGGGAGATCGGGATGACGTCCAGCGGATGCATGGCCCCGCTGCCTGACGACTCCACGGTCAGCACCCGTTCACCCAACAAAGAGCCGGTGCGAATGTGCGCGCTGGTGTCTTTGCCGAGCGGAACGCTGCCTTTCATCGTGAAGGTGACCAACGCATCGCCGCTGTGCAATGACACATCCGACACCGTGCCGACTTTGATTCCCGACACCGTCACAGCGTTGCCGACGGCAAGGCCGCCGGCTTCGGAGAACATCGCCTGGTAGCGGACGTTGGTCGCCAGCGACACAATCCGATCGGGCGACAGGCCTACCAGGATTAGCATCCCAATGAGGATGGCGCCGATGAATCCGGCTTTGATCAGCCCCGTTCCGCGGTATTTCAGCATCAGTGATCCTCCGGTTCCGGTTCCTCGCACCGCTGCGCAGCAGACCTGAAGAAGGGAGCGATCACCGTCTTGCCGGACAGATCGGTGCCACGGAGCGTGATTTGGCAGAGGAAATACGGGATGGTGGCGCCGAAGACGCCGAGCCGGACCAGCTTGCGATAGTTTCTGGGCGCCTTCTGAAGCGCGGCATCGAGGCGGTCCTTGTCGTTATCGAGGTTCGGGGCCAGCTTACGGAGCTGTTCTATGGTGCCGGACAGCGGTGGCCTTGCTTTGCCCAGCAGGTCCGCCAGCGTCAGGGTGCCGTTGCTCAACGCGTCGATGGCAGGACCGAATGTGTCGCGGTCATCCGCCAGACCCGTGACCAACCTCTGGAGGCGATCGATTGCCCCGGAGAATTCGCCGCCGTCCTTGTTCAGGGTTCCCGCCACGGTGTTCAGGTTGTCGATCAGATGCTCGATCGTTTGGTCGTTGTCGGCCAACGTGTTCGTGAATGACGTCGACTTGGTGAACAGCGATTGCAAGGTGCCACCCTCACCCTGGAACACTTCTAACAGCGCCGACGAGAGCACATTGACATCTCGCGGGTTCAGCCCGTGGATGAGGGGTTTCAGGCCGCCGAGCAACAGATCGAGGTCAAGGGCCGGCGCGGTGTGACTCGCGCTGATCTGGCCCCCGGCGGGCAGTTTCCTGGTCGAACCCGGCCCGTCGACCAGTTCGAGGTAGCGATCACCGACAAGGTTGAGGTAGCGAACGGCAGCCCTGGTGCCCTCGGTGAGCGCGACCGAGCGGTCCGCGTCGAACTTCACCACAACCTTTTTGTCCGGCTGCAGGGCGACGCCGTTGACGGTGCCCACCCGGATGCCGGCGACCCGCACCGAATCGCCGGCCTTCAGACGTGACGCATCGTTGAAGATCGCAGAATAACCGCTGACCGAACCGGTGCGGTACTGGCCGAAGGTGAAGAACAAAAACAAGGTCAGCAACGACATCACAACGGCGAAGACACCGAACTTGACCAGCGTCGGGCCCAGTGAACCCCTCATCCCTGTTGTCCAACCTGAACAGGATTGCGCGGTGGACCGTCAATCGGCCCGTACAACAACTGTTTGAGGCCATCAAAGTTGAGGAGCAATTGCGGATTCCCGTACACCACCGGATTAGCGCCGGTATCTGCGATGAGAACCTTGGCCGTGCTGTTGAAGGGGATCCTCGGCAGACCCATGCAACGCGGACCGCCCGTCGCCGCAACCCTGGGCAAGTTCTGCGGATACCGATAGCGTTCGGCACCGAACGTGAGGCTGGCCGAGATCGCGATGCTCGGTTCGGGCAGTGCCGGCCCCTTCGCCAACTCCGCGTCGCCAGCGAAGGCGCACGTCAGCGCCGGGGCGTATTCGTTGAGCAGATCGGTGGTCGGCGCCAGTAGGTGAAAGACGTCCGTCAGCCCCTTCCGGTTGGCGCCCAGGACGTCATTGCCGACGTCGGACAAACCGATCGCGCTGATCAGTAACGCGTCGAGATTGCGTCGCTCGTCGACGATCGTCTTACTGATCTCGACCGAGTTTTTCAGGGTCTTCACCAGATCCGCCGACGCGTCGCCGTAGGCCCTGAATACCGGCGCCGACATTGCGATGTCGTGGCTCAGCGCGGGAAGGGTCGGCTGGAACTTCGCCAGGAACGAGTCCAGGTCGCTGAACGCCTGACCGATCTTTTCGCCGCGGCCGCTCAGGGCCTGCGAGACAGCCCCAAGAGTCGCGTTCAGTTTCGCGGGGTCCAGCGTGCCCAGTACCGCTGTCAGTTGCTTGAACACCGTGTTGATCTCGACCGTGACGTGTTGACCATCGAGTACCTGACCGGCGTGCAGCGCTTGCGCTGACGGTGCGGCCGGCGGCACCAGTTCGACGAACTTCGCGCCGAACACCGTCGGCGATGTGAGGTCGACGAGCACATTGGCCGGAATCAGGTGCATCTCGGAGGGATACATCGCCAAGCGCAGGACTGCTTGACCGTCAGGTCGCGACTCGATCGAGGCGACCTTGCCCACTTGCACCCCGTGCATCTTCACTTTCGCGTCCGGGTTCATCACCAGGCCGGCCCGTGGGGACAGAATGGTCAGCGGCACGCTGTCGGTGAAGCTGCCTTGGAACAAGCCCACGGCGACGGCAACGATCGCGGCGATGACCGCGACGGTCACCAGACCCGTCAGCGCACGTATCCCGTTGTGGGGCATCGGATGTATTCCCTATCCCGAGAGGTTGAAGTTTCCATTTGAGCCGTAGATCGACAGTGAGACAAGCAGCGTCACTGATATCACGACGATCAATGAGCTACGTACCGCATTGCCGGTTGCGACCCCCACGCCTTCCGGTCCGCCCGAGGCGAAATACCCGTAGTAGGTATGCAGCAACAGGACGGAAAGCGCCATCAAGATGGCCTGCACCAACGACCACAACAAGTCGATCGGGTTCAAGAAGGTGTCGAAGTAGTGGTCGTACAGGCCACCCGACTGACCGAACAGCACCACGGTCGTGAATTGGCTTGCGAGGAAAGACAATATGACGGCAATGCTGTACAGCGGCACTATCGCGAGCATGCCCGCGACGATCCGCGTGCTGACCAGATAGGAGACCGGCCGGATGGCCATCGATTCCAGTGCGTCGATTTCTTCGCTGATCCGCATAGCGCCCAATTGGGCGGTAACGCCCGCACCGAAGGTGGCAGCCAAGCCGATTCCCGCGACGACGGGCGCCAGAATGCGAACGTTGATGAATGCCGCCAGGAATCCGGTGAGCGCTTCGATGCCGATATTGCCCAGCGAGCTGTAGCCCTGGACGGCGAGCGTGCCACCGGCGGCCAAAGTCAGAAAACCGATGATGACGACCGTTCCGCCGATCATCGCCAAAGTTCCGGCGCCCATGCTGATTTCGGCGACAAGACGGATGATCTCTCGCCGGTAGCGGGTCATCGCGAAGGGTATGCCGGCGAGCGCTTTGCCGTAGAAGACTGTGTGGTCACCGATCGCGGCGAAAGTGCCGACAGGCCTGCGCCAGTAGCCGAGGGCCCGGAAGGCCCGCGGATACGTCATTCTCAGCGTCTTTATGGTCGCCACGGCAGGTGTCCCATCACTTCACCGTGAACCGGATGCCGACTGCGGTTACAACCACATTCACAACGAACAACGCCATAAACGCGTACACGACGGTTTCGTTGACGGCGTTGCCGACTGCCTTGGCCCCCCCACCGGTAATCGTCAGTCCGCGATAACACGCCACCAGGCCGGCGATCAAACCGAACAGCGCCGCCTTGACACAGGAGATGATGACCTCCGGCACCCCGGTCAACAGGGTGATGCCTGCGGCGAATGCGCCGGGGTTGACATCTTGCACGAACACCGAGAACACGTAGCCGCCGATGATTCCGATGATGACGACCAGGCTGTTGAGCAACAGCGCGACCAGCCCTGCCGCAAGCATCCTGGGCGTCACCAGGCGCTGGACCGGATTGATGCCCAGCACCTCCAGCGCGTCGATCTCCTCGCGGATGGTGCGCGAGCCGAGATCCGCACACATCGCCGTCGCGCCGGCGCCGGCCACGATCAACACCGTCACCAGCGGACCGAGTTGAGTGACCGCGCCGAATGCCGCGCCCGCGCCGCTGAGATCGGCGGCGCCCAACTCGCGCAACAAGATATTGAGAATGAAGCTGACAAGAACCGTAAACGGGATGGCCACCAACAGCGTCGGAGTCAACGCAACCCGCGCGACGAACCAGGACTGCTCCAGGAACTCGCGCCCCTGAAACGGCCTGCGGAACGCGAACTTGACCGCGTCGGCACTCATCGCGAACAGCCCACCGATGGCCTGCATCGCGCCCGAAAGACCGTTCGGCAGGCTGATCCCGGTGGACCAGCGCTCCGCTCCCTTATTCGCCATCGATGCCTGCCATCCCCGCGCTCGTCCCCCCGTGTCGTCCGCCGAAGTCGGCGCACCCGAGTAACGCGGGCCGGCCCATCCCCACTTCTTGAAGCGTCCGGCGATTATGACCCATGCCACATGCGGCGGGAGTGAAAATTGACAACAAGAGACCTCCGAATTAAGTGACGGCACCGATAGTTTTGAGCTCGATGATGCGGTCCCAGTCCAACCCGAGCTCCAGCAAGATCTCGTCGGTCTGCTCGGCGAACCCCGGGGCAGGCCCCGACACCGGTGCCGCGACATCGAACTGCACTGGGTTGGCGACCAATTCAAGTTCGCCTGCCTGAACTACATATTCATTCGACCGGACCTGCGCGTCGGCGGCCGACTGCAAGGTGTCCTGCACCGGCGCCCATGGCCCGGCGAGCGTGGCGAACCGTTCACTCCATTCCGCGAGAGTGCGGGTCGCGATCGCCTTCGACAGGATCTGCACGGCTTCCGCGGTATTGGCGACGATGTTCTCGCCTGAGTCGAAGCGCGGATCGTCGGCCAGGTCGGGTTGGTCGATGTGACGGCACACGTCGGCCCAGAACTTGCCGGCCTGCATCATCACGAAGGAGATGTAGCGGCCGTCCGATGTCGCGTACAGCCCCACCAGCGGGTTGACCGGCGAACCGTGCACGCCCGGCGGGAATGCCTCCATGCGCTGATTGAGATGCATCGTCAACGCGACCGTGTGTCCCAGTGACCAGAGTCCGCTGCCCAGCAGCGAGACGTCGACGACCGACGGTTCGCCGGTGCGCTCGCGCTTGAGCAACGCCGCAGCGATACCGCCGGCAAGGTTGGTTCCCGAGATGGTGTCGCCGTAGGCGGGCCCGGGTGGACCGATCATGCCTCCGGTCCCGGGCGGAGTGATGGTGGCGGCGGTTCCGGCCCGGCACCAGAACGCCGTCATGTCGTAGCCGCCCTTTTCGGACTCCGCGCCGCGCGGGCCCAACGCGCTGCCGCGGGCGTAGATGATCTTCGGGTTGATCGCGCGGATGTCGTCGAGGTCGATGCCGAACTTCTTGCGGTGTCCGGGCAGGAAGCTGGTCAAAAACACGTCGGATCGGCGGGCGAGCTCGTAAAGCACCTCTTTGCCATCGGGCACTGACATGTCCAGGCCCACGCTGCGCTTGCACCGGTTGGCGTGCTCGATGTTGGGGTTAGGGTCGCCTTCGACGCGCAGCATCCCGGTCTGCCGCAGGCCGCGTTGCGGGTCACCGGTCACGGCGTGCTCGACCTTGACGACGTCGGCGCCCCATTCGGCCAGCACGGCGCCCGCCGATGGGACGAACCCGTACATGGCGACTTCCAGGATGCGAATTCCGTCTAACGGCCCCGTCATGCCACGCCCTCAACCGGAACGGCTGGGACGGCAAATGTCTTGCGCTCCAGAAATTCCTCCAAGCCGGCCACGCCCATCTCCCGGCCGACGCCGGACTGCTTGAAGCCCCCGAACGGGGCGTCGGCGCTGAAGTAGTTGCCGCCGTTGATCGAGAACGATCCGGTGCGGATCCGGCGCGCTACCGCCACCGCCCGATCCTGGTCACCGCTGAACACCGCGCCGGCCAGACCGTAGATGGAGTTGTTGGCGATACGCACGGCATCGTCGTCATCGTCGAAGGCGATGACGACCAGCACCGGGCCAAAGATCTCCTGCTGCGCGATCTCGCTGTCGGGGTGGACATTTGTCAGCAGCGTGGGCGCATAGAAGTAACCGGGGTCCAATCGCTTGCCGCCGGTCACCAGCGTCGCACCGTCGGCGACGGCCCGCTGCACCATGCCGTCGACCTTGTCGCGCTGACGTTCGTTGATCAGGGGCCCCATGTAGGTCTTCGGGTCGGCCGGGTCGCCGTGGCGCACCTTGGCGAAGTTCTGCGCGATCAACTCGACGATCTCGTCGTGATGCTTCCTCGGCACCAGCAACCGGGACGTCAGCGCGCATCCTTGGCCGGCGTGAGTGACCATCGAGAACGCCGCGAACATGCCGGCTCCTGCGAAGTCCGCGTCGTCGAGCACGATTGCAGCCGACTTCCCACCGAGCTCGAGGAAGACGCGTTTGACGGTCTCGCTAGCCGCGGCCATGATTCGGCGCCCGACGGGCGTGGACCCGGTGAACGTGATCACGTCGACGTCGGGGCTGACCGTCAACGCTTCACCAACAGCGGAATCTGAGGAGCTGAGCACGTTGACCACGCCGGCCGGGATGTCGGTGTGGTTGGCGATCAGCTCTCCTAGCGCCAGAGTCACCAACGGAGTGTCCGGGGCACCCTTGAGTACGACCGTGCAGCCGGCGGCGAGCGCGGGCGGCAGCTTCGCCAGGGCGAGCTGGTTGGGGTAGTTGTAGGCGATGATCGCGCCGACCACCCCGGCGGCTTCTTTCTCCACCCAGCGCCGGTGCCGCATGCCGCGCGACTCGATTTCGCCGAGTTCTTCGGTCATCGGATAGTCGCGCAGGACGTCGGCGTAATACTTCACGATCTTGATCGGCTCATCGAGCTGAGCGCCGTGCGTCAGCGCGCGGGTTGCGCCCACTTCGGCGATCGTCAGCTCGCGCAATTCTTCGGCATGGTCGAGCAGCGCCTGATGCAACTGCTCCAGGCATCGCACGCGCAGCGCGACATCGGTCGACCAACTCGTGGTGTCGAACGCTCGCCGGGCGGCCGCGATCGCGGCGGCCGCGTCGTCGGTGCCGGCGTCTGGCGCATGACCGATGACGTCACCGGTGGCTGGATTCACCGACGGGAACGTGCGGTCGGTCGTGATGAGCTGACCGTCGATCAGCATCCGCCTGTCGGCGTGCGCGGTCCCAGCTTCTGTCGGTGAGTTAGCACTCACAGTGGCTGTGGCCGTGTCGTGCGATGGCATTCGGTTCTCCTGGACACGTGGATAATTTGATTCTCATCTCGGGCGAATCCTACATTCCGGACACAAGAATTCAGCGAAACGGGAGAAACGAGACTGGCATACTCGTGCCAATATGGGTGTCATGGAAGTTCCCGCGTCATTGCAGGTTGAGCATAGTTTTTGAACCGTCTTGCGAGTGGCAAGAGCGTGAGAGTAAGGTTCTCATATTCGGAAGGGAGATTCTTTGTGCCTGTAACGGTATCTGCCCGGGTGACCGCGTGAGGACGGCCGTTGTCACCGGCGGCGGTTCCGGAATCGGCCTCGCCGTTGTGGAACGGCTTCGCAAAGACGGATTACAGGTCGCGGCACTCGACCTGAAGGCGTCCGACTCTCCGTCGGCCTTCACTGCTGACGTGACCGATCGCGCGCAGATCGACACCGCGCTCTCGAGTATCCGCGACGAACTGGGCCCCGTCACCGTTCTGGTGAACGCAGCCGGACTCGACGGGTTCAAGCGGTTCGCCCACATCGACTTCGCGGACTGGCAGCGGCTGATCGACGTCAACCTCAACGGCGTCTTCCACATGACCCAGGCTGTGCTGCCCGACATGCTGGACGCCGGCTGGGGACGCATCGTCAACATCTCCTCGTCGAGCACTCACTCCGGCGCCCCGTTCATGTCGCACTACGTCGCCGCCAAATCCGCCGTCAACGGGTTGACCAAGTCGCTGGCTCTGGAGTACGGACCGAACGGCATCACGGTCAACGCGGTGCCGCCGGGCTTCATCGACACTCCGATGCTGCGCAACGCCGAGCAGCGTGGCAACCTCGGCGACATCGAAAAGACCATCGCCGCAACGCCAGTGCGGCGGATCGGCAAGCCCGAGGACATCGCCGCGGCCTGCGCGTTCTTGGTCTCCGAAGAAGCCGGTTACATCACCGGTCAAATCTTGGGCGTCAACGGCGGACGAAACACCTGACGGCCGTGGGTATCTGGGCTGAGGAATCGCGAGGAGAAGGAAAGAGTCGTGAAAGTTCGGGTTGATCCAGATCGTTGCCAGGGCCACACACTGTGCTCGATGATCGCGCCGGATTCATTCGTGCTCGATGACATCGAAGGTCATGCATCGGCCGCCTCCGAAGACGTCCCGCCCGACCAGGAAGACGCCGTGCGAGAAGCCGCGCATTCCTGCCCGGAACAAGCCATCTTCATTACGGAGTCCACATCGTGAGCATCGACGATGACATCTCCAAGGACAGCGACCGCAAGAAAAATCGGTATCACTTCGACCGGCACACGCCCGAGTACCGCAGCCAATTCGAGAAGATCACCGAAGAAATCCACGAGAAATGCCCGATCGCCTGGACCGACACCTACGACGGTCACTGGGTCGCAGGTGGCAGCAACGCGGTGTTCGAGCTCGCCCGTTGCCCGGTCGTGTCCAATGATCACGACATCAACGGTGAACGCCATGGCTATCAAGGCATTTCGATCCCCAAGGCCAAGCGCGCCAGCGGCGTGCGCGGCGGCATCCTGGAAATGGACGAACCTGAGCACCGCGTCTACCGCACCGTGCTCAACCCCTATTTGTCGCCGGCCGCGGTGAAGCGCTGGGTACCGTTCATCGACGATGTCACGCGTGCCTGCCTCGACGAGAAGATCGAAGACGGCCGCATCGACTTCGTCGACGATCTCGCCAACATCGTGCCTGCGGTGCTGACGCTGGCGATGCTGGGCATCCCGCTGAAGAACTGGGCAATCTACAGCGAGCCGGTGCATGCCTCGGTGTACACACCGGAGCACTCCCCGGACATCGATCGTGTTGTCGCCGGGCACCGGCAGATGGGCCTGGATCTGCTGACCAACATGGTCGAGATCCGGGAGAACCCGCGACCGGGAATCGTCAACGGGCTTCTCCAATTGCGCATCGATGGCGAGCCCGCACCCGACATGGAGATCATGGGCAACCTCGGGCTGGTGATCGGCGGTGGGTTCGACACCACCACCGCGTTGACCGCCCACTCGATGGAGTGGCTTTCCCAGCATCCCGACGAGCGCGAGCGACTCAGCCGTGAGCGCGACACCTTACTTGACTCGGCAACTGAGGAATTCTTGCGCTATTACACCCCCGCGCCCGGCGACGGTCGCACCTTCTCCGACGATGTGGAGATCGAAGGAACGCGGTTCAAAGAGGGCGAGCGATTGTGGATCTCGTGGGCGATGGCCAACCGCGACCCGTCGGTGTTCAGCGATCCCAACAACATCACCCTCGATCGTAAAGGTAACCGGCACTTCAGCTTTGGGCTAGGCATTCATCGCTGCATCGGCTCCAACGTGGCACGCACGGTGTTCAAGTCCATGCTGACCGCGGTGCTCGACCGGATGCCGGACTACCAATGCGATCCCGAGGGCACCGTGCATTATGAGACCATCGGCGTCATCCAGGGCATGCGGAACCTGCCCGCGACCTTTACTCCCGGCACCCGACTCGGCGCCGGATTGGAAGAAACGTTGGAGAAGCTCCAGCGGCTCTGCGATGAGCAGGAACTGGCGCTGCCGATCACCGAACGCAAGGAAGCCGCAGTCATCGACTGAACGGGCCAGGGTGGCCCATACCGCAAAATCCACCGGCCAAGCGGCCTATATTCGAGCAAACGCAGGCCCGGTGAGATGAACGAGAGGGGCACGACGTTGAAGTCGTTGGCGCTGAGCATTCCGTTGATGGCGGCCGCGGTCACTTTGGCTCCGGTAGCCAGCGCTCACATCCCGTGGGGCAACTACCGCGTGGAGTCGCCGCGCGACCCGGGTCACTCATGGCTATGGGCACTCCGGCCATGCGAGCCAGGTCACCCCCCCGACTGCCTCCAAAACCAGGCCCAGCCCAGGCCCAACGGACAAGCGACGCCGTGGTACGCCGTCGGACATCTGGTGAACACCACCTACACGATGAGCGTCGATGTGCCAGACGGTGTGCGCTGCACGGTCTACTTCCTGCCCTCACACGACGTGTACACCTGGGACGCGGTGGCACTCACCGGTTCGGTGCAGTCCACGTTTGACGCCGGCTGTGGCGGGGCGCCGGGTGGTTCCGCCGACTGGCCGTTCAATCTCGTCCGGGAATGACGGCCGGCGGGCAGGCGTAAGTCTTCAGCGGGCGGGCAGTCCGAGCACTCGCTGGGCGATGATATTCCGCTGGATCTCCGATGTTCCGCCGGCAATGGTGCCGGAGAAGCTGCGGGCGTATCGGTCGAACCAACTGCCGAAGTAGTGATCGAGGTTCATCGGCTCGTAGCGTCCCGTCAGCGCCGGGGTGCACCAAACCATCGGATCCCGCTGCGGCCAAAGCATTTTCGCACGCTTGTCGTTCGGCCTCCGAACCGAGCAGCTTGAGAACCGACAGCGCCGGCACGTCCTCTTCGCCGCGGGTTGCCCGGGCCAGTGCCACCGAGCCGAGTAGCTGGAGTGCCTGACGATCCATGATCGTGGTGGCGTACTGATCGCGCTCGAGTTCATTTGCCGGGTGAAAATCCGCGATGATGTTGTCGAGACGGTCGGCGAAACCGAGCCACATCATCGTCCGCTCGTGCCCCAGCGACCCATTGGCAACCCGCCAGCCCTGGTTGAGCGGCCCAACCAGGTTCTCCGCCGGCACTTTGACGTCCTCGAAGAACACTTCGTTGAAGTCCAGGTTGTCTTGACCACAGATATCCGGGAATGGCCGTCGCGTCACACCAGGGGTGTCGGTGGGAATCAGCAGTGCGCTGATCCCCTTGTGCTTCGGTGCATCCGGGTCCGTGCGCACGAACGTCAGCAGCACGTCGGCGTCGTGAGCTCCCGACGTCCACACCTTCTGCCCGTTGACGACGAAGTGATCGCCGTCGCGGACCGCCTTGGTCCGTAACGACGCAAGGTCTGAGCCGGCGCTCGGCTCGCTCATCCCCAGCGACGCGGTGATCTCGGCGCGCAGGATGGGAACCGCCCAGCGCTGCTTGTGCTCATCGCTGCCGAACGTAATCAGCGACGCGGCAATGATGTTCACGCCTTGCGGGTTGAAGCTGTGATAAATCCGGCGCTTGCACAGCTCTTCCAAGTACACGTACTGCTGTAGGACGGTGGCGTTACGGCCACCGAATTCCGGCGGTTGGGTGGGCAACAGCCAACCGTTGTCGAATAGCAGTCGTTGCCAGCGCCGGGCCCAGGCCGGCATGTGCGACACCGACTTTGGTCGCTCCAGCGCTTCGGCGGCGGTGGCAGGCACATGCTTGTCGAGGAAGGCGGCGAAATCCTCGCGGAACGACTCGACGTTTGGATCAAAGGTGAGCTGCACGGTACTCCTCGGTGACCCTCGCCCGATGCTCTGCGGTCCCGCCGAGCATGAGCTCGCCGGCCTTGGCGCGCTTGAGCGCGAATTGCAGGTCGTTCTCCCAGGTGAAGCCCATCGCACCGAACAGCTGCAGGCCGTGCCTGAATACCAGCGATTGGCATTCGCCCGCAGCCGCTTTCGCCATCGCGGCGGCCAACCGCCGACGGGGATCGTCGCCGGCGATCGTCAAGGCGGCGTAGTAACTCAGCGCACGTGCCCGCTCGACCGCGACGTGCATGTCGGCGGCTTTGTGCTGAACCGCCTGGAACGATCCGATCGGCACGCCGAACTGGTGGCGGCTGCGGACATGATCGAGAACCAGATCCACGATGCGTTGGCACGCACCGACCATCGTGATCGCCATACCCATCAGTGCGACGTGATGCGCCCGCTCGGTATCGACGGCGACCCGGGCGGTGTCGGGCAGGCGCAACCCGTCGAAGGTCAGATCGGCGACGTGCAGCACCGGGTCGAACACCGAACTCCGTCGCCTGGACAGCCGCCCCGCGGCTTCGTCGGCGTTGACGACGAACACCGCGGCGTCGGTCACGACCGCGAGCCATTCGGCACGGTCGCCGTCGAGCACGTAGCGGCCGGTGCCGTCCAGCACCCAGCCGTCGCCGTCCCGGTGGGCCGTCACCCCGCCGTACACAGCGGTGCCGGAAGCCCGCGGATCGAAACGGTCCCCCGCCAACGGCGCGAACTGGCTCATCGTCGCGAGAAACGGCGTGGGATCGGTGGCGCGGCCCAGTTCCTCGAGGACGATCGCCAACTCGACGGCGGTGTCGGAGTCGTTCATCTCGGTCCAGCCGTGCTCAACGTATGCCTTCCAGACCGGGCTCGGATCAACGCCGTCTTCAGCAATGCCTCTGACCAGGGCCGGAGGGCACTGCTTGCCGACCGCGTCGCGAACGGTTTCCTGCCAGAGCCGCTGATCTTCGTCGAATTCCAACAGCATCGCGGCCAACTCCTCAGGGCGGTTAACTTGCAGCGAGAATACTATTCTCTTAATAGCACAGTGACAATCTCACGCGGACTGCTCGGCTTGCACTACGCGGGTCAACAAGCGGAGGCGGGAGCAGGGCCGAGGACGTCGCTATTGGGACCCGTAAAAAGGGAGAATGTTATTATCGCCAGCGAAGAACAACGCTTACGACGTCTACTGGCGATTTCCGCATCTACCAGGCACGATGATTAATCGAAATGCTTACGGGAAACCCATTGAGTAACGCGCTAGGTGAATGTTAGTTTAGCTACAGTATTGGGTCAGCAGGCCCGACACAGCCGTCGGAGCCGCGAAGGGTGGTTTACGTGATCGAACACCCGGACGGGACGCGCACGCCGCTCATCGACGCGAGCGTGCACATCTTCTTCTCGTCCAACAAGGAACTGCGCTCGACTCTGCGTGAGCCGTTCAAGAGTCGCGGCTTCCCGGACTACGAGATGGACTGGTACGGAGCGCCCGGGGGCGAATACGCGCCGAACACCGAAGGACCGGACCGCCAGTACCCGGGATCCGACCCGGAAATTGTTGGCAACGAGCTGTTTTCAAAGCGCGGCGTCGACGTGGCGGTCCTGCACCCGATGGCGCGGGGCATCATGCCGGACCGGCACCTGGGCACCGCGCTGCACGCCGCGCACAACGAGATGATGGTCTCGAAGTGGTTGGAGTCGAGCGAGTTCGGCGACAGGTTCCGCGGAACGATCCGGGTGAACCCCGACGACGTCGCAGGCGCACTGAAAGAGATCGAGAAGTGGCGCGCACATCCTCGCGTGGTCCAGATCGGTGTCCCGCTGCAGTCGCGTGAGGTCTACGGAAAGCCGCAGTTCTGGCCGCTGTGGGAAGCGGCAGCAGATGCCGGTCTTCCCGTTGCCGCGCACATCGAGGTGGGCTCGGGCATCGCCAATCCGCCGACCCCGTCGGGTAACACCCGCACTTACGAGCAGTACCTCAGCTTCATGGCGTTGAACTACCTGTACCACCAGATGAACATGATCGCCGAGGGGGTGTTCGAGCGTTTCCCCGGTCTGAAGTTCGTCTGGGGCGACGGCGCCGCCGATTTCATCACGCCGTTCATGTGGCGGATGGACACCTTCGGCCGGCCGCACCTCGAGCAGACTCCCTGGGCCCCGCGGATCCCCAGCGACTATCTGCCCGGACACGTGTACTTCGTCCAGGGCAGCCTCGACGGCCCCGGGGACACCGACTTCGCCGGCGAGTGGTTCGGCTTCACCGGCAAGGAAGACATGGTGATGTTCGGTTCGAGCTATCCGCACTGGCAGTGCGGTGACATCAACAAACTGCCCAGGGCACTCTCCACCGAGCAACGGGAGAAGCTGTGCTGGCGCAATGCAGCCAACCTGTACGGGATCGACGTTTCGGCCGATCTCGCGACCGGCTAGTCGCAGAATAGAAGAAACCAAAGGGAGAGCGAGGAGATCGAAATGACGCTGACCCACTCACAAGAGCGAGTTCCCACCGCCGAGCGCATCGCCGTCCGGTGCGTTGACTCGGATGTGCACCCGGCGCCCAAGCGGGGTGAGCTCACCCCTTACATTCCCGAGCCGTGGCGCAGCAAGTACTTCCTCAGCCGCAGCGTGGGCGAGCAGATCTACTACGACGCCCCCGACTACGCGCACAGCTACGCGATGCGCATCGACGCGTTCCCGCCCGACGGCGAATTCGCCTGCAGCGACCCGGACATGGCGTTCCGCCAACTGATCATGGAGGCGGGCTCCGACATCGCGATCCTGGAACCGGCCGCCTACCCGGCCCGGCTACCCGAGGCGCAGCACGCGATGGCGGCCGCCCTCAACGAGTGGCAGTCCCACCACTGGCTCGACAGCCACAACAACTGGCACGAGCGGTGGCGCGGATCGATCTGTGCCGCTATCGAAGAGCCCGAGGAGTCGGTGCGCGAGATCGAGAAGTGGGCCGGGCATCCCTTCATGGCGCAGATCCTGATCAAGGCAGAGCCGCGGCCATCCTGGGGTCACCCCAAGTACGACCCGGTCTGGGCCGCCGCCACCAAGCACGACATGCCCGTGAGCTGCCACCTGTCCCGCAGCCAGTTCGACGAACTGCCGGCTCCGCCGGTGGGATACCCCAGCTATAACCACGATTTCATGGTCACCTACTCGCTGCTGGCCGCCAACCAGGTGATGAGCCTGATCTTCGACGGTGTCTTCGAACGCTTCCCGACACTGCGGATCGTGTTCGTCGAGCACGCGTTCAGCTGGATCCTGCCGTTGATGTGGCGGATGGACGCGATCTACGACGCCCGCAAGTCCCGGATGGACATCAAGCGCAAGCCGTCGGAGTACGTCAAGGACCACATCAAGTTCACCACCCAGCCGCTGGACTACCCCGAGGACAAGACCGAGTTGACCCGCGCGCTGGAATGGATGGAGTGCGAGAAAATCCTGCTCTTCTCGTCGGACTACCCGCACTGGACCTTCGACGACCCGCGCTGGTTGATCAAGCACCTGCCCAAGCACGCCCGGGACGCGGTGATGTACAAGAACGGCATCGCGACCTATCACCTTCCGGAGACGGTTCCCGTCCTCGAGGGTCAAGTCCGGGTGCTCTGAATTGCCGGCTGAAGAAAAAGGACCAGGCACCGCGCGGTCCGAGCCTCGTCTCGCCCAGGGCCGTGAGCACGTTGTCGCCACAGTCGACGAGATCCCTTCGGGCCAGCACAAGCTGGTCCCGATCGGACGGCACGGCGTCGGCGTCTACAACGTCAACGGCACCTTCTACGCCATCGCCAATTACTGCCCACACCAGGGCGGTCCGCTGTGCTCGGGGCGCGTGCGTGGACGCACCATCGTGGACGAGACCGCGCCGGGCGATGCGGTGATGGTGCGCGACAAGGAATACATCTACTGCCCTTGGCACCAATGGGGTTTCGAACTCGCGACCGGCACGACTGCGGTCAAGCCCGAATGGAGCATCCGCACCTACCCGGTGCGAGTCCTCGGCAACGACGTCGTGGTCATGGCCTGACGTAGGAGGAGAATCTGTGTCTTCTATCGAGGTAAACGGTGGCAACGTCGTCTACGAAATCCTCGGTGAATCAGGCGATCTCATCGCACTGACACCCGGCGGCCGGTTCAGCAAGGAGATCCCCGGCCTGCGTCCGCTGGCCGAGGCGCTGGCCGCCGGGGGTTACCGGGTGCTGCTGTGGGACCGGCCCAACTGCGGCGCATCGGATGTGCAGTTCTACGGGCAGAGCGAATCGCACATGCGCGCCGAGACCTTGCACAAACTCGTGACCGGGCTGGGCTTCGAGCAATGCATTCTGGCCGGGGGCTCCGGTGGGGCAAGGGATTCCATGCTGACCACGATGCTCTACCCCGAACTCGTGCAGAAGCTCGCGGTGTGGAACATCGTGGGCGGCATCTACGGCTCGTTCGTCCTGGGTTCCTACTACATCATCCCGAGCATTCTCGCGGTGCGAGGTACCGGAATGGACGGCGTGGTCAAGGTGCCCGAGTGGGTCGAGCGCATCGGGGAAAACCCGGCGAACAAGCAGCGGTTCCTCGACTTCGACTCCGACGACTTCCTCAAGCTCATGCTGCGCTGGCTCAACGCGTTTGTTTCCAAACCGGGACAGACGATTCCGGGCGTGGACGACGAAATGTTCGATCGAATCAAGATCCCCGCGTTGATCATTCGCGGCGGTGAGAACGACATGGATCACCCGAAACGGACATCGCTGGAAGTCAGCTGCTTGATCAAGGGATCCAAGTTGATCGACCCGCCCTGGCCGGAGGACGCGTGGGAACGCGCGTCCGAAGCCCGCGCGCAGGGCAAAGTCAAGCACTTCAACATGTTCGACACCTGGGTGCAGGCGGCGCCCGCGATCCTGGAATTCCTGGGACCGTGACGTCTCGCGATGGATCACACCGTGCGAATGTGGACCTCGCAGTTCAGCGACGCCTCCAACGCCGTATGGATCCGGCTTTCCGGGACGCGCTCGAGGTCGGTTTCACGCAGCGTCACGTGGACAATGTCGAAGCCGTCATCGCCGGGCGTCCGGTCGATGTCGCCGGTGAGTCCGAAACCGGACAGCACACCGTGCGCATCGTCATCGGTCCCCCGGCTGACGAAAGTGACCACGCCCGGAACCGGGGTGGTCGCAAAAGCTTTAGCGCACAGACCAATCGCGACGTGCACGGCCGCGTCGACGTCGTCGCAGCCGATCAACAGCTCGACCTCGCGGCGACCGGCAGGCAACGCCCCGAAATCCTTGACGATGACGTCAGCGCCCACGTCGCCGACACTGCCGAGGAGCACTGCCATGCCCTCTGATAGTTGTGCCGGCGCGAGCGCATTGTCTGGGTCGACATTGACGCGCACGACCGCGGTTCGCATGTCCGGAAGCGTAACTGTGTGCTGGGGAGCCGGCTGATGGAGACCAGCGCTGCGGCGGCGATCACCATCGGTTCGTCGCCCGGCTTCACGCCCAGGCTGCTGAGGAACCAGGGTGACCAGGCCCGCGAGGATCTCGCCGCGTACCGGGAACGCGGCGGCTACCAGCCCATTGCCGGAATCGACGAACTACTCGGCGAGGTGGAGTCCAGCGGGCTCCGTGGTCGTGGCGGGGCCGGCTTTCCACTCGCGATCAAGGTGCGCGCGGTGCGTGACAACGGACGCGCCGCCGGCGGAGCCATCGTTGTAGCGAATGGCGAAGAGGGAGAACCGGCTTCGATCAAGGATCGATGGTTGCTACGGCACCGGCCACACCTCATCCTCGACGGGCTGCGACTGGCCGCTGCGATGGCAGGCGCCGATCGCGCCTATGTCTATATGTCCGACCCGGAATCGACGTCCAGTGTGGAGGCCGCCTCGGCCGAGCTTGGACCAGATGCCCTCAGCAGCATCGCGGTCGAGGTGTGGACGGTCGACCCGGGGTACATCGCGGGTGAAGAGACCGCGGCCGTCCGCGCGATCAACGGCGGCCCGGTCAAACCGACGGACAAGCCGCCGCGACCCTTCCAGGAAGGCGTCGGCGGGCTTCCCACATTGGTGAGCAACGTGGAGACACTGGCCAACCTGCCCTACCTGCAGCAGCACGGATCAGCCGACTTCCGCTCGCTGGGCACGTCGCAGTCGCCCGGCAGCTTCCTCGTCACGCTCACCGGTGCCGGCCGCCCGCCCGCCCTCTACGAGATTCCGCACGGGTTGCCGTTCACAGAACTTCTCACGCTGCATGGTCTTTCACCCGACCACGTTCAGGGTGCGCTGATGGGCGGCTACTTCGCCGGCCTGTTGGATCGGTCGGTGCTGGACGCCACGCTGGACCACGAGTCGCTGCGCGACCTCGGTATCGGTCTGGGCAACGGTGCAATAGCGGTGCTCACCGAGGACTGCCCCGTCGCTGTCGCCGCGGCGGTGCTGGCGTACTTCGATCGCGAAAACGCCGGACAATGCGGCTCCTGCTTCAACGGGACTGCGGCGATGGCGGCCGTCGGCGCGGCACTGCGCGACGGCGTCGCCACCGACGATGATCTGGCCCGATTGCGCCGGTGGTCGGTGGTGCTCCGCGGACGCGGCGCGTGCGCGACGTTGGACGCCGCGACCAACATCGCCGCCAGCCTGCTGGACAAGTTCCCCGGGCACGTTCACAGCCACCTCGACAATGGTTGCCAGACATGCCATGTCGGTGCTTTCACCGCCGACCGTCCCTACGAGGTCGAGGTGGTGAGCCGCGCGTGAGAATCCGCCTCGACCGCACGGTGTGCGACGGCTTCGGCGTGTGCGCCAAGCACGCGCCGGGTTACTTCTCGCTTGACGACTGGGGATACGCGTCGCTGGAAGGCAATGGCGAAGTCGCCGACGGCGATCGCGACGCGGTGAAGCGCGCGCTGCTGGATTGCCCGGTGCATGCGATCACCGAGTGGGGCGAGCGCCGCGACGCTGGGCCACATCCCATGTCGAATGGTGCCCAGGACCCTGCCGAGCACCTCAAAACCGAAGCCAATGAAGCGGAGTGGGGGTTCACCCGTTGACCGGACGCCCGCTGCCACTGATCACTGCGGACAACGAGTTCTTCTGGACTTCAGGTGCGGACGGAAAGTTGCGGCTACAGGAATGCACCGACTGCACTGCCCTCATTCATCCACCGGCGCCGTTGTGCCGATACTGCCGCTCGCACAACCTGACTGTGCGGGCGGTGTCTGGCCGGGCCACGCTTGCCGGATTCACCATCAACCACCGATTCAGCGTGCCCGGCCTGCCCGCGCCCTACGTCATCGCGCAGGTCGCCATCGCCGAAGACCCGCGCGTGCGGCTGACCACCAACATCGTCGAATGTGACGCTGAACAGCTGGAATTGGGCCAGCAAGTGGAGGTTGTCTTCGAGCAGCACGAAGACGTGTGGCTGCCGCTTTTCCGCGTAGTCGAAGACGCAGAGCCCGCACCGCTACCGATCGACGAGATCGCGCCGGAACGCTTCGGCGAGTACGTGCGGCCGATGCTCACCTCGGAGAAGTTCGAAGACAAGGTGGCGCTCACCGGGATCGGCATGTCGGAGATCGGCCGACGACTGATGGTGCCGCCGTTGTCGCTGACCGTCGCGGCATGCGAGGCCGCGGTCGCCGATGCCGGGCTGACTTTCGATGACATCGACGGCTTGTCGACCTACCCTGGCGGCGGGAATCTCGGCGGCTTCGGCGAAGGTGGAGTCACCGCATTGGAAGCCGCGCTGGGCATTCGGCCAACGTGGCACAACGGCGGGATCGAAACCTTCGGTCCCGGCGGCTCGGTGATCGCCGCGATGCTCGCCATCGCCGGCGGGCTGGCCCGGCACGTGCTGTGCTTCCGGACGTTGTGGGAAGCCACCTTCAACGAGGAGATGAAGCAGGGCAAGATCATTGCGTCCGGGGGTCGCCGCGCCGACTGGCTGCTGCCCTTCGGTGCCACGTCGGCCGCACACACATTGGCGCAGAACGCCCAGCGCCACTTTCACCGATACGGCACGACAAAGGAGACGCTCGGCTGGATCGCGTTGAATCAGCGCGCGAACGCCGAGCTCAACCCGACGGCGGTGTATCGGTCGCCGATGACCATGGACGACTATCTCAACGCGCGGCCGATCACCACACCGTTCGGGCTCTACGACTGCGACGTGCCCTGTGACGGCGCGATCGCCGTGATCGTGTCGGCCGTCGACGCCGCGCGCGACACCGCCAAACCTCCGGTGTTCGTCGACGCCGTCGGCACTCAGATCATTGAGCGAATCGATTGGGACCAAAGCACTTTGACGCACGAACCACAGGTTCTCGGCCAATCCGCGCACCTGTGGTCCCGCACATCGCTGACGCCGCAGGATGTCGACGTCGCCGAGTTGTACGACGGGTTCACCATGAACTGCCTGTCCTGGATCGAAGCATTGGGGTTCTGCAAAATCGGTGAGGCGAAAGATTTCCTGGACGGCGGCAAGAACATTGCCCGCGACGGCCAGTTGCCGCTGAACACCCACGGCGGTCAGCTGTCACACGGTCGAACGCACGGCATGGGTCTGCTGCACGAAGCGATCACCCAGTTACGCGGCGAAGGCGGCGACCGGCAAGTCGCCGGCGCCCGAGTCGGCGTGGTCAGCAGCGGCGGCCTGACGCCCAGCGGTGTACTGCTGCTGCGGGCCGACGCATGATTCAACCTAGGCTCGTCATCGTCGACGGAGTCCCGATGTCCGCCCTGGTCGCCGAGGCACCCGACCCGCGGGCGGTGATCGTGGCCGTTCACGGCGGAGGCACCACCGCACAGTATTTCGACTGCCCCGGGCATCCCGAGTCATCGTTGCTGCGCGCAGGTGCGGCGTACGGATACACCGTCATCGCTATCGACCGGCCCGGTTATGGCAGCTCTGCTCCTTACCCCGAGGCGGTGGCCGAACCGGGGCAACGGGTCGCGCTCGCGTACGGGACCGTGGATCGAGTTCTCGGTAATCGGCCGCGCGGCGCCGGACTGTTTCTGATGGCGCATTCCGGTGGATGCGAACTGGCCCTGCGGATGGCCGCAGCAGCACCTGCCGAGCAGCGCAACGAACTGCTCGGAATCGAACTGGCAGGCACCGGCCGGCGCTATCACCCCGCGGCGCGAGACATCCTGAAGGTGACGACCCGCGACCACCGCCCAGCAGGCGTACGCGAACTGTTGTGGCATCCGATGGAACTCTATCCGCCCGAAGTACTCAGCGGCGCAACGGTTTACCATGGAGCTCCTCCTTACGAGAACGACATGGTGTCGAACTGGGCTCGCCGGGACTTCCCGGCAATTGCGCCCGCCGTGCGTGTCCCGGTGCAGTTCAGCGTCGCCGAGCACGAGAAGGTATGGCAGTCGGATCCGCCGGCGCTGGCCGAGATCGAGTCGCTGTTCTCCGGCGCGCCCCGGTTCCAGATCAACGAACAGCCCGGCGCGGGACACAACATCAGCCTCGGTCACACCGCCGCGGACTACCACAAGGCGGTTTTCTCGTTCGCCGATGCATGCGTGGGCGCTCAAACACCAGACAAGCACAGCGATGTGGAGGCCAGTTGATGCACGTCGGATTCATCGGCTTGGGTAGCCAAGGCGGCCCGATGGCCGGCCGGATCATCGACGCCGGTTTCCCGACGACGCTCTGGGCGCGCAGACCGGCGTCGCTGGAACCGTTCGCCGGCACCGCCGCCGAAGTCGCCGGCTCGCCGGCCGAACTCGCGGCCACCAGCGATCTCGTCTGCCTGTGTGTGGTTGGCGACGCCGACGTCGAGGAGGTCGTTACGGGTGAGGACGGAGTGCTGACCGGACTCAAGCCTGGCGGCGTGATCGCCGTACACAGCACCGTGGCGCCCAAGACTTGTCACGCGCTGGCGAAAAAAGCAGCGGCACAGGGTGTTTCAATTGTCGACGCACCGGTCAGCGGCGGTGCGCCCGCCGTGGAAGAGGGACGTCTGCTGGTCATGGTCGGTGGCGACGCCGAGGTCGTCGACCGCTGCCGCCCCGTGTTCGCGAGCTACGCCGACCCGATCGTGCACCTGGGCGCACTGGGCTCCGGACAGACCACCAAGCTGCTGAACAACCTGCTTTTCACCGCCAACCTGGGAACGGCGGCCAGCACCCTGGCACTCGGCGAGGCGCTCGGCGTGTTGCCGGAGCGCCTGACCGAAGTGATCTCTCGCGGCAGCGGAAACAGCTTCGCACTCAGCGTGCTTGGTGGTGATACCGGAGGCCTGGACCGGCTGGCCGGTCTGGCCGGAACACTGCTGCGCAAGGACGTCCGCCTGGTCGCCGACCTGTCCGATAGCGCTGACCATTCCCGGCGGGGCCGTGCTGGACGCAGCCGACGCAACGTTGTCTCTGATGAAACACCCACGGTGAGAATCGGATTCATCGGATCTGGACGGATGGGCAGTCCCATGGTGACCCGCCTCGTCGCGGCCGGGCATGAAGTTGGCGTCTTGGGCCGCTCCGACGCGAAGCGCGCCTCATAACCCAAGTGGGCGCACGGGCCGTCGCCGAGGCCACCGCGGTGTGCACTGATGCGGATGTGGTGATCGTCTGCGTCTGCACCGACGAGCAGGTGCGTGAAGTCTGCCTGGACAACGGACTGGTCGCGGCGATGCCGACCGGCTCAGCTCTTGTGCTACACACGACCGGGAGTCCCCGCACCGTCGAGGGCATCGCCCAGCAGGCCGCATCCCGCGGCGTCGAAGTGGTGGATGCACCCGTGAGCGGAGGCCCGCACAACGCCGCGGCCGGCGCACTGAGCCTGTTCGTCGGTGGCGCCGACGACACAGTGGCCCGGCTGCGGCCGGTGCTGAGCTGCTACGGCGATCCGGTCTTGCACGTCGGTCCGCTGGGAGCGGGCCAGAAGGTGAAACTGGTCAACAACGCGCTGTTCGCCGCGCACATCGGACTGCTCGCCGGCGCCGTCGATCTGGCAGCAAGCCGGGTGCTGGACATCGTCGCCCGGCGCGGTTCGGTCTCTTCGTTCATCGACACCGCGGGCGAGTTCGTCGCTAAGGACATCGCTGTGGTCAGGGGTATCGCCGCCGAACTCGGTAGTGACCTCGGAGTGCTCGACGGCGTCATCGACGCGGGCGTGTCGAGTGCGAAATGAGGCCTTTTCGACCCGCGATGAACGGTCTACCGTTAGCGTTACAGTCACGCATTCCGTCGTAACGATTCCAGCCGCTCAGTCGGGCGCTCAGGAGGGTGCAATGACCAAGCCCAAGGTCGTCTTCCATCCGTTCTCGGAAGAGTTCTTCAACAACCCCTTCGAGATCTACGAACGAATGCGCGAAGACGCGCCGCTGTACTACGACGAGAACGAGGACTTCTACGCGCTGACCCGCCACGTCGACGTGGCGGCGGCGTTGAAGGATTTCGAGACGTACTCGTCGTCGCGCGGTTGCGATCTGGCGATGGTGCGCAAAGGCGTCTCCGCCGACATGAAGTCGATAATCTTCATGGATCCGCCCAGCCACCGGCACATGCGCAGCTTGCTCAACAAGGCCTTCACTCCGCGGGCTGTTCAAGCTCAGCACGACACCATCCACGAGGTGATCGATAGGTATCTGGGCGCGGTAGACCCCGATCACTTCGACGTCGTGCAGGACTTCTCCGGACCGTTCCCGGTAGAAGTCATCACCCGGATGGCCGGGGTGCCCGAGGAATACCGCCAGCAGGTGCGGCACTGGATCGACACCAGCCTGAGCCGCGAGCCGGGGCAGATCGAGATCAGTGAAGTCGGCATGCAGGCCAACATCGACACCGCGATGTATTACTTCGGCCTGGTGCAGGAGCGCCGCGCCGACCCGCAGGACGACATGATCAGCCGCCTGATCGCCGCCGAAATCCCCGGTGATGACGGTCAGATGCGCAAGCTCGATGACATCGAGATCACTAGTTTCGCAACGCTTTTGGGCGGCGCCGGCGCCGAGACCGTCACCAAGTTGATCGGCAGCGCAGCCATACTCTTCGCCCGCAACCCGGACCAGTGGGAGAAGCTGCAGCAAGACCGCAGCAAGCTCGGCGGCGCGGTGGAAGAACTGCTGCGCTACGAGGGGCCGGTGCAGTACAACGTCCGCTGGACCCTGAAAGAGGCCCACACCAGCGGCGGCACGATTCCCGCCGGAAAACCGGTATTCGTGATGAACGCCGCGGCGAACCGGGATCCCGATGCCTTCACCGATGCCGACACGTTCGACATCGACCGCGACCATACCGAGGCTCAGCACCTCGGTTTGGGATACGGGATTCACAGTTGTCTCGGCGCGGCCCTGGCCCGGATGGAAAGCCGAGTCGCGCTGGAGAAGCTGCTCGACTTCATGCCCCGCTACGAGGTCGATTGGGACGGCTGCAAGCGAGTCACCATGCAGAACGTCGCGGGCTGGCTGAATGTACCGGTGAGGGTGTTGCGATGAGGTGGACCGAGTGACGAAGAAGATCGAAGTCGACTGGGGTCTGTGTGAAAGCAACGGCGTATGCATGGGCGTCATCCCGGAGGTCTTTCAGCTCGAGGATGACGACACGCTGACCGTGCTGCAGGAAGAAGTCACACCGGCGAACGAAGCGCAAGTGCTCGAAGCGGTTCGTCAGTGCCCGCGGCAGGCCATTTCGATCAGCGAGTAGCCGACAGATCGACTGCTGAACAACCAGCCGGCCCGTTCTCGAGGCGGCACTGCGCGCGCCGGATGCTTCTGTCGGACCCCTCTGCGATAATCGAATGTATGTTCGATTCGACAATGCAGCTGCTCCGCGCGGCGGCTCGAGCCGAGAACCGTGCCGCGGGGCAGCGATTGGCGGTGATCGGCGAGCTAGACCTTCTGTGGCTCAGACATTTTGGTGAGCGCGAGACCTGGGGCACCGACACCCATGACGCGATCACCGACGAGATTGCTGCCGCGCTGAGCATCACACGCGGGATGGCGGACAGTCATCTGGACTATGCGCGGGCGATGCGGTTGCGGCTACCGCGAGTGGGTGCGCTGCTGGTGGCCGGCGATATCGACTGCCGGACGTTTCAGACGATTGTCTACCGCACCGATTTGATCGCCGACCCCGACGTGCTAGCCGCCGTCGATGCGGCGTTGGCGGTAAAGGTGACACGGTGGCCTGGGATCACCCAAAGCCGGCTGGGTGGTTACGTCGACCGAATCGTGGCCCGCGCCGACCTCGATGCAGTGCGGCGGCGTCGCGAGCGCCGCGGCGATCGGGAAGTGTCGATCTGGGGTGACGCTGACGGATTGACCGAGATTTTGGGCGACTCCACACCACCGATGCCCACGCCGTAGACGCCCGGCTGGACGCATTGGCCGCGACAGTGTGCGCTGACGATCCGCGCACCCGCAATCAGCGCCGCGCCGACGCGATGGGTGTGCTGGCCATGGGAGCCGACCGACTGAGTTGTCGCTGCGGACAAGCGCATTGCCCCGCTGCGACCGGACCGGTGCCGAGCCCGGTGGTGATTCATGTGATCGCGGATCAGGCCGGCATCGACGGCGCCGCGCCAGGCTGGATGATCGGCAGCGACGCGCTCATCCCCGCCGAGCTGATTGCCGAGCTCGCGAAATCGGCACGGCTGCGCCTGCTAATCCACCCCGCTGACGCGCCACCCGAGGCCGGTTATACGCCGTCGCAGGCGCTAGCCGACTTCGTGCGTTGCCGCGATCTGACCTGTCGCTTCCCCGGCTGCGACCAACCCGCAACGCGCTGCGACATCGACCACACCATCCCCTACGCCGACGGCGGGCCCACCCAGGCCAACAACCTGAAAACTCTGTGCCGCCGCCATCACCTCCTCAAGACTTTCTGGGGCTGGCGAGACCAACAACTGCCTGACAGCACGGTCATTTGGACATCACCTGCGGGACAGACCTACGTCACAACCCCCGGCAGCGCCCTGCTGTTTCCCAACCTGTGCACGCCCACCGCGACACTCAACGCCACGCCGGTTCGGCCGCGCCACCCCCACCGCGCCGCAGGGATGCCTACCCGTCGAAATACTCGCGCTCACAACCGGGCGCGTTATGTTGCCGCCGAACGACTGCGCAACCGAGCGGCACGAGAATCGGCGTCAGTGCCGATTATCGCGAACGACGAGCCACCGCCCTTCTAGTACGCGGGCATTAAGAATCCATCAAGCGGCCATGGCTACTTTCCGAAGGAGACATGGAAGGAATTGCTATGAAGAAAATAATCGCCGGGGCACTGTTGGCCGGCGGCCTCCGCCGTCACCGCAGCCCCCGCACCCGTTCTGCACTCCGCGTGGCGGCTTGATCATCATCCCGCCGATCTGCGACGAGATCGGTGTGCACTAGACGTAACCGGTTGCAGCTCAGCCGAATCCGGAGATGATCACGGCGTTGCAGTCGGCTGCGTCGTGGCGCAGTTTCGCAGCGTTCTGGTAGGCCTCGGACTCGTACCACGCGTGGGCCGCTTCCACCGACTCGAACTCGAGCACGACGGTTTGGTCGCCGTGCCAGGTTGCCCTCGATGGTCTGCGGGTCTGGTGTCCACCGCGAGAATGTTCACTCCGCCCATCGCGGCTCCGGCGGCACGGCCGTAGGCCTTCATGCCTTCTGGATCTTTGATGGCCTCGGTGAGAATGACGTATCCTTTAGGCATAGTGCGTGAAACTCCTTACCGGCGTGTGCTTCTGGTCAACGCTTGACGATGGCCTGCTCGGGGCAGCTCTCGATGGCTTCTTCGGTGGCTGACTCGAATTCCGGTGGTACCTCGGAATTTATTGCCTCCGCGTAGCCGTCGTCGGTCAGATTGAATACCTCTTCGCACAGCGTGGTGCACACCCCGTGACCGCGGCAGCGCTGGTCGTCGACCCACACTTTCATGCCGGCGTGAACTCCAGGTTCAGCTCGGTGAGGCCCCGCAGGATGTACGTCGGAACATATTGGTAGCGACGGTCGTCGGCCGGGCCGTGATGCTGCTCGCTGATCCGGATGTCGGACGTGCGGTCAAGCAGTCGCTCGAGGGCCACTCGTGTTTCGGCACGTGCCAACGGAGCGCCGGGGCAGCTGTGGATGCCGCGTCCGAACGAGATATGTTGGCGAGCATTCTTTCTGGCTGGGTCGAAGGTGGCGGGGTCTTCGAATCGCCGCGGATCACGGTTCGCGGCGGCCTGCACGATCATTACCGTGGTGCCCGCAGGCAGGTCGACTCCGCCGACGTTGACCGGCTTCCGGTTCATCCGGAAGTCGCCCTTGACCGGGCTCTCGTGCCGCAGCGACTCTTCGATGAAGTTAGGGATCAGGCTGCGGTCTTTACGCAATTGTGCCTGGATGTCCGGGCTTTCCCCCAGCGTCTGCAACGACGCACCTAGCAGCCGCACGGTGGTTTCCTGACCCGCCGAAAAGACGTTGGCCGCAACGCGGGCGACGTCACCGACCGCCGGCGTCGAACCGTCGGGATAGGTAGCGGTTGCCAGGCCGGTCAGCACATCGTCGCGAGGTTCGCTGCGACGGTCGGTCGACATAGTCGGAGAACAGGCCGTAGAGGAATTCCAGCGGGCTGTGCGCCAGCGATTCCTTACCGGTGCCGCCGACGCCGCCGCCCGAGTGCTGGCGGATGCCCTGGATGAACTTGTCGCGATCTTCCATCGGCACACCCAGCAGGTCGGCGATCACCAGCAGCGTGAAAGGACTCGAGAAGCCCTTGATCCAATCTCCCTTGCCCGGCGCCAAGAAGTCGTCGAGCACCTGGTCGGCGAGCTCCCACATGGCGTCCTCGTTCTCCTTGAGGCGCTTTGGCGTGATCAGCCGCATCAGCAGCGAGCGATGGTTGGTATGGGTCGGCGGATCGAGGGTGGGCAACTGGTCGCTAAACGGCAGCTCGTCGCGGTGCTGCTCGATCAGCTCGGTGATGTCGCTGTCTCCCAGATCCTCCAGGGATACCGGAAAGCCGGGAAACGGGCCGGTCACCGAGTTGCACGAGGACCATGTCGCCGAGTCGTTCAGGACCGCGCAGGCTTCCTCCCAACCGGTCACCATCGTGACGTCGTGGTGCTTTTCCTTGGTAACCGGGCATTGCTGCCGCAGCGACTCGTAGTAGGGATACGGGTCCGCGATGAGCTCGCTGCCTCGGAAAAAATCCTTTTCGGTGAAGTCATTCACCATTGCGCACCGTTCCAATCTCGATGAGTGAGAATGTGCCTCTCAGAGATGAGTATCAGATTTCCACATCGCATGCCGCGGCGTCAACGCGCTGCGGGGCGGCCGGCTAGCCAGCAGGAATCAGGTCGGCCTCGACGGACTGGCCGGCCATCACCCGGCTGCGGAACGTCTCGATCGGCTCGATCACGGACGGGGAAAGGGCGGCCGCCGCGAATGCATGGGCTTTGAATGCCTGGGCCGCGGCACTGAGCCGGTGCTGGACCAGGCCGACGCTGTCGTCCAACTCGGCCGGCCAGGTCTGTCCCCACACGGTGACCTGGGTTGCGCCTTGGTCGAGTGCCTGCAGGACGCCTTCGCGCACGCGTGGATCGCAGTCGAACAAGTCGGCCGCGACGGCCAGCGTCTGTGGCGGCGGCCGGTGTCCGACCGTCGCCAACGCGTATTCGAGGTCGAGGATCTGGGCGCCCAGGATCTGCAACGGTCGTTCGTCCGGATGGTCGGCGACCAGGACCGTCACGTCCCACCCCGCCATCGCCCGGTCGAACAGCCAACCGCCGGCGAAGCGCACCACATCGGCGACATCGGCGGCGACGACGTCGAGGCGGTATCTCACGTCGGGTTCGGCGGCGCCATGTCCCGGGCCAAGGATTCCGCGTACTCCTTGAACACTTCCGTCAGTGGTATCGCGGGGTTGAGTAGCCATGTGGTCTCCATTCCGGTGATGAAGGCAAGAATTTGCACTGCCTTGACGGTGACGTCCATGTCCATCCGAAACTGGCCGGCTCGTTGGCCGCGCCGGATCAGCTCGCTGATGATGTCGATCGCATCGTGATATCGGGCCTGCAAGCCGGTCGTGCAGCGGCGCGTCGGGGTGCACGTTCTCCGCGAGCAGCACCGCGTAGGTGCCCACCAATTCGGGTGATCGGTAGAACCGTTCAGCGACGGCGGCGACCTCCGAGATCAGATCGCCTGCCCGATCCGCGTGCGAGTCGTCGTCGGCGTCGCGAATGTCGAGCACCGCGTTCAACAGCTGCTCTTTGGATTCGAAGTGATGCAGCAGGCCGGCGGAGCTCACCCCGGCCTCGCCGGCGATCTGAGCCAGCGTCGTGTTCCGCCACCCGTTGCGGGTGAGCAACCGCTGCGCGACGGCCAGGATCCGCTGTTTGCGGTCCTCACCCTTTGCCCGCAGCGAGTCGTAGGGCCGTGATTCGGGCACCGGACTCCTTCGTCCAACCAACCTAGTGAACACACAGTAGGTTGGTTTAGCCGACTGTGACAAGGGTCTCAGCCAAAGATATTTATCGCTGCCGCTCGCTACCGTGGGGCGCACGCCTATCCCATTGGATCGGCCAGGTGATCTGCGATGAATTCGTGCAATGCAGGCGCTAGAAGATCGACTCCGGAATCGTTGAGCTTGGCGAGCAAGATGATGCCCTGGTAATGCGCCAGCAGCGCATGGGCGAGGTGCTCGGGGTCGGTGCCTGCGCGTAACACACCACGAGCCGCGGCCTCGCGACACGTGCCCGCCAGCTCGCGTTCCATCGCGCCAAGGCGGCGCGCGAGGTGCGCGCGCACATCCTCGTCGGTCGTGGCCAGCTCGGCCGCGAGATTCCCGAACGGGCAGCCGACCGCCCGCCCGAATTGAGACGCGAGCGCGGTCTGGATAGCGCCGATCGCGTCGGGAATGGCGTGCAGCCTCTGGCTGGGGCTGTCGTCGGGTGAGCCGGCCAGGCGCGCGACGAACGCCTGCGCGTGTAGATCGATGACGGCCTTGGCAAGCTCCGACTTCGAGGAGAAGTAGTGATAGAAGCTGCCCTTACGCACGCCGGCGGCGGTGCACAACTCGTTGACACCGACCGCGTGATAGCTGCGTTCCAGAAATAGGCGCGCCGCCGTCGACACGAGGCGTTGGCGCGCATCCGATGTCCGTGGCACGGACAGAACACTACCGAATAGTTGACCGGTCGGTCAATTACGACTACGGTTGCGCCTGCGCGATCCGTCCGGTCACCTGCCGATCAGAGAGGCATCTATGACGTCGACGACTCCCGAGGTATTCCGGACACCAGAGACCCGCTTCGAGAATCTGCCCGGGTATGACTTCGCACCGCGCTACGTCGACGTCGATGGCCTACGGATGCATTACATCGACGAGGGGCCGCACGAGGGTGCACCGGTGGTGTGTTTCCACGGTGAGCCGACTTGGGCGTTCCTGTACCGCAAGATGGTGGGTCCGCTCGTCGCGGCTGGGCACCGGGTCATCGTTCCCGACTACGCCGGGTTCGGGCGCTCCGACAAGCCCACCGACCGTGGTTGGTATAGCTATGGCCGGCACGTCGAGCTGATGACAACCGTGCTCGGCGGGCTTGATCTGCGGGATGCGACGGTGGTCGTGCAGGATTGGGGCGGCCCCATCGGGCTGCGCTGGGCGATGGACCACGCCGAGCGGGTCGGCGCACTGGCGATCCTCAATACCGGGCTGTTCACCGGTCGGGTGTCGAAGGGTTTCCTGGCCTGGCGCAGTTTCGCCGAGAAGAACCCCGATCTGCCGGTCGGCTTTGTCATCTCCGGCGCGACGGCGACTGATCTTCCCGACGCCGTCGTCGCCGCCTACGATGCGCCGTTTCCCACCGCCGAGTCGAAAGCCGGCGCCGCGCAGTTCCCGCTGCTCGTGCCGATGACCGAGGACGCCGTCGGGGCGCAGGAGATGCGCGCGGTCGCCGATGCGCTGTCGCGGTGGAGTAAACCCACCCTCGTGGCGTTCTCCGACTCCGATCCCGTGTTTCCCTATCCGCAAGCCGGACAAGCCTTTTGCGACCTGATCCCGGGCGCAGACGGACAGGTGAAAATCGATGGTGCGTCACATTTCCTGCAAGAAGACCGCGGAGAACGCCTCGCTCAGGAACTGCTCACGCTCACCGCCTCCGCGGCTGGCCGTCTGCTGGAAACCGAACACCCGATACGCCCGTCTCAAACCGGTGCCCGCCAGCAGTGAGAGGTTGTCCATCCCGGGGCCCCGCCAGCCGCCCCGCAACGACCGACGACCCCGCGGAGATCGTTGCGGCTCAACAGTCTTCCAATCCAAAAAGGATGCGATGAAACTTCACCCGGGCGATATCGTTGAGCTACCAGGCCTGCACACGGTCGAGGGCGAACCGGTTCGGGTCCGCCATCCCGACCCGGCCCGGCTGACCCATCTGCAGTTTCGCCGCTTTGCGGGATGCCCGATCTGTAACCTGCATCTGCAATCGGTGGTGGCTCGCCACGCCGAAATTACCGCGAGCGGCATCCACGAAGTGGTGGTGTTTCACTCAACGCCGGAGGAACTGCGAAGCTACACAGGCGATTTGCCGTTCGACGTCGTCGCCGATCCGGATAAGAAGCTGTACACGAAGTTCGGGGTGGAAACCTCGCTACGGGGGGTGCTTGACCCGCGCGCGACGGCACCACTGGTGCGAAACATGTTCCGACGCAGCGCCGAACCCGCTCGGTCGTCGGCTGGCGCGCCGGCCCATCCCACCGGGGGCCGTCTCGGACTGCCCGCGGACCTGCTGATCAACGCCGAGGGCAAGGTCCTCGCCAGCAAATACGGGGCGCACGCCTATGACCAATGGTCCGTCGACGAGCTGCTCCAGTTGGCGACGTCACTGGGTTGAACGACGTGCCGTGCCTCGATCGACCGACGCGATCAACTGCAGCGAACCACACTGAGCTCCGACACCGAGGTGTCGGCTCTGCGAGTGAGAAGGATGATCGAGCATGACGGTGTCTGATGGGGCCGAGCTGAACTTCTACTTCGACCCCGTGTGCCCGTTCGCCTGGATGACCAGCAAATGGGTGCGGATGGTGGCGCAGCAGCGTGATTACAGCGTGGACTGGCGTTTCATTTCGCTGCGCATCATCAACGCTGACGTCGACTACGACGCCCATTTCCCGGTCGGCTACGAAGCTGGGCACACCGCGGGGCTGCGGCTGCTTCGGGCGGCGGCACGCGTGCGCGCCGAACATGGCCGCGCCGCCGTCGGGCCGCTCTACTCGGCCATCGGCACCCGCATCTTCGACACCGCAATCGATACCGCGGCCACAGGATCGGACCCGGGGACTCGCGCATTTCTGCAGCCGATACTGCGCGACGTCGGTCTGCCGTCCGACGTTGCGGATGCACTCGACGATGAATCCTTCGACGCCGAACTTCGGGCGGAGACCGACGAGGCGCTCTCGCTGACCGGCAAAGATGTCGGCACCCCGATACTGCACTTCCGACCCCCTACCGGAACGGCGTTCTTCGGGCCGGTGATCAGCCGCCTACCGAGCCCAGAGGACGCCGGGCGGCTCTGGGACCACGTCCTGGGACTAGCCAGTTTTCCGGGCTTCACCGAACTCAAGCGCAGCCTGCGTGAACAACCACAGCTGGCAAGTTTCGGCGTCGACATCGACTCGGTGGGCATCCAAGAGGATTGGCATAGCGGCAGCCGCCGTACCAAAGACCAGCGAGGACACGCACCATTGTGATCCCGGCATCGGTCGGCGTGGCCGGACTGTTGGACAGGTATCGTGCGTCCGGTCGGATGTTCACCGCCGCGGGTATCTCCTCGTTCGCGCTGGATGAAGGCGCCCGCGACGCGGAGCCCGTGGTGTGCGTGCACGGTGTCCCGGCGTCCGCGTACTTATATCGGAAGGTCGTTCCCGCCTTGGCCAGCAAGGGTCTTCGCGGTATCGCGGTCGACTTGCCCGGGCTGGGTCTGGCGGAGCGCCCCGACGACGCCGACTACAGCTGGAGCGGTCTGGGGCGATGGCAGCTCGCCGCGATCGACGCCTTGGACCTGGACCGTTTCCATCTCGTGCTACACGACATCGGTGGGCCCATCGGGTTCGAAGTGGCCGCCGCCGCGCCGGACCGGGTGCTGTCGTTGACGCTGCTGAACACCGTCGTTGCGGTTGAGACGTTTCGACGGCCGTGGCCCATGGAACCGTTCGCCCACCAAGGCCTCGGCGAGATGTGGCTGCAGTCAATGCGGATCCCCGGCGTTTTCGTGGCGTTGATGCGATACCTGGGCGTGAGTCGACATGTCCCGACGTCCGAGATCTCTTGTTACGTAAGGTTGTTACTCGGCAGCGACGGTGGTAGGGCCTTTCTGAAGATCATGCGGGGCTTCGAGCTGACAAGACAGAACCAGCAACGCTACGTGGCAGCGGTGCGTAACCCCGCGTACCCCGTGCAGATCGTCTGGGGCGCGCGGGACAGAGCACTCAGCTGGCGCCGCTACGGAATACAAGCGCAATTGGCCGCGGGACTGGACGACGCACTGTTGCTGCCCGGCAAGCATTTCCTCCAAGAAGATTGTGCCAAGGAGATCGCTGCGGCCGTTCACCGACTGGCCGAACGTTAGGCCGAAGTTCCCCTGGTAAGGGCTGCCGCTAAGAATCGTGTCAGGAGCCCCAATCGAGTGAGTAAAGTGACGGCGCTGGACGGCCCGGGTCGACAGGCTGACGACGAACTTGGGCGAGCTTTACTGCCGGCGGACGCTTCCTGTGACCAACCGCGGGAGGTACCCGACTGCTTGCATGGCAGATTTCGGCGCATGAGTTTTCCTGTCAGGCAACAAGTTCGACGAGCGTGGCGTTAGCGGTTCCGCCGCCTTCACACATGGTCTGCAGTCCGAACCGAATCCCGTTGTCGCGCATGTGATACGCCATGCGGGTCATCAACACCGCGCCGGACGCGCCGAGCGGGTGACCGAGCGCGATCGCCCCTCCCAGCGGATTGAGCCGGTCCGGGTCGGCGCCGGTCTCGGCCAGCCACGCCAGCGGCACCGGGGCGAAGGCCTCGTTGACCTCGAACACACCGATGTCATTGATCGAGACGCCGGCCTTCTTCAGCACCTTCTCGGTGGCCGGGATGGGCCCGGTGAGCATCAGCACCGGATCCGCGCCGGTCACGGCGCCGGCCCGGTACCGCACCAGCGGCGTCAGGCCGAGCTCGACCGCCAATTGCGAGGTCATCACCAGCAACGCCGCCGCGCCATCGGAGATCTGCGACGAGTTACCCGCGTGGATCACACCGGCATCGTCGAACGCGGGCTTCAGGCCGGCCAACTTCTCGACGGTAGTTCCTCTCCGTATCCCCTCGTCCGCGGCGATAACAGTGCCGTCCTCTACGTGCGGGGGGAAGATCGGGACGATCTGGTCGGTGAAGGCGCCGTTGTCCTGAGCCGCCGCGGCTCGTTCGTGGGACAGCGTGGAGTACTCGTCGAGTCGGGTGCGGGAGAACCCCCACTTCTTGGCGATCATCTCGGCCGACAGACCTTGATTGAACGAGAAATCGCTATAGCGCTCAAGCACTTTGGGACCGTAGGGCTGTCCGCTTGCCCTGGCCGAGCCCAACGGAACCCGGCTCATCACCTCCACTCCACCGGCCACGACAACGTCCTGCTGGCCCGACATCACCGCCTGCACCGCGAAGTCGAGGGCTTGCTGGCTGGACCCACACGCCCGGTTGATCGTCGTGCCCGGGATGCTTTCGGGCCAGCCTGCCGCCAGCACCGCGTAACGGCCGATATTGCTGGACTGGTCGCCGACCTGAGAGACACATCCCCATACGACGTCGTCGATGATGTTCGGGTCGATGCCGGTGCGCGTCAGAAGCTCGTTCAGCACCACCGCCGACAGGTCAGCGGCGTGCATGCCCGACAGGCCACCGTTGCGTTTGCCGACCGGCGTTCGCACTGCCTCGACGATGACGGTTTCACGCATTTCTCTGCTCCGATCTCGATACTGCCCATTGACCAGTGAACGACGCGTCGCGCTTCTCCGCGAAGGCGGCATAGGCCTCTGCCGAATCGACCGTCGCGAAATTACCGACCTGCGCCCGTGCTTCGTTGGCCAGCGCATCACGCATGGTGCGGTCGGCACCCTCGTTCAGCAGCGCCTTGCTGTGCGCCAATGCAATCGGTGGACCGGCCGCCAACTGTCCGGCCACGTCAGTGACGAACGCGTCGATCTCGGTGGCGCCGACGACCCAGGTCACCAGGTTCAGCGCGTGGGCTTCGGCGGCATCGATGGTCTCGGCCAGCAACACCAGCCGTTTGGCTTGTTGCAGGCCAACGATTTTCGGCAGCAGCCACGAGCCGCCGAGGTCCACCGACAGGCCGCGCCTGGAGAAGATCTGCGAGAACGTCGATTCCGGCGTCGCCACCACCAGATCGCAGCCCAGCGCCAGGTTCCATCCCGCGCCGACCGCGACGCCGTTGACTTTGGCGATCGTCGGCACCCGCAATTCGTGCAACGCCAGCGCTACGTCGGTCAGCCGTTGCAGCTTGCGCACCGGATGGCTGTCGTCGGGCGTCGAGATGTCGGCACCGGAACAGAACGCACCGCCGGCACCGGTGATCACCAGCGCGCGCACATCGGGGTCTTTGTCCGCGGCGCCGAGCGTCGTCGCCAGCGCAATCCACAACTCACGGTTGATCGCGTTCTTGCGGCGCGGGCGGTTCAGCGTCAACGTCCGCACGCCGTCGCGGTCGTCACTGAGTAACACAGCTGGATCGGCCATCAGCGGGTCATCAGCTGTACGCCGCTCCGATAGCGCCTTGCCCTCGTAAACCGTCGATTTCGTCAGCGCCGTAACCGAGTTCGGTGAGCACCGCATCGGTGTGCTGTCCCAGACCGGGAACCGCGCCCATCGGAGACTCGTAGCCGGCGATGACGGGCGGTGGCAGCAGAGCCTGAATTGGCCCGGCGGATGTGTCGACCTGCCTCCAGCGGTCACGCGCCGTCAGCTGCGGGTGGACCAGCACTTCGCTGGGCAGGTTGTATCGCGAATTGCCGATCCCGGCGGCATCCGCCGTTTTCTGCACGTGCTCCAGGTCGTGCGCCGCGCACCAGGCGCCGATCGCCTCGTCCAAGATGTCACGGTGCGCGCAGCGACCGGAATTGTGGGCGAGGCGCGGATCGTCGGCGAGGTCGTCGCGCGCAATGATCTGTCGTGACAGTCGTTGCCATTCAGCATCATTGGTGGTCCCCAGCACGACTGTCTGACCGTCGGCGGTGCGGTACGAGCCGTAGGGTGCCACTGCGGGCGAACTCATGCCCAACGGCTCCTGGTCGATACCGGAGTACCGGGTGTACGTCAGCGGGTACCCCATCAACTCCGTCATGGTGTCGAGCAGGCTGAGCCCTATCGTGTTGCCGTGGCCGCCAGGGGTCGACTGAGCGTCGCGTGAATACAGCAGCGCCAGAATCGATAACGCCGAATACAGCCCGGTGCTGATGTCCGCCACCGGCGGGCCGGGTTTTGCCGGTGCGCCCGGATTGCCGGTGATGGCGCAGGCGCCGGACTCCGCCTGGACCAGCAGGTCGTAGGCCCGCTTGTGCGACAAAGGTCCGCCGGGACCGTACCCGTCGATCTCGACCGCAACGACGTTCGGGTGGCGCTGCTCCAGATCGGCGGCACCGATGCCGAGGCGCGACACCGCACCTGGGGCGAGGTTGGACACCAGCACATCGGAACGATCGAGCAACCGGTGCAGAATGTCGCGCCCTGCCTCGGCTTTCAGATCGAGCGTCACCGACTCCTTGCCACGGTTGGCCCAGACGAAGTGCGCGGCAAGCCCGTTGACGACTTCGTCGTAATGGCGGGCGAAGTCCCCACCCTTGGGGTTCTCGATTTTGATCGACCCGCGCACCGAAATCGGCGAGCACGCGGGTACACATCGGCGCCGAGACCGCTTGCTCCAGGGTCACCACGGTGATGCCCGTCAGCGGCCCCCGGTTCTGCGGCATCACATCACCGGCCGGTCAGGTCGAACAGCGATGCCATCAGTAGCTCCTCGGCATTCCCAAGACGTGCTCGCCAAGGAAATTGAGAATCATCTCCTGACTGACCGGCGCAATCTTCATCAGCCGCGCTTCGCGGAAGTACCGTGACACGTGGTACTCCTCCGAGTAGCCCATCCCGCCGTGCAACTGCAGAGCCCGATCAGCGGCTCCAAATCCGGCGTCCGCACAGAGGTACTTCGCGGTATTCGCCTCGCGGCCAGAAGGTTTCCCGTTGTCGTAAAGCCAGGTGGCCTTGCGTAGCACCAGTTCCGCGGCGTCCAGGCGTGCCAGTGAGTCCGCCAGCGGGAACTGCAGCCCCTGGTTCATGCCGATCGGACGGTTGAAAACAACGCGCTCGTTACCGTATTTGACGGCCTTGTCCAGCGCGACGCGCCCGATGCCGAGTGCCTCGGCGGCGATCAGCATCCGCTCCGGATTGAGACCATCGAGGATGTACCTGAAGCCCTGTCCCTCCTCGCCGACGCGATCCTCGACCGGGACGATCAGATCGTCGATGAAGACCTCGTTGGAGCTGACGGCGTTGCGGCCCATCTTCTTGATCGGCCGGATGTCGACGTGGTCGCGATCGAGGTCAGTGAGGAACAGCGTCATGCCGTCGGTCTTCTTGGTGACTTCGTCGAATGGGGTTGTCCGCGTCAGCAGCAGGATCTTCTCGGACTCCAGCGCCTTGGAGATCCAGACCTTGCGCCCGTTGATCCGGTACGTGTCGCCTTCGCGCTTGGCGAAGGTCGTGATGCGCGAGGTGTCAAGGCCCGCACCGGGTTCGGTGACGCCGAAGCACACGTGCAGATCGCCGTTGACGATTCGCGGGAGGGTCCTGGCCTTCAATTCGCTCGGAGCCGTGCTTGACGACGGGCTGCATGCCGAAGATCGTCAGGTGAATAGCGCTGGCACCGTTCATGGCAGCACCGGACCGCGCCACCTCCTCGAGCAGCAGCGTCGCCTCGGTGATGCCGAGTCCGTGGCCGCCGTACTCTTCAGGGATCGTCATGCCGAGCCAGCCGCCACTGGCGATCGCGTCGTAGAACTCCTGCGGGAATTCGTGCGCTAGGTCTTTTTCCATCCAATAGTGATCGTCGAACTTCGACGCCAGTTCGGCCACGGACTTACGGATCAGCTGTTGGTCGTCAGTCAGGTCGAAATTCATCCCACCGCCGGTCACTGCTACGTCTCCTTCGATCAGTTCAGACGCCGGCTGTCGGCCCAGTGGCGCGTCAGTCCTTGTTGCCGGTCAGTTCTTTCGCGCTGGCCGTGAATTCCGCGAGTGACGACCCCGACCTGGACTCCTTGTGTTGGCTGAGTGCGCGGGTCGAAACATCATGTCCCTCGGCGGCTTTGCGCAGCGCACCAACGGTGGCCTGTGCCGGCGTGATGTGGCTGAACGGGTCGAAGGAGTACCAACGCATCGCGTTCTGGTAGGTCATTTTCTTGATCTCATCATCAGGAACGTTGTTCTCGGACAGAACGTCCCACAGCTCTTCGGGCGCGCCCGGCCACATCGAGTCGCTGTGCGGGTAGTCGGCCTCCCAGCAGATGTTGTCGATGCCGATCATGTTGCGCAGCTTGACACCGACCTTGTCGCTGATGAAGCAGGTCAGGAAGTGCTCGCGGAAAACCTCGCTGGGAATCTTGCCGCCGAAGTTCTGCTTCGTCCATGTCGAGTGCATCTCGTAAGTCCGGTCGGCGCGCTCCAAGAAGTAGGGAATCCACCCGGTGCCGCCTTCGGACAATCCGATCTTCAGGTCCGGGTAGTCCTTGATCGGCTGCGACCACAACAGGTCTGCTGCGGCCTGCACGATGTTCATCGGCTGCAGCGTGATCATCACGTCCATCGGCGCATCGGGTGCGGTGATCGCGAGCCGGCCCGACGATCCGATGTGGACGTTCATCACGGTGTCGGTGTCCACCAAAGCTTCCCACAGCGGCTTCCAGTGCTCGTTGTGGAAGCTGGGGTACCCCATCGCAGCCGGGTTTTCGGTGAAGGTCAGTGCGTGCACGCCCTTCTTGGCGACCCGTCGCACCTCTTTGGCGCACTCTTCGGCATCCCAGATCACCGGTATCGCCATCGGGATGAAGCGCGCCGGGTATGCCCCGCACCACTCTTCGATGTGCCAGTCGTTGTAGGCCTGCACCAGCGCGACCGAAAACTCTCTGTCTTCGGTGGCGAACAGCCGCGCGGCGAAGCCCGGGAACGACGGGAAACAGATCGAGGCCAGGATGCCTCCGGCGTTCATGTCCTTGACCCGCTCGTCGACGTCGTAACAGCCCGGGCGGATTTCGTCGAGACCCTGCGGCTCCAGCCCGTACTCCTCCTTGGGACGGCCCGCCACCGCGTTCAGCGCGACGTTGGGGATGATCGTGTCGCGGAACTGCCAGCAGTCGGAGCCGTCGTCGTTGTGCACCAGGCGCGGCGCATCGTCGACGTATTTCTTCGGCAGGTGGTTCTTGAACATGTCGGGTGGCTCGACGGTGTGGTCGTCGACGCTGATCAAAATCATGTCGTCTTTGTTCACTGCCCGTTCCTCTCCATCGGGGGCATCAGCGCCCCACCTGGTCATCGGCCTGCGGTTCACGGTGACCGTTGTCACCCCGTCGCCAAATCTGTCGATCAACAGCTTCGCCGTTGAGTTCTGCCGTGTAATGAAAATTAGCTTCTCAGTTCGCGAGAATCAACATCTTGAGGCTACCCCCGGCATGTTCGGGGGTGCGGCGGCACCGCGACCCGGCCCTTGCACGGGCTGGTCGTCACCGCAGGTGAGGTGCGAAAGATTGACCAATCATCGAGTTCGTGGAAACCTGTTGGTCAAATATGAGAATATGATTCTCGCTACTGAGGAGGAGGCGGCATGCGGCTGTCCCCGTTGCCGGCGGACCAGTGGGACGACGCTGCCCGGCACGCGGTATCAGGCATGCTGCCCGAGGAACGACGGAATCCTCAAGACGCCGGGACCCTGCTGTCCACCTTGGTGCGTCACCCCAAGCTCACCCGCGCGTATCTCAAATTCAGCACCTACCTGCTGTACGGGTCGACATTGCCGCCCCGGGTCCGCGAACAGGTGATCCTGCGCGTCGCACACCGTCGCGGCTGCACGTATGAGTGGTCTCATCACGTGGAGATGGGCAAGGAAATTGGCCTGTCCGACGCCGATATCGAGGCCGTGCGATCCGGCAAAGCGGACAACGACTTCGACTGCGCACTGATATGCGCCGTCGACGAACTCGACGAAAAGACCGATATCTCCGACCAGACGTGGGCGGCCCTGGGCGAGCAGCTCGACGAGCGGCAACGGATGGACCTCGTCTTCACCACTGGGAACTACATCGCACTTGCAATGGCTGTGAACACTTTCGGCGTCGAGGTCGAAGGCGATCACGACGACGGAACACAAGAGAGGTAAGGACGTTGGCACACTTCCCCAAGCCCGACGCAGGTAGTTGGACAGAGAACTATCCGGAACTGGGCACCGCGCCGGTGGATTACAGCGACTCGATCGATCCGGCGTTCTTCGAAGCCGAGCGTGACGCAGTATTCAAGCGGACCTGGCTCAACGTCGGCCGGGTCGAGCGTCTCCCGCGCACCGGCAGCTACTTCACCAAGGAGCTGCCGTCGGCGGGCAAGGGCATGTCCGTCATCGTGGTAAAGACCAAGGACGGCTCGGTCAAGGCGTATCACAACGTGTGCCGACACCGCGGAAACAAGTTGGTGTGGAACGACTTTCCGAATGAAGAGACCTCGGGTACCTGCCGGCAGTTCACCTGCAAGTACCACGCCTGGCGCTACGACCTCGACGGCAATCTGACCTTCATCCAGCAGGAAGAGGAGTTCTTCGACGTCGACAAGAGCGACTACGGCCTGGTCGGGGTCCGCTGCGAGGTCTGGGAAGGCTTCATCTTCATCAACTTCGACCAGCATGCGAAGCCACTGACCGACTACCTCGGACCGCTGGCCAAGGGCATCGAGGGCTACCCCTTCCACGAGATGACCGAGACCTACTCCTACCGGGCCGAGGTCGGCAGCAACTGGAAGCTGTTCATGGATGCGTTCGCCGAGTTCTACCACGCGCCGGTGCTGCACCAGGGGCAGTACACCAAGGAGGAGGCCGCCAAGATCCAGAAGTACGGCTTCGAGGCGCTGTACTACGAGATGGCGAGTCCGCACGCGATGATCTCGACCTGGGGCGGTCAGGCGCCGCCCGCGACCATGGACATGGTCAAGCCGATGGACCAGGTGCTGCGCAGCGGACTGTTCGGTCCCTGGGACAAGCCGGAGGTGATGGAGAAACTCACCGAGCTGCCGGCAGGCGTCAACCCGAAGAAGGTCCCGCAGTGGGGCATTGACGAGTGGCACTTCTACCCGAACATGATGCTGCTGATCTGGGAGCCCGGCTGGTTCCTGACTTATCACTACTGGCCGACCGCGGTCGACAAGCACATCTTCGAGTCCACCCTGTATTTCGTTCCGCCGAAAAACGCGCGCGAGCGACTCGCTCAGGAGTTGGCTGCCGTGACGTTCAAGGAGTACGCGCTGCAGGACGCCAACACCCTGGAGGCAACCCAGACCATGATCGGCACCAAGGTAGTCAGCGACTTCCCGCTGTGCGATCAGGAGATCATGCTGCGCCATCTGCACAAGGTGACCGGCGATTACGTGACCAGCTTCAAGGAGGAGGTCGCCAGCAATGGCCACCACTGAGAACCTGCCCGCTGAATTCGCTGAGTTCGAGCCGTATCTGGATTGGGCTCTGCCCACCGAGCCGGAGCGCTATGCAAAGCGGCTGGCTTCGTCGATGACCGACTTGCAGGCATTTTACGATGTGGCGTTTCCCAAGCTGAACGACGTCATCGAGTACTGCGACAAGTTCCCGCTCGACGACCTGCCAGAGGACGCACGTACCCTGATGCATCTGATGCAGTCGCTGGTCCTGATCTCGTTCCCGATCGAAGCGTGGAAGCAGCCGCGGGTTCCCGACAGCGGGGCGGCCTGGGTCGAGCTGATCCGGGAACCGGTGATCTGACAGGTGTTGACGCTCAAGGCGGCCGGGCTGCTCGACGTCGAAGCCGGACACATTGTCGAACCCGGCATCGTGCGCGTCGACGGGGACCGGATCGTCGGCGTCGGAGGTCAACCCGAAGGTGAAATTCTGGATCTGGGCGATTCGATCCTGATGCCCGGATTGATGGATATGGAAGTCAACCTGCTGATGGGCGGCCGCGGCGAAAAGCCCGGGCTGTCCCAGGTTCAGGACGATCCACCGACCCGGGTGTTGCGTGCGGTCGGCAATGCGCGCCGGACACTGCGCGCTGGGTTCACCACGGTGCGAAACCTTGGCCTGTTCGTGAAGACCGGCGGTTATCTGCTCGACGTTGCGCTCGGCAAAGCCATCGATGCGGGCTGGATCGACGGGCCGCGGGTGGTGCCCGCCGGGCACGCGATCACCCCGACCGGCGGCCATCTGGACCCGACGATGTTCGCCGCGTTCGCGCCGCACGTGCTTGAGCTGACGATCGAAGAGGGCATCGCCAACGGGATCGACGAGATCCGCAAGGCAGTCCGTTACCAGATCAAGCACGGTGCCGCGCTGATCAAGGTCTGCTGTTCGGGCGGCGTCATGTCGCTGACCGGACCACCTGGGGCACAACACTATTCAGATGAAGAATTGCGGGCGATCGTCGACGAGGCGCACCGGCGCGGAATGCGGGTCGCCGCACACACGCACGGTGCCGAGGCAGTGATACACGCCGTTGAGGCAGGCATCGACTGCATCGAGCATGGATTCCTGATCGACGACGAGGCGATCGCGTTGATGGTCGAGCGTGGCACGTTTCTGGTGTCGACCAGGCGGCTGGCTGAAGGAATGGATGTCTCGCACGCTGCGCCCGAGCTGCAGGCCAAGGCCGCCGAGATGTTCCCCAAGTCGCGGACGTCGATCTTGGCCGCCTACGAAGCGGGCGTGAAGATCGCCGTCGGCACCGATGCTCCGGCCATTCCGCACGGCAAGAACGCCGATGAACTTGTCACCCTTGTCGATTGGGGCCTGCCACCGCTGGCGGTCCTTCGCGCGGCCACCCTCGTCGCTGCCGATCTGATCAACGTGACCGACCGTGGCCGGCTGGCCGAGGGCACGCTCGCTGACATCATCGCCGTGGCTGGAGATCCGTTGTCCGACATCAGAGTTACCCAGAAGGTGGACTTCGTGATGAAAGGCGGCAAGGTATATGCCAACACGCACTGACGACCTCGTCGAGATTCAGCAGTTGCTGGCTCGGTACGCAGTCACGATCACGCAGGAAGACATCGACGGCTTGGTCGGAGTCTTCACACCGGACGGTACGTACAGCGCATTCGGTGAAACCTATTCGCTGGACCGGTTTCCGGTGCTCGTCGACGCTGCCCCGAAGGGGTTGTTCATGACCGCGACTCCGGTCATCGAGTTGACCGGTGACACCGCGACCGGAACGCAGCCACTGTGTTTCATCGACAACTCCACACACGACATGCGCATCGGTTATTACAAGGACAACTACGTTCGCACAGACGACGGCTGGCGGCTGAAAACCCGTGCCATGACGTTCATTCGGCGCAGCGGCGTACACGACTCGGGCCGCCCGCACGCGATCGGGCGGCCCAGCGCGAACCCCGCATGAAGGTCGAGCAGTTCCGGGCGGATCTTCGGGCCTGGCTCGACGAGCACGACCTGACGCCGGGGCCGGATCAATCGCTGGAAGCGCACATGCGCCAAATGGCCCGGGTGAGCCGAGCGCTCTACGACGCCGACTGGATGCGATACGGCTGGCCCATCGAAGTCGGCGGGTTGGGCGGTCCGGCCATACTTCGCGCGATCGTCGGCGAAGAAGTGGTGGGCCGCCGTCTCGCCGAACCGGGCCCCTATTCGATGCTCGAGGTGCTGACGCCCACGATGATCGACTACGCCCCGGCAGAACTCGCGGCCGAAATGGTGCCGCGACTGCTCAGGGGCGAAGAGCAATGGTGCCAGGGCTTTTCGGAGCCTGGATCGGGCAGCGACCTGGCGTCCCTGACTACCCGCGCGATCCAGGACGGGGACAACTGGGTCGTCAATGGGCAGAAGGTCTGGACCAGTTTCGCGCAGTTCTCAACCCGGTGCGTACTACTCACCCGAACAGCACCCGGATACGACGGGATCACCGCGTTCTTCGTCGACCTGGACACTCCCGGAATCACCGTTCGGCCGCTGCAAACGATGCATGGAGTCGACGAATTCTGCGAGGTCTACTACGACGACGTGGTGATTCCGGCGAGCCGAATGCTCGGCCAGCCGGGCGACGGCTGGCGGCTGGCAATGGACCTACTGCCGTATGAGCGCTCCAGCTGTTTCTGGCAGCGAATCGCCTACCTCTACGCCCGATTCGATGAGCTCATCGCGGAAGCGTCCGATCCTGACGAATATGAGCTCGGCGCAGCCTATCTCGCGCTGCACACGCTGCGTTGCCGATCTCGTGACACTCAGCACCGGTTGCTCAACGGAGCGCGACTTGGGCCCGACACCTCCATCGACAAGGTGTTACTGGCCACCGCCGAGCAGCGGCTCTATGACACCGTCCGCGACCTACTGCCGGGGACCCTGGAACTCGACGAGACACCGTGGCGCTCGGAGTACTTGTATTCGCGCGCATCGACGATCTACGGCGGCACCGCAGAGATCCAGCGCAATATCATCGCGCGTCGACTTCTGGATCTGGGCAAGGAGTGACCGTGGACACCGGATCCTTGCATCTGCTGGAAGACGGGCTGCGCAAGACAATGACCGCCGCGTCGGGCCATGAACTCGACGCTGCGCTGGCTGATCTCGGCTGGCTCGAGATGCTCGACGAAATGCCGGAGACCGCAATTCCTCTGGTGTTTCGGCTGCTTGGTGAGACCGGAGCTCATGCGCCCGTACTCAATGACGTGGTCCTGCACGCAGCCGGCCGCGCCGGTGGTGGCACTGTGCCGCTGCCATTCACGGGCGGCTCGTGGATCGTGTGGGAACGCAGCGACGGGCCAAGCTGCGCGTTGGGCAATGACATACCGATACACCGTGTGGGCCAAGGCGATCTGGTGCCGGTCGGGGCGGGACGACATGCATTGGGCTGGTGGCTGGTCGGTGCCAGCCGCACGATGCTTTCGCTGGCACGCCGGCACGCTGTAGACCGCGTGCAGTTCGGTAGGCCCGTCGCGTCGTTCCAGGCCGTCCGGCATCGGTTGGCCGAGACTCTCGTCGCCGTCGAGGGAGCGGAAGCCACCCTGCTGGCCGCCGCTGCCGAGCCTGACGAGCTGAGCTTCATGCTCGCCAAAGCCGCCGCCGGCCATGCGGCGTTGACCGCTGCCCGCCATTGCCAGCAGGTGCTCGGGGGTATCGGCTTCACTGCCGAGCACGACTTGCATCGTCACATCAAGCGCGCGCTGCTGTTGGACGGCTTGCTCGGCAGTTCGCGCGAGCTCACCCGCGAAGCCGGTGCGGTGTTACGCGCCAAAGGGTTCGCCCCGCGGCTGGCGCAACTCTGAACTGACTGTGCCCAGCCTTCGGGCAGGAGTCGCTCAGAGGCAGGGAGATTACCCATGTCGTCTGACCTGTCACGCATGTGGAACGTGTGACCCGTGATTTCGTGAATTTGCGCCGATCAGCGGGCGCTATTGCCGTTCCGCTTCCTTGCAGAGCAGTATGAGAATACTATTCTCGCAGCGAGGAAGTTACAATCTCAAACACGTCGTCCCGCGAGGGGGCTAGCACGCAATGATTAGGCGTTCTCCGGTACAGTCCAACCATGTTCTCCCCTCGCGGCAATCATCTGAGCCGCCCGTGACCAGCCCGAGCGAAGAGCCGGCCTGGAAGCAGCGCGCGGTCGAGCGGTCGATCAAGACCGCGAAACTGCGAGCGGCGCAACGCGTTCAACGATTCCTCGACGCGGCCCAGGCCATCATCATCGAAAAGGGCAGCACAGACTTCACCGTGCAGGAGGTCGTCGACCGCTCCCGGCAGTCGCTGCGAAGCTTCTACCTGCAGTTTGATGGCAAACACGAACTACTGCTCGCGCTGTTCGAGGACGCGCTGAGCCGGTCGGCCGAGCAGATTCGGGCCGCCACCGCCAACCACGCGGACCCTGCCGGGCGACTCAAGATTGCCGTCGAGTTGCTGTTCGAGGCTTCCCGGCCCGATCCGGCGGCGAAGAGGCCGCTGTTCACCGACTTCGCACCGCGGTTGCTGGTCTCGCACCCAGAAGAGGTCAAGATCGCTCACGCACCGCTGGTGAGTTTGCTGACCGAGTTGATGGAGGCCGCCAGCGACGCCGGCGAGCTGCGCGCAGGCGTCAACCCGAAGCGGATCGCCGCAATGACCATGCAGACCGTCATGTTCATTGCGCAGTCCAACGGCGGGTCGGACGATGCGACCGTGCATCCCATCACCGCCGATGAAGTCTGGGACTTCTGCGCGCGCGGATTCATTGGCGATTAACGCGCGAGAATCCGGTTACCGGTACGTGAGCAACTCATCGCGACACAGCAGTCGCACCTAGAGAATCGCATTCTCCATCTTAAAGAATGGTGGATAGCAAAAACGGATCCGGCGTTGACACCCGGAGGTCGCTGATGACAGAGTTACCGCAAGTTGTGAGGGCGGCTGGCGGTGTGGTCGCGGCGAGAGGCGAACTCTGTGACAGTGACTGCTCCCGATGGCGTCTATTACGACCCGTACGACGTGGAGATCAATGCCGATCCCTATCAGGCGTTCCGGACAATCCGCGAACAGGCGCCGTTGTATTACAACGAGCAGCACGACTTCTATGCACTGAGCCGGTTCGCCGACGTCGATGACGCGATCGTGGATTACGAGACGTTCAGTTCGGCCCGCGGCGCAATCATCGAGTTGATCAAGGCCAACATCGACATTCCGCCGGGCGTCATCATCTTCGAGGACCCGCCGCTTCACGACGTGCACCGCAAGCTGCTGGCTCGCATGTTCACGCCCCGCAAGATCACCGCGCTGGAGCCCAAGATCCGCGAGTTCTGTGCGCACAGTTTGGATCCCATCGTCGGCTCCGGAAGTTTCGACTTCGTCGGCGACCTCGGCGCCCAGATGCCGATGCGGGTGATCGGCATGCTGCTCGGGGTTCCCGAGGAGTACCAGGAAGCCGCCCGCGATCTGACGAACGACCAGATGCGCACCGAGGCCGGCAAACCGATGAGGTTGTCCGACGACGGCATGAACACCGGTGAGTTCTTCGCCGAGTTCATCGACTGGCGCGCCGAGCACCCTTCCGACGACATCATGACGGACCTGCTGAACGTCGAGTTCGTCGACCAGAAGGGTGTGACGCGACGGCTGACCCGCGAGGAATTGCTGACCTACATCAGCGTGGTGTCCGGCGCAGGCAACGAGACCACCACCCGGCTGATCGGTTGGGCCGGCAAGGTTTTGGCCGAGCATCCCGACCAGCGACGAGAGTTGGCCGAGAACCCCGCGCTGATCCCCGCGGCCGTCGAGGAACTGCTGCGCTACGAGCCGCCGGCTCCGCACGTCGCACGCTACGTCACGCGGGACGTCACCTACTATGGGCAGACGGTGCCGAAAGGCAGCGCAATGATGATGCTGATCGGCGCGGCCAACCGCGATCACCGCCAATTCCCGCCGGACGGCGACGTTTTCGACATTCACCGCGAGCCACGCCAGCACCTCTCCTTCAGCGTCGGAACGCACTACTGTCTCGGCTCGGCGCTGGCCCGGCTGGAGGGGCGCATCGCGCTCGAAGAGATCCTGAAGCGCTTCCCTGCATGGGAGGTCGACCTCAACCGTGCCGCATTGTCTCCCACGTCCACGGTGCGTGGGTGGGACATGATGCCGGCAGTCATCGGTTGATGCACAGCAGATTTCAGTTCAGGCACAATGAGGAAATGAGGACATGATGGCGGGTCGAGTCGAAGGCAAGGTCGCATTCATCACCGGCGCGGCCCGCGGTCAGGGTCGCGCGCATGCGGTGCGGTTGGCCCAAGAGGGTGCCGACATCATCGCGGTGGACATCTGTAAAAAAATCGACACGGTGGATCTGATCGCCGCCGCCACACCCGAGGATCTGGCCGAGACGGCCGACCTGGTCAAGGGCCACAACCGCCGGATCTACACTGCCGAGGTCGATGTCCGTGACTACGACGCCCTCAAAGCCGCGGTGGACACCGGCGTCGAGCAGCTCGGCAAGCTCGACATCATCGTCGCCAACGCCGGCATCGGCAACGGCGGCCAGACGCTGGACAAGACCAGCGAAGCCGACTGGACTGCCATGATCGACATCAACCTCAGTGGCGTGTGGAAGACCGTGAAAGCCGGTGTGCCGCATATCCTCGCGGGCGGCAACGGCGGTTCGATCATCCTCACCAGCTCGGTCGGCGGCCTCAAGGCCTACCCGCACTGCGGCCACTACGTCGCCGCCAAGCACGGTGTGGTCGGCTTGATGCGCACCTTCGCCGTCGAGCTCGGCGCGCAGAACATCCGCGTCAACTCCGTGCACCCGACCAATGTCAACACCCCGCTGTTCATGAACGACGGCACGATGCGGCTGTTCCGTCCCGATCTGGAGAACCCAGGCCCCGATGACATGAAGGTCGTCGGTCAGCTGATGCATACCCTGCCGATCGGCTGGGTCGAGCCTGAGGACATCGCCAACGCGGTGCTGTTCCTGGCGTCCGACGAGGCGCGTTACGTCACCGGCGTCACGCTACCGATCGACGGCGGCAGCTGTCTGAAGTAGCTTGCCGCCGCGGGCGCAGACCCATCGGATACCGTCGCACCATGGACAGGCACCGAGAGCTTTACCAAGGAGCGGGCGCCGTTATCACCGGCGGCGCGAACGGCATTGGATTCGCCACGGCAAGTGAATTTGCAAGGCGCGGAGCGCGAGTCGTGCTTGCCGACGTCGACAGGCCCCGGCTTGAACAAGCAGTGGCGCACTTGCACGCCGAAGGACTCGAAGCGCACGCAGTGCTGTGCGACGTCAGGTCTCTCGACGAGATGGTCCAACTCGCCGATGAATCCTTTCGTCTTCTCGGCCAAGTCGACATCGTGTTCAGCAACGCCGGCATCGTGGTCGCCGGCCCGATCGCGCAGATGACCCATGAGGATTGGCGCTGGCTGATCGATATCGACCTATGGGGCTCCATCCACGCCGTCGAGGCGTTCCTGCCGCGGTTGCTCGAGCAGGGCACCGGCGGCCACATCGCGTTCACCGCGTCGTTCGCCGGTCTGATGCCTAATGTCGGCCTCGGTGCCTACAGTGTCGCGAAATACGGCGTCGTGGGCCTGGCGGAAAACCTGGCCCGTGAAGTCAAAGACAACGGCATCGGTGTGTCGGTGCTCTGCCCGATGGTCGTCGACACCAAGCTGATGTCGAACTCGGGACGAATCCTCGGCAGGGATTACGAGCTTGCATCGGCGAGCACCCCGACGCAACCGGACACGCTCGACGTTGACGAGGTAGCCCGCCTCACCGCCGATGCGATTGTGGCCAACCGCCTCTACGTGCTGCCGCACTCGGCGGCCCGCCGGTCGATTCGCCGCCGATTCGACCGCATTGACCAGACGTTCGACGATCAGGCCGCCGACGGCTGGGGTCATTGACTGGCCGGGGGCTGATGGTCACCGGGTGGCAGCCCTTCTCGCGGCGCCGGGCGCGTTGCCGATCACGCCGTCGGCTTCCAGCTCGGCGATCTCGGCATCGCTGAGCCCGATTTCGGTGAGCAGCTCGTGGTTGTGCTGACCCATCAGCGGCGCCGGATGCAGATGAAACCGGTCGGGGCCCGCCGAAAACCGCACCGGCATCGTGCTGTGTGGCGCGACCGGGTTGACCGGGTGACCGACGTCCTCGAAGAAGCGGCGGAACTGCAGCTGCGGAATCTCGGTCTGGCGGTGCGGCTGCATCACTTTGCCCACCGGAACTCCGGCATCCCAAAGCAGCCGGACGATTTCGTCGCTGGCGCGACTTTCGCACCATGCGCTCAGGTACTCGTCGATGAGGTCATGCCATCTATGTCGGCCATCCGCTGTCGACAGCTTTTCTTCGAGCGCCCACGCTGGCCGGTTCAGCGCGCCGCAGAGCCCGACCCACTGCTCGTCATCGGCGACGGCGATGGCAACCCAGCTGTCGAGGCGGCCGAATTCGTCGACATCGACAGAGCGGTAGACGTTCTGCGGTGCGGCCGACGGTCCCCGATTGCCGTTGCGTTGCAATAACGCTCCGTAGGCGGAGTATTCGATGACCTGTTCCGCGGCGATGTTGAGTGCCGCGTCGATCATCGCGGCTTCGATCAACACACCTTTTCCGTTGCGGCCCCGGGACTCCAGCGCGAGCAACAACGCGTTGACCGCGTGTACGCCGGCATTCGGATCGCCGATCGAATACGGCTCGTATGGGTTTCGGTCCGGATAGCCGGTCAGCCAGCTCACCCCGGATGCGGCTTCGATGACGTAGGCGAAGGCCGGTTTGTCGCGCCACGGTCCGTCCAGCCCGAATCCGGGCATCCGCAACAGGATCGCGTCGGGTCGTAGCGCCTGGACGGCCGCAAAGTCCAAGCCGATCTGGTCCAGCACGCGCGGGGTGAAATTCTCGACGATCACGTCAGAGGTTGCGATCAAGCGACGCAACAGGTCCCGGCCCGCCGAAGTCTGTAGGTCGAGAGTGAGGCCCTTCTTGTTGGTGTTCAGCGCCGAGAAGATCGGCGACTTATCCCACCACTGGTCCTCGGTGAGAGGAATGCCGGCGATCAACCGGGCGCCGTCAGGTTTGCTCGTCGACTCGACGTGAATCACCTCGGCCCCGAGCATGGCGAAGAAATGCGTACAACTCGGGCCGGCCCAGAACGTGGTCATGTCCAGCACGCGTAAATCGTTGAACGGGAGCAGGTCCGGGGTACCAACTCGAATCGGCTGCCGAGTAGCCGAAGACCGGGGCCGTCGGTACTGCGCGGTGTGTTCGCCGAGCCGCGGAGCCGCTTGCGGCGAGAGAAGCTCGGTGGGATGCATCCGGTAAGGCGGGGCGGGCTGTGTGAAACCGTCGCGAGGATTGGTGACGAACGAGCACCGGTGCTGAAACTGGTCCAGCTCGGTGATGGTCGCGCCGTTGGCTACCGGCGCGTTGGGGATCCGGAAGGCAGTCGCGAGCTCGCGGACGTCGTCGACGGTCTGGGTGTCGAACCACGAATAGATCTCGGCGGCTTTCTCATTGGCGTGTTCGGTGATCGACAACGGTGAGTCCTCGTCGATCCAGTCCTGGTGGCCGATCATCGCGCACAGGTCGAACCACTGTTGTGCGGTGCCGCATCCGACGTCGACGAGACCGTCTTTGGCGTGCGCAATCCCCGGCACGGTGATCTTGCGGGCATCCCGCCAGGGCCGTCCGAGCATCTCAAAGTAGGTGACCGGGTAATAGGTGAGCCCGAGAATCTGCACTTCGAGCATTGACAGGTCGACAAGCTCACCGACCCCGCGGCGTCGCGACGCCAGTGTCGCAGCGCTGGCGTACGCGCCGGCGAGGTACTCGCCGACCTGGCCACCGACGAATACCGGTGCGCGATCGGGTGATCCGCGGCCGAGTCCGACGATGCCACCAGACCACGCCTGCAAGGTGAACTCGGTCGCCGGACGATCACACCACGGCCCGTCCAGCCCGAACGGGGTGATCGACGTGACGGTCAGGTGCGGATGACCGCGATGCAGCGCGGCGGGGGTGAATGCCGCGCTCTCGGCCACGGTCGATCCGCGCGACCACACCACCGCGTCGGCCGATGCCAACAGGTCGTTGACCATGTCGGTGTCGGTGTCCGGCTCGGCGACGACGCTGTGCTTGCCACCGGCCAGAAACCCGAACAGCGCTCCGTCGCCGCCAGGCGGAATCTCGGCGCCGGACGCCGACCAGTTGCGCAGCGGATCACCGCGTGGGGACTCGACTTTGATCACCTGCGCACCGCCGTCGCGCAACAGTTTGGTGCAATAGGCACCGGCGATCCCGCTGGACAGTTCGACGACCGTGTAGCCGTGCAGCGGGCCGGCTTGTGGCGCCACCGTCAGGCACCGACCGCGACGCTCGCGAACGGACTCGACGTCAAGATTTCGGGACCGTCAGGCGTGATCAACACCGCCTCTCGCCCGAATACGGCGCCGACGCCGGATTGCCAGACGTAGCCCGTGACCGCGAGCACCATGCCTGCTTCCAGCTGCTCCTCCGCGGCGGTCGCCGGCAGGTGCTGCGACACGACGGGTGTGTCGAATCCCAGACCCAGACCACGGGCGACGGGCATCGGCGGCAGTTCCTCGCCGGCGGCCTGGTAGGCAGCCAACAAGTCGATGGCCGGAGCACCCGGTTGGCACGACTCGTAAAGCCTGTCCCACAATGTATTCCAGCGCCGATACAGATCAGTGACGCCGCTGGGTTCGCCGACGGGCCAGGTGCGGCCCACCTCACCGGTGTAGCCGCCGTCGAGCACGCCGGACGAGAAGGCCACCAGATCGCCGGCGTGGACACGTCCGTCCGCACTGGCCCGGCGCCACGGGTGGTCGCGCGAGGTCACCCACGCGGCGTCCTGAGTGGACGGAGTGCTCACTCCGCCGGCGGCCATCGCCTCCAACAGAATGCCGGCCAAGGTCTTCTCGCTGATCCCGGGCCGCAGTTCGGCGACGGCCGCGGCCAGGCCAAGCTCGGCCACCCGGATCGCCTCGCGCAGTGCCGTCACTTCTTCGGCGGTCTTTATTCGGCGGGCGGCGCGCATGGCCAGCTCACCGTCGACCAACTCGGCGTTCGGGAACGCCACCGGCAGTAGCTGAGCGAATACGGGCGAAAGTGCGTCGGTGCCAACGCGTTCCGCCACCTCGGCACCCTGGATATCTTTGAGCACCGAGATCGTGTTCATCGGGTTCCAGGAGATTCCGTACAAATTCTCGTGCGGGATGTCGTCGGGCACCCCTTCATCCCAGGTGCTGAGCAGGTGGATCGCCCCGGTCTCCCGGACCACCACGCAGGTCGGCCCGAAAGGCCGGGTCCCTGCCACCCACAGTTGCGGCGCGCCGGAGACGTAGCGCACGTTAGCCTGCCGGCCCAGCACCAGCACGTCGAGGTCGTGCTTGTCCATCTGGGCCAGCGCCCGTTCGCGACGGCCTTCGCGGAGCGCGCGGTCGTCGGCGAGAACCTCAGTGGCCATAGGCGCTACTCCTCCTCATTCGCCATACGGGTCGTAGGGGTAGTCGGTCAACCGGATATGCCCTTGCTCAGTGATGACGAGGACCTCCTCGCTGCGATAGCCGCCGGTGCCGTCCTCCCACACCACCGGCTCCAGGACCAGGACCATGCCTGGCTCGAGGACGAAGTTCTCATCGAACTCGTCGCCGAGATCCGTTCCGATCATGGGTGTTTCGGCAGCATTCACACCGATACCGTGGCCCAGGTAGAAGTGCGGCAGCCAGGGACGGGCGCCGCCGTTCGCTGCTGTCGCCGCCCTGCCCAGTTGCGCGGCGGTCGCACCACCCCGTGTCACGGCGAGCACCGCGTCCATGATCTCTCGCCATCTGCGGAATTGCACCTGCTGGCGCGGTGTCGGATCTTGGCCGACTATCCAGGTGCGGCCGAAGTCGGAACAGTAGCCCTGGTAGGTGATGCTGACGTCGGTCCACAGCACGTCACCGGCGGCCAGCTCGCGCTCAGTTGTCAACAGCGGCAACGCCAGATCACCATGAGTGGTCCATACGCCGTCTGCCTTGTTCTTCGGCATCACCTGCCAGATCGGCTCCAGCATGCTCGCCATCGCACCCAGTTCGAACGCGCGACGAGTGAATCCCGCCGATAGGTCGATCTGCCGGATTCCCGGTGCCAGCGCGGCCTGCACATCGACCATCGCCGTGTCGGTGATCCGCACCGCGGTACGCATGCAGGCCAGTTCGTCGGGAGTCTTGATGAGCTTGGCGGCACCGACGATCTGAGCGGCATCGGCAGGTCGTCCGGACCGGAACAGCCGCGGCTGTGCACGCCGCATCGCTCCGGTGAGCTCGTCGGTCGCGATAACCGCCGTGGCGGGAACGAGATCCGCGATCACCCGCGCGAAGTTCTCCACCCCTTCGTCGAATTCCAGATACACCGGACCGTGCAGATGGTCGGCGGGCAAGCCGGATTCTGACGAGGCGCCCTCACGGAACGGCAGGAACAAGTGCGGATGCGGATCGTCGGCGAGGACGACTGCGACGGGTCGCTCGACGTAGGACAGGCCGGCATCACCCAGTGGCCAGCTGACCCCGGTCGCGTAAACGACGCTGTTGTTCCCCAGCAGGATCAACGCGTCCACGCCACGGTCAGCCATCGCTGAGCGCAGCCGTGCGCCGGTTTCGCGACGCATCCGCTGCAGATCCGGTGTCTCCGGAATATCGGGCACAGACGAAGGCGCGGCCACGAACGAAGTGGTCGAAGTCATCGAACGGCCTGCAGCCCCAAGAATTCGGTGATGTTTCCGCTGACGATCCGCGCGGCCGAATCAGGGCCGACCGCGTCGACGACGGCTTTCAGCGACTTCTCCGAATAGCCGAAAGTACTTTCGTTGTGCGGATAATCGCTTGACCACATCACCTTGTCGATGCCGATCTGGTCGATCAACTGCAGGCCCAGCGCGTCGACCATGAACGATGCGCTCATATGCGTGTCCCAGTAGTACCGCACGTCGCGCTCCAGCGGCCGGTTGAACATGTGCTGGTATGACGCCACCAGATGCTCGGCGTCTTGTAATGCCCAAGGCACCCAAGAGATTCCGCCCTCGAACCAACCGATCTTCAGCCCGGGGTGGTCGTCGAGAATCCCGGTGAAGAGATATTTGGCGAACTGTTCGCGGAATCCGTCGATGTTGATCATCATGCCGACGACGACGCTGTTGAACTGACAGGGGGTTTTCGGCGGGGTCTCCCCGATGTGGTGAGTCACTGGCAGCCCGGCGGCCTCGATCTCGTCCCAGACCGGCTTCATGCTGTCGCTGCCGTAGTCGATCACGTTGCCGTCATCGTCCTTGCCCGGGTTCAGGGGCAGCAGGAAGGTCTTGAGACCGAGCGACTTCAGTTCTGCCAGTGTCCGTTTGGCGCCTTTCGGATCCCACCAGTTGATCAAGCCCACACCGTAGAAGTGTCCGTTGGACTGCTCCTGTAACTCCGCCATGTACTCGTTGTAGACGCGGAACGCCAGCTCGCGAAGTTCCTTGTCCGGGTAGTGGAAGAGGGCCAACATGGCATTGGGGAACGCCAGTTCCTTCTCGACGCCGTCTTCGTGTAACTCCTGAATTCGGGCCTCGATGTTAGTGCTCGCCGCCCCGGGTAGGTCGTCGTATTGCATCAGCACTGCGCTGAAGTCGCCCGGCAGGAACGACTGTCCTTTACGCCCGACTTGGTAGGCACCCTCCTCGTACCAGATCCGCGGCGCCTTCTCTTTCAGCGCCTCCGGAAAGCGGTCGTAGAAGATGTCGTCGGCCAGCGAAATGTGGTTGTCCGCAGAGAAAACCACCGTCCCCTCCGGCAGGCCGACATTGATGTCCTCGGCGTGGCCGTGCCGGTTCTTGGGCGCACCGAATCCTCCGGGCGGATACAGTGAAACGGTGCTTGTTTGAGGCGACATCAGTGGCCCTCCAATTGGATTGATGTGATTTCGAGACGAGCGATCCCGGGTCGGCGGACGAGCGGTTTCACCAGGTCACCGGAAGTTCGTAGACGCCATAGGCGAGGCGGTCGTGCTTGAAGGGAATCTCGTCGATCGGCACGGCGAGTTCCAACGTGGGAATCCGGCGGAACAGCGTGTGGAAGACGATCTGCAGCTCCGCGCGGGCGAGTTGCTGACCGACGCACTGATGCCGGCCGTAGCCGAACGCGACATGCTGACCGGCAACCGAGCGATGCAGGTAGAGCCGATCTGGTTCGGCGAATTCCTGGGCGTCCCAGTTCGCCGGTGCCAGGTCGATGATGATGCCGTCGCCGGCACGGATGACTTCACCCGCGATGTCAATGTCCTCGGCCGCGACGCGGCGCTGACCGTTCTGGATGATCGACAGGTAGCGCAGCAGCTCTTCGACGGCGTTCGCGACGACCTTCGGGTCGTCGGTCTCGCGTAGCACCGCCGCCTGGTCCGGGTATCGCAGCAACGCCAGCACACCCAGCCCGATCATGTTGGCGGTGGTTTCGTGTCCGGCGATCAGTAGCCCGGTGCCGAGCTGCGCGGCTTCTTTGATGCTGAGCTCACCGGCCTTGACCCGCTCGGCCAGGTCTGACACCGCATCCTCGGCAGGACTTTCCATCTTGGCTTCGATGAGCTGGGCAAGGTACTTGTGCAGGCTCATCGCGCCTTTCATGGTGTCCTCTGCGGCGGCATACCGCGCGAGACCAACATTGGCGTGGTGCTGGAACATCTCGGCGTCCTCGTAAGGAACGCCCAGCATTTGGCTGATGACCAGGGATGGCACCGGCAGCGCCAGCCCCGTGACGATCTCGCCGGGTTTCGGCCCGGCCAGGATGGCGTCGATGGAGTCGTCAGTGATCTGCTGGATCGCCGGCCGCAGATCCTCTACCCGTTTGAACGTGAACGGCTTGGAGAGCATGCGGCGAAAGCGGGTGTGCTCCTCGGCATCTGCGGTGAACACCGATCGCGGGCGTTTGTGCACCGTCGAGAGCATGCCCTCGTTCCAATGCGGAAATCCTGGCCGCCGGTCGTCGACGCTGACGCGCGCATCGGAGAACAACGCCCGCGCCGCGTCGTATCCGGTGATCAGCCACGGCGTGCTGCCGTCCCAGATCCTGACTCGTGACAGCGGCCGCTCCTCGGCGAGCTCCATCACCTCTGGTGGCGGAGCGAACGGGCAGCCGGCGGCCCGTCCCATCGGGTACTCCGGGACGTCAGCGATCACCCCGGCGGCGCTGCCGGTGAGCGTGTCAGACACTTCTCACTCCTCGATGTGGATGGCTAGTGCGGGGCAACCGGCCTCGGCTTTGCGCGCGTTGTCGGCCTGATCAGCGGGCGGGTTCTCGTCGAGCACGACGACGACGCCGTCATCGTCGCGTTGATCGAAGATTTCGGGCGCATGCATGACGCAGTTGCCAGATGATGCGCATTTGTCTTGCTCTGCAGTTATTTTCAACATCATCGCGGCCAATTTCTTCTAATCGTCCGGTGTCACGGGTGCCAGCCAAAGCCCCACGACCGCATCGGTCAATCGGGTCCCTGCGACCTGCCAGGAGGACCATGGGGCGGATGCGCCTGCGGCTAAACCCCGTTCGCGATCGGCGCAGGTGTGCATGAGCAGGTTGCGCGCCATCAAGTTGCGCTCGACCCGGACATCGGCGGGCAGCTCGGGCAGGCAACGACTTATCCCGTCGATCACTTGAACCAGCGACTCAGAGGTGAGCGCGTCTTTGACCACGATGTTGTAGTACGCGGGATCGGTCATCACCTGCGCAGCGAAGCGCGCGTACCAACTCGGGTTGCCCAGAGCGGACAGGTGGTCGGTCAGGGGGCGCACCAGGCACGCGACCCAGCTGCGCATGTCGGCGGCCGCACCGGATTGCAGGGTTTGCGCGACCATGTATTCGCGCAACCGCTCGATAGGCACCCGGTGCTTCTGCTCGATAGCCCGCACCAGATCGGTTTTGGTGCCGAAGTGATAGCCGACCGCGGCGTTGTTGCCCTGCCCCGCAGCCTCACTGACCTGTCGATTGGAAACCGCGAAGACCCCGTGTTCGGCGAACAACCGCTCGGCGGCGGTCAGGATCGCCTCCTGGGTGGTGCTGGCCCGATCGCTACGCGCGGCCCTGGCGGTGGTCACTCGGCCAGTCAACGCCGAGACGTAGGTTAAGTCAAGCGATTGATTTAATTCTTCTTCTCGCTGCGACGCCGGGTCGCTTTTCCGGCCACGGTGCCGCCGTCGACCGGCAACACCGTCCCGGTCACGTACCTGGAGCGATCACCGGCCAGATACAGCGCGGCCTCGGCAATGTCCTCGGTGGTGCCCTCCCGCTTGAGCGGCCGATCGGCGCGCATCTGCTCGCGGATCGCGTGCTCGAATCGCTCGAGCTCCTCGGGCGATTTGTCTGTGGTGGTCGTCTTCAGCAGCGGCGTCGGGATGTTGCCGGGCGCGATGGCATTGACCCGGACCTCGTAATGCGCCAACTCGATCGCGGCGGATTTGGTGAACATGATGACCGCCGCCTTGGACGCGCGATAGGTCATCACTCCTCCACCGGCCTGGATGCCCCCGATCGACGAGACGTTGATGATCGAGCCGCCGCCCGTCGTCGCCATCTGCCGGGCCGCGTCGCGGGTGCCGGCCATCACACCCAACACATTGACCGACATGACGCGATGGAAATCGGCGAGGTCATCATCGAGAAAGCTGCGATGCATCCGACTGGAGACGCCGGCGTTGTTCACCATCACATCGAGCCCGCCAAAGGTTTCGACCGCACCAGCTACCAGCGCGCCGATCTGTTCGGGGTCGGAGACGTCGGCGGACCGGAATACGGCGTCGGCGCCGAGCCTGGCGGCGAGTTCTTCGCCTCGGTCGTGATCAACGTCGGCGATCACCACCTTCGCGCCCTCCGCCACGAACCTTTCGGCAATGCCGGCCCCGATTCCGGAAGCTCCGCCGGTGACGATTGCGACCTTGCCGATCAGCTCGTTGACCATGCCGTCGAGTTAATCGGCGCAGCGTCGGTTAAGTCAAGCGATTGATTTAGGGGTATGCGCAGCTACCCGAAAGGCCGCGATGCTAGTTTCGGGTCAGTGAGACGGCTTAATTTCGAATCCATCCGGCGTTCGCCGAGATCCTCTACGGTTCCGTACCTAGGCGGGGCTGACACCGTGAGCAAGGAAACGATGTGAAAATCCATCCATTCGGCGTTGCGGTGAGCGTGCTCACCAGTGCCGCCCTCGTGTTGGCCGGCTGCGGAAACAACAATGACGCGGCACAGGGCGGTGCGACGTCCGGTTCGTCGTCGTCGAAGGTGAGTTGTGGCGGAAAGCAGACGCTGAAGGCCAGCGGTTCGACCGCGCAGGCCAATGCGATGGCCCGCTTCGTCAACGCGTTCGAACAGGCATGCTCAGGCCAAACGTTGAACTACACGGCCAACGGGTCGGGTGCGGGAATCAACGAATTCGTCGGCAATCAAACAGATTTCGGCGGCTCGGACGTCCCTCTGAAGACTGACGAGCACGCCAAAGCACAGCAGCGGTGTGGCTCACCCGCATGGGACCTGCCGGTCGTATTCGGCCCGATCGCGGTGACCTACAACGTCAACGGCGTAACGACGCTGAATCTGGACGGGCCGACCGCGGCGAGAATCTTCAACGGCGCGATCCCCACCTGGAACGACCCTGCGATCAGCGCGCTGAACCCCGGCACGGCACTGCCCGCACTGCCGATCCACGTCGTCTTCCGCAGTGACCAGTCCGGCACCACCGACAACTTCCAGCAATACCTCGATGCCGCGTCCAACAACGCGTGGGGCAGAGGAGCCGGAAAAACCTTCAACGGCGGCGTCGGCGAGGGCGCCAAAGGCAACGACGGCACCTCCGCCGCGATCAAGAACACCCCGGGATCGATCACCTACAACGAGTGGTCTTTCGCTCAGGCGCAGAAGCTGAACATCGCCCGGATCGTCACTTCGGCGGGTCCGGACCCGGTGTCGATCAGTGCCGATTCAGTCGGCAAAACGATCGCCGGGGCCAAGGTCAAAGGCGAGGGCAACGACCTCACGTTGGACACGGTGTCGTTCTACAAGCCGACACAGACCGGCGCCTATCCGATTGTGCTGGCAACCTACGAGATCGTCTGCTCGAAGTATCCCGACAGCACGGTCGGCGTGGGCGTAAAAGCTTTCCTGGAGGCCACGATTGGGCCCGGCCAAAATGGCTTGGCAGACAACGGTTACGTGCCGATACCCGAGTCGTTCAAGTCGAGGTTATCGGCCGCGGTCAACGCCATCGGGTGAGCTGAATCCCCATGGCGCAAGGACCGCCGGCCCCGTCAATTGATCAGGCCGAGCCGAAAGCTGCCCTGACCTCGCACAACCGAAAAGCAGGGCAGCGGGGCGATAAACTTTTCGAGCTGGCGGCGGCCGCCGCCGGATCGACCATCGTCATCGCCATCCTGCTGATCGCGATATTCCTGCTCATCCACGCCATTCCGTCGATGCGCGCAAACCACGCGAACTTCTTCACCAGCGCGCTGTTCGACACGACCGACAGCAACCACTTGGCGTTCGGCATTCGCGACCTGTTCATGGTCACCGTGCTCAGTTCGCTGTGCGCCCTGGCCTTGGCGGTACCGGTTGCCATCGGGATCGCGGTGTTCCTCACCCAGTACGCACCGGCACGGCTGTCACGGCCGCTCGGCGCACTGGTCGATCTGCTGGCGGCGGTGCCATCGATCGTGTTCGGGCTGTGGGGCATTTTCGTGCTGGCGCCGCAGCTGGAACCGCTGGAAACAATGCTCAACCACAACCTGGGATGGTTGTTCTTGTTCAAGAACGGCGACGTCTCGCTGGCGGGCGGCGGAAACATCTTCACGGCCGGAGCCGTGCTCGCCGTCATGATTCTGCCGATCGTCACCTCGGTGTCACGTGAGGTGTTCCGGCAGACCCCGGCACCGCACATCGAGGCGGCGCAAGCGCTCGGGGCGACGAAGTGGGAGGTCATCCGGATGACGGTGCTGCCCTTCGGCCGCAGCGGAGCCGTCGCCGCATCGATGTTGGGCTTGGGCCGCGCGCTGGGTGAGACCGTCGCAGTGCTGATCATCTTGCGCGCGTCCGCCCACGCCGGCCATTGGTCGCTGTTCGATGGCGGCTATACATTTGCATCCAAAATAGCCTCCGCAGCAAGCGAATTCAGTGCTCAGTTGCCGACCGGGGCCTATATTTCAGCCGGCTTCGTGCTGTTCGTGCTGACGTTCATCGTCAACGTGGCGGCGCGCGCGATCGTCGGTCGGGTGGCCCACTGATGACCACCGCGAACCTCGACTTGCCGGTCAAATCGTCAACGCTGCGAAACGTCAGCCTGGGACGGCGAATCAAAAACCACCTCGCGCGAATGCTTTTCCTCTCGTCTTTCGCTATCGCGCTGGTTCCGCTGATCTGGCTGCTCTGGGTGGTCATCGCGCGCGGCTCGTACGCGATCACCCAGCCCGGCTGGTGGAGCCATTCGCTGCGCGGAGTGCTGCCGGAGCAATTCGCCGGCGGCGTGTACCACGCCCTTTTCGGGACGCTCGTCCAGTCCGGGATGGCTGCACTCATCGCCGTCCCACTGGGATTCATGACCGCGGTCTATTTAGCGGAATATCAATCGAGCCGACTGGCGCGGATCACCACGTTCATCGTCGACGTGCTGGCCGGGCTGCCGTCGATCGTTGCGGCACTGTTCATCTTCAGCCTGTGGATCGCCACGCTCGGCTTTCAGCAGAGCGCCTTCGCGGTCTCGCTGGCGTTGGTCTTATTGATGCTGCCGGTGGTGGTGCGGTCCAGCGAAGAGATGCTCAAGCTCGTGCCGAACGACTTGCGGGAAGCCAGTTATGCGTTGGGTGTGTCCAAATGGAAGACGATCATGCGAATCGTCGTCCCCATTGCGATGCCGGGCATCGTCTCCGGCGTTCTGTTGGCGATCGCCCGGGTGATGGGCGAGACCGCGCCGGTCCTGGTCCTGGTCGGCTACAGCCGATCGATCAACTTCAACCTGTTCGAAGGCAATATGGCATCGCTGCCGCTGCTGATCTACACCGAATTGGACAACCCTGAGCACGCCGGATTCCTACGGGTCTGGGGTGCCGCGCTGACCTTGATCATCGTGGTTGCAGTGGTGTACCTGATCGCCGCTGCGGCCGGCCGGATCATGACCTTCCGCCGGCGCTGACGATGGCTGAATAAGCCGGCCGCGCAACTACTTCGGGCAGCCGGCAACGAGAAACTTGACTACCCTGTCGTTGCCGCGGTCGGCCACGTAGACATTGTCATCTTTGTCGAGTGCGAGCTGCAGCGGCGTGTTCAGGCCGTTGAGTGCCAACGGAGTCGCCGCGGTCGAGCCAGAGGGCAGTTTGAGCACCTGATTGTTGTCGTGCTCGCCGACAAAGACGTCTCCCGCAGTGTCCACGACGATGCCCCAGGGCACGCCGATTCCACTGAACGGCAACACGATCTGTTCGCCAGTACCGGGGGCCAGCTTCACCACTCTGTTGTTGTCGGAGTCGGTGACATACACGTTGCCGGCACCGTCGACGGCCACGCCATCGGGGTTGTTGAGGCCGGTGAACGGCAACACGATTGGAGTGTTGGTGCCGGCCGGCAACTTCACCACCCGGTCATTGCCCCGGTCGGCGACGTACACGTCGCCCGCACTGTCGACCACGACACCTTCGGGGTAGCTGAGGCCCGTGAACGGCAGCTGCGTCTGGTTGTTCGAACCGGCCGGCAACATGACGACCCGGTGGTTGAAGTCGGTGACATACACCGCGCCGGCGGAGTCCACCGCCACCGCTTGCGGCTGATACAGGCCGGTGAACGGAAGCACCGTCGGGGTGTCCGATCCGGGGATCAGTTTCACCACCCGGCCGTACATGCCCTGGTTGGTGACGTAGACGGCGCCGGCCGAATCCACCGCCACCCCGCCGGGCGAGAGGCGGAAGTTCAGTCCGTTGAACGGCAACACATTCTGCCCGCAGACTTCGGCCGCGGTCCCGCTGTCATGCGGCCGCACCACGTATGCGAACACCGCGACGAGCAGGACGACGACAGCGCCGATCAGCATCCACAGCTTGCGCCGGTCCCGGCGGGGCGGCGCACCGGGACTGAAGTCAGGGTGATGGGGACTGGCCGGTGTACCAGGCGGCGAGCCCGTGGCGTAACCACCCCAGCCGCCCGCGCCGACGGGAGGCGGCGCCCAATTACGGGCACCCGCGCCGCCAACTGCCGGACGAATCATGGTGTGGGCGTCGGCCGCGTCCTCGGTGTGCTGCAAGATGCTTTCGGCCTGATGCTGCTCGGGCGCGGTCAGCGCGTGCAGCGCCGCATTGGCCAGGTCACCCGCGCTGCGGTAGCGGTCCTCGGGGTTCTTGGCCATGCCTTTCGCGACGACCTCATCGAGTGCCGCGGGGACCTGCCCGGGCCGCACCTGGCTGGGGCGCGGAGCCGGCTCCATCAAGTGCGCGGCGACCAGTCGTTCGATGCTTTCAGCGCGGAATGGCGGTGTGCCGGTTAGGCATTCACCCAAGACGCACGCCAGTGAATAGATGTCGGAGCGATAGGTGACTTCATTGTCGCTGAACCGCTCCGGAGCCATGTATTTGTAGGTGCCCATCGCCGCGCCGGTCTGCGTCAACCCCGGATCGGCCGCAGCGCGGGCGATCCCGAAGTCCACCAGATACGCAAAGTCATCGCCGGTAATCAGGACGTTCTCCGGTTTCACATCGCGGTGCGTCACGCCGCCGGCGTGAGCGGCGTCGAGCGCGGCGGCGATCTGACGCACGATGGCCACCGCACGCGGCGGACTCATCGGCCCGGTCCGCTTCAGCAACGCGGCCAGGTTGGAGCCTTCGATCAGGCGCATGTCGAGGTACAGCTGCCCGTTGATCTCGCCGTAGTCGTGGATAGGCACCACATGCGGCTCGGTCAGTCTTCCCGCGGCACCGGCCTCGCGTTGCATCCGGGTACGGAACATCGGGTCGTCGGAGAACTGCGGTGAGATCAGCTTGAGTGCGACAACGCGACCTTTCCGGGTGTCTTCAGCCTCGTAGACCTCACCCATCCCGCCGCGGCCTAACAGTCGCGTCAGTCGATAGGGTCCGAACCACGAACCCACCCGTGACCTCGGTTGGCTGTTGGTCATGAGATACCGTCCACGGCCGCAGCGAGTTTTGACTCGAACGACGGCGGCATCGGTATGTAGCCGTATTGGTCCAAACCGTCTTGCCCTGCGCCAATCGTCGCCTGCATGAACGCCTTTACCGCGGTGCCGGTCGCGGCGTCCGGATACTTCGAGCAGACGATCTCGTAGGTAGCCAACACAATCGGGTAGGCGCCAACCTGTGACGGTTTGTAGAACGACGATGTGTCGACCACCAGGTCGTTTCCTTGCCCGGCGAATTTGGCGCCGGCGATCGTTTTGCCGACCGACTCCGGGGTGATCGTCACCGGGTCCGGACCGGCCGACGTCACGATCTGGGCCATGCTCAGCTGATGGCCGACCGCGAAAGACCATTCGTTGTAGGTGATCGACCCGTTCGTTGATCGCAGCGCTGCCGAGGTGCCTTCGTTGCCGGCCGCGCCCTGCCCGACACCGCCGTCGAACGTCTCGTCGGTGCCCTTAGCCCAGGCGCCGTCGGACGCGGCGCCGAGATACTTCTGGAAGTTGTAGGTGGTGCCGGATTTGTCGTCGCGGAACACCACGTTGATCGGCGTGGCAGGCACGTTGACGCCGACGTTGAGCGCCTTGATGGCCGGGTCGTTCCATGTCGTGATGCTGCCGTTGAAGATCTTCGCGGTGGTGGCTCCGTCCAGGTTCAGCGTCGTAACGCCGTCGAGGTTGTAAGTGACCGCGATCGGGCCGAAAACCGCGGGCAGGTCCCAGGCAGGCGAACCGCACCGCTCGCGCGCCCGGTCGACTTCGCCCTTGCCCGGGTCCAGCGGCTTGTCCGAGCCGCCGAGGTCGGTCTCGTTGTTGACGAATTGCTGCACGCCGGCACCGGAGCCGTTCGCGTTGTAGTCCAAGGTGAAGCCCGAACAGGCGCGGATGTAGGCGTAGACGAACTGCTCTACCGCATTGGTCTGGGCCGTCGAGCCGCTGGCCAGGAGCTTCTTCTTGCCCCCGCAGTCGACGTGCACCGACGGAGCATTCGATCCTGATGACCCCGTCGAGGCGCTGTTGTTCCCCCCGCATGCCGCGAGCACCAGTATGCCGATGACCAGCAGGCTCAGCCCCGCGGTACATCGGGTGAACTTCACGAGACTCCTCTGCAGCGCCGGCCGCCCGGCGACCGGACGATGAGCTTATCGTTAACAGCAAACAGCCCCAAGCTGAATAAAATATGAATGCCAGCTTTGTGCCGGCTTTGCGTGTGGAATGTATTAGCTGGTCGGCACGGCTTTTGCCAGGAATTCGAGCAGCAACTCATTGACGATCGACGCCTGCTCGATCTGTGGGCAGTGGCCGGCCGCGTCGATGACGGCTGAGCGCCCCAGGGGTATCCGGTCAGCGATCTCCTTGGCCCAACCAGGTGGAAGCAGCTTGTCGCAACGACCCTCGACCACGAGCGCCGGAACCGTGACGCGCTGGTAGGCGCGCTCACTCGACGGGCTCGGGGACGGCGGAACGCCCGGCCGCCGGAATCGCGCCGCGGCCAGCGCCTCCCACGCGCCGGGAGCGATGCTGGATTCGTAGCGACGCCCGACGTACTCGTCATCAGCGGGATACGCCGGATCGTGGAACAGCGCCTCGACGATCCGTCGCATCGCAGGCACCGACGCGTCGTAGTCGTACAGCGCCTCCATGTGTTGGTTACGCTGTATTTCTCCGCCACCGCAGATGGCCACCAAGCTGCGCATCGGCAGCACCGGCGACTCCGAGGTCGCGTCGACGAGCAGGTTGATCGCACCCATCGAATTGCCGACGAAATGCGCCGAGTCGACGTCCAACGCTTCACAGAACCGGGCGATGTGGCGAATGCGCATGCCGCGGCCGTCGTTGAAATCGAGGACCTTCGCCGATTGTCCGAATCCCAGCATGTCCAGCGCCAGCACTCGGTACTTCACCGCGAGTGCCGGTATGGTTCGCTCCCAACCAATTTCGGCACTGACTCCGAATTCGCCACCATGCAACAGGATCACCGGGTCGCCGCGGCCGGCCTCCAGATAGCTGGTGATCAGACCGTCGACGACGATGGTTCTGTGGGATGCGTCCATGGCGCCCTTACTTGATCGCGATGGGATTCAACGGGGAGCCCACTGCGCCAACGACTCTCAACGGCGGGGCGATCAGCTGGAACTCCCAGACACCGTCGGCCGCGCAGTCGTCCGCGAGCGCGGCGAGATCCCAGTACTCGCCGAGCATCAGTCCCATGTCACGCAGGCACAGCATGTGCATGGGCATGAACGTTCCCTCGACGCCTGATATCGGGTCCTCGACCATCAGATTATCTGCCGCCACTGCCGCGACGTCGTGCTCGTGCAGCCACGAGGCGCATCGCCAATCCAGCCCCGATCCGGGTTCAGCGCCATTACCGGTTTCGAGAAACCTTGTCCACCAACCGGTTCGGATCAAGACGATGTCGCCGCGTCCGATCGTGACGCCCTGCGACCTGGCGACGTCGTCGAGGTCGGCCGGGGTGATCGGGTTGCCGAGTTCCAGGAATGTCTGCACACCGCGATGACGGACGAGGTCCAGCAAGACCCCACGCGAGGTGATCCCCTTGCCGTCGACTTTGTCGATCCCGCAGTGCAACGCACCGAGACTGGTGACCGAGTCGGCCGGGAAGCCGTTGTAGAGCTGGTCTTCGTAATAGACGTGCGACAGCGCGTCCCACTGCGTGGCAGCCTGCAACGGCATAATGACCATGTCGTCGTTGAAGCGAAAGAGTTCGTCCTGGAAGTAGGTTCCAAGCTCCTTGGCGCCGGGGTTGCGATCCCAGCCCACGCCGAAGCGGGGCAGCGATCGCGCGTCTCCCCCGTCGACGGTCATCACGTGAATCGGGTTGTGCCGGAACTTGAATGCCCCCTGTGGGCCCGACGACCCGAAGTCCACCCCCAAGCGAGAACACCTTGCCGTGCCTGACCAGGCCGGCTGCTTGGGCAACTTTGTCTGCGGTGATGAAGTTCAATGTGCCGAGCTCGTCGGCGTCTCCCCATCGACCCCAGTTGCGGACATCATCGGCGACTCGGCGGAAGTCGTTCAGGTCGGCCACAGTTCCCGCTCTTCCTCGAGTTCACGCGCCGTCGCGGCGCCGAGATTGCCGCCGTCGACCCAGAGCACTTGGCCCGAAATATAGCTGGCGGCTCGGCTGTTCAAGAACACCAGCACCGCGGCCTGTTCCTCGGGATCGGAGACACGGCCCAGCGGTTTGGGAATGTCGTCGAGGAAAGCCTGCCCGTAGGCGGTCCGGAGCTGGTCGAGAATCGGTGTCTCGGTCACGCCCGGCCCAGTGCAGTTGATCCGGATTCCCTTCGCACCGAGCGCCACGGTGTTCTTCATGGTGTACAGGATGATCGCTTCTTTGGACAACCGGTAGCCACCGTCGGCAAGCGCATCGAGATGGCGCTCACACCAGTCGATTCCGTCCGACATCGTGCGGGTGTTCAGTAGTCCGGCGACGAGGAGTTGATGGTCCCGATAGTCGCGCGCAGCCAGCGAGGAGACGCTGACGACAGACGACCCGGTGGGCATCCTGTCCAGCACCGCCTCGGTGAGATGCCGGAGGCCGAGGAAGTTGATCGTGACGACCAGCAGCGGATCGCCGATGCCTGAGGACACGCCGGCGACGTTGAACAGCGCATCGACCTGCCCGCCGACCGCGGCCAGCGCGCTGTCGATCGAGGTGGGGTCGGTCAGGTCGAGGGCGTAAAATTCCGCGACGTCAGTGCCCGGCGCCTGCTTGTCCAACCCGACGACGTCGGCACCGAGCGCGGTGAGCTGACGGACGAGGTGTGCGCCGATGCCCGACGCGCACCCGGTCACGACCACGCGGCGCCCGTCGTATCGCAGGAGTTCCTCGATCTTTGCCAACGCGTCAAACAACTTCCGGCATCAGGACGTCGAATCCTTCAGACGCTGTGCCGCCTGAACACGACCCTCGTTGATCTCGGCCATCGCCTCGGGGATCTCGCTCGCGGTGAAGTTGCCACCACGACCGGTGGGCAGCCCGCCGAACGAGTAGTGCTCGTCGAACTTCGGCGCGGTGGATTCTGTCCGACGGGATTCGACCTTCTCGACGACCGGGGCCAACCGCTTCGCTTTCTCGGCCACCGCCTTCTGGTCGCGCTCGATGAATTCGGGCAGTACCTCTCTGCCCATCAACTCGATGGATTCCATCGTGCCGTCGTGACTTCGCGGGTTGAGCAGCAAGATGATCTCATCGACACCACTCTCCTCGTAGCCGCGCAGGAACTCCCGAACGGTGGCCGGTGAGCCGATCGCGCCGCGACCCGGCCCGTAGGCCAGCGTCGGATCCTTCTCGCATTCTTCGAGATAACGCTTCCAGACGCCGGTGCGGCCGGGGGTATGCACGCCGGTCATGTAGTAGTGCATGATCCCGAACGAGAAGAACCCGCCGCCCATCCCGAGGCGCTGGACCGCCTGCTCGTCAGTCTTGGCGACCATCATCGACAGGTCTCCACCGATGGCGAGAATATTCGGGTTGATCGCCGGGGTGATCGGCACGCCGCTTTCCTCGAACTCCTTGTAATAACCGTTCACCCGCTCGGTCAAGGGGCCCGGGCCCGTGTAGGCGAAACTGAGTGCCCCGAGGCACTTCTGAGCGGCCATCTGGACCGACGCGGGCCGTGTGCAGGCGACCCACACCGGCGGGTGCGGCTTCTGCAGCGGCTTGGGCACGACGTTGCGGGCCGGCATCTCGATGTGCTCGCCCTTGAACCCGGTGAAGGGTTCCTCGGTCATGCAGCGGATCGACACCTCGAGCGCCTCTTCCCACTGGGCGCGTTTGTCGGCTGGGTCGATGTTGAAGCCACCGAGTTCGCCGATCGAGGAGGATTCACCGGTACCGAATTCCACTCGCCCGTCGGAGATCAGGTCAAGGGTGGCGATTCGTTCCGCGACCCGGGCCGGATGGTTGACGGCAGGCGGCAGATGCATGATGCCGAATCCCAGCCGGATGTGCTTGGTGCGCTGGCTGGCCCCGGCCAGGAACATCTCCGGCGCGGTGGAATGACAGTATTCCTCGAGGAAGTGGTGCTCGGTCAGCCAGACCGTGGAGAAGCCGGCCTTATCGGCGGCCTCGACCTCGTCGAGGCAGTCCTTCAGCAGAACGTGCTCGTCGTCGGGCGTCCACGGACGGGGCAGAGCGAACTCGTAGAACAGTGAGATTTTCAATGTGTGCCTCCCGGAGCGATTGAGTGAGCTGAGCTTTCGCTGACAAGGTGCTTGGCCGCGACGTAGCCGAAGGTCATGGCCGGCCCGATGGTTGCGCCGGCACCGGCGTAACTGCGCCCCATCACCGGCGCCGAGGTGTTGCCCACCGCGTAAAGGCCGTGCACCACTGTGTCGTCGGCGCGCAATACCCGTGCATGTTCGTCGGTGCGCAAGCCACCCGAGGTGCCCAGATCGCCGAGGACCATCCGGAACGCGTAGTAGGGCGGCTTACCCAGCGGATGCAGGTTGGGATTGGGCAGAGTTGGGTCCCCGTAGTAGTTGTCGTAAATGCTGTCACCTCGGTTGAAATCGTCATCGTGTCCACGTGCTGCCAGCTCATTGAAACGTGCTGCGGTGCTTCGGAGTTGCGCGGTCGGGACCCCGATCTTGGCCGCGAGCTCATCCCAGTTGTCGGCCGTCTTGACGACCCCCGACTCCAGCCAGGCCTTGGGGACCTTGCGTCCGGTCGGCACCGGAGCGCCCGGGATTTTCGGTATCGGCAGATGCCCGGCGACTACGTAGCGGTTGAACGACCTGCGGTCGGTGATAAGCCAGCACGGAATGTGGGTGACGCCAGACTTCTGGCCCTCGATCATCGCGTGACCGAAGTCCATGTAGGGCGCCGCCTCGTTGATGAAACGTTTGCCGTCGCCGTTGACGATGAACTGTGCCGGCATCATGCGTTCGTTGAGCATGAATTGCATTCGGCCATCTGGCCATTGGATCGCCGGAAACCACCACGCCTCATCGAGCAGATCGGTGTCGGCGCCCACCTGCTGGCCGGCGCGGATGCCGTCGCCGGTGGCGGCCGGGTTACCGAAGCTCCAGTCCTGGTCGACCTCCGGCAGGTGTTCTTTGCGCCAGGCCAGGTCGTGGTCGAACCCGCCGGAGGCGAGAATGACGCCGCGCCGCGCCTGGATATGCTGCGGCTTACCATCTTTCACGACGACTGCACCGGTGACCGTGCCGTCCGGGCTGGTCAATAGCTGCGTCATCGGCGAGTTGAGCCACAACGGCACACCGCGATCCTTCATCGCCAGCCGGAACCGCGCGGCAAGCGACTGCCCGATGGCCGCGATTCGTTCGCCGAATAGCCGTGCGCGCATCATCCGCCAGACCAGCTTGACCAGGACCGCTTTGCCTGCCCACGATTGCCGCACCTGATAGAACTTGCGCAGGTCTTTGGGGCCCAGCCAGATTCCACGCGGCGCCAGCGCCAGCGGGGTGAGCAGCAGTTGCTCGTCTTCGCCGAGTTTGCGGAGGTCGATCGGCGGCACATTGATCGTGCTGCCTTGTTCGGACCCGCCTGGCAATTCTGGGTAGTAGTCGGCATAGCCTGGTTTCCAGACGAACTCGAACCACGGGCTGAGGTTCTCCAGGAACTCCATCATCTGCGGCGCCGCATCGACGTACCGCTTGATACGCGCATCGGTTACCAGCCCGTCGGTGATCTGCCGAACGTACTCGACGACGTCGTCCGGAGGCAGCGAGTAGCCCGCCCGCCGCTGCGCGGGTGCTCCGGGCACCCAGATCCCGCCGCCGGACAGTGCGGTGGAACCACCGAACTGTGGCGACTTTTCGACGACCAGAGTGTCCAGTCCGGACGCGTCGGCGACCAGTGCCGCCGTCATGCCGCCTCCGCCTGAACCGACCACCAACACGTCGACGACGCAGTCGAAGGTCATACCGCCGGCACCGCCGTCCGGACCGCGAAGCCGGCGATCAGCTCGGGCGCAGGCTTGTAGTAGCGGACGCCCGTCTCATACGGCCCGACGGCCGCGAGCGCGGCGAAAGCGGCTACCCAGGTGCGGATTTCGTGCGCGGAGTTACCGCCCTCGCTGGCGATGAAGGTGTTCGACCAGGTGTCCAGTTTTTCGAGGTGCCCGCTGTCGAGGATGTCGAGGAACTCCGCATCGAAGTCCGGGTTGAGCGACCGAAGTTCGCTCTGCCCGCCTGCAAAGCTCTTGGCTGCCGCCATCACCGCGGTCTGCCGCGCCAACCGTTGCTCCGGGGTCATCGGTCGGCCGTGCACGATCCGCTCGATCACCGGTGGCGTCGCCGTCGCCAACGTCGGGACCGGCGGATCATGCGACAGCCCACCGGATCCCACCACCAAAACCCGCTTGCCCAGCGTCGCCAGATAGCTGCCGACCGCCGTGCCGAGCGTCCGGCAACGGTGCAACGGTCCCAGCGGTGTGGCGACGGAGTTGATGAAGATGGGGATGACCGGGCGTGCCGTCGCCTGACCGAACAACTTCTCCAGCGGTTGAACGGTGCCGTGGTCGACGTCCATGTGCGCCGAGATAGCCACATCGACACCGGCGGACAGGACTGCTTTCGCGCAGGCGACCGCGGTGGCTTCGGGAACGTCGAGGGGCCCTTCGTGGGTGCCATAGTCGCCGACGCCCTGCGCGTCGGTGCCGATACAGAATGGCGGCATCAGCTTGTAGAAGAAGCCGTTGTAGTGGTCGGGCGCGAAGATGACAACGATCTCCGGGTCGAAGGCCGCGACGAAATCCCTTGCCTGGCACAGCGCTCCGTCGATGTCATCAAGGAGGTCCTGCGACGGCCCGGGCAGATTCAGTAGTGGGCTGTGGGACATGCAGCACAGCGCGAGCGGCACTTGAAATTTCCTCCGGGTGTGAGGTTCAGGACATCGAAGAGCGAAACGCTCAGCTCGGGAGCGAGCTGAGCGATGGACGCGCCCGCGATACAACGATCGGGGCGCAGGAAAAGCACGGATTCCTTCTGGGTGTCGAACCATGCCTTGAGCTGCCCGGTGCGATCCCCGATGATCGTCACGTCCGGGTCGTCGTGACCGGTCCACTGCAACTGCGACTGAGGCCGCGCCGCGATGAACGTCGCGCCCAGCTGCTGCCACTGCGCGAACGCTTTGTCGCCGAGGATTGCCCGTGGGTTGTTGTTCCAGCACAGCACCGCGAACCCGGCACCCAATATGTCGTCCAGCAAGACGTTCTGACGCTCCCGGGTATCAACATTCGGCTGGATGAACAGCGTGCCCACCGGAGAGGCCTGGTCGCGTGGCTGCGAATGCACGACGGCACCCTGCTCGTAGCGCGGCATCGGCTTGAACCTCATCTCAAGGACATAGCGTTTGAGCGACGGCACAATTGAGGCCGAGCGGATCAGCACATCACGCACGCCGGCGACCCGGCGACTGGTCGGCGAGATCACCCGCCCCACCAACGTCGACAGGTCGATCATCGCGCGGGCATGTTTACGCCGTTCGACGTCATAAGTGTCCAGCAGCTTGTCGCCTGCGGCGCCGTTGACCACCGCGGCCAGCTTCCAGCCCAGATTGGCCGCGTCACGAATGCCGCTGTTGTAACCCTGCCCCTGCCACACCGGCATGAGGTGCGCAGCGTCTCCGGCCAGCAGCAGCCGACCGCGGCGGAACGCACCTGCGATGCGGGAGTGATGGGTGTAGAGGCGATGCCGTATCACATCGACGCGATCGGGATGCGGGACGAAGGTCGAGAGCATGCGGGATAGGAAGGCGGGATCGGTTGCCTGCTCGTCGGTTTCGTCGTTATGGATCATGAACTCGAACCGGCGGATACCGTGCGCGATCGAGATCGAGGCATAGGGGCGTCGCGGATCAGCGCCGACCTCGCTGTTGGGGTGCCCGAGCGGATCGTTGGCGATGTCGACGACGAGCCACCGGGTCGGCGACGTGGTGCCGTCGAAAGGCACACCCATCAGGCGCCGGGTGGCGCTGCGTCCACCGTCGCAACCGACAAGATAGCGCGCACGCACGGTGGACGTGTCACCGTCGCTGCCGATTTCGGCGGTGATGCCATCGGGGGTCTCACTGCAGGAGACCATCGGATGGGCCCAGCGGACCTCGACGTGGCCGAAACGGTCCAGACCGCGGAGCAATTCAGCATCGACGAGGGGCTGCACGAAGCCGTTGCGTTTCGGCCAGCCGAAACAGGCGTCGGGCGGGGCCATTTCGGCGAGCACCCGGCGCTTGGCATCGACGAAGCGCAGGATCTGATTGGGCACCGTGTGCGGCAGGATCTGGTCCACCAGACCGATCGCCTGGAAGGTCCGCAGCGACTCGTCGTCAAGTCCGACGCCGCGGGGATAGTCGATGAGCGAAGTCCGCTCCTCGAGAACTAGTGTCCGAACACCCTGCAGGCCAAGAATATTCGCCAAAGTCAAGCCGACTGGTCCGGCCCCGACGACAACGACGTCTACGTCGTAGACATCGGCTTCAGCGCCATTGTGCCTAGCGGTCACCGTCAGCGTCCCAACAAGAAGTCGATATGCACACGGTCGAACGTCTTGGCATCCTCGTACTGCGGCCAGTGGCCGCAACCGGACATCACCTCGAAGCGCGCACCCGGAATCATCGAGGCGATCCGGCGGCCCTCGGTGACGTCGGCGGTCGGGTCGTCGCTGGTCCACAGCACCAGAGTGGGCGCGTTGATCGAACCATAGTCGCTGGGACCCAGCAGGTTACGAGCCCGGATCTTTGGATCCTGCAACGCCATGATGTCGCGCATCGCCGAGACGAAGCCTGGTTGGCGATAGACCCGCTGCCGACTCGCGACGAGGTCGTCGTAGCCCTTCGACTTGTCCGCCATCAGCCACTTGATCCGCGCTTGGACCGTTTCCCAGTTGGGGTCCTCGGCGGCGGCCATGGACAGCGCGATGATCCGCTTCATCACCTCCGGGTCGGCTTGGGAACCGCCTGCGGTGTTGAGTACCAACCGGTCGACCTTGTCTGGGTGATCCGCGGCCACCCGGGAGACCACCCAGCCGCCGAGCGATTCGCCGGACAAGTGCGCGCGTTCGACCCCGATGGCGTCGAGGAACGCCAGCAAATGCTCGATGTAGTGCTGGATCTCGAGCGGGTGACCGGGTTTGTCGGTGTAACCGTGGCCCAGCATGTCGATCGACCACGTCGAGAAATGCTCGGCGTGCGCTTCGAGGTTACGGACATACGCCTCGGCGTGACCGCCGGAGCCGTGCAGCAGGATCAGCGTCGGCTCAGCCGGATCGCCGGCGTGCAGGTAGCGGGTCCGCACACCGCCGGCGTCCAGGTAGCCCTGCACGAACGGGACACCCTGCAGGTCACTCCACACGCTTTCGTGCTCGGCCACCCATTTCCTCTCCTGCCGTCTCAGCGGAAATTCCGTTCGCGTTACCGCGAAGCGTGTGTGCTAAAATCGCACGCTAATGTGCACTATATATAGAGCATCACTCTCGTCAGCGCGTCTGTCAAGGCACGTTCAGGTCGCGTTCGCCGACCGCAGACCGGGGCGCTGACGTGCGGCAGGCCCCGCCGATCACCGCACCCGGATCGCAGACGCTGGCCCGGGGACTCAACGCGCTCCAGTTGGTGGCCGACGCCCCTGCGGGGCTGACCGTGCAACAGGTCGCCGACGGGATCGGCGTGCACCGGACGATCGCCTACCGCCTGCTGGCCACGCTGGCCCAGTTCCGGTTCATCGCCAAGAGCGAAGACGGCCGCTACCGGCCCGCCGCAGCCCTGGCGATGCTCGGAGCGTCGTTCGACCGCAACGTGCGCCAGCTCAGCGTGCCGATCCTGCGCGCGCTCGCCGATGACTTAGGCACCACGGTGTCGCTGCTGATCGCCGAGGGCGACCAGCAGGTGGCGGTCGCGGTGATCGTCCCCCACCAGGTCGCCTACCAGTTGGCCTTTCACGAAGGCAGTCGCTATCCACTCGATCGGGGCGCGGCCGGCATCGCGCTGTTGTCGAGCCTGCCCCCTCGCCCGGACGAACGCGACCTGGTTGTCCGCGCCCGCGAGCAGGGGTGGGTCATCACCCACGGTGAGATCGAGCCGAACACCTACGGTTTGGCGGTCGCGGTGCATCGCGACCCGCCGTCGCCACCGACATGCATCAACCTGATCTCGCATCGCGAAGACGTGGTGGTGCGGGGCAAGGACGCAGTTATCAAGGCCGCCAAAGAATTATCGGTGATCCTCAGCTGAGTCGAGTAGGAAGGAAACACCCTTATGCCGTCCTGGGACAATGAGGTCGACGTCGTCGTGCTCGGCAGTGGTGGAGCCGCTCTGACGGCTGCCTTGACCGCCGCGTCCAGCGGCGCCTCGGTGTCAATCTATGAGAAGGCCGCGACGGTCGGTGGCACGACCGCGGTTTCGGGCGGCGTGGTGTGGATTCCCGCGCACGACCGCTCCCCCGACGGCGAGTTGTCAGTCGCTGACGCGCTCAGTTATCTACGCGCGCAATCGCTGGGGTCAATGGACGACGCGCTGGTCGAGACGTTTGTCCGGACCGGCCCGGCGATGCTCGACTTCATTGAAGCGCACAGCGGCTTGCAGTTCGAGATCGCCACCGGCTTTCCGGATTACAAGCCGGAGTTACCGGGTGGTCAGCCTGGTGGCGGGCGCTCGCTGACCGTTAGGTCGTTCGATCTGAATGAACTCGGCCAATGGCGTGACCGGATCACTGTTTTCCCGCAGGACTGGTCCAACGTCGGATTCGACGCTGAGACCCGGGCCCGCCTGCATGCCGGGGCCGACGAGAACGCCGACCTCTGTGTGGCCGGTACGGCGCTGATCGCCGGTCTACTCAAAGGGTTACTCGACACCGGCGTGACGCCGCAGACCAATGCCCGCGCCGAGCGGTTGATCGCCGAAGACGGCGAGATCGTCGGGGTCCGGGTCAGCTCGGACGGTCAGGAGTTGGCTGTGCGCGCGCGGCATGGGGTCATTCTGGGCACCGGCGGCTTCGAATGGGATCCGGTGTTGACCAACGCTTTTCTGCGGGGCCCGATGCATGGCGCCGTCTCGCCGCCGAATAACACCGGCGACGGGTTGCGCATGGCGATGGCACACGGCGCCGACCTGGCCAACATGGGCGAGGCGTGGTGGGTGCCGATCGTGCAGATCCCTGGCGACACGATCGACGGGCAACCGCGCAGTCGCAGCGTACGACTGGAGCGCACCCGCCCGCGCAGCATCATCGTCAACCGGGCCGGCAAGCGATTCGTCAACGAGGCGTGCGACTACAACTCGATGGCCGGAGCGTTCCACTACCTCGACCCACGCGACGGTTACATCAACGACCCGGCCTGGATCGTGTTTGATTCCCAACACCTCAAGCGTTACGGGTTTCTGGGTGTCGACCCCGACGGTCCGGTCCCGGACTGGTTCTGCGAGTCGACGGATCTGGGCGACCTGGCCGAGAAGACCGGCATCGCCATCGAGGGGCTCACCCGCACGATCGCGAGCTGGAACCACGACGTCGAAAGTGGTTCAGATCCCGACTTCGGCCGTGGCTCAAGCGCTTACGACGGCTACTGGGGTGACGAACGCGCGGCCACGCTGGCTGGCAAGACCCTCGGCCCCGTCGATACCGCTCCGTTCTACGCCGTTCCGGTTTCGGTCGGCGCGATGGGAACCAAAGGCGGACCGCGCACCGACCGCGACGGACGCATTCTGCATGTCAGCGGTGCGCCGATACCCGGTCTGTTCGCGGTCGGCAACGCGATGGGCGGAGTGACCGGACGCGCTTACGGCGGTGCAGGCGGAACCATCGGCCCGGCAATGGTTTTCGGCTACCGAGCTGGCTTCGCCGCAGCGACCGGGAAGTCGGTCGACTAGCGATCGGCGAGCGCTTTGGCCAGATCGATTGTGCCGGTCCGGATTGCGCCAACGACGCCACCGTCGACCAGCAGATCGGTGCCGGTGATGAACGCCGCTGACGGCCCGAGCAGAAACTCGGTGGCGGCGGCGATGTCCTCGGGTGTACCGATGCGCCGGAGGCCGGAGTTGTCGACCATCGCGCGCATCAACGCGCCGGATTCGCTGTCCAGCTCCAGTCGTCCCATGGCTGTGGAAATGACGCCGGGGCTGATGGAGTTGATCCGGGCACCGCATTCACCCCAGGCTACGGCTGCGGCGGCCACCCGAATCTGGTTGGCCCGCTTGGCGAATGGATAGGCCATCTGGCTACTGGTGATGTTCGCGCACGCTTCGAGGCCGAGAAGTTCCTCGGCAGGTGCGCCCGCCAGCTGCTGTTCGACTGCCGGATCGAGCGCGGGCTGCAGGTGGCCTGCCATGCTGGCGATCACCACACCGGCGCCGCCGGGTTCGATCACTCGCCCGAATTCGTCGATGAAGAGCGCGACACCCAGCAGGTCGACCGCCAGAACGGCCGCTGTCGACGCCTGTTGCGGCGAGAGCCCGGCGGTATGCACGACGGCCGTGACGCGACCCGCGTCATGGGCGGTCTCGGCGACTGCGGCCACCGAGGTGCGGGACGTGACGTCGACTTCCCTCGTCAGCACCTGATGGCCGTCTTCGGTGAGCGCATTCGCCGCGGCCTCGAGGCCTGCGGCGTTGATGTCGGCCAGCACGATCGTCCGGCCGGCTCCAACGCGGCGGGCGATCGACATACCCATCCCGCCGACACCGATGACGACCAGAACGTCGTTGCTCGTGGATCGCGATGGCATGAATCTCCCTAGGCCGGAACTTCGATCACCGTAGCCGAACCCTCGGCGGCGCCGAGCCTCAGTTCTTGCCCGCGTTGAACTTCGCGACGATCGACCGGAAGTCCTCGGTTTGCATGGACTGGTTCTCCGCCGACAAGGCGTAGTCGATGGTGGCCAGCACCGCGCGTTCCAGATGCACGTTGAGGACGCGTTTGGTGCTTTCGACCGCCTGCTGTGGCAATTCCAGGATCTTTTTGGCGGCCCTGATCGCCGCCTCGAACGGATCGGCCACCGCGTGGTTGGCCAGGCCGAGTTCCACTGCCCGCTGCGCGGAGATCCGGGCACCGGTCAGCGCGTATTCCTTCGCCAGCAACAAGCTGATGTGCAGCGGCCAGGTCAACGGTCCACCGTCGGCAGCGACCAGACCAACCTGCACGTGCGGGTCGGCCAAGTACGCGTCCTCGGCGATGTAGACGATGTCGCTCAGCGCGACCAGGCTGCAGCCCAGGCCGACAGCCGGCCCATTGACCGCGGCGACGACCGGGACGCGGCAGCGAGCCATGCCCAGCACAATCTCGCGTCCGTCGGCGATGGTCCTGGCCCGCAAGGCCGCGTCCTTGGACAGCTCCTCGAGATAACCAAAGTCGCCGCCGGCCGAGAATGCCCGTCCCGCACCGGTTATCACGGCGGCGCGGGCACTGGGGTCGTCGCTCATCCGCTGCCACAGCTTTGCCAGCCCGTGGTGCAGGTCGTCGTTGACCGAATTGAGCGAGTCTGGGCGGTTCAGTGTGATGATCCGCAGCGCCCCCTCGGCTTGGACGTCGATTTCGGTCGGCATGTCGTACATGTCAGGCTCCTTTCAATGGTCGTGACCCGCTTCACCCGGGCTTCGCCCGCGTTCGCGATCACTCCTACAATGGTCGCGACCCGCTTCACCCGGGCTTCGCCCGCGTTCGCGATCACTCCTACAATCCCAAAATTCGTGAGGCGATGATGTTCTTCTGGATCTGCGATGTGCCACCCATCACGCTTTGCGCGCGGCTGTATAGGTAGGCGCTCAGCGAGTTCGGGTCGTCGATGCCGCCGACCGCGAGTGCGGCGTGGCCGACTGACTGCTCGACCCAGGTCATCAGCAGCTTGTCCAACGAACCGTCCGAGGTGTGTGTCACGCCGTCGAGCTGTTCGGACAGCCGCCGGCGCACGTGGTGAGTCAGCATCTCGGTTTGCACTGCCGCCCAAGCGAGTTCCTCGCCCGCCGGACCGTCGACGCGCGCGGCGAGCTGCCGAACAAGCTTGCCGTAGCGAGCCGCGTAGCCCAGCGTGGAGGGTTCGCGTTCGTGGCCGACCACCGTCATGGCCAGCGGCCAGCCCTCACCGGGAACGCCCACCATGTTCTCGACCGGCACCGTCGCACCGTCGAAGAGCACCTGACCGAATTCGGTGGTGACGCCGTTGATCATCTGCAGCGGACGTTGTTGCACGCCTGGCTGTTTCATCGGAATGATGAACGCCGAGATTCCGCGGTGGCGCTTCGCTTCCGGATCGGTGCGGGCCAGCAGCAGACACCAATCCGCGACGTCGGAGTAGCTGGTCCATATCTTGTGCCCGTTGATGACGTAGTTGTCGCCCTCGCGGGTGGCAATGGTGGTCAGCGACGCGAGATCCGAACCGGCGCCGGGCTCGCTGAAACCCTGGCACCACCGCTCGGTGCCGTTGATCATTCCCGGCAGGAACCGGCTGCACAGCTCCTTACTGGCATGCCGGCTCAGTCCTGCGACCAGGTAACCGAGGCTGGGCCGGGGCGGGGCGGCCGCGCGGGCCAGCTCCTCATCGAGGATGACGTCGTACACCGGCGGCAATTCCTGCCCGCCGTATTCCCGAGGCCAGGACAGACCGAAGAAACCGCCCTCGTACAGCGCCGCATGCCATTCGCCCTGGCGGGCCCAGTACTCGTCACCTGAGCTTGGAAAGTCATTGGCGTGTAACGAAAGCCATGATCTCAGCCGCTGCCTGAAAGCGGCCTCATCGGCAGAATCACGGAAGTCCAACGTCGATCTCCTCCAGCTTGACGGGCCACAATTGGGTCGAGGTCAGCGCGCGGCGCAGGAAGACGTGCGCGAGACACTCCCAGGTGTTGCCGATGCCGCCGTGTACCTGAATCGCGGTCTCGCATACGGTTCGCGCGGCACGAGCGCAGTAGACCTTGGCGAACCGGCCGGCGCGGATCGCCCCTGCCGGTGACAGCTCGTCGACCGCCCATGCGGCGTGCCGCAAGATGCTGATCGAACCTTCGATCAGAGCAAGGCTTTCGGCGAGCAGATGGGCGACGGCCTGATACGAGCCGATCGACTTGCCATACTGTTCACGGAGTTTCGCGTAGTCGCACGCCAATGTGTGCGCGCCGCGGGCCGTGCCGACCAAGTCGGCCGACGTGGTGGCCAGTGCGAGCGCCAGCCATCTCTGCGCGGCATCGGAGTCTAATTCACCTAGGGCCAACGGGCTTCCGGTGATCTGGGCGTGCGATCTGGTCAGGTCGACGGCCGTGCCGGCGTCGCCGAGGTCGACCGTTGACACGGTCGTGCCATCCAGCCTCAATGCACGCTGAAAGCCTCGCGCGTCGATCGCACGAACGTCCAGTGCGATTGTCGAGCCGGGGGCGCCGCCGACATGCCGGGCCAGATCGTCGGCAAGGACGGGACCGAGGAACGGAGCGTCGATCAGTCCGCGGCCGAACTCTTCGGCGACGATGGCGACTTCCACCCCTGAGGCTCCATCGGACCGCAGGCTTCGCCAGCCGGTCGTATCGATCTGCCTGTCGAGCCGGGTGATTCGCGAGCTATCGGCGAGATCCGCCACCGACCCCGGCCCGAGGTCGTCGGCCAGTTTCGCTGCAGCGTCGCGCAGCTGTTGTTGTTCAACTGTCAGACGTACATCCATAGCGCTCCTTGAGGACTCGGCGCAGTACCTTTCCAGAAGGCAGCCGAGGTATTTCGGGCACGAATTCGACACGGCTCAGACGTTTGTACGACGCAAGGCGCTCACCCACCAGAGCGGTGAGTTCAGCGGCGTCGACCGGTTCACGCATTGCGACAGCAGCGACAACGGATTCGCCGTCGGCGCCATCCGGGATTCCGAATACCGCGCAGTCTTCGACGGCGGGGTGGCTGTGCAGCACGGCCTCGATTTCGGCGGGCGCCACCTGGAAGCCGCGGACCTTGATCATCTCCTTAGACCGGTCGGTGATTCGCAGCCAGCCGCCGATGTCCAGATAACCGACATCGCCAGTGCGATACCAGCCGTCGCACAACACATCCCGCGTCGCCTCGCACGGGAGGTAGCCGACCATCAGCGAGTCCGAGCGCGCCTGGATCTCGCCCACCTCACCAGGGCCGACCGGCACACCGGTCTGCAATGACGTCACCCGAACGTCGACCCCCGGCACCGGCCGACCGACCGAGTCGAGGCGGGCGCCGTCGATTGGGTTGCAGGCGATGACCGGCAGTTCGGTGGTGCCGTATGCGGGTAGCCACCCGACACCGGTGCGCCGGGTGACGGTTTCGGCGATGCTCGCGCTGACCGGCGTCGCTCCCCACATGATGAACCGCAGCGACGACAGATCGTAGGACTCCAGGTCCGGATGCGAGGCGATAGCCAAAGCAATTGGTGCGACCGCCATCTCTACGGTGATTCGATCGTCTTGAATGTGCGCGAGCATGCGGTCGACGTCGAATCGGCGGTGCAGGCGCATCCACATGCCGGTCTGCAGCGCCGTCACGATGTTGAGCAGACCGAGAATGTGCGACGGCGGGGTCGCGATCTGGATTCGGTCGCGGGCAGTCAAACCCAGCGCACCACGCCAGTGCCGCACCGCGGCCTGCAGCGACATATGACTGTGCCGCACGGCTTTCGGCAGTCCCGTCGTGCCGGAGCTGAACACCAGCACCGCATCGGCGTCAGGTGGTGACGTCGAGCCCGACGCCGGTTCGCCCGGCGAGATCGGCTCGTCGAGGTGCCGCATCGGCATCAGCTGGGACAGAACTTCGTGGTCGCCGATGGCGTGCGATGGATCCGTCAACGCCAGCGCGTGCTCGACCTCGTGGCGCCGCCAGGCCGGGCTGATCAACACCACGGCAGCGGCCAGCCGCCAGATAGCGTGCAGTGCAACGACGAACTCGGGACGGTTCGATGACATCAACGCGACCCGCCCGCCGGCCGTCACACCGCGCTCGGCCAGACTTGCCGCCAAGCCGTCGGCAAGAGCGTTGAGCTGGGTCAAGGTGTACTGGCGGTCCTCGAAAGCAAGCACCGTCCGCTCAGACAGCGACGACTGGTGCGGCGACATTGAGAACATCCTATCGTTTTGAGAGAATAGTATTCTCTCAAGTGAAGAACGCAAGTCTGGAAGGTTGCAGGGATGGCGGACCGTCATGTGTTCCACCGGGCCACGGTGACTCGGATCATCAAGGAGACTGCGGACAGCCGCACCTACGTGCTCGCCACCGAAGAGCAGCCGTTTTCCTATCGTGCCGGGCAGTTCTGCACCTTCCGGGTGAGCGTCGACGGAGAAGAATTGTTCCGCTCATATTCGATGTCGAGCGCACCGGAGACCGACTCCGAGGTGACGACGACGGTCAAGCGGGTCGTTGGGGGCAAAGTCTCCAACTGGATCGTCGACAACGTAGTCGAGGGCGACCAGTTGACCATGACCCGGGCCGCGGGGACCTTCGTGCTGAGCCCGACGCCCGTCCCGCTGTTGGCGTTCGCCGGAGGTAGTGGTGTCACGCCGATCCTCTCGCTGGCCAAGAGTGCCCTGGCGACCACCGACCGTGCGGTGCGAATACTGACCGCAGACCGCGACCGGGCCTCGGTCATCTTCCAGGCGGCGATCGACGATCTGGTCGAGCAGTACCCGGGCCGGCTGTCGGTGGATCGTCATCTCGACGACGAGCACGGACTGCTGGACACGGCCGCGGTCGAGAAGTTCGTCGGCACCGACACCAACGCCGATTGCTACGTGTGTGGACCGGAGGGATTCATGACCGTGGTGCGGGGTGCCCTGCCCGAAACCGCGCGGGTGCTCGTCGAGGACTTCGACGCATCACCGCCGGTCAAAGCGCCCGCGCCCGAGGTTGCCGAAGCCGCTGGCGATGTTGACTCGGGCGGCACCGTGACCATCCGGATCGACCGCAAGAAGGCGTCGGTGCCGCAGGTTCCCGGCGAGACACTGCTGGAGAGCGCACGGCGCGCCGGCCTGTCCCCGCCGTTCAGCTGCGAGGCAGGCAACTGCGGGACGTGCATGGCCAAGCTCGTCGACGGCGCCGCCACCATGCGCACCAACGACGTGCTCGAGGACGACGAAATCGCCGACGGTTACATCCTGACCTGTCAGGCCGTGCCCGATACCCCGTCGATCACCGTGCTGTACGAGTAGCTCTGCGCTGCAACACTTTTCGCGCATCGGGAATGGAATACGGCTCTCCGGGGCTGAAATGCACAATCCGACCGGAAGGAATTCACACCCATGACCGATCTGCCGGCTTTCGCTGAACTCGCTGCCAAGGATCAAGGGCTCGTCGTCTTCACCACGCTACGTCGGGACGGCAGTGCTCAAGCGTCGGTCGTCAACGCCGGAGTGCTCGTTCATCCGCTGACGAACGAGCCGGTCGTGGCGCTGGTCGCCATCGGCGGCGCCCGCAAATTGGCCCACCTACGCGCGGATCCACGGACCGCGATCACGGCCCGGGCAGGCTGGCAGTGGGCCACCGTCGAGGGATCGGCGCAGTTGATCGGGCCCGACGACCCCCACTCCGCCGTCGACGACGAACGACTCCGGTTGCTGCTGCGCGAGATCTTCGTTGCGGCCGGCGGCACTCACGACGATTGGGATACCTACGACCAGGTGATGCGCGAGCAGCGTCGCACCGCGGTCCTGATCTCGCCGACCCGCGTCTACACCAACCCCAGCCGACGTTAGCCCGGCCCGGTCAGCGTGGGCGCGCAGTCCGTCGATGCTCGCGCCGAGCTGATCAGCGAAGTTGAGCGCCGAGCTCCGCGATGACCTCGCGGGTGCGTCGCTTGGATGCGATCAGCTCGTCGCGGTTCTCGCCGATCGGCAACAGCCGCACCGACAGGTCGGTTACTCCGGCGTCGGCGAACCGGCGCATCCGTGCCAGGATCGCCTCCTCGTCACCGGCCGCACACAGGTCGCCCACATCGCGGGCGTCGCCGTAGTCCAGCAGCCGCTGATAGTTCGGTGACACCTCGGCTTCGCCGAGGATCCGGTTGGCCCGCTCGCGGGCTGCATCGACTTCGCTTGTCGCGCAGAGACACACGGGTATGCCGGCGACGATTCGCGGCGCGGGCCGGCCGGCATTGTCGGCAGCCTTGGTGATCCGCGGCACCACATGCTCGGCGACGGACCGTTCGTCGGCCATCCACAGCACCGTGCCGTCGGCGTGCTCGCCTGCCAGCGCCAGCATCACCGGGCCCAGCGCCGCGACGAACACCGGCAAGGGTGCCACCGGGGCGAGATCGAGTGGGTTGTGCACGGTGAAGTGTTCGTTCTCGACGTCGACTGACCCAGGCCCGCTGAACGCGGCATGTAGGACTTCCAGGTAGTCGCGAGTGTAGGCGGCAGGCTTCTCATAGGGGAGACCCAGCATGTCCTGGATGATCCAGTGGTGTGACGGCCCCACTCCCAGCGCCAACCGGCCGCCGGTGGCGGCATGGGTCGATAACGCTTGACGCGCCAACGCGATTGGATGCTGCGCCTGCAGCGGGACGACGGCGGTGCCGAGTTCGATGCGGGTGGTACGAGTGCCCATCAGCGCGACGGCCAGCAGAGCGTCAAAGTCATTGGGCACTTGGGGAATCCACGCGGTGTCCATGCCTGCCGCTTCGGCCCACTCGATGTCGGCGAGCATTTTGGTGACCTTGCGTGCCGATTCGCCACGCTCGGCACCGATCATCACTCCGAGTCGCACGGATCCTCCAACGTGTCGTTAGCTATTTCCGATAACGTACTTGCCGAAAAAGAGAATGCCAATACCGTGCGTCTGGCCTGCGCAAATGCCTTTCGGAGCTACCCGCGGCAGAGGATTTCGCCATGCGGAATGGACAACCAGCCATCCCGCGCGGCAGCCCAGTCCCGCCATGCCGAGGCGATGTCGTCCAGCTCCGCGGGCGTGGCCAGCTCAGATTCGACCAACTGTCGTGCCAGCGCTGATTCCACGATCCGGTCGGCCCACATACCACCCCACCACGCCCGGGTCTCCGGTGTCGCAAAGCACCACAGGCTGCCGGTGGGTGTGATGTCGTCGAACCCGGCCTCCTGGGCCCAGGACAGCAGCCGCCGTCCGGCGTCGGGCTCTCCGCGGTTGGCCCGCGCCGCCGAGGCGTACAACGTCATCCACCGGTCCAGCGCCGGCAGCAGCGGATACCAGACGAACCCTGCGTAGTCCGCGTCGCGGGCCGCGACGATTCCGCCCGGCTTGCACACTCGTCGCATCTCGCGGAGCGCCTGCACCGGATCGGTCACATGCTGCAGCACCTGATGCGCGTGCACCACGTCGAACGTGTCGTCGGGCAGATCAAGGGCGTGCACATCTGAGGTCACGAACACGACGTTCGACTGGCCTTGCGCCTGCGCCTCGGCGCGGGCCAAATCCAAAGCGCTGTCGGTCTGTTCGACCGCGGTGACCTGTCCGGGTGTGACACGGACAGCGAAGTCGACGGTGATGGTGCCGGGCCCGCAGCCCACATCGAGCACCGTCATGCCCGGTCGCAGATGCGGCAGCAGATATCCAGCGGAGTTTTCCGCGGTGCGGACCCGATGGGCGCGCAGCACCGACTCGTGATGCCCGTGGGTGTAGACGGCCTTCGCGATCATTGGGCGCCTTCCTTGCGTCGATCGTCGAGGCCAGGTTACCGATATCTATTCCATAATGCGAAATAGTTATCTCATATTGTGAGATCGTATCAGTCTACTGGGACGTCGAGGATGGGTCGTTGATCGCCCGCTCCGGCCCCGTCGAAGTGCCACCATTCACCGGAGTACACCGACAGCCCGCCGGCACTCATCGCGTCGCGTAGCCGGGCGCGGTTTGCCCGCTGGTCCGCACTGACGCCGTCCGTGGCGAAAGCCGTTGCACGAGATGAGAAGTCATCGAAGTCGGTGCCCATGTCGACGAGGCAGCGAGGACATTGCAGAGCGGGGTCTGCCAGCGTCACGTCCACTGAGCGTCCCGCCTCGTGACTCCTCGCGTAGGAGCCGGGCCTTGCGACCCATGCCGGGTTCGGCACCACCTGAAACATTTTGACCTGCACATCATGCGGCCGGTAACAATCCCAGAATACGAGTATATTCCCATGCGCGGCAAGTGTTTCCGCGGCGGCCGCCAGCCCGGGGGCCATGGATTCGTGCACCAGGCAACGGGCATCGGCGGGGTACAGCTGGACGTGGGTGAAATTGTTCGTCGTCGCATAGCGCAGATCGATCAGCGCATTAGGGACAACGGAGCGGACATCGACGAATCCCGCCGCGCGAGCCTGGGGACTCACCGGAGACACATCGGCAGAGGCAGGGCCGCCCGAGCTCATCGCACACACCACGATCAGCGCGACCAGAAATCGAACGGCGGCCATACACGTCATTCTGCCGCTACGGGCCGGCGTCAGCTCGAGTCGGTGGCCTCCGATGGCGAGAAGCCGCCGGACAGCAGCGAAGGCAGCGTCTGACGCTCGAAATCGGTCATGTCCCGCGACGTCTTCCGCTGAAAGCCAACGATTTTGCATACCTGAGAGAATTATGAGAAGAAGTTAGTATTTTCTGAGGTACGACGCCGGTTCGATCATGAACTGGGGGCTATTAATCAGCGCAGCGTTCGTCAACACCGAGCATTTGCCGCAAATGCTGGTATGTCGCGCGAAGAACGTCGTTAACTTAATTGGTAATCTTTGCGTCAACTCAGGTGCTTCTCAGGTACGGTTCCCCTAAAGCAGGTATTTCAGGTCGTAGGGCCGCACCGTCAGGGGTCACCATGCAATTAGCCGCTCGCTCATACGCCATTGCCGCCGCTGCATTGATCACGGGCACGCTGCTCGCCGTGACCCCAACGACGTTGTCCGTGCCCCGCGTTCAGGTACGCCCGGCTCAGCTCACCTCAGCGGATGACCCGTTGGCTTTACCTAGCGACACGCTGACTTTCGCCGACTCGCTGCCGAACCTGCAGGCAGACGAACTCGCCTCGAACGCCACACTCATCGCCAGCGAGTTGGCCGGCAATGCCGGCGTCGTAACCGGCGAGGAAACTTTCGAATCAGCCATCGCCTCGGCGTTTCCCGGCCTGTTCGATGTCGGAGGTCTCACGCCCCCCGGCACCGTAGCCGACATCGTCGGGCCCATCGCTGTTGGTGGTGGTCTTGGCCAGGTCTTCGACCGCCTCTTCGATGTCAACAACTTGTCGCTGAGCACTTCAGAGAACTTATTCAACAGTCTGATCGGGGCGGACAACTTCGATCCGGCGGCCATCAACGCCAGCCTGCTCATCGACGGAGGGCTTACTGCCGTCCCCCCTCCCATCGCTGTCGACGGCGTTGCCGAGCCTTTACCCGTCATCGGTATCGGCGCTCCCTTCCTAAGCGGCCAGATCGGTGGACTCGAGGGCATTACGGGCAACAGCCTCGACGTCGACTACGCAACCACCAATTTCCTGAACACCGAACTCGGCCTCAGCCTGCCGAATCTCGTCTTCCAAGATGTCATCACCTTGGGAGACGATTTCATAACCTTCAATAACGCCCTCGTCGCCGATGAGTTGGCCTTCAACACGCAACTGCTCGACGAAGAGCTGGCTGCTGAGGCGGCGGCCTTCAGTGGCAATGAAGAGGCCCTCAACGGCAGTGTCGACCGGATGTTCAACATCGACAACCTGTTCCTGTCGACTGCGGAAAACAGTTTCAACAGCGTGATCGGGGCGGAATTCAGTCCTGCCGAGATCACGCAAAGCCTGCTGACCGGCACCACGACCGACGTCTTCGACACCGGTGATCTCGGCGGCCTGCAAGGCATTTTCGACCAGAACCTGGCGCTCGCCGCCGACCTCGCCGGCCTCACCTCCGGTGACATCACCAGCGCCTTCGCTCCCGGGGCGTTCGACGCTACGGCATTCACCGCAGCCATCGGCGACCTGTTCGACGTCTCCGCTTTCGGCAACCTCACGCCCGACTTCGCCACGCTCTCCACCGACCTCGGCACCATCTTCACGAGTATGTTCTGACGACCCACGACAGCAACGGTCAACGCATTTCAAGCTGAGTGCTATTCGTGTAGACGGGTTTGAGGTCAGCGTCGGCGGGCAGGATTCGAACGTGCGACCTCCGGGTCACGAGCTACGCACCGGGCGTTGATCGTCGTTCGCGCAGTCTCACAAGCCCGTCACACGTACCCGTTGCTATCCCGCCGGGCCGGCGCCGACCTTCGGCTGCTGCAGAAAGCTATAAGGCACGCGTCCATTGCCGCCACGGCCCGCGCCAATGGCGGCGCCTCGCTTTGGCCCCGTATTGGCCCCGTCGCCAAGGCCGATTCGAAGATGCGCAGTTCGACGACAGAGCATAAATGGCCGTTGAGCCTGCCCATTGAATTCGACTAACTCGCGGTGGCCAGGGCCGGGATCGAACCGGCGACCTTCCGCTTTTCAGGCGGACGCTCATACCGACTGAGCTACCTGGCCGGAAGGCACCGTGTCCAACCGGGGTGCCTCACCACAAAAGTGGCGACCCTGACGGGACTCGAACCCGCGACCTCCGCCGTGACAGGGCGGCGCGCTAACCAACTGCGCCACAGGGCCTTGCTGTACCACCCGCTCCGCGTTACCGCGTTGCGTACCCCCAACGGGATTCGAACCCGTGCTACCGCCGTGAAAGGGCGGCGTCCTAGGCCACTAGACGATGGGGGCCAGAACCGAATCACTCCGGGGTACTCACAACGTGGTTCGTTGGAGCCACGTCAGCTTAGGTCACCGGGTACCGAATCCTCAAACGGGCACACAGTATCCTTGTCCCTCGCGCCCCTATAGCTCAGTTGGTAGAGCTACGGACTTTTAATCCGCAGGTCCTAGGTTCGAGTCCTAGTGGGGGCACCAAGCTAGCAGCGCACGATCACGGGGTCGGCGACACGGACGTCGTGACCGCGCGCTACCGCGAAGTTCACGTCGCTTGTCACGAGGTCGATCCTCTCTTGGGTGGGGTCCTTCCCGGCGGCCACCAGGGCCTGTTCAATGTGTTGTCGAGATAGGCCGGTCGCGTACTGGACAGAATCTGAGGGTCGATTCCGATCATGTTTCTGGTCAGTACTTTTCGAGCTCGTCGGGAATCGGCAACTTGAGCAGGCGAAGCAGCGCCGCAAGTTTCACATCGAGCTGCAACCCGACTTCAGCGATCTGCGAATCCCCGAAGCTTGCGAATTTGCTTGACGGTTGATCGGTGCCGAAGTGGGTGCGGCCGGTGTTGTCTTCGTAGATCGCGGTACGCAGTGGCGCGTACAGCATCACCCCGGCATCGTGTCGAAACATCGTTTCCACGATGACGTTGTTTCCCATCATGTAGGTGATCGCCCGAGTCTGGTGCCCTACCAGTTGCATCATCGGAGTCGGGTCGAACGTCCAGAAATTTATGAACGAATGCGGCGCGTGTGCGGCGGTGTACTGCTTGACACGCACTAGGTCGCCCGATTCGATCACATCGGTGAGCTCCGCGAAATTGATGGTGGGAACCAGCGATTCATAACTCCGCCGGATCTCGTCGAACGAGCCGTCGGCCTCGATGTCGAACCGGTTGACGAGGTGTGGAATGGTCTTGGTCATCGCGCGCTCCCAACAGTTTCGGCGGCAGCGGACGTCGCGCCGGCCACCATCAGCCTCCGCAGCGATAACAGGTGCAGAGCCGCCGCCAGGGGCACCACGGTGGCAGGGATCAGCGCAAGCGGAAGCAACGAGATCGCCTCGGTGGACGGCGACACGAGCAACAGCCGGACGACCGCGGGTGCCGCGGCAAAGCCGATAACGAGAGCGATGACGAGATCGACGAGGCCCAGGACATTGAAGTACCACAACGCGCTCCGGCCGACCACGCCGCGCCGAAGGTTGCGCGCGACGATCACGGCATCGATCCCAATTGCCATGTCGCCCAACCCAGCAGGTAGGGCGAACACGGCCGGCAGCTTTCCCAATGCCATCACGACTATGAAGGTCACGCCGACCACGCGAAAGATCTGAGGCACCGTCAGCCGCCATAGCGCGTCCGGCTGAGCCAAGATGCGCGCGACCGCAGGGATACGGGTCAGCAGCATCGCCGCCCCGAGAGAAACGGTCAACCCGATCGGGAGCCATGGGACCGGACGCGTCGGCTCGAACCGATAGACGCCGACCTCGGCGAGCACCACGCTCACCAACACCCAAGCGCCCCAAAGGATCGCGAATCCACCAGCTACCCGACTCGCGCTACCGCGAGTCAGACCGGCGGAAAGGGCGCCGCGGAACAACATGGCGCAAATGGTGGCGGTGGTGCCGGTCAGACCGACCAACACCAGCGCCCAGGCATACAACGGCAGCGCGCCCATGAACTTCTCCATTCGATTGGTTGGGTTAAAACATCTAGTACGTTTCCGGACATCGTGTTCAATACAAGAGGCGGGCCGGTAATTCCGTCAACAACCAATGGAGGCGAGATGTCCGATTCCGAACAGAGCGGACGAAATGTCCGGAACCCCGGGGTTTCTGGTGCTTCAGCACCGGATCGGCGGGTCCGGCGCACGCGCAAGCTGCTCCACGAGGCCTTCATCGCTTTAGCCATCGAAAAGGGCTACGAGAAGACCACGATCCAGGACATCCTCGATCGGGCCGACGTCGGCCGATCGACCTTCTACACGCACTACCGCGACAAGGCAGAACTGCTGACGGCGAGCTTCGACGGAATGCACGAGCAACTCTTGCGCCAACTCGCGGAGGTGCCGACCACCAGCACGGTCGACGTGACCCTGCCCGCCGCGCTGCTCTTCGACCACGCGTATCAAAATCAGCGTGTCTACCGCGCATTGTGCGGCCATCAGGGCGGGGTTGTGGTCCAGCGCCATCTGCGCTCGCTGATCGGGGACCTGCTTCGAAAACAAATGCGACCAGAGTTCAGCGCGGGCGGCACCGAGGTGCCTGCCGACATTGCCGCCGAGTTTTATACCTCTGCCGCGCTCGGTTGCTGGTGTGGTGGATCGCCCACGGATTCTGTAACGGACCGACCTGGTTGGCCGCGACATACCGAACACTCGCGCGACCCGCCTCCGGCGACAGAAATCCCGGGCAATAGCGCGGCCGCGGTTGAGCAACACCGATCGGTGTACTAACGTCCGGGGACACCTTGACATCGGAGACAGCCGTGACGAACAGCGACGACAAGACGTTGCGGAAGTTCCGCAGAGAACGAGCTATCGGCCGACTGCTCAACCCGGCCGTCCACGCGTTGAGCAGGCTCGGACTGCGCACCGCGCTGGCCACCGAATTGGAAACCGTCGGCCGCAAGACGGGACAGGTGCGCCGGGTTCCCGTCTCAGCTCAATTCGACCATGACGGTGCATGGATCATCTCCCAGCACGGCACCCGCTCGGGTTGGGGTCGAAACATTGTCGACAACCCGAATATCCGTCTGCGACAAGGCAGTACCTGGCATGCCGGAGTGGCGACGTTCAAACCCGATGACGATGTCGTGGCGCGCGCTCATAAATTCGGGCGGGTCGGGGCCAAGGTCGTCAAGGCACTGGAGACGACGCCCGTGTCGGTCAGGATCGACTTCACCGACTGACGTTACGACGCTTGGCCAGAGGGCGTAGCGGGGTACCCGCTCGCCATGATGGGAATATCGCGACGATCCTTCGGCCGGCTCGCGGCCGCCGCCGGAACAGTGACCGCGGCGGGAGTGGCCGCGTGCGGAGCCAAACCTGCCAGCCCTCCGTCCGCGCCTGCCGCTCCGCCGCCTCTGTCGGGACCGGGCGTCGGCTTCGTACTGTCGCATGAGCAATTCACCACCGCCCAACTCGTCGAACAAGCCGAGGCAGCCGAACAGGCCGGATTCCGTTATCTGTGGGCCAGCGACCACATCCAGCCGTGGCAGGACAACGAGGGCCATGCGATGTTCCCCTGGATCACGCTGGCATTGGTGGGGCAACGGACCAATCACATCCCGTTCGGCACTGGAGTGACATGTCCCAGCTACCGCTATCACCCGACTACTGTCGCGCAGGCGTTCGCATCGCTCGCGCTGCTCTACCCCGGCCGGGTATTCCTCGGCGTCGGCACCGGCGAGCGCCTCAACGAACAGGCGGCCACCACGCAGTTCGGACCATACCGGGAGCGGCACGACCGGTTGGTCGAGGCTGTCCAACTCATCCGACAACTATGGAGCGGTCAACGAATCTCGTTCCAAGGTAGGTACTTTCAGACCAACCAACTCAAGCTTTACGACCCGCCGCCCGCACCCCCACCGATCTTCATAGCCGCGGGCGGTCCCAAAAGCGCCCATATGGCTGGGCAGCACGGCGACGGGTGGATCAGTCAGGCCAGCGGCATCAAAGACCAGAAGCTGGTGGCCGCGTTCAACCAGGGCGCGCACGACTCCGGCCGCGATCCCGCCACTCTGGGCAAGCGAGCCGAAATGTTCGCCGTCGTCGGGGACCAAAATGACACCGTCCGCGCCGCAGAACTGTGGCGGTTTACCGGCGGTGCCGTCGATCAACCCAATCCGGTCGACATCCAGCGCGCAGCGCGGGCCAATCCAGTGGACAAAGTCATCCATGGTTGGACGACGGGCACCGATGCCTCCACCCACACCGCGGCGGTACAGGCCGTACTGGACGCCGGCGCGACACCGTTCATGCACTTTCCGCAGCAGAACCCACTCACCGCGATCGACTTCTACCGCACTACCGTCCTGCCACGACTGCACTAGCGACTGGTCAGATCCGCACCGCGTTGAGATAGGTGATGTCGGCGAAGGCTTGTGCGACCTCGTCGTCGGCGTAGACGAAACCATTGGCGGCATGCATCTCGCCGACCGTGCGATGCGACACCTGCCAGCCTCGCTTGGTGAGGTCTTCGATGATGTGACTGCGCTCGTAGTGGTACACCAGGTCGTTGAAGTCGAGTTCGAACCCCAGCGCACTCATCCGCTCGTGGTGGCTGCGCCAGTGCGGATCGTTGAAAATTGTTGTGTCAGGAACGAACTCGGAGGCCAGCTGACTCTTGGGAGCGCTCAACGCGGTGATGTTGGCGAACAGCGCGTCCTGCGCCTCGGGTGGCAAGTAGACGACGAGTCCTTCGGCGCTCCACACCGACGGGGCCTGCGGGTCGAAACCCGCGGCCTGCAATGCGGCCGGCCAATCGTCTCGGAGATCGACGGCGACCGTTCGGCGCTCAGCCGTCGGCACAGCGCCGAGTTCGCTCAGCGTTGACGTCTTGAACTCGATGACCTCCGGCAGGTCGACTTCGTAGACGATGGTGCCTTGCGGCCACGGCAGGCGGTAGGCGCGGGCGTCCAGACCCGGCGGCGACGATGACCACCTGCCGGATGCCACTGCGGGTCGCGTCGACGAAGAAGCGGTCGTAAAAGCGGGTCCGCACGGCCATGCCGCGCCCCATCCGGGCCGGGTCGAAGTCAATCTCGTCGGTGACCGGAATCTCTCCATTCACCAGTCGGGTGTAGACATCGATGCCGACCTTGCGCACCAGCGGAGCGGCGAATGGATCGTCGATCAGTCCCGCGTCAGATGCCAGCGCCCGCTGGGCAGCCACCATCGTCGCGGTCGCGCCGACGCTCGTCGCCAGATCCCAACTGTCGCTTTCGCTGCGAATCGACATCACGGCTCCTGTCACGCGTCGTTAAAACAATATAGATGATCTAGTTATTGCGACGTCCAGGCTGCATGCCTTAATATCTGCGTATGCATGCAGGTAATGAAGACGTCCGGCTGCCCGACGATCAGGTCCGCCTGGTCGTCGAGGTGTTCCGAATGCTCGCCGACGCCACCCGCGTGCAGGTGCTGTGGTCGCTGGCCGACCGCGAGATGTCGGTCAACGAACTTGCGGAGCATGTGGGAAAACCCGCGCCGTCGGTGTCCCAGCATCTGGCCAAGTTGCGGATGGCACGACTGGTTCAAACCCGTCGGGAAGGCACGACGATCTTCTACAGCCTGGAGAACAACCACATTCGACAGCTCGTCGTCGACGCCGTTCACAACTCCGAGCACGCCGGCCCCGGAGTCCCGCGGCACCATCGCGGTGACGACGGGCTCAGAGCGGTCGAGAACCGAAGTTAGACAACGCTTTTCTCAACGAAGGAGTAATCAGAGATGACTGCACAACACAACCACGGCCAACCGCACTCACACGAGCACGAGCACGACGCGGCCGCGCACACTCACCCACACACCGATCACGCTCATCAGCACGTCGAGCATGAGCACACCCATACTCACCATGACGGGACCCAGCACACCCACACACACGTGCACCAAGCCGGTCTCGAGGATGCACACGGCCACGCCCACGACTGAGTGGCCGCCCGTCATGGACTTCGCGCAGCGGACCATCGATCTGGCTCGGCAGAACGTCGACGAGGGTGGCCGGCCGTTTGCCACGGTGATCGTCAAAGACGGCGAGATTCTGGCTGAAAGCGCTAATGAAGTTGCACAGAGCCATGATCCGACGGCCCATGCCGAGATTCTCGCCATCCGCGACGCCTGCATGAAGCTGGGGTCCGAGCACCTGACCGGCACCACCATCTACGTGCTGGCCCACCCTTGTCCGATGTGCCTGGGCTCGCTGTACTACTGCTCACCCGATCAGGTCGTGTTCCTGACATCGCGCGACCAATACGAGCCGTACTACGTCGACGATCGCAAGTATTTCGAGCTGGCCACGTTCTACGACGAATTCGGCAAGGACTGGCAGCAACGGCGACTTCCGATGCGTTACGACCCTCGCGACGGCGCGGTCGAGGTCTACCGCTTGTGGCGAGAACGCAACGGCGGTCAGCGGCAGGTGAGCGACGCGCCTGGCGCCTGAGGCGTCACACGTTGGGGCAGTAGTGCTTTGGATTCCCGCGCTCGTCCAGCGGCGGCAGGTTGCGGGACGGCGTGTGCGCCAACGGAGTGTCGGTCGGGATCCGGCCACTGGCACGGTCGAAGCCGGCCCGGGCCCGGGGATGCTTGCGATACCGCGAGGGCACGACGGTGAAAACCAGCCGCACGAGGTCGCCGAACCGGCGGTGTACCCACTCGTCGCGCGGCGACCAGGTGTAGCCCATCAGTTCACGCACCGGCGGGTCGTAGAGCCCGACGGTCACCCAGACGAAGAACGGCGAGATCAGCTTGCGCTGCAGGGCCCACAGCGGACCCGGAATCCATTCTGCGAAAGGTGGTTTCGGCAGCTCGGTCAGGTTGAGTACCTCACGTGCGGCGTAGTTGTTCTCCAACACGTCGCTACACATGTGGTCCCAGTAGACCTGAAAGTCCTCCCAGGTCTTAGGCACCGGGCGCATGCTCATGCCGTACATCCGGTACCACTCGACGTGTTCGTCGAACAGTTGACGCTTCTGCTCTTCGGTGAGGCCACCGCAGAACCGCTCGGCCACGTGCAGCGTGCCGACGAAGAACGTGGAGTGCGCCCAGTAGAAGACATCGGGGTTCAGCGCGTGGTAGCGCCGGCCCAGATCGTCACTGCCTTTGATGTCGACGTGGTAGTCGCGCACCTCGGCACCGGTCGTCGGCGCACGATCGCCGTCGAACACGACACCGCCGATCGGATACAGCGACCGCAGTAGTCGCTGCCAGCGCTCACGAAAGAACGTTGAGTGGTCTTCGACCGCAGCGCCCAACTGCGGGTGCATGTTCTGCATCGAACCGGCCCACGGGCCTTGCAGCATGCCGCGCCAGTCGCCGAAATACCGCCAGGTCAGCGAGTCGGGGCCGAGCGGCTGCGGCGGCGCCTCGTATCCCAGCGGCGAAACCGGGCAACCTGTCCCGACCGGGCGCGCCTCAGACGTATCTTGGGTCACTGGTGCGATTTCCTGTCGTCCGCTGAACTGACTACATGCGTTGTCAACAAGAGTCTAGGAGTGCCGTGGCGTCCGGTCAACGCTCGCGTCGCTGGTCGGGTGTTCCGTTAGAGGATCGCCAGGCCATGCGGCGTGACGAACTCGTCGGCGTCGGCGTTCAACTGCTCGGTGGAGAAAGTGGTCCGGCGGTCACGGTGCGAGCGGTATGCCGGGAGGCCGGGCTGACCGAACGCTACTTCTACGAAAGCTTCGGCGACCGTGACGAATTCGTCCGCGCCGTTTATGACGACGTCTGCGCCCGCGCAATGTCGGCGTTGATGTCGGCGACGACGCCGCGGGAAGCCGTCGAGCGGTTCGTCGCATTGATGGTCGACGACCCGGTGCGCGGTCGGGTGCTGCTGCTAGCTCCGTCGGTCGAGCCGGTACTGGTCCGCTCCGGTGCGGAATGGATGCCGAACTTCATTGACCTGCTGCAGCGAAAGCTGAGCCAGATCGGCGATCCGGTACGACAGAACATGATCGCCACCAGTTTGATCGGCGGCCTGACCGCGCTGTTCACCGCCTATCTGGACGGACGGCTGACAGCCACCCGCGAGCAATTCATCGATTACTGCGTAGAAATGCTGCTCAGCAGGGCCACAACGCGCTAGAGGCCGCGATCAGATCGGTGCGAAAATATTCATCGTGACGCGGAACTTGAATGTCACCGGCATGAACAGATATATTTACTGAAACCGACAGACACAGATAACTCGGAGGCACTGTGCCGGACCCGCAAGACCTCGACTTGTTGCGTGAACTCGAGCCGGTCGTCGAGAAGTACATGAACCGGCATCTGAGCGTGCACAAGTCGTGGAACCCGCATGACTACATCCCCTGGTCGGATGGCAAGAACTTCTACGCCCTAGGCGGCCAGGACTGGGAGCCCGGTCAATCCAAGCTCACCGACGTCGCTCAGGTCGCCATGGTGCAGAACCTGATGACCGAGGACAACCTGCCGTCGTATCACCGTGAGATCGCGATGAGCTTCGGCATGGACGGCGCGTGGGGTCAGTGGGTCAACCGCTGGACCGCCGAGGAGAACCGGCACGGCATCGCGCTGCGTGATTACCTGCTGGTCACCCGCGCTGTCGACCCGATCGAGCTGGAGAAATTACGCCTCGAGGTGGTCAACCGCGGCTTCAGCCCGGGCCAGAACAAGCAGGGCGACCTGCTGTCGGAGAACCTTTTCGACTCGATCGTCTACGTCACGTTCCAGGAACTGGCCACCCGTGTCTCGCACCGCAATACCGGCAGGGCCTGCAACGAGACGATCGCCGATCAGCTGCTGGCCAAGATCTCGCAGGACGAAAACCTGCACATGATCTTCTACCGCGATGTCACCGAAGCCGGCCTCGAGATCGATCCGAACAAGGCCATGCACGCGCTGCACCGGGTGCTGCGCAACTTCAAGATGCCCGGATTCTCGGTGCCGGAGTTCCGCCGCAAGGCTGTCATGATCGCCGTCGGCGGCGTTTACGACCCGCGGATCCACCTCGACGAGGTCGTGATGCCGGTGCTGAAGAAGTGGCGCATCTTCGAGCGCGACGACTTCTCCGGAGAGGCCGCGCGCGAGCGCGACGACCTGGCCGTGCTGATCAAGGAGCTCGAAGTCGCCTGCGATAAGTTCGAGATTTCCAAGCGGCGCCAGCTCGAGCGGGAAGCCCGCCGGGGCGACCTGCGGCTCACCGCTCTTCAGCTGCACAACACCGAGGGCAAGCTCACCCTCAGCCGACGGTAGCGGGTATGCGGATCGGTCCTTTTCCGCTGGCCAGCCCGGTGGTGTTGGCTCCGATGGCCGGGGTGACGAATGTTGCGTTCCGAACCCTGTGCCGCGAACTCGAGCAAGCACGCGTCGGCACGGTCAGCGGGCTCTACGTATGCGAGATGGTGACGGCGCGCGCTCTCGTCGAGCGGCATCCCGTCACCATGCACATGACCACCTTCGCGGCCGACGAGTCGCCGCGATCGCTGCAGCTCTACACCGTTGACCCGGCGACGACGTACGCCGCGGTGAAGATGATCGCCGACGAAGGTCTCGCCGACCACGTCGACATGAACTTCGGTTGCCCGGTTCCCAAAGTGACCCGGCGCGGTGGTGGCGCGGCGTTGCCGTTCAAGCGGCAGTTGTTCGGCCAGATCGTCGCCGCGGCCGTGCGAGGCACTGAAGGCACCGACATCCCGGTGACGGTCAAGTTCCGGGTCGGCATCGACGACGAGCACCACACCCATCTCGACGCGGGAAAGATCGCGGAATCCGAGGGCGCGGCCGCTGTCGCTCTGCACGCCCGCACCGCCGCTCAGCGCTATTCCGGAACCGCGGATTGGGAGCAGGTCGCACGGCTCAAACAACACGTGCAAACGATCCCGGTGCTGGGTAACGGCGACATCTTCGAGGCCAGCGACGCGCTGACCATGATGGCCGTGACCGGCTGCGACGGCGTCGTCATCGGCCGCGGTTGTCTGGGACGGCCATGGCTGTTCGCTGAACTGTCGGCGGCGTTCACCGACAGCCCGTCACCCACGCCGCCCAATCTCGGCGAGGTCGCCGCCATCATCCGTCGGCACGGCGAGTTGTTGAGTGCCCACTTCGGCGAAGACAAGGGCATGCGCGACATCCGCAAGCACATCGGCTGGTACTTGCACGGGTTTCCGGCCGGATCGGATCTGCGACGGGCAATGGCGCTGGTCAAAACGCGCGACGAACTCCACTCGTTACTCGACAAGCTGGACCAGACCGCGCCGTTCCCGGCGGCGGCTGGCGGCCCGCGTGGACGTCAAGGGTCACCGGCACGCGTCGCGTTGCCGGAGGGTTGGTTGAGCGACCGCGACGACTGCACGATCCCGGTTGGCGCTGACGTCATGCACTCGGGCGGCTAGCTCCTGGACCATCGAGACCGTCCCGAGATCGCGTTTCCGGGACTCTCTCAGTACGATGTGGAACTTGTTGCAACACGCGCTGGTGGTCGAGTCCGTTGCCGCCATGCGCGGCACTGCACGAGGGCGATGTGACCGCAGCGGTGTCGCTCGGATTGCAGCGTTGCCTCGGCAGCGCCACGCTGATGTGCGCGCACGAGCGCGGGCCATCTCATCGATTCGGAGGCCGGGTAGGACATGAGTGACGGCGACCTAGGCGCCGATGACCCCACTCGCGGCCATAACGGCGACGAGTCAGGGTCTACCGGAACGCCGCAAGGATCGCGAGGCGCCGCGCCGTGGGAACGATTCGGGTCTGCTCCTCGGGCTGTCGCCGTGGCGCATCGATGGTCGAAGCCCGCCGCCGCGTCACCGCCGACCGAACCCGTCGAGCCGGTCACCGATGAAGACAACGACGCCGGTGGATCTCACACCGCGGGCGGGCTCACCGTCGCCGAGCTGATCGCCAAGATGGGCGGCCCGGTCGCCGAACGACCCCGACACCACCACGCAGTTCCCGACTCTGAGCAATTGGACGCCGAGCCCGACGACGGATACAACGCCTACGCCGAATCGGCCCCCGCCGACTACGACTACGACCTGTCCCGGCTCGAGGACATCCAGCCCCGGCCAGCCGACGTCGAGCAGACCACCGTGCTACCCAAGGTGCCAGCCGCGCCACGGCCGGTACGACTGGTCGACGCACCCCCGGCCGAATCAGCCGAACCGGCCGAGTCGGATGACCTCGAGGAAGAGGACGACCAACTTCCCGCGCCCAAGCGAAGGCGACACCGCGGGGCACTGATGATTGCCGGCCGGTTGACGGCTGCCGCCATCGCGGCAGCGGCACTGGCCATGACCGGCGGGGCGTGGCAGTGGAGCACGTCGAAGAACCACCAACTCAACACGATCAGCGCGCTGGACCCGCATTCGCGCGACGTCGTCGACCCGAACGCGCAGTTCGGCGACGAGGACTTTCTGATCGTCGGCATGGACTCACGCGCCGGCGCCAACAGCAGCATGGGCGCCGGCGACACTGAAGACGCCGGCGGCGCACGCTCGGACACCATCATGCTGGTCAACGTGCCGGCGAACCGGAAACGCGTTGTGACGGTGTCGTTTCCGCGCGACCTGGCGATCACCCCGATCCAGTGCGAGGCGTGGAATCCCGACACCGGTGAATACGGCCCGCTGTACGACGCGGATACGAAGAAGTGGGGATCCCGCCTCGTCTACACCGAGACGAAACTGAACTCGACGTTCTCGTTCGGCGGGCCGAAGTGCCTGGTGAAGGAGATCCAGAAGCTGTCCGGCCTGAGCATCAACCGGTTTATCGCCGTCGACTTCTCCGGCTTCGCCAAGATGGTCGACGCATTGGGCGGCGTGGAGGTGTGTAGCTCCACCCCGCTCAAAGACTATGAGTTGGGCAACGTGCTGACTCATTCCGGACGCCAACTGATCGACTCGAAGACCGCGCTGAACTACGTACGAGCCCGCAACGTCACCACCGAGAACAACGGCGACTACGGGCGCATCAAACGTCAGCAGTTGTTCTTGTCGTCGCTGCTGCGCTCGCTGATTTCCAAGGACACCTTCTTCTCGCTGAACAAGCTCAACAACGTCGTGAACCTGTTCATCAGCGACAGCTACGTCGACAACGTCAAGACCAGGGACCTCGTTCAGCTCGGCCAGTCGGTGCAGGGCATGACCGCAGGCCACGTCTCGTTCGTGACGGTGCCGACCGGCATCACCGACGAGAACGGCGACGAGCCACCGCGCACCGCCGACATGCGGGCATTGTTCGACGCGATCATCAACGACGATCCGCTGCCCGGCGAAAACGACTTGAACGCGACAACGAGTCCGCCGACCAAGTCACAGACCAGCAAGGCGACCCAGACGAGCAAGGCACCCGCCGACCCGCATCCCGAGCGGGTCGAGGCCGTGACGGCCGCGCCCCGGGACGTCACCGTGCAGGTGTCTAATTCCACCGCCAAATCTGGTCTGGCCACTACGGCCAGCAATCAGCTCAAGCGCCAGGGATTCAAAGTCAAGTCGCCTGACGACTACCCGACCGCGCTCAAGACCACGACGGTGCTCTTCTCGCCGGGGAACGAGCAGGCCGCCGCGACCGTCGCAGCCGCTTTCGCACACTCGAAGGTCGAGCGGATCACCGGAACCGGGCACCTGGTGCAGGTAGTACTTGGTTCGGACTTCTCGTCGGTCGGCGCTCCCCCACCTGCGGGCTCGCCGGTGAGCGTCCAAGTCGACCGCAACGCCAACAGCACCAGCCAACCCACTAAGCTTCCGGAAGATTTGGCGGTGACCAACGCCGCCGACACCACGTGCGAATAGCGGAACGGCCGACTATCGCCACGCAAACCGGCATTCACCGCGAGTTCACGCCGGTCCGGATATCGAGAACGTAGGCTTGACAACATGCGCACCGCTTACCACGAACAGCTCGCGGAGCTTTCGGAGCAGCTTGGCGCGATGTGCGGGCTGGCCGGGGCCGCGATGGAGCACGCGACTCAAGCGCTGTTGCAGGCCGATCTGGTGCTGGCCGAACAGGTCATGTCCGACCACGAGCAAATCGCGGTGCTCAGCGCCAAGGCCGAGGAGAGCGCGTTCGTCCTCCTCGCCCTGCAAGCTCCCGTCGCAGGCGATCTTCGGGCAATCGTGAGTGCCATCCAGATGGTCGCCGATATCGACCGGATGGGGGCGCTGGCCCTGCACGTCGCCAAGATCGCCCGACGACGTCATCCACAGCACGTGCTACCCGAAGAAGTCAACGGTTACTTTGCCGAAATGGGAAGGGTCGCCGTTGAATTGGGTAATAGCGCACAGGAAGTGCTGTCGACCCGCGACCCCGAGAAGGCCGCGCGGATCCGCGAAGAAGACGACGCGATGGACGACCTGCACCGCCACCTGTTCACCGTGTTGATGGACCGGGAGTGGAAGCACGGCGTGGCCGCAGCCGTCGACGTGACCTTGCTCGGCCGCTTCTACGAGCGTTTCGCCGATCACGCCGTTGAGGTGGCGCGCCGCGTCATCTTCCAGGCGACCGGCCGGTTACCCGAAGACGAGACCGTCGCCAGCTCGGGCTAGTTGCCCGAGGTGTTCTCAGGCCGTTCCGGCCTGCATCGTCGTGGGGGGCGGGCTAACCGAACCGGCCGGAGATGTAGTCCTCGGTGGCTTTCTGAGTCGGGTTGGAGAAGATCTTCTCCGTATCGTCGACCTCGATCAACCGGCCCGGTTTTCCGACTGCTTCGAGGTTGAAGAACGCTGTGTGGTCGCTGACCCGAGCCGCTTGCTGCATGTTGTGCGTGACGATGACAATGGTGTATTCCTGCTTCAATTCTGCGATCAGATCCTCGATCGCCATCGTCGAAATCGGATCCAGCGACGAACACGGCTCGTCCATCAGCAACACATCGGGCTTAACCGCGATGGCCCGCGCAATGCACAACCGCTGCTGCTGGCCGCCGGACAGCCCGCCGCCCGGGCGGTCCAACCGATCCTTGACCTCCTCCCACAGGTTGGCACCTCGCAACGCATATTCCGCGGTGTCGTCGAGCAATTTACGGTTGCGCACACCTTGCAGCTTCAGCCCGGCAATCACGTTTTCCCGAATTGACATGGTAGGGAACGGGTTTGGCCGCTGAAACACCATTCCGATCGCACGCCGCACACCCACTGGGTCGATACCGGAGCCGTAGATGTCGTCGTCGTCGAGCAGTACGCTGCCGCGCATCCGAGCACCGGGGGTCACTTCGTGCATGCGGTTGAGCGTGCGGAGCACCGTTGTCTTCCCGCAGCCCGAGGGCCCGATGAACGCCGTCACGCTACGCGGCAGAACCGACAGCGACACGTCGGCGACCGCGTGGAATGAGTCGTAGAAGATGTTGACGTCTTTGAGGTCCAACCGCTTAGCCACTACCGCTCCTGCCTAGCCTTTCGGTGCGACGACTCTCGGGACCACTCTGGTCCCCACCCTAATGACGGAGACCAGCGATCAGCGTAAAGGCAACGCCGCACAGCCGATCCGTAGGGATGGGATCGGCCCCTGCACTATGTGACACCCTGCGAGTGAACCCGCAGTAAACAGCTCAGGCGAGGGCGTAGGCGGTGTCGAGGCTGAACTTCGTGAATCCCAGTCGCTGATATGTCTTCAGCGCCGCGGCATTGTTCGATTCGACGTAGAGCATCACGGTGGGTTCAGCCGTCCCGCCGAGTCGCCGCGCCAGATGCGCGACGCCCACGGCCGTCAACAGCCCACCCAGACCACTGCCCTGCGCGGCGGGGTCGACGCCGACAACGTAGACCTCTCCCAGACCGGTCTGACCGGAATGCACTTTCGTCCAGTGGAAGCCCCGCAGCGCGCCGGTCTGCTCGTCGAAGGCGAGGAAGAGTCCCTCGGGGTCGAACCACGACTCCGAGCGCCGCTCTTCGAGTTCGGCGGCTGTCCACCCGCCTTGTTCCGGGTGCGTCGCGAAGGCGGCGTTGTTGACCCGCAACAGTTCTGCGTCGTCGGTGGTGCCGGCGTAGGTCCGGATGCGCACCCCGTCGGGCACCGACGGCTCGGCAACGTCGTTCAGCTCATGTAGCTTGCGGCGCATCTGGACGAGTTCGCGGACCGGCTCGAGTCCGAGCGCCGACGCGGTCGCACGCGCCGGTTCGAGCGTCCCGTGCGCCCAAAAGTGGTTTTGCCCAACGGTTTTCGACAAGGCGGCCCGAATCATTTCGGCACCGATGCCATGTCTGCGAGCTTCCGGGTGCACCACCAACTCCGCCATGCCGGCCCCGTCTTCGGGTCCCGTCGCGAGATTCAGATAACCAACGACCCGCTCGTCCACGGCCAGCAGATGCTCGGTTCGCTGATGCGACAATTCGCGCAGGACCTGTTCACCCACGGGCGCGACTTCATCTGAATCGCTTGCCGCAGTAATGACTTCGCGTATCTGCCGTTGCTCCTCAGGGGTCAGTACAGCGCGCCACTGGGGCGCCGTCACTGGCTGTGCAACGGATCGACAAGCGGATCCCGGAAACTGTCAGCATCGGATTCGGCGGGGTCGGCCACGTCGCCCTCGACGCTCGGTAGCCGACGAGTCGGGCGGACGGCTTTGTAGCCCACATTGCGGACCGTGCCGATCAGCGCTTCGTACTCCGGCCCGAGCTTCGCCCGCAACCGTCGGACATGCACGTCGACCGTGCGGGTGCCACCGAAGAAGTCGTATCCCCATACCTCGTGCAACAGCTGCGCCCGGGTAAAAACCCGGCCGGCATGCTGCGCCAGATATTTGAGCAACTCGAACTCTTTGTAGGTGAGATCGAGGGGACGGCCGCGCAGCCGCGCGGTGTACGTGCTCTCGTCGATCACAAGTTCGCCGAGGCTGACCTTGCCGACGCCCTCCTGGTCCTGCAAATTGCCGCGACGACCGATCAGCAGGCGCAGCCGGGCATCGATCTCAGCGGGCCCGGTGCTGGGCAGCAGGATCTCGTCAAGACCCCAGTCGGCGTTGACCGCCACCAGTCCACCCTCATTCACCACGACGACCGCCGGAATCGACCGTCCGGTCGACCCGAGCAGGCGGCACAGGCCGCGTGCGGCGGGCAGATCGAGCCGCGCATCGACAATGAGAATGTCCGCACTCCCCGCTTCCAGCAGCGAAGAAACATCCGGCGCCGCTGTGCGTACGGTGTGTGCGAGCAGCGACAACGATGGCAGAACCACATCTGGATGCGGCTCTGCGGTCAGCAGCAACAGGTCCAAGCAAGCCCCTCCAGCGTCGTGGGAAAGGCGTCTCCCAAATTCATGGTGAGATGTGAAGTTAACGGCAGGGTCATTAAACGATAGCGTGCGCAGTTGCCTTTAGCGCGGTGACGACGGTTGGATGCGCCACAATATGCGGATGCGAAAGGTCCTGCTCGCGGCGGCAGCAGTGCTGCTGACCACGATGATCGCGCTGGTTGGAGCCGCCGGCGTCGACTTCGGGATCAGCATCTACGCCGAATACCGCCTGGCGCGTTCGGTGCGTGAGACGGCCCACTTGGGCTTTGACCCGTTTGTTGCGATCATCGCATTTCCGCTCATCCCCGAGGCGATGCGCGACCATTACCGGCAATTGGAAATAAAGGCCACGGCGGCGGACCGTCCGGTAATCGGTAAAGCCACCCTCGAGGCGACCATGCACTCGGTCGACCTGACCGACGCATCCTGGCTGATCAGGCCCAACGCCAAGCTCAAGGTCGGCAAGTTGGAGAGCCGGATCATCATCGACTCGCGGCATCTCGGCCACTACATGGGCATTCGTGACCTGATCGTCGAGGCTCCGCCTCAAGTCACCAACAGCGACACCGGCGGCACCACCGAATCCGGCATCTCGGGCAGCCACGGGCTGGTGTTCACCGGAACGCCGCGGTCGGCGCACTTCGACAAGCGGGTCAGCGTCTCGGTGGATCTGTCGATAGCCGGTGACGACAGAACGACGCTGGTATTCACCCCTACCGGGGTGCTGACCGGGCCCAACACCGCTAACCAATCCGTCCCCGACGACAAGCACGACGCGGTGCTGGCAGCGTTCACCGGCAAGCTGCCCGACCAGAGACTGCCCTTCGACGTGGCGCCGACGAGCGAGGGCGCCCGCGGCTCCGACGTGATCATCGAGGGGATCACGTCGGGATTAACCATCACGCTCGACGGGTTCAACCAGGCATGATTCGGCTGCGACGATGCAGGCCACAGCGATGAGGAGGAGCGGCGCAATGACCTCAGCAGCTGCTTGGGGCCACAGGGCCCGAAAGGAGTCGGGCCGTTGACCGCCGCAGTCGTCGCCCTGATGGCGGCCTTGGCGCTGGCCGGAGTCATCGGCTGGCTCATGACCCGTCGGGCCGGCGAAATCCGGGCGACCGATCAGGGAACCGCCGACAAGGTCGACACCACCGACCTCGGGCTGTTTGAAGGCGGGCCCACTGTCCTGCATTTCAGCGCTACCTGGTGCGGGCCGTGCTCACAGGTAAGGCGCGTCGTCGACAAGGTCTGTGACGACCTTGGTGGCGTGGCCCACATCGAAATCGACATGGACGACAACCCGGCCGCTGCGAAGCGGCTGTCAGTCCTGTCGCTGCCGACCACGTTCGTCTTCGATGCCGAAGGCCGGCAGCGATACCGGACCGCGGGTGTACCCAAAGCCGATGACCTGCGATCGGCGCTGGCACCGCTATTAGCTTGATGCCGTTGAGATTGGGTAAGCTTCAGGTCGTGTCCGTCCGCAGCGAGCTTCTGCTCACCAGTCGCCGCACAGTTGATCTGTGTCGCGTCGCGGGCTGCTGCTGTTGTTGTAGCTGCTGAGTAGCCGCGCTTTCTCGCGCCGCGCTCGGAGCAACCAGGAAATCCGTGGCGCGCCGCCACAAAACGTGCAGTAAGCAATCAGGAGCAGGATCATGTCGAGCACCAAGGCCCCCGATCAGGTCGATGTCCGAGGACCTCGATTCGCCGCCTGGGTCACCACCTTCGTGCTGGTAGTCGCCCTGCTTGTGTCCGGCATCAGCACGCTGGCCGCGGCGATCATCCTCGGCGTGCAGGCCGTCATTTTCGCTATCGGCGCGGCGGGCGGGCCACGCCGTCATCCCTACGGCCTGGTGTTCGCCAAACTGGTGGCAGCGCGCCTGGCGCCCGTCCGAGAGCGTGAGCCGGTAGCTCCGCTGAAGTTCGCCCAGCTGGTTGGACTGATCTTCGCGGTGGTGGCCGTCGCCGGGTTTGCCTCTGGCGCTTCGCTGCTCGGCGTCGTCGCCACCGGCGCGGCGCTGGTCGCCGCATTCCTCAACGCAGCCTTCGCCATCTGCCTGGGTTGCCAGCTCTACCCGCTCGTGGCGCGCCTCAAGCCGGCCCACGGCACTACGTCTTAACGACCGAAGTCCTAGCGATCGAAAGGATTCCCACCATGGCACGCTCCGACGTCCTGGTCTCCGCAGACTGGGCCCAGGGCAATCTCGATGCCGACCACGTCGTCTTTGTCGAGGTCGACGAAGACACCAGCGCCTACGACGGTGGTCACATCGCCGGCGCTGTGAAGCTGGACTGGCGTACCGATTTGCAAGACCCCGTGCGGCGTGACTTCGTCGACGCCCAGCAATTTTCCAAGCTGTTGTCCGACCGCGGCATCGCCAACGACGACACCGTGATCCTGTACGGCGGCAACAACAACTGGTTCGCGGCCTACGCCTACTGGTACTTCAAGCTGTACGGGCACGAGGACGTCAAGCTGCTTGACGGCGGCCGGAAGAAGTGGGAGCTCGATGCGCGACCGCTGTCGAGCGAGAAGGTCGACCGGCCCGCCACCAGCTACACCGCCAAGTCCGCGGACAACTCGATCCGTGCGTTCCGCGACGAGGTGCTGGCCGCGATCAGCGAGAAGAACCTGGTCGACGTGCGCTCCCCCGACGAGTTCTCCGGCAAGATCCTGGCGCCGGCGCACCTGCCGCAGGAACAGAGCCAGCGGCCCGGCCACATCCCCGGTGCGATCAACGTCCCGTGGAGTAAAACCGCGAACGACGACGGCACCTTCAAGTCGGACGACGAATTGGCCAAGCTGTACGCCGACGCCGGACTGGACGGGAAGAAAGAGACCATCGCCTACTGCCGGATCGGGGAGCGGTCATCGCACACCTGGTTCGTGCTGCAGGAGTTACTCGGACATCGCAACGTCAAGAACTACGACGGCAGTTGGACGGAATACGGCTCCCTCGTGGGCGCCCCGATCGAGTTGGGAAGCTGATTATGTGCTCTGCGCCGAAGCAAGGACAAACCCTGCCGGCCAGCGTTGACCTGGAGAAAGAAACGGTCATCACTGGTCGCGTGGTAGATGGCTCCGGTCAGGCTGTCGGCGGTTCCTTCGTGCGGCTGCTGGACTCCTCGGGCGAATTCACCGCCGAGGTCGTCGCGTCGGCCACCGGTGACTTCCGGTTCTTCGCCGCACCGGGATCCTGGACGCTGCGCGCGCTCTCCTCGGCCGGCAACGGTGACGCGATCGTGGAGCCGAAGGGCGCGGGTATTCACGAGGTCGACATCAAAATCGCCTGACCCGTCCGTCGAACTAGACTCGTCATCGTGGTTCTGTTCTTCGAGATCATGCTCGTCGCGGCCGCTGTGCTGATCAGCTGGTTTGCGCTCTACACCCTGTATCGGCTGATCACCGACGAATCGTGACTTCCGCCGACGACGAAGTAGCCCGCGACGACGACGCAGAGTCGGCGCTTACGCCCCTTTCCGGGGATCGTGCCGTAGCTGCGGCGATTGAACGCGCCAAGGTGACCGCGAGCCGCAACATCCCGGTCTTCGACGACCTGCCGCTGCCCGCGGACACTGCGAACCTGCGCGAAGGCGCGAACTTGAACGACGCCCTGCTGGCGTTGCTTCCGCTGGTCGGAGTGTGGCGCGGCGAAGGTGAGGGACGCGGCGCCGACGGGGACTACAGGTTCGGCCAGCAGGTCACGGTCTCTCATGACGGTGGTGACTACCTGAACTGGGAAGCCCGGTCCTGGCGGATCAGCGACACCGGCGAGTACCAGGGACCGGATTTGCGCGAAACCGGCTACTGGCGTTTCGAGCCCGATCCTCAAGACCCGAGCGAGTCACAAGCCATCGAGCTGTTGCTGGCGCACTCCGCCGGATACGTCGAGTTGTTCTATGGGCGCCCACTCAACCAATCGTCGTGGGAATTGGCCACCGACGCATTGGCCCGCAGCCGATCGGGCGTACTGGTCGGCGGTGCCAAGCGGTTGTACGGGATCATCGAGGGTGGCGACTTGGCCTACGTCGAAGAACGGGTGGACGCCGACGGCGGCCTGGTGCCACATCTGTCCGCGCGTCTCGCGCGATTCGTCGGCTGACCGGTTGCCGCAGAAGGCTTTAGGGCTGACCCAGAAAATGGGCAGCCCCCGAGCCGTCGTTCCAGTTGGACGAACCGGAGGCTCGGGGGCCGGGTGACTGCGGGGAATTCGCCAGCGCGCGCAGGTGATTCCTCGCCTGGTGCAGCTAGCGGGCAGCCACCTCACATGTCCAATAAGCTATCAATTTCTCGGACCACCTCCTTCCCTGTGTACTGGCGAAGGTACCCGTTCAACGCCACGCCGACAACCGATTTCAGCGATCGCTCACAATCGCGGCGTCGACGAGGCCGGCGAACTCAGCCGCCAGCGGAGCGCTCGGCAGTTCCCGGCCGTCGAGGGTGTGCACCCGCGCGGCCAACGTCATGCTGGATACCAGCCAAATTCCCTGCGCGGCAAACAGATCAGCGACTCGCAGAGCGCGGTAGTCGCAGTCATAGCCCTTGGCGCGGGCGACCGCGAACAGTGCCTGTTGGGTGGTGCCGCGCAGGATGGGATACCACGGCGGCGGAGTCAGCAGGCATACGTTGCCGTCTTCGCCGTCGGCGGCGATCACCACCGTCGAACGTGGACCCTCCAAGACGTAGCCGTCAGAACTGACGAAGACGACGTCGCCTGCGCCGTGGCGGGCAGCGTGCCGTAGAGCGGCCATGTTGATGGCATAGGACAACGTCTTGGCGCCTGCCAGAAGCCACGGCATGGTCTCGACACCGGCCGACGGCAGCTCACGGGGCAGCGTCACCGCCGCCAGGCCGTCGCGTCGGACCGTCACGATGCGATCGGCAACCGGAGTCACCGTCACATATGCGGTGGGTGCCGAACCGCTTTCCCTGCCGCGGCTGTAGACCAAACGCATCGCGGCCTCGTCGTTGATGTCGCGGGTCCACTGCCGTGCTGCCAGCTCGATGGCGCGCCGCCAGGCGGTCAGGTCCGGCTCGGGCAGTTCGAGGAGTTTGGCCGAGTGACTCAGCCGACCCAAATGCGCCTCGACCAGGCAGGCACCACCATCGCGGACCAGCAGTGTTTCGAAGACGCCATCGCCGCGCACGGCGGCGAGGTCGTCGGCAAACAGCAGCGGTGTCCCCGGCGGGTACACCTCGCCGTCGAGCGTGACGATCACGCCCGGGTGGCCTGTCATGGATCAGGAGTTTAGTGGCGATCGCAAGGCCGGCGGAGCCGGTCGCCGCGGGTCGCCACCAGAAAACACCGTGCGATCGCAAGGCCGGCGGAGCCGGTCGCCGCGGGTCGCCACCAGAAAACACCGAGCGGCGAGGCCCGTAGAGTTGTTGTATGTCTGCTGTTCCCGCCCCTGAAACCGGCCCCGATGCCGGCGCCATCTGGCACTTCGGCGACCCGCTGGGCGAGCAGCGCGCAGCCGAGACCGGCGCTGTGTTGGTGGATCGGTCACATCGCGGCGTGCTCACGCTGACTGGCAAAGACCGGCAGACCTGGCTGCACAGCATTTCGACGCAGCACGTCGCCGCACTCCCCGAGGGCGCGAGCACGCACAATCTCAGCCTGGACGGACAGGGCCGCGTCGAAGATCACTGGCTGCAAACCGAGCTGGGTGGCGTCAGCTATCTCGACACCGAGCCGTGGCGGTCCGGTCCGCTGTCGGACTACCTCCGCAAGATGGTGTTCTGGTCGGAAGTCACTGTCGCCCAAGCCGACCTGGCTGTGCTGTCACTGCTGGGACCGCAGCTGAATGAGCAAGCGGTGCTGGACGCGCTCGGACTCGACGCACTGCCGGCCGAGATGACGGCGACGCCGCTGGCCGGTGGCGGCTTCGCGCGTCGAATGGTCGCGGCGCACGAGGGCCGGGTCGAGCTGGACGTGCTGGTCAACCGTGGCGACGAGCCCGACCTTCAGCGTCGGCTGACGCAGGCCGGCGTGCGTCCGGCCGGTGTCTGGGCGTACGAAGCCCTCCGGGTCGAGGCGGTCCGCGCCCGTCTCGGTGTCGACACCGATGAGCGCACCATCCCGCACGAAGTGAGATGGATCGGCGGCCCTGGTGCCGGCGCAGTCCACCTCGACAAGGGCTGCTATCGCGGTCAGGAAACCGTCGCGCGGGTGCACAATCTCGGTAAGCCGCCCCGGATGCTGACGCTGTTGCACCTGGACGGGTCGGTGGACCGGCCGGTCACGGGTGACGCCGTGCTGGCGGGCGGGCGCACTGTAGGCCGCCTTGGAACCGTGGTCGACCACGTCGATCTGGGGCCGGTGGCACTGGCGTTGGTCAAGCGCGGGATACCCGCTGACACCCCGCTGAGCACCGGCGGGGAGGCGGAGGTCGCGGCGATGATCGACGCAACATCACTACCGGAAGTCGACGGTCCCGGTGCCGGTCGCCTAGCTGTCGAACGGCTGCGGGGAATCCCCCGATGACCGTCTACATCGGGTGCGGGGCGCAACAGCGCGCAACCACCGGGCACGGTAGACTGCCATTACGACAATAAAGACCACACAGATCGGAGCCGCCTACTTGTTAGGCCGCTCCGTTATTGCGCGAGGGGGTCCCCCCATGGGCCGCGGCCGGGCTAAGGCGAAGCAGACCAAGGTTGCTCGAGAACTGAAGTACAGCTCACCGCAGACCGATTTCGATCGGCTTCGACAGGAGCTGTCCGGGACGGGCGATGACGATGGCGACCAGTCGGAGGGCGACGATCCCTGGCGCGACGAGCGCCGCTAGCATCATTCGCGGCGCGCATCGGCGCCGAGCTGAAATTTAAAACCGTGGATGCTGCCCTACGAGCTTTGCTCGCGGGCCTCCCTTTCCACCCTTGTTGATAGTGCCCAGCACCCAGCAGTTCAAGTGCCGGGCGGTCAGGATCGCCAGCGCGCGGTCGGTGTCTTCCGGCGCCACGACGGCGATCATGCCAACGCCCATGTTGAAGGTTTTTTCCATCTCGGCGCGAGAAACCCGGCCACGCTGGGCGATCATCGTGAAGATCGGCGCCGGCGTCCATGTGCCACGGTCCGCTTCGCCCACCAGACCGTTCGGGATGACGCGTTCTAAGTTGCCGGCCAGCCCGCCGCCGGTGACATGGCAGAACGTCCGAACCTGAGTTTCGGCCGCTAGCGCGAGACAGTCTTTGGCGTAGATGATGGTTGGCTCGAGCATCTCTTCGCCCAGCGTGCGGCCGAATTCCTCGACGTAACCCTCGAGGTTTCCCCGGTCGATCTCCAGGAGGACCTTGCGGGCCAGCGAGTACCCGTTCGAGTGCAGACCCGATGATCCCATCGCGATAAGAACATCGCCGGGTTTGACCCGCTCGGGACCGAGCAGATCCTCGGCCTCGACGACGCCGACGCCGGTGGCGGAGATGTCGTAGTGGTCCGGCTCGATCAGCCCGGGATGCTCAGCGGTCTCGCCGCCGAGCAGGGCGCAACCCGCCCTCACGCATCCCTCGGCGATCCCGCCGACGATCGCGTTCAACCGCTCCGGCACGATGCGGCCGAGGGCGATGTAGTCCAGCAGGAACAACGGCTCAGCACCGCAGACCACTAGGTCGTCAACGACCATCGCGACCAGGTCGAGGCCGACGGTATCGTGTTTGTCCATCGCCTGGGCGACCGCCAGCTTGGTGCCCACCCCGTCGCTGGATCCGGCCAGCAACGGTTCGCGATAGTCGCGCAGCGCGAACAGGCCGGCGAAACCGCCCAGCTTGCTGCGCACCTCGGGCCTGGTGGCTTTGGACGCAAGCGGCTTGAACAGTTCGACGGCGCGATCCCCGGCTTCGATGTTCACTCCGGCCGATGCATACGTGACGCCCGGGTTTGCCGGGTCTTTTCCGCGGTCGGTCATCGCGCTAAAGGCTACCGGGCGAGATCCAGCGCGGGAATCTCCCACTCGTACGCGGCACCGGAAAGAGTGAGGACGGCTAGGGGTGCCGAAGAACGGAGGCCTGTTCCGCCTCCGGGGAGATCCCGCGGGTCGCGAAATCCGGCTGCCCGGCTCCGCGCGCTGCGTTGGCGAGCATTTGCTCGATGACGTTCTTGCCCAACGCCGTTTCGCTCGGCAGCTCGATCGGATACTTGCCTTCGAAGCACGCCGAGCACAGCCGCGATGTGGGTTGCTCGGTGGCGGCGGTCAAGCCCCGCAGCGAGATGTAGCCGAGGGTGTCGGCGTTGATGGCATGACGCACCGCTTCGAGCATCTCGTCTTCATCTTCGACGGCGTTCGCGATCAACTCGGCCGGCGACGGGAAGTCGATGCCGTAGAAGCACGGCCATTTCACCGGGGGCGACGCGATCCGCACATGCACCTCGACGGCGCCGGCCTCCCGCAGCATCCTGACCAGCGCGCGCTGGGTGTTGCCCCGCACGATCGAGTCGTCGACGACGATCAGCCGCTTGCCGCGAATGACTTCCTTGAGCGGGTTGAGCTTCAGCCGGATTCCAAGCTGACGGATGGTCTGCGACGGCTGAATGAATGTGCGCCCGACGTAGGCGTTCTTCATCAGACCCTGGCCGTAGGGAATGCCGGATTCCTGCGCGTAGCCGACCGCAGCGGGGATACCGGATTCCGGGACGCCGATCACCAGGTCGGCGTCGATCGGATGTTCGCGGGCCAGTCGACGGCCGATCTCCAGCCGAGCGCCGTGCACCGATCGGCCCGCGATCGTGCTGTCCGGCCGTGCCAGGTAGACGTATTCGAAGATGCAGCCCTTGGGTTCGGGGTTGGCGAAGCGGGTCGACCGGACGCCATCGGCGTCGATCGCCAGCAGCTCGCCGGGCTCGATGTCGCGAACGAACGAGGCGCCGACGATGTCGAGGGCCGCGGTCTCAGACGCAACCACCCAGCCACGATCCAGTCGTCCCAGGCACAACGGCCGCACACCGTGCGGGTCGCGGGCGGCGTAGAGGGTGTTCTCGTCCATGAAGGTCAGGCAGAACGCACCGCGCACAGTCGGCAGCAATTCAAGCGCCGCCTGTTCCAGGCTGGAATCTGCGGCACCGTGGGCCAACAACGCGCCCAGCATGTCGGAGTCAGTGGTGGCTGCGCCCGACGCTTTGGAGTTGACCAATCCCGCCTCGCGGGCGCGGGCGACGAGTTCGGCGCTGTTCACCAGATTGCCGTTGTGCCCCAACGCAACTCCGGTGCCGGCCGCGGTGTTGCGGAACACCGGCTGGGCGTTCTCCCAGGTGGTCGAGCCGCTGGTGGAATATCGGCAGTGCCCGACGGCGACGTGGCCTTCCATCGCTGCCAGCGTCTGCTCGTCGAAGACCTGGCTGACCAGCCCGAGATCTTTGAACACCAGCACCTGCGATCCGTCGGCGACGGCGATGCCTGCGGCCTCCTGACCACGATGCTGCAACGCGTAGAGACCGAAGTAGGTCAGTTTGGCGACTTGCTCTCCGGGGGCCCAGACGCCGAAGACGCCGCATTCTTCGCCGGGCGGATTCTCATCGGGCACTGGCAGCTGTGTGGTCACGGTGCGGCGGCTCCCTGAGGGCGGATGGCAACTTAACGAAGTCTACGGAAACGACCGTCGAGTCTCCCAATTGGCCAAGCGTGTTGCGGTACGTAACAACCACTTTTCGTTAACCAATAATCCCACAAGAATTCAGAAACCGCATATGCCCCAGCGGTCACGGACCGACGGCCCCCGCGTCGCCGAGTTTGACCACCGGGAACCAGCCCGCGATCTCGGCTGCACGCGATCCGGAGAGCCGCAGCGCCCCGGTGGCGGTGACATCCGTCACCTGTCGCAGGCCGGTGGCCAGCAGCAGCCAGGTGCGGGCATCGGTCTCTACGATATTGGGCGGCGTGCCCCTGGTATGCCGTGGCCCTTCGATGCACTGCACCGCGACGAACGGCGGGATACGGACCTCGACGCTGGCACCCGGCGCGGTCGCGGCCAATGTTCGCGCCGTGAGTCGAACCGCGGCGGCCAGATCCGCACGACTCGGCGCCGGAACGGTGTCGTCACGCAGCCAGCCTTCAACGGCGCGGACGGCGTCGCGGGTCTTCTGCGGGTCGGCTTGTTGACGGGCGGCCACAGCTCAGGCTTTCAGCGCGGTGCGGATGCGTTCGGTGTCGGCTGCGGTCCAGCCATCCGGCGGAGTCACTGCGGCCCAGCCGTCCACGATGTCGTTGCTGTAGTTGTGGCCATGTCCGCCGGGCACGGCTCCGGCATTGGTCAGGTCGGCGCCGACTTGCCAGAAGGTCACCACCGGATTCCAGTGCATCGCGGCGCTGCGATCCCTGCCGCGCGGCTCGACGAGCCAGTCAGGGCGACCGAACAGTAGATCCGGCGACCACCACACCACCGGGTCGGACGGGTGCTGCAGGAACAGCACGCGGGTGCCCACCCATGGCGCCCCGGCGAACCGTTGTACGTCGGCGGGATCGATGGCGTCGGAGAACCGCACGGTTCGGCTGTTGTCGTAGCGCGGCTGCACTTCGGTGCTGCCCGGATCGCGCCGCACGATCAGCGCATGCCACAGCGAGCTCTCTTGCGGTGGTCCGACCCAGAGCACCGCGTCGAAGCCCATCCGCTGGATGTCAGGCAGCCAACCGAAGGCGGCCTGCCCGGCCATCGAACCGAGGCTTTCGCCGTAGAGCACCAATTTCGGCCGGTGCTCGGGCGGTAGCTGTTGCCAGCGATCGTGCACGGCGTTGACCAGCATCCGACCGGACTCGGTGGACTTCTTTTTGTCCGCGAGGAACGAAATCCAGCTCGGCAGAAAGGAATACTGAAGGCCGACGATCGCGGTGTCGCCGTCGTACATCATTTCGAGTGAACTCGCGGCTACCGGGTCGATCCAGCCGGTGCCGGTGGTCGGCGTGATCACCAGAACCTTGCGGGCGAACGCGCCGGTGCGCTCGAGCTCGGCGACGAGTACGTCCAACCGTCCCTGGTCGTCGGGGGCGGTATGCAGCCCGGCGTACACCCGGACGGGCTCTTTGGCGGGTCGGCCATTGAGCTTGCTCAGTTCGGCCGCGTGCGGGCCGGAGCCGACGAACGTGCGGCCCTGATATCCCAGTGTGTCCCAGGGTGCCAACGACGCTGGGCTACCAGATTTTTCGCCCATCTGCGGTTGAAATATGCCGGCGGCCGTGGAACTGTCCTGGGGTTGGAAGATCGCATTGGCGCCGGCGAAGAACCCACGGACGAGGACACCGTCGATCAAGGTGATCAACAACGCCACGACCATCGCGGTGCCGATGAAAAGCGCCACCTCGTCGTGTAAGTGCCAGCGCCGGATCAGCATTCGCGCCAGCAGCCTCGTCGCGTCGATGAGTACGCGGAACGTCGACACCAGGATCGCACCGACGCCGACGGCGACGAGCAACGTGCGCAGGTAGCCGTGGGTGGTCGGTCCGTCGATGCCCATCAGCCTGGAAACCTCACGCTGCCACGCAGCGGCGGGGAGGAGCATCAGCACACAGGCAGTCGGCGCAGTCACGACGACGGCTGCTTTCATCCAGAACAGCACTCGCGGCGACGGCGGCCACCACCGCGCGTTGCGCAGCACAATGCGGTGAACGGTCTTGCCGAGCAGCACGCCCACGCCATAGCCGAAGGACCCGTTGACACCGCCGATCAGCCCTTGGAACAACCAGTCCCGCGGCAGCAGCGACGGTGTCAGCGACAAGCAGAAGAACAGCGCACCGAACACCACGCCGACGAATTGCAACCGCAGCAGGCTCCACGCCCACAACAACAGCGGACGATGCCTGCGGTCGATGCTCATCGCAGCAGCGCTGCCAGCACTCCTTCGGACGTGCTGCGCAACTCCGCCAGCGGCACAGTGAACAGACCCTGTACCTCCACCGCGTCCGAACCTTGGTCGACGACGCCGACGCGGGTGGCCGGCAGCCCTCGCGCCTCGCACATCGACTGGAAGCGACTCTCCTCGGTACGGGGTACCGCGACCAGCACCCGTCCGGCAGATTCGGAGAACAACGCGACAAAGGGATCAGCACCCTCGGGAAGCACTATGCGACAACCTGTTTCGCCTGCCAGCGCGGATTCGATTATTGCCTGCGCCAGTCCGCCCTCGGACAGATCGTGGGCCGCGGACACCATCCCGTCGCGGGAGGCGGCGTCGAGAACTTCGGCCAGGAGTCGCTCGCGCGCCAGGTCCACCGCGGGCGGCAGCCCACCCAGATGGTCCCCGGTGACCTGCGCCCAGATCGAGCCGTCGAACTCGTCGTGGGTGTCGCCGAGCAGAATCAGCGTCTCACCCGGTTCGGTGCCCATAGCGGTCGGGATGCGCCGGGCGACATCATCGATGACGCCCAGCACGCCCACCACCGGAGTGGGCATGATCGCCGTCGTACCGGTCTGGTTGTAGAAGCTGACGTTGCCGCCGGTGACGGGAATGCCGAGTGCCACACAGCCGTCCGCCAATCCGCGGACAGCCTCGGAGAACTGCCACATCACCCCGGGATCCTCCGGCGATCCGAAGTTGAGGCAGTTGGTCACCGCGACCGGGGTAGCGCCGGTGACAGCGACGTTGCGGTACGCCTCGGCGAGCGCGAGTTGCGCTCCGGTGTAGGGGTCCAGAAACGTGTAGCGACCCGAGGCGTCGGTCGAGATCGCGACGCCGCGACCGGTCGTCTCGTCGACGCGCAGCACGCCGCCGTCAGCGTGCTCGGCCAGCACAGTGTTGCCGCGGACATAGCGGTCGTATTGCTCGGTGATGTAGGAGCGGCTGCACAGATGTGGACTGCCCAGCAGCGCAAGCAAAGTCGCGCGCAACTCGTCGCCGGTGGCAGGCCGCGGCAAACCGCTGGAGCGATCGGCGTTGAGCGCGTCTTGCGAGTCAGGGCGAGCGACGGGGCGTTCATAGACCGGGCCTTCATGGGCCACGGTCCGTGGGGGCACGTCGACGACCGTCTCGCCGTGCCAGGTGATCCGCAACCGGTCGCCGTCGGTGACCTCGCCGATCGCGGTGGCCAGCACCTCCCATTTGCGGCACACCGCCATGAACGCATCCACGTTCTCCGGTGCCACCACCGCGCACATCCGCTCCTGCGATTCGCTGGACAAGATCTCGGCCGGCGTCATGTTGGCCGCCCGCAGCGGAACGGTGTCCAGATCGATGTGCATACCGCCGTCACCGGCCGACGCCAACTCCGAAGTCGCACAGGATATTCCAGCTCCGCCGAGGTCCTGGATACCGATCACCAGTCCGGCGGAATACAGCTCCAGGCAGCATTCGATGAGCACCTTCTCCATGAAGGGGTCGCCCACCTGAACCGACGGTAATTTCTTGCGGCCGCCACCCGACTCGTCGCCGCCGAAGGTTTCCGAGGCCAACACCGAGACTCCGCCGATGCCGTCGAGCCCGGTCCGCGCGCCGAACAGAATGATCTTGTTGCCCGTCCCCGAGGCGAACGCCAGGTGCAGGTCCTCTTTCCGGAGCACACCGACACACAGCGCATTGACCAACGGGTTCCCGGCGTAGCAGGCATCGAAGACGGTCTCGCCGCCGATGTTCGGCAGTCCCAACGAGTTGCCATAACCGCCGATGCCGCGCACGACTCCGTCGAGCACGCGACGGGTATCCGGGGCGTCGGCGGCGCCGAACCGCAACTGGTCCATCACCGCGACCGGCCGGGCCCCCATCGCCATGATGTCGCGGACGATGCCGCCGACACCGGTGGCCGCGCCCTGGTAGGGCTCGACGTAGGAGGGGTGGTTGTGCGACTCGACCTTGAAGGTCACCGCCCAGCCGTCGCCGATGTCGACGACGCCGGCGTTCTCGCCGATGCCGGCCAGCATCCCGGCCCGCATCTCGTCGGTGGTCGTCTCACCGAAATACCGCAAGTGCACCTTCGACGACTTGTAGGAGCAATGCTCGCTCCACATCACCGAGTACATCGCCAGCTCGGCATCGGTCGGCCGGCGCCCGAGGATGTCGCGGATCCGCTGGTATTCGCCTTCTTTGAGGCCAAGCTCGCGGAACGGTTGCGGATGTTCAGGGCTGGCTGCGGCCCGCTCGACGGTATCGATCACGTGGGTGGGCGCGGATGTCACGGGAACAGTCTAGATTCCCTGGCCGGTGCGGTCCCGGTTGCCGCGGCGACGTCAGGGGCGTACGTCACCGCGGAGCAGATCGGCGCTCCCGTCATCGGCGGGATAGAACAGCTCGACGGCAAGTTCAGCCAGCGTCACATCCAGCGGTGTGCCGAAGGTCATCAGCGTCGTGAACATCGACAGCCGCACGGGCGAGGCAGCGGCCCGGCCGGACCGTTTCAGATCCGCGGGCTCGACCGGGTCCGCACTCGCGACGGAATGGTGGTCGAGAACGTCATCCGCTACGACCCCCAGTTTCTGACCGAGAGCTGAGTTCGGACTTACCCGGTACCTGCCACGCAGAACGCGTTGCCGGCGGGGTCGGCCAGCACCACCCAGCGGAAGCTGTCGCCGATGCTGTGCCGGCCGACCTCGGCGGCTCCCGCGGCGGTCAGCCGGCTGACTTCGGCATCGACATCGGCGGCGCCGAAATCGACGTGCACGCGGTTCTTGCCGGGCGTCGGGTCGTCGACTTTCTGGAAACCCAGCCGAGGGCCGTCCGGGCGAATGACCGCAATGAATTCGCCCGGAATCAGTTCCTGTGTGTGTCCGTCGAAATGCTGCGCCCACCAGTCAGCCAACGGTGCGGGGTCGGTGCAGTCGAAGGTGATCATCTCCACGTTGAGTGCCATAAGCGGATGGTAGGTCAGCCCGGTGACAAGAATGCCCGTAACGCCGCGGCGTATGCGGGAACATCGTTCGCGCCCATCAGTTCCCGCGCGGAGTGCATCGCCAACTGCGAAGCACCGACGTCGACGGTCGGGACTCCGCTCCGGGCCGCGGTCAGCGGGCCGATCGTCGAGCCACATGGCAGATCGGCACGGTGTTCATAACGCTGCAGCGGCACCCCGGCCTGTTGGCACGCCAGCGCGAACGCGGCGGCCGTGCGGCCGTCGGTGGCATAGCGCAGATTCGGGTGCACTTTGAGCACCGGACCGCCGTTGATCGCGATCAGATGCCCGGGCTCGTGCCGCTCCGGGTAATTGGGGTGGGTGGCGTGCGCCATGTCCGCCGAGGCCACCATCGATCCCGGCAGTCTGCGCAGAAAGTCGGCGCGCCCGCCACCACTGGCCAGCTCGATGCGTTCCAGCGTGACCAGCAGCAGGTCGGAGTCGGCGCCGTGATCCGACGTCGACCCGACCTCTTCGTGGTCGAAGAGCGCAAGCACGGGCAGGTATTGGGCGGATCGGGCGTCCAGCAACGCCTCCAGACCCGCGTAGCAGGATGCTTGGTTGTCCAGCCGCGGCGCGCTGACAAACTCGTCGTCGGCGCCCGTCAGCCGCGACGGAGTCAGGTCGTGGGTCATCAGATCGGCGCCGAGCACGTCGTCAGGCTTGACGCCGACGTAATCGGCGACATAACCGAGGAACGATCGGGCTGCGCTGCCGGCGCCCCACACCGCGTTGACGTGCCGCTGTGGATCCAGCGTGAGCGACTTGCGGTCCTCGGCCAGGTGGATGGCCAGTTGGGGCACCCGCAGGATCGGGTCGTCGATTCGCACCAGCCGGTGCGCGATGCCGGCGCCGTCGCGAACCGACAGCCGCCCGCTGACGCCCAGGTCGCGGTCCAGCCACGAGTTCAACCAGGCACCGCCGTAGGGCTCCAGCGCAACCACGTGCCAACCGACGACCTCGCGGTCGGGATGTTGCTTGACGCGCAGGTTGGGGCTGTCAGTGTGGCCACCGATGATCCGGAACGGTCGACCGCCAGCGACGTTGCCGCTGTCCCAGGCCACCAGCGACCCGGCCCGCATGATGAAGAACTTCCCGGCGCGCGGCCACTGATCCGCCTCGGCCAGCTCGGTGTAGCCGGCGGAGCGCAGTCGAGACGCCACCGTGGCGCAGACATGAAACGGCGACGGGGACGCGTCGATGAACTCGCACAAACCCTGCGCCGTGGCCACCATGCGGCCATCTTTTCATCACCGGCTGACCTGAGACGTTAGGGTCGAATCCGTGCCCGCCACGCAACCCCAACCGGTGCTCGCGCCGCTGACGCCGGCCGCGATCTTTCTGGTGGTCACCATCGACCACGGCGGCGAAGAGATCGTGCATGACGCGCTGTCGGACATTTCCGGGCTGGTGCGGGCGACCGGATTCCGGGACCCCGCCAAGAAGTTGTCGGCGATCACCTCGATCGGCTCGCAGGCCTGGGACCGGCTCTTCGAGGGTCCGCGACCTGCTGAGCTACATCCGTTCGTCGAGCTGGACGGCCCCCAGCACCAGGCCCCGGCCACACCCGGCGACCTGTTGTTCCATGTCCGGGCCGAGACGCTGGACGTGTGCTTCGAGTTGGCCAAATACATTCTGCGGTCGATGGACGATGCGGTGACCGTGGTCGACGAGGTGCACGGTTTCCGGTTCTTCGACAACCGCGACCTGCTCGGGTTTGTCGACGGGACCGAGAATCCTGATGGCGCGCTGGCGGTCTCGGCGACCTCCGTCGGCGACGAGGATCCGGATTTCGCCGGCTCGTGCTACGTGCACGTGCAGAAGTATCTGCACGACATCGGCGCGTGGGACTCGCTGTCGGTCACCGACCAGGAGCACGTGATCGGCCGGACCAAGCTGGAAGACCTCGAGCTCGACGACGACGTGAAACCGGCCAACTCGCACCTCGCGCTGAACGTCATCACCGACGACGACGGCACCGAGCTCAAGATCGTGCGGCACAACATGCCGTTCGGCGAGCTGGGCACGGGCGAGTTCGGCACGTATTTCATCGGCTATTCACGAACTCCGGAGGTGACCGAGCAGATGCTGCGCAACATGTTTCTCGGTGACCCACCCGGTAACACCGACCGGATCCTGGACTTCTCCACCGCCGTCACCGGCGGACTGTTCTTCTCCCCCACCGTCGACTTCCTCGACGATCCGCCACCGTTGCCGGGTTCACCGCAAGCGGCTCCGGCGGCACATGACGTACCCGAAGATGGCTCGTTGGCGATCGGCAGTTTGAAAGGAATCCCGCAATGAACAACCTGTACCGCGACCTTGCGCCGGTCACCGAAGAAGCCTGGGAAGAAATCGAAGAGGAGGCGACGCGAACCTTCAAGCGCCACATCGCCGGCCGGCGTGTGGTCGACGTCAGCGAGCCGGGTGGACCGGTGAAAGCGGCGATCAGCACGGGTCGACTACTCGACGTCTCAGCACCCTCCGACGGCGTCGTCGCTCATCTGCGAGCAAGCAAACCGCTTGTGCGGCTGCGCGTTCCGTTCGTACTGTCACGTACCGAAATCGATGACGTGGAACGCGGTTCGCAAGACGCGGATTGGGACCCGGTCAAGGTAGCGGCGAAGAAGCTGGCCTTTGTCGAGGACCGCGCCATCTTCGAGGGCTACGCCGCCGCGTCGATCGAGGGAATCCGCAACGGCAGCTCCAACAAACCGCTGACCTTGCCCGACGACCCTCGCGGGATTCCCGACATCATTACCGAGGCGTTGTCCGAGCTGCGACTGGCCGGTGTCGAGGGGCCGTATTCGGTGCTGCTGTCCGCCGACGTCTACACCAAGGTGAGCGAAACCACCGAGCACGGATATCCGATCCTCGAACACATCAACCGGCTGGTCAACGGCGACATCATCTGGGCGCCGGCCATCGACGGCGCGTTCGTACTGACCACTCGCGGAGGCGATTTCGACTTACAGCTGGGTACCGACGTCTCGGTCGGCTACCTGTCCCATGACGCCGACACCGTGCAGCTGTATCTGCAGGAGACCCTGACGTTCCTGAACTACACCGGCGAAGCCTCGGTCGCGCTGAGCCCGTAGACCGGTGAACTAGGTCAGCGGTTCGCCGCCGTCCACCTTCAAGGTCACACCGGCGAGGAACGTGTTGGGCATTACTAACAGCACGGCGCCGACGATATCCGGCGTGCGGGATTACGGGAACTGATGTGTTCGAAGTATCTGCGGTGCAAGGTATTTGACGAGCGTGGTGGAGCAACGCGCTTCCCACTGACAGCTACTCCTCCCGCTGGGTCAAAATGAGATGCACCGCCCATATATGCACGGCGGCATCCTTGGTCAACATCCGACGAGGCGAAAGCCAACCCTTGTGCAGAAGGCGCAGTCACGACATAATGGGATGCATAACCCATAATTCTGGATATGCGTGCATCGCAGGTCCGCCGAGGAGGAATCGCTCATGGCGATCGTTCGTCACCGCTATCTGACCGTCGACGGTCACCGGCTGTTTTTCCGCGAGGCCGGCGATCCCCACGCGCCGGCACTAGTTCTCTTGCACGGCTTTCCGACCAGCTCGTACATGTTTCGAGATTTGGTTCCCGCGCTCGCGGACCGCTACCACGTGATCGCGCCGGATCATTTGGGGTTCGGCCTTTCTGACGCGCCATCGGTGGAGGAGTTCGACTACACGTTCGACGCGCTCACCGCCCTGACGCAAGGTCTGCTGCGCGCGTTGAGAGTCGATCGATATTCGATCTACGTGCAGGACTACGGTGCCCCGATCGGCTGGCGGCTGGCCCTCGACGATCCGGCCGCGATCACGGCAATCATCAGTCAAAGCGGCAACGCCTACGACGCCGGGTTCGTGGAGAGCTTCTGGAAGACCGTCGTCGCCTATCAGACCGAACAGACCACCGAGACCGAGTCCGCGGTAAGGCAATTCCTCACCTTGGACGCCACCCGCTGGCAATATGTCACCGGGGTGCTCGACGAGACCCTGGTCAACCCCGAATCCTGGCATCACGACTACGGGCTGATATCCCGGCCCGGCAACGACAAGGTGCAGCTCACGTTGCTCCGCGACTACGCCGGCAACTCCCCGCTCTACCCGCGCGTGCACGAATACTTCCGCAAGACCCAGGTGCCACTGTTGGCGGTGTGGGGACGCGGCGACGAGATCTTTGGTCCGGCCGGCGCACAAGCTTTTGCGGACGACCTTCCCGACGCCGAAATTCATCTGCTCGACGGAGGCCATTTTCTGTTGGAGTCGGCCCTGGACGATGTCACCCGACTGATTCGCCCCTTCCTCGACGAAGCGCACAGCACTGGCTGACAACACGGCCCCAACTATGGGTTGAACGTCCCATAACTCCAGGTGCACGCGGGTTAGCGTGGCGCCATGGCTCATACCGATCGGTCAGACGACCGGCGCTTGACCGCCAAGGGTCGCGCCACTCGCGATCGGATCGTGCAAGCCGCGGCCGAGCTCATCCTCAGCGACGGCCTTTCGGTGTTGAACATGGACGCTCTGCGCAAAGCCGCCTCGGTCAGCGGATCACAACTCGCGCACTACTTCACCGATAAGCAGGAACTGCTTCGCGCCGTCGTCGCGCGCCAGACCCAGGTGGTGCTGGACTTTCATCGCCGGCCACAGCTCAGGGCACTGGACACCTTCGACGACTTCGAGCGCTGGATCGACCTGAACCTGCGCTACCTGCGACACATCGGGTACTCCGGTACGCCCACCTATCATGCGCTGGCCGGTCAATTGGCCAAGTCCGACAACGCAACACGCCAGACGCTCGCGGCAGGCTACCGGCTTTGGATCGACTTGTTGGAGCAAGCCATCGGCCGGATGAAAGAGCACGGAGCGCTACTCAAAGCCGCCGACCCCCAACGGCTTGCGCAAGTCATCGTCACCGCTCACCAAGGTGGCGCCACGTTGAGTTTCACCTATCAACAGGAATGGCCGCACGCCGATGCGGTGCGCTTCGCCGTCAACTACCTGCGGATGTTCGCCGCCGAACCGGCCGAACGCGTACCCCGCCCGCCGCGGCGTCCACGCGGACGGCATAGCGCCGCCGTGGCCGACGACACCACGCCCCGATTGACCGACAAAGGGCGCGCAACGCGGGACCGTATCGTCGACGCGGCTGCTCAATTGATGTTCCAGCATGGTGTCGGCGGCACCAGCGTCGACGACATACGGCGGATGGCAATCGTCAGCGGGTCACAGATCTCGCATTACTTCGATGACAGGCGTGACCTCATCCGCCAGGTCATCGCCGCGCGCCGCAACGACGTCCAGCACTTCCACACCCAGCCGGAGTTGGGTGCCCTCGACAGTCTCGAGGCACTGCGAGCGTGGGTCGAGGTCAATATGGCCGACATCGACTCCGTCTACCGACAGGGTGGCTGCATCTACGGCTCCCTGGCGGGGGAGTTGACCGAGGGCGACGCCGACATTCACGCCGATCTGGCCGCGGGCTATGACGATTGGCTGAATCTATTGCGCGCCGGACTCACTGCGATGCGGCATCGCGGTGAACTGCGTCCTGACTCCGACCCGCGACATCTCGCGGTCTCGCTGGTCGTCGCTCATCAAGGTGGCGCACTGGTCACCTACACCACCGACGATCCAGAACCGCTCCGCGTCGCGTTGGATGCAGCAGTCGAATATGTGCGGTCGTTCGCACCAGCGGCCACGGCTGCCAGACCTCGTGGTAGATGATGTGAGCATGGTTACTGCTCCGTCTGTTCTGGTGTTCGACGTGAACGAAACGCTCATCGACATCGATTCCATGACACCGCTTTTCGCACGGATATTTGGGGATGCGCGAGCACTGCGCGAGTGGTTCGCTCAGCTTGTCGTGTACTCGATGACCGCCACGCTGGCAGGGCGTTACACGGACTTCTTCACCCTCGGCCAAGCAGTGCTGCAGATGCTGGCCGACGTCCACGATGTGGACATCACCGACGACGATCTGCGCAGCGTGAAGCATGCCATGTTGACGATGCCGGCTTACCCGGACGTCGAGGAAGGCTTGACAGCACTGCGCGACAACGGCTTCCGATTGGTGACACTGACGAACTCACCGCCGAGTTCCGACGGCCCCACCTCGCTGGAGCACGCCGGGCTGGCGCACTTCTTCGAGCAACGGTTCAGCGTCGAAGCCTGCCGAGCATTCAAACCCGCGCAGGCGGTCTATCGACACGTCAGCGAGGAACTCGGTGTGGAACCGGCCGAATGCATGATGGTCGCCGCCCATGTCTGGGACACCATCGGTGCGCAATCGGCCGGTTTCAGCGGTGCGCTGATAACCCGGCCCGGCAACGCGCCGTTGCCCACTCCCGACCTGCCGCAGCCCGACATCGTCGCCGCCGATCTGCGCGAGTTGGCGGCCCACCTCACAAATTGAGTCGTTGAGACGTCTACCGAGTAGTCAGCAATCACGACGATCTTCGGAGGTCACCATGTCCACCGCGACCGCGACGACAACGAATCGCCACGTCGTCATCGACTCACCGATTGGCCCGCTCACCCTGGTGCGCGACGACGATGGCCTCACCGGCTTGTACTACCCCGGGCACTGGACGCACCCGAACGAGACGACGTTCGGGCCGCGCGTCGACACGACCGACGATCCGGGCTTCGACGAGGCGATCACCCAGCTGAACGAATACTTCGCCGCTGAGCGGCAGGATTTCGATCTGCCGCTCAACCCGCAGGGCAGTGAGCGGGCCCGACGGGTCTGGCACCTACTCGCCGAAATACCGTACGGCCAGACCAACACCTACGGTGCGCTGGCCCGCGAGGTCGGCGACGGGATCAGCCCGCGCGCCATCGGCGGGTTCGTCGGCCACAACCCGCTGTCGATCTTCATCGCCTGCCACCGCGTGGTCGGATCCACCGGGAAGCTCACCGGATACGCCGGCGGTCTGCACCGCAAGCTTTATCTCCTCGAGCTGGAGAAGGCGATACCAGCTGCGCCGCAAGCATTGTGGTGAGACCCGGGTGAAGCCACCGTTCGAGAAGGTCGTCACCCGGCACGGTCCCACCGTGCTGCGAGTGGTATGCGCGGTTGTCGGCCACGCCGATGCCGACGACGCCTGGTCCGACACCTTCCTGGCGGCGATGAAGGCCTATCCCGACCTGCCTGCCGACGCCAACGTCGAGGCTTGGCTGGTGACCATCGCTCACCGCAAGGCGATCGATGTCGTCCGCGCCGCGTCTCGACGGGCGACGCCTGTTGCGGACACGCCGGAAACGGCGTCGCCGGATCACGCCGACGAACCGCACGCCGACCTGACCGAGGCGGTTGCCGCACTGCCGCCCAAGCAACGGCAGGCGGTGGCCTATCACTATCTCGCCGGTCTGCCCTACGCCGAGATCGGCGCGCTGGTCGACAGCAGTCCCGCTGCCGCACGCCGTGCGGCAGCCGACGGCATTACGACGTTGCGGCGAACGTATCCATTACTCGACCGGGAGTCTGACCATGAGCGACATTGATCTCGCCGCGCTGTATCCAGTCGATGACGGCGACCTCACCCGCCTGCACGCCCGCTTGGCGGCGGCCGCCGAACGTGACGACGCGCTCGATGTCGCCTACCGCACTGTCGACTCGCCCGTCGGCCCGTTGCTGATCGCCGCGACACCGGTCGGGTTGGTGCGCGTTGCCTTCGACAGCGAAGGCAACGATGCTGTGCTGCAGAATCTTTCCGACCGGATCAGCTCGCGCGTGCTGAAGGCGCCGGCACGCCTCGACACCGTCGCGCATCAGCTGGACGAATATTTCTCCGGGCGCCGGCAGCATTTCGATGTGCCGCTGGATTGGCAGCTGTCCAAAGGATTTCGTCGCACGGTGCTCGAGCACCTGGCGGTTGACATCGGTTACGGAGCCACGGCCAGCTACGGCACACTGGCTCGACTTTCAGGATCGCCCCACGCGGTACGCGCGGTCGGAACAACGTGCGCCACCAACCCCATCCCGGTCGTCGTGCCCTGCCACCGCGTTGTCCGCGCCGACGGCACGATGGGCCAATATCGCGGTGGACCTGCCGCCAAACGGATCCTGCTGAATCTCGAAGGCGCTTGATGACTTCGGCAGGACCCGCACGTAACCGGGTGACGCCACACGGCGAGATCATCGCCGTGGCGGGTCGCGGTGCGTGGCTGGGTAATCGGGGCCGGTTGCACGAAGGCCGCGGCGCTCGCGACATCGTACGTCACCATCAGTCGAAAGCCTGGATCACCTGCCTGCTGGAATTCAAGGGCCGCCACGCCCCGCAATGGGCACCGAATCACTACACCCAGTTGTTCTTTCTCGACGAGGCCGTGGCGTTGGCCGCCGGTCACCGCCCGTGCGCCGAATGCCGCCGCAGTGACTACAACGCCTACCGGCTGGCATGGAGCCAAACCAACGGCGGCACAACACCGTACGCCAAAGATATGGACGACAAGCTGCACCGCGAGCGGACCGACCCGGCCCACCGAGTACTGCCCTGGAACAGCCTGCCAGACGGCGTATTCGTCGACACCGACGACGGCCCGGCCGTGGTCGTCGGGGATCATCTCGCGGTCTGGGACGACAAGGCCTACATGTACCGCCAACGGCTATTGAGGCCGACCGACGGATCCGCGTCGGTGCTCACTCCGCTGTCGACGGTCGAAGTATTACTGGCCGGATACCCGGCCCAGATCGACCTCAGCGCGCGCTGAATTCGACGGTCCGGGCGTCTCAGAGTTGCTGCACTCGGCCACGATGCCGTCCCTACGATCAGCGAGGTAATGGCTGAGCCTTCTTGAGGCCTACTGAGATTCGTCGGCTTAGTCCCCTCCGGGCGTTGCTTGGCGACCGGAATCGGGACGAGGATCGCCAAGCCGGGATCGGATGGCGCCCCACGGATCGGCGTAACGGCCCGGTGCATGTCGGTACGCGGCCTGACGTTGGAGGAACTGCCGCGCGATCGGAGCAATGAAGAACATCAGGTAATGCTGCCAACCGGCGGCGGCGCGCATCTCGGCGAGCATGTCCGGCCAGGAGTGTGACTGGAACGCTAAGGCCTGCTGGGCGCGGGCGGTGTCCAACCAGTCGGTGACGAACCAGTTTTCGTCGCTGTCGGGATCGCCGGGAAGACCGGCGGGCAACACGTTGTTCAACCCCCGCGCAGCGGCCATCGCCACGCCGACTTCTTTCTGCCGGAGCAAGTGCGACTCGTCACCGGCGATCAGCAGCGCTTCGCCGACGACATCGGCAGTCGTCGCGGCGGCGAACGCGGACGCCACGTCGCGCACGTCGACGGTGTGGATGCGGCCGTCGGTCGGCAGCGCGCTTTCGAAGTACAACGCATCGGCGGTGAAAGGCATCGCGCGCGGGTCGACGCTGATGACGCCGCCGAGACGCAGGATCACCCAGTCGAGATCTGCAGCACGAACGAGTTCTTCGGCCTCGAGCTTGTGCGCGCCGTAGAGGTCTGAGGGCTGCAGCGGAGAGTCCGCGCGCAGCCGGTCCGGATGACGATGCGGATTGCGGGCTCCGTAAACGGCGTTGCTGGAAGCCAGGACGAAGCGTGGTGGTAGCGGGCTTGCCTGTGCGGCACGCAGCAATGCCGCGGTCGCGCCGACGTTGACGCGGCGACCGAGACCGGGGTTGCGATACACCGCGGGAGGGATCGCGGCGGCCAGATGGACGATCGCCGTCGGCGACACCTCGGCGACTAGCCGGTCGACCTCACCCTGGTCGGTCAAATCCGCCCAGCGCGCTTCGGCGTTGGCGGGCAGCGACGCCGCGGCCTTGCGCTGCGCGGTGGTGCCGAGGTCGGTGGCGACTACGGCGTGGCCGCCGTCGGCCAGCCGCCGTACCGTCTGCGTTCCAACCAGCCCGAAACCGCCTGTGACAAGAATTTTCTCGGGCATCTTCCCCCTGTGCACGGTCCGTCCGCACTGGCCTCGCTTACCAGGCGGATATGGCATTCTCCAAATCAGAGAGTACCGTATACGCTGGTAGCTGCTTAGCTCGAGCCGTATCGTGCTAGGCAAGCGATCCGATCGACGATGAGCGGGGCACCATGAGCGACGGCACAGACGCGGCGCACGAGGAGCCCGAAACCGCCAAGTGGGACCCGTCGTTCACCAGGCAGGTCGCCGGCACCGTCGGACCGTTGATCAAGCGGTGGCATCGCGCCGAGGTTCGCAATATCGATAACATTCCATCCGCCGGTGGAGTCCTCGTAGTCTCCAACCACTCCGGCGGCATGCTGACGCCGGATGTGTTCATCTTCTCGCCGGCGTTCTACGAGGCTTTTGGTTATGACCGGCCTGTCTACACCCTGGCTCACTACGGCGTCTTCATCGGACCGATGGACGGTGTGCTTCGCCGCCTCGGCGTCATCGAGGCCAGTCGAAAGAATGCCGCCAAGGCGCTGCACTCTGGCGCGGTCGTGCTGGTCTTTCCGGGTGGTGACTACGACTCCTACCGTCCCACTTTCACCGAGAACACCATCGACTTCAATGGCCGGACCGGGTACGTCAGGACCGCGATCGAAGCCGGCGTGCCGATCGTGCCGACCGTGTCGATCGGCGGGCAGGAGACTCAACTGTTCTTGACGCGGGGCAACTGGTTGGCGCGCAAGTTGGGGCTGACCAAAGCGCGGATGGATATTCTGCCGATGAGCTTCGGATTCCCGTTCGGCTTGAGCGTGATCTTCCCACCGAACGTGCCGCTGCCGTCCAAGATCGTCACCGAAGTGCTGGAGCCGATCGATATCACCGCCCGCTTCGGTGACGACCCAGACGTCGAAGAGGTTGACGAATATGTGCGCTCGGTAATGCAGACCGCGCTGAAACGCCTTGCGCATCAACGCCGTTTCCCTGTCCTGGGCTGAACGCAGTCGGCAACGGGTGAGGTGAGGCGTGAAGAGACTCAACGGTATGGACGCCATGCTGCTCTACAGCGAGACGGCGAACCTGCACACCCACACGTTGAAGGTCGCCGTCATCGATCCGTCCGGCGGTGACGCCGAGTTCGACTGCCTCGACTTCGAAGCCTTTCGGGATCATCTGCGCCGCCGTCTGCACCTGCTGGAACCGTTGCGCTACAAGCTCGTCGACATCCCGTGGCGGCTGCATCACCCGATGTGGCTGGAGGACTGCCATGTCGACTTGGATTACCACCTGCGCCGGATCCAGGTGCCCGCACCCGGCGGCCGTCGCGAACTCGACAGCGTCATTGGCCAGGTGGCATCGACGGCGCTCGACCGCAGCCGCCCGCTGTGGGAGTTCCATTTCGCCGAAGGGCTGGCAGGCGGACGATGTGCCCTGATCGGCAAGATCCATCACGCCCTGGCCGACGGCGTCGCGTCGGTCAATCTGCTGGCTCGCGCGATGGACCTGACGAACGGACCGACCGATGAGCGCGACAACGGCGAAACCGGTGTCTCGCCGACGACGGCGGGTCTGCTACGAGCCGCCGCCCGCGACCACGTCACCCAAATCGCCGAGCTGCCAAGGTTACTCAGCGATGCCACCAAAGGATTCAGCCGGGTGCGCCGCCGTAGCCGGGAGCGCGGCGAGCACCCGGACCTCGCCGACGCCTTCGACGCGCCGCCGAGCTTCCTCAACCACGTGGTCTCGCCGCAGCGCCGGTTCGCCACCGCCGCGCTTCGGCTGGCCGACGTCAAAGAGACCGCCAAAGCGCTGGGGATTACGATCACCGACCTCGTCCTCGCGACCGCCGCCGGCGGCTTGCGGCAGCTGTTGCTGAGCTACGACGGCAACGCGGACCGTCCGATCATCGCCTCGGTACCGACTGCGACCGACAAGTCGGACCGGATGAGCGGGAACGAAATCAGCGGGTTGATGATTTCGCTGCCGGTGCATGTTGCCGATCCGGCCGAGCGGGCCCGGCTGGTGGCACTGGCCACCAAGATCGCCAAAGAGGACCACGAAATCCTCGGTCCACGGCTGTACGGGCAGCTGATGGGCTACCTGCCGACTGCATTCGCCCCGGCGGCGTTTCGATGGCTTGGCCTGCGCGACGCCCCCAACAAGATGATGAACGTCGCGGTATCCAGCGTCGCCGGGCCTCGGCAGCGGGGTCACTTCGGCGGTGCGCCGGTCAGCGAGATCTATTCGACGGGCGTGCTATCCCCAGGAGCGCCGGTCAACATCACCGTGTGGAGTTACGTCGACCAGCTCGGCGTCGCAGTGCTCACCGACGACGAGACCTTCAACGACCCGCACGAAGCCACCGACGCGCTCACTGCGGCATTCCGCGAATTGCGCAGTGCTGCAGGGCTTTCAGATAACGGTAGTTCGACCGACCTGGTCGCCGAACACGCCTTGCGCTGACGGCAGTATCAGGCGGCCAGCACCGCGTCCAGCGCCGAAAAGAACAAACCTAGCCCGTCGTCGGACGGCCCGGTCAACGCCTCGGTCGCGTGCTCGGGGTGCGGCATGAGCCCGACGACGCGACCGTTGGCGGAGCTGATGCCGGCGATGTCGCGCAGTGATCCGTTGGGATTGTCGAGGTAGCGGAACACCACCCGGCCTTCGCCCTCGAGCTCATCGAGCACCTCGGCGGAGGCGACATAGCGACCTTCACCGGACTTCAGCGGAATCATCAGGTCGGCGTCGGAGTCGTAGCGTGACGTCCAGGCGGTCGATGCCGACGCCACCCGGAGCCACACATCGCGGCAGACGAAATGCAGGCCGGCGTTTCGGGTGAGCGCACCCGGTAGGAGTCCGGCCTCACAGAGCACCTGAAAACCGTTGCAGATTCCGAGAACTGGCAGTCCACGGCCCGCGGCGGCGACGACCTCTCCCATCACCGGGGCGAACCTGGCGATCGCGCCTGCCCGCAGATAGTCGCCGTAGGAGAAGCCGCCGGGCACCACCACCGCGTCCACACCCTTGAGGTCGGCGTCGGCGTGCCACAGGTTGACGGCTTCGGCCCCGACCGCACGCGCCGCGCGGGCAGCGTCGATGTCATCGAGCGTGCCGGGGAAGGTGATGACGCCGATCCGCGCCGTCACTGCGGCTCTCGGCTTACAGTCCAGTCTTCGATCACGGTGTTGGCCAACAGCGACTCGGCAATTTCGGCGAGTGCCGAGTCGTCGATGCTGTCGTCGACTTCGAGCTCAAACCGCTTGCCCTGCCGTACTTGTGAGATGCCACCGTGTCCAAGCCGGCCCAGCGCGCCGACGATCGCTTGACCCTGTGGGTCGAGGATCTCAGCCTTGGGCATCACGTGTACAACCACCCGGGCCACCGGCGCTCCTCCTACTGGTCTGGCTGCTCGGCGCCAACTCTACCGGTCGACACCCCGGCCGCCCGATCAGCACGAGCCGAGATAGGCCGCGCATACCGGCGAGGTCATCGCGTCCAGCACCTGGGCATCCGAAATTATCGGCCAGGGCAGCTGGACAGGGTCAGTGGCCCACAGCGTCAGCTCGCTGAGCGTGCTGTTTTGCGGGTGTGCGACGAGGTAGGTGTGCATGACCACCGGTCCGCTGACCACCGCGGCCAGCCGGTTGGGCTCATCGACGGTTAGCGATGGCGATTCTGCCGCCGCCCCCAGTTGGCAACCGCGCAGTGCCGCCGCGGCGATCGCGAACACCGAGGACGCGTTCTGGCCGCCGCGCGCGGTATCGCCGCGCCAGTGCAGGACTTGAGCCCGCAACTGCCATTGCCCCTGGGGATTACTGAACGTCGCGCGGCCGGCCACGGCGGAGTCGCGGGTGTCTTGCGGGGCGGCGGGTGTCGCGCAGACCTCCTCGAATCGGAATCGGGGCGTCGCAGTCCCGGTAATCGGGACCGCAGACCCCGCCGGTGACGGCCAGTGATACGCCGAATTCAGCGGAATCGCGGACGGGGAGATCCACGCGCTGTCGGGAATCTGGTCGCAGACCGGTGGACAGGTCTCCGGGTCGGCGGCAGCGATGCCCGACGACGACACGCGCGTCACGGCCAGTCCGCCCGCGATCAACATCGCCGCCAGAACTAGGCGCATGGTCTGCAGCCCATGAGCGCACAATCGTAGACATGCAACTCACGCATTTCGGTCATTCCTGCGTTCTCGCCGACTTTGGCCACACCACGGTGCTGTTCGACCCGGGGACCTTCTCGCACGGTTTCGAAGGCATCACCGGTCTCTCCGCGATCGTGATCACCCATCAGCACCCCGATCACGTGGATCAGGACAGGCTGCCGGCGCTTCTCGACGCCAATCCGGGCGCGGCGCTCTACGCCGACCCGCAGACCACCGCCCAGCTCGATGTGGCCTGCCAAGCGGTGCACGTCGGCGACGAGTTGTCCATCGGCGAGCTGACCGTCCGCGCACTCGGCGGCCGGCATGCCGTCATCCATCCAGAGATCCCGGTAATCGACAACATCTCGTATCTCATCGGCGACGGCGAACATCCCGCCCGGTTCATGCATCCCGGCGACGCCCTGTTCGTCCCGGGCGAGCCGGTGGACGTGTTGGCGGCGCCTGCGGCCGCACCCTGGATGAAGGTCTCCGAGGCGGTCGACTACCTGCGGGCGGTGGCGCCGGCCCGGGCGGTGCCCATCCACCAGGGCATCATCACCCCGGATGCGCGCGGCATCTACTACGGCCGGCTCACCGAGATGACAGACACCGACTTCCAGGTGCTGCCCGAGGAAAGCTCCGTCACGTTCTGAACTGCAACGAGTGCGCGGCCAGCCCCACACTCGGTCAGGCGCAGCTCTATGCGATGTCGCCGGCTGCACCGCGGCCCGCGGCACGACCGGAGAAGATGCATCCACCGAGGAACGTTCCCTCCAGCGCGCGGTAGCCGTGCACACCGCCGCCGCCGAAGCCGGCCACCTCACCCGCGGCGTACAACCCGTCGAGCGGTGTTCCGCCGGCCTTGAGCACGCGCGAGTCCAGGTCGGTTTCCAACCCGCCCAACGTCTTTCGCGTCAGAATATGCAACTTGACCGCGATCAGCGGTCCGGCCTTGGGATCGGCCAGTCGATGCGGCGCGACCACCCGACCCAACCGGTCGCCGAGGAACCCACGGGCGGCGCGGATCGCGGTGATCTGGCTGTCCTTGGTGAAGCGGTTCGCGACCTCACGATCACGGGCGGTGACCTCGTCGGCGACCGTCGCATAATCCAGCGGCGTCACATCGGGCAGCTTGTTCATCGCCATCACCAACTCGCGCAGCGAGTCCCCGCTGACGAAGTCGATGCCCCGATTGAGGAACGCCTGCACTGGGCCCGGCGCCCCCGATCCCGCCCGCGACGCGAGCAGTTGACGCACGCTGCGACCGGTCAGGTCAGGGTTCTGCTCTTGACCGGACAAACCGAACTCTTTGCCAATGATTCTGCCGTTCAACACAAACCAGGTGTAGTCAAAACCTGACTTCGCGATGTATTCCAGCGTTCCCAGGGTGTCGAAGCCGGGATAGAGCGGCACCGGCAACCGTTTACCCGTGGCATCCAGCCACAGCGAGGACGGCCCCGGGATGATCCGGATGCCGTGCATCGGCCAGACGGGATCGTAGTTCGTGATGCCCTCGGTGTAATGCCACATCCGGTCCGGGTTGATCACCCGGGCACCAGTCTTTTCCGTGATCGCGATCATCCGGCCATCGACGTGAGCGGGAACCCCGGCCAGCAACTGCTCGGGAACCCGCCCCATCCGGGTGGGCCAATTCGCCCGCACCAGTTCGTGATTGCCGCCGATGCCCCCACTGGTGACGATCACGGCCTGAGAACGAAACTCGAACTGCCCGATCACTGTTCGCGACGAGGGAACACCGCGCGGCTCAGTCGAGGGCTCCAGCACGCTGCCCCGGACCCCGGTCACCGCGCCGCCCTCGACGACCAGCTCGTCGACCTGATGCCGGTGCGCGAACTTCACGTTCGGCTTGTCACGCAGTCGCCGCGCGAAGATCTCGACGATGGCCGGGCCAGTGCCCCAGGCGATGTGAAAGCGCGGCACCGAGTTGCCATGGCCCTGAGCGCCGTAACCGCCACGCTCTGCCCAGCCCACCAACGGGAAGATCTGCAAACCTCGGGCACGTAGCCAACTACGTTTCTCCCCAGCCGCGAAGTCGACGTAGGCATGCGCCCATTGCCTGGGCCAGTAGTCTTCCTGCCGGTCGAACGCTGCGGTGCCAAGCCAATCCTGCAACGCGAGTTCATGGCTGTCGTGAACACCGAGCCGACGCTGCTCGGGGCTATCGACAAAGAACAAGCCGCCGAACGACCAGAACGCCTGCCCGCCGAGGTTTGCGGCGCTCTCCTGGTCGACGATCAGTACCTGCTTGCCGCGATCCGCCAACTCGCAGGCAGCCACCAGACCGGCCAGGCCCGCCCCAACGATGACGACGTCTGCGTGGGTATCGCTCATGGCGCTACACAGTAGTGACCTGAGTGGTCAGGCCGCGTCGAGAATCGCCTGATCGGCCCGCCATTGGTACACCGTCGGTGCGCAGCCCTGCAGCAGTGCCAGATCGACGGCGTCCAGCATTGCCTGCAGCGGCCCGGGTTTACGGAGGTGATGAGCCGCGACCGCGACGCGCACGACGCCGCCCCGGCGCGCCACCCGATCGGCCGACAGCACCAGCATGCGGCACCACCAGGGCTCGGCCAGAAAGCCTTCGCCGATGCCCAGCACCCGCGACCGCACCGTCGCGTGACGGACCAGGTCGGTGATCCCGTGTAGATCAGCGAGGAGGCGAAATCCGTTGTGCGGCAACGCAATTACCGTACCTGGCGACACGGTCCATCTGGGTGCCGCGAACAGCCGGGTGCGCAGTCCGAGGTGTTCGAGCACCCGGTCTGCGGCCATCAGACGCAAGTTGGCCTCGTGCGCGGGAAGAACCGCGAACTCGCCGCGACGCTTTTTCGTGGTCGCATCGTCGAATCCGTTGAGCAGGATGGCGTCCCCGACAGAGCGCCGGCCGCCCAGCCACTCCACAGTGTCCGGGTCGCGGTCCAACCGGTAGCCACTCTTCAGGCGTGGAGCGACCAACAACGAAACCGGCACCGACCGGGCATCCATCTTGTCGCAGAACTCGGCGACGTCACCCACTGTGCGTTCACCGATCCCGGAGACCGAGACCATCAACTTCCCAGACACACCACAATTTTGACGATGTCAGGTGTCCAGACGGTGACATACACGCGGACAGCAAGCGTCTGTTCAGCCTGGTTGACAGCTAATTCGGCAAGACCGCCTCGACAGCTTTGATCACCTCGGGCGCATCCGGAACCGTCGTTGGGCGAAATCGGCTGACCACTTCTCCACCGGGGGCGATCAGAAACTTCTCGAAGTTCCACTGCACGTCACCGGCCTGGCCGTCGGCGTCGGGCGTTTTGGTGAGTTCTGCATAGAGTGGGTGCCGGCCCGGCCCGTTGACCTCAGTCTTGGCTAACAGCGGAAAGGTCACGCCGTAGGTCGTGGAACAAAAGGTCTGGATATCTTCTGCGGTGCCCGGTTCTTGGCCCATGAACTGATTGCATGGAACTCCCATGACGGTCAGACCGCGCTCGGCGTAGTCACGCGCGAGCTGCTCCAGCGCTGCATATTGCGGTGTCAATCCGCATTTGGACGCCACGTTGACCACCAGGACCGCGCGGTCGCTGTAGTCGGCCAGGGTCGTTGGATGGCCATCGAGGCCGTTCAAAGCGATGTCGCTCACAGTCATGAACTCCGACGCTACCCTCATCTCTGCCGGTGCAAAGTATGTTGGTCGGCTAGCTAGTTTCTCGTTAGTGTGGAGATCATGTCTTCTCCGGCGGTGCCTTCGACCGCTACTACCGAACCGGCCGCCGGCGAGTCGCACGACTACCCCGACGGTCTGGACGCCGGCCTGCTGCGCATCGCCGGTGTCTGCATTCTCGCCTCGGTGATGGCGATCCTGGACGGCACGGTCGTCAGCGTCGCGCAACGGACTTTCATCGGCGAGTTCGCCTCCACCCAGGCCGTCGTCGCGTGGACCATCACGGGATACACGCTCGGGCAGGCCACGGTGATCCCGCTGGCCGGCTGGGCATCCGACCGATTCGGCACCAAGCGGCTGTTCATGGGCGCGGCTTTGTGGTTCACCTTGGCGTCGCTGCTGTGTTCGATGGCGTCAAACATCACAGAGCTCATCGCCTTTCGAGTAATCCAAGGGTTCGGCGGCGGAATGCTGGTGCCGCTGACGCTGATCATCTTGACCCGCGAAGCGGGACCGAGGCGGCTCGGCAGGCTGATGGCGGTGCTTGGTATCCCGATGCTCCTCGCCCCGATGTGCGGGCCCGTCCTCGGTGGCTGGCTGATCAGCGCTCACGGCTGGCAGTGGATCTTCCGAATCAACTTGCCGGTCGGTGTGATCCTGCTGTTGTCCGCGGCGTTGATCTTTCCGAGAGACCGTCCGCGTCCGTCGGAGGCGTTCGACTTCGTCGGGATCCTCTTGCTGTCACCGGGATTGGCAACGTTGCTGTTCGGGATCTCCTCGGTGCCGCGCCATGACAGCTTCACCGACAACCATGTGTGGATACCGGGACTCATCGGAATCACCCTGATCACCGCGTTCGTTCTGCACGCGCTGTACCGGACCGAGCATCCGCTCATTGACTTGGCGCTGTTCAAGAATCGTGCGGTGACGATGTCCAACTCCGCGATGTTCGCGTTCTCGGTGGGGTTTTTCGGCGCCGTCCTGGTGATTCCCAGTTATCTCCAGCAGCTACTCCACGAGACGCCGCTGCAATCCGGGCTGCAGCTGATCCCGCAGGGACTCGGCGCGATGCTGACGATGCCGCTGGCCGGGACCTTGATGGACAAACGCGGTCCCCGCAATGTCCTGCTGGCCGGCATCACGCTGATCAGTATCGGATTGACCGTATTCGCCTATGGCGCATGGCAACAGGCGCACTATATGCCGATCCTGATGATAGGCCTGGTCATCACGGGGATCGGCCTGGGCTGCACCCTGACACCACTGTCCGGAGCCGCGGTACAGACGTTGGCACCTAATGAGGTGGCACGCGGCTCGACGTTACTCAGTGTCAATCAGCACGTCGCGGTGGCGGTCGGCACCGCAATGATGTCGGTGATCTTGACCAGTCAGTTCAATCGCAGCGAAACCATTAGCACCGCGGAGAAACTCGGGATCCTACGAGGAAAATTCGGCAAGCACGGTCCACCGGTACCCGCGCACCACGACGTCTCTGCCGATTTCACCATCCGGCTGATGCATGACCTCACCCATTCCTACACTCTCGTGCTCGCGGTATCGATCGCCGTCGTCGCGCTGACCCTGGTACCGGTGGCGTTCCTCTCGAACAAGCCGCCGCCTGCGGCGAAGCGACTCCCGGTCCATTAGCGGGTGCTGCAACTACCCCTGCGCACCGCTGAGCAGATCGTCGACCTGGCCGCTGCCGTAGTGGTCGCGATCTGCGGCGGCTAACAACCAAGCATATTGGTAAGCAGCCTCTTTCCAGCGCTCGTAGCGACCGCTTATACCACCGTGGCCAGCGGTCATCTGGGTCTTCAGCAGCACCGGATTACCGTCGGTCTTAATGTGCCGCAGCGCTGCAACCCATTTCGCGGGCTCCACGTAGTAGACCCGGGTATCGTGCAGCGACGTCATCGCAAGGATGGCCGGATACTTCTGCGCGGCGACGTTCTCGTACGGCGAATACGATTTCATGTAGTGGTAAACATCACTGTCGCTCAGTGGGTTTCCCCATTCGTCCCACTCGGTGACGGTCAGCGGCAGCGACGGATCAAGAATCGTGGTCAGCGGGTCGACGAACGGTACCTGCGCCAGAATTCCGGCGAACAAATCAGGCGCGATGTTGGCTACCGCTCCCATCAGCAGGCCGCCCGCGCTGCCACCCAGGGCGACCAGGTGTTCGGGGCGGGTGAGGCCGGTGTTCACCAGATGCTGTGCGACCGAGACGAAGTCGGTGAAGCTGTTCTTCTTCTCCAAAAGCTTGCCGTGCTCGTACCACAGCCGGCCCATTTCTCCGCCGCCACGAACATGGGCGACCGCGAAGACCATGCCTCGGTCCAGCAGCGAGAGCCGCGCAATGGAAAAACGGGGATCCTCGCACATCTCGTAGGCGCCGTATCCGTAAACGAGCGCCGGAGCGGGGAATTCGATGTCAGCACGATGCACGACGGAGATCGGTATTTTGGTGCCGTCGGCCGCGTGCGCCCATTCGCGACGCTCGACGTAATCCTCGCGCCGGTAATCGCCCAGCACCGGTTGCTCGCGCAGCAGGGTGCGCTCGCCGGTTAGGAGATCAAGGTCGTAGACCCGTACCGGTGTGACGAACGAGCCCGCGCCGACGCGGAGCTTGGGTGAGTCCCAGTTCGGGTTGCCCGCCAGTCCCGCTGACATGAGCTCGGAGTCGAAAGAGATCTCTTCCGGTCGGCCGTAATCATCACCGTCTATGGGCCACAATTGAATCCGAGGCAATGCTTCGCCGCGGTAGCTGACGACCAGGTGGCCAGCGAATGCGTCGACGCCGTCCAGTCGAACATCGTCACGGTGCGGGATGAGGGTGCGCTGCGCGCTGGGGTCGTCGACAGGCGCCTCAACCAAGGTGAAGTTCACCGCACCGTCATTGTGCAGAATCAAGAACCGGTTCTGCCCACCGACAATCGCGTGCTCCACCGAGTATTCGATGCCATCGCGGCGCGCCAACACGGTGACGAACTCGGCATGCGGGTCCGCGGCGTCCGCGTAGCGCACTTCGGAGGTGATGGCTGAGCCCGCAGCGATCTGGATGTAAGCGTCGCTGCGGGTGCGGCCGACGCCGAGCCAGTACTTCTCATCGGCTTCGTGGTAGACCTTTTCGGCCGGCAGTCCCGAGGCCAGCCGATGCCGCCACACGGTATCTGGGCGCCACGCCGCATCGACCGTGGTGTAGTAGACGGTGCGATTGTCGGTGGCCCAGGTTGCTCCCGCGCCGATACCGACGATCTCGTCCGGGTACTGCTCGCTAGAGCCAAGATTCCTGAACCGCAGGGTGTATCGCTCGTCGCCGACGACGTCGACGGAGTAGGCGAGCACGTTTCCGTCCGGGCTGATGCTTGCAGCACCCAGCGAGAAGAAGTCGTGTCCCTCCGCCTCGATGTTCTCGTCAAGCAGCACCTGCTCGCCGGGAATCTCGGTGTGCTCGTCGAGCACGGGCGGGTTCCAGTCAGCAGGATCGGTTACCGCACAACGACAATGGACTCCGTACTGTTTGCCTTCGAAGCTTCGGGCGTAATACCACCAGTCGCCGCGACGCACCGGCACCGAAAGGTCTGTCTCCTTGGTGCGGGCTTTGATCTCGTCAAAGATCTTTTGCCGCAACGGTTCGAGCTGAGCGGTTGACTGGTCGGCGTAGTCGTTCTCTGCTTCCAGGTACGCGAGCACCTCGGGATTGGACTTGTCGCGCAGCCACTCGTATGGGTCGACGAACACATCGCCGTGGAACTCTCGCCGAAAGTCGACCCGTTTTGCGACCGGCGGGCTACTGCTTTCGGTCATGCGCCCGGGCCGATCCAGTCGTCGAACCGCAGCCCGGATATCCGCTCGTAGGCCTCGACGTAACGAGCGCGGGTCGCGTCGATGATGCTGTCCGGCAGCGGAGGTGGCGGCTTGGATCCACTGCGGTCCCAACCTGACTCGGGACCGGTCAGCCAGTTGCGGACGAACTGCTTGTCGAAGCTGTTCTGCACCTCGCCGACACGGTAATCGGCCGCGGGCCAGTACCGCGACGAATCGGGGGTGAACACTTCGTCGGCCAGCACCAGGTTGTCGTTGGCGTCGACGCCGAACTCGAATTTGGTGTCGGCGATGATGATTCCCTTTCGCAGCGCGTGGTCAGCGGCCTGGATGTAGGTCTGCAACGTGCGGTCGCGCAATTGGTTGGCGCGGACGCCACCGACCATCGTGATCACCTGAGGGAACGAGATATTCTCATCATGTTCTCCCAGTTCGGCTTTCGTCGCCGGTGTGAACAACGGCGTGGCGAACCTGCTGGCTTCGACCAGGCCCGGCGGCAGGGTGATACCACACACTTTTCCGCTCTGCTGGTAGTCCAGCAGTCCGGACCCGGTCAGGTATCCGCGGGCGACGCACTCCACAGGGACCATCTCGAGTTGGTTCACGACCAGCGCTCGGCCAAGGACTTCCTCGGGAATTCGCGGATCGTCCGGTGGTCCCGCCAGATGGTTGGGCGCCTCGACCAAATCGAAGAAGAACACGCTCATCGCGGTCAGGATGCGTCCCTTGTCGGGAATCACGCTGTCGAGCACGTAGTCGAATGCTGAAATCCGGTCAGTCGCGACGAACAACAGATGGCCGTCGTCGATGCGGTACAGCTCGCGGACTTTGCCACTGGCCAGGTGGGCGTACTCGGACAGGGCGGGACGCATCGGGACAGCCTAGCCGGGCGACGATGCGGGCCAGCCAGGCCCGGTGAGGAGCCCGGCAATCAAATCTAGCCGGGCGACGATGCGGGCCAGCCAGGCCCAGTGGGGGGTACCTCCCAGCCGCGGAGCGGCGAGGGGGCGAGCCCGGCAATCAACCGGAGCCGGGCTGAAAGGTCGACCCTCAAACCAAGCCTGTGCTGGGATCGGGAGTATGAACTCGCGGATTGTCCCGTACGCAACGACTCCGGGCCGGCTTTTTGCTCAACTGTTCAGCGACTTCGTCGTGGTCATCTGGACGTTCGTGTGGGCGCTGGTCGGCCTGGCGGTCCACAGCGCGGTGTCGACCATCGCTGACGTGGGCCGGCAGTTCGGCGACGGCGCGGACGGCATCGCCGACAGTCTCAAATCCGCCGGCCACAGCGCCACCCGCATCCCGCTCGTCGGTGATGCCGTCAGCAAGCCGCTCACCGCAGCCAGTCGGGCCGCTCTCGATATGGCCGGTGCCGGCCATAACCTGGACGCCACCGCGACGTGGCTGGCCGTGGTGCTCGCGCTGGCGGTCGCGGCCCCACCGACACTTGGCGTAATGGTGCCGTGGTTGGCGTTGCGCATCCGGTTCTTCCGGCGCAAACGAAACGTCAGCGCGCTGGCCGCCACACCGGCCGGCGAACAACTGCTGGCCCTGCGGGCATTGGCCAACCGACCGCTGCGCCAACTCTCCGCAGTCAGCGTTGACCCAGTCGGCGCCTGGCGGCGCGACGATTTCGGGACCATCCGCGGACTGGCTGCCTTGGAGCTTCGGTCGGCGGGAATATCTGTCAAATAGGGCTGACTTCAGCGCAATTCGACGACGAGGTGCCGGATGCCGGTGTGGCGATTGCTGCGGGTCCATTCGACATCGCGCACCACCTGTACCGCGTGGAAACGTGACAGCAGTTCTTCGAAGAGCACGCGAAGCTCCAGCCGCGCCAGGTTCGCACCCAGGCAATAATGCACCCCTTGACCGAAACCCAGGTGCGGGTTCGGCTTCCGCTGGACGTCGAATTCGTCGGCGTGCTCGAACACGTCGGCGTCCCGGTTGGCCGAGCCTTCCCAGATCTGCACCTTCTGCCCCGCGGTGATCGACTGTCCGCCGAGCACGACATCCCGGGTGGCGGTGCGTCGTTTGGACGGCGACGGCGATGTCCACCGAACCATCTCCTCGACGGCAATCGGCAACTCGCCCAGATCTCGGCGAAGCGTCCGCAACTGCTCAGGATGGTCGGCCAGCGCCAGCAGCCCGCCCCCAACGGCGTTGCGAGTCGTCTCTGCGCCTGCGCTGAACAGCAGACTGAAGAACAGATACAGCTCGAGGTCCGACATGGTCGGCCCATCGAGATCGTCCGGTGTCGCGTTGGCGACAACCGACAACATGTCGTCGGTCGGCTGCGCACGCTTGGACGCGATCAACTCTTGGCCGTAGTTGTACATCTGCGACCCGGCCTCCTCGGCCGACAGCTGCGCGAGTGCCGCCTTGCGCGATCCGCCGAAGTCGAACTGCGGCTCGATGGCCTCAAACAGCCAATGCCGTTCGGACTCCGGCACTCCCAACAGAATGCAGATCATCTGCATCGGCAGTTCGGCGGCGATCTCGACGAGAAAGTCGAACGGCTCGCCGGGCACCACTGCGTCCAGCAACATACGGGCCCGGGCGCGCAGGTCGTCTTCGACAGCAGAGATCATCCGCGGTGTCAGCCCGGAGCTGACTAAGCGGCGGATCTGCGAATGCCGCGGATCGTCCATCATGTTGAGCACCTGGCCTGCGATGGACAAGTCCTGCAGCAACGTGCCACCAAAGGGTCGGTCACCACCGGTCACCGACGAGAACGTCATCGGATCCTTCAAGACTGCAAGTGTTTCCGGGTAGGTGGCGACCGACCAGAAACCCTCGTCGTCGGGAGTGTGTTCGGTAGGCCGATGCCAGTACACCGGTGCGTCGCGACGATGAATGGCGAAGAGGCCGTGCGGAAAGCCATTGCCGAAGTTGGCCAGATCGGTGAAGTCGATCTGGGCCAGCGCCGCGGCCAGCGTCACAGAATGGCACCCGGCGCGTACTTGGCCGCATCGGGATAGCGCGCCACCAACGCGTCGACCTCGGCGACGACCGCATCGACCTGATCGCCCGCCGCACCGATGAAAGCGTTCCGATCGGCCAGTGCGGCGTCGATCGCGGCCCGGTCCAGCGGCAGACGCGGATCGGCCGCGAGCCGGTCCAGCAGATCGGGCTCGACCCCTTGCTCGCGCATCGCCAATGCCGCGGCGACCGCGTTCTCCTTGATCACCTCGTGCGCCGATTCCCGGCCCACACCGGCGCGCACGGCGGCCATCAACACCTTGGTAGTGGCCAGGAACGGCAGATAGCGATCCAACTCGCGCTCGATCACCGCCGGGTAGGCGCCGAATTCGTCAAGCACGGTCAACATTGTCTCGATCTGACCGTCAACCGCAAAAAAGCTGTCCGGCAACGTAACTCGGCGCACCACTGAGCAGAATACGTCGCCCTCGTTCCACTGCGCACCGGCAAGCTCGGCGGCCATCGACGCGTAGCCACGCAACACGACCTGCAGCCCGTTGACGCGCTCGCAGCTGCGGGTGTTCATTTTGTGCGGCATCGCGGATGAGCCGACTTGTCCGGCAGCGAACCCCTCGGTCACCAGGTCGTGGCCTGCCATCAGCCGGATGGTGTGCGCCAGCGACGACGGACCCGCACCCAATTGCACCAGCGCCGACACCACGTCGTGGTCGAGTGAACGCGGATACACCTGCCCAACACTGGTCAAAACGGTTGTGAAGCCGAGGAAATCAGCGATCAGACGTTCCAACTGAGCCAGCTTCACCACGTCACCGCCGAGCAGGTCGAGCATGTCCTGAGCGGTTCCCATCGGCCCCTTGATGCCGCGTAGCGGATAGCGGTCGATCAAGTCGCGCAGTCGCGTCAGTGCCAGCAGGGTCTCTTGCGCCGCCGACGCGAACCGCTTGCCCAGTGTGGTGGCCTGCGCAGCGACGTTGTGGCTGCGACCGGCCATCACCAGGTCGCGGTAGGTCACCGCGCGCTCGGCCAGCCGGGCCACCACCGCGACGCCGTGCGAGAACACCAACTCCAGCGACCGCCGGACTTGCAACTGCTCGACGTTCTCGGTCAGGTCGCGGCTGGTCATTCCCTTGTGCACCTGCTCGTGGCCGGCCAGCGCATTGAATTCCTCGATGCGGGCCTTCACGTCGTGCCGCAGTACCCGCTCGCGCGCGGCGATCGAGGCGAGATCGACGTCGTCGAGAACCCGTTCGTAGTCGGCGATGGCGGTCGCGGGGACGTCAGAACCTTGGACACCCAGTTCTATCTGCGCCCGCAGCACCGCCAGCCACAACCGCCGCTCGGCAACGATCTTGGCCTCCGGAGACCAGATCGCCACCATCTCGGCGCTGGCATAACGGCTGGCCAGCACGTTGGGAATCGTCACAAACACACAGCTTAACGGCGCCCAGGCCAGTGCGGATCAGGCACAGTGGGCCCATGTATTTTGTCGGGCTCGATCTTGCCTGGGGCGAGAAAAACCACACCGGTGTGGCGGTCGTCGATTCCGACGGCCGGCTGCTTTACATCGGTGCCGCGCAGGACGACGCGAGCATCGAGGCCGCGGTAGGGCCCTACGTGAGCGGCGACTGCCTGGTCGCCATCGACGCGCCGCTGATCGTGCGCAACCCAGGCGGCGCCCGGCCCTGCGAGACGGCACTGAACCGCGATTTCCACCGATTCGAGGCCGGGGCTCATCCCGCAAACACCGAGAACCCCGCATTCCGAAATCCGCGTGGCGCCCGAATCGCGACGACACTCACCCTCGACATGGATCCCACCTCGAGCTCGCAGCGTCGAGCGATCGAGGTGTACCCGCACCCTGCGTCGGTCGTGTTGTTCGAGCTGGACAAGACACTGAAGTACAAGAAGGGTTCGTTCGAGACCCGGCGAAGTGAGCTGTTGCGGTTGATGACGTTGATCGAGGGGCTCGACAGGGCAACACCGCGACTACGGGTCAACCACAACGTGTCGTGGGTGGAATTGCGCAAGCGGGTCGAGGCGGCGACTCGGCCGGTGCAACTCGACCGAGACGAGGACCCCGTCGACGCCGTCGTGTGCGCCTACGTAGCGCTGTTTTGGTATCACCGCCGCGAGGACGTGACCATTTACGGCGACTATGCGACCGGGTACATCGTCACGCCGACCCTGCCGCCCGATCTGGCACCGAGGGCACGCCATCGCGTCAAAGCGCAACCGGACGTCGAGGAACTGCGTGCGCGCGTCGCCCAGGTCGCAGCCCTGCTCGAGGAAGCGCAACGCGGGTTGAGCGCGATCCGCACTACCCTCGATGACTAGGCTGCGTGACCGGCTAATTCAGCGAAGATGCAATCAGATCTGGACGGGTCGCCGCTCGAGCGGCGCCACCGCGTCAATGACATCAATCACAGTTGCGCGCGCAACGCTTCGCGGGTCCTGGCTGTCGTCGACCAAGGCGGAGACCACTGCGCCGTCTACCGTGCAGATCAACGCCGAGACGACCTCGGTACGCACGGAGCGGCCGGACCGTTCAATGACCGTGGCCACCGCGTCAACGCGCTGACGCAAGTTGTGGCGCTGGATCTCACGCAATCCGGGCAGACGGGCACACGCGATGTGGCGTTCGTATCGCGAGATCAGCTGTTCGGTCAGGCGTGGCTCGGATTCACTGCCGACGAGCAAGTCGACCAAGAGGTCGGCCGTGGTGTCAGCGCTGCGACGCCGGCGAGACAGCGCCGCCACCTGAGCGCGCAGCCGGGCAACCTCCAACATCCCGATGTAATTGACCGCGCTGGCGATCAAATCGTCGAGGCTGGAGAAGTAATACGTGGTCGACGCCAGCGGAAGGCCCGCGCGGCGCGCAACAGCACGATGGCGCACAGCCTCGAATCCGCCCTCGCACAGCAAGTCGGCAGCCGCGCTCACCAGCGCATAACGGCGTCGTTCTCCCTTAGGAGTGACGGCCCCTTTGGGAGCGACGGCGGGCTTGGGAGCGACCGTGGGCTTCGCCACGACAGGAGCCGGCGCGGCGACGAGGGCCGGAGCAGTAACCGCCACCTGAGGAGCAGCAGCTCCTTCGGGGGCGACGGCGGCAGTCACCTCAGACATGCTGCCAGCCAGCTTGGTGCCGCATACCCCTTTCGGCCAAACGCCTCTGACCCGCGCAGCAGGCGTTGGGTGATGGGTCGGCACTTATGATGACCCGATGCCAGAGCTGAGTCGTCGTGCCGTGCTGCGTCTGGGCACCGGCGCCGCGGCCGGAGCGCTCGGCGCCTACGCGATGGACCGATTGCTTCCCGGCCGACCTGCGGTGACGACGCCGGTGGCGATGACCGGCACCGGCATTCCGCTGGCACCACACCCTCCGCTGGATCCGCCGCCTCCGGTGGCGGCGCCGACGATGGTGACCGGTTCATTCGTGTCGGCGGCGCGTGGGGGGATCGCGACCAACTGGGCGATCGCCCGGCCGCCCGGCCAGACCAAACCGCTACGTCCGGTGATTGCGCTGCACGGCAAGGGCAGTAGTGCTGCGACGGTGATGGATGGCGGCGTCGAACAGGGGTTGGCCCAAGCGGTCGGCGCCGGTCTGCCTCCGTTCGCGGTGGTCGCCGTCGATGGTGGCGGAAGTTATTGGCACAAAAGGGCTTCCGGTGAAGATTCGGGCGCCATGGTGTTGAACGAACTCATCCCGATGCTGAGCTCCCAGGGGCTCGACACCTCCCGGATCGGGTTTCTGGGCTGGTCGATGGGTGGTTACGGCGCGTTGCTGCTGGGCGGTCGGCTGGGGCCGGCCCGCACCGCGGCGATCTGCGCGGTCAGTCCGGCGCTGTGGTTGTCGTCGGGAGCGGCCGCGCCCGGCGCTTTCGACGGTTCCGACGACTTCGCGGCGAACTCGGTGTACGGGATGCCTGCGCTGGCATCGATCCCGATCAGAGTGGACTGCGGGAACAGTGATCCGTTCTATTCGGCGACTAAGCAATTCGTGGGCCAGCTACCACATCCGCCTGCGGGCGGATTCTCCCCGGCGGCCACGACCCGTCGTACTGGAGCTCGCAACTGCCTGCCGAATTGACCTGGATGGCACCGCTGTTGACCTCGTGAGCAGGTGGTCGTCCGGAACCGCGGGCCCTACCAGAAGCCTTACGATATTTGATACGATTGCGCGCCACATTGCAGTATCCAGCGCACGGAGGTAACCCACATTGGCCAGGCAGGCCGTCGCGGACAAGCGGCAACGGCGTGAACGCGGTTCGATCAGCGTCGACGAAATCATCAACGGCGCATTCGATGTGGCCGCAGACGTCTCAGTCGACGGCCTGAGCATGCCGCTATTGGCCAAACATCTCGACGTCGGCGTGACCAGCATCTACTGGTACTTCCGGAAAAAGGACGATCTGCTCAACGCAATGACCGACCGCGCACTCGGTCAGTACGACTTCGCGACGCCCTTTGTCGAAGGCCAAGATTGGCGAGATTCGTTGCGCGCTCACGCCCGCAAGATGCGTCAAACTTTCCGGGACAACCCGATCCTGTGTGATCTCATCTTGATCCGTGGCACCTTCGGCCGCGAGGCAACGCAGGCAGCCTTCCAGAAGCTGGAGAAGGCGATCGCGGTTCTGGTGGAGGCGGGCCTGTCGCCCGAGGACGCGTTCGACACCTACTCCAGCATCTCCGTGCACACCCAGGGCGTCGCGGTGCTGGAGCGGCTACACGATAAATCCAGCGATGCCGATTCCGCTCGCAGAAGCGCGAGTTCGGTCATCGATCCGGAGTCCATGCCACTCATCGCGAAGTTGACCCAACAGGGCCACCGCATCGGAGCGGCCGACGACATCAACTTCGACTACGGCCTGAACTGCATCCTCGATCACGCCAGTCGGCTGATCGAAGCGGGCTGAAGTCGTGAGTTGTCATACCAGCGTCGATCCAGCTCTGGCGCACAGCTGAACGAATCGCAAATGTGTTGTCTTCGAGCCGCTGGCCGAACTGACGTTGACGGCGAACATTCGGACAGCTGCCGACCACGACGTGTCCTTCGACCCCACCCGTAACGCTGGACCCGGTGTCGGGCTGGGCCCCGAATGGCTGACCCGGTTACGCGAACGTGCCTACCTTCACAGTCGCCGAGGCCGGAACGCTCCCGACCAGGCGGCCTTCTGACGCGCGGGTCGGCCGGCGCGGGTATGGCCTCAGTTCTTCTTGATGGGGTCATGACCCCAGTTCATCAGCGAGTACCGCCAGGCCGATTCGCTGACATCACTCGACGGGCGTTGCGCGAGGTGGCGTTTGACGTAACCGACCACCTTGCGCATATGCGAGTAGTCGTCATCGGTCAGATTCGCTTTCCTCGTATTGAGGATCTTCACGATGCGGCGCCCGCTGGCGTGGCCGGTCGACTCCGAGCTGCCGCCCGATTTCTGACCCACCGATTTCGAGTTCTCGTCGTCCAGCCACTTATCGAGCTCCGAAGCGGTCATGTTGACAACGTCGCCGAAGTCCTGCCACGTCTGTCGGTGTTCAGCGTCTGCGTCGGCCATGGACTGTCCTGACTGTTTCTACGTGCGCAGCGGTCTGGGCACTGCGCGGTTTCCGCTGCCGTCAGTGCCGCGGGTCAACGAGGTATCCCGACGTAGCGTCGGGTGGCGACGATGTCCAGACCCGCGATTCCCAACAGCAGCCCCGCCGCGATGACGCCTCGCTTCACGTTCGCCGATTGCGATCGGTGACCCGCCGCCAGCAGGGCGACGTCCAGGATGTCCCCGGCCACCCTGGTCCACACCAATGCGGGCGAACCAAGGACGGCGAACCCGTGCGCGAGCTCGCGTACCCCCAGCGCACGAATCACGGTTCGCCCGCGTCTTGTCGGCACTACACCGCTGATGTTCGAAATGACCGTCGGCGCAAGCAGTTCAGTGGCACCCAAACCCAGGCTGGCTGCGGTCAAGGCCTTTGCCAGCGTGAGACTGTGGACTGAACGACCATGTGCACCAGAGGTAGACATCGCAATCTCCTTCGTGGGCGCCGGAGGCCCTTGCACAGTCGCATTCTGGACCGCTCGATTAGCTCGTCACAAGTGATAAATCGTTTCTTTGGCGCTCAGGTCGAGCTACCCCGGTTCGCTCGCCGCGAAACCCGGCTCCCACGGATTGCGGGGCAGCCTTTTGTGGCTCAGCCGTGCGTGAAGTGCCTAGACCTCGATCACCACGGCGCCGCCCTGGCCGCCGCCCGCACACATTGCCGCCACACCGATCCCGCCGCCCCGACGGCCCAACTCGTGCACCAGCGTGGTCAGCATCCGCGCGCCGCTCGCGGCGATCGGGTGACCCAGGCTGCAGCCGCTGCCGTAGATGTTGACCAGCTCTTCGTCCAGCCCGTGCTCGCGGCACGCGGCGATCGGCACCGACGCGAATGCCTCGTTGATCTCCCACAGCGTGACGTCACCTGGCGTCAGCCCGGCCCGCTGCAACACTTTGCCGATCACCTTCACCGCGCCCAGACCGGTGTCCTTCGGCTCGACTGCGGCCGACGCCCAAGCCCTGACCGTGCCCAGCACCTTCAGCCCGGCAGATCGGGCGAAGTCCACATCGGCCAGCGTCAACGCAGCGGCCGCGTCATTGGTGCCGCTGCTGTTGCCGGCAGTAATCGAGAATCCCTCGATCTCCGGGTGCAACACCTTCAGCGACGCGAGCTTCTCCAGGGTTGAGTTGCGGCGCGGGTGTTCGTCGACACTGAAATCCACCAGCGCGTCGTCGAGACCCTTGATCTTCAACGGAACGATCTCGTCGACGAAGGCGCCGCTGTCGATCGCGGCCACCGCACGCTGGTGCGAACGAAATGCCCACGCATCCATCTCTTCGCGACTGATCCCAACGGCCTGCGCGGTGTTCCATCCGACGGTGATCGACATGTCGCGACCCGGCGATTCGGGCGTCTCGACGTGAGTCGGCGGAATCCACCGTTCTTCGAATTCCAGGGTCGGCCCGGGAATCCGCCAGTTCATCAGGGGAGTCATCGACAGCGACTGGACACCACCGCCGACGACGACCTTCTCGGCGCCGGAACCGATCTGCGCGGCCGCGTTGGCAACCGCGGTGAGGCTACCTGCGCAGTGCCTGTTGACCGCCTGACCCGGAACCGTCGACATGCCTGACGCCGATGCGGCATAGCGAGCCATATCGCCACCGCCGTAATGGGATTCGGCGAAGATCACGTCGTCGATGTCGGATACGTCGACCCCCGACCGCCGCACTGCTTCCTGCAGAATGGTCGTCGCGAGTACCTCAGGAGGCGTGTTGACCAGCGAGCCCTTGAACGACGTCCCAATGGCGGTCCGGACTGCGCTGACGATGACAGGCTTTGGCATGGGGTCAACCTTCGATTGAGCTGAAAGCGGGTTACAAACAAGGCCAGAAGCGTAAAGCTTATCAGCTACCGTTGCACCGACGATATCGGGTGCTTGCCGACGTCAGGACACGCTGAGACACTGTGCCGATGCAGCCGTTCGGATGGGAACTGCCCTACAGCTGGCCACGAAAGCCCGTGTTGGCGACGAACGTGGTGTGCACCTCTCAACCGCTGGCGGCTCAGGCGGGTCTACGGATGCTCGCCGAAGGCGGCAGCGCGGCCGACGCGGCCATCGCCACTGCGATCGCGTTGACGGTGGTGGAGCCGGTCTCCAACGGCATCGGCTCGGATGCCTTCGCCATCGTGTGGGATGGCCGACAATTGCACGGGCTCAATGCGTCCGGGCGCTCACCCGCCGCGTGGACGCCAGAGTATTTCGGCGGAAACGCGAGTGCCCGCACTCGGCTGGAATTCCGTCACCGTGCCCGGCGCTGTGTCGGCATGGGTCGAGTTACACGCCAAGTTCGGAAAACTCCCGTTCGAGCGGCTCTTCGTGCCGGCAGTCTCCTACGGCCGCAACGGTTTCCTCGTCTCACCCACGATCGCTGAGCAATGGGCGGCCCAAGTCCCGTTGTTCAGCTCCCAGCCCGGCTTCGCCGAGACATTCATGCCCGCCGGCCGTGCGCCTCGCCCCGGCGAACTGGTCACGTTGCCCGATCACGCCGCCACACTGGAGACGATCGCCGCAACCAACGGTGAGGCGTTCTACAGTGGCAAGCTCGCCGCCGAACTCGAGGCTCACGCGGCGGCCCATGGCGGTGCCATGCGGGCCGGCGATCTCGCCGCCCATCACGCCGACTGGGTCGGCACCATCTCTGGTGACTACCGCGGCTACACCGTGCACGAGATACCCCCTAACGGCCAGGGCATCGTCGCGTTGATCGCGCTGGGCATCCTCGAACACTTCGACATGGCCTCTTTCCCAGTCGATTCCGCCGACAGCGTGCATCTGCAGATCGAGGCGTTGAAGCTCGCCTTCGCCGACGCGCAGGCCTACGTCTCAGACATCGACCACATGACGGTGCGCCCCGAAAGCCTCCTCGACAGCGCGTATCTGGGCGAGCGCGCGACCTTGATCGATCAGAACACCGCGCGACCGGTGTCGGCGGGGATGCCGCGTGGCGGGACGGTGTACCTCACTGCCGCCGACTCCTCGGGAATCATGGTGTCGATGATCCAGTCCAACTACATGGGATTCGGATCCGGTGTGGTCGTCCCAGGCACCGGAATCGCGCTGCAGAACCGCGGCGCGGATTTCTCTGCCGCACATGGGCATCCGAACCAAGTCGGGCCGAACAAGCGGCCTTTCCACACCATCATCCCGGGCTTTCTGACCAAGGACGGCGCCCCGGTGATGAGCTTCGGGGTGATGGGCGGACCCATGCAACCGCAGGGCCATGTGCAGGTCGTGGGCCGCATCGTCGACCACGGCCAGAATCCGCAGGCGGCCTGCGACGGCCCGCGCTTCCGCTGGGCGCAAGGCCTGGAGGTGTGTTGCGAGAAAGGTTTTCCGACATCCACGCTGGAGGAGTTGCAGCGGCGTGGCCATCAATTGATCACCAGCCGACGACTACAACCAGTTCGGCAGTTGCCAGGCGATCTGGCGGCTTGACGACGGATATCTTGCGGTCAGTGACCCGCGCCGCGATGGCCAAGCGGCCGGTGTCTAGAGGCGGATCTTGCCCTCGGCGGCCGCCGAGCCGATGTCGGTGCGAAAGTGACTGCCGGGCAATTGATCGAACCCAGGATGTCGTAGGCGGCCGAGCGCGCCGCGGCCAGGTCCGGTCCGCGGCCCACCACCGACAGGACGCGTCCACCGGACGAGACCACCGTGCCGTCGTCGCGACGGGCCGTTCCGGCATGGAGAACGCCGTCGGCTTCCGATCCGGCAATGGCATCGCCTACTCGCGGCTGGCCCGGATAGTATTCCGCTGCCAGCACCACGGTCACGGCCGCGCCGTCGCGCCAACGTAACTCGCCGAAATCTGGCTAGCGTGCCGGTGGCCGCCGCATAAAGCAGTTGGCCCAGCGGTGAGTCGAGCAGGGCGAGCACCGACTGTGTCTCCGGGTCGCCGAATCGGCAGTTGAACTCGATGACGGCCGGTCCCTTCGAGGTGATCGCCAACCCGGCGTACAGCAGGCCAGAAAATGGTTTGCCGCGCCGGACCATTTCGGCGGCAACGGGTTTGACGATCTCGCCGACTATGGCGCGGTAGACGTCTTCCGGTAGCCACGGCAACGGCGCATAAGCGCCCATGCCGCCGGTGTTGGGGCCGGTGTCGCCGTCGCCGACGCGCTTAAAGTCTTGCGCCGCAAGCAACGGCACCACGGTCTCGCCGTCCACGACGCAGAAGAGCGACACCTCGGGGCCGTCGAGGAAAGATTCCAGCAGCACCGGATGTCCCGGACTCGAGTAGTTCTGCGGCGTGCGCCCGTGCGATCACGCGGTCCGGCGTGACGACAACGCCCTTGCCGGCCGCCAGCAAGTCGTCTTTCACCACCCACGCGGGTTCACCGACCGCCGCACCGAACCGGTCCAGCGCCGCATCCAAAGATGCTGGGTTGTCGACGATCTCGCTGGCGGCGGTGCGAACCTCCGCCGCCGCCATGACGTCCTTGGCGAAGGCTTTGGAACCCTCGATCTGTGCCGCGGCCTGACTCGGCCCGAAGCAGGCGATACCGGCGTCGCGCACCGCATCGGCCACCCCGAGTACGAGCGGAACTTCAGGCCCAATGACCACCAGGTCGGCTCGGATCTCCCGGGCCAGTGCGACGACGTCGTCAGCCGACGTGACGTCCACCTGATGTTGGTCGGCGAGGCCAACGGTACCGGCGTTGCCGGGCGCGACGGCCAACGCTTCGACCTGGGGATCGGCGCGTAGCGCAAGCAACAGGGCATGTTCCCGGGCACCGGAGCCGATCACCAGAACGCGCACGAAAAATCACTCTAGCGGGCGGCTCGACCACTGCCGCTGCGCCGCGTTGCGCGACGGCGTCACAGGATTTTCTCGAGCAGCACTTTGAAGTCTCTCTGCTCCGCGGCGGTCAGACGGGTCAGGCGTTTGGTGAACTCGTCAGCCAACAGCTCGAGACCGTCCTTTACCGCTTGATGCCCGGCCGCAGTCAGCAGAATGCGGTGACGCCGCAGATCGGCGGGGTCGATCTCGCGTCGGGCGAAACCCGCCGCCTCGAGTCGTTTCAGGTAAAGCGTGATCGTCGCCTTGGGCATGCACAACGCGGAGGCCAGCTCGGCCGGGTAGGGATGCTCGTCTATTTCGGCAAGCAGAAAAAGCTCTTTGGAGTCGAGCCCGAGCGCGGTGATGCTCTCTTCCGCACTGGAGATCACCGACACAAGCACCCGGTAGTTCATCGACCAGATCCTGGCCGCATCGCCTGCAGACACCGACTTGCCAGATCGTTCAGAGAGGAACTAGTTTAGTTATGAACAATCGCATAACCGAACAATCTACCAGAAAGCGGCCACCATGCCTCTGGATGAATACGCAACACTCGGTCGGTCCGGCCTACGTGTCAGCCCCTTGTGCCTCGGAGCCATGACATTCGGCGAAGATCTCGGCTGGGGCACGAGTGTGGAAGAGTCCCAACAGATCATCGATCGATACATCGAACTCGGCGGCAACTTCATCGACACCGCCAACTTCTACACCGCGAGCCACTCCGAGAAGATCATCGGCGACCACATCGGGCGCCACCCTGAACGACGCGATCGTCTCGTGATCGCGACGAAGTTCAGTGGCAACCTGTATCCGGGTGACCCCAACGGCGGCGGGTCCGGCCGCAAATCGCTGATCAACGCCTGTGAAAACTCGCTGCGCCGACTGCAAACCGACTACATCGACCTGTACTGGCTGCACATGTGGGACGCGAACACCCCCATCGAGGAGACGATGGCCGCTCTCGACGACCTCGTTCGGGCCGGCAAGGTGCGTTACATCGGCGTCTCGGATACCCCGGCGTGGAAGATCGTGGAAGCCAACCTGATCGCCCGGTTCCGCGGATGGTCGGCGTTCATCGGCTTACAGATCGAGTACTCGCTGCTCGAGCGCACGGTGGAGCAGGAATTAGTGCCGATGGCAAGCGAATTCGGGCTCGGGATCACGCCATGGTCGCCGCTGAAGAGCGGCGTGCTCAGCGGTAAGTACACCCGAGCGAACAGCGGAGAGCACAAAGCCGATCGCGGAGCGCTCGTCGACCATTTCCTGACCGAGGAGTCCTACGCCGTTATCGACGAACTCGAGATCATCGCGAAAGCCCACGAGACGAACGTGGCCAGCGTCGCACTCGCCTGGGTCCACGCGCAGCCTGCCGTCTCGTCGGTGATCATCGGAGCACGGCGGCTCTCGCAGCTCGACGACAACGTCCGCGCCGTCGACGTGAATCTCACTGCTCAAGAGTTGGCCCGACTCAATGACCTGACGCAACCGACCTTCGGATTTCCACACAACATGGTGGCGATGGCAGCGGGAATCCTCAACGGCGGAACGACGGTCAACGGCGTCACTGCCCCGGTCTCCGAATTCGTGATGCCCGAGGGTGCCCGGCCGTACTGAAGCTAGTCGCGGCTGCCGCCGGAGTGCATCTTGAGTGCGCCTTCGGCGTTCGCCTTCTTGTCCTCGCCGGAACCCTTGGCCGCAGCCTTCTTCCGCTTGTTGACCACGGCGTCGACCGCTCCGTTGAGTGCCGAGCCCAGCGGGAAGCCGAGGTAGTGGGTGAGGAAGACGGCCATCTCCTTGAGTTCGGTTTCACTGAGCTCGTCGTTGAGCAGCGCGGCGTTGATCTGAATCTCCGCGAGGTCGCGATTACCGATCGCCGTTACCGCCGTGAGCGTCATGATGCGCTTGTCACGCATCGACAGGCCGGGACGGGTCCAGACGGAGCCGAACAGGTGGTCGACGGTCAGATCGAAGAAGGGGTCGCCCTCGATGTCGGGCATCTCCCAGCCGTAGACCTCGTTCATCTTCTCGAGGCCCTTGCGCCGTAACTCGTCCATTTACGTCTCTTTCTCTGTGTGCGGCACCCCGAGTCCGGCCGCCAGTCGCTCGTAGGCCAACTGGGCCAGCGGCAGGTCGACCGACACCGATTCACCCAACGCCAGTGCCAGGCTCAGATCCTTCTCACCAAGGCCGCGTGCATGCAGGAAGGACTGATATAGGAAAGTTATCCGGCTCAAGGTCTTTCATGTCCTCGCGGACCATGATCGCACCCGGTCCGCTGGTGAGCGCGTCGGTGTGACGGACCACCCGGCCGAGGGCCTGCAGATCCAGTCCGGCCGCCTCTGCCAGCTTCATGGCCTCGCAGGCCGCGACATACGAAGTGAACGTCAACATGTTGCGGGCCAGCTTCATTCGGGTTCCCGCGCCCGGCTCACCGGCGTGGATGACCATACCTGCCCACTGCTTGAACGCCGGCTTGACTCGCTCGTACACTTCGCGCTCGGCACCCACCATGGTGGCGAGTTCACCTTTTTCCGCGGCGGCCGCGCCACCACTGACCGGGGCGTCCACGATGTGAATGCCCTGCGGCTTCAAGTCGTGTGACAGTTCCGCAGCGGTGGTGTCCTTGATAGTCGAGTGGATCGCGATGACGGTGCCCGGCTTGGCGTGGCCGGCGAGTTCGGCGACAACCTCGCGCACCTGAGCGTCATCGAGCACGGTGATGTGGACGATATCAGCGGCGGCGACGTCGGCGATGCTGTCGGCCAGGCTTGCTCCCGCTTCGGCCAGCGGCGTCATCGCCTCGGTTCGGATGTCGTAAACCGTGACGCCACCGGGTGATTGGGTCATCCGCTTCGCCATCGGTGCGCCCATGTTGCCCAGCCCGATGTAGCCGAGTTTCACGTGTTCGCGTCATGATCGGATGACCTGGCCGCCGTCGACATTGAAGATCTGTCCGGTGATCCACGAAGCCTCGTCGGACAACAGGAACAAGCACATGCCGACCAGGTCTTCGGGCTGTCCCATCCGGGACAGCGGGAGACCTTTGACGATGTCGCGGACCATTTCTTGAGGGGTGGTGGTCCGGTTGGCCTCGGTGTCGATGGGGCCCGGCGCGATCGCGTTGATCCGAATGTTCTGGCCACCCAGTTCGCGGGAAAGCTGCTGGGTCAAGCCGTTGATCCCAACCTTGGCCAGACCGTAGAAATTTGAGTACAGCCACGCCGCGGTCGACGACTGATTGATGATCGCGCCGCCGCCACGCTTGGCCATCTTCTTGTATACCGCGCGGGTGCACCACAGTGCGCCGTCGAGGTTGACGCTCATGAACTTCTTGTAGTACTCGGGATCGACGGTGAGCAGGAAGTCGAGTTTCATGCCGCCGAAGATCGCGGCGTTGTTGACCAGGTAGTCGATGCCACCGAACTCGGCCAGCGTGCGGTCGGCCATCGCTTTGGCTGACGCGGGGTCGGACACGTCGACCGGAATGCTGACGGCCGTGCCGCCGTCGGCACTGATCTGTTTGGCCACGCCCTCGGCCGCCTCGACATTGATGTCGGCTACGACGACGGCTGCACCTTCGGCGGCCAGCGCCTCGGCGTAGGCCTGGCCGATACCACCGCCGGAGCCGGTGACGATGGCGACCTTGTTCTCGAACCTCACGGTGTTCCTCTCTGGCTCGCGGCTAGACCGCTGTCGCAATGGTTTTGGTTTCCAGGTACTCCTCGAAGCCGGCCAGGCCCATCTCCCGGCCGTTCCCGGACTGCTTGTACCCACCGAAGGGTGCATCGGCTGAGTACCACACCCCACCGTTGACATTGATCGTGCCCGCCCGCACGCGCGCGGCGATCCTCGCCGCCCGGTCCGGGTCGGCACCGAACACTGTGCCGGACAGGCCATATGGCGAGTCGTTGGCGATCCGAACGGCATCGTCGTCGCCGTCGTGCGCAATGACCGTCAGCACCGGACCGAAGATCTCCTCGCGAGCGCACCGCGCGTCGTTGCCCAAACCTGCGATGACGGTGGGCTCGATGAAGAAACCGACATCGCGGCCCGCCGGCCGGCCTCCTCCGCACGCGAACGACCCGCCCTCGGCGATCGCCGAGTCGAGATAACCCTGAACTCGATCGCGTTGCCGTGCCGAGATCAGCGGTCCGCAAATGGTTCCGGGGTCGGTCGGATCGCCGGCCTTGATGCCGCCCACCGTGGCGGCGGCGAGCGAGACGGCCTCGTCATAGCGGGCCCGCGGCACCACCAGTCGGGTGGTGATCGCACATCCCTGTCCGGCGTGCATGCATACCGAGAATCCCGCCATGCCCACCGCCCCGGCCAGGTCGGCGTCGTCGAGCACGATGAATGCCGACTTGCCGCCGAGTTCGAGGAAAACCTTCTTGATCGTCGCGGCGCCGTCGGCCATCACGCTGCGACCGGTCGCCGTCGATCCGGTGAACGAAACCATGTCCACCCGAGGGTCTTTGGCCAGCATTGCACCCACGCTGTGATCGTCGGAGGTGACGATGTTGATCACACCGGGCGGAAAGTCGGTGTGCTCAGTGATGAGCTCTCCCAGCACCGCAGCGCACCATGGAGTGTCAGGGGCAGGCTTCAAGACCACCGTGTTTCCCGCGGCCAGCGCCGGCCCGATCTTGGCGAGATTGATCTGGTGGGGAAAGTTCCACGGGGTGATCGCGCCGACGACGCCGACGGCCTCCCGGACAATTGTGCGCCGGGTCGGGATGCCCATCGGCGACGCGTCACCGAGATCCCGGCTGTATTCATAGGATTCGGCGGTATCGGCCACAAATGCCAGATCGTTGACCGGAACTTCGAGCTGAGCGATTCCCGTGAGCATCCGTGGCGCGCCCACCTCGGCGATGGTCAGGTCCCGCAGTTCTTCGAGGTGCTGCTGCATCGCCTCGCGCAGCTGGCGCACGCAGCGCACCCGCAGTTCGGTGTTACGCGACCAGTCCGTGTCGTCGAAAGCGCGCCGGGCGGCCTCGATCGCGCGGTCCATGTCGTCGGCGCCGGCGTCGGCGGCAGCGCCCAGGACTTCCTCGGTGGCCGGGTTGAGCGTCGTGAACGTGCCCTGGCTGCCGCTTGTCAGCTTGCCGTCAATGAGCAGAGCGCTCACCCCATCGGCCAGCAATGCCATCTTTGCCTCCGCGCCTCGTTGAGTGGACACATGTCCGGAATATCTCAGTCGAAGATAGCCGGGTGCGCCCGTAATGTGCAAGAGTCTGCCGCCGACCCTCGTGGTCTCGACCGCTAATACTGCTGTTCAGTGGGACTTTTATATCTCGGGCTTGCCACCCGTCGGGTCGATCGGATAACTTGGACATGTGTCCAGTGACCCTGTGGTCGCGATCACTCCCGGCGCCAGCGTTCCGGCCCGGGACGTGCCGCGCAACCGCCGACAAGAAGAAACCTTTCGTAAGGTGCTTGCCGCGGGCATCGACGTTTTGCGGGAATCGTCCTACGCCGACCTGACCGTGCGTGCGGTTGCCGCCCGGGCCAAAGTGGCGCCGGCGACCGCCTACACCTACTTCTCGTCGAAAAATCACCTGATCGCTGAGGTGTACCTGGATCTGGTGCGGCAGGTCCCCTATTTCACCGACGTCAACGATCCCATGCCGACCCGAGTCGACAGGGCGTTGCGCCACCTTGCGCTGGTGGTCGCCGACGAACCCGAAGTCGCGGCGGCATGCACGACGGCGCTACTCGGCGGCAGCGGAGATCCGGCTGTCCGGACAGTACGCGATCGGATCGGCGCCGAGATTCACCGTCGAATCACGTCAGCCATCGGGCCTGACGCCGACCCGCGCACGGTCTCGGTGCTCGAGACGGCGTTCTTCGGCGCCCTGGTCAACGCCGCCAGCGGGGCCTATACCTATCACCAGATCGCCGACCATCTCGCCTATGCGGTCGGACTCATTCTTAAAACTGGGGAAAGCCGATGACCCTTCAGGTCGACAAGCCGCTGCTCGATCCGTACGACTACGACTTCCATGAGGATCCCTACCCGTACTACCAGCGGCTGCGCGACGAGGCCCCGCTGTACCGCAACGAGGAACTCGGCTTTTGGGCGCTGTCCCGGCACGCCGACGTACACCAGGGTTTCCGCAACAGCACCACGTTGTCCAATCGCTTCGGCGTCTCGCTGGACCCCGCCTCCAGGGGACCGCACGCCTCCAAGACCATGTCGTTTCTGGCCATGGACGACCCGGGGCACCTGCGGCTGCGCACCCTGGTGTCGAAAGGCTTCACGCCCAGGCGAATTCGCGAGCTCGAGCCGCGCGTGACCGAGATCGCGACACGGCATCTGGACATCATGATCGAGAAAGCGACTGAAGGAACGGTCGATTACGTCGACGAGTTCGCCGGCAAGCTTCCGATGGATGTCATCTCCGAACTGATGGGCGTCCCGGATCCGGATCGTGCGCAGGTGCGCGCCTGGGCCGACGGCGTCATGCACCGTGACGAAGGCGTCACCGACGTACCGGCCGCGGCCATCGAGGCGTCGCTCAACCTGATCGTCTATTACCAGCAGATGGTCGCCGAACGCCGCAAGAAGCCGACCGACGACTTGACGACGGCGCTGCTGGAGGCGGAGATCGACGGCGACCGGTTGACCGACGACGAGATCCTCGGGTTCATGTTCCTGATGGTGATCGCCGGCAACGAGACCACCACGAAACTTCTTGCCAACGCCGCGTTCTGGGGTCACCGCAACCCGGACCAGCTCACTCCGGTCTATGCTGATCCCGCACAGGTGCCGCTGTGGGTGGAGGAGACCCTCCGCTACGACACGTCCAGCCAGATCCTGGCCCGCACGGTGGCCGGTGAGCTCACTCTCTACGACACGACGATCCCCGACGGCGACGTTCTGTTGCTGCTACCGGGTTCGGGGCACCGCGACGAGCGGGTATTCGACCGCCCCGATGAGTTCGTCATCGGACGCGAGATCGGTTCTAAACTACTGAGTTTCGGCAGCGGCGCGCACTTCTGCCTGGGCGCGCACCTGGCCAGGATGGAAGCCAGGGTCGCGCTCACCGAATTGTTCACACGGATCAAGGGCTACCAGGTCGACGAAGCCAATTCGGTCCGTGTCCATTCCAGTAACGTGCGCGGGTTCGCACACCTACCGATGACGCTGGAGGTCTCCTAGATGCCCCGCTTTGCCCCGCTGCCCGAACGCCGACCGGCAATCGTGGCCGGTGCTTCCTCCGGCATCGGAGAGGCCACCGCGATCGAATTGGCGGCGCACGGATTCCCGGTCGCCCTGGGAGCCCGTCGAGTCGAGAAGCTCGACGACATCGTCGGCAAGATCAACGCCAATGGCGGCGAGGCGGTCGGATTCCATCTCGACGTCACCGACCCGAAATCGGTCAAAACCTTTATCTCGCAGTCGGTTGAAGCGCTGGGCGACATCGAGGTACTGGTAGCCGGTGCCGGCGACACCTATTTCGGCAAGCTCGCCGAGATCTCCACCGACGAGTTCGAGTCGCAGCTGCAGATCCACGTCGTCGGGGCCAACCGGCTGGCAGCCGCGGTCCTGCCGGGGATGCTGGACCGGCAGCGCGGCGACCTGATCTTCGTCGGCTCCGACGTGGCGCTGCGACAGCGCCCGCACATGGGCGCCTACGGTGCGGCCAAAGCCGCGCTGCTCGCGATGGTCAACAACTTCCAGATGGAACTGGAGGGCACCGGCGTGCGGGCGTCGGTCGTGCACCCCGGCCCGACGAAGACGTCGATGGGCTGGAGCCTGCCGGCCGAGAAGATCGGTCCCGCTCTGGAGGACTGGGCGAAATGGGGTCAGGCCCGCCACGACTACTTCCTGCGCGCCGCGGATCTGGGGCGGGCCATCACATTCGTCGCCGAGACACCGCGCGGTGGATTCATCGCGAACATGGAGCTTCAGCCCGAAGCCCCGTTGGCCGACAACACAAACCGCCAGAAGCTTGCACTCGGCGAAGAGGGGATGCCGTCATGAAAACCTCCGTTGTGCCCCGGGTTTCCGGTGGCGAAGAAGAACACGGCCACCTCGAGGAATTCCGCACCGACCCAATCGGTTTGATGAAACGCATCCGCGAGGAATGCGGCGATGTCGGCTGGTTCCAGCTGGTCGACAAGCACGTTGTCTTCCTGTCCGGTGCCGAGGCCAACGAGTTCTTCTTCCGTTCGGCCGACGAGGATCTGGATCAGGCCGAGGCGTATCCCTTCATGACCCCGATCTTTGGCAAAGGTGTGGTGTTCGACGCCAGCCCCGAACGTCGCAAAGAGATGCTGCACAATTCGGCGCTTCGCGGCGAGCAGATGAAAGGCCATGCCGCCACGATCGAGGGCGAAGTCAAGAAGATGATCGCCAACTGGGACGACGAAGGCGAGATCGAGTTACTCGACTTCTTCTCCGAATTGACCATCTACACCTCGACTGCGTGCCTGATCGGCCTGAAATTCCGTGAGCAACTCGATCACCGGTTCGCCGAGTACTACCACGAGTTGGAGCGCGGCACGGATCCACTGTGCTACGTCGATCCGTATCTACCGATCGAGAGCTTCCGGCGCCGCGATGAGGCGCGGGTGAAACTAGTTGCGCTGGTTCAGGAAATCATGAACCAGCGGCTGACCAATCCCCCGAAGGACAAAGCCGACCGCGACATGCTCGACGTACTGGTGTCGATCAAGGACGAGGAGGGCGGTCCCCGGTTTTCCGCCGACGAGGTCACCGGGATGTTCATCTCGCTGATGTTCGCCGGGCACCACACCAGCTCCGGCACCTCGGCCTGGACGTTGATTGAGCTGATCCGCCATTCCGAGGTGTACACCGAAGTGCTTGCCGAACTCGAGGAACTCTATGCCGACGGGCAGGAGGTGAGTTTCCATGCGCTGCGCCAGATCCCGAAGCTGGACAACGTGGTCAAGGAAACGCTGCGGCTGCACCCGCCGCTGATCATTCTGATGCGGGTCGCCAAGGGCGAGTTCGAGGTCGAGGGCTTCCCGATTCACGACGGCGACTTCGTCGCGGCATCCCCGGCTATCTCGAACCGGATTCCGGAGGACTTCCCCGACCCGGACGCCTTCAACCCGGACCGGTACAACAAACCCGAGCAGGCCGACGTCGTCAACCGGTGGACCTGGATACCGTTCGGAGCGGGCCGCCACCGCTGTGTCGGCGCCGCCTTCGCGCAGATGCAGATCAAGGCGATCTTCTCGGTTCTGTTGCGCGAGTACGAGTTCGAGATAGCACAACCGGCCGACAGCTATCACAACGACCACTCCAAGATGGTCGTGCAGCTGGCCCGGCCCGCCAAAGTGCGCTATCGCCGACGCAGCAAGGAGTGATGATGGGTTACCGGGTCGAAGCCGACTTGGATTTATGCCAAGGTCACGCGATGTGCGAGCTGGAGGCGCCTGACTACTTCCGGGTGCCCAAACGCGGGAAGGTCGAGATCCTCGATTCCGCTCCCCGCGAGGAGGCCCGCGACGAAGTCGAGCGGGCCGTCGAAATGTGCCCAACCCAAGCACTGCTCATCAAGGAAATGGAGACCTGACTGACATGACAAAGGCGTCATCACACTCGCGTGCAGACCTCGAGGCATGGGTCGACCGCTGGCTGCAGGCGAACAAGGACTGCGAGAAGGCGGGCGACTGGAAGCCGCTGGGGGACTTCTACGCCCCGGAGGCCACGTACGGCTGGAACATCGGCCCCAAGGAAGACGTGATGTGTGTCGGCGTCGACGAGATCCGGGACGTCGCGCTCGGCTTGGAGATGGAGGGCCTGGAGAACTGGGTGTACGAGTACCAGAAAGTACTCATCGACGACAAGCAGGGCGAGATCGTCGGCTTCTGGAAACAGATCGTCAACAAGACCGACGGCAGCCAGGACGAGATCTACGGCATCGGCGGCAGCTGGTTCCGGCTCAATGACGACCAGCTCATCGAATGGCAGCGCGACTTCTTCGACTTCGGACACGTCGCCAAGATGTTCGGCAACCTGATCGAGTCCGGCGACCTGAGCAGCGGGATGCAGAAGCGGATCGAACGCAGCATCGCGGGCGAGAAGCTGCCCGGCTATTACCCGCTGGGTCAGGCTCCGGTGCCGATCTGGTGATTGTGCCCGGCACCCCTGGTGACCGGGATCACCCCTGTCCTACACTCAACCAAGCGGTTGCTTGCGTGCAGCTCGGGGCCGTTCTCAACCGACGTTCAATGACGAAAGCAGGTTCACGGTGAAGACCAAAGGCGCGCTGATCTGGGAGTTCAACCAACCGTGGTCGATCGAGGAAATCGAGATCGGCGATCCCCAGAAGGATGAAGTCAAGATCCAGATGGAAGCGGCCGGCATGTGCCACTCCGACCACCACCTGGTGACCGGTGGCATTCCGATGGGCGGCTTCCCGGTCCTCGGTGGCCACGAGGGCGCCGGCATCGTTACCGAAGTGGGCCCCGGCGTCGAAGACCTCGCTCCGGGCGACCACGTGGTGCTGTCGTTCATCCCGTCCTGTGGACAGTGTCCGACCTGTCAGTCGGGCCTGCGCAACTTGTGCGACCTCGGCGCCGGGTTGTTGGGCGGCGCCGCGGTGTCCGATGGCACGTTCCGCATCCAGGCTCGCGGTGAGGACGTCTTCCCGATGACGCTGCTGGGCACCTTCTCTCCGTACATGGTCGTGCACCGCAGCTCGGTGGTGAAGATCGACGAGTCGGTCCCGTTCGAGGTCGCCGCGCTGGTCGGTTGCGGTGTCACCACCGGCTACGGCTCGTCGGTTCGCACCGCCGACATCCGGCCGGGAGAGGACGTCGCGATCGTCGGTATCGGCGGGGTCGGCATGGCGGCGCTGCAGGGTGCTGTCATCGCCGGAGCCCGCCACATCTTCGCGATCGACCCGGTCGAGTGGAAGCGCGACCAGGCCCTCAAGTTCGGCGCCACGCACGTCTACCCCGACATCTTCGCCGCGATGGGCGGAATCATGGAGGTCACGCACGGCCTGATGGCCCACAAAGTCGTGGTCACCGTCGGCGAGCTACTCGGGGCCGACGTGGAGAACTACATGATCTTGACCGCGAAGGGCGGCACCTGCGTGCTGACCGCCATCGGCAGCCTGCTGGACACCAACGTCACCCTGAACCTGGCGATGATGACCCTGATGCAGAAGACCATCAAGGGCACCATCTTCGGTGGCGGTAACCCACAGTTCGACATTCCCCAGCTGCTGTCGATGTACAAAGCCGGCAAGCTCAACCTCGACGACATGATCACCCGCCAGTACAAATTGGAGCAGATCAACGACGGCTACAAGGACATGCTGGAAGGCAGGAACATCCGCGGCGTCATCCGTTACACCGACGCCGACCGGTAACCGCGATGTCGGCCGAAACCGTCGAGCAGTCCCCCGCATTGGCGGCGTCGCAATCGTCGTGGCGCTGCGTCCAGGCCCACGATCGGGAGGGCTGGCTGGCGTTGATGGCGGACGACGTCGTGATCGAGGATCCGATCGGCAAGTCCATCACCAACCCCGACGGCACCGGCGTGCGGGGAAAGGACGCCGTCGCCGGGTTCTACGACACCAATATCGCCGCCAACCAGTTGGCGATCACCTGCGAGGAGACGTTTCCGTCCAGCGATCCCGCCGAAATCGCGCATATCTTGGTGCTGCGCAGCAAGTTTGACAACGGAATCACCAGCAGTGTGCGCGGTGTGTTCACCTACCGGGTCAACGACGCCGGACAGATCGCGAACATGCGCGGCTACTGGAACCTCGAGGCGATGACTTTCGGCAACGAGGAGTGAGCCGACTGCTCGCCGACCGTGGCGCCGTCGTGGTCGGCGGGTCGCGGGGCATCGGCGCAGCGGTCGCGCACTTGTTGGCACAGCACGGCGCTGTGGTGGTGGTCAACGGCAGAGATGGCGACGCTGCCCAGTCCACTGCGGAGGGCATCGTCGCGGCCGGCGGTCGCGCGGTCGCCCATCCCGGTTCACCGTCCGATCAACACGCCGCAGAGTCGTTGGTGGACAGGTGCATTGACGAATTCGGTGGCATCGACATTCTGATCAACTGCGCGGGCATCGCCGAGCCACCGGGCTCGTCCATCCTCGACATCACGCCGGCCCAGTTCGCTGATCTGCTCGACGCGCACTTGGGCACGGTGTTCGCGACGTGCCGCGCCGCGGCACCCAAGATGGTCGCGCAGGGCGGCGGCAGCATCGTCAACACCAGTTCGTTCGCATTCCTCGGCGACTACGGCGGGACCGGCTATCCGGCCGGCAAGGGCGCCGTCAACAGCCTGACGCTGGCGATCGCAGCCGAGCTGAAAGAGCATGGCGTGCGCGCCAACGTCGTCTGCCCCGGCGCCAAGACGCGGCTGTCCACCGGGCCGGACTACGTCGCACACATCACCGAACTCCATCGTCGCGGCCTGCTCGACGAGGTCTCGATGCAAGGTTCGCTGGATGTAGCCGAACCGGACTATGCCGCGCCGATCTACGTCTATCTGGCCAGTGAGCTCGCGAAGCATCGGACTGGTGAAATCTTCGTCGCGGCAGGCGGTTTCGTCGGGCTGTTCCCGAAGGCCGCGCCGGGCTTGGTCGGTTACCGGGACCACCACGACTCACCACCGTGGTCGGTGGCCGAGCTTTCCGCGCTGCTCGGTGGCGGCGCCGTCTAGGCCTTCACGGCGCAACATATGCTGAGACGATGCCCACCATCTTCAGCAGGATCATCAACGGCGAGCTGCCGGGCCGGTTCGTATACGAGGACGACGAGGTTGTCGCGTTCTTGACCATTGAGCCGATGACCCAGGGACACACGCTGGTGGTGCCGCGAGCGGAAATCGACCAATGGCAGAACATCGACCAGGCTGTGTTCGGCCGGATCATGTCGGTCGCCCAGTTGGTCGGCAAGGCGGTCACTCAGGCATTCGACGCCGACCGTGCCGGGGTGATCATCGCCGGTCTCGAGGTCCCCCACCTCCACGTCCACGTCTTCCCTGCCAAGAGCCTGAGCGATTTCGGTTTCGCCAACGTCGACCGCAACCCGTCCGCGGAATCTCTCGACGAGGCGCAGAGCAAGATCAAGGCGGCAATCGCCGAGCTAACCGACTGAGTCGGCGCGGGCTGCCACGTCAGCGATGCGCGGAAGGCTGACGTAGAAGCGGCAACCCTGCCCGGGCGCCGTCGTCACCGTGACGGTGCCACCGTGCGCGCGGACGAGCGAGTCGACGATAGACAGCCCCAAACCCGAACCGCCACTGCTGCGGGCCCGTGACGAGTCGGCGCGATAGAACCGTTCGAAGACACGCTGCGCGTCCTGCTCGCCCATGCCGGGCCCGTCGTCGATGACTTCCAGAACCGCATGGGCGTCTCTCGTGCCGACCCGCACCGCGATACCAGCGGTGTCCGGGGTGTGCTCGACGGCATTGACCATCAAATTGCTCAGCACTTGACGCAGCCGGGCCTCGTCGCCGATGACCTGGGGAATCCCCGGCCCGTCAACCACACCCAAAGTGATCTTGCGTTGCGGGGCGATCGCACGGGTGTCGTGCACGGTGTCGGCGGCCAGTGCCAGCAGGTCCACTCGTTTGCTTTCCAGCGGGCGTTGAGCATCCAACCGCGCCAGCAGCAGCAGATCCTCGACCAGCAGGCCCATCCGGCGCGCTTCACTCTCGATTCGGGCCATCGCCTGCTCCGTATTGCGCGCTGCCCCTTGGCGATACAACTCGGCGAAGCCACGGATAGTGGTCAACGGGGTTCGCAGTTCGTGGCTGGCGTCGGTGATGAACCTTCGCATCCGCTCCTCGGAGCTGCGCGCCAGCCCCGCTGACGACTCAGACGATGCCATTGCCGCCTGGATCTGCACGAGCATCCCGTTCAGCGCCAACGACAGGCGGCCCACTTCAGTTCGCGGATCACGTTCGGGCACACGGCGATCCAGCTGACCGCGAGCGATCGCCGCAGCAGTTTGTTCGACTTCGGCCAGTGGTCGCAGGCTGTGGGACACCACCGCATAGCTGGCCATGCCCAGCACCAGCAGAATCGCCACTCCGATCCCCAGCTGCAGCCAGCCCAGTGACCGGTCAGTCTGCAGGAAATCCGAGAGATCGTAGGCGACGGTGACCAGCCGACCATGCGTACTCCGCACCGACACCGCGCGCCACTTGGTGCTGGAATGATCAATCGAGCCAACTGTTCTCGGCGTCGGACCGACATCGTTGTTCGCCGGAATCGCGGGTTCGGGCCTGGTGTCATTGGCCACCGACCAGGTGCGCCCGTCCGGGGTCGTGCTGCGGATGTAATAGTTCGACGGCGGCCGATCGGCCGTGGGGAGGTGTAGCCCGGGCAACGTCGATCTGGCCGCCAGCGCCCAGCCGCGGCTGGCGTCGAGCAGGTTGCGATCGACGCGGTGGATCTGGCTGTTGCGAAGGATCGCCTCGACTGCGACGCCCGACACCGCGAGCCCACAGGCGGCCAGCACCAGGGTGGCCGCGACCAGGCTCACCCGCAATGGCACGCTGGCCCGCAGTCGTTTCAGCATCAGGTCATTATTCGCTGGACCCGCGGGGCGGCGCAGACAACCGCCCGGTTCTTACCGTGGCTCCCGCAGCACGTAACCCACTCCACGCAGGGTGTGCAACAGCCGCTTCTCGCCGGTGTCGATTTTGCGACGCAGATATGACACGTAGGACTCGACGACGTTGACGTCACCGCCGAAGTCGTAACGCCAGACGTGGTCCAGGATTTTCGGCTTGCTCAACACCGTGCCCGCATTGATGACGAAGTAGCGCAGCAGCGTGAATTCCGTAGGGGACAACGAGACCGCTTCGCCGGCTTTCCACACCTCGTGGGTTTCTTCGTCGAGTTCGATGTCAGCGAAGGTCAGCCGGGCACTGCGATTCTCTACGACGCCTTTGCCGGTGCGCCGCAAGATGACCCGCAGCCGGGCCACGACCTCTTCCAAGCTGAACGGTTTGGTGACGTAGTCGTCGCCGCCGAGCGTCAGCCCAGCGATCTTGTCTTGCAACGAGTCACGAGCGGTGAGGAACAGGGCGGGCGCGTCGATACCGTCGGCCCGCAATCGGCGCAGCACCCCGAAGCCGTCCATTCCGGGCATCATCACGTCGAGAATCACCGCGTCCGGCTTGATCTCGCGGGCCAGATCCAACGCCGTTTGTCCGTTGGTGGCGGTGTGGACTTCGAAACCCTGGAATTTCAGGCTTACCGATAGCAATTCAACGATGTTGTCCTCGTCGTCGACGACGAGGACACGTGCTTCCGGAAGCGCTTCTTCCATTGCTGCTGACATGACGTCAATTCCCTCGCACTTAGCTAAGGGAATCCTCCATGCTGGCTGTGCTCAGGCTGAGAGTTCGTTGGAAGCCAAATCAGTGTCAACTACCGCGGAGTTTTGCCGATCCTGAATAGACTCGGGGGATGAATCTTGGGAAAAGCCTGGTGAGCATTGCCACCGCGCCGGCGCGGGTCGGACTGGCCGCCGCCGACGCGGGCCTGGGCGTGGCGACCACGGCCCTCGGTATGGCGCACCGTGGCCTAGGCGAGACGGGGACAACGGGCCGATCCAACGCCGTCGCGCACATGCTGGGCATCGACGACGCGATCAGCCGGGCCAACCGGCTGGCCCGGCTGTTGGATGATGACGCGCCACTGGGCCGTGCCCTTGCCACCGACGGGCCGATCGACCGACTGCTGCGCCCGGGCGGGGTGGTCGACATGCTGACTCAGGACGGCGGCCTGCTCGACCGGCTGACCGTCGAAGGCGGCGGGCTGGAACGCGCCCTCAAGCCGGGCGGACTGGCGGACCAACTGGTCGCCGACGACGGGCTGATCGACCGACTGCTCGCCGAGGACGGGCTGGCCGACCGGCTGCTGTCCGAGGGCGGGCTGGTCGACAAGCTGACCGCCCGCAATGGACCGCTCGAGCAGCTGGCTGCCGTCGCTGACACCCTGAGCCGGCTGGCGCCCGGGATGGAGGCGTTGGAGCCGGCCATCGCCACGCTGCAGGACGCGGTCATGGCGCTCACCATGGTGGTGAACCCGCTGAGCAACATCGCCGACCGGATTCCGCTGCCTGGCCGTCGCCCCCGGCGGCCTGGGGTGCCGCGGACGGTGCGCTCCCAGCGCGTCATCGATCACGACGAGTGATTCGTTAGGCTGTGACCGGTTAAAACCGGCCTCCTTAGCTCAGCGGTAGAGCACTCGCCTTGTAAGCGAGCGGTCGTCAGTTCAATCCTGACAGGGGGCTCAAGACTTCTGGCGAAGAACCCGCTGGTGTTGGGGCGACGTAGACGATCTTCACGGACGATTTCGCCCTGGCTCGCCGCTAGACTGAAGCCGCTTCACGAGATGCGCCATCAAGCCCCGGCTCGGCGTACACCAACCCCGTTGCTCACGGGTGGTCCGGGTGACGAAGCGGCTGGCACCAACGGTGTTGGCAAGAGCGCCTCCCTCGCGGAGCATCGGCGTCTGGGAGTCTCCCACCATGACTGAGTCAACACAGGCCGAACTAGCCAAGGAGTTAGGCCTCTGGCCTGCCGCGGCTAGAGGATGGACGTGGACGTGGCAGCGGTGTGGCCGCTCAGACTACCGAAAGTGCTTGACGCACTTAACCAATCCTGACCACGGAGTTGCCGACCGCTATGTGGCTGGGCGCAAGCATGGCTGAGCATGCTCAGCGATCGGGCGCCGCTCCGTCGCGCTAATTACCTTTCTCGCGGACAGGTGTCCAACGAAATCGGTTGAGTCACACGACTCACGCGGGCTGCCAATTCCCAATCGTCGGAGCCGATTCGGCGTGAACGCAGAGCCGCGTGACATTCTCCAAATCGGCGGTCCGCACGCCGAACATCTCGCCGCTTTCGCTGTCGACAATCCACGTGGCTGTGCCCTTTTCGTCTATCGTCACGTCGACTCGCGGATTGTCGACCAGTTCCAGGCACCAGCTCGGCAAGGTCTCGACGTGATCGAGATACGCACTCACCGGCCCGGTACCGGCGAAGGTCTCCGCAGTGTCGGACGGCAGATCGAAGCGGCGCACCGAGTAGGACACTTCCGGTTCCTGGTCTAGGTCTCCACCGATATGCGCACCGACTCGATAGCCAAGCGTCATGGCTCGGTCGTGAAGCTCGGCGGCGGCGGCGTGAGCCTCGATCAGTGCAGTATTCCAGTCCGTCATGTCCCAATAACCTCTCATTCGTGCCTCGGTTGGTTCGTGCATTCGACGCTAGGACGAGTCGGCTATGAACAGTCCCACACCATACGCGGCACCGTTGCCGGAGATGGGACGGCTGGAACGTTATCGGCGACAGGGGCTTTATGGTCGGTTACTTCTGTCCTGAGTGCCAGAAGCCGGAGGAGAACCTGAGGCGGAACTTAGGGCGGCAACGCTGAACTATTGCCGAGCTCTAGACGGTCGCTTGGTGACAACTTCGAAGACCTCTATTCCGGAACTGAGCTCTGAAGAGAGGATGGAGCCGGATCGCCGAGTCGTGGGGCCGAGGCGATGCCATGAATGGTCGATCGATCTGTAGCCGTCTTGAGCCGTGCGGCGTGCCCACAATTTGCCCGCAACCTGCCCACAGTTACCGATATCTCAAGTGATCCCCGGCGATGAAAGCCAGCCGCTAAGAGGGGCTTTCATCCTCCCCCGCTGGCCCGTCGGAACAGTTCAATCCTGACAGGGGACTCCACGCGGGCGAGTTGACCGCTACCTGGGGCGTTGATCGGCCGAGACGCCAGGGTGACGGATGGTCTCACGATTGTGCTTGGGTGCGCGCGTCGACTTCTGATGTTCTAGCTGCCGAATCAACTCGTGCTTGGCGTAGTGCAGCGCGTACGTGACGTCGGGGTGATCGGCGACCGCGACGAGCGGACTGAGCCCGGGCAGGGTCGTGCGCAGCGTGACTCGCTGTTCCCTGCGGCCGCGGTCCTGCAGGGAGACTTCCAGGCTGACGTCAAGCGGGTCCCACCGGCCGAGATGCGGGGCGAGGGTGGCCAACGTCTGCAGCACGTGCGGACGTTCCTTGGAGACGAAGCCCACGCCCATGTGCAGGACGTACTCTCCGAGCGGGTTGAACGTGGCGTCGGTGGTCCGTCTCGTGGTACTCATGATGACCTCATTTCGGCAAGCAACTCTGTAAGTGGCGCGGTGGCAAGGCCGATGGCGCCGTCGGAGATTCCGTAGGGGATCACCAGGGTGTCGGCGTGAACAAGCGCGCCGCAGGAGTAGACGACGTTGGGCACATAGCCGTCTTGTTCTTCGGGGGCAGGGCTGATCAGCGGACGGCGAAGTCGGCCGAGTACCTTCGTCAGGTCGTCGAGGTCGAGCAGGATCGCACCGATGCTGTACGTACGCATTGGCCCGACGCCGTGGGTGAGCACCAGCCAGCCCGCATCGGTTTCGATTGGCGGACCGCAGTTTCCGAGTTGCAGCGCCTCCCAGGATTCGGCCGGCTGCTGGCAGGGCGACGCGCTGGTCCAGACCGCAAGATCGTCTGCGAAGGCAACGGTGTTGGTCTCGCGGTCCGAGCGCGACATGGCGGCGTAGCGGCCGTTGATGCGACGCGGGAACAACGCCAGGCCCTTGTTGGCCGCGGCCTTTCCGACCAGCGGCCTCGAGTCGAAGGACTGAAAGTCCTTGGTTTCGAGCAACTGTTGACTGATGCTGGATCCGCTGTAAGCCGTGTAGGTGGCGTAATAGGTGACCGAGCCGTCGTCGTCGACGAAGCGGACGAACCGGGCGTCCTCCATGCCGGCCTGCTCGGCTTCCATCGCGGGCCACAGCACACGCTCGGAAAGCACAGTCTCGCTGGGGAATTCGACAGTGTAAAACCGATCGGCGATGGTGCGGATCTGGGCGACCGCGCGTTTCACGTGTCCGCGGGTGCTCAGGTGGGCACGGAGATTGTCGAGTCGCTCGTCGAGGTCCGAGCGCGTGAAGCGGTCATCGAGTGCGTCGAAGACGTAGTTCGCGACATCGCCGGCGTTGCCGAGACGCGCGAGCTCGCCGCGGAACACCGCCGCCTCGAGCAGCGCACCCGACAAGTGGCCCTTGGCGGCGAATGGGACAGGCTCGTCGATCTGGGCCCGGCCCGCGGCGTCGACGACGCCGGAGCGGAATCCAATGGACGAGCGGTGCCCTTCCCCTATCCCCCGCACGCTCATGGCGAAGCGCAAACTGCCCGCGGCCGTGCCGATCTGGTCGGGGTGGGCGACGATGCTCGGGTTGCACAGCGCCGCGCCCTCGATGGCGTACTCGCTGGTAAAAGTGGCACCCAGCAATAGCATTCGAGCATCGGAGAGCTCGATGCTCGGATCAAGCCGATCGGCGAGTTCATGGGCGTGCCGACGGAACGTGCCCGCGAGGTCGCGGTGGCGTCCGTCGAAGCGGATGATGACGTCGTCGAGGGCCGAGCGCACGTCATCGTCGGACAAGGCGAGGATGCGCTTGAGCACCGCGCCCGCTCGGGAATCCTGAAACTCGAAGCCCTCTTGGCCGGGCACGAAGAGTTGGGCGATCACCCGAGCCGGATTGGCTGCGATCCGATGAGGGTCGCGGGTGACGAGCCCGGTGCTCATCAAAATCATTGTGGGACTAGCGATAAGCGTTGCGCATGCTGCAGAGTGGAGATCACCGACACCGTCGACTCCGCGCCTTGGTTGAGGTTGACGCCGTCGGCGAGTAACCCGTCGTATCCCCCGCCGGTCTCCGGTTCCCACATGGGCAGCCCGGCGTCGTTGGCGCCCTCGAACCAGGCGGTGGCCAACCGTATGCCGTCGGGCCAGACCGCGCTCGGATCGACGGCGGCGGCGCGTGCGCAGGCGTCGGCGAGCGAGGCCACCTCGATGGGCTGCTGGTCGAACGCCGGCCTATCGTCCCCCGGCCCCCGGCCGCCGACTGGGGTGGGTGACAGATGGCCGTCAGCGGTTTCGTAGTCGAGTAGCCACTTCAACAATTCCAGGCCGCGTTGTTTCAGGTCTGGGTCGTCCAGCGCGACGGCGACAGCGACCATCGCCTCGGGAAGAATCGCATTGGCGTAGGTGAGCTTCGGCTCTGGCCATGGCCAGTCGGACTTGGTCGCGGGTTTCGCGGCGGTGGCCACGTAGTCGGCGATCAGTCGCAGGGCCGCGGCATTGTCGGGCTCGACGCTGAGGAGTTCGGCGGCGCCGACGGCGGCGTACGCCATAGCTCGCGGCCACGGCGACCTGGCCTTGGCGGCGCGCTCGAACTGAATCACTGCCAGTCGGCGCACCAGACTCACGCTGCTGTGGGCGGCGGCGGTGCCGAGCCCCCAGATACAGCGGCCCCAGTGGTCACCTGTGGTGGGCTGGTCGGTCCAGTTGCCGGCGCTGTCCATCCGGTTGCGGCAGGAGCCGTTGTAGGACTGCGCGTCGTTCAAGAACTGCAGCGCCTTGCCGGCGAGGCCCTTTACTGCACCCGCCGGGTCGGGCTCCCGAGTGGTGACGACGAGAACCCTGGCCATGTCGTCGGTGCAGTACCCGTGTTCACGGCGGGGCTCGGTCATACACGCGTGCTCGAAAGTGGCACGATGATCCGTCATGCGCAGCAGATGTGCGAAGACAGGCTGGGGCGCGGGGCTGGTCACGCGACGGCCAACCGGGCGGCGACGATCCGTTGTGAGAGCTTGACGTAGGCGCGGGCGACAACGGGCCAGGCCATGGCCGGAGCCAATTCGCGAGCGTGCGTGGCCATGGAGCCGGCGGCGTGCGGATCAGTCAAAAGTCGGGACAGCGCGGTGACGAGGGCGTCCGGATCGTCGTGGGCGACCACGGTGCCCGCGCCGCTACCCAGGAGCTCGACGGCGTGGGGAAAGGCGGTGGCGACGATGGGTCGGCCGCTGGCGACGGAGTCGACCAGTACGCCGGAGGTGACCTGGTCTTTCGAGTCATACGGCAGCACAACCACCGCGGCGCCCTGAATGAGCCTGGTAATCGCGGCCGGGCTGCGGTACTCGGCGTCAAAGGACACCGATTCGGCCACGCCGAGACGCTGCGCTTGGGCGACGAGCGCTTCGCGGTACGCCTCACCCTGGGTGGCGAGCACCTTGGGGTGCGTACGGCCGGCGATCAGGTAGCGCGGAGAATTCGGCAGGTTCTTCAGCGTCGGCATGGCATCGATGACTCGCTCAATGCCCTTGCCCGGGCCGATCAAGCCCCAGGTCAAAATGATGGGTCGGTCCTGATGCTTCACGCCGTTATTGGTGGGCAGGGCAGCGCCGTGCGGGATGGTGCTGACTTTGTGAGCGTCGATGGCAAAGCCGTCGCACAGCCGCTCGCGGGCCGCTTCCGACATAACGACCACATGGTCGGCCAGGGCCATCACTCGTTCGAGCACCGAACGTTGTTGCGGCGTTGGGTCTTTGAGCACTGTATGAGCGACGACGATGGACGGCACGCGCAGCGCCTCCATGATTCCGATGATCTCGTCACCGTCCGGCCCGCCGTAAATGCCGTACTCGTGTTGGATGAGCGCGATGTCGCCACGATTGAGCAGTTCCGCGGTGGCGGCGGCGGACGTCGGGTCGCCGTTGACGAGTTCCCCGACGACTCCGGTCTCCGTGGAGGCCTCCTCGTCGGCGATGCGTACCACGCTGACATCGACGCCTTTGGCCGTCAAACTTTCGGCCAGGGCGGCACTGAATGTCGCGAGCCCGCACACCGTCGGTGAGTAGGTACTGAGGATGCCGAATCGCGGCATGTACGAGAAGTGTTGTGTCCCAAAGGGAGCGATCAACGGCTGAATCAACGATGGAGCTTTCAAGGTTATCCCGACTGGCGGTTGCCACGTGTGTCTGTGGCGAGTGCCACGTGTGTCCGGCGTGAGCGGATGCTCGGGCTGATCAGCGTAAGAAACTGCGCCATTCCGGATGCGCTGGTGAATACCAGCACTGCCAACGGTACACCCACGTCGACCGGAAGGCGTGCTGGCGGGCATGAAGGCCGGTTGAAGGTTCGGCCGGCACGCTGCAGCCAGCAGCATAGCTTCAATTTCGTCGATAACGACGTTAGTAAGCGAGCATTCATTGAGTTTGCCGCCAGGGCCGCTCAGTCAGCGGTCGCACACGTGAGCGTCCGATCGACATTCCGTGACCGCTATGGGCGCCACTCGCTGGAAGAGATTCGGAAGACAACGGTCGCGTTGCATCCCTCGACAGGCGGTTAAGGTCAAAATCGTCGAACGAACCACGTCCACCAGTGTGATCAACGAATGAAAACGTTCTATTCGTCTTGAAGGCAACGCCTTTCGAAGTTAATCGGTTGTGCGTCGACACTACGCGACACCGCACCAGCACGAACGAGGCGGGCGGCAGGCGTTCGAGATCCGGCACCACGGTGGCGCACCCTTTCACAATAAACGACCCGCCCGGCTCATAGAGTTGTGCGTGCGTCCGCGAGCGCACGCGGCAAGCGCAGGGCGGGCAAAGGCGGTTACACCGGGTGCGCTACGCAGCCATTCCCCAAACTGCAGCTAGACCTGCGCTCAAAGGACGGATCGATCCGACAAACCCGATAGTCTGCAGTGAAGAATTGCTCGGTGCCCACGAGCGGCGACAGACGACAGGGGACCTTTGCGAATGTGGATTTCGCGAATCCGCGTGACTGGTGGCTTCCTGAACGGGCTCGACATATCCCTCAGCGAGGGTTTGAACGTGGTAATCGGGCCTCGGGCTCAGGGAAGACAACGCTTTTAGAACTCCTTCGGCATGCAGTGGGCGCAGAGCACGCTGAACAGCATCGCCAGCTCGAACGCCAGCAGTTTCTCGATGCTGTCCTCGGCACGGGCGAAGTCGTGCTCGATGTGGAGACCGACCAGGGCGGCCGCCATCTTGTCGTCGACGCCGAAGGTGGCGGCCAACGCGGTGATCTGTCGCGTTCGGTACTGGTGCTCGGGCAAAACGAGCTCGAAGAGATTGCCTCCGACGAGCCGAGTCGCCTCAATCTGCTCGACCTGCGCACAGGAGCGACGACTGAAATGCCCGACGGAGGAGAGGCGGCAACACTCACAGCAGAGATCTTTGATTTGCGAGAACGAATTGCCGATCGTCGTGAGGAGTCACGCAAGCGAGAGCGCCTGCTTGCCGATCGACAGCTTCTTATCTCACAGGAAACCGCGCTGATGAGCGGCGATGCGAAAGAGCTCGTGGACCAACGTGAGTTGCTCAGGCAGACCGAAGAACGCGTTATCCAGACTGGACGAGAACTAGCGCTGCTTGCGGAGGTACGCCACGAGATCCGCGAAACCTCCGCCTCCCAAGATCTCCAGGCGAGACGGCTGTCGGTCGCTGCTGGCCGGGCGAACGAACTACGCGACGCTGCGGAGGTCAAAGACGCGTTGGCGGAAGTCGTGCAATTATCGCAGCGAATGGGCGAAGTCCTCTTGCAAGCTCAGAACGGGGTCGAGACTGCGGCCACTACCACGACCGAAGCCAACATCGCTGCGCGCGAGTCGGCAGCTCCTATACGGGAAACTCTTGAGCGTGCGGAGGCGGGTCTCGGGCAAGTCACCGCCCAACTCCGGAACGTCGAAGCCGAATTGCGATCAATTGACTCAAATGATGCGCGGTTGGTAGAGCTTGAATCAACCCACGCAGATCTGCTTCTGAAGCGTGCAGACTATCTCGACCGAATTGAGAAAGCCGAGGAATCGCTTTATCAAACTCGCTCGGAAATCGCGCGCTCTGTGACCGCGCAGATAACAACCAACGTGATAGTGGTGGTACATCATCTAGCGGATTCAGGAGCTTTTCGTGAATTTCTACACGAATCATTGCGAGGCACTCGTACTCGAGCTTCCATAATTGACGCGGTCGCTGAAACGATCTTGCCGCGGCAGCTTCTTGACATTGTCGAAATGCGCCGCGCTGACGCCTTAGCCGCCATTGCGAACATGTCTCATGACAACGCGCAGAAGATAATTGAAAATCTCGACAAGAGTGACATATTACAGCAACTGGCAATGCTGCGCCTCAAAGATAGAGTCGACTTTCGTTTGCGTGATGGCAGTGTCGACAAAAGTATCGATGAACTGTCTACCGGACAGAAGTGCGCGGTAGTCCTCCCCATTGTACTCTCGGAACAATTGCGGACATTGATACTGGATCAGCCTGAGGACCATCTTGACAATGCTTTCTTAGTTACGAACGTTATTGGCGGTTTGGACTCAAGACGTCAAAGCGGTGCGCAGACTATCATCGCCACTCATAACGCGAATATCCCGGTTCTCGGGGAAGCAGAAAATGTCATCGTACTCACAAGTGATGGACAAGCAGGAACGGTAGCAGTCCAAGGCCCATTTGATACTGATACTATCGTCGATAATATCACGCGCCTCATGGAAGGTGGTCGCGCAGCATTTGCGCGAAGATCGGCGTTTTATGCTCAGCACTCGACGGAGCCCCATGACTGATGATGAAACCGGACAAATCGGCGACCTGACATCTACTTCTCCAAGCCAGCGGGCGACAATCGCTGGGTGGCTAGTTCGCCACCCGCACGAAATAAGCTCGCGCGAGCTAATGCGCGCGTTGCAGGAGGAAAACGTCCCTCGAATACGCAAGATCCTCCTCCAAATCTTGGCAGCGAGGCAAAGCCCGACTGTTCCTAACGCTCATTCCGCATCAGGCCATATGTCTGAAAGTCCAAGCCAGCCAAGTATTACCGAGCAGATCGACGTCGCGGCTCTCATACGCCATGAGCTATCACCCCCTGTTGGATGGATCAGGGCTGCAGCCGACGGCGAGATTCCAGATTTCGGATCGAGCAAGACCAACGAAGCTGTGCGGAAGCTGCAACGGCGAATCGACGGTCTCGTTGCGATGATCAAATCCGGGGAGGATTTGAATCTCCAGCGCTTCGGCCTTCCGTATCTTTTGATCGAAAATTGGCCAGATTCGCGGACGCCCCCGAGCTTGACCTCACCCATCGAGAGCGCCAATGTGGAAATAGAGACAGACGAAGGGCTGTTTGCGCTACTTGTTTCTAATGCTTTCCAAAATGCTATCGACGCCTCGCTGGAGGCCACCGGGAAGCCAAGAGTCGAAATCAACTGGGGATTCACCGATCAAAATTACTGGGTGCGGATTACAAATCCATTTAATGGTGCACGACTTTCATTGTCGGAGGTTGCCGGTGTCGGTAGCTCGTCAAAGATGGCCCATCAAGGTCAAGGAATGGCTCTTATACAAAGGGTTGCCAAACGTTTGGGAATTGCCGTGGGCCTGGAAGGGCATAGTGGAACTGCATCTTTCACAATGAGCGGTACGCTACCAAATGGCTGAACCAATTGCGGTGCTGGTCGAGGATGATCCAGAGCAATCAGAATTCTCATCCAACATCCTGAGTCAACTCGGCTTCGATGTTCGCGCATTCGGCTGCATCGCCGACGCTCTGGATTATTTGAACGAAAACGCTGAACTGATCGACTTGTTTGTCCTTGATAGGCGCCTGCCTGTAAACTCGGGTGAACTGGTTAGTGAAGAATTCGGCGATGAACTACTTAGAACCGTAAGGTCTCGATTCACCGATGCTCGAATCATCGTATTCACTGGATTTGCGACGATTAGTCACGTTCAACAATCGCTTGAAGGCAGTGGCCAACTGCCAACTCAGGACCGGCCCGCAATCGATCGCGTGACTGTGCTTGAAAAATCTCAATCGATTGAGTTCAAAGAACAAGCTGCAGCGTTCCGCGGTCTCGTACAATCCTTTGATAATATTGAGGTCACAACCATGGATGCGGCTTGCATCCTGTCTTACCGAGACAAACGCGCAATAAGACGGCTTGCATACGAGTATAGGGCAGACTCTGCGTCGGTAACTCCCCTCAGCGGTGGTCTTACCGGGGATCCGATTTGGTTGTGCAATCTAAGCAGGGCGGAAGGACTGTTTGCTACGCTGGTAGCAAAGCGCCTGCGTACTCTTCCAGTGCGAGGCGGACTAATGGAGTTGTTGCCGCGTGTGAATACCGCAGCAACTTTGAGCACGCTGTCAGGAATGATGGGCGGCACCTATCTAACTTTATTACAGCTCGCCGGGAAAGACGCGTTTCCGTTGATGCGCCTGATCGAATCAAGTCCTGACGAGGCAGTCCGAATAGCGCGCCCTTTATGGGCGGCACTCCACGGAATCGCTAGTGATGAGAAAGTACTACCGGTTGCTCAGATATGCACGCCTTTGATTGCGTGGGAACGTCTAACCGAGCTCCTGAAACCCTACGGAATTAGCATTCCGCCCGGCACCCTGACCGCGACGGTCAAGATGGGCTTGCGCCATGGCGATTTCCATCCCCTGAACGTCTTAGTTGACGGAGAGCACGCGGTCCTGATCGACTATGACGGTCCTGTGATTGCTTCAGGGGTACTGGACCCACTCACCATGATGGTGTCGACGCTGGTTCATCCGGCATCCCCCATACGGGCCGCCAAGTGGCCAGCGCCCAGTGACATCGGCACTTCATTCGGCGAGCCCGAATTTGGCGCAGGCCACCCACAAGCTGCGTGGTTTCTTGGAGTCACTAGCTGGTTCCAGCAATGTCGTACGAGTGATCGAGAGGGCTGGGCCATGATGTTAGCGAAAGCCGGACGACAGCTTGAGTATCCGAATGTGACTTGCGACGCAGAAATTGTGGAAAGGGTTATCGCCATTGCGCGCCGGGCGGCCTCAGCACTTGCTGAGACATAGCAATCGTTCGACAGCTGCACATTGCGTCTGTCAGCCTCACCCTGACGCCCGAGGCCCGGCGCGAGAGGGAAGCCTTAAAATCTTCTGCGTAGCAATGGACGTATTTCGTGCCTCGACGGCCTTAGTCCTTCGGCGGGAATCCGCCCGTCGCGATCGGACCCCAACGCGATGGGGTAACCCTGATCAGACACTTCGCTTGGTCGACCATTGCCTGGCGGTACTCATCCCAGTCGGGGTGCTCACCCGCGATTGCGCGGTAGTAGTCGACGAGCGGCTCGACGGCGTCGGGCAACGAGATCATTTGTGCGTCACCATCGATCTGAACGTACGGGCCGTTGAATTCATCAGAGAGCACGACGACGCTGGCGCGTGGGCGCCGTGCGATGTTGACTGATTTCGCACGCTGCGGGTAACTGGCGATGACGATCCGTCCCTCGGCGTCCAGTCCCCCCGTCACGGGGGAACTCTGCAGCGTGCCATCACTGCGAAACGTTGTCAGCAGCATGTGGTGTCGATGCCTGACGAACGCGGAAAGTTCAGGCAATTGGACGATTTCGGCGGTTGCAGTCTTTGCCCGCACTACGGCTTCCCTCCGTGCTCGGTCATGTGTCAATCCTGGCAGGAACTCTAGGAACCGCCGACCGGCGGGGCCGGGCAGTACACGCTGACGGCGTCGCGCAGAAAGTGGTCCACCTGATTCCCTGCCAGACCCTTCGCGGCCAATTTCATGGTGAGCGCCGACATGGCGGTCGTGTACGGGCTCCGCACGCGGCCAGCCCACAGACTGAAACCGCCGCTGTCGTTACCGAGTTGGTTGATGTTGCAGCGTTCGTGGGCTAGGCCGATCATGCGATCCGGCGTATCGAAGTTCACCCCGTCTCTCGCCAGCAACCCCAGGAACTGATCGTCCTGGCTGTCGGCGAGAGCGGTGGACGTTGACAGCAGTACCGCGGCGACGGCGACAAGAATCGGATGGCGCAAACCTAAGGTCATGGTTGAGTGTGGCACCGTCGCCGGAAGGCCGCAGGCCGATTCGCACCATTCCGACGCGCCGGCCTGCGACCGCCGCCGCGTCAGCAACCGTAGAACCTTTGCTGAGTCTCACGCGATCCGAGACCGAAGTAGTTGCACGCCCGGGCCTTTCAGCTCTTCGACATAGGGGATGCGACCGGCCATGGCCATTACCAGGGCGAGGGTCGATCCGGTGACCAGTGCGCCGCTGCCCGCGGTGAACGGGCCATCGTCTGCCCGCAACTGGAGGTCGGCAACGCGGCTCCGACTGGCGACGGTGAAATTGCGCTCAGCGAAGAACTCCGCCACCGGTGTCAGCGCATCGAGGCCCGGTACCTGCGCCAGGCCCAGAGGCTGACAGATGTCTTGGGTGTGCACGACAATCTCACCCAGGTAGGCCGCGATATGGGCCGACGGTGCGGTGGTACTCGCGATGACGGCGCGGAATCGGTCCAGCGTCTCAGCGGGGGTGTCGCCACGGTGCTCTGCCAGCCGCCGCCGGTTGTGTACATCCGGGCGAAAACGCGCACCGAGCATGCTGCGTAGCCATCTCCACTGATTCAGGCTCGCCGCGGCGGTCAAGTGGGCTACGACCTCCTCGACATCCCACTTCGCGCACAGGGTGCGGTGTCGCCATTGCTCTGCGCTGAGCAGCGCGAGGTCCTCGGCCAGTGTTCCGCGCTCGGCGTGCGCCAACGCCCACAGGTGGCCGTGCTCGAGTTTCGCCATATCGCTGTACTCCATCACATCGGTGCCGTCGCTCGGGTTAGACCGCAGCCATTGGCGAAAATCATCGGACCCAGCGCGGAATGCATCGTGTCGCAACCGATGCCGTCATCGGCCGGATGCGGACCGCTGCTTGACACGTCTGCCGTCGATTGGCCGAGCACGGCGATGCGTATCCCGGCAACGTCTACTCCCGTAACGGCGAAGCAGGTTTGCCCGACTGGCAGGCCGCTCGCCGCGGGCATCGCGCACGCGCGTTGGCATACACGTTGATCACCGGCATGACCACAACTGACCGCCAAGCCGGCGAGCGCGATCTTCTTGCCACCTACGGCCGCGCCCCGGCGGCTGCCGGCGGTCCCGAACTCGACACCGACGAACCCTGGTTGCGCTACCGAGGATGGGTGGCATGCAGGTCGAAAGCATTGCGCTGGATGGAGATTAGCGCAGTGTCGCCGCGTTGAGCGATTTGGAGACCGTCGCCGCGCTGAGGCGGTGGTTGTCGCCGTAAGTTCTCTAACCATGCGGATGACAGTTCTCGGCAGCGGCGGGTGGATCCCCACCAGCTTCCGGCAGACGAGCTGTTACCTGATCACCGCCGGTACCGAAGCGTTGATCCTCGACGCCGGAACCGGACTGGGCGCGCTGCACCTCGACCCGTCACTTCTCGACGGTGTCGAGACCGTGACCGTGGCGCTCAGCCACTTCCACCTCGACCATGTGACCGGCCTGAGCTTCGTGAGCACCCGTGCGCTGGGTGGCCGGGAACTGACCATCGCCGGGCCAGGCGCGCTGTCCTACGGCAGGCCGACCCGGACCATCGTGGAGTCTCAACTGCTGGCCGCACCGCTGCAGACGACATCACCGCTGGCGTCGGCACGCTGGGCCGAGCTGGGCTGGGACACTGTGAGCTTCGCCGGGCACGAGTTGCAGACCTGGGAGCAGACCCGCCACACCCTGCCGTCGGCCGGGTTCCGCGTCGGCAGCAGCGTCGCTTACTGCACCGACACCGAGTTCGACCCGGCGACGGTACGACACGTCGCCGGGGTGGCGACGTTGCTGCACGAAGCCTGGGAGCCCGTCCAAGCCGAGCGCGGACACACCTCCGGCAACGAGGCCGGCACCATCGCAGCCGAGGCCGGTGTCTCCCACCTGGTGCTCACCCACAGTCACCCCATACCGGGCGTGGCCGAGCGCACGGCCGCGGCCGCACAGAGCCGCTTCACCGACGTTACTGCTGCGACCGATGGGGCAGTTTTCGACTTGTAGCGGCACGATTTGGCCACAAATTGGCGACCCTACTCGGCGCCGGCAGCACGTCAGCTGTCGACGCATCAGCGCAGGTCGTAGCGGTGACGGCGGTCATTTCCACGGCCCGGCGATTACCTGGGCCACAACGCGGTCCTTAACAAGCTGCCGCATACTAGGCGATAAGCAGCAATCATTGCGTGCGCGCATCGACATCCCGGGTCAAGGCGCTGGCCCCGAACACAGCCGAGATGGTCATGGGAGACCTGCAGCTCTCCAGTTCCAAGCATCGCCATCGTGCGACACCGGCAGCAGCCCGGCGCCGCACGATGGGCCATACCATGTTGACGGTGGTGGCGGTGGCTGCGCTGCTGGCGACCGGAACGGGCTACTGGATGATCCACGGCGTGCTGCGCGGGCTCGGCGGGATCACGGTCTCACAGGCCCTGAGTTCACAGGATCCCAAATCCACCGGCGACGGACAGAACATCCTTCTCATCGGGCTGGACTCGCGGAAGGACCAGAACGGCGACGACTTGCCGTGGGCAGTGCTGAAACACCTGCACGCCGGTGACTCCGACGACGGTGGCTACAACACCAACACATTGATCCTCGCCCACGTCAGCGCCGACGACCGGGTGACCGCGTTCTCGATACCCCGTGACGACTGGGTGTCATTCACCGGCGTGCCCGGCTACGACCACATCAAGATCAAAGAGGCTTACGGGCTCACCAAGCAGTACGTCGAGCAGAAGATGATCAACAAGGGTATCGGCGACCAGAAGGAGCTCGAGACCAAAGGGCGCGAGGCCGCTCGAGCCGCCACGCTGAAGGCGGTCCGGCAGCTGACCGGGGTGCCTATCGACTACTTCGCCGAAGTCAATCTGGCCGGCTTCTACGATCTGGCCAAGAGCTTGGGCGGCGTCGACGTGTGCTTGAAGCACGCCGTGTACGACTCCTTCTCCGGCGCCGACTTCCCCGCAGGACGCCAGACGCTGGACGCCGAGCAGGCGTTGGCCTTCGTCCGGCAACGCCACGGCCTCGAGAACGGCGACCTCGACCGCACCCACCGCCAGCAGGCGTTCCTGTCGGCGGTGATGCGCCAACTTCAGGACACGGGCACCTTCACCGACATCGGCAAGCTCCAGGGCCTGATGGCAGTGGCACGCAAGGACGTCGTCCTGTCGTCTGGCTGGGACGAGGAGCAGTTCCGCCGGATGGGTGCCTTGGCCGGCGGGTCCGTCGAATACCGAACCTTGCCCGTCGTGCGCTACGACAACATCAACGGCCAAGACGTCAACATCGTCGACCCCGCAGCGATCAAAGCCGAAGTGGCCGCAGCCTTCGGGAGCTCCGCATCGACGCCGACGACGATCGCGGATTCACCCAACCCGTCGACGGTCGTCGACGTGATCAACGCCAGCAGCGTCGGCGGCCTCGCCGGTAAGGTCGCACGTACGTTGAAGCACGACGGCTACACCACCGGCTCGATCCGCGACCGAGTCCGCGGCGAACCCAGTTCCACGACAATCGAATACGCACCCGGTGCCGAGTCCGACGCACGCGAAGTGGCGAGCCTGCTCGGCATCGATGCGCCCCAGCACGCGAATCACACGCTGCAGTACGGTCACATTCAAGTTATCGTCGACGACAATTTCTCTGCGCCGTCGCAGGACGAATCCACCACGCCTTCAACAGTTTCCGGATTTTCCGGGAGTTGGGGCAATCAATGGAGCACGAGCACGGGTACCACTGAGCCGACCCCCGATCGGGGCGTACCGATCGACGGCGGCGGAGTGCCCTGCGTCAACTGATCACGGGGCGTCTTACCGCAGCAAGAACGCCAGCACGGTGCTTTCGAACGCCTCTTTCGCCTCGATCATGGTCCAGTGCCCGCAATTGGGGAACACGTGCAGTTCGGCATTGGGGATGGTGCGCATCGGGATCAACGCCATATCCAGTGGGCTGACTCGGTCGTCGAGGCCCCAGGTGATCAGCGTCGGCGCCTTCACCCGATGCATCGCCGCCCAGGGCTGCGGCCCCTTGGACGACTCGAGAGCGTTCATCATCTGAGTGAACGCTTCTCTGCTGTACATCCGCCTCGCCCCGGCCAGGGTCTGCGGATCGGTGGCGTGATTCCACCGCTCCTCGATGAGCTCTTCGGTCACCGTCGCCGGGTCGTACACCATCGAGTGCAACCAGCGGACCAGTCGGTCCCTGGTGGGTTCCTCGGTGAACTCCTGCAGCAGCCGAATGCCTTCCGATGGACCAGGAGTCAGGATGTTGCGGCCGATGCCGCCGATGGTCACCACACGTCGCACCCGGTCGGGGTGGGCGATGGCGAAGTTGAGCGCGACACCGCCGCCCATCGAGTTGCCGACGATGTCAACGGTGTCCAGGCCGAGCGCGTCCACGAAGCGCACCACCGAATCCAGGGCGGTGATCATCGGGTGGCCGCCGAAATCGTCGCTCACGCCGAACCCGGGAAACTCCAGGATCAGACACCGAAAGTGTTCGGCGAACGTGCCTACCACGCCGCGAAAGTTGCGCCAACCCGTCACACCGGGGCCGGAGCCGTGCAGCAGTAGCAACGGCGGGCCGTCGGTCGGGCCGGCTTCGTGATAACGCAGAACGCCGGCGTCAGTGGTGATGTCGCGCAGGGAGTCTTCGTAGGTCAGGCTCACGCGTGAGTTCCACCGTCGATGCGAATCTCGGTGCCGGTGATGAACGCACCGTCGTCGGACACCAGCATCGCGATGACGCCGGCGACCGCCGACGGGGCAGCCATGCCGGTGCCGCTGGATTCCTCTGTGGTCGGCATGATCGGCATCAACCTGGTGAACAGCGACCAGTCCGCGTCCTGCGGAATGTATCCGCCTGTTGCATCGGTGATTCCGGACTTGATACTTCCGGGCGCCACGCACACCGCGCGCAGTCCCTTGCTCGCATATTCAAGCGCCAGCGCGTGGGTGAAGGACTGCACTCCCCCTTTACTCGCCGCGTAGGCCGCCATGTACGGGTGCGCGAAGGACGCCGATGTCGAACTGAAGTTCACGATCGCGCTGCGCGGGTTCTGCAGCAGGCTCGGCAGCGCTTCCCGCACCACCAGGAAGGTACCGGTCAAGTTGACCCCGATGATCTGATTCCAGTCGCTCAAACTCATCTGGTCGGTGTGCGTGGCGCGCAGAATTCCGGCAGCGTTCACCACCGAATCCAGTCCGCCCAAGGTGTCCGCGGCGGATCGCACACCGTCGGCGACCGAGCTTTCGTCGGCGATGTTCATCTCCAACGTGGTCAGGCGCTCACCGCTGCCGGCTTCCTGCGCCTTGGCGCGTGTCTTCTCCAATCCGTCGGCAGCGACGTCGGCGGCGACAACGCTGGCACCCTCGTCCAGCAGTCGCAGCGCAGTCGCCTGCCCGATACCCGAAGCCGCGCCGGTCACCAGGATCCGGTTGCGTTCAAGTCGTTTCATCTGTGCTCCTGTCAGATTCTATTGGCCCATAACGTATTTCATGGTTGGCCCGGCAGTCCATCCGCCATCGACGGCGATCTCCGCACCGGTCACGTAAGCGGCGTCATCTGACAACAGGTAGCCGACGGCACCCGTGATATCCCCAGGCTCTGCAATTCGTCCCATCGGAGTGTTCGGGTAGTTGCCCTCGCCCGGCTGGATGCCGATGTCGACGGTCATCGGGGTGTACACCATGCCCGGGTGTACGGAGTTGACCCGAATTCGGTCGGGCGCCAACTCGACCGCGGCGACCTTCGACAGTCCGCGCACACCCCACTTCGACGCGCCGTAGCCCGCTGTGAACGCCAAGCCGAACATGCCTGCCGCAGAAGAGATGTTGACCACCGACCCGCCTCCCGCCGCACGCATCGACTTGATCACCGACTGCAGGCCGTTGAATACACCCGTCAGGTTGATGTCCACCACCTGCCGAAAGTGCGCGAGCGGCTCGTGTTCGAGCAGCTGACCGGTCGAGACGCCGGCGTTGTTCACCAGTCCGGTGAGCGAGCCGAACTCGTCGAGGGTGAACTGCACGGCGGCTGACCACTGCTCCGGGTCAGTGACGTCAAGATGGGTGAAGCGCGCCTGCGGGCCGAGTTCGCCGGCCAGCGTCGCGCCCTGGTCGTCGAGTAGATCGGCGAGCACGACGCTGCCGCCCCGTTCGACGATGTGGCGCGCGAAGGCCGCGCCCAGGCCGCCGGCGCCGCCGGAGATCACGACGACCTTGCCAGCGAGCTGACCTGAATTATTCTTCATTGCAACCTTTTTCTGCCGCGTGCCGGGCGCCGACGAATCCGAACACCATCGCCGGTCCGATCGTGGCACCGGCGCCGGCGTAGTCGTTTCCCATCACGGCCGCCGAGGTGTTGCCGGTGGCGTAGAGGCCCGCAATCACGCTGCCGTCGGACCGCAGCACCTGGCCGGTGGCGTTATACACGAGTCCGCCTTTGGTGCCGAGGTCGCCGGCCTGGATCCGCGCCGCGTAGTAGGGCCCGCTGTCGATGACGTCCATGGTGGGGTGCGGTAGCGACGGGTCGCCGTAGTAGTTGTCGTAGGCGCTGTCCCCTCGACCGAAGTCGCCGTCTTTGCCGTCGCGTGCGAATTCGTTGAATTCGTGGACGGTTTCGCACAGCGAGGAGCCGGGCACACCGATCGCCGCGGCCAGTGCGTCGAGGCGGTCGGCGCGATGCATCAGGCCGGACGTGTACCAGTCGTCGGGGAATTTCTGGCCGGGCATCACACCGCCGAATTGGTAGCGATTCTTGGCTTTCCGGTCGAACACGAACCAGATCGGGTCGTGGCCGCCGGCGAGTTGCCGGTGCACGAAAGTGACGTAGGGCGCGGCCTCGTTGACGAAGCGCCGCCCGGTCTGATCCACGATGATCGAGCGGGGAATCGACCGCTCCGATACCAGCACGCTCATCACCCCGTCGGGTCGTCTGAATGCCGGCATCCACCACGCGTCGTCCATCAAATCGGTTGCACCGCCAACAGCTTGGCCGGCGGTGATCCCGTCACCGACGTTGTCGGACGAGCCTGCGCTGTAATTGTCCTTGCCGCCGTCACGCAGGAAGCGCTTCCGCATCTCGCTGTTGTGTTCGAAACCGCCGGTGGCAAGCAATACACCCTTGCGCGCCCGGATGCGGGCCGCCGAGCCCGCGCGTTGAGCGGACACGCCGAGGACGGCGCCGGACTGATCAGTGATCAGCGACTGCAGTGGCGTGTTCAGCCACAGCGGTATGCCCGCCTCCTTGGCAGCCAGTCGCAGCCGTCCGATCAACGCCCGACCGAGGGTGTCCATGTGACGCCGCAGCAGAAGCCCTTTCACGGCCCGACCCACAGTCTGCATGGCCGCGCGACGGCCCGACCAGGTTCGCATCACCATACTCAGCCGGGCGAATTCCTTTGAGGTGACGAACAACCCGCCCGGGGTTGCCAGCGCGGCGGGCCGCAGTAGTTCCTCGTCGTCGCCCAGCTTCGTCAGGTCGAAAGGCAGCGGCTCGATGGTTCGCCCCCGGGCGCGTCCACCGGGCGCCTCCGGGTGGTAGTCCGGATAGCCGGTGCACCACTGAAATCGCAGATGCGGGCTGGCCTTCTCGAGAAACGCAAGAGCCCGCGGACCGTTGTCGATGAACGCGTCGATGTTCGCCCCGGGGACTCGATCGCCGACGACAGCGTCCAGATACCCACGAACGTCGTCGCGCGAATCCGACAGACTCTCCCGTCGCAGAGTCGGGTTGTTGGGCACCCAGATGTTGCCGCCGGAGAGTGCGGTGCTGCCGCCGTACACGCCGGCCTTCTCGAGGATCAGCGTGTCCAGTCCATGCGCATGAGCGGTCAGCGCCGCGGTCAGACCTCCACAGCCACTGCCGACGACCACGAAGTCGACCTGGTGATCCCAGGCTTCACCCTCGTCTGCGGCCGGCATCCGTTCAGGCAACCACATCGAGTGTTTCCCCGGACCGGTACTTCCCGCACAGCGGGACGATCGGCGCCCAACCCCCCTTCGAGGCCGTAACGTCGCCGGTATGACGCGGGACGCCGATGTGGTCGTGGTGGGCGCGGGGTTCGCCGGGTTGTATGCACTGCACCGGTTGCGCAGCGACGGCCTGACCGTTCGGGTGTTGGAGGCCGCCGACGGCGTGGGCGGGGTGTGGTATTGGAATCGCTACCCGGGCGCTCGGTGCGACGTCGAGAGCGTCGACTATTCCTACTCTTTCGACGAGCAGCTGCAGCAGGACTGGGACTGGAGTGAGAAGTACGCCACCCAGCCGGAGATCCTCCGGTACCTGAACCACGTCGCCGACCGCTTCCATCTGCGACCAGACATCACGTTCGGCGTCCGCGTCACCGACGCGGTATTCGACGAGGGCGCCCTGCGGTGGGAAATCCGCACCGACACCGGCGAAGACGTCTCCGCCCGCTTTGTCATACTCGCGGTCGGCCCACTGTCGAACGCCAACATCCCCGCGATCGAGGGCCTCGAGTCGTTCGGTGGCGCGGTCTATCACACGGCGCACTGGCCGCATCAGGGCGTCGACTTCACCGGACAGCGGGTCGGCGTGATCGGGACGGGATCTTCTGGCATTCAGGTGATTCCGTGTATCGCGCGGCAAGCCCGTCAACTGCACGTGTTCCAGCGCAGCCCCAACTACAGCGTTCCCGCCGGCAACATCCCGCTGGACGAAGACACGCGCCGCGTGCAGAAGGCCGGGTACCCCGAGCGCCGCAGGCTGTCGATGGCCAGTGGGGGTGGTTCACCGCATCAGCCGCACCCGTTGCCGGCGCTGGATGTGCCGGACCGGGAACGCCGTGACGCCTACGAAAAGCGTTGGCAGCTGGGCGGTGTGCTGTTCAGTAAGACCTTCCCCGATCAGATGCTCGAGATGGGTGCCAACGACACCGCCCGCATCTTCTGGGAGGAGAAGATCCGGGCCATCGTCGACGATCCCCACACCACCGAATGGCTTACCCCCGACGATCATCCGATCGGCACCAAGCGAATCTGCACCGACGACAACTACTACCAGACGTTCAACCGCGACAACGTGACGCTGGTCAATCTGCGCGTGACACCGATTCTGCGCATGGACACCGCCGGAGTGACGACGTCCGACGCTCACTACGAGCTGGACGCACTGGTGTTGGCGACCGGGTTCGACGCGATGACCGGATCAGTGGACAAGCTGAATATTGTTGGCCGCAACGGTGACACGCTGAACAGCGTATGGGTATCGGGGCCTGTCACATACCTCGGTCTGGGTGTTCCCGGATTCCCGAACCTGTTCAACATCAGCGGCCCGGGCAGCCCATCGGTGTTGGCCAACATGGCCTTACATTCTGAATTGCACGTCGACTGGATCGCCGACGCGATCCACTACCTCGCCGCGCACGGGGCGTCGGCCATCGAGGCGACCCGGCCGGCGGCGGTTGAATGGACCGCCGAGTGCACCCAGCGAGCGGCGGAGGGCCTTATGCTGCGGGCGAATTCGTGGTACCTGGGTGCCAACATGCCCGGCAAGCCCCGGATTTTCATGCCGTTCGTCGGCGGCTTCGGCGTCTACGGTCAGATCATTTCCGATATCGCCGCCGCGGGTTACAAAGGATTCGACCTCCTCGGTGCCGATTGACCGGTTGCACCGTCCCGCTGAGTGGTCAGCGGCCATTTCAGGCGGCGGATCGTTGCTAACCTTGGCAAGTGGGGATCAGCGAACTACCCAACCTTCCGCCCACGAGTTGGGCCGTGTTGGGCATGCTCGCGTTCGGTGAAGAGGTCTCCGGGTACGACATCAAGAAGTGGGCCGACTGGAGCGTCGGCTACTTCTACTGGAGCCCGTCGTTCAGCCAGGTCTACTCGGAACTCAAGCGGCTGGAATCGCACGGTTACGCGACGTCGCGAGTGCAGCATGACGGCGGTCTGCGCGGTCGACGGACCTACAAGATCACCGAGTCCGGCCACAAAGCGGTCAGCAAGTGGGCCACCGAAGCCCCCATCGATCCGCCGATGCTCAAACACGGTGTGCTGTTGCGGGTTTGGCTCGGACATCTGAATGATCCGGACAGGCTGAAAGAGATCTTGCAAGAACACATCGCCTACGCCGACGAGATGCGGCAGCGGGTGTCGACCGACTCCCAAGCCGCCACGCTGGAACCGGCGTGGGCCTATCCGCGGATCGCCATGCAATGGTCGGAGCGCTACTATGCCGCGGAGCGAGAACTTGCACTACAACTGATCAAGGACATCGACGAGGCCGACGCCGTGCTCAAGCAGGGCAAGCGCGACGCGCGGGGGACATTCCCCACCCCCAGGCCCGTTAGGTGGCGTGAAGTCGAGAAGCGCGTCCAGGCAGAGACAGACGAATGACGAAGGCGGACAGATGATCGAATTCACCCTGAAGCAAACCTCGACGGCACCGATCGAGAAGGTGTTCGACGCCATCACCGACCATCGCGGGATCGCAGACACCGTCTGGACAGTCCGTCGCAGCACGCTGGATCGGGAAGGAACCCCCGCACCGAACGGTGTCGGCGCGGTCAGGCGCTTGACGGCGGTCGGGCCCCCGATCGTCGAGGAGATCATCGACTACGAACGGCCGAGCCGCTATGCGTACAAGCTGCTCTCCGGCGCACCGGTCCGCGACCACGTCGGCACCGTCGAGTTGCGTGAGGCGGGCACCGGAACCGAGGTCACCTGGCATCTGCGGTCGACGCCGAAAATCCCGGGCCTCGAGCTGCTGCTGGGCCCCGTGCTCAAGAAGGTCATCGGCGACCTTCTCAAAGGCGGTATCGCCGCCGCCGAACGCCGCACCTGACGACCGTCAGGTGCGGACGGGAGCCAGTCGCTTCAGCGCCAGTCCGCCCTCGAACGGTCGGTACCCGAACGCCGCCGGCGCGCGGTAGCCGGTGTCCTCCAGCGGTGTGTGTACCTCCGCGACGGTGGGCCCGATCTCGGCGGCAACCTGTGCGAGCGATTCAAGGTCAAACCGATACAGCCGACCGGCGTTGCCGCCCAGTATCTTTCGGCACGCATCTTCCGACTGGTCGTGCAGTGCCCACCGGATTGCCAGTTTGGAATGCGGCGTGAACCCTTCTTCGTGCGGATAGTCGCTGCCCCACATGATGTGCTCGGGTCCCATGAAGTCGATCATCCCGGCGTCGAACGGCGCCAGCTCACTGGCGAGATACAGGTTCCGCTTCACGTATTCGCTCGGGGTCAGGGTCAGCTCGTCGACGGAGGACCCGCCGAACATTCCGTAGGTACGGTTGCCGGCCTCGGACTTCATCGTGGGCACCATCGCGTCGAGGATGCCCAATTGCCCAGGCACCCATAGGGTTCCCTGCTCGGTTGGGACGAACCGTAGGGTTGGATGCCGCTCGAAGACACCGGCGAGAATCAAATGACCGAGGGTGCGCTGCGCCCACAATGCCATCTCGGTGACCAGCACCGCGTTGGATGCCGGTTGGTCCATCGGCATCTCGGGGCTGCCGGCACCCGCATGCTGCACCACCGTGAGATCCAGTTCTTCACACAGCGACCAGATCGGTTCGTATCGGGTATGGAAGAGCGGTGCGACCTGCGGATCACCCGGCGAGACCGGCGGGATCAGCACCCCGCCGAAACAATTCTGCTCGGCACCCCAGCGAATCTCTTCGAGCGCCAGATCGATGTCGTTGGGGAAGATCTGGATCAATCCGCGGCGACGCGCTGAAGCCAGCGAGCAAAAGTCGATCTGCCAACGGTTGTGGGCTTGCACTCCTGCCCAGCGCTTTTCGAGCTCATCGCGGGTACGCGGCAGGCTGATTGTGATGTTTGGGGTGGTCGGAAAGAACGGCGGGACGGTGTTGGGCAGCAGCACCTCCGCCGCGACCCCGTCGGCATCCATGTCGGCGATGCGCAGATCGCTGTCCCAGTTCCGATTCGCCGTGGCGATGATCAGATCATCGAACGGGCTGATGTAATTCGCGGCCCATGCGTCGAACTCGTCGTGCAGCGCCGTCGGCAGGTACTGCTTGTAGTCGTCGATGTCGGCCCCGGCGTGGGTGTCCGTCGAGATGACGACATAGCGGTCGATCGTGTCCCAGCTTGTACCCATTACGTCCTCCGGCATCGTTGCGTATACGTGAGCGTCCTCGTCGACCCGCGACACGACAAGACCTCATTCCAATGAGCGGGACAGCAGAGCTGAAACGTCTGCCCAGGCCTGCTGTCGCGCCAGCTTGCAGATGCCGAGGCCGGCCATGGTCATGAAGCCGTGAATCGCGCCGCCGTAGTGCCGGTGGATCATGGTGACTGCCGATCCGGCAAGGGCTTTCGCGTAAGCCTCGACCTCGGAGCACAGCGGGTCATACCCCGCACTGATCACCACCGCGGGCGGGAGCCCGGTCAACGGGGCCCGCAGCGGTGAGGCCGTCGGATCGCTTCGGTCCGCTGGATTTGGCACGTATTGATCCCAGTACCACGCCATGGCGGCAGCGGTGTTGTAGTAGCCGGTGGCGTGGTCCCGATAGGACGCGGTACCGAAATCTGCGGCGATCACCGGGTACACCAGCAGTTGGCCCGCGATGGTGGGTCGGCCGCGGTCGCGGGCCAGCGAAGCGGTCACAGCGGCCAGGTTGCCGCCCGCGCTGTCACCCGCGACGAGCAAGCGAGCCGGATCGCCGCCGAGTTCGCCGGCGTGCTGTGCCGCCCAGTCCGTGACGGCATAGACATCCTGGACTGCCGACGGCCATGGGGATTCCGGTGCCAGCCGATAGTCGACGGACACCACGATCGCGCCGACGCCGTTGGTCATCGCACGGCACAGTTCGTCGTGGGTATCCAGATCGCAGAACACGAATCCACCGCCATGGGCAAAGACGATCACCGGCGGAGTTCCGGACGACGCTGCCGGCCAATAAATTCGGATGTTGACATCGCCTGCGGGGCCTGAGACCGTCCGGTCGATCACGTTACCGACCGGTTCTGGAGACAGTGGACGCTCCGTGCGCTGACGGATCACCTCGCGCAGTTGCGGCGCTGTCATCGTCTCGACGCGGGGGAACCCACCGTTGAGCGAGGGTAACAGCTCCGCGATCTCCGGGTCGAGGCTCACGCGTATTGCAGAGCCTGAACGGAGGTAGCGGCTGCCGGCTGACGCAACGGGCGGGCCTGCTGCAGGATGGGCCGCACGCGGACCGCGTCGCCGTCGTCGAAGTTGCGCCAAATGCCCAACGCGGTAGTGCGAACCGGCCCGGCCATTCGGTAGTCGAACGTCATCCGGTCCAACGGACCGCATATCGAGACGGCGGCCAAAGGCTCACCGGCATCACCGAGCGGCGCTGCGATACAACCGAATCCATCGACGCACTCCGCGCGCTCGTAGGCGACACCGCGGGCGCGTATCGCGGCCAGCTCTTCGGCCAATTGCCGGCGCGTGTTGATCGAATACTTGGTCTTGCGGGTCAACAGGCCGGAGTCGTCCAGACGGTCTGGGTCAGACAACGCCAGCAACATCTTCCCGACCGCGGTGCAGTGCGCGGGCTGGCGGCCACCGACACGAGTCGGAACCGCTGCGCCCAACCCGCCGGCGATCTTCTCCAGGTAGACCACATCGGCTCCGTCGAGAACGGCCAGGTGGACCACCAGGCCAGTGGCTCGGTGCAGCTCGTGCAGGAATGGTTGTGCAGCCCGATGCAACCGATCCTGATGCACGGCAAGGGATCCCAACTCGACTAATCGCATGCCCAGCTCGTAGTCGCGGCCATGACGACGTAGCCAACGCAATTGGACCAGTCTCTCCAGCATCCGATGCGCCGACGAACGCGGCAGCCCGGTGCGGCGCACAACCTGTGCCAGGGAGAGCCGACCCGGTCCGTCGAAGGTATCCAGGACCAGCGAGATTCGATCGATGACGGCGCTCGGAGTGCAGGGATCGGCCTGGGTCACTACGCTTCCTCCTACAACCCCCGATATTCCTAATAGGTATATGTCTAGTCCTACCATAGTGTGGCGCCGGTCACAAGCATGCGGAATGGAGCACGTGGCCACGTGCTCAGAGACAGATGTTCGTTAGGCGGTCGCGGCAGCCCGCCCGGCACGACGGCCGTAGAAACTGCCGTCGCCCAGCGAGATACCGCTGGCGTAGCCCCAGGCGGCGAGACCCGCGGTGGCCCGCCCGGCGGCGAACAGACCGGGGATCGGTTCGCCGCTGACGTGCAGGACCTCAGCAGACAACGACGTGTGCAGCCCGCCCAACGTGAAACCGCCGGTGTTTCCGCGCAAGTCGATGGCACCGACCGGCGTGCCGATCGGACGCAGCCACTCCGCCTTCTTGTGCAGCAGCGGATCGTCACCCTTCACGGCGCCATCGTTATAGGCCGCCACCGTGCTCTGCAGTGAGCCGGCCGGCAGACCGATTTCGGCTTCCAGATCGGCGACGGTCTCACAGACCCAGGTCGGCGGCCGCAGCAGGAACGGTGTCGCCGAGCGGGCACCCATCGCTTGCTCGTGCGCGTCGGCGTCGAGCACCAAAAACGCGGTGTCGTCCTGCTGGTACAGGGTGAGCTGGCCGATGCGACCCGGATAGGTGTCCTCGGCGACGTAACGCTGCCCCCGTGCGTTGACCAGGATGCCGCGCACGATCAACTGCGGGTCGACCAGGAACGCCACCTCGGTGGCGTCGATGTGGGCCAGGTCGGCACCCAGCGCCTGCGCCATCTGAATCGCCACTCCGTCGTGCTCCTCGATCGAGGCAGCCGGCCGGCCCGCGATCCGCGGCGCATATCGCGCCACCATCGACTGGTTGTAGGCGAAACTGCCGGTGGCCAGCACCACGCCGCGCCGCGCCCGCACGGCGAGCTCAGTTCCGTACTGACGTGCGATGACGCCGGCCACTCGCCCGTCGCTGTCGACGACCAACCGCTGCACGCGGGTGTCGACGATGCTCCGCACACCCAACGCGGTGGCGGTGTCGACCAGCGGCTTCATCAACATGTAGCCGCCGCCTCGTTCGCCGGTCCGCTTGTTCTGCATCTGCGGCACATGCCCGCGCGGCGCGGGTACGGCGATCTGGTTGTACGGGAACGCATTTTCGCCACCGGTGTACATCAGGCCGTCGTCGTCGGGCGGTTCCCAGCCTGGCTCTGGCCAGAAGCTCGGCTTGAACGGCACGCCGCAGTCCACCAGCCAGTCGAAATGCTCGAGGCTGCCGGCGCAGTAATCGGCGATCCGGTATTCGTCGGCGCCGGGACCCATCGCCGCGCACAGGAAGGTCCGCATATTCTCGACCGAATCCTCGAAACCGCAGGCCTTTTGAATCGGCGTGCCGCCCCCGAGGTAGACGAATCCGCCGGCCAGCGCCGCAGCGCCACCCCACCCCCCGGTGCGCTCGAGCACCACAACCTCAGCACCGGCCCGCGCCGCCTCGATGGCCGCCGAGACACCGGCTATGCCGTAACCAGCGATCACCACATCGGCTTCGGCATCCCAGCGTGCGATGTCGCCGACGTCAGCGGGGGTGACCGTCACATCGCGGCCGGTGGCTCGGCGCCCGACCAGTCGTGGCCCCAGTAGCTGTCCGAAGTGATCTCCTCAGCGGTGTAATGCGCTTCGTCGACCTTCATGCCGTCGGTGCCGAATTCGATGTCCCATCCACCGGGCGCTCGGACGTAGAACGAAACCATCTTGTCGTTGGTGTGTCGGCCAAGCGTCGACGACAGCGAGAACCCGGCCTTGGCAACACGATCCAACGCACGGCCGACCACGTCCAACGCGTCGACCTCGACCATGATGTGCACCAGGCCGGGCGCCCCACCATGCGGCGCAGGGCACAGCGCCATGCTGTGGTGGCGCTCGTTGACACCGAAGAACCGGATCCTCAACGGGCCGAACTCCGGTGGCGCCGGCAATCGCATCGCGCCGCGCGGTAAGAAGCCCAACAATTCGGTGTAGAACGCGAATGCGCCGGCCGGGTCCATGGTCGGCAACACCACATGACCCAGGCCCTGTGTGCCGGTGACAAACCTTGCGCCGAACGGCGTCACGACCGGGCTGTGATCGAGCGCCGGACCGAAGAACACCTCGGTGGGGGTGCCGGTCGGATCGGTGAACGCGATGACGTCCTCGACCCTGCGGGCATCGGCTTCCTCGGTCGACAGCGGTTTGACGGCAACCCCGCCGTCTTCGAGCTTCTCCCGAACCCGTTGCAGCGCAGCGCCGTCGCGTACCTCCCACCCGACGTGCACGACCTGGTCGCTGTCACCGGGTACGACGATGATGCGCGCAGGACGCTCGTCCATCCGCAGGTACAGCGCGTCACGCTCGGGTCCGCTGCCTTGCGCAAAGCCGAGCAAGTCGAACGCGAATCTCCGCCAGCGGTCGATGTCGGCAGTCTGAATCTTGATATAGCCCAAGCTTTTGATATCAGCCATCACGCCTCAGATCATCGCCCGCAGCGGGTCGGCGGGTTCAATGCCCATAGAACTAAGCGCCGATGCGTGGTAGACCGTGCTCGGGACGTGGATGGCATGGTTGAGCCCTACGTGGGCGTCACGCCAAAACCGTTGCAGCGGCTTGTCCATCCGTGCCGCGTTTCCGCCTGAGCGCGCGAAGATTTGATCCACTGCCATCACCGCCCGCCACGCGGCCCGGATCTGTGTGCGCCGGCCCACGGCCCGCTCCTCGAATGAGACCTCACGCCCCGATTCCACGATGTCCCACATCCTGTCGACGTTGGCCAGCAGCTCCTGGCGGGCCGCGTTGATGTCGGCGGCGGCCTCGCTGATCGCGAACAACACGTAGGGGTCGTCCTTGATCGCAGTGCCCTGTGCGCCGACTCGCCCGCGTTGATAGTCGAGGTGGGCGGCTAGCGCTCCCTCCGAGATGCCGATCACCGCAGAGGTGATGCCGAGCGGGAACATGTTCGACCACGGCATCTTGTACAGCGATTCGGTGACACCGGCTTCCTTCTGCGCAGTGCCGTCAATCACCTGGTCACCGTTCATCACCCGGTAGGACGGCACGAAGGCATCGCGCACGATGATGTCCTTGGAGCCAGTGCCCTTCAGCCCGACCACATTCCAGGTGTCCTCGACGATGTCATAGTCACTACGGGGAAGGATCATGTGCAGCATGCTCGGTGGGTCGGCGATGGCGCCGTCCGCAGTACCAAGCAGCGCGCCGAGGAAAATCCAGTCGCAATGATCGGTGCCGGAACTGAATTGCCACCGGCCGCTGAACCGGTAGCCGCCGCCTGTCGGCACGGCGATGCCGGTGGGCGCATACGGTGAGGCCATCCAGGTGTTGTCGTCGGAACCCCACACCTCTTCGCGTACTTTCGGGTCGGCGAACGCCAACTGCCACGGATGCACCCCCACCACGCCGCAGATCCATCCCGCGGCGCCGTCCAGGGCGGCGATGGCCATCACGGTCTCGGCGAATTCTCTTGGGTGACATTCGAAGCCGCCAAACTGCTTCGGTTGCAACAACTTGATCGGCCCGGCCGCTTTGAGCAGCTTCGCCGTGTCGTCGGGCAGCCGGCCGATTCGTTCGGCTTCAGCGCCCTGATCTCGCAGCCGGTCGGCGATGTCGGCGATGTTGTCGATTACCCGTCGGGCCATGATGTCTTCCTGTCCTAGGCTGAGGCCCCCCATGGTGGACCGCCTTCGGCCGTGCGGCGTGACGCCGTCCCAGTCAGTGGACAGGTTCAGACGACTCCGCGTAGCGCGTCGGCCCCGAACATCTGCTCCATCATCGAGGAATAGTCCGGGCCGCGGCGCAGAATATGACCGCCGTCGACGTTGATGCACTGCCCGGTGATCCAGGTAGCCGCATCGCTCAACAGGAACATCGCGAGGTTGGCAACGTCATCAACCTCGCCGAACCGTGGGATTGGCGTACAGAGTGCGTAATCGCCGCTGATCTCCGGCGACTGGACGACGCTGGCGTCAACAAGATCGGTGCGGATCAGGCCTGGACGGACGCTGTTGACCCGGACCCACGATGCTCCGAGTTCGTCAGCGGCCAGCATCATCAGGTGGTCGATGGCTGACTTGGTGACACCGTAGGGGCCGAACCAGCGATGGGTGTTGCTGGCCGCGATGGACGAAATGCCGACGAACGACCCGCCACCACCGCGGACCAATTCGCGCGCTACGTGCTTGAGCACGTACATGGTGCCGTTGACGTTGAGGTCGACGGTGCGGCGCCACGCCTCGGAGTCAGTATGGGTGATCGGCCCGACGGTCAGCGATCCGCCGGCGCAGTGAACAGCACCGTGCAGGCGGCCATGCCATGCCGTGGCAGCTTCCACGGCATGAGTGACCTCGTCTTCGTTGGTGACGTCGGTGGGCTCGTAGCGGATCGCGCCACCGCTGGCCTTGACCGCATCGATTTCCTCGACGGCCGCTGCCAGCCGGTCGGGATTGCGGCCGATGATCATGACCGAGGCGCCCGCGGCGACCAAGCCGGCGGCTACGCCCTTGCCGATTCCACTGCCCCCACCGGTGACCAGGTAGGTCCGGTCTTCGAACGAAAGCTGCATGCCAGCCCTTTCACGCCAAAACTGAAACAGGTTCTAGTCATAGAACCACACCCGCCACAGCAGGCACCGAGCGGAGAGGACGCCCCGCTGCCCGCCTTCGAGCGACAACCCGTGGCGTCGGTGCCAAAGTCGCTCCGAGGCGGGCACATCATGTGCCGGCCGCGGAGAGACCGCTGTGGTTTGCCGTCTAGGGGACGTCGCGCGTTGCCGGCTTCGACGGCTTGGGTTTGCGCCAGTCCTCGACGTCAGGCGGCAGGCCGATGGGGTATCGATTTTCGTTGTGCGCCGCCCAATGCGCGTGGCCCAACTCGTGGATGTGGAACGCGTGCCGTAGCGCTTCGGTGAAACCCATGGCATCCGAGGCCGCGTTCACCGAGTCCTTGATCAACAGGGCGGCCATGGTCGGCCGCTCGGCGATGCGCTTCGCGAATTCCAGGGTCTTGTCCGCCAGTTCGTCGGCCGGAAAGACCTTGGAGACCATGCCCAGCCGATAGGCCTCGTCGGCGTCCAGGTAATCACCGGTCAGCAGCAGCTCTTTGGCTTTGCGCGGGCCGAATTCCCAAGGGTGAGCGTAATATTCGACGCCAGGCATGCCCATCCGCACACCCACTACGTCGCTGAACTTGGCATTGTCGGCGGCGACGATCAGATCGCACGCCCAGATCAGCATCAACCCCGCGGAGATCGCGTTGCCCTGTACCGCAGCGATGGTGATCTTGCGCAGATCACGCCAACGGCAGGTGTTCTGAAAGAAGTAGTGCCACTCCTGGAGATAAGTCTTTTCCGCGACGGCGTCACGGTTGGCGCCGTTGACCCGGAAGCTCGGAAGCTGGCCGGGTCCGGGTGCACGCTCCGCCAACGCCAACTCAGAGCCCAGGTCGTGGCCGGCGGAGAAGTTTTTCCCGCGCGCAGCGAGGATGATGACCCGAACGGTGTCGTCGGCTTCGGCGCGGAGGAACGCCTCGTCGAGCTGAACCAGCAGGCCACGGCTCTGAGCGTTGTGCGCCTCGGGCCGGTTGAGCCAGATCCGCGCTACCCGCCCGTCGTCGAGCGTCTCGTAGGCCACCAGCTCTTCAGACTTCGCGTCAACCGGGTCTGCCATTGGCCACCTCACTCGCTGCAGTTGGACGCTTACACATTACGGTCAGCCCGTAACGCCGCCGCCGGGGGGTTACGGCGCCGATGCGGATGAATGCGCACTTCGCATACAGTTATGTCATGCCCGCCAAATCTGACCCGCATGAAATTGACGACGTCGAGCCGCTGGCCGACACCACCGCCAGCCAGGCAAGGCGCGTCGTAGCGGCCTATGCGGCCGACGCCGACGAATGCCGAGTCTTCCTGTCGATGCTCGGTATCGGGCCGGCGAAAATCGAGGTGTAGGTGCCCCGCACGGGAGGCCGGAGTTCGGAGGACTCTATCTCCGGGGAATCTGACTTCGTGGTGGTCGCCAACCGGCTACCGGTCGACCTGGAGCGATCGCCTGACGGCAGCACCTCCTGGAAGCGCAGCCCGGGCGGTTTGGTCACCGCGTTAGAGCCCATTTTGCGTCGCCGGCACGGCGCCTGGATCGGCTGGCCGGGTGTCGTTGACGACGACGTCGATACCGAGGACGAGCCGATCCACGCGGACGGTCTTCGCCTACACCCCGTCCGGCTGTCCGCCGACGACGTCGAGGAATACTACGAGGGCTTCTCCAACGCGACGCTGTGGCCGCTCTATCACGACGTCATCGTCAAGCCGATTTTCAGCCGCGAGTGGTGGGACCGCTACGTCGAGGTCAATCGCCGGTTCGCGAAGGCTGCAGCACGCGCCGCTGCCGAGGGTGCGGTGGTATGGGTGCAGGACTACCAGCTGCAACTGGTCCCCAAAATGCTGCGCGAACTGCGGCCCGATCTCACGATCGGGTTCTTTTTGCACATCCCGTTCCCGCCGGTCGAGCTGTTCATGCAACTGCCCTGGCGCAGCGAGATCGTGCAAGGCCTGCTCGGGGCGGACTTGGTGGGATTCCATCTGCCCGGCGGCGCGCAGAACTTTCTTTTCCTGGCCCGCCGGCTGATCGGCGCGCCTACCTCCCGCGCGTCGGTGGGGGTGCGATCACGGCCCGGTCATGTGGAGCTCGACGACCGCAACGTTCGGGTGGGCGCGTTTCCGATCTCGATCGATTCGGCCGACCTCGACCAGAAGGGTCGTGAGCGAAGCGTCCGGCGACGGGCCAAGGAGATTCGGGCCGAGGTCGGTAACCCCCGCAAAATCATGCTCGGCGTCGACCGGCTGGACTACACCAAGGGTATCGATGTGCGGCTCAACGCGTTTGCCGAGCTGCTCGCCGAGGGCCGCGTCAAAGGTGACGACACCGTTCTCGTACAACTCGCCACGCCCAGCCGCGAACGAGTGGAGAGCTACCAGAAGCTTCGCGAGGACATCGAGCGTCAGGTCGGCCACATCAACGGCGAATACGGCGAGGTCGGCCACCCGGTCGTGCATTACCTGCACCGCCCGATTCCCCGCGACGAGCTCATCGCGTTCTTTGTGGCCAGCGACGTCATGCTGGTCACCCCGCTGCGCGATGGGATGAACCTGGTGGCCAAGGAATACGTGGCTTGTCGCAGTGATCTCGGCGGCGCTCTGGTCCTCAGCGAATTCACCGGTGCCGCAGCCGAACTCCAGCAGGCCTACCAGGTCAACCCGCATGACACCGAAGGTGTCAAAGACGGCATCGAGGCCGCGCTCAACCAACCGGCCGACGAAGGGCGGCGCCGAATGCGGGCGCTGCGCCGTCAGGTACTGGTCCACGACGTCGACCGATGGGCTCGGTCGTTCCTCGATGCGCTCACCGAGGGTCGTCCATCAAACGGCTGATTTCGTCCTCTAGCCGAAGGCGCACTGCGATACTCGATGCACCAAGCCGGAAGGGAGCGCCAAAGTGATCATCTCCCGCGTCCTTACCGCCGCCGCCGTCGTGACGCTCGCAGCAGTGGGCACAGCAGGTCCCGCCACAGCGCTGGGGCCGCCACCGGACGGTCTGTACAACTTCACCGAGGCGGGAGTGCCCGCCAGCACCTGGAAGATCTACGCGCTCTGCGACGCGCCGTCCCGTCAGCGGGCCATCCCCGATTTCACCGACCCTGTCGTTGCGGCCGACCTCTGTGCGCTGAATGTCGTGAGCACCACGGCCGGCCTGGCCAGCCGGAAAGAACGGCAGGCGAACTACGGTGGCAGGGCGCGATTGACCAGCGATCTGTGGACCTTCCAGGTCCCAAAGGCCGACGGCTTGGTGTGCCCGGATGGCAGCACCGCGCCGTCGACGGAAACCTATGCATTCGACGATGTCTCGCTGGCCGGGACGCACACGAGCATTCACGGTGACGTCTGCGGTATGCAACCCGGGATGACCAAAACGCCGTTCACACTGGCGTTTCAGGCGCCACTGCCCAACCCGGTCGAACGTTATCCGTTGAACTGCAACGAGATCGGGCAATGCCGCTGAGTCACCGGGCTAGATCGGCGTGATGAAGTTGATCAGCCACTTGCCGCCGATCTGCTGGTAGTCGACCCGCAACCGGCTGCCGTCGTACACCGGTTGCTTCGACTTGTCGGTCACGGTGCGGTTCATGTAGACCATCACCGAGGCCGAATCACGTTTGGCGGCCATTACTCCCACGCCCACAATGTTGGCTTGGACGACCACTTCCCGCTTCTTTGCCTCCGGGATGATCTGCGCGTTGACACTTCGCTCGAACTCGCGGCGATACGACGGCGTCAGCAGTAGGAATGCCTCGGAAAGACTCCGCTCGACAGTCTGGAAGTCGTAGGCGAAGACTTGAGGTATCTGTCTTTGGCCAGCGCCGGCAGCGTCGCCCGCGCCGCCTGCTCGCCGCGGGTCTCAACGCGGTCCCAGTAGAACCAGCCGCCGGCCGCCGCCAGTCCGACGAACGTGGTGATCAGCAGGCTGACGACGGCGGAGATCAACCACCGCATCAGTTGCCTCCGTCTGGATACTTCAGGTCGTAGCCGGTCATTCGACCAGTGTCATCCTCGTGCACGATCACCCGCATCCGGAAGGGCACCGACGGCTTGTTGACGCCGTCCATGTCGGTCGCGGTCACTCGCACCGAGACCAACACCGAACCATTGTCGGTGACGTCGTCGACGCCCTCCAGAGCTGCACCGTTGACGACCGCCTCCGAGCTGGAATTGGTATGGCGGAATATGGCTTTGATGTTTTCGACGTTGTTGTTGGCGCTGAGCATTCCCCGCAATGGCCCGCTGGTGCCGTCCACCAGGCGCCCCACGCTCTTGTCGATGGTGTCCTGTGTGTAACTGAACATGTTGACCACCGTCTGGGTGGCGGTATCGATGAAGCGCTGCTGGCGGGCCTGGGCTGCGTCAGCGTGCCGCTGCTGGATGAGCTCGAACACCAAACCGGTTGCCAGCACGGCGATCCCGGTCAGCGTGAATGCCAGTGCGACCCATCCCACCAGCACGCGGTGGGCGGGTCGCCGTGGCGGCGGGCCCACGGGCGAGGTCTGCCGCTTGGCCGATGGTGTCGGCGTGCTCGACCGTTAGGGTTGTGGTCGCAACCTGACCACCGGTGGGCCCGGCGGCCCGCGAAGCACGTCGTCGCGTGCGCCGCGTCGCCGAATTCTGCTTCTGTCACAACTGCCTCGGGTCACGCATCAGGTCCAACCAGGTCTCGGCGCTCGAGACTTACCGGGCGCGAAGATACCAGTGCTGCCGTCGGGATCCTGGAAGGCGCCGGTTTTCTGGTCATAGGTGGTGAAGGCCGCGCCGTTGGCTTGCGGCGCCGGACCAGGCGGCGGGCCCCAAGGCTTTTCGGGTGGTGGATACGGCGCCGGAGGAGAGAGTCCTTCCGGCGGTGGCGGGCGGGGAACCGCTCTCGGGAACGGTATCTGCGGGTTCTGCGGCGGATACGGCGACGGCGGTATCCATGCCTGTCGGCCATCGGTCCCGCCGGTGTTGGGCGGCGGCTGCACCGGGAAAGGCTGAAAGGGAGCGGGACCGGGCCCGGCCACCACACCTGGCGGGAGCGGCCCCGCGACCGGCGTGCCCGGGTCGGGGTCTGCGCCCGGCGGGATGTACGGGAAGTGGTTGGGCGGCAGGATGTTCAGACCGTTCGTCACCGGAGTGTCGTACGGGATTGGCGGCCCCCGCCAGGGGTTGCTGCCGGTCGGCACATAGCCGCGCGGGTCGCGGCACAACGCCACCGTCGGCGCCCGCTTACCATCGAACTCCTGACACGGGTAGTTGCGCGCGCCGCGCACGGTCGATGGATCATTCTGTGCCGTCTTGCAATACAGATCACTCGGGAGCTCCCGCAACGTCTCGTCGGCGGGTGTCCGGATCAACGGCGGGGGGACAAAACCTGTGTTGCACGGCGGGGGGTCGATGTTGATCTTGAAGTCCAGCTTGGCGCCCTCGTCCTGGGGTGCACCGCCCGCCGCAGTGGTGATGGCGGCGAACAGTGCTGGCAGCACAACGAGAAGCTGCTCGATCGACTTGTGATAGATCACGCCGACGCGGCCGAGGTTGGCCAGGCTGGCCGCGAGGATCGGGAACGACGGACGGATACCGGAGAATGCGGTGTTGGCCTGGTCGACAGTGCGGCGGCACCACATCCAACGTGTTGCGCAGCTGCGGGTCAGCGGTGCGCACTTCGGATGTGAACCGTGCCAGCCCGTTGGACAGTGATTTGATGTCGTTGCCGGATCGGATCTGGGCTTGCAGGAATGGCCCGACCTGATCAATCAGCTGCGAAGTCTGCGGGAAAGTGGCATTGGCCTCGTCGACCAGCAGCCGGGCCGATTCGATCAGCCGGGCCAGCTCCGGGCCGGTTCCGTTGAAGGCGTTGAACGTTTCATGGAGGAGCTCCTGCAGCCGGGTATCGGCGACGCTGTTGACCAACGTCTCGGCTTGATGCAGCAGAGCCGCAACTTCCACGCCGATCGCGGTGTTGTCACGCTTAATTCGAGATCCATTGTGCAACTTGGTTTCGGCAGGATGCGCGGGCGGGACCAGGTCGATGTATTGCTCACCGATGGCCGACACGCTCTTCACCGATGCGGTGACGTTCGATGGGACGGTGGTGCCGCTGTTCAACCGCATGGTCGCGTCGACGCCAAGCGGGTTCAGGCCCACCGACTCCACCCTTCCGACGGCGACCCCGCGGTAGGTGACGTTGGCGTTCTTGTACAAACCCCCACCGGCGACGAAGTCCGCGGTCACCCGATAGGTGCCGATGCCCAGCGCCGCCGGCAGTCGCAGATAGAAAACCGCCATGACGACGATCGTGATCACCGTGACCACTCCGAAGATGGCCAGCTGCATTTTCGTCAGACGGTCGATCATCAGTGCTGTCCTGCCGGCGTGCCCGACGGGATCTTGAACGGGTCAGCCGCCTGCCCGGACAGGTTGGCCATCTCCCCGATGAGGAAGTCCGGCGGATTCAGGACGTCCTTCATATGCAACATGTTCGGGTCCAGCGGCCATGACGTGGTGAAGAACGTCTCGCCGAGCCGGCGCACCGTCAGGTCGAAGGTAGTGAAGACGTTCAGGTAATCACCTCGAACTGCCTGCTTGATACCGAAGTTCGGGAACGGGAAGGTCAGCAACAACTGCAGTGACGTCACGAAGTTCTTGCGGTTGTCCGCGAGCGCTTTCGTTGCCGAGTACAGGCTCTTCAGGTCTTCGGCGAAATCCACCTTGGTTTGCGAAAGGACATGCGAGGCAACCGTTGCGACCTTCTTGAGTGCGCCGAACGCCTCAACAATCTTGTCCCGGTTCTTGTTGAGCACCAGCAGCGCACCGGGCAGCGAATCCAGTGTGCGCCCAAGGCTGTCCTTGTTGCTCGCCAGAATTCCCGAGAAGCGGTCCAAGCCGTCAATGGTGGCGACGATGTCGTTGACTTGGTTGTTCAGTCCCGCGGTCAACTGGGCCAGCCTCGGCACCAGATCGGCGAACTGACTTTCCCGGCCCGCGACGGCTTTGTACGTCTCGTCGGTAATGTCTTGCAGCGCAGCCAGGTTGCCCTTGTTCACCACGACGCCGAGTGCGGAGAGCACCTCTTCGGTGGTGGGATAACGATTGGTGTGGGACTCCTGGATAGTCGAGCCGTTGGCCAGCTTGCCGGCCGATGGTTGATCGCTCGGCGCAGCCAACTCGACATGCTGGGAGCCCAGCAACGAGGTCTGCGCGACCTTGGCCGTCGAGTTCGCCGGCAGCACCACATTGCGGTCCAGCGCCAGTTCGACCGCGGCAAAGAAGCTTCCGTCCGGACGCTGCACCGCGTCAATGCCCGCCACACTGCCGACGGTGACGTCGTCGACCATCACCGGTGAGTTCTGCGGCAGCGTTGCCACATCAGCAAGGTCGACGGTGATCGAGTAGGACCCTGATCCGTGCCCCGCCGTCCCCGGCAGCGCGACTGAATTCAGTCCGCCGAACTGGCAACCCGCCAGCAGCGCGCTGCCTGCGGCGACAACGCTGCCACGCAACAGGATCCGCTTCATCGGCCGGCCCCCCGCTCCGCGGGTAACGGTCCGGGAGGAGGAGAGCGGCCGGAGCAGGTCCCGGCAGCGGACCGAATTGAGTCGACGCGGGGGCCGGTGCGCCGGGAGCGGGACCGCTGGCCGGGGCGGGTGGCATCAGCAGAGCCTGCAGATCTGTCGGGTTAGGCGGATGCGCACCCGGTGCCGGAATCCACTTCAGGTCCGGGATTGGCGTCTGGGCTTTGGCCTGCGTTTCCGGGGTGTCGTAAATGATCTGGCCCTTGTACGCGGTGATCGAGTTGATCGGGTGGAACATGATCGGTGGGTAGTTGAACGTCAGTCGGCGCAGCGGCGGGGCCAACCGCTCCCGGCAGATCTCGGCGCGTTTGTAGTATTCCGGGGCGGACAGCCCGGCCGCGGTTTCGAAAGAACCACCGCAGATGAACTGCACCGGGTTGGAGAACTCCGGGATCGACAACAGACCGTTCAGCGTGCCCTGAGCCGGGTCGTAGATGTTGTAGAAGTTGGCGATACCGGGCCCGGCGACGTGGAGCACCTGCTCGATGTCTCCGCTCTGATCGCTCAATACCTTGGTCAGGTCGTTGAGCTTGTCGACGGTTCCGATCAATGTCGAGTTGTTCTGCTGCAGAAAGCCTTTGACGTCGACGAGGGCTTGGTCGAGCGTCGCGAGGGTCTGGTCGAGGTGGGTTGAGCTGTTGGCGAGGACCTGTGACACCGATGCCACGTGACCGGCGAACGAGACGATCTGCTCGTTGCTCTTCGACAGCGCGTCGACGAGAGTACCGAGGTTTTTCACCGTGCCGAAGACGTCGGTGCGCGAATCGCCGAGCCGTCCGGCAACTTGCGAGAGCTCGTGCAGCGCGTTGTGGAATGAGTCACCGTTGCCGTTGAACGTGTCGGCAGCCTGGTTGATCAGCGTGCCCAACGGTCCCTGCATCTGACCCGCGGCAGGGCTCAGCTGCTTGGCCAAATTGGTCAGCGCCTCTTTGACCTCATCCCATTCGACTGGCACCGCGGTGCGCGACAGATCGATAGTCGCCCCGTTCGGCATCGCCGGCCCACTGATGTACGCGGGGGTAAGCTGGATAAACCGTGCCGCAACGAGATTGGGCGACATGATGACCGCCCGCGCACCTTGGGCAACCTTGACCCCGCTGTCGACCAACATGGTGATCTTGACGTCTTCCGCACGCGGTTCGATCGAGTCGATTTTGCCCACGGGAACGCCGACGATGCGGATCTGGTCTCCGGGATACAGGCCGACCGCGGAGGTGAAATACGCGACGATCTTATTGCCCGTCGTGCCCGGCCAAACCAGATACGCACCAGCCGCGAGAAATACCGCGAGCAGCACGATCAGCGCCCGCCGCACACTGCGGTGGCGCTCCCTTAAGGCCGAGAACATGGTCATGGCGACTGAGGCCTTAGTCGCCAACGTTCCTGAACAAGGCCGCGCAGGTAGTCCGCGAAGCTGGCCGGCAACTTGCCCGGCTGGAACACCGCGTCGAACATGGTCGCGACCAACGGCGCCGGTAGCAAACTGAAGACGTTGACGTTGAAGCCAGGACCGGAACCGACCACCTCGCCGAGCGTGGTCGCATACGTGGGTAGCCGTTTCAGCGCTTCGCTGATGTAGTCGCGGCGCTCGTTGAGGTTGTCCAGCACCGAATTGAGCTTGGTCAGCGCCGGGCCGAACTCCTTGCGGTTGTCGGCCACGAACCCCGAGAGCTGCTGCGAGACACCGTCGATGCCGGAGATCAGCTCGGCCAGGGCGGCGCGGCGCGCATCCAGCGCTGCGAACAGCTGATTGCCGTCGACGATCAACTTGTTCACCTGCCCGGCCCGCTCAGCCAGCACAGCGGTCACCGACTTAGCATGCGCCAGTAGGCTTTCCAACGCCTGGTCACGTTTGTTCAACGTCCGCGACAGCGAGGTGACACCGTCCAGTGCGCCGCGCAGTTGCGGAGTCGCCTCGTGCAGTGCGTCGGTCAGGACCTTCAGCGACTTCTCGAACTGGGGCTTGTCAAGATTGCCCGCGTTGTCGCCCAAATCCTCCAGCGCCGAACCCAGCGCATAGGGGGTGGTCGTCCTGCTGAGCGGGATCGTCGTCGATATACCGCTGCCGGCCGGTGTCACGCCAATCGAACGCTGCCCCAAGATCGTTTCGGTTCGAACGGCAGCCAGGGATTGGTTGCCGACTTTGAGGTGACGATCCACGGTGAAGTCGACTCTGGCGCAGTCGCCCGCCAGACTGACCGACTGCACTTGACCGACCTTGATACCTGACACGTACACGGTATTTCCGGGTGTGATGCCACCGGCGTCGGAGAAGTACGCGGCGTAGTTTCTGCCCTGCGGCCAGAACGGCAACTTGCTGTAGCCGAACGCCACGAGCACGACGCACACCACCAGGACCAGGCCGAAGATGCCGGTGCGGAGTGGGTCGCGTTCGTCTGTCCTACTTGGCAAAAGCGCACCTCCCCTTGCTGGGATCTACTTGGCCGCCAAACGGGATGAGGATGTCGCTACCCGCGGGCCCGTTGATCTTCAGCGTGACCTGGCAGAAGTAGATGTTGAAGTACGCCCCGTAGGCTCCGAGCGCGGCGAGGCGGAGGTAGTCCTCACCGAGCTGCTCGATGTCGTTGTTGACCTCGCCTTGCCGATCCTGGAGCTCGGTGGCGATCGGCCGGGTGTTCTCGATGACACCCTGCAGCGGCCGCCGCCCCTGCTTCAGGAATTGGGTCAGATCCGTGGTCGCCGAAGCCAGCGGCGGAATGGCGCCGGCGATCTCGTCGCGGCCCTGCGCCAACCCGCTGATCAGTTTCTGCAACTCGTCGACGCTGGCCGAGAACTGCGCGCCCTTTGCGTCGACGGTACCCAGCACGGTGTCGAGGTTGGTGATCACGTCGCCGATGATTTGGTCGCGTGCGCCCAGCGTCGATCCGAACGCGTTGGTGTCGGCCAGCAGATTCGAGAGCGCTCCGCCCTGACCCTGCAGCAGTTGGATGACGTAGCTGCTGACCGTGTTGATCTTGTCGGCGTCTAGGCCCTTGAGCACCGGGCGCAGGCCGCCGAGCAACGCATCGAGGTCGAGCGCCGGCTGGGTGTGTTGCTTGTCGATGGTGGCTCCCGGCCGCAGCTTGCGTAATTCCCCTGGGCCAGCGGCGATTTCGAGGAAGCGGTCACCGACCAGGTTGTCATAGCGGATCAACGCACGCGTCGACGTGTACAGCGTGTAGCGCTTGTCGACGCCGAAGGTCACGTCCACGCTGTTGTTCGGATTGAGTTTGAGTTCTTTGACCGCGCCGACCGGGACCCCGGCGATGCGGACCTTCTGTCCGGACTTCAACCGCGTCGCATCGGTGAAGTTCGCGTGATAAGTGTTTTCCGGCCCGAACCGGAACTCGCCGAAGACGACCACCAGGCCGACTGCCACCAACAGCATTGTCACAGTGAAGATGCCGACCTTGATCAGGATCGAACGCTGCGATTCGTAACCATCCATCAGCGATCGTCCCGTTCTGCGAACGCGCCGTGGAACAGCCACTGCAACGTCGAAGGTGCGTCCACCTGCATCTCGGTGAACGGCTCATAGGGAATGTTGGCATTGTCGGTCACCAGGAACGGCGACCGGAACCAGGATCCACCGCTCTGCTTGGTCGGGATGTCAGGCAGACCACGGCAGTTCGGCCCGCCCGAGGCGTTGACCCTGGGCAGGCTTTCCGGATACGTGTACGACGGCGCACCCAGGATGAAGCTCGATGAGGTAAAAAGCCCGGCCTTACGGACACCGATCAGGGGCGCGAATTCTTCGATGCCGCGCTCGATGCCCGCAAACAGGCAGCCGAATTCCGGCGAGTAGTCCCCGGCAACCTTCAGCGGCGCACGCAGTCGTTTGAGCGCAGCGATCAAATCCTGCTCGGCAGGCGCCAGCGTGTCATAAGCGTTGTTGGACAACCCGATCGCCGCCAGCAGGGTCTTGTTCAAGTTGCTCTGCTGGTCGACGACCGTCTTGGCGATCGTTGGCGTGTTGTTGAATACCGAGACCAAATCAGGTCCTGCATCGGCGTAGATGTTGGCGACCATGGCCGTCTTGCGGAAATCCTGCTGCAGGGTCGGCAGTTTCGGGTTCGTCTGCTGGGCAAGGGTATTCAGCCCTGCCAGCAACGCGCCGAGGTCATTCCCATGGCCACGGAAACCCTCGGCAACGGCACCCAGCGTGCCGTTCAGCTCGACCGGGTCGATCTTGTGCAGCAGCTCGATGAGCGACTGGAACAGGGTGTTGACTTCCAGCGATACCGACGACACCGCCAGGTGCGCGCCCGGACGCAGCTTGTTCGCCAGCGGCGACTTGGGCGTAATGAATTCCACCGATTTGGCGCCGAAGATGGTGTTGCTGGCGATGTGTACCGGCGCATTGGCCGGAATGTAATTCAGTTGGCCATCGTCGATGGCCAACGTCAACTGCGCCTGATCGTCGGCGTAGCTGATGTCGTCAACCGTGCCGATCTGGATGCCGCGGTATTTGACCTTGCCACCGCGGTCCATGACCAGACCGGCGCGCGGCGCGGTGACCGTGACGGTGTCGAAGGACGAGAAGGCCGCCGTGTAGGAGAGGTAGGTCAGCACCACAGCCGCAACCAAGAAAGAGGCCAGCAGCGCCGCTGCCAGCCTGACGTGAGTGCGTCGTGCGCCGGTGCTTGCCACTGTCCCCCCTTCTCCTACTTGCCTGGTTCCTTGGTCGTCGCGCGCTTTGCGCTCTGTATCGTCGCCGGGCTCATCCGGAGAGGTTGAAATTACCGGATGCGCCGTAGACAGCCAGCGAGATGAGCAAAGTGATGACGACGACGACGATCAGCGATGTGCGCACCGCCTGACCGACCGCCAGACCGACACCCACCGGACCGCCAGAAGCGTTGTAGCCGTAGTACGTATGGATCAGCATCACTCCGATCGACATCACGATGGCTTGCAGGAACGACCACAGCAAATCGGTCGGAATCAGGAAGGTGTTGAAGTAGTGGTCGTACAGACCGGCCGACTGTCCGTTGATGAACACCGTGGTGAAACGGGCCGCGAAAAACGAGGCCAGCACGGCAAGCGAATACAGCGGGACGATCGCGATCAGCCCCGCGATCAGTCGGGTCGACACCAGGTAGGACACCGAGTGCACAGCCATCGCCTCGACGGCGTCGATCTCCTCGGCGACCCGCATCGCGCCCAGTTGGGCGGTGGTGCCTGCGCCGATGGTGGCGGCCAGCGCGATACCGGCAACGACCGGAGCGACGATGCGCACATTGAGAAACGCCGACAGAAATCCCGTCAACGCCTCGATGCCGATGTTGCCCAGCGACTCATAGCCCTGGACCGCGATCACACCACCGGAGGCCAACGTCAAGAACGCGGCGACACCGACCGTGCCGCCGATGAGCACCAATGCGCCTGTGCCCATGGTCATTTCGGCGATCAGGCGGATCGTCTCTTTCCGGTAGCGGGTGAGAGCATTCGGGATGTAACGCATCGACTCGCCGTAGAACAGGGCCTGCTCGCCGAAAGTGTCGATCGGGCCGCTGAACCGGGAAAAGAAGCGACGGAAGCGCAGGGTTGCGTCGTAGCTCATGTGCGCCGATCTCCCCCGCAAGCGGGTGGGGGCACCCCCAGCCGCCCAACGGCGAGGGGGCGTGCCCCCACCTCATCGGTGCGCTCTGCATCGTCGTCGTCGCGGCTCATGGTCAGTTCCGCGCCAGCACTCGGACGCCGACTGCCGTCATGATCACGTTGATCACGAACAGGCAGATGAACGCGTACACCACGGTCTCGTTGACGGCGATACCGACGCCTTTCGGTCCGCCTTTGACGGTCAACCCGCGGTAGCAGCCGACCAGGCCGGCAACCACGCCGAACAGCAGCGCCTTGATCTCCGAGAGGATCAGCTCGCCGAGGTGGGTCAACACGGTCAGGCCGCTGACGAACGCACCCGGGTTTACTCCCTGCAACAACACAGAGAACACATAGCCCCCGGCGATGCCGATCGCCGACACCAGTCCATTGAGCAACAGCGCGACGAACGTCGACGCAAGAACCCGGGGAACCACCAGTCGCTGGATCGGGTCGATGCCCAAGACCCGCATGGCGTCGATCTCCTCGCGGATGGTGCGCGCGCCCAGATCCGCACAGATCGCGGTGGCGCCCGCTCCGGCCACCACGAGCACCGTGACGACGGGCCCGAGCTGGGTGATGGTGCCGAACGCGGTGCCCGCCCCGGACAAGTCGGCGGCGCCGATCTCGCGCAACAAGATGTTGAGGGTGAAAGCCACCAGAACGGTGAACGGGATCGCCACCAACAACGTTGGAATCAGTGATACCCGGGCGATCATCCAGGTCTGGTCGAGGAACTCACGGAATTGAAAGGGGCGCCGGAATGTCTTGCGAAAAGTATCCAGGGACATTTCGACGAAACCACCCACGGCCCTGGCCGGCACCGCGAGCTGTTCGAACAACCTGGTTCCCTTCTCGCGCGGGGTCTGAAGTTAGTCCGCCAGCGATGCCTCTGCATCCCTGGTGGGCGCCACTCCGGCTTGTTTCTGAGCCACGGCAGTCCACGTGAGCCGGCCAATCGTAACTAGAACAAGTTCGGAGTGTCAAAGAACCAATAAATTAGACAAATGTTAATAGTTTCAGCAGGTCAGGGCCATTGTGACCCAGATCATGCTGAAACGTGTTCTAGTTCTGCGAAAACGAGATCGAGCGGCTTCCGCGACGGTTTGTCACTCCATCAAGCCGGTTGCCGCGAAGTTGCGTTCCGGGTCGCGTCCGGCAAAGTAATCCTGCAACTCGTCGCTGAGCTTGCCAGGCTCCCACGCATTCGTATCCGCCTCGAATCGACGCTCTACGGTCGGCGCCGCCACGAGCGTCACCTGGGGGCCGTAGACGATGAAAACCTGGCCGTTGACGTCCTTGGCTTCAGGAGATGCCAGGAAACGCACCAGGGTCACCACGTGCTCGGGCGAGAGCGGGTCGACCTCGCCGTCCGCCACCTGCGGCGCATCGCCGAAGACGTCGGCGGTCATCGCGGTTCGAGCGCGGGGGGCGATCGCGTTGGCGCACACTCCGTAGCGACCGAGGGCACGCGCGGCGGTCAGCGTCAGCGAGATGATGCCCGCCTTCGCCGCTCCGTAGTTCGCCTGCCCGACCGGGCCGACCAGCCCGGCCTCCGACGAAGTGTTGATGATGCGTCCGTAGATCGAGCCGCCGGCGTCTTTGGCCTTGGACCGCCAGTAGGTCGCGGCATTGCGCGTCAGCAAGAAGTGGCCGCGCAGGTGCACGGCGATCACGGCGTCCCACTCCTCGTCGGACATGTTGAACAACATCCGGTCACGGGTGATCCCGGCGTTGTTGACCACGATGCTCAGGCCACCCAACCCGTCGGCGGTGCTGATCAATTCGTCGGCGGTGTCGCGCTCGCTGATGTCGCCGCTGACCGCGACGGCTTTGGAGCCGGCGGCGGTGATCTCGTCGATCACGTCAGAGGCGTCCAATGCTGCGGCAATGTCGTTGACGACGACCGTTGCACCCGCGCGGGCTAAGCCGATCGCCTCGGCGCGGCCCAATCCTGCGGCGGCGCCGGTCACCACCGCGACCTTGCCGGACAGGTCGGCCGGATTCGTGCTGCTACTCATTTATGAATACCTCTAGTCTTCCCGCACCAACGCCGCTCGCGGGCATTCCAGGATCGCCTGCTCAGCCGCCGCCTCCTGATCAGGCGGAATCGGATCGGTCTTCACCACCGCGTAGTCCTCGTCGTCGAGGTCGAAGATATCCGGCGCGATTCCCATGCACACCGCGTTGCCTTCACACCGGTCGCGGTCGACTATCACCCGCACGACACCCTCCTAGAACGTGGCTTTCATTTCGGTAGGCCCACCATACGACCCTTCCCGGCGGCGTCCGGGCGAAAGGCCGCTGGACCCTCAGACTAGAACGTGTTACAACCAGGAAAGCGAAAGGGTAGCCGTTGATGCAGGCTGCCGCAGAACTCACCAAACTGGAGGGCGGCCGGAATGCGCATCAGTTACACCCCGGAACAGGAAGAGTTGCGGCGCGAACTGCGGTCGTACTTCGACAAGCTGATCACCCCCGAGCGCCGAGAAGCTCTGGGCGCGACGTCGGGCGAGGTCGGCGAGGGCAACGTCTACCGCGAGACCGTCGCACAGATGGGCAAGGACGGATGGCTCACCCTGAACTGGCCCAAGGAGTACGGCGGCCAGGACCGTTCGCCGATGGACTCGCTGATCTTCACCGACGAGGCCGCGATCGCCGGTGCACCGGTGCCGTTCCTGACCATCAACAGCGTCGCGCCGACGATCATGGTCTACGGCACCGACGAACAGAAGAAGTTCTTCCTGCCCAAGATCGCGGCAGGCGATTTGCATTTCTCGATCGGCTACTCCGAGCCGGGTGCGGGCACCGACCTGGCCAACCTGCGGACCACCGCGGTGCGCGACGGCGATGACTACGTCATCAACGGCCAGAAGATGTGGACCAGCCTGATCGCTTACGCCGACTACGTGTGGCTGGCGGTCCGTACCAATACGGAAGCCAAGAAGCACCGCGGCATCTCGATGCTGATCATGCCGACCAGCGCCGAAGGGTTCTCCTGGACGCCGGTGCACACCATGTCGGGCGTCGACACCAGCGCCACCTACTACCAGGACGTCCGCGTCCCGGTAGCCAACCGGGTCGGCGAGGAGAACGCCGGCTGGAAGCTGGTCACCAACCAGCTCAACCACGAGCGCGTCGCGCTGGTATCGCCGATGCCGATCATCATGGCGCTCAACCAGGTTCGTGATTGGGCACAGAACACCAAAGATGCCGGCGGTGCCCGACTGATCGATTCGGAATGGGTGCAGCTCAATCTGGCGCGGGTGCACGCCAAGGTCGAGGTCCTCAAGCTGATCAATTGGGAGTTGGCATCGTCGGAATCCGCATCGCCGTCTCCGGCGGATGCCTCGGCGGCCAAGGTATTCGGCACCGAGTTCGCCACCGAGGCCTACCGGCTGCTGATGGAGGTGCTCGGCACCGCGGCGACGTTGCGACCGGACTCGCCCGGCGCGTTGCTGCGCGGTCGGGTCGAGCGGATGCACCGGGCTTGCCTGATCCTGACCTTCGGCGGCGGCACCAACGAGGTGCAACGCGACATCATCGGCATGGTGGCGCTTGGCTTGCCCCGAGCCAACCGCTAACGAATTGGAGGAGAACCCATGGACTTCTCGACAACTGAAGCCGCGCACGATCTCGGCGGTCTGGTCACCACGATCGTGGATGCGGTGTGCACGCCCGAGCATCAGCGCAAGCTCGACGGGCTCGACCAACGTTTCGACCGCGAACTGTGGGCCAAGCTCGTCGATGCCGACATCCTTTCCACCGCCGCATCAGAGTCGTTGGGCGGCGGAGGATTTGGCGTACTCGAGGAAGTCGCCGTGCTGGTCTCCCTCGGCCGCCAGCTCGCGGCGGTGCCTTACCTCGAGTCGGTGGTGCTTGCCGCAGGCGCGCTGGCCAGGTTCGGCGTAGGCGAACTTCAGCAGGAGTGGGGCGCCCCCGCGGTGAGCGGCAAGAAGATCCTCGCGGTCGCGATGGACGGCGAGATGGGCGATGGGCCGGTGCAGGCCGCGAACTCCGGGGACGGCTACCGACTGACTGGGAGCCGGACCCAGATCGCCTACGGGCCGGTTGCTGACGGATTCCTGGTGCCCGCGGAAACCGACTCGGGCACTTCAGTTTTCCTGGTTGATGCCAACGACCCCGGCGTCACCGTGACCGCACTGGACACCACCGGACTCGGCAGCATCGGACATTTGCGACTGGATGGTGTCGAGGTGCAACGGCAGCGCGTCGTCGGTGGCGACGACGTGGTCAGCTGGATCACTACTTTGGGCATACTGGGCCACACCGCGTTTCAGCTCGGCGTGCTCGACCGCGGCCTGCAGCTGACTGCTGAATACGCGCGGACGCGCGAGCAGTTCGACCGCCCGATCGGGAGCTTCCAGGCCGTGGGACAACGGCTGGCGGACGGCTACATCGACGTCAAGGGCCTGCGACTGACATTGACGCAGGCGGCATGGCGCCTCAGCGAGGATCTGCCCGCCGACACCGAGGTCGCGACCGCGGCCTTCTGGGCGGCCGACGCCGGACACCGGGTGGCGCACACCATCGTTCACATCCACGGGGGCGTCGGTATCGACACCGACCATCCGGTGCACCGATACTTCTTGGCGGCCAAGCAGACCGAGTTCGCCCTCGGCGGCGCCACCAGGCAGCTGCTCAAAATCGGCCGCGAGTTGGCGGACACTCCCGCCTAGCCAGTGCCGTCCGGCGACGATTCGGACCGCGCAGCGGACCGAGAAGGAGGCGGACCAGTGACTGACGCACTTCCTACCGTCACCGACCTGCTGGTCCCGTTGGTTGACATCCACGATCGGGGCGTTTACTTCGAGGACTCGTACGTCAGCTGGCGCGACCACCTGCGACACGGCGCCGCGATAGCGGCAACGCTGCGCGAGCGCCTTGACCCGGCCCGGCCACCGCACGTCGGGGTGCTTCTGGAGAACACGCCGTTCTTCTCGGCCGTACTGGTCGCCGCAGGAATGTCAGGAATCGTCCCGGTCGGCCTCAACCCGGTGCGAAGGGGCGCGGCGCTGCAACGCGACATCGATCACGCAGATTGCCAGCTGGTGCTGGCGGACACGAAATCGGCCGCACCACTTCACGATATCGAACACATCGATGTCGATTCCCCAGCCTGGGCCGACGAGGTAGCCGCGCACCACGACGCAGAAATCCGATTTCAGTCAGCAGACCCCGACGACTTGTTCATGCTGATCTACACGTCGGGCACCAGCGGTGATCCCAAGGCGGTCATGTGCAGCCATGGCAAGGTCGCGGTCGCCGGCGTCACGATGTCCGACCGATTCAGCCTCGGGACGAACGACGTCTGTTACGCATCGATGCCGCTGTTCCACTCGAACGCGGTCCTGGTCGGATGGGCGGTGGCGTTGGCCTGCCGCGGCTCAATGGCATTGCGGCGCAAGTTCTCTGCCTCGCAGTTTCTGCCTGACGTTCGCCGCTACGGCGCGACCTACGCCAACTACGTGGGCAAGCCGCTGTCGTACGTGCTGGCCACACCCGAGCGTCCGGACGACGCCGACAATCCACTGCGCGCGGTGTACGGCAACGAGGGCGCACCCGCTGACATCGACCGTTTCGCCTCCAGGTTCGGCTGCCGGGTCGTCGACGGGTTCGGGTCGACGGAGGGTGGGATTGCCATCGGACGTACGCCCGACACCCCAGCGGGCGCACTGGGACCGTTGCCCGACGAGGTCCAGATCGTCGATGTCGACACTGGGCAGCCGTGCCCGGTCGGCGTGGCCGGCGAACTGGTCAACGTCGGCGGCCGTGGGCGTTTCGAGGGCTATTACAACGATCCGGAGGCCAACGCGCAGCGGATGGCCGGTGGGATATACCACAGCGGCGACCTCGCTTACCGCGACGAGGCCGGGTATGCGTATTTCGCCGGCCGCCTTGGCGATTGGTTGCGAGTCGACGGCGAAAATCTGGGCACCGCGCCCATCGAGCGGGTATTGGCCCGCTATCCTGACGTGACCGAGGTGGCGGTGTATGCCGTGCCGGATCCGTCCGTCGGTGACCAGGTGATGGCGGCGGTGGTGTTGGCAACCGGCGCGGACTTCGACACCGACAAGTTCCGCGCGTTCCTCGCCGAGCAGCCGGACCTTGGCCCCAAGCAGTGGCCGTCGTACGTCCGCGTCAGCGCCGGGCTGCCCCGGACCGCGACCTTCAAGATTCTCAAGCGGCAACTGTCGGCCGAAGGCGTCGACTGCGCCGACCCGGTGTTGCCGATTCGCCGGTAGTCATGGTGGACAGCGCACTGCAGAAGAGTTTCAACGACTTGTCGAGTAGCCTCCCGGCGACGGTCGGTATCGCCGTCGCAGATGCCGGTGGACATCCGGTTTCGTTGGGGGCGTGGACTTCTGGCGTAGCCTGGTCGACAATCAAGGTGCCATTGGCGATCGCGGCGCTGGCAGTAGACGACACCGACCTCGTGTTCAAGACGATCACCCTTTCCGACAACGCCGCGGCTGAGCAACTGTGGTCGCGACTCGGCGATTCCGCCGCCCAGTCGGTGCAAGCCGTCATCCGTGCGGCGGGTGACCCGACCACCGTGGTCGAATCGCGGCGACTGCGGGCCGAGTACACGCCGTTCGGTCAGACGCGATGGTCGCTGACTGACCAGGCCCGGTTCGCCGCCGGGTTGGCGCGGGTGCCCGAAGCATCCCGCGTCATCGAGCTCATGAGTGATCTCAGCGCTGACCATTGTTGGGGTTTGGTCGCGAAAGGATTTGCGGCTAAAGGTGGTTGGGGTCCGGGGATCGTCGAAGACTATTTGGTGCGGCAGTTCGCCATCATATCCGAAACCGTCGGCGTCGCACTCGCGGCGGAAGTCAGCGACGGCGGATACGAAGCCGGAGTCGATGCGGTCAATGCGATGACCGACTGGCTTGTCGAGCGCCTTCCGGAACTAACCGACGATTGACGGCACGATCGCGTCGATCAGGTGCGGACCGGGTTCGGCGAATGCAGCGCGCAGTGCGTCGGCGAATTCCTCAGCGGTGGTGACGCGTCGCGCCGGAACACCGAGTCCTTCGGCAATCTTGACGAAATCGATTGTCGGCCGGGAGAGATCGAGTAGGTCCAGCGCCTTGGGCCCGGGAGTCGCGCCGGCTCCGACCCGCTGCAGCTCGATCCGCAGTATGTCGTAGGCGCTGTTGTTGTAGATGACGGTCGTGACGTCAAGGCGCTCTCGCGCCTGGGTCCACAGACCCGAGATCGTGTACATCGCTGACCCGTCGGATTCCAGACACAGCACCGGTCGGCCGGGTGCGGCGACCGCTGCGCCGACGGCGGCCGGGATGCCGTAGCCGATGGCTCCGCCCGTCAGGGTCAACCAATCATGTGCGGGCGCACCGCCGGTCGCTGCCGTCAGCGGGACACTGGACGTGTTGGACTCGTCGACGACGATCGCGTGGTCCGGCATCAACGCGCCGACGGCGTCGGCCACCGACACCGCGGTCAGTGCGCCGCTTGGCAATTGGGGGCGCGACGGCGGTGTGACCGCGGCCGTCGTGCCGGGCGTCACCTCATCGGCAAGCGATGTCAGCGCCGCAGCGGCGCCGTTGGGACCGGCGAGCACGTGGACAGTGCAGCCCTCCGGCACCAGATCGCTCGGCTTGCCCGGGTAGGCGAAGAACGACACCGGTGACGCGGCGCCGGCCAGCACGAGGTGCTTGGCGCCGTCGAGTTGACCCACCACGGCCTCGGCGAAGTACGCGATCCGCTCGATCGCGGGAACCCCGGCTCCGCGTTCCAGTCGAGCCGGGAAGTTTTCGCAGTACAAGCGGATTCCGGTGGCCGCGGCTATCCGTACTGCGGCCGTCAACCCAGCGCCACGGGTGGCGTCGCCGCCGATCAGTAGCACCGTAGGCTCACCGGATTGCAGGACCGCGGCGACCGACTCCACCGCCTCGGTGTCGACGTCGACCGGCCCAGGTTGCTGCACCGATACGCCGTCGGTGTGCGCGCCGTCGGTCCAGGAAGTGTCGGCGGGCAGGATCAGCGTGGAAATCCGTTTGGTGGCAACGGTCTTTGCGATCGCCTCGCCGGCGTCGGCCGCGACGTCGGCAGTGTCGTCCGTCCGGCGCACCCACCCCGAGACGGTGCCCGCAAGCGCGTCGATGTCGGATTCCAGTGGGGCGTCGTACTTCTTGTGATAGGTGGCGTGGTCGCCGACGACGAGCACCATCGGGACTCGGGCACGCCGGGCGTTGTGCAGGTTGGCCAGCCCGTTGCCCAGTCCAGGGCCCAGATGCAGCAGTACCGCAGCGGGTCGATCGGCGATGCGGGCATAGCCGTCGGCCGCGCCGGTGGCGATGCCTTCGAAGAGGGTCAGTACGCCGCGCATCCGCGGAACGGTGTCCAACGCGGCGACGAAATGCATTTCGGACGTGCCGGGATTGGCGAAACACACGTCGACGCCACCGTCGACCAGGGTATTGATCAGAGCCTGCGCGCCGTTCACGCTTCGACTGTAGATGCGGTCACAAAGCCAACGCGGCGCGGGCGCACACACCCGTCCGCTGCGCGTGGCCACCGCCGAACAACACGACGTGCGCGAGCAGTGCGAAGAGCTGGTGCAACCCGATGCGTTTGCGCCAGCCCGGCCGTAGCGGGTGCACCCGCTGGTAGCCGTCGACGATCGCGTCGTAATGCGGACAGCCGAACAGCGCGAGCATCGCCAGGTCGTTCTCGCGATGACCGCCGTGTGCGGCCGGATCGATCAGCACCACTCCGTCAGGCGTCCACATCACGTTGCCGCCCCACAGATCGCCGTGCAGGCGGGCCGGCGAATCGTCGTCGTCATAGTCGCCCGCACGGCAGCGCGCCGCCACGTCGCTCACCGCGGAACGCGTCGCTGCCTCCAGACGCGGTGCCGCGAGCTCGGCCATCGGCACGAGCCGCTCGTCGGCGTAGAACTCACCCCAGCGTTGACACGACCGCAGCGACATCGGCAGCGGCTGCGACAACGGACCGAAAAATCCCGGGCCGTGCCATCGGTCGGGCCCCGCACCGAAGCCTGCGGCTCCTCCATCGTGGGTGACGGCCAACCGACTGCCGAACTCAGCGGCCGCGTGCGCAGTCGGATTGACCGACTCGAGCCGCCGCAGTGTCAAGCTCGTCGCATCCACCGATAGCACCGGAACACAGGGCGCACCACCATCGACCTCTGAAAGCCATTGCAGTCCAGCGGCTTCACATGCGAAGAATTCTTCGGGTGCCTCTGTGTCGCGCTTGACGAAGTCGGTCAAGCGGTCGCGTGGGCCGAATGTACGTCGTCGGCCGGTCGTGCCTCGGTCTGCTCTTTGGCCCATCGGTAGTCAGGCTTTCCGGCCGGCGAGCGCTTCACCTCGTCGACCAGCCAAAGGCTGCGCGGCACTTTATATCCCGCGATCTCGGCGCGAACGAATCCGTCCAGATCCGACAGTGTCGGCCGAGACCCCGGCCGGGCTTGGACGACGGCCGCAACATGCTGACCGTAACGAGGATCGGGCACACCGACCACCAATGCGTCGAAGACATCGGGGTGGCCCTTGAGCGCGGCCTCGACCTCTTCGGGGTAGATCTTCTCGCCGCCGCTGTTGATCGACACCGAGCCCCGGCCCAACATCGTGACGCTGCCGTCTTCCTCGACCGTTGCCCAGTCGCCGGGGATGGCGTAGCGGACCCCGTTGATCGTCTTGAACGTCTCGGCGGTCTTCTTCTCGTCCTTGTAATAACCGACCGGGATGTTGCCCTTCTTGGCGATGAAGCCGCGCACACCGGAGCCGGGCACCACTGCGTTGCCGTCGTCGTCAAGGACGACGGTGCGGTGATCGATCGTCACGCGCGGGCCACCGCTGTGCGGCGCGTCCTTGGCGACGATGCTGGTGCCCCCGAACCCCGTCTCCGAGGAGCCGATTGAATCAGTGATGACCCGGTTGGGGAGCAGCTCGAGGAACTTCTCCTTGATGCTCGGCGAGAACAGCGCGGCCGTGGAGGCGAGCAGGAACAACGACGACAGGTCGTACTCGTTCCCCTTTTCTTGGTGCGCCAGCAATGCGTCAAGCAACGGTCGCGCCATCGCGTCGCCGGTGAAGAACAGCAGATTCACCTTGTGCTTGTGAATCGTGCGCCACACCTCGTCGGCGTTGAATTCCGGTGCGAGAACCGTGGTCTGGCCTGAAAATATCGACATCCAGGTAGCCGATTGGGTGGCGCCGTGGATCATCGGCGGAATCGGGTGCCGGATCATCGGCGGATTAGCTGCGGCACCCTTGGCAAGGTCGTGTTCGTCTTTGATGAATTCGCCTGTGGCGAAGTCGGTTCCGCCGAATAACACCCGGTAGATGTCCTCGTGGCGCCACATCACGCCCTTGGGGAAACCGGTGGTGCCACCGGTGTAGAGCAGGTAGATGTCGTCGGCGCTGCGCTCGCCGAAATCACGCTCGGGCGAGCTGTCGGCGATCGCGGAGTAGAACTCGACGCCGCCGTAGCGCTGGTAGCCTCCTCCCGCACGTCACTGCCGTCATCGACGACGAGGACCGTCCTGACGTCGGGAGTGTCCGGCAAGACGTTCGCGACCCGGTCGGAGTACTGCCGCTCGTGGACCAATGCCACCATGTCGGAGTTCTCGAAGAGGTAGCGAAGTTCGCCCTCGACGTACCGGTAGTTGATGTTCACCAGGATCGCGCCCGCTTTGACGATGCCCAGCATCGCGACGACGATCTCGATGCGGTTGCGGCAATACAGGCCGACCTTGTCGTCTTTCTTCACGCCCTGCTCCTGCAGGTAGTGCGCGAGGCGGTTGGCTTTCTCCTCAAGCTCGGCATAGGTCAGCTGATTGTCGCCGCAGATCACGGCGACACGGTCGGGGACGGCATCGATGGCGTGCTCCGCCAGGTCGGCAATATTCAGGGCCACGGACCCTAAATTAGAACGTGTTACATTTCCTGACAAGTTCGAGGTCGGTACGCAGGAAGGCGATCACCCGTGAGCGAGTCGAGAATGACGGCCGAAGGCAGTGCTCATGCCCTCATTGAGCAGCGCGGACACACCCTCATCCTGACGTTGAACCGTCCTGAGGCCCGCAACGCGCTTTCCACGGAGATGCTCTCGATCATGGTCGAGGCCTGGGACCGCGTCGACGCCGATCCCGACATCCGATGCTGCGTCCTGACCGGGGCCGGCGGGTACTTCTGCGCGGGCATGGACCTCAAGGCAGCAACCAACAAGCCGCCGGGTGACTCGTTCAAAGACGGCAGCTACGATCCGTCGCGTATCGACGCTCTGCTGAAGGGCCGTCGCCTGACCAAACCGCTGATCGCCGCAGTCGAAGGACCAGCCATTGCGGGCGGCACCGAGATCCTGCAGGGCACTGACATCCGTATCGCCGGCGAGAGCGCCAAGTTCGGCATCTCGGAGGCCAAGTGGAGCCTGTATCCGATGGGCGGCTCGGCGGTGCGTCTGGTGCGCCAGATTCCGTACACGATCGCCGCCGACCTGCTGCTGACCGGGCGGCACATCACCGCCGCGGAGGCGCTCTCATATCGGGCTCATCGGCTACGTCGTTCCCGACGGTGACGCGCTGACCAAGGCTCTGGAGATCGCCGACGTCATCGGCAACAACGGGCCGCTGGCCGTGCAGGCCATCCTGCGGTCGATCCGGGAGACCGAGGGTCTGCACGAGAACGACGCGTTCAAGATCGACACCCAACTGGGCATCAGCGTGTTCCTGTCCGATGACGCCAAGGAAGGCCCGTTGGCCTTCAAGGAGAAGCGCGCACCGCAGTTCAAGGGCCGCTAACCCTCTCGTCCTTTTCGCCGAACGTGCAGCTCAGCTTCACGCTCGGCCCCCAACGTTCGGCTAGCTTCACGCTCGCCGAAGCCGTCAGCTCAGAGGCGCGCTCGGCGTGAACACCATCGGCATCGACTCCAGGCCGCTGACGAAGTTGGCTGGGCGCAACGGCAATAGATCGTCATCGTCGGCCAGCCGCAGGTCGGGCAGCCGTTCGAGCACCCGATCAGTCATCAGCCGCAATTCCATGCGGGCCAACTGGTTTCCCAGACAGAAATGGGTGCCGAAGCCAAAAGCGACGTGGCCATTGGGGTCTCGCCGAATGTCGAATTGATCGGGGTTTTCGAACTGCGACTCGTCGAAGTTCGCCGACTCGAACAGCAGCATGATCTTCTCGCCATCGCGCAGACGACGTACCGTGAAACTCGTTGTCGGCGGTCAACGTTCGGCACATGTTCTTCACCGGCGACGTCCAGCGCAGCATCTCCTCGATCGCCCCGGGCAGTAGTGCCCGGTCGGACACCAGCGCCTCCCACTGATCGCGGTGACGTACCAACTGCTCGGTGCCGCCGGACAGGGTGTGCCGAGTGGTCTCGTCGCCGCCGATGAGGATCAACAGGGTTTCCATCACGATCTCGTCGTCGGACATCCGCTGGCCCTCGACTTCGGAGTTGACCAGGATGGAGAACAGGTCGTCGGTCGGCTCGGCACGACGCTTCCCGATGATGCCCATGGTGAATTCGGTATACGCCGCAAACGCATTCATCACCGCCTGAGCCTCTGCGCCCGCTGGGTCGATGTGCGAGCTCAGCCCAGTGACCAGATCGTCCGACCACTTCAGCAACATGCCGCGCTCCTCGGGCAGCACGCCCAGCATGTCGCCGATCACCGCCATCGGCAGCGGGGCGGCGATGTCGCGGACGAAGTCGCACTCGCCCCGCTCGCAGACCGCGTCGATCAGCGCGTCGCATAGCCTGCCGATCGACGGCTCCTTCTCCGTCACCCGCTTACGGGTGAAGCCGGCGTTGACCAGCTTGCGGCGCACCAGATGTGAAGGGTCGTCCATGTCGATCATGTACGGCATGCCGGGCTGCTCGGGCCGGATCCCGCCGGTGTTGGAAAACAGCTCGGGATTGCGTTCTGCATCGATGATGGCCTGATACGTCGTCGCGCCGGCAAGGCCGTTGCGATCGCGAAACACCGGTTGGTTGGCGCGCATCCAGCGATATGCCTCGCGCGACGCGTGGCGGTCGGCGTAGAAGTTGCCGTCCGTCAAGTCGATGTCCAGGATCGTGTCCGGGATGGTGTCAGCAGCAAGTACGGTCATCTACTAGCCTCCAGTTGTCTACTTGGCCCAATTAGTCGCGGATTACAGTGACCGGTATGTCTGATTCACAGCACACCATCGCCGGAACGGTGCTTACGATGCCGGTACGGATTCGCAAAGCTGACGTACACACCGCGATGTTCTCGGTTGACGCCACCGCCGCGCAGCGGCTCGTCGACTACAGCGGTCTGCAGGTCTGCCAGCATCGACCGGGCCGCGCGGTGGTCAACCTGATGCTGGTCCGCTACATCGACGGCGACCTGGGGCAGTACCACGAGTTCGGCACGGCCGTGATGGTCAATCCGCCGGGTTCGGATGCGCGCGGTTTGCGGGCGCTGGGCGATGCGGCGGCGTTCATTCACCACCTGCCGGTCGATCAGAGTTTCACGCTGGAGGCCGGTCGCACCATCTGGGGTTTCCCAAAGATCATGGCGGACTTCACCGTTCACGATGCAGCTAGGCGGATTCGGATTTCGATGTCGGAGCCGACGGACAGCACATCGCCGGCATCGACTTCGGCCGCGGGCTGCCGGTGCCCTCGCTATTCACGTCGCGACCGCAAGTGCTCAAGACCTACACCTACGCCGAGGGGACTACCCGCGAGGTGCCGTGGGAGATGCGGGTGCAGCGGAGTGCGCGGCCGGATCGGTGGGGCGACGCTGCGCCTCGGCGACCACCCTACGGCAAGGAGTTGGCGTCGCTGGGCCTGCCGAGGCGCGCCATGGTGTCGGGTTCGGTCGGCAATGTGCAGATGACGTTCGGCGACGCGCACGCGCTCGGCTGACCGGCCGGGCCCGCGTCGACTGCCCGGCATCTCCCCGCAAGCGGGTGGTGCCCGCACCTCACGCGCTCCGCGCCCTGCGTCGTCACCGAGCGTGCCATCGCGACAATTTAGAACGTGTTCTAAGCTCCTGGCAAGCGACCGGGTCAAACCAACGACGCCAGCTCGCGGACCTGCTCTGTACTGCGGCCGGACACCACCATCATGGTCACGCCTGCGGCCTCCCAGGCCTTGATCTGCTTACGCACGTAGTCGAAGTCGCCGACGATCGCGGCGTCCTCGATCACCTCGTCCGGGATGATCTCCGCGGCCGTTCTTCGTCCTTCCTTGGTCCGCTGCGGAACAGCGCGGTGACCTCGTCGACCACATCGGCGTAGCCCATCCGCGGTAGACGTCGGCGTGGAAGTTGGTGTCCTCGGCGCCCATGCCGCCCATGTACAGCGCGATATACGGCTTGATAGCGGCGAACGCCGCGGCGCGGTCCTCGGTGATGACGATGTTGGCCGTCGCGCAGATCTCGAAGGTCCTCGCGGGTGCGACGGGCACCGGGCCGGGCGAAGCCCTCGTCGAGCCATTCGTTGTACATGTCGGCCAGCCGCGGGGTGTAGAAGATCGGCAGCCAGCCGTCGCAGATCTCGGCGGCCAGCGCGACGTTCTTCGGGCCTTCGGCCCCGAGCAGGATCGGGATGTCGGCCCGCAGCGGATGCGTAATCGGCTTGAGCGCCTTGCCTAAACCGGTGGTCGCGCTCACCGGTCAGCGGCAGCGGGTAGTGCGGCCCGTCGCTGGTCGACCGGCTTCTCTCGGGCCAACACCTGGCGGACGATGTCGATGTACTCCCGGGTGCGGGCCAGCGGCTTGGGAAACGACTGGCCGTACCAGCCCTCGACCACCTGCGGACCGGACACACCGAGCCCGAGCAGGTGGCGTCCGCCAGACAGATGATCGAGCGTCAGCGCCGCCATCGCGCAGGCGGTCGGGGTGCGCGCGGACAGCTGCACCACCGAGGTGCCCAGCCGCACCCGCTGCGTCGAAGATCCCCACCAGGCGAGCGGCGTATAGGCGTCCGATCCCCACGCTTCGGCGGTGAACACCGCGTCGAAATCGGCGGCCTCGGCCGCGGCCACGAGTTCGGCGTGGTTGTCGGGCGGCTGAGCGCCCCAATATCCCAGCTGGAGTCCAAGCTTCATGCGTGCCGCCTTCCCTGCAGGTCCCGACCGTATCTTGAATCCATTCTTAGAACCTGTTCTACTCGATGCTGTGACCACCAGCCAAAGCAGCCCGGTGCAGATCGATAGCCATCAGAAGCCCCTCTCGGCGCCCCTGAAGCTGTCCTTCGACTACACCCGTTCAGTCGGACCCACTCTCAGCCAGTTCTTCACCGCCCTGCGCGAGCGACGCATCGTCGGCGTCCGGGGCTCCGACGGCCGGGTCTACGTCCCGCCCGCCGAGTACGACCCCGTGACCTACGAACGATTGACCGAGATCGTACCGGTGGCCAGTGTCGGAACCGTGCTGTCGTGGACCTGGCAGCCCGAGCCGCTGGCGGGCCAGCCGCTGGACCGACCGTTCGCCTGGGCGCTGATCAAGCTCGACGGCGCCGACGTGCCGCTGCTGCACGCCGTTGACGTTGGAGCCGGTGATCCGATTCCATCAGCACGGGTGCCCGGGTTCACGCGCATTGGGTCGACGAGCCGGCGGGCGCGATCACCGACATCGCCTACTTCGCGCTGGGTGACGAGGCCGAAGCCGTGTCCGACGCGACCGACGACCGTGAACCGGTGAAAGTTCAGGTGGCGCCGAGCAGCATCGAAATCCAGCACACCGCTTCGCTTCCCGAGACCGCGTTTCTGCGCGCGCTGGAAGAAGGCAAGCTGCTCGGTGCGCGCACCGGCGAGAACGGGAAGGTGTACTTCCCGCCGAAGGAAGCGGACCCTGCCACCGGTTTGGAACTCGACAACTTCATCGAGTTGCCCGACACAGGCACCGTGACGACGTTCGCGATCATCAACATCCCGTTCGCCGGTCAGCGCATCAAGCCGCCCTATGTTGCGGCCTACGTCCTGCTCGACGGCGCCGATATCGGGTTCCTGCACCTGATTCAGGAGATCGACGCCACCGAGGTGCGGATGGGCATGCGGGTCGAGGCGGTGTGGAAGCCCCGCGAGGAATGGGGCCTGGGCATCGACAACATCGAGTACTTCAAGCCGACCGGTGAACCCGACGCCGAGTACGACACCTACAAGCATCACCTGTAAAGGGAGTGACGTGACCGATCGCGATGTAGCTGTCGTCGGATTCGCCCATGCGCCGCATGTGCGCCGCACCGACGGCACCACCAACGGCGTCGAAATGCTGATGCCGTGTTTTCAAGCGCTGTACGGCGAGCTGGGACTCCAGCAGACCGATATCGGCTTCTGGTGTTCTGGATCGTCGGATTACCTTGCCGGCCGGGCATTCTCGTTCATTTCCGCGATCGACTCCATCGGCGCGGTGCCGCCGATCAACGAGTCGCACGTCGAGATGGACGCTGCGTGGGCGCTGTACGAGGCCTACATCAAGCTACTGACCGGCGAGGTGGACACCGCGTTGGTCTACGGGTTCGGCAAGTCTTCGGCAGGCACCCTGCGCCGGGTGCTGGCGATGCAGACCGACCCTTACACGGTCGCGCCGCTGTGGCCAGACTCGGTGTCGATGGCGGGACTGCAAGCCCGCTTCGGCCTGGACGCCGGCAAGTGGACGGCCGAGCAGATGGCGCAAGTGGCGTTGGACTCGTTCGCGGCCGCCGGCCGCACCGACTCCGAGAAACCGGCGAAGAGCATCGACGAGCTGTTGTCCCGCCCGTTCTTCGCCGATCCCCTTCGGCGCCATGACATTGCGCCCATCACCGACGGCGCGTCGGCGATCGTGCTGGCTGTCGGCGACAAGGCCCGCGAGCTTCGGAAGAACCCAGCCTGGATCACCGGGATCGAGCACCGCATCGAAACCCCGGTCCTCGGTGCCCGGGAGCTGACCACGTCACCGTCGACGGCGGCATCAGCGAAAGCCGCGACGGGCGGCGACGCCGGCTCTATCGAGATAGCCGAGATCTACGCGCCATTCACCCATCAGCAGCTCATCCTGACCGAGGCAATCGGCCTGCCGGCGTCGACTACGATCAACCCGTCGGGCGGCGCGCTGGCGGCCAACCCGATGTTTTCCGCAGGCCTCGAACGCATCGGCTTTGCGGCACAACACATTTTCAACGGCTCGGCCGGTCGGGTGCTCGCGCACGCGACCAGCGGCCCGGTGTTGCAACAGAATCTCGTCGCCGTGCTGGAAGGGAAATAACATGACGCCCCAGCTCGCTGCGGTGCTCGGCACCGGCCAGACGAAGTACGTCGCCAAGCGCCAAGATGTCTCGATGAACGGCCTGGTTCGGGAGGCAATCGATAAGGCGTTGGCCGATTCCGGGTTGACCATGCACGACATCGACGCGGTCGTCGTCGGCAAGGCGCCCGGACTTCTTCGAGGGCGTCATGATGCCCGAACTGTTCATGGCCGACGCCGTCGGCGCGACCAACAAGCCGCTGATCCGGGTGCACACGGCAGGGTCGGTGGGCGGCTCGACCGGCGTGGTGGCCGCCAGCCTGGTGAAGTCGGGCAAATACCGGCGCGTTCTAGCCATGGCGTGGGAAAAGCAGTCCGAGTCGAATGCCATGTGGGGGTTGAGCATTCCGGTGCCCTTCACCAAGCCGGTGGGCGCCGGCGCGGGTGGCTATTTCGCGCCACACGTGCGGGCCTACATCCGACGGTCGGGCGCCCCGACACACATCGGCGCCATGGTCGCGGTCAAGGATCGGTTGAACGGCGCCAAGAACCCGCTGGCGCATCTGCATCAGCCCGACATCACGCTGGAAAAGGTGATGTCGTCGCAGATGCTGTGGGATCCCATCCGTTTCGACGAGACCTGTCCGTCGTCCGACGGGGCCTGTGCGGTGGTGATCGGTAACGAGGACGTCGCCGACAAGCGAGTCGCCGAAGGTCATCCGGTGGCATGGATCCACGCCACCGCGTTGCGCACCGAACCGCTGGCGTACTCCGGTCGCGACCAGGTCAACCCGCAAGCCGGCCGTGACGCCGCGAAGGCACTGTGGAAAGCCGCGGGCATCACCAGCCCGATTGACGAGATCGACTGCGCCGAGGTGTACGTGCCGTTCTCCTGGTTCGAGCCGATGTGGTTGGAGAACCTAGGGTTTGCGGCCGAGGGCGAGGGCTGGAAGCTCACCGAAGCGGGTGAAACCAAGATCGGTGGCCGGATCCCGCTCAACATGTCCGGCGGGGTGCTGTCGTCTAACCCGATCGGCGCGTCCGGCTTGATCCGGTTCGCCGAAGCGGCCATCCAGGTGATGAACAAGGCGGGCGATCACCAGGTTCAAGGCGCCCGCAAAGCACTTGGCCACGCCTACGGCGGTGGCTCGCAGTACTACTCGATGTGGGTCGTGGGAGCTGACAAACCGTGAAATACACCTGCAGCATCGCCATGGGACCGATCGATCAGTTGGTCGACATCGCCAAGACAGCCGAAGAAGTCGGATTCGACGCGATCGCGCTGCCGGATTCGCTGTTCTATATGGAGAAGGCGGAGGCCGACTACCCGTACACGCCGGACGGCTCACGGATGTGGAACCAAGACACACCGTGGGTCGACCCGCTGATCGCCACCGGCGCAATGGGTGCGGTCACGTCGACGCTGTTCTTCTACACCAACGTGATGAAGCTCGGTTCCCGCAACCCGCTGCTGCTGGCACGCCAGGTCGGCTCGGTCGCCAGCCTGACGAACAACCGGTTCGGCTTCGGCGTCGGCATCGGCTGGGCGCCGGAAGAATTCGAATGGTGCGGGGTGCCCTACGCACGACGTGGCAAACGCGTCGACGAGATGATCGAGGTCATCAAGCTCGTGCTCGGCGGCGGGATGGTCGACTTCCATGGCGACTTCTACGACTTCGACAAACTGCAGATGAGCCCGGCACCGACCAAGCCGGTGCCGTTTTACGTCGGCGGCCACACCGAGGTCGCGCTCAAACGTGCCGCCCGCGTCAGCGACGGCTGGACCAGCGCGATGATGACCGGCGACCAACTCGAGGAGACAATCGGCAAACTCAAGGCGTTGCTCGCCGAATATGACCGCGCCGACGTGCCTTTCGAATACCAGGCGGTCTGCATCGACAAGTTCGGCGTCGACGGTCACAAAGAACTCGCCGAGATCGGCGTCACGGACAACATCGTGATCCCCTGGGTCTTCGACGGCTTAGGCTTCGATGCGCCAATCGAGAAAAAGAAGGACTCGCTGAAGCGGTTCGCGGACACCTACATTCATTCGGGATGGCAACAGTGACCGACTCGCCCGCACACGTGGCCGGCAAACGCTCGCGTGATGCCGTGGCAGCCAGAGACAAAGACGCCTGGCTTGCGGTCTTCGCGGACGACGCGATCGTCGAAGATCCCATCGGGCCATCGCATTTCGACCCCGAAGGCAAAGGCCACCGCGGGCGTGATGCAATCTCGGCGTTCTGGGACATGGCAATTGCGCCGACGGACAAGATCGAATTCGTTTTCCGCGACACCTACCAGTGCGGCCGCGAAGAGGCCAACGTCGGCCACATCCTAATCACCGCGGCCGGTCATCAGGTCACCGCCGAAGGGGTGTTCACCTACAAAGCGGACGACGACGGCAAGCTGGTGGCGCTGCGCGCGTACTGGGAAGTCGACCAGGCGACCGCGAGCGCACGCAAGATCTAAATCGGTTCCAGCCCGGTCAGATAGCGCAGGGCGAGATCCTGATAAGCCTTCGGGTTCACCTTCACCCACATCTCGGCACCAGTGCCCGCGATCGGACCTCTGACGGTGGCCGGTGCTCCGACCGCCAGCACCTCGGCGGGGATCTTGGTGCCGGCGGTCACCAGCGAGCCCGCGGCGATCAGACTGCGGGCACCGATCACCGCACCGTCCAGAATGGTGGCGTGGTTGGCGATCAGCGCCTCGGCGCCGATGTGGGCGCCGTGGATGATGCACATGTGCGCGACGGTGGCCCCGGGACCGATGTCGACGGGGATGCCCGGCGGTGAATGCAACACCGATCCGTCTTGCACGTTCGCGCCCTCCCGCACGATCACCGGCCCGAAGTCGGCACGCAACACAGTGTTGAACCACACCGACGCACCGGCCTCGACCGTGACGTCGCCGATCAGAGTCGCGGTGGGGGCGATGAACGCAGTCGGATCAACCCTCGGCGCTCGGCCTTCGAAGGCAAACAGCGGCATCGTTCAGATATACCGCAGGCCGGGTACTCGGGCCGTTGCCGGCCGCTCATCAACCTGACAACCAGTCACGATTGCGCTTTACCGCGGCAAAACTGTAACGTGTTCTAGTTAGAAGCCAAAAATTTGGAGGCGTCATGGCTACCGAGACTGCCGGTATTCGCGAGATCGACGCCGGCACCCTGCCCGACCGGTATGCCCGCGGCTGGCACTGCCTGGGCCCGGTCAAGGATTACCTGGACGGCGAACCGCACGGGATCGAGGCGTTCGGCACGCACTTGGTGGTCTTTGCGGACTCGCACAGCGACCTGCACGTGCTGGACGGTTACTGCCGGCACATGGGCGGCAACCTGGCACAGGGCACCGTCAAGGGCGACGAGGTCGCGTGCCCTTTCCACGACTGGCGCTGGGGCGGCGACGGTAAGTGCAAGCTGGTGCCCTACGCCAAGCGGACGCCACGATTGGCCCGCACCCGGTCCTGGACGACCGACGTCCGCAGTGGGCTGCTGTACGTCTGGCACGACCACGAAGGCAACCCGCCGCCACCCGAGTTGCGCATCCCCGAACTGCCCGAGTTCGCCAGCGACGAGTGGACCGACTGGCGCTGGAACTCGATGCTGATCGAGGGCTCGAACTGCCGCGAGATCATCGACAACGTGACCGACATGGCGCACTTCTTCTACATTCACTTCGGTCTGCCGACGTACTTCAAGAATGTCTTCGAGGGTCACGTCGCCTCGCAGTACCTGCACAACGTCGGCCGCCCGGACGTCAATGATCTGGGCACCTCGTACGGCGAGGCGCACCTAGATTCAGAGGCGTCCTACTTCGGTCCGTCCTTCATGATCAACTGGCTGCACAACAAGTACGGCGACTACAAGGCCGAGTCGATCCTGATCAACTGCCACTACCCGGTCACCCAGGATTCCTTCGTGCTGCAGTGGGGCGTCATGGTCGAGAAGCCCAAGGGCATGGACGAGAAGATGACCAACAAGCTGGCCAAGGTCTTCACCGAGGGCGTCAGCAAGGGCTTCCTGCAGGACGTCGAAATCTGGCGGCACAAGACGCGTATCGACAACCCGTTGCTGGTCGAAGAAGACGGCGCCGTGTACCAGATGCGCCGTTGGTATCAGCAGTTCTACGTCGACGCCGCCGATGTCACGCCGGACATGACGGACCGCTTCGAGATCGAGGTGGACACCACGATCGCCAACGAGAAGTGGCACGTTGAGGTCGAGCAAAACCTCAAGCAGCAGTCCGAGGCCGAAGGACAGCCCAGCCAGGTTTGATGATGAGCCCCCCGGAAGAGTCGCCCGACGTCGATCGGCTGGCCCGGTCGATGCTGATGCTGCACGGCGACCACGACCACGACGCCGAGCCGGCAACCGCCGCAAATGGCCGGAACGGTGGATCCTGGTCGAAGGCACCGGCTTTCGCGGAGGACCCCGAGCGTGCCGCCGCAGTGCGTGCGGCGACCGAGGCCGACAAAGCCCGTTACCTGACGTCGGGGCTGCAGCCGGTGGACTGCCGGTTCTGCCACGTCACCGTCAACGTCAAGCGCCTCGGGCCAGGACACACTGCGACGCAATGGAATACCGAAGCATCACAGCGCTGCGCGTATTTCGCCGAACTACGTGCGAGCGGCTCCGACAGCGCGCGGACGAAGTCCTGCCCGAAACTGGCCGACAGCATTGACCACGCGGTCGCCGAAGGATGCCTGGAAGCGGTCTCCACCGCGCCGCCGGCGGGTGACGGCTGAGGAGCCGGACAATCGATCAGAGTCCGGCGACGATGCCGTTCGCGCCGTGAACGGCTGAGGAGCCGGACAATCGATCAGAGTCCGGCGAACCGCTCTTTGACGGCTTCGGACGTCAGCCCGTAGTCAGCCAGCGAATAGGTATGCTTCGGAGCCCTTGCGCCGGTTTGGCTTTCGGCGTGACTGTCTTCCATCGCCTGTCTGGCGTCGTCGGTGAGTGGAATGTTGAACTTACGGTAGATGTCGGCGACGGTGCCGATCGGATCAGCGATCAATTCGCGGTAATCGACGTCGTAGAACTGGGCCGAGTCGTATTTGGCACGCGCGGTGTTGAACTGCTCCAGACCACGCGACCAGGTTTCCACTGCGTCGGCGCCGATTTGGGCCCCGACGAAGGACGTCGACCATCCGTCGGTGGTGTGCTGCGCCAGCGAGCACATCGACGCCATGATGGTCTCGACCGGTCGGTGCGTCTGGATGACCAGCGCGTCGGGATACGTCGCCATCAGCGCATCCAACGCGAACAGATGACTGGGGTTCTTCAGCACCCACCGCTTGCCGACGTCGTTCAGCCCGATCAGCTGAAGGTTCTTGCGATGCCGCCCGTAAGCCGGCGTCCAGTCCTGCTGCGACAACCACTTCGAGTAACTGGGTAGGTGCGCGAGCGTCTCGTAGGACACCGAATGCAGCGATTGGCGCAACAGCTGCCAGCATTCTTCCAGCTCGTAGGCGGCCATGAAATGCAAGCCGGTGTATTCGGGATTGTCCGCATGGTGCTGGGTGAACTGGGCGTCGAGTTGTTGATACAGCGGGTGGGAGTCCCAGGTGTCACGCGGTGGACGCGGTTGCGGAAACTCGGCCAGCCACATGTGCAGACCCTGATGCGCAGGATCCGCGCCGAGGAGTCGATGCAACGCCGTCGTCCCGGTCCGCACCAGCCCGGTGACGAAGATGGGCCGCTCGACTGCCACGTCGGTGTGTTGCGGATAGTGCTTCCAGGCGGACTCGGACAGCAGGCGGGCTACCAGGGCGCCGCGCAGGAAGAAGCGATTCATCTTGCTGCCCAACACCGTCAGGCCGGCCTCCTGCCGGTAGGAGTCCAGCAGCACGCCGAGCGCTTCGCGGTAGTTGTCGCTGCCGGAGCCGAAGTCGTCGAGCCCGGTGAGCTTGGTGGCCGAGGCGTGTAACTCATCGACGGTGGCGATGTCGGTGCGTTCGGTTGATTCGGTCATCAGTTGTGGTACTCGCCGCAGTTGACGTCGAGAGTCTGTCCGGTGATGCCACTGGACAAGTAACTGGCCATGAATACGATCGCCGACGCGACCTCGTCCTCGGTGGGCAGGCGCTTGAGGTCGGAATTCGCTGCGGTGGCCTCATAGATCTGGTCGGCCGTGGTGCCGTATTTGCCGGCTTGGTGCTCGAAATAACCTTGCAGCGTCTCACCCCAGATATAGCCGGGCGCAACGGAATTGACCCGGATGCCCTTTTCGCCGAGCTCAGTTGCCAGCGACTGCGACATGGACAACAGGGCGGACTTGGCCATCTTGTAGGCGCCGTACTTGGCCTGTGAGTGCCGGAGCACCATCGAGTTGACGTTGACGACCGAGCCGTTGGACGCCTCCAGCGCCGGTGTGAACGCCTGGATGAGACGCAGCGCACCGAGCGCACTGAGCTCGATGGCGTCGCGGATGTGCTGGAAACCAGTGCCCGCCAACGGCTTCATCGACGGGACCCGGAACGCGTTGTTGACCAAGACGTCGACCTTGCCGAAGGCCGCGGTGGTGGACTCGACGAGGTAGGCGACCTCGTCGTCGTTGGTGATGTCGGTGCGCACCGCCAGCGCGTTGTGCCCGGCATCGTTGAGTTGCTTGGCGAGTTCCTCCAGGCGCTCAACCGTTCGCGCCGCAAGTACCAGGTCGGCGCCGTCACGCGCACATCGATTCGCCAGCGTAGTGCCGAGGCCCGGCCCGACACCGCTGATCACAACGACTTTGTTCGCAAGCAATCCTGTCATGGTTACCCCAGCATCCTGGCCGCAATTTGTGTCTGGCGCAACGCAATTCGGGCGCGCCAGTCCTCGTCGGAAATCTCATTGTGCGCGAAATGGGGCAGCGCCGCCGGTATCGCGTCGAGGTCGACGAGCTCCACGGTCGGGCCGTCGGCCTCGGCCAGTTGGCGGGATACCCGCTGCCAGCGGAACTGCAGGAATCCGCGGCGATGGCCCAATGTCTCGACCCAGTTGGTGACGCCGGGATTCTGGTCGGCGACGACGATGCGAACCTTGCCGTCCGGGTCCGCTTGAGCTTGAGCAGAGTTCAGCGACGTCTGGTGGTTGATGTAGTCCAGCGAGATGTACCACAGGCTGCCGAGCTGGAAGCCCAGGTACGGCGCATCGCTCACCGGCAGCGTAATGATCAGAGCCTGATCGGGCCGCAGGTCGAACATGACCGACCGAGGAATACTGTGTCGCCAGACCGCCGGGCGTCAGCCGGGGCGGCACCATCGTGTTCGGTGGAATGTCAAGGTAGAACCACTGCGGGAACTGCAGCCAGGTCTTGATCCGGTTGACGAGTTGTTTTCCGGTTGTGCTGTAACGCTTTTCGATTGCCGCACGAGTCAGCGGCGGGGGTGCCGTCCCGGCGGTGTCGAGCCGCTGGATCGCCAGCGTGCCGCGTCGCTGCGACCAATCGCCGTACACCTCACGAATCACCAACTGACCGGTGCTGGCTGGGCGCACCTGCCATTGGAAGCTGCCATCGGGGGCGATCTGGAGTTCGCGGTCGTCGAACGCGGCTTGACTGGCGGGCACGTTGTCGTCGGTGTATTCGCCGCCGAGCAACTGAAAGCTCAAATCTGTGGTGGTGCCGCGGACGCCGGTGACGAGGTAGTCGTGGTTCGGTTGGACACGGCAGCCGAAGTACATAGTGTCTGGATTGTCCAGCCCCATCTTGGTGAAAGGTCCGGTCCCGGACAGCAGCATCGGGTGGTCGCGCTCGTAGTCGAACACCATGTGCTGGCAAGCGGCCACGCAACCGGCCAGATATTGCAGACCCTCGAGCAGGTCAGCTTCGCTCTCGATGTGTGGGGCGGCGGCGACCAGTTCTTCGGCCTCGGCAATGGCGTCGATCAACGGCTGGGAGACGAGAGAAGCGGGCACGCGTTGACGCTAGAACGTGTTCTAGTTCTCGTCAACAAGCGAACTTGCCCGACGACGATGCAGGCCGGAACGGCGTGGGCAGGACACGGGCAAATCAGCACCGCCAGGTGTCCCTCAAGGCACTCCGGGACGCCCGCCCGCTAACCAGTTAGGGCGCGCACTGCGCCGACAGGTCGATCAGGTGCCGCCGCACATCCGGGTGCCGATTCAAGTAGTCGATGACGTTGGGGCCGCCACCCTCTGCCTGCGATCTGGCCTGCAGCTGATCGTGGAGGTCGGGATGCCGTTGCAAGTACGAGTCGATGGAATTACCGACGGTTTGGTCGCAACCGGGATCGGCGTTGGCCGCTGGCAACGCGATCAACGTCGTCGCCGCGGCCGCCAGCAGTCCCCCTGCGAGAATGCTCCTGAATGTGGTGCTCATGCGGGCGAGACTACTCGCGGTAGCTATGCGGGGCCTGTGTATTGGTGCTGCGTGCGCCTGGTTTATCCGGTTGCGGCTTGTTCCCGCTTGATCTCCAGCGCGATGTCGATGAGCTGGTCTTCCTGCCCGCCGATCAGTTTGCGCTGACCGGCTCGGTGGAGCAGCTGGTGCGCCGGAACGTCGTAGCGCTCGGCCTGACGGACGGCGTGCTTGAGGAAGCTGGAATACACCCCGGAGTACCCCATGATCAGGGCGTTACGGTCGAGCACGCATTCGGCCGGCATCGCCGGGCGTACAACGTCCTCTGCGGCATCGGCGATGTCGAAGAAGTCGATGCCGGTCTTGACGCCGATCTTGTCGAAAACCCCGATCAACGCCTCGACGGGCGCATTGCCCGCACCGGCGCCGAAGCGGCGCACGCTGCCGTCGATCTGCTTGGCGCCGGCGCGCACCGCCTCCACCGAGTTCGCCACGCCCAATCCCAGGTTCTCGTGCCCGTGAAAACCGACCTGAGCGTCGTCACCGAGTTCGGCAACCAGGGCCGACACCCGGTCGGCCACGGCGTCGAGCACCAAGGCACCCGCCGAGTCGACGACATAGACACATTGGCAGCCGGCGTCGGCCATGATGCGCGCCTGCGCGGCCAGCTTCTCCGGCGGAATGGTGTGGGCCATCATCAGAAATCCGACGGTCTCCAGGCCGAGCTCACGGGCCAGACCGAAGTGCTGGATCGACACGTCGGCCTCGGTGCAGTGGGTGGCAATCCGACAGATCGAACCGCCGTTGTTCTGGGCCTCCTTGATGTCTTCCTTGGTGCCCACGCCGGGCAACATCAGGAAGGCGATCTTGGCCTCTTTGGCAGTTTCGGCGGCGAGCTTGATCAGCTCCTGCTCGGGCGTCTTGGAAAAGCCGTAGTTGAAGCTCGAGCCGCCCAGCCCATCACCATGGGTCACCTCGATCACCGGCACGCCCGCGGCGTCCAGCGCAGCGACGATCGCTCCGACCTCGTCCTTGGTGAACTGGTGACGCTTGTGGTGCGAGCCGTCCCGCAGCGACGTGTCGGTCAACCGCACGTCCCAGATCGGGTTGAAGAAGATGTCTGAAGTCATTGTCGCCACTCCTCATAGCTTCGTCCCCCGCAAGCGGGAGGCGCCCCCACTGCATCGTCGACAGCGCGCGTCACGCCTGCGCTCCTTGGGCTGTAGAAGTGAGGGATTCCTTAGCGATCTCCTCGCCGACCTTGGTGGCCGCAGCGGTCATGATGTCGAGGTTGCCCGCGTACGGCGGCAGGTAGTCGCCCGCTCCCTCGACCTCGACGAACGTGGTGACCAGAGCGTGACCTCCGGAGTGCATCGACGGCTCGTCGAACTGAGGTTCGTTGAGCAGTCGGTAGCCCGGCACGTAGGTCTGCACCTCAGCCACCACGTCGTGAATGGATTTGGCGATCGCGTCGTGGTCGGCGTCCTCGGGGATGGCGCAGAAGATGGTGTCGCGCATGATCATCGGCGGGTCGGCCGGGTTCAGGATGATGATGGCCTTGCCGCGCTTGGCGCCGCCGATGGTCTGGACGCCGCGGGACGTTGTCTTGGTGAACTCGTCGATGTTGGCCCGCGTCCCCGGCCCAGCCGACGACGACGACACCGAGGCGACGATCTCGGCGTAGGGAACTTCCACGGTGCGCGAGACGGCGTAGACGATCGGGATGGTCGCCTGTCCCCCACAGGTGATCATGTTGACGTTCGGCGCGTCGAGATGCTCGCGCAGGTTCGCCGGCGGGATCACCGCCGGGCCGACGGCGGCCGGGGTCAGATCGATCGCCCGTATCCCCGCGGCCTCGTACTTCGGGGCGGCCTCCCGGTGCACGTAAGCGCTGGTCGCCTCGAACACCAAGTCAGGTTTGTCAGACTGCGCCAGTAGCCAGTCGACACCTTCGTGGGTGGTCTCCAGACCCAGCTTGCGGGCCCGGGCCAGGCCTTCACTGTCCGGGTCGATGCCGACCATCCAGCGCGGCTCCAACCAGTCCGAGCGCAGCAGTTTGTACAGCAGGTCGGTGCTGATGTTGCCCGAACCGACAATGGCAACAGATTTTTTCGTGCCTGCTGAGGCCACTGGACGCTCCTTTACTCGAAAGACAACCGGACGGCCCCGAGGCCGTCGAATTCGGCGACGAAGTTGCTGCCGGGAGGCGCGTCGATGGCGCGGGTGCACGAACCTGGCAAGACGATGTCACCGGCCCGAAGCCGCACCCCGAAGCTTTCCACCTTGCGGGCCAGCCACGCCACAGCGGTGACCGGGTTTCCCAGCACCGCGTCGCTGCGGCCTTTGGCCACCACCTCGCCGTTATTGGTCAACACCGCGTCGATCTTGGTGATGTCGATATCGATCGGCGCGACCCGCGCCGCGCCCAGCACGAAACCGGCGGAGGACGCGTTGTCGGCGATGGTGTCGCACAACGCGATCTTCCAGTCGGTGATCCGCGTGTCGATCAACTCGATGGACGGCACCAGCGCCTCGGTCGCGGCCAGCACGTCGTCTTCGGTGCAGTTCGCACCGGGCAGGTCGTGGGCCAGGATGAAACCGACCTCGACCTCCACCCGCGGATAGAGGTATCTGCCTGATTCGACCGGGGTGTCCTCGAAGACCTGCATCTCGTTGAGCAGATGCCCATAGTCCGGCTCGTCGACGCCCATCATCTGCTGCATCGCCAACGACGACAGGCCCACCTTGTGACCCACCACCCGAGCGCCCTCGGCGACCCGTTGACGGATGTTGATCAACTGGATCTCGTAGGCGTCAACGACGTCGATCTCGGGATACCCGGCCGTCAGCGGAGCGATCGCCTGACGACTCCGCTCGGCCTCCGCGAGATCAGCGGCCAACGCGTCACGGGTGGCTGACGGGATCATTTAGCCGAAGTCCCCTCACTCGTGTGACCGGGGCAGTAGCGCCCGGCCCCGGCAATTCTATAACGTGTTCTACATGACAGCGCAGGAGTACGACGTCGTCGTGGTCGGGAGCGGCGGCGCCGGCATGGTGGCCGCCCTTGCTGCCGCCCACCGGGGTCTCTCGACAATAGTCATCGAGAAGGCCGCACACTTCGGCGGCTCCACCGCACGCTCGGGCGGCGGCGTGTGGATTCCCAACAATGAAATCCTCGAGCGCGACGGCGTCAAAGACACCCCAGAAGCGGCTCGCACGTACCTGCACGGGATCGTCGGCGACGTCGTCGAGGCGCAGCGCATCGACACCTACCTCGAACGCGGACCCGAGATGCTGTCGTTCGTGTTGAAGAACTCTCCGTTGAAGATGTGCTGGGTGCCCCAGTACGCCGATTACTACCCCGAGGCCCCTGGCGGACGCCCCGGCGGCCGTTCCATCGAGCCGAAGCCGTTCAACGCCAAGAAGCTCGGCCCCGATCTGCCGGGGCTGGAGCCGCCTTACGGCAAAGTTCCGCTCAATGTCGTTGTCATGCAACAGGACTACGTCCGACTCAATCAGCTCAAGCGTCATCCACGCGGGGTTCTGCGCAGCCTCAAGGTCGGCGCACGCACCGTCTGGGCGAAGGCCACCGGACAGAACCTCGTCGGTATGGGACGCGCGCTCATCGCGCCGCTTCGTGTCGGACTCCGCAAGGCCGGCGTGCCGGTTACAACTCAACACCGCGCTCACCGATCTCTATATCGAGGACGGCGCGGTCCGTGGTGTGTATGTGCGCGACACCGAGAAGTCGGAAGCCGCTGAACCGCAGCTTATTCGGGCTCGCAAAGCGGTGATCCTCGGCAGCGGCGGATTCGAGCACAACGAGCAGATGCGGGTCAAGTACCAGCGCGCGCCGATCACCACCGAGTGGACCGTCGGCGCGAAGGCCAACACCGGCGACGGCATCGTTGCCGCCGAAAAACTCGGTGCCGCACTCGACATCATGGAGGACGCCTGGTGGGGCCCGACCGTCCCATTGGTCGGTGCGCCGTGGTTCGCGTTGTCGGAGCGGAACTCGCCCGGTTCCATCATCGTCAACATGTCCGGTCAGCGATTCATGAACGAATCCATGCCTTATGTCGAGGCATGCCACCACATGTACGGCGGCGAGTTCGGCCAGGGCCCGGGTCCGGGCGAGAACATTCCGGCGTGGCTGGTGTTCGACCAGCAGTACCGGGACCGCTATATCTTCGCGGGATTGCAGCCAGGACAACGCATTCCACGCAAGTGGACGGAATCGGGCGTCATTATCCAGGCGGACACGTTGGAGGAGTTGGCCGCCAAGGCAGCCCTGCCGGTCGACGAGTTCACCGCGACGGTGCAGCGTTTCAACGGCTTCGCGCGATCGGGTGTCGACGACGACTATCACCGCGGCGAAAGCGCCTACGACCGCTACTACGGCGACCCGACAAACAAGCCGAACCCCAATCTTGGCGAGCTCAGTCATGCGCCCTACTTCGCCGCGAAGATGGTGCCCGGCGACCTGGGCACCAAGGGTGGCATCCGCACCGACGTGCACGGCCGCGCATTGCGCGACGACGGCAGCATCATCGAGGGCCTCTACGCCGCGGGCAATGTCAGCGCCCCGGTGATGGGACATACCTACCCCGGCCCGGGTGGGACCATCGGCCCCGCGATGACCTTCGGCTACCTGGCCGCTCTGCATGTGGCCGGAGCGTCCGGTGACGATGCGGGTCAGAATGACGCGAGGAGGAACCGGACAGAGGGAGATCGCTGACATGCCCATCGACCCAGACGTTGCGCTGGCCGCTGAACTCGAGCCGATCGAATTCACCTGGAGCAGCAGCGATGTACAGCTCTATCACCTCGGGCTGGGCGCAGGCGCCGACCCGATGGACCAGCGCGACCTGCGTTACCTCGTCGACGACACTCCGCAGGTGCTTCCGACATTCGGCAACGTTGCGGCCACCTTCCACGTCACCAAACCGCCGACCGTGCAGTATCCGGGCATCGACATCGAGCTGAGCAAGGTCCTGCATGCCAGTGAGCAAGTGAGCGCACCCGCTCCGCTGCCGCCGTCAGGTTCTGCGACGGCTGTCACCCGGTTCACCGACATCTGGGACAAGGGCAAAGCCGCGGTGATCTGGTCGGAAACTCAAGCAACCGCGCCGGACGGGACGCTGCTGTGGACGCAGCGGCGGTCGATCTTCGCCAGGGGCGAGGGCGGGTTCGGTGGCGAGCGCGGGGCATCGACCAACACAGCGGCACCGGACCGGGCGCCGGACATCGAGCTCGACATCCCCGTCCTGCCGCAGCAGGCGCTGCTGTACCGACTCTGCGGTGATCGCAATCCGCTGCACTCCGATCCCGAATTCGCCGCTGCTGCGGGGTTTCCGCGGCCCATCCTGCATGGCTTGTGCAGCTACGGCATGACCTGCAAAGCACTCGTCGACGCATTACTCGACGCTGACGTCGCCTCCGTCGTCTCCTATGGCGCGCGGTTCGCCGGCGTCGCCTACCCGGGTGAGACGCTGAAGGCTTCCGTGTGGAAGGAAGACGGACGCTTGCTTGCCACCGTCGTCGCCCCGGCCCGCGAGAATGCCACGGTACTCACCGGCGTGGAGCTGATCCCCGCCTAGCCTCTTGGCGCCTGTGGGCCACGCGAGCGTGAAAGTAGGTTCACGTTCGCGGTCGAGCGTGAAATTGCGCTTCACGCTCGACCAGCGAAGGCAGACTTGACCCGTCGAACAATCTCCGCGGGTCTATCACCTGCCACGACACGAATCACGGTCCAGCCAAGTCGGTGAAGTATTTCCGATCGCCGCACATCCCAGTTGTATTGGTACCGGTCGGTGCGGTGCTGTTCACCGTCGTACTCGGCCGCGACTTTGATGTCCTCCCAACCCATATCGAGATATGCAATCGCGCTGCCTGTCTCGTCGAGTACTGGAATCTGCGTTTGCGGCCTCGGTAATCCAGCATTGATGAGAACCAGCCGCAACCACGTTTCCTTAGGGGACTGCGCTCCGGCATCGAACAGCGTGATTGCACGGCGCGCGCGTACGATACCGCGACGTCCGGGATACCGCTGAGCCAAGAGCTCGACGTCGGCCGTTTTGATCTCCGTCACACGGGCCAGTGAGTCGATGGCCGCAACCGCGCTCGTCGTTGGATACCAGCACCCGAGGTCCAGCACCGTCCTGGTCGGAGTAGTGACCGGCACACCGTCGATGATGGCGATCTCGTCTTCTTCAATGCGGTCCCCTCGCGCAAGGAGACCGGGCAGCCTGTGCCGGTTTCCGTGGATCAATTCCACGGTCATCGTGTCGTCGACCCATTGACTTCCGTGCATCGCGGCCGCGGAGAATCCCGCGACGAGTCCCTGCCGCTTCGTCCAGAGCCATCCCGCTTTTGCGCGCAGCGCGGCGGTGACCTGTACGTCCCGTATTACGTAGACATCCCGAAATAGCCTCGTGTAGCCGGTACATAGTTGGCTGCCGGTCAGGATCCCGTTAGCGATCGCCTCGCTACCTACGAACGGCTCCGCCATGGTCGCAGAGTGTCACCAGGCAACTCGAACGTCACTTCACCCGTCCCGAACGTGAGAGTGTTTTCACGCTCACCCGCCAGCGTGAAGACAATTTCACGCTCGGCGCAGACGCCGGTTAGCCCAGGATCAAACCGGATGTCGGCACGCCGGTGCCTGCGGTGACCAGCACATGCTCGACGTCGGGTACCGGGTTGACCGAGGTACCTCGCAACTGGCGGACCCCCTCGGCGATGCCGTTCATGCCGTGGATGTACGCCTCGCCGAGCTGGCCGCCGTGGGTGTTGATCGGCAGTCGCCCACCGATTTCGATGGCTCCGTCGGCGATGAAGTCTTTGGCCTCTCCCCAGCCGCAGAATCCCAACTCTTCCAACTGAATCAGCGTGAACGGGGTGAAGTGGTCGTAGAGAATTGCGGTCTGGATGTCCGTCGGCTTCAGACCCGACTGCGACCACAGTTGCTTGCCCACCAGACCCATCTCGGGCAGCCCGTCAAGCTCCGGCCGGTAATAGCTGACCATCGAATACTGGTCCGGGCTCGCACCCTGGGCGGCGGCCTCGATGATCGCCGGACGATTCTTCAGGTCCTTCGCCCGCTCCGGCGACGTGACGACAAGTGCCACCGCGCCGTCGGTCTCCTGGCAGCAGTCCAGCAGCCGTAGCGGCTCGGCGATCCACCGTGAATCCTGATGGTCCTCAATCGTTATCGGCTTTTCGTAAAAGTAGGCCTTCGGATTCTTCGCGGCATGCCTGCGATCAGCCACCGAGATAGCACCGAAGTCCCGGCTGGTCGCCCCGGACAGATGCATGTAGCGCTTGGCGATCATCGCAACCTGCGCTGCGGGGGTGGACAACCCGTGCGGATACGAAAACGAGTTGTCCACGCCGGTCGAATCAGCGTTCTCCACCAGACGCGTCTGCACCTGGCCGAACCGCATACCCGAGCGTTCATTGAAAGCCCGGTATGCCACAACACAATCCGCGACACCGGTCGCGACCGCGACGGCTGCCTGCTGGATGGTCGCGCACGCCGCGCCGCCGCCGTGGTGGATCTTGGAAAAGAACTTCAGGTCCCCGATTCCGGTGGCCCGCGCAATGGACACCTCGGTGTTGGAGTCCATCGTGAAGGTGACCATGCCGTCCACATCACTGGGCGTGAGACCGGCGTCATCAAGCGCGTCCAGCACTGCTTCGGCGGCGAGCCGAAGCTCGCTGCGTCCGGAGTTCTTGGAGAAATCGGTGGCGCCGATGCCGACGATCGCCGCCTTGCCCGACAGTTCACCGGGCATCGGAACCCCCGATGGTCAACGTGGCATTAGCGATCACGTGATCGCCGAGGCTGTTGCTGCCAACGATTTTCAGGGTGATCAGTCCGTTCTCGATCGCGGTCACTTCGCCTTTGAACGTCACCGTGTCGTAGGCGTACCACGGCACACCCAGCCGTAGCCCGATCGACTTGATGAACGCCGACGGCCCGGCCCAGTCGGTGACGTAGCGCTGCACCAGACCGGTGTCGGTGAGGATGTTGACGAAGATGTCCTTGGACCCCTTGGCCTGCGCCTTGTCCCGGTCGTGGTGGACATCCTGGTAGTCGCGGGTGGCGATCGCTGTGGAGATGATGAACGTGGGGTCGCCGTACAGCGACAACTCCGGGAGCTTCGTGCCGACCTCAACCGTCGGAGCGCTCATGCTGGAGCCTCCGAGGACTCCCACGCGTACAGCGTCCAGGCCGGGCCGACGTCGTTGCCGGGGAAGTCGATATACGTTGCCTGAACCGGCATTCCAATCTCTACGGTCGTGGGATCCACATTGCGCAGCTCGCCGAGCATCCGCACGCCCTCTTCCAGTTCCACCAAGGCGATGACGAACGGCAAGGTCCGGCCCGGCACCTTCGGCGCGTGATGCACCACGAAGCTGAAAACCCTGCCGTTACCGCTGGCGACGACGTAATCGGTCGCCGTCTCTTTGTCCTGCCAGATGGCCGGCACCGGGGGGTGCTGCAGGCTGCCGTCGGGGCGCTGCTGGAGCCGGAGCTCGTGCGCTTTGACGCCGTCCCAGAAGAACTTGGTGTCCTTGGATTCCGAAGGACGCATCATGGCGTTGGCGTCCAGGTCTTCGGGCACCGCGCCGGCCGCATCTTGGGCCTCGCGTGGCTTGAATTTGAGTATCCGCCAGTTCATCTCGGCAACATCTTCATCACCGACCCGCCACACGATGTGCTGGTTGATGAACCAGCCCTCGCCCAGCCCGGTCTGCTTCGGTCCGACGACGTCGCCCATCTCCGAGGCGATGCTGACTTGTTCGCCCGGTTGCAGATAGCGGTGGTAGGTCTGCTCGCAGTTCGTCGCGACCACGCCGACGTAGCCGTTCTCGTCGAACAACCTCATGATCGGACCCATGGGGTCGTCAGTGGGCCGTTCTCCGCTCAACCCGAACATCGTCCACACCTGAATCATCGCCGGAGGAGCGACAATTCCCGGGTGGCCGGCGGCCCGAGCTGCCTTCTCGTCCACGTAGATAGGGTTATGATCACCAATGGCTTCGACCCAGCTGTTGACCGTCGGCTGGTTCACGGGATCCCTGCCGGCGCGCGGCTTGGCGCCGCCCGCCGTTTTGATTTCCGCGAGGGCTTGGTGGATGTCTGTCATCGAGGCACCCTCGGCACTTTGAGGCCGGCCGCCGCGATCATCTCGCGCATGACCTCGTTCACGCCTCCGCCGAAGGTGATCACCAAATTGCGTTTGGTTTGTGAGTCCAACCAGTCGAGCAGCTCGGCGGTACCCGGTTCAGCCGGGTTACCGTACTTGCCGACGATCTCCTCAGCCAGCCGCCCGATGTACTGAATACTCTCGGTGCCAAAGACTTTCGTCGACGCAGCGTCGGCGATGTTGATCTCCTCACCGGCGGCAGCCACCTGCCAGTTCAGCAGTTCGTTCACTCGCCACATCGAGTAGATCTCGCCGAGCGCCCGTTTGACGTCCTGGTGATCGATCGGGGTGACGCCGTCGCCGCCCGGCTTGGATGCCCATTCGTGCAACCGGTCGTAGATGCCGGCAGTGCGGCCCGCGGGACCTAGCATCACTCGCTCGTTGTTGAGCTGGGTGGTGATCAGCCGCCAACCGGCGTTCTCCTCGCCGACCAGCATGTCGGCCGGCACCCGCACGTCGTTGTAGTACGTGGCGTTGGTGTGGTGCGCACCGTCGGACAGGATGATCGGCGTCCAGGAGTAGCCGGGGTCCTTGGTGTCGACGATCAGGATCGAAATACCTTTGTGCTTCACGGCTTCCGGGTCGGTGCGGCACGCCAGCCAGATGTAGTCGGCGTCGTGCGCACCGGTGGTGAAGATCTTCTGGCCGTTGACGATGTACTCGTCGCCATGCCGCACGGCCGAGGTGCGCAATGACGCAAGGTCGGTGCCGGCCTCCGGCTCGGTGTAGCCGATCGCGAAGTGCAGCTCGCCGGCCAAGATCGAGGGCAGGAATTTCTTCTTCTGCAGATCGGTGCCGAACTGCTGCAGCACTGGGCCGACCGTCTGAAGTGTCACCGCCGGCAGCGGGACATCGGCGCGATGTGCCTCGTTGACGAAGATCGACTGCTCGACAGGACCGAAGCCCAAGCCGCCGAATTCTTTTGGCCATCCGACGCCGAGCTTGCCGTCCTTGCCCATCCGGCGGATCACCGCTCGGTACGCCTCGTTGTGACGGTCCTTCTCCATCGCCTTCATCTCGTCGGACGAGATCAGGTTCGAGAAGTATTGCCGCAGTTCGGCTTGCAGCTGGCGCTGCTCTGGAGTCAGGTCGATGAACATAGCGCTCCAACCAGGTCGAGACGATGCGACGGCCCGCCTAACAAGCGGGTCAGGTCCTTGATCGTTGAGTAGTACCGGTGCATCGGGTAGGTGATGTCCATCCCCATGCCGCCGTGCAAGTGGTGGCAGATCTGCATGACCGGCGGCGCCTGCGAGGTGAGCCAGTAGCCGAGCACATCGAGGTCGGCCTGTACATCGGGGGCGTCGCCGCCCTTTTCGGCCAGCCGCCAGATCACCGACGTCGACGCCAAATCAATGGTGCGCGAGGCGATGTAGACCTCGGCGAGCTGAGCGGCGACGGTCTGGAACGTCGACAGCGGCTTACCGAACTGCTCTCGGGTCGCCACGTAGTCGGCGGTCAGCCGCAGCGCGCCGGCGACCAAGCCCGCGGTGTAGGCACCGATCGATGCCAGCACCAACTGGTTCACCCGCGGCGCCGTCGCTCCGGTGAGCACGTCCTCGTCGGGAACGGTGACATCGGAGAAGGTGACGACGTACTCGTCGGATCCGTTGGAGGTCGGGGTCTTCGACGCGTGAACGCCGTCAGCCTTGGGCGACACCACGACGACGGCGCTGTCGGTGGTCACGATCATCCACTCGGCGTTCTCCGCGTAACCGACGCCGACTTTGGTTCCAGACAGCCGGCCGTGCACGAAAGTCGTCGCCGGCCTGTCCGGCAGCGCGACGCCGGGTTCGTTCAGCGCAGCGGTGATCAGCGAGCCGTTGGCCAAACCACCGAGGTAGCGGTCCTGCTGGTCGTCGGAAGCCAAGTCCAGCAACGTGATTGCACCGAAACCGAGCGTCGTCAACGCCGGGCCGATCAAGCCGTGCCGACCGATCTCGGTCAGCGCCGTGGCAACCTCCGGCAGGCCGAGTCCGTCGCCACCCGCACGCTCGGGCACCGGCAGCGCAGTCACGCCACCGGCGACGAGCGCGTTCCACGAGTTATCCCGGTCCAGAACCGAAGTGACCACATCTGCGACAGCCTGCTGCGCCGGGTCCGCCGTGAAGTCCATCAGGACGTCACCGGACTCTTGCCCGTGTAGCTGACTTCCCAGTGCTTGATGCCGTTGAGCCACCCCGACCGCAGCCGCTCGGGTTCTGAAATCGAAGTCAGATCGGGCATGTGGTCTGCGACGGCATTGAAGATCAGGTTGATGGTCATGCGAGCCAGGTTCGCCCCGATGCAATAGTGCGCACCCGTGCCACCAAAACCAACATGCGGGTTGGGGTCTCGCAGGATGTTGAACGAATACGGGTCGTCGAAAACCTCTTCGTCGAAATTGGCCGAGCGGTAGGACATCACCAGCCGCTGACCCTTCTTGATCTGGACGCCACTCAGCTCGGTGTCCTGGTTGGCGGTGCGCTGGAATGCCGTCACCGGAGTCGCCCAACGGACGATCTCGTCGGCCGCAGTCGACGGGCGATCCTTTTTGAAGAGCTCCCACTGGTCCGGGTTGTTCGCGAAGGCGATCATCCCGTGGGTGATCGAATTGCGGGTGGTCTCGTTGCCCGCCACCGCCAGCATGATGACGAAGAAGCCGAATTCATCGTCGGAAAGCTTCTCCCCGTCGATGTCGGCCTGAATCAACGTCGTCACGATGTCGTCGGTCGGATTCTTGCCCCGCTCGTCGGCCATCGCCATCGCGTACATGATCAGTTCCATCGACGACTGCGCCGGGTCGACGTCGGCGAATTCGGGGTCCTCACCGCCCGTCATCTCGTTGGACCAGCGGAACAACTTGTCGCGGTCCTCCTGCGGCACCCCGAGCAGACCGGCGATCGCCTGCAGCGGCAGCTCGCACGAGACCTGCTCGACGAAGTCGCCCGAACCAGCGGCGGCGGCATCCTTGGCGATGTTCTGGGCGCGCTGAGCGAGCTCGTTCTCCAGCCGGCCGATCGCGCGTGGCGTGAAACCGCGGGAGATGATCTTGCGCAGCCGGGTGTGATGCGGAGCATCCATGTTGAGCATGACGCTGCGCTGCAACTCGACGGACTCCCGGGTCATCTCCTTGGGCCACGTCGGGATGGCACCGTTCTGCCAGCTGGAGAAGACGTCGCTGCGGCGCGACACCTCCTTGACATCGGCGTGCTTGGCAAGGAGCCAGTAGCCGTCGTCCTCAAAGCCTCCGCAACCGTCGGGAACGTCGACCCAGTGGATCGGTTCGTTCTCGCGGAGATGCGCGAGCTCCGAGACGGGAAGTGCGGCCAGGTTGACATCGGGATCAAGGAAGTCGAAGTCAGCCGAAATGATAGGGGGTGCCATAAAGTTTCTCTCCTGAACTACAACGTGTTCTAGTGCCAGTAAAACATGCCCTCACCGCAGACAAAAGGCACCCGGGCATCCTCGCTTGTCAGAGTAATGAAACGTGTTCTAGCCTGACCGCATGGGTAACCCGGTAATTGTTGAAGCCACCCGCAGCCCCATCGGTAAGCGAGCCGGATGGCTGTCCGGCCTGCATGCCACCGAGCTGCTGGGCGCAGTCCAGAAGGCGGTCGTCGAGAAGGCCGGGATCGACGCCGGCGACGTCGAACAGGTCATCGGCGGTTGCGTGACCCAGTACGGCGAGCAGTCCAACAACATCACCCGGGTGGGCTGGCTCGTCGCCGGGCTGCCCGAGCATGTCGGCGCCATGACCGTGGACTGTCAGTGCGGCAGCGGCCAGCAGGCCAACGGGCTGATCGCCGGGCTGATCGCCGCCGGTGCGATCGACGTCGGCATCGGGTGCGGCATCGAGGCGATGAGTCGTGTCGGGCTCGGCGCGAACGCAGGTCCGGACCGAGGCATTCTGCGGCCCGCGTCCTGGGACATCGACCTGCCCGACCAGTTCACCGCCGCCGAGCGAATCGCCAAGCGCCGCGGCATCACTCGCGACGAGATCGATGCGTTCGGTCTGGCCTCACAGCAGCATGCCAAGCGGGCCTGGGACGAGGGCCGCTTCGACCGGGAGATCTCGCCGATAGAGGCACCGGTCCTTGACGAGCAGAAGCAACCCACCAGCGAGCGGCACATGGTCAGCCGCGACCAGGGCCTGCGCGAAACCACACTGGAGGGGCTGGGTCAACTCAAGCCGGTCATCGAAGGTGGGATCCACACCGCCGGCACGTCGTCACAGATCTCCGACGGCGCGGCGGCAGTGCTGTGGATGGACGAAGACAAGGCCAAGGCGTTGGGGCTGCGTCCGCGGGCCCGGATCATCAGCCAGGCATTGGTCGGCGCCGAGCCCTACTACCACTTGGACGGCCCGGTGCAGTCCACGGCGAAGGTGCTCGAGAAAGCCGGCATGAAGATGGGCGACATCGACCTCGTCGAGATCAACGAAGCATTCGCATCGGTGGTGCTGTCCTGGGCCCGGGTGCACGAGCCGGACATGGACCGCGTCAACGTCAACGGCGGCGCGATCGCGCTGGGTCACCCCGTCGGCAGCACCGGCGCCCGGCTGATCACCACCGCACTGCACGAGCTCGAGCGGACGGACCAGAGCACGGCGCTGATCACCATGTGTGCCGGCGGCGCGCTGTCGACCGGCACCATCATCGAGCGCATCTAAAGGTGGCGGTGTCCGACACGGACCGCATCGCCGCGGCGCAGTCGTACGTCGACGCGTTGGCGAATCACCGCGGCGACGACGTCCCGTTCGCGCCGGACTGCGTTCGGATCGAGCAAGGCATCAAAACCGGATTCTCCGGAAACCACTTGCGGCGCAGCCTCAATCGCGGACCGCAATTCAGGATCATCGAGGCGTGCACGCCGCCGAAGTTCACTGTCGATGGCGACCAGGTGCGGGCGCAGTTCGACGTGATCACGAAGCCGTCGCTGGCCGGCCGGCGGGTGTGCGCGCACATCGACGAGACGTTCTTGATCGTCGATGGCACGATCCGCCACATCAACGCTCAGATGCGCCCGTTCATCCAGAAAACCTAGGATCACCGTCATGGCCAATCCACCGCGCGCACTCAATTCCGCCGGCACCGGCGTCCTTATCAAGTGGATGTCACGGGTCAACACCCTGGCCTACAAGGTGTCCGGCGGAAGAGTCGGTGGAACGTTTCTACAAGGGGCTCCGGTGGCGCTGCTGACCACCATCGGCCGCAAGAGCGGCGAGCCGCGGGTCAGCCCGTTGCTCTTCCTGCGCGACGGCGACCGCGTGGTGCTGGTGGCCTCGCAGGGCGGCCGAACCAACAACCCGATGTGGTACCTGAACCTGAAGGCCAACCCGAAAGTGTCGGTGCAGATCAAAAAAGAAGTTCTGGCGTTGACTGCCCGCGACGCCACTGAGGCTGAGCGCGCGCACTACTGGCCGGAACTCGTAGCGATGTACTCCTCATTCGAGGACTATCAGGCCTGGACCGACCGGACCATTCCGATCGTCATCTGCGATCCGCGTTGACGCGGGTCTGATGAAGGTTCTGATCACGGGGGGCACCGGATTCGTGGGTGCATGGACGGCGAAGGCCGTCCAGGATGGTGGACACCAAGTCAGATTTCTCGTGCGAAACCCTGATCGCCTAAAGACCAGCGCTGCGCAAATCGGCGTCGACGTAGGCGACCACGTCGTCGGCGACATCGCAGACCCCGACAGCACTGCCGCGGCGCTACGGGGTTGTGACGCCGTCATTCATTGCGCAGCAATGGTTTCCACCGACCCCGACCGCGCCGAGGAGATGCTGCGCACCAACCTCGACGGCGCCCGCAACGTGCTCGGAGGGGCTGCCGCCGCGAAGATGGATCCGATAATTCACGTCTCGAGTTTCTCGGCGCTGTTTCGCCCGGGTCTACCGATGCTGCATGCGGACCTGCCCGTGGTGGGCGGGTCCGACGGGTACGGCAAGTCCAAGGCCATCGTCGAGGCGTATGCGCGAGGCCTTCAGGACGCCGGCGCGGCAGTGAACATCAGTTATCCCGGCATGGTGCTGGGACCACCTGCGGGTGATCAGTTCGGTGAGGCAGCCGAGGGCGTCGAGGCAGCGGTCAAGATGCGCGGTGTGCCCGGGCGCAGCGCCGCCTGGATCGTGGTGGACGTCCGCGACCTCGCCGCCTTGCACGTCGCACTGTTGCGGCCGGGCCAGGGACCGCGCCGATACATGGCCGGTGGGCGACGCGTTGGGGTGGATCGCCTCGCAGTCCTGCTCGGTGCCGCGGCTCATCGCAACCTGGTGGTTTTTCCGGTCCCCGATGTCGGACTGCGTGCCCTGGGGCGCTTGTTCGACGTCATCGGCGATCATCTGCCGTTTGAGACTCCGATCAACTCCGCGGCGATGCAGTACTACACCCAGATGCCGCCCTCAGATGACACCCCTGCCGAACGCGATCTCGGGATCACGCAGCGGGACGCGGCGCAGACGCTCGCCGACACCGTCGACGGGCTGCAGCGGGTCGGCCGCATCTAGGTCCATCATCGGACCCCGGTGACGGTGTGTGAGCCGGCTTACATCGGCCTGTGAATTCGCTTAGCCGCAAAGTTCGTGCGGGATACATTGCCCTCACACGTCAGCGGCCGATGGAGTAGTCATGAGCAATTCACACCGCTCCCGTCTCTGTGTCGTCGGGGTGTTGTCGGCCGGGCTGATGTCGATGGGGTCGGCGCTGGCTTGGGCCGACGACGGGTCGATCGTGCTGGATCTGGTCCGGCACGGCGAATCGACGGCCAACCATGCAGGCATCATCGACACCGTGCCGCCCGGAGCGCATCTCGACGCCACCGGCATGACCGAGGCGAACACCGCCGCCAACTCGATCTTCGACGAGTACGGAAAAGACATCGCCAACGTCGTAGCGTCCGACGAAGTCCGGACGGTGGAAACCGCGGCACCGTTGGCTGGGTTGCTCGGTATCGGCACGCCCGTTGCGTCGTTGTCCGGGCTCAACGAGATTCCCGCCGGCGCATTCGAGGGAGCGCAGACCAACAGCCTCGAGGGCATCCTGTATCTGCTGGGTCCGCTGACGTGGGCGCTCGGACTACCCCTGGTGCCGGACCTCGGTGACCCGAGCGTCAACGGCGTCACCTTCGACGAGGCGTTCAGCGGTGCCGTTCAGACCATTTACGAAGGGACCGCGAACGTGGCCGGTACCCCGACCGACGTCGCGTTCTCCAGTGAGGGTGCGATCGCGCTCTGGACGCTGATGAACGTCAAGAACCCGGACTTCTCCGTCCTGCTGGACGAGGTGGAGAAGACCGGCGGATTCCTCGCCAACACGGGTCAGGTTGTGGTGCAGGGTGATCCGACAGACGGTTGGACGCTGGTCAGCTATGACGGGACGGCGGTGCCCGCGGATCCGGGATTGGGCGACGTCGACAAACCTGCGCTCGAGCAGGCCGTCGCGCATCTGCAGGGACAGGGATTCGAGGCACACCCGGTGATGTGCGACGTCCGGTCGCTGGAGGAGATGACGCACCTGGCCGACGAGGCGTTTCGTCTGCTCGGGCAGGTCGACGTGGTGTTCAGCAACGCAGGCATCGTGGTCGCCGGCCCGATCGCGCAGATGACCCACGACGACTGGCGCTGGGTGATCGACATCGACCTGTGGGGCTCGATCCATGCGGTCGAGGCGTTCCTGCCCCGACTGCTCGAGCAAGGCGCCGGCGGCCACGTCGCCTTCACCGCATCGTTCGCCGGACTGATGCCGAACGTCGGCCTGGGCGCCTACAGCGTCGCGAAGTATGGCGTCGTGGGGTTGGCCGAGAACCTGGCCCGCGAGGTCAAGGAGAACGGCATCGGGGTGTCGGTGGTGTGTCCGATGGTCGTCGAGACCAAGCTGCTGTCGAACTCCGAGCGGATCATGGGCGCCGACTACGGGCTGGCGTCGGCGGGCGCGGCGGCGCAACCGGACACGTTGGACGTCGAGGAGGTCGCCCGTCTGACCGTCGATGCGATTGCGGCCAACCGGCTTTACGTGCTCCCCCATTCGGCTGCGCGCCGGTCGATTCGCAAGCGATTCGACCGCATCGACCAGACCTTCGACGAGCAGGCCAATGCGGGCTGGAGTCACTGACGTAGGTAGCCGCGGTCTTTCGCGCGGCGCCGGGGGCCTGGCCGATGATGCCCTCGGCCTGGAGTTCGGCGAGGTCTCCGTGCGCCGAGTCCCAATGCCGCGGGAACACTTCGGCGGTGTGCTGGCCCAGCAGCGGGCGGGGGGGAGCGGTGGAACCGGTCGGGCCCGGCGGAGAATCGGATGGGGACGGTGCTGTGCCGGGCGGTCCGGGGGCAACGGGGTGGGAGACCGGCTTCGAAGAAGTTCCGTGGAGCTTTCAGCTGAGGAATTTCGGGCTGGCGGTGAGGCTGCATCACCTTGGCGACGGGAACGCCTGCTTCCCAGAGGGATTCGGACGATCTCGTCGCTGTCGCGGACGGCGCACCATTCGCCCAGCCGGGGCATCGAACGGGCATCGTGTTCGCGCCGGCGCCCGGCGGCCGAGGACAGGCGGGGGGCGGGGCCCAGGACGGATCGCCCAGGGCCTTGGACAGGGCACGGGCCACTGATCGTCGGTGGCCGACGGCGATGGCCACCCAGCAGTCCTCGCGCCCGAATTCGTCCGGGTGCCCGAGGCGCGGTAGAGGTTCTGCGGGGCGGCCGCGGGGCCCCGGTTGCCGTCGCGCTCCAATAATGCGCCGTAGGCGGAGAATTCGATGAACTGTTCGGCGGCGACGTTCAGCGCGGCATCGACCATCGCGCGCCTCGACGAGCACGCCTTTCCGGTGCGGCGGCGGTGTTCCAAGGCCAGCAGCAGGGCGTTGAGCGGCGTGCACACCGGCGTTGGGATCGCCGATCGAGTAGGGCTCAAGCGGATTTCGGTCGGGATGCCCGGTGAGCCAGGTCAATCCGGAGGTGTCCTCGATGACGTACGCGAAGGCGGGATTGTCGCGCCACGGGCCGTCCAGGCCGAATCCGGGCATGCGGACCATGATCGATCGGGCCGAAGTCGTTGCACCGCAGCGTAATCCAAACCGATCTGATCAAGCACCCGTGGCGTGTAGTTCTCACGACGATCACATCGCAGGTGGCGGCCAGGCGCGAGAGCAGCTCTCGGCCCGCGCTCGGGCGGGGGTCCAGGGTGATGCTCTTCTTGTTGGTGTTCAGCCCGGAGAAGATCGGTGAGTACTCCCACCACTGCTCCTCGGCGAAGGGCACCCCGGCGATCAGGCGGGTGCCGTCGGGGGTGCGGGTGCGGATTCGACGTGGATGACCTCCGCGCCGAGCATGGCCAGATAGTGAGTGCAGGACGGCCCGGCCCAGTAGGTGGTCAGGTCCAGCACCCGAAGTTCTTGGAACGGAAGGGGATTCGGTCGCCGCCGGACGCGCGTCATGGCGTTCCGGGCGCGGCGGCGCGATATCCGGGGCGGTGTGCTCTCCGATCCGCGGCGCGGGCAGCGGATCGCGACCACCTCGGGGTTGCGGGCGATACGGCGGGCCGTGGCTGGGCGAATCCGCCGCGCGGATTCACGGTGAAGGCCTCGCGGGCTGGATGTGATCGATCCATCGGTGGTCGCATTGGCCCCGTTGACCACCGGCCCGTTCGGAATCCGGAACGCGGAGGCCAGATCCCGGATCACCTCGGCGGGCTGGGTTCGGCCAGCCAGGCGAAGATCTCCGCCGCGTTCTTACCGGGCCCGTTCGGTGATGGACAGATCGGTGAGTCCTCATCAATCCATTCCGGATGTCCGACCATCGCGCACAGGTCGAACCACTGCTGCGAGGTGCCGCACCCCAGCGCGACCATGCCGTCGGCCGCGCGCGCCACCCCCGGCACGCTCGACCGCCGCTGCGTGCGGAACGGCCGGCCCAGCGCCTCGTGGAACGACACCGGGAAATAGGTGAGTCCGAGGATCTGCGTCTCCAGCATGGACAGATCGACCAGCTCACCCGACCCCGAACCCAGCGTGGCGCAGCCTCGAGGTCATGGTGGCACGCAGACGCGTACGCCCCGGCGAACCATTCGCCCACCCGGCCGCCGACGTACACCGGCGCCTGCTCGGGTGCGCCGCGGCCCAGCCCGACGATGCCGCCGGACCACGCCTGCAGGGTGAATTCCGTTGCGGGACGGTCACTCCAGGGCCCTTCCAGCCCGAACGGCGTGATCGCGGTGACCACCAGATGCCGATGCGCGCGACGGATCGCGGCAGCGCCGAGCCGGGGTGGATGTCCGGCGCAGCCGGAGCCCGGCGACCAGACCACCGCATCGGCCGCAGCCAGCAGGGTGTCGACCAGATCCAGTATCGGTCGGTCGGGATCCGCGCTCACGCTTTCTTTGCCGCCGGCCAGGAAGCCGAACAACGCACCGTCGCAACCGTTCTCGAGGGTCGCGCCCGAGGCGGACCAGGGATCGCAGCGAATCACCCTCGGGCGGTTCGACCTTGATCACCTGCGCCCCGCCGTCGGCCAGCATCCC